>NZ_VDBZ01000020.1:0-651 GCF_007693735.1 Sphingobium sp. B2
TTGATGCGATTCCTGTAGGTGTCGATGATATTTTCCAATTTGCACCTAAAAACGACCTGGCTCCCGCTCATAGTTAACATGTCGGGATTTGTATATAAACCACATTGAGTAGCCCCCATATTTCACCTTCCTGAAATGGGACGCCGCGCTTGCGCGGCGTCTCGTGCATTTTGCGGGGCGGGCATTTCAATCCGCTTGGTCGGTCATCATCGCTAACAGGTAGTCGGCGGCGTTCTGAGCCTCACGGGCAGCCTCGAAAATCGCGCGCTTGTCGTTGCGGAGCGCGGTCAACCAGTGCTCGATATACGCGGCATGGTCTTCGCGTTCGTCGACCTTGAAACCGACAATCGCGCCGATGAAGGATGCGCCCAGCTCGGCCACGAGTTCGTCCCTCGCATAGTCGGCGCGGCTCGTTGAAATCAGGGTTTTCCGGTTGAGGCGGCTTTCATGTCCTGCATGATGCACGGCCTCATGCGCAAGCGTGGCATAGTAGTCGTCGGCGGAATGGAACGCTTCAAAAGCGGGCATTTGGATATAATCGTCGCGGGTGTGGTAATAGGCTTGCGATCCGCCGATGCGAACGGTTGCGTCGATGCGAGAGAACATCACTTCAAGCTCAACGTCGCGGGTTTCGGGATTGGTGATGATCGG
>NZ_VDBZ01000020.1:3283-3709 GCF_007693735.1 Sphingobium sp. B2
TCACTCCTTTAGGCGAAGCCGCTGCCTGCGGCCTGCGGCTCTGACCCGCTGGCGAAGCGCGGGATGGGGAGGGGGAAGCAAAATCGATGGGAGTGGTGCGGGCGGCACGACTAGGGAGGCCCCGGCGCGCGCGAGCGCGCCGGGACTGGCCGAACTTGGCGTGCAACCCGGTCCTGTCGATTATGCTTCGGGAACGAAAGGGCGGGTGCCCTTGGTGTTCCCCCGGTGGCAGCTGCCACCACCGGCAACGCGCGGCCCTGGGCCGCTCATTTGTGCCTCAGAGAACGGCGAGTGCCAGCACGGCAACGATTGAACCGCACAGGGCAGAGAAGAGTACCAGGCGCGCGGTTGCAGCATTGATCGCGATCGTAGCGCCGGCACAGGCCCATAGGCGTCACCTCAAGGTTTGTGCGCCAGACAACGATT
>NZ_VDBZ01000021.1:0-2795 GCF_007693735.1 Sphingobium sp. B2
CGGAACGCAAATCCGTCGCGGGTCATCGGCTGCCCGTTGGCATTGAGGAAAATCTCGGTGACCTCAACTTGAGGCCGGATCGCAAGCCATGCGCGCAATGCGATCTGGGTCTCCTTCCACAGCGGCAGGACCCGTTCACGTCGCCCTTTGCCCATGATGTGCATGGTGGACAGGGAGCGGTCCGGGAAATCGCCCAGTTGCAGCGTTACGAGTTCCGACACCCTCAGTCCGCCAGCATAGGTAAGATGCAGCATCGCGCGATCACGGGTGCCGAGGCGTGTCCGGGGATCGGGTGTATCGAGCAAAGCCTTGATCTCGGCCCGGTCGAGGTAATCGATCAGCGCCTTGTCTGTCTTCTTGGTCGGGATTGCTCTGACACGGAGTGCCTGATCGAGGCAGGCTGGAATCCGGTACTCGATGTATCGGAAGAAGGATCGGATCGCGGCGAGCCTGCCATTGCGGGTCCGCACGCAGCTGCCGCGGCCGATCTCCACATGATCGAGGAAGGCCATGATCATGTCTGTGCCGAGATCCTCAACCTCGAGATCGGTCGGTCGGCGCTTCAGCCGATCGGCAGCGAACTGGACGAGGAGGACGAAGCAGTTGGCATAGGTCTTCACCGTGTGCGGGCTGACGGCGCGTTCGCGCGGCAGATGTTCCCGCAGATATGCTGAGAGATGGGGAGCAAGCGCCGTCATGCCGCTTCTCCTTGAAAAAGTTGCTCGCTTGCAGCCGCAATGTCGCGCAGCAGCACTGGCGTGGCTTCGAGATACCAGTACGTGTTGGCGATCGACGCGTGCCCCAGGTAGACACTGAGACCGGCCATGTGGTGGGCAATGGCCTCCCTGTCACGCGGGCAGGACTCAAGCGAGCGAACAGCGAACGTATGTCGCAGATCGTGGAGTCGCATGCCTGCCGTACCGGTTGCTCCACGATATCCGAGAAGCCGGGCCAACCTGACGAACACGACGTGGGCGCGCACCTTGTGCGGCGCCCGCCCCCGGATAGTGACGAACAGGTCATTACACTTGGCCGGGTGCTTCGCGCGGATCGCAATGTAGGCTTCGAGTGCTTGGCGCGTCGATGGCTGCAAGGCGATCAGTCGCTGCTTGCCGAACTTGCCGTTGCGGACGACCAGCCCATCCTCGACCAGATCGTTGCACTGTAGCGCGAGAGCCTCGGAAATCCGGAGACCTGTCGCCGCGAGCAGGCCGAACAGGTAATGGTACGTGTATGGGCTAATCGTGCCATGGGGCGGAACGTTCAATGCCGCCGCCATGATCGCCCGCACCTGGTCCGCTTCGATTATGGTCGGAGTGGGACGTGGCCGCTTCCCCCGGCCGAAAACGCCGACAGGCGGGACTTCGTTGTCTGGGTCCTCGGCATGAGCGAAAAGGCTGAAGTTACGAGCAGCGTCGTACCTATGGCGAGCCACGTTTTGCGAGCTTGCCGTGTGGCACCAGTCGTAGATGCGCTGCACTCGGGTGTGCCGGTCACCGAAGCGTTCAGCGAAAGCGGCGTATTGGCGCAGCAGTCGTTCCTGTTCCGAGAACTTCCGCCCCAAGCTGCGATACAGCGAGACGTATCTGGCAATCTGCGTGCTCAGCATGACGGTTCTCCCGGCCATGGCTGCGCGATTTTCATGAGCATCGGCAGGTCGACCTTGGCGTAGATGGCGGTGGTCTCGGGCGAGCTGTGGCGCAGGATCGTTCCAACGGACTCCAGCCCTGCGCCCGCGCGCAGCAAGTTGGTGGCAAGCGAATGCCGGAAAATGTGCGATCCGGTCGGCACGCCTTCGATCCCGCCGCGCTCATGCGTGCGTGCAACGATGCCGGCGATCTCCGCCGATGAGCGGAACGAACGGAACGGGGCTTGCGCGCGCACGAACAGATGCGGATCGGCGGTCTTGGGACGCGCCGTGGCAATGTAGTCCAGGAGCGCGTCACCGACGTCCTGAGGCAATGGCAGGCGATCAGGCCGACGCGTCTTGCCCTTGACCGTCAGGTGGCCCGAGCGCCAGTCGATATCGTCGAGGTGCATATCCCGAATATCACCGGCACGCAGGCCAAGCCGGGCGAGCAGGAGAATGATGGCCTTGTCCCGCACTTCCACCGGGCGATCAGTCGGACATGCGCCGATGATCTGCTCGATCGTTGCCGGGTTAACGTGCCGGGGCAGCGTCGAAAGACGGTAGCGTTGCACTGATGGGATCGCGTGCAACAAAGCTGGACGGCAAATACCCTGCACGACCAGGAACCGAATATAGCTCCGTATTATCGTGACGAGCAGTGATGCCGAACCCGGCGTCTCCTTGCTTCGTTGTTGAAACGCCCGTCTGAGGACGGCTGCATCCCATTGTGAAGGCTCGCCGAGCATAGGCGCGAGCCGCCTGATATCGGCCCGGTAGCGCCGGATCGTCTCATCGGTCGCGCCGCGGTGTTGCTTGAGCCATGCCAGATATGCCGCCATGTGCGGGTCGTCATCCGACACCAGTTCGACTGAAGGGATGACACCGCGGTCGCGCAAGAACTCGACGAAGTGCCGAGCGCCTCGCCGCCGCCGCTTCGCGCCCGAGGCAACAAGCTTGCCTCGCTTGCGCCAGACCGGACATCGACAATCATGCGCGCCGTACTGGTCGATGATCGTGTCATCGATATCGGCCCATTGTCGTCGCGCAATGCGAAGCCAGGCCGCGAAATGCTCGGCCTCGGATCGATAGGACTGGGCCGGTCCTTGCGCGAGTTGCAAGCGATCGATCCCATCGAAATAGTCGGCGAGGTGCCGTGGCAGATCGT
>NZ_VDBZ01000022.1:0-2280 GCF_007693735.1 Sphingobium sp. B2
ATAGCGGTTTGGTGCTTCATCCATTAGGCTGACCGGATGACTTCAGAAAACTCTCAGCTTCACGTTGTCTTTGGGCGTTCCGCAGCAGGAACTTTGCAACAAGCGCTGGAGGTTGCCGGCCGAGAAGGAATTGTCGTTGCGCCATATGATGATTTCAGTTTTGGCCCCATAGACAGGGACGATGCTAATGCACGCGCTCAATGGGTCGAGAATGAATTGGGCTATTCTGACTGGCAGAAGATTTTCGAGGATAGCTTGCCCGTCCTGAGTGCCTCGATGGAGGCAAGTAAGCCCCCCATTGCGTGGATTTCTCCAGACAGCGCGCATAGTGCTGCCGGCTTTTTGTGGTGGCTGTCGCATATGGCGGACAAGGAGTGTCAGATCCTTGATGTGCCGCGCCTCAGCCTACTCGATCCCGAAAGCATGACTGAATATCTCGATAAGGCAGAACCTCTATCGGCGGGGCGACGGGCGCGTAGCTTGGGCTTGTGGCTACAACTTCAAGCGGAGAATGCCCCTCTGCGTATCCTGGGCGACGCCGGGTTGATGTCTGCGCCGCTTGAGCATTTCGATGCAGCCCTATTGGAGCATGCGACACCGGAATGGCAAAAGATGGCGAGAATTGTGGCTGGAGTGCTCGGTGACTTCTTTTAAGAGGGCATTTATCAAACAAGCGATCTTGTCTTGGGATCTCGGTTGGCCGACCTCGCTGAAGCTGGAATATTGGAATGGCGAGGAGATCTAGGCCATATGGCGAGCTGCGAAATGCGGCTACCCGCATAAGGGCGGCCAGTTCCAAGGCAGCAACTCATCGACCTTATTGATGGGATGGCCCTTGCCGATCCGGTCGAGCACATCGGCCAGCCAAGCCTGCGGGTTCACATTGTTGAGCTTGGCCGGCTCCAGCAGTGAGTAGATCGCAGCGGCGCGCTCCCGGCCGCAGCCGGCACCCGCGAAAAGCCAGTTCTTCCGGCCCACGGCTATGCCGCGTAGGGCGTTCTCCGCGAGGTTGTTGTCGATCTCCAACCGCCCGTCCTCGGTGTAGGCCAGCAGTTGCAGCTTAAGCTTCACGGCATAGCGCAGCGCTTCGGCCAACGGAGACCGTGCTGAAATCTGCCCCAGCACGCCGTCGGCCCATGCGAAGAAATCCAGCGCCCGCAGCCGAGACAGCTTGCGTGTCTTCCGGCGGTCATCGGCAGGATCGCAGTCGATCCCACGCTCGACATCGTAAAGCTCGCGGATGAGCTTCAGCCCCTCTGCCGCGACGGAATGCGGATCGGCCTTGTAGACATCGTGCAGCTTCCGCCGCGCATGTGCCCAGCAGGCGACAGGCGTTATTAGCCCCGGCTGACGGTCGGGCGCATAGAGGCGCTCGAACCCAGCATAGGCGGCGGCTTGCAGGAATCCCACGAATGTCTTGAGATGTTCGCGCGGACGCTCGCCCTTGCGATCCGGGCTGTAGCGAAACAGCGCTGCGGGCTTATCGCTCGGTCGCCATCGTCGATTGTCGCGCAGATAGACCCATAATCGTCCTGTTGCAGTCTTGCCGGTGCCCGGCGCCAATACCGGCACGGGCGTATCGTCGGCATGGAGCTTGGGGCTGGCCATGAAATGATCGGCGATGCGGTCGACCAGCGGCTGCAACAGCCAACTGACCTGTCCCAGCCAGTCGGCCAGGGTTGAACGGCTGAGGTCGACACCCTCACGGGCATAGATGCGTGACTGCCGGTAAAGCGGCAGATGGTCAGCAAACTTCGATATGACCACATGCGCCAGCAGGTTCGGACCAGCCCTGCCACGCGGGATCGGCAAGGCTGGAGCCGGTGCCTGGCTGATCGCATCGCAGCGCCCGCAGGCCAGCTTGGGGCGAACATGGCGCACGACGCGGAAACGACCGGGCACATACTCCAGCACCTCGGTCACGTCCTCGCCCAGCTTGCCCATGGTGGCGCCGCAGGCGGAGCAGCCATCGACGTCGGGTGCGGCATGCACCGTCTCGTCGCGCGGCAGATGGTCGGGCAATGGCAGGCGCTTCGGCTTGCGAGCCGTCGATGGACGTTCCTCTGTTGGAAACATATCCCCGACGGCACATGCGGCATGGGCATGTTCTGCTTCGAGATCCTCCAGCGTCAGTTCCAGTTGATCCGCCATCTCGGTGATCCGCTCGGACGACTGGCCGAACTTCATCCGCCGTAGGCGGGATAGCTGAACCTTGAGCTTCTCGATCTGGAGCGTGGTCAGCTTGACCGCGTTACGGGTCGCCTCATGGGCTGTCCGCTC
>NZ_VDBZ01000023.1:0-1823 GCF_007693735.1 Sphingobium sp. B2
CCATAAGGGTTCACATGACTGTAGATCAACGGCGTGAGACCACGATAATCTTCCGGCGTCATCCGCCCCGCCCACTTCGGCTCAACCAGTACGGTCTGAAGCATGCGGGTGTTCACATACACCAGCGACGCTTGCAGGAGGTGTAGCGCCAGAACGGAGATTTCCTGCTCATGGATGCGGTTGGTGGCGATCTCGCCGCCCTTGCCGAAGAACACGAAACCATTAGCGCCGTTCCAGTTCTCAACCACATTCAGCCCTTCGTGGATCTCGCGGCGGAATGCCTCCTGACGCAAATACCGGCATAGGAAGATTGTTTTGACCGCGCGGCCGAGTTCACTCAGCGCCTTGTAGGTCGGGTGCATCACTTCGGCTCTGGCAAACCGGAGCAGGATCGCTTCCGGATCGGCGGTGCGCGATTGCATGGCAGCGGCATATTTGACCATTTCGTCATATTGTTGCTCGATCTCGTCCCAGTCGATCGGGCTGGAGAGGATCGGCAGTAAATTGGAAAGCCGCGTGCGCATGCCGGCTTGGGGAAGGGCCAGTTTCTGGCGTGCCACTGCTTTCAGCCGCGGGGCAAGCTCAAATCCAAGGAGTCGGCAGAACGCAAAGCCGACTGCGCTCTGGCCGTGGCTATCGACGTACTGGCGCTGGATTTCCATGTCGGTGCAATGGCGTAGCACGCCTTCGATCATGGAGGCGACCTCCGAGGAAGAGCACCGCTTGAGCTGGGAATAAACGCAGGTCGCGCGCTTCTCCACATGCCAGTAGATCATGACGCCACGGCCGCCATAGCGGGCGTGCCATTCCGTCATCAGGTTGCGGTCCCACGCGCCGAACTTCGGTGAATCGGACGCGCATGCCGTGCCCGCATCTCCCCATACTGCGGCATTGCGGATTGCCAGTGTCGCGTTCGCTACCCGCGCGCACGCCTCCCTCAGCGCTGGCGCGTGGATGAAACGGCGATGGACATGCAGCAATTCCTCGTAACTGACATCGGGTGTTGCGCCAGCGACCCGCTTGAGCCCGGCGTTCGTGCCCAAGCCATAGAGACACAGCAAAAGACGCTGAGCCAAGGCTGCTTTCGACAGGGTAACCCGCGAGGCCGACGTTTCGAAAGCATCCATCAATCCCGTGTCCAGAGCAGCCTCTTTCAACACGTCCAGCAGTCCGGTCATCGGCCAGCGCTGACCGATCTCGCTTTTGATCGAAGCGAGACCCTTCGGTTCGGGCAAGGGCTTGAACGGTGTAATCGATATCCGGTTGTCGCCGCGCCACAGGAGCCGGACCTTGTCGTTTTGTGGAATATTGGCATTGAGGAGCAACAGTTCCCGTTCAAGCTCCTCCCGGATCGAGGCGCAAAACGCCTGCGCATCTGGCGTCAGGCTGAGGCCGGAATAGTACGCATCTCGCCTGATCTCGAAGTCCTTGGGAAGATCGTCATCGGGATTGCGATAGCGATCCGCCCCGACCACCCAGATTTCTTTGGAGCGGATGCGGTCGCGCAGTTGCGTCAGGACGCAAAGCTCATAGCTGATCCGGTTTACCCGCCCATCGTCATCAATGACGGAACTGCGCCATCGCGCTGGAATCACCTCATCGATCGGAACATCCTGCAATGGCACGAAGCGGCATCCGCCATCCACCTTGCTCCTGATCCAGTCGAGGGCCGCCAGGACCGGCCGCCACACCGCGTTGTTCGACCGGAACTCAAGTACGGAAAGCAGGCTTGGCAGCATGCGCCGGTAATGATTGGCCCAGGAACCACGCATCACCTTGTAGATGCGCCGGTCCAGAGCGCCCTTCGCATGGCTCTCCTTGAC
>NZ_VDBZ01000024.1:0-1508 GCF_007693735.1 Sphingobium sp. B2
CCGGAACGCATCGATATCCTTCACGACCGGCAGCCGGGCGGCCGCCATCCGGTATCGGATCGAGGCAGCATGGCGATGTGTTGCTTCCGCGCGCAGAAGGTCGGTCAGTATCTCCATCGTGGTGCGCTGGCGCTGAAGGCCGGGGGTGACCGCATCGTCGAACGCGCCCGCCATGCCCTTGAGCCCAAGCCCGCGCAGCGCCTCGATCATGTCATGCCGCTGCATCGAAGGTCCTCAGCTGGTCGTAACGGGCGCAGTCGGCGATCGGCGGATGGCGCAAGGCGCTGTCTTCGGAGGTGATGATGGTGAGCGGTCGCGGCGGTTCGCGGCGCCGCGCCAGGATGTTGAGGATCAGGTCGTCGCTCGCCGTGCCGGTCGCCAATGCCTCGCGGACGGCCGCTTCGACCGGCTCCAGACCATCGGTCAGCACGGCCGACAGCACACGGACGAACCGGCGGTCGGCATCGTCGCCATTGCCAAGCTTGCGGCGCAGGCGCGCCAGCGCCGGCGGCAGATCCCAGTCCTGGAAGGGCGCGCCGTTCCGCAGCGCTCCGGGCTTGCGGGCCAGTACCGGCAGATAATGCCAGGGGTCATAGATCGTGCGGTTGCGCCCGAAGTAGCGGGGATGCTCGGCGACAACCTCCTCGCCGCAGCGCACGACAATGCGGTCGGCATAGGCCCGGACCTGCACCGTCCGCCGCGCCACCGTCGAGAGAACCGAGTAGCGGTTGCGCTCGAAGCTGATCAGGCAGGTGCCCGTCACCGCATGCTCGCTCTCGTGAAAGCCGTCGAACGGTCCCAGCATCGGCTGCAGTGCCGATCGCTCGATCTCCAGCGCCTGCGCCACGGTCAGCTCGCCCTGTTCCGGGTGTGCCTGTCGTTCCGCCCAGCGCTGGCACTCGGCCTCCAGCCAGCCATTGAGCTCGTCGAGGCTGGCGAACCGCAACCGGGGTTGGAAGAAGCGGCCCCGGATCGTCTGCACCTGGTTCTCGACCTGGCCCTTCTCCCATCCCGCCGCCGGCGAGCAGGCGGTGGGCTCGACCATATAATGGTCGGTCATGATCAGGAACCGCCGGTTGAAGACCCGCTCCTTCCCCGTGAACACGCTCGTCACCGCCGTCTTCATATTATCGTAGATGCCGCGGCCCGGCACGCCGCCGAAGAAAGCAAAGCCGCGCGCATGCGCGTCGAACAGCATCTCCTGACTCTCGCGCGGATAGGCCCGGACATAGACCGCCCGCGATGCACACAGCCGCATATGCGCAACCTTCACGCGCATCGGCTTGCCGGCGATCTCCACATCCTCATGGCTCCAGTCGAACTGGTAGGCCTCGCCCGGCTTGAACATCAGCGGGATGAAGGCGGTGACACCATCGCCGGCATCATTGCGCCGGTCGGCCTTCCAGCGCGCCGCGTAGCGCCGAACGGCATCGTAGGAACCCTCAAAACCTTCGCGCTCCAGCAGATCATGTATCCGCGTCATCCGCAGTCGCTCGCGCCTGCCGCGC
>NZ_VDBZ01000025.1:0-1451 GCF_007693735.1 Sphingobium sp. B2
CCACCGGATCACTATGACCGACTTTCGTCTCTGCTCGACTTGTCAGTCTCGCAGTCAGGCGGGCTTATGCCATTGCACTCTAACAGACGGTTTCCAACCGTCCTGAGCCCACCATCGCGCGCCTCCGTTACTCTTTAGGAGGCGACCGCCCCAGTCAAACTACCCACCACAGAGGGTCCCTGCACCGGATAACGGTGCGAGGTTAGACATCAGAAAACAGCAGGGTGGTATTTCACCTATGGCTCCACTCAGGCTGGCGCCCAAGTTTCAAAGCCTCCCACCTATGCTACACAGCTCTTTCCTAATGCCACTCTGAAGTTGCAGTAAAGGTGCACGGGGTCTTTCCGTCTAACCGCGGGTACTCCGCATCTTCACGGAGAATTCAATTTCGCTGAGCATATCCTGGAGACAGTGGGGAAGTCGTTACGCCATTCGTGCAGGTCGGAACTTACCCGACAAGGAATTTCGCTACCTTAGGACCGTTATAGTTACGGCCGCCGTTTACCTGGGCTTCAATTCAGAGCTTGCACTCCTCCTCTTAACCTTCAGGCACCGGGCAGGCGTCAGGCCCTATACGTCGTCTTGAAGCCGACTTAGCAGAGCCCTGTGTTTTTGCTAAACAGTCGCTACCCCCTGGCCTGTGCCCCCCACAAGTGCTTGCGCATATGTGGGGCCTCCTTCTTCCGAAGGTACGGAGGCAATTTGCCGAGTTCCTTCAGGATACTTCTCTCAAACGCCTTGGTATACTCTACCATTCCACCTGTGTCGGTTTAGGGTACGGTCTATACGGAGGGGCTATTTCCTGGGACGACTTCACAGCCTGGAGCAATCCAATAAGCCCAGACCATTTACGCCATCCGTCACACACCTCCAGGCCCACGAATATTAACGTGGTTCCCATCGACTACCCCCTTCGGGCTCGTCTTAGGGGCCGGCTTACCCTGCTCAGATTAGCTTTAAGCAGGAACCCTTGGAATTTCGGCGACAGTGCATCTCACACTGTTAATCGCTACTCATGTCTGCATTCGCACTTCCGATACCTCCACGACCCATTACCAGATCGCTTCAACGGCCTACGGAACGCTCCGCTACCGCGTGATCCGAAGATCACACCCTAAGCTTCGGTGCATCACTTTAGCCCCGTTACATCTTCGCCGCAGGATCTCTTGTTTAGACCAGTGAGCTGTTACGCTTTCTTTAAAGGATGGCTGCTTCTAAGCCAACCTCCTGGTTGTTTTGGAAATCCCACATGCTTTCCCACTTAGTGATGACTTGGGGACCTTAGCTGTAGGTTAGGGCTGTTTCCCTTTTGACGACGGACCTTAGCACCCGCCGTCTGTCTGCCGAACTAGACTCGTTGGTATTCGGAGTTTGGTTAGAGTTGGTAGATCTCGCGACCCCCGCATCCATCCAGTGCTCTACCCCCAACGGCAATCATTCGACGCTCTACC
>NZ_VDBZ01000026.1:0-1227 GCF_007693735.1 Sphingobium sp. B2
TGAAAATCCCGGGTCACTTCTCAGTGCAAATCAACAGCACTGCGAATTTTGCTTGCCAAATTGTTCCCCAGGACACAAAATGTGTCCTGGCCTGTTTTGAAAAAACTCATAACATGCTGAAATAAGCCGATTTATTGGCAGCACCTGTGCGTACGGTGAATTGCCTATGCGCAAGGTGCATTACCACCCATTATTGAACCGAAGCTCCTTCAATGCGTTCCGGGCAACTCGTCACCGTCAAGCGGAGGCCGATCTGGCACCTGCGCGAGGATTGCAAGCGCAGCAGCTGGATTTGCGCGTTCGGCACGGAGCCGGATATCTGCCGTTGCCCTCAACTCCCCTACCCGCTCCGCAATCAGCGACGACAGGAACTGGTTCAGCGACGTACCGTTCAGCTCCGCTAGATGCTTGGCTTCCGCCATAACATGATCCGGCAGCCGCAAAGGATAATTGCTCATTTCGTCTCTCCTCCTTCGAGGCGTAAAAACAACTCACCGGGCTTGATCACATCTACCCGGTATAATTCCCGCGCCGGTAGAAAGTCCCGCACGTTCATGGTGACGATGGCATCCGCCCCGGCCTGGACCGCGCACTCCAGAACCATATCGTCCGCCGGATCGCTCAGCGTCGGACGAAGCTTAGTCCTGATGGGCATTATCCGCCGCGCCTGTCCGACGACAGCATCTAGCACTTGGTCCAACTCCTCCTTCGACGCCCAACTCGCCTCACGCATCGCTGCTCGATTGAGCACAGCTTCATATTCCAACACCAGCGCGACAGACACAGCGTATGGGAGTTCGCCTTTCAGCGCGCTCTTGACGATTCGATACGACGCTCCAGACCGCGACCAGAGCGCGGCGACAAGAATGTTGGTATCCAGCACATACATGACGTCATATATAACGTCGTAATCTGCGCTTCGCAACATTTTGGATGCCGTAGCTGCTACGACGGATCAGGCGCGCCGACACCCGCTTCAATGGGACGATTGGTCCAGAGATGTATTCGAAATAATAGTCTGGAATTCGGCATTAATTTCGGGATGACGCCTTTCGAGATAGGCGGTGATACGCTCGTTTGCCAGCAGCTTGCCTAGATAGCGTGATGCGACGACGAGATGCAAAACATCATCGCCCAAGCCATCTTCCACCGCCTTCATGTCACGACTGAGGTTCTCCATCTCCCTTTCCAAATGCGGCCTCGACGAAGAAAATCTGCGCCTATCCC
>NZ_VDBZ01000027.1:0-1141 GCF_007693735.1 Sphingobium sp. B2
GTCACCTCAAGGTTTGTGCGCCAGACAACGATTTGGCAGACATAATGCGAACATCGGCTAATTAGCGAGCTTGAGGCGCGACATGGGATCGTTGAGCTGGCGGAATTCACCGCCAGGCGGACGCTCCGCCTGCCCTCAAAGGCAGCCGCCGGGCAGGCTACGCCGCGGGGTACGATGCTACTGACATGGCCAAGCCTTCGCTAACGAGCGTTCAGCTCCGGCCACCATATGAACACTCATAAAATAGCTATTCTGCTCCGCCCAGCGTAAATATGCCGCGCGCAGCGCCGATCGGTCATAGCGTGGAGCGCGGCATTCCGCTTTTCGCGCGACGATCATCATGTCGAGCACGCCTTGGAGGTAAGCGCCGCATCGCGGCTCATTCGCTTGACAGCTTACGAACAACGCCGAGCCCGTCGCCGACGCGGGTTCGGTTTGGCCGATCGCACTATCAGGCAGGGCGGCCAAAGCGGCGCATAACAATATCCATCGCCTTGGCCGCATTTTCGTCTCCTATTCCGCAGTATCATTTCGGAAGGGGCGCACGGCCCTCGACGGCCGGCGCCCCGTGCTGATCCATCATTCGCGGCCGAGCACCTGGCCTTCGGGCGTGACGAACAGTTCGATCGTCTTTCCGTCGCTGTTCTTGCCCTTGATTTCATAGAGCGTGCTTCCGTCCGCCTTTCGGGTGACTTGCTCCGCTTTGCTTATTGACGCGAGTTGCGCGCGTGCCGCGTTCATCGCGGCCTCGGGCACCTGAGCAAGCGGGATGTCTCGTTCGCTGTGCTTGCCGATTATCCGGTTTTCGTTCGCCTCGTGGTTTTGCGCGATCGCCACGCCCGCGATCGCCAGCGCGGCCGCGCCCACGCCTGCGACAACAGTGAGAGTTCGTTTGCTAGCCATGTTCCATTCCACTTCCTGCATAAGGGCCGTGGGGTCGGGCGGGCGGCGGTTACGGCCCAATGAGCCGTCGTCCGAGTTCAACTCCTCTGATTGTTCATCCTGTCGAGCGCCGCGCGCAGCCCACGGGCGAGCTTGGCTGCGTCGTCGTTGGCCCAGAAGTGCATGAAGAACAGCCGCGGCTCGTCGTTTAGCATATGATTATGCAGCGCCGTGACCTCGATCCCGTTCGTCCGCAGCA
>NZ_VDBZ01000003.1:0-322500 GCF_007693735.1 Sphingobium sp. B2
CAGCCGGATGGATACGGAGGGCGCGGCTAAATCGACACAACTCCAAACAAGAAGGTCGACGCAAGCGAGGGCTGCAGCACCTGCGCCCGAGGTCACCAGCCTGACCTCAGCCAAGGTCTTGTTCTGAAGGACCAGTCCGTTCGTCACGGCCGCCGCGACGACAATGGCCGTGCCATGTTGGTCGTCGTGGAAGACTGGGATGTTCATCCGGGCCTTAAGCGCTGCCTCGATTGCGAAACATTTGGGGGCCTTGATGTCTTCGAGATTGATGCCCCCGATGCTCCCGCAGCTGCAGTACCAATCACCATGCCGAACGCTTCGGCTGCGCTAGCGCGTCCCATTACTAAAGCACTAATTCTACCCTCTTCCAGTATAGAACCAAGAAGAAACGGCTGCAAAGCCGGGATACCGGCAGCGATGGCGCCCAAAATGATAACTACACTTGTTTCCCTTCTAGAAAAATTTTCTGTAACCACAGCTTTTTACATCCCCGCTTTTGAGTATTTTTTCGTAATTCCGGGACCAATACGGCAATTATCGGCCCGCAGTACTTATATTTATACCATGACAAGCCCGCCTAAAAGCGAGGGCGCAACGGGAAGCGCCGCGCCTCCAAACTGCATCCGGCCCCTGTGGGAGCGTCGCGTGATGTCTCAACCGAACAAGTCTGCTTCCTGATCCATGCGAACGGCGCGGTTCAAGGGAAGGAGGAAGCAGCTTGCCCGAGGATGTCGGTAACTACCGAGGCGTCCCATCATTATCTGCGTGGCGCGCTACTGGAGCCAGCACAAGGTAAATGGCGATCATCGTCAAATGACGTGGATCGAGCCACCATTGATTGCAAAGTCGGATCCAGTCGCAAAACCTGCCTTGTCGGAAGCAAGAAATACACACAGGGAGGCCACTTCGTCGGGCGTGCCAAGCCGTGGCAGGGCAAGCCTCCGCTCCACTTTGGCGAAGCGTTCGACCGCGGCTTCTTTGTCAAGACCATAGCTTTCCGCAAGCGAGTCCGCAAAGCCGCCCGGGCGATCCCACATAGGCGTGCGAATGGGGCCAGGGGTAACCACATTCGACCTGATGTTCTTCGACCCGAATTCCATGGCGATCGTCTTAGAGAAGCAAAGGATTGCAGCCTTCGAAAGTGAATAGTCGATAAAGAAAGGATCAGGCATCCTTCCTGCATCCGATGCCACGCTCACGATGGCGCCTTTTCCGCGTTCGATCATGCTCGGGATCGCAGCACGGCATGCCCGCAGGATACTCATGAAGTTAACCCGGCTTATTCATCGGGCTCAGTCAGCAGGGTTGGCGGGAGTGGTGTAAGCGATTGCTTTGATGTAGGAAAATGGGTGTCTAGACCAGTCCTGCAGCGAGGCAATTTATGCCACGGGCCACACCCGCCGGGAGCGATGATAGCGCGCCGGGATTTTCGTTTCCAGCGATCGGGCGCAAGAAGATCACAGCCGCGTTCGACGGAGGTCGGCTCACCTCGGATGGCGGTGTTCTGCTGCTGGCACAGGCCGAGCGCGCGATGGGGCTTTGCCGGCGGCTTGCGGCTTGCATTGCCGATCCGCGGGACCCTGTGCGGGTGATCCATCGCCTTGATGACATCCTGCGTGCCCGGGTGTTCGCGATCGCCTGCGGCTATGAAGACGCCGATGATCTCGACGCTCTGCGCGACGATCCGGGCTTCCGTCTGGCGCTGGGCAAGCTGCCGGGATCGGGCGCGGGGCTGGCCAGCCAACCGACGATGAGCCGGTGGGAAAATGCGCCGACCACACGCGAACTGGCCAGGATGATGGCCGCGATGATCGACATCTACTGCACCAGCTACCCCGCCGCGCCGGCGGCGGTGACGCTGGATATCGATGACACCTGTGACGTTGTTCATGGCTATCAGCAGCTCTCCTTCTGGAACGGGCATCATGGCGAGCGCTGCTTCCTGCCGATCCATGTCTACGACACTGCCACCGGCCGACCGGTGGCGATGCTGCTGCGCACCGGCAAGACACCGTCGGGCGCCGAAGCTGCCGGCCACATCCGGCGCCTGGTGCGCCATCTGCGCCGGCACTGGCCCGAAACGCACATCACCATCCGCGGCGACGGGCACTATGGCCGGCCCGAGGTCATGGCCTTCTGCGAGGCGGCCGGCGTCGACTACGTGTTCGGCCTGCCGACCAACGCCGCGCTGCGTGCTGATCCCGAAATCGTCGCTGCCGCCGATGCCTGCGCGGTTAAGCGGGCTCAGCGCCAATATCCGGTCCTGCGCAACTATGCCGAGACCCGCTACGGCGCGAAGAGCTGGAAGTGCCAGCGCCGCGTCGTCGCCCGGATCGAGGCCAGCACGCTGGGCATGGACATCCGCTATGTCGTCACCTCGCTGGCCGAAGGTTCGGCTGAGCATATCTACGACACCCTCTACTGCGCGCGCGGCAACGCCGAGAACCTGATCAAGCGCCACAAGACCCAGCTTGCCAGCGATCGTACCTCGTGCCGCTCAGCCAATGCCAACCAGATGCGCCTCATCCTGCACACCGCCGCCTACTGGCTCGTGTGGCGCATCCAGCAGGAAATCCCGAAGGCTGCCGCGCTCGCCACCGCCGAGTTCGCAACGCTGCGCCTGCGGTTGCTCAAGGTCGCCGCCCGCGTCATCGAAACCGCTACGCGCATCCGCGTCGCCTTCGCGTCAGCCTGTCCCGATGCCAGCCTGTTCAGAACCATTGCCACCGGCCTCCGGCCGGCACCCACATAACCAGCGCGGCAGTGCCGCCCAAAGCCCGAGCCCTCGTCCTTCAACCTCGAAAAGCCCATCGATCCTGACGCGGTGAAAAAAACCGCCGGAGGAGCTTGCTCTGATCACCCGACGACCGACAAACCATGCTCGCACGAACCCGGAGCGGAGGCCTCATGAATAGTGCGGGTTAACATCCATCGTGCGTGCCAGATCTGTATCTTGCAGTGCTAGAAAACCTTCCCGGACGGGCGCGATGCCGATGCAGTTAATCAGGATATCTACCCCCCCGTGGGTCTCGATTGCGCGCTGGATCAGGTGCTCTGCTCCCCGCGCTTCAGCGAGGTCGACCTCGACGGCAGTGACGTCGGGCCCGAGGCCCGCGAGTGCGCTCGCGTTGATATCACCACCCACCAGGTGAACGCCTTCAGCAAGCAGGTGCCGGCACGTTGCCAAGCCGATCCCGGACCCCGCACCGGTAACGACCGCCACGCGGCCAGAAAGTTCCATATCCATTCAGGGCATCCTTATTTAGTTGGTCTTGATACTATCGGCACGAATGCACCATTATTGTTTACTTACGGACGGCCATGCTTCGGCGACCTGAAATGGCGCCCAGGTGGCCTTTCCGAACATGACCGACCCGATGTCGATCGGCGTAAGCGGGGCGAGGGCTGCTGCCGGAGCTCCGCCGAGCAGGCGGAAGGCCGTGACCGCATCGAACTGGACGGAGGCAATTTCTGCATCGAAGATCTCGAATACGAAGGGAACCGCGATGCGAGCGATCTCACGACCGTCATTCCCGTCATTTCGGTCGCAGAAATAGTTGAGGTGACCACCTAGCGTGACGAGCTTGTCTTCTCCAATGTCAGCCTCGAGCGTGATGCACTTGTGCCCATCAACCGTCAGGTCAGCCACAAGTCGGTTTCCAGTGCGCCGGTAACGGGTGTCACCTAGCTCCGACCCAACACCACACGACAGTCTTCCGAACTCTGCGAAACCGCCATTGCTGTCTCTTATACACATCTAGATGTGTATAAGAGACAGGCTCCGACCCAACACCACACGCCAGTCTTCCGAACTCTGCGAAACCGCCATTGCTGTCTCTTATACACATCTAGATGTGTATAAGAGACAGGCTCCGACCCAACACCACACGCCAGTCTTCCGAACTCTGCGAAACCGCCATTGCTGTCTCTTATACACATCTAGATGTGTATAAGAGACAGGCTCCGACCCAACACCACACGACAGTCTTCCGAACTCTGCGAAACCGCCATTGTCTTCGGCACTTATCCATTGGCCGGCAAAATAGCGTCCCGGTGCCGAGACTGTGCCATCAGCGGTCCAGGTGTCATGGCCCTCCACCTCAATCGCGAGATACGTCACACTGACGGGGCCAGGGTTACCGAAACCGCTGCTCGAACCAGCGTCGTTCTGGTCCCACATGTTCAGAACCACGCGGCCCTCAGGGTGAGGTGTCAGCCCAGGCGGCAGGATTTCTCGGATCGCGGCGGGATCAGCCTTGTAGGACACGATCACCATTGGCGCGTCCTTCATAATTTGGAGGTCTGGGCACTTCATTTTGCTTGGGGCTCCTGCTTCAGTTCGTGCCAATTATCCGCCGGACCGACGAGCCTCGCTTTCGTTGTACGCTCGTAAGGGAGGGAACCGGAGCGGCAGATCAATTCCAAAAGGACGCCGATCGGGGTGGATACGAAAATCAGTGACGTCCCGGCGTTCGGCAGTTCACCTTCAAGCTTCGTGATCTGGCCGAGAACGGAGACTCCCGGTTGATCCGCCAGGTACGCGACGGCCCGTTCGATATCATCGACGTAGATAGCGAGATGGCCTGCACCTGGATCTGCAAACGCGGCTGCTCTGGCACTGACTCCTGGCACTTTGTATTGCATCAACTCGATATTGAGCGTCGGTCCGAGGCGCATCATTGCCAAATAAAGAACCGCGCGAGGGTGAACCCCAAGCTGCTCGGCCATCCACTGCCCTTCGGGGTCTTGGAAAGGGCCGGCCTCGAACAACAGCTGGGCACCGAGCACGTCCGTGAAAAAGGTGATTGCTGCGCCGAGGTCGGCGACATTCACACCGACGTGGTCAACGCTGCGGGCGGTCGGAATGCCTGACGTGGCGATCGCCGCCATCGTCGAGCCGTTTGGACTGTCTTGAACGGTCACGGAGCCTCTCAAGTTTCAACGGTTATGTGTTTCTCCTTTTTGATCACGGACTAGGTGCTTAAGTTAAAGCGAGGCAGACGGCAGTTCTGTAATTCCTGATCGGCTTCAATGCCTGCGCGCACCTCATTAGTTTCATGAACTTTCGGCACGACAGACATGACCACAAGCAGGCTGCCGATCACGCGCCGGTGGGAATAGTCAGCAGCCAACCAAACAAAAAAGTCAGAGGCTTCGATGAACGTCTTTATCGTTTACGCTCACCATGATCCCAACTCGTTTGCCAACGCCATGCTTTCGCGAGCGCTGGAGGTGCTGCATGCGGAAGGGCACAAGACCCGGGTGTCCGATTTGCATGCCATGAAATTCAAGGCAGTGGCGGACGATGCGGACTTCGCGACGCCGAGGCCTGATGTAGGCCCTGGGCAAGGGACAGATTACCAAACGCGCCAGCGCATTGCATCACGGGACCTGTCGTACTCGACCGACATTCTTGAGGAGATGGAGAAGCTCGATTGGGCTGACGCAGTAATATTCCTGTTTCCGTACTACTACTTCCATTTCCCGTCGATCCTCAAGGGGTGGGTCGATCGTGTGCTCGTCTACGATCGCTATTACAGCAACGACCACCCGGAGATCGGCGATTATGGAAATGGTGGACTGAAGGGAAAGAGAGCACTGCTTGGCATTACCTTTGGAGCGCCGAAACCACCCCACGGAGCCGGGCCCAGCCGCCATTTCGAACGCCTCGAAGCCATTCAGAGCGGTGCCTTGAACTACGTCGGGCTCGACGCGATGGCGCCCTTCGTAGCTTGGTCGGTCGCACATGTTTCGCACGAGACCCGGCTAGGCTACCTTGATGAGTGGGCCGAGCGCGTCCGCAACCTGTTTACCGAGGAGCCCGAGTTGCGCGCAGCTGACGGCGCAACCCCACCGCCGGAGCTGCTTACAGGACGGGTGCGCGCGCCTGACGAAAAGGCCTGGCCCTATGGTGGAGACAAAACGCTCGCCGGAATGGCCCTTGTTGCCAAGGCCGTGCCGTTGCCCGGCAAATCAGGCGAGCTTCTCGAAGCGTTAAAGCCCTTTGTGAACGCGGCTGCTCCCGAACGTGGCACCCGGGTCTACTCAATCCTCCAACCCGACGATGGCAGCGAGGACGTTTGGCTCATAGAAGCATACGACAGCGTGGACTTGTAACGGTTTTGCGCCGGTCACCTGAGCGATCAGAGCTCGCAACAGGAGACCGACGAGATGATCAAGCATACAGAAGAGTCCAAGCAAGAGGCGGTACGGATCGCGCTGACCAGCGGGTTGCCGCGCGCTCGGGTTGCATCGGATTTGGGGATAGGGAAGTCGACGCTGGGCAAGTGGGTATCGCAGTATCGGCCCTGTCTCTTATACACATCTAGATGTGTATAAGAGACAGGCTCTACCTTGCCGTCATTCTCGATCTGCATAGCCTGTCTCTTATACACATCTAGATGTGTATAAGAGACAGGCTCTACCTTGCCGTCATTCTCGATCTGCATAGCCTGTCTCTTATACACATCTAGATGTGTATAAGAGACAGGCTCTACCTTGCCGTCATTCTCGATCTGCATAGCCTGTCTCTTATACACATCTAGATGTGTATAAGAGACAGGCTCTACCTTGCCGTCATTCTCGATCTGCATAGCCTGTCTCTTATACACATCTAGATGTGTATAAGAGACAGGCTCTACCTTGCCGTCATTCTCGATCTGCATAGCCTGTCTCTTATACACATCTAGATGTGTATAAGAGACAGGCACAAAACCGTTACAAGTCCACGACATAGAACTGGCCGGAACTCTCCAAGCTATAGCCATATCCACCAACGAGCCAGTCGCCCCAGCCCGCCTTACCCGAAAGCCGAAGCTCGTGCGTAGTCTGGTTGTAATTGGTCGTCTGGATGTTAGGCAGGCCACTCAAGGTAAAGGCCACGGCCGAGTGATAATCCAGATACGACGGAATGTAGGTTAGGGTGACGCTGTCGGATAGTCCAATCTCAACTTCACCACCGAAAATCTTTTTCTCGTCTTTGACGGGCTTGGCGGCGGGCTGGCCGAAAGGTGATTGGGCTAGGACGGAAGGCGGAAGCAGATCGTTCCAGGGGTCGTCCTGCAGGAATGAACCCGCCTTCACCGTGCCGTCAGGGCGTATGCCGATTGCCACCGCGTTCGACGCGATACCTTTTTCGTCGCCGACCATTCCCCAAGCGTAGATGCTTACACGGTCCGTTGGCGTGTAAAGCAGGGACAGACGCCCGTTAAAACCGTTTTTGCTCTCAGCACCAGACTTCAAGTATCCGGTGTGCCGGGCAAAGTCGAAGGCTGCGCGCATCGCCAGATTGTCGGTCAGCGACAGATTTTCCACGGCCGTGAGATGCAAGAGAGCATAATTGCCAGCTTCGAGGTTGAAGCTGGTTTCATTCTTGTGCGTGGGGCGATTGAAGTTGATGTTCACCACGCCGCCGAGCGAACTGCGTCCGTAAAGTGTGCCCTGCGGTCCGGGAAGCACCTCGATCTGGTTCACGTCGAAGAATGCGGCGCTCGTAACTTCCCGAGGCATGTAAATGCCGTTGAAATTGACCGATGTCGGCGGATCGATCTGCGATTGATCGAGCGTTGCGCCGATGCCGCGAATGTAAACCTCGGTAGAGGTAGCCTGCTGCTGAAAGCGAACGGAAGGAACGAACGCCTGTGCAGCGCGCAAGTCCGTAACGCCTTTCTGAACGATCATTTCGCTGTCCAAGGCCGTTACGGCTGCAGGCGTTTTTTGGAGGCTCTGGGCCTTCTTGTTGGCTGTGACAACGATATCGCCCAAGCTCAACCCTTGAGAACCAGGACCATTATCGGATTGCTCTCCATTAGGAGCCGCTACATTCACAGTATCGTTAACTTGTTGAGCACCAGCACTTTGCGCCGCGGTGGAAATTGCAACAATAACAGAAGACACGGACAGTATAGTTCGAACAGACATTAAGTTAATCCTCCCTTTTTTGATTTGTTCGATTTCTAAATGGCTAGCCGCGTCACCGACGGCATCGGAGATGCTGAAGGACCGCTACACACGCGGGAAACCGGAATTGCCTTGAGGCCGCGCATAGCCGTGACTTGTGCTGGGCACCGCAGATCAGGCCGCGCGCGGATCGTGGCAAACTCCGTTGTCATTGCTCCTCTCTCCGGACCGGCACCCGCCTCAACGTTCGCTTTTGTGCGATGGCCGCACCTGCATCTGTAACCAGTTGCCTGATCGTTCGCGGGATTTTGGAGGGGAACGGCGCAGCGATCTAGCACCTCGGTGGGCAATTCACTCGTTCCTAAACGTCTCGCTTGCGCATCCGTTTTGCGGTGATTCGAGCTATCTTTAGCAGTAGTTGAGGATTGAGGCAGGCAACTGCAGAAAGCTCATGGAGGGGTGAGTATGACCCGCTTGATGACTTACGACTCCCATTCCCCCTACACCAAGAGCTATGAGACCAGCGACTTTGCCGAGATCGTTGAAGCCACGGCCAACATTGGTATCAATCTCGAGCGCTGGATCACTGACACCCGCTTCCCCGCTATGTCTGACGCAGAGGGTTATTGGCTGCCTACGCCGACGATATTCGCCTCCTTCAGACGCGCGGAGGCTATCAAAGTTTTGACCTCATCCGCCTAAAGCCGGATGACCCGGAGCGCGCTGAATCTCGCAAGAAATTCCTGTCCGAGCATATCCACTCGGATGACGGGGTGCGTTATTGTATCGAAGGCCAGGGCCAGTTCTACATCCGGACTGGCGATTATGTCCATGCGTTGGAAGTGACCGTTGGCGATCTGATCTCGGTACCGGCGGGAGCGCTACATTGGTTCAATGGCGGCGAAAAACCCTCGTTCACAGCGATCCGTTTATTCACGACACCTGACGGCTGGGCGGCGACCTTTACCGGGGCCGGCCTTCCTGGAAACATTCCGCTCTATGAAGGCGAGCGGTGACAGTTCGGGCGTCAGGCCACCGGGCGGTGCCTGATCGAGCTGGCTGACAGTCGAATAACTGATCGACCGGCACCATCTGAAAATGTTGGTAAGCGCCGGCGCTAATCAAAATTCCTGATGGTCGCCCAGCGCCCGTCGTTCTCGCTCGAAACGGCGCTTTCCGCTAACGATCTCGATCAGCGTCTCGAAAAGCGCGCTGGTTGACGGAAACGACGATCACGCCTTTAGTCCGTCGCACGACCACTACAAGCCGGATTCTAGAAGGCGACTTTACGCTTGGGTTCGGACGTGCACTCTTTTCCAGCCAACGTGTTGGTGTTATTGTTGGTGCTGGTGATTTTCCGCCGCCAGTTTGCCCGGAAAATCAGCCGCTGTGATGTCGGATAAGATTGCTCTTCTGGACCGCAAGAAGGCCGACTGGGCAACGCTGCCACAGCGTCTCCGGTTTAGCCTAGCAAAGTGCGGCCCTGCCGCATCGATATTTGGTTTCGCGCGCTGCAGAGGCACCTGTTCACCACCACCCTCGCGGAAGGCATAGGTGATCGAGCCGACGAGATGCTATCGACTACGCTGGAGTAAGGGTTTGTGGTGGACCCGCAGCACCTGACGAACCGTGAACTTGATGGAAGTTTTCGACCTAAGTTCTTAATTTCCCTAAGGAAACTAGAGCGGGCGAAGGGATTCTAACCCTTGACCCCAACCTTGGTAATTTGATTCCAACGCTACGCCACAGTTTCCGGTAGTACGATTTTGTACGATATTTCAATTAGATATTGATTTTCGCCTACCACGTCATATCCTGCAATACGCCACGAAACGGCGTATTTTGGAGACAATATGGAGACAATGGCTACCGTTTGGAGCTTTGTCTCCAAATGGAGGTGGCGATGCCAACTGCCAAGCTAAACAAGCGTTCGATCGATGCGCTTAAGCCCCCAGGGGAAAAGCAGTTTGTCCTTTGGGACAGTGAGATTCGAGGTTTCGGCGTTCGCGTGCTTCCATCAGGCCTCAAGACATTCATCATCCAGTACCGGAATGCCGAGGGCATCAAGCGCCGCGTCAATATCGGTCGCTTTGGCGTGATCACTGCTGAGCAAGCGCGCGATCTAGCCAAGATCAAGCTCGGCGCGGTTGCCGCCGGGGAAGACCCGGCGGATGACGCTCGTCGCGCCAGAAACGAGATGAATGTGGCTGAACTGTGCGACTGGTATCTGACGGAAGCCCAGGCAGGCAGAATTCTTGGTCGACGAAACCGGCCGATCAAGGAGTCCTCACTCGCGATGGATGAAAGCCGAATCCGAACTCACATCAAGCCGCTGCTCGGCAAACGGATCGCCCGTCATCTGACCATTGCTGATGTCGAGGCGATGCAAAACGATGTGGCGACCGGAAAGACGAAAAAGCCCCGACCTGACGGCCGGGGCGGCAAGGCGACCGGGGGCCCCGGTGTTGCAGCACGCTGCCTGGCGACCCTTCAGGCTATCTTGGGCCATGCAAAGCATAAAGGCTTACTCGCCGAGCATCCTACAAAGGGTGCCAAGAAGCTCGCTGGCAATAAAAAGACGAGACGTCTCAGCGTCGCCGAGATCGAAGCGCTGGGCAAGGCAATGGTCTATGCCGAGCAGCAGGGCGTCAGCCCGACCGGCATTGCCGTCATCAGACTATTGCTGCTGACAGGTTATCGTCGCGAAGAGGGACAAGCCATGCAGCGGGCATGGGTAAATCCGATGGGAGGCTTCGTCGCTTTCCCTGATACCAAGACCGATGGACAAATCCGAGCGATCGGGCCGGAAGCGATCAAGGTGATCGTGTCGCAGCCGCAGATCGCAGGCAGTCCTTATGTGTTCACGGCAACCACCGGGGATGGCCCCTTCACGGCCGTCAGCGCCTGCCTGCAGCGGGTTTGCGGGTTTGCCGGAATTTCCGACGTTACCCCCCATGTTCTGAGGCATACCTTCGCCAGCATCGCAGCTGAACTGGGCTTCTCCGAACTTACGATCCGCGCGATGCTGGGGCACGCTTCGCAAAATGTGACGCAGGATTACATCCACGTCGATGAAGCCCTCAAGCTGGCCGTACGACGGACATCCGACGAGATTGCCAAGCTCCTCGCCCAAGGGGCTGCGAAGCTGGACCGCCTCCGTCTGGTTGCTTGAGCCACAAAAACGACTAGACAAATGGTAACATATACGTTACCGGAAAGGCCATGAGTTGATCGTACAGGAGTATATCCGTGAGGACGGCTCCAGCCCGTTCCGTTCATGGTTTGGCGATCTCGACACCCAGGCCGGGGCTAAGGTGGCGACGGCGATTGTCAGGCTGGAGCTCGGCAATCTGTCGAACGTCAAATGGATCGGCGGCGGTCTCGGAGAATATCGGATCGATTGGGGACCAGGCTATCGGCTTTATCTTGGACAGGATGGAGATGAACTGATCATCCTGCTTGTAGGGGGGACGAAGAAGCGACAACAGGCCGACATCGACCGTGCCAGCCTTCTGTTGACGGAGTATAAGAGCCGTAAGGCAGCTGCGAAGAAAGCCAAGGGATAGAAAGATGGTACTGACGCGCGATTTCAAGGAGACGGTGAAGGAGCGCGCCGCGCGTGATCCTGCCTTTGCCAAAGCCATGCTCGACGAGGCCGCGACGGCATTCCTTAACGGTGAGCCCCATATTGCACGCCTGATCCTTCGTGACCTGGTAAATGCGTCGGTTGGGTTTGAAGCCTTGTCCGCTCAAACGAACCGGCCGAGCAAAAGCCTGCACCGGATGTTGTCCGAGAAGGGAAACCCCAGCATGGACAATCTGGCAGCCATTTTCGGAGCGGTGCGCGAGCGCCTTGGCGTTGCTATCGTAGCACATGCCGTAGAGCTTGGCTGACTGCTATCGGCACGGAAGCAGAGCCATATGTCTATCCCAATCCAACCCTAATTTCAGAGCGACGACCTGCTCTATGCAGTGAACCAGTCAATGGGGAAGGCTCAGAACGACGACACACGCCAAGCTGTCATTGAGACCGTCGGGTCCCAGGGTATATCGATTTTCGCAATATTCTTAAGGCCCGCACGGCCTCATCACATGCCGAACTTCTCGAGCGCAAATAGAATTCGCACCTCCAGGATGGAACTGGCGAGAAAGACGTTACGACTTGATTCCCACCGCGCAGTTAGCCCCCCACTTCGGATACTTCTCATCGTAATAAAGTGATAGGAAAAATCCGAAAATTTCCTATTTGACCCCTATCTATACAAGAGCGCAACGAGCCGGGGGCCGAATGAACTATCAGGCTCGCTTCGGCGACCATTCCGACGTCAACGCATATTCCGACATAAATTTGGTAGAGCTCCAGCCACCATCGACAACGATCGTCTGCCCGTTGATGAATTCGGCTCCCGGCGAACATAGGAAGGCGATCGTGCTGGCGATGTCCTCGACCGTACCTAAGCGAGGATAGGGTGTAAGGTCGTTGTTCATCCGGCAGAACGCCTCGTTGTCGAACCGACCTTCGGTCATCGGGGTCGGGATTACGCCCGGTGCCACCGCGTTCGAGCGGATGCCTTGCGCCCCATATTGGCAGGCCAAGTGTAGGGTCAGCCCGGTCATCCCGGCCTTTGCCGCCGAATAGGCTCCGCCCCGCCAGCCACCAATCGCGGCATAAGTGGAAGTCACGTTGACGATCCCCGAGCCGGAAGCGAGATGCGGCAGGGTCTCTCGGATCATTCGAAACGGCGCGCGCAGCATCAGCCCGAGTACATGGTCGAGCGTTTCGTCGTCCGCCTCGTGCACCGGCTTGGGACTACCGATTCCGGCATTGTTTATCAGGAAATCAATCCGCCCAAAACGGTCGAGCGCCGTCGCGACTATTCGTTGCGGAGCTTCGTTGTCGGTCAGGTCGGCAGCGATGGTCGCGACCCGCTCGGGATGGCCGACGGCAGCTTCGAGCTCGGCCAGTTTGCCCATATCGCGACCCGTGCCGACGATGGCATAGCCCATCCCGGAAAGCTTTCGCGCGGTGCCAAGTCCGATGCCGCTACCCGCCCCCGTTATGATCGCCACGCGCGTGGTCATATCCACTCCTTCCATCAGGCTGCCGCCACGATCGCAATCCGTTCCAGCGCAGCCTCGACACCGCCGCCGATCGTTGCCAGGAGTTGCCCCCGCTTCAGGAAAAGATGCGCATCGGCTTCATCACTAAAGCCAATGCCTCCATGTATCTGAATGTTTCGGCCAGCATTGTCGATTGCGCCTTGTGCAGCAATGATGAACGCGCTGTCGGCCAAGAATGCCGCATCCGGGCGGGCTTGATCCGCTGCAACTGCGGCGTAAGTGACGAGGTCGATAGCCTTCCGGGCCGCCACCGCCATGTTGGCGCAATGATGTTTTACCGCCTGGAAGCTGCCAATCGGTCGTCCGAACTGTTCGCGCATGCGAGCATATCCGGCCGCCGCATCGAGCGTAGCGCCCGCGATCCCCGCAAGCGCGGCAGCATCAATCAGGCGCAGACGCAGCAGTCCGGCGGCACCCAATGTCGCAATTGGCGGACCAGCATCGCTCCGCACACAGAGGCGGTCCAGCCAGGGATTACCCTCCAGTTCCATCTGTTTAGTGTCAATCAGGTGTATCGTCGCGCTGTCTGCAGTCCGCAACAAAAGCGCGTTGGTTGCGCCGCAGTCGACCATCACCACCACTCCACGGCGATTTTGATAGGCTGGGGAAGTCCGCTTTAGGACCGGTGTCGGCGCGTGGATGTTTGCGTGAACTGCCCCCAGGGTCGCGAACACGGACGGGCTGGCTAGCCGCCGCCCCAGTGCCGCGGCCAGCAGCACTTCTTCAACAGCGCCTAGAGCCGCTCCGCCAACGGCTTCCGGCGCAGCGAGACCGAAGATGCCGAGATCCTCGAGCGCCGCCCAAGTCGCGGCGCTTTCCTGTGGGCTCTCATTAAGACGCGACAGCGGGAGGATGGCGGTCAGCGCTCCATCAATGTCCGCGATCAGGTCGCGTTGCTCTTGGCTAGGCTGATACTGCACCACAACGCACTCCTTGCATCCCACGCATCCTGCGCGAATCGCTATTCTATCAATCGCCTTTATCAGCGTATTGACCTACGCGGACGCTGCTACGACTTCAGACGACAGCGTGCTGGACGCTGTCGTCTGAAGTCGTGGTTTGCGAAGACAGACCTAGCCCTCGCCGTTGTTCAAGGGTTAGCAGCGAACTGTGTCACGGCAGCGCGACGAATCGTCTTAGGCGACGCCTCGAACCAGCGATGGCAGCTGCGCGACAGCACCGACGTCTCAGCGTAGCCTAGCTTCTCGGCAATACGAGTCAAAGGTACGTCTGGCTGCACCAGATAGCGCAAAGCCACCTCGCGGCGGACTTCGTCCTTAATCAGTTCAAAGGACCGCCCTTCGGCCTTGAGACGGCGCTGCAGGGTGCGCGGGTGCATGCACATCTCGCCAGCAATGCGTTCGTGGGTACAGTCTTCTCCCAGATGACGGAGGATCAAGCTGCGCACGCGGGCATGAAGCGGTGGCATCGAACGCGGATAGCGTGCGTTGATATAGTCCGTCGCCATTTCGTAGATCTGCTCGTCCGGATCGGCGATCTCGCAGAGCAGATCACTCTCGTTAAACACTAAGCCGTCGCACGTCTGACCGAACATGACCTCGCAGCCGAAATGCATCTGATAGTCGCGGATCGGCATCTGCGGTTGATGCCTGAACAAAAGAAGCCGCGCCCGCGCACGCCCGCCGGTGATGTCGATGACATTCAAATTGGCCAGCGACAGCGCGTGCTCGATCACCTGCCGCGTGTCGAGCACGCCTTCGAGCAATATCTCGAGCGAAACAAGCAACGTGTGCCGCGCGCGATTGGGCTTGAAGCGCACTCTGGTTGCCAAGCTGTAGGCATGGATATGCTTGGCGCAATAGCCCAGCGCCTGACCTACGGTGGTGGAATTCTTCATGACGACGCCGACAGGGCCCATTACCTTGCCCGCGCGTTGCCGCTGCGCGAGGCGCAGGCCAAAATCGGCAATACCCAGCCGCCGGCCGGCCAGTTCGAGCAATTGCACGAACTCGCGATAGTGAAGCAGCGTCGCACCCTTGCGTGCCGATGCGGGGTTGACGCGCGCCTCGTCGAAAAGACTCTGCGTATTGCCGCCGAGCTCGGTAACGAGTTCGTCGAAGAATTGCAGCGCGTCGGAATGGACGATATCGAAGACCTCGCCTGACGCACCGGAATCGACGCCGGACCGGCTGCTCATCGCCAAATGCTCCACAACGCCTCTCCATATTATCACGATAGCGGTTCGCTAGCCCATATTGCCTGCGCCAATGCACGACCGCAAGGTGAAGGCAGCCACAAGCAGCCTTGCGTCGGCCATCGTGTGACCGATGTCGCCCATTATCAAGACTAAGCCGCCAAAGTTGACTAAGTTGCGCCTCAGCGAAAGGATGCCAGCGGGAAAGATGCCTACCCGGACGACAGAAGCCGAACCGGGAGAACAGCGCCGCGTGATTGCCGGCCGATCCATCCGGTGGAACGCCGCGCGAGCCGAACGCGCCTATCGGGACGGCTGGTGGTCGCGCGAGACGCTTGCTGATGCTTTGGCAAAGGCGGCGCGCGAGACGCCCGACCGCGTTGCCCTTATCGACGGCGAGCGGCAGGTCTCCTGCGCAACTCTATTCACCCAAGCAATCGCGCTCGCCAATGCGCTTCTCGGGCGCGCCGCACCGGGGTCGGTCGTCTCATTCATGCTCCCGAACTGGGCAGAGGCGGCGACGATCTATCTCGGCGCAACCTTGGCGGGGATGGTTGCTCACCCGATCCTGCCGTCGCTGCGCGAGCGCGAACTGCGGCACATGCTGCCCGACGTTGACAGCCGGGTGATCTTCATACCCGAGCGATTGCGCGACCATGATTATGCGGCGATGCTCATCGATCTATGTGCAAAACTCGATCGACCGCCCGACATAGTGATCGTACGGGGAAAGCGAAACGAGGAGCGGCCAGACGTCATCTGGTACGAGACGCTTCTTAGCGAGGAAGCCAGCCGAACGCTCCCCCAACTCGATCCCGACTCCGTTCGGATGATCCTATACACATCCGGTACCACGGGCAGTCCTAAGGGCGTCATGCACAGCCATAACTCGATCCATGCGCTGGTTCGCCAGCTGGAGGATCAATGGCTTGTATCTCGCGGAGACAAGTTCCTTGTTCCCTCTCCTGTCAGCCACATCGGCGGTTCCGTCTACGCCTTCGAATTTCCATTGCTCCTAGGCACTACGGCAGTGCTGATGGACCGCTGGGACTCCCAGATTGGCGTGGATCTCATGGAACGCACTGGCTGCACCCACATGGCGGGCGCCACGCCCTTCCTCGAACAATTGTTGGCCGCGGCCCGTGCGAATGGGACCCGTTTGCCCAGCCTGAAGGTCTTCATCTGCGGCGGCGCAGCCGTCCCTCCTGGCCTTATCAAGGAAGCGAACGCCTATTTCGCAAAGGCCATTGTCACCAGAGTCTACGGATCCACCGAGGTGCCGGTAACAACGGTTGGCGTGCTCGACCGGTCCGACGTCGAGCATGCCGCCGAGACCGATGGCTGCCCAGGGATTGCCGACGTCAGGCTCGCAACCGATCCTGCGGCAGGCTGCGTCGGAGAAGGCGAGATTCGAGCGCGCGGGCCGCAAATGCTGGTCGGTTATGTCCACAGCGCAGACGAGGCTACGGTGTTCGACAGGGAGGGCTATTATCGCACTGGCGACCTCGGTCGCTGGGTGGACGATCGTTACCTCGTTGTGTCGGGTCGCGCCAAGGACATCATTATCCGCAAGGGCGAGAATATCTCTCCCAAGGAGGTCGAGGATGTCCTGCTCGAACATCCTGATATCGCGGACGTCGCGATCGTCGGCGTTCCTGATTCCGCATCGGGCGAGCGCGCCTTCGCGGTGATCGTGCCGACGGGCGATGCACGGCCGGACCTGGCTTCGGTGTCGGCCTTTCTCGCTGAGCAATCGATCGCCGCATTCAAGCGGCCTGAGCAGATAGCCCTGTGGGATACCCTACCCCGAAACGCCACCGGCAAGGTGTTGAAGCACGAAATCCGCGCCGCGTTGATCGCGGATGCGAGCAAGGACTGATATTATGGAATTTGGCTGGTCCGCGGATGAAAAGGCCCATCGGCAGCGCATCCGCGACCTTCTCGCAGAGACCCTGCCGGAAGACTGGGAAGCGCGTTCAACGCATGGTCCGGGCAGCGATTTCCAAACCGATTTCGCAATGCGTTTCTGCCCGATGCTGGCGGAACGCGGACTGCTGGTGCCGAACTGGCCGTCCGCGCATGGTGGCGAGGACGCGCCAGTCTGGCAACAATTCATCCTAGGCGAAGAGATGTGGGCAGCGGGCGAGCCGCGCGGCGCCCAATATATGAATGTCAACTGGATCGGACCGGCGCTGATGAAGTTCGGTAGCCCCGACCAGATGAACCGATACCTGCCGCCGATCCGTGAAGGACGTGCCGTCTGGTGCCAAGGCTTCTCCGAACCAAGCGCGGGGTCGGACCTGGCGGCATTGCGCACCCAGGCAGTTCCGGTCGAGGGTGGTTACTCCGTGACAGGTGCCAAGGTCTGGACCTCCTATGCTGGCCGTGCCGACAATTGCTTCCTGCTTGCGCGCGTGCCCGCTGGCGGGGGCGGGCCAGTCGGCAAGGCGGCGATCGTCATCCTGCTGGTCGATATGGCCTCACCCGGAATCCAAGTGAAACAGATACCGGCACTCATAGGTGAGGGCGACATCCACGAGTTGTTCTTCGATGACGTCTTCGTTCCCGCCGCCAACCGCCTGGGGGCAGAAGGGCAGGCGTGGGACATCATTTCTTACGCCCTGCAGAACGAACGCACCGGCATCGCTCGCTATGAATTCTCGCGCCGCATGCTCGACCGCGCCGTCGAGCGGTTGAAGGCGGAGGGGCGCTGGTACGATCCCATCGTCCGGGACCGGGCGGCGCGCGCGCTGATGCTGTGCGAGGCCGCCCGCATGCTGGTCTATCGCGTGGTCGATGCGAAAGCGCATGAACAACCGGCTGACGCCTACCCCAGCGTGGCCCGGTGGGCGGTGGTCCAGGCCGACAATGGCGTGAACGATTTCCTGCTCGAGTTTCTGCCCGAAGGGTTGATCGGGACCGATCCGGTACAGGTGGCGCATCATCAGCGCGCCATCGCCGCCGGCATCGCCTCGGGTGCCGCGGAGATCCAGCTCAACGCAATAGCCCGGCGATGGCTTGCGCTGCCAGGCGAACCGAAGCCCGGAGAACAGAGACGATGAATTTCGAACTGTCCGAAGATCAGGCCAGCGTCATGTCAGCGCTGGACTCGATCCTGGCGTCCTTCAAGGACAGTCCGGTCGAACCGGTGTCCCATGCCTACGCCGACGCTCTCGCTCATGCGCTCGCCGAGTCGGGCTTCCTTGGCATAGCCCATGAAGAGGGCTTCGGCCCACTCGATGCAGCTTTGATCGTTGAGCGGGTCGCTCGGGTACCCCAAGTCATTGAAATCGCTGCAAGCACCCTCGTCGCCGGCGCGATCGGCCTTGTCCCAAACGGGCAACCGATTGCGCTCGCATCGGGCGACGCCCTGGCCCCCGCCCGCTTCCTCCCTCTGGCGGGGCATCTCGTCGTTTTGCAGAACGATCATGCCGACATCATCACACCCGACCCAGCTCAGGTGACGCTGGTCGACAGCCTGCTCGCCTATCCCTATGGCCGTCTGCTCTCCTTGGATGGCGCCACTGTCGAGCGCTTCGAGGATGCCGGACTGGTGCGACGGCGCTGGCGGGTCGGCATCGCCGCCGAAGCAGCCGGCTGCATGGCGTCGGCGCTCGACACGATAGTGGAGCATGTTACCACCCGATACGCCTTCGGCCGCCCTCTCGGCTCGCTGCAAGCCATCCAACACCGGTTGGCGATGGCGGCGGAGACCGTCGAGTCCGCGCGCTGGCTGGCGATGCGCGCCGCGTGGGCCGACAATGACGCGGAGGCCGCGATCGCGGCCGGCTTCGTCCAGATGAGGATCGCGGGATTTACTTATGATTTACACCAGTTTGCTGGCGCAATGGGGCTGACGCTCGAATTCCCGCTGCATTTCTGGACGTATCGGCTGCGCGCGCTGGCGGGCGAACTGGGCGGTTCGAGCGGTCAGGCGCTCGCTGCGGCCGATGCGACCTGGGGCGTTGCTGCATGACGGACCTCGATAGCTTTCGCTGCGAAGCTCGCGATTGGCTGTCGGCAAACGTCCCGATCGTCAAGCCTCCCCACGATCGCGCCGGCGCCCGCGCTTTCGCGCTTGACTGGCAACGCGTTCAATATGAGGGCGGCTGGGCTGGCCTGTCCTGGCCCCGTGAAGCCGGCGGTCGTGGCCTGTCGGTGACCGAACAGATCATCTGGTGCGAGGAATATGCTCGTGCGGGCGCACCCAATCCGCTCAATCCGCTGTTCGTCGCGCTCAACCATGCCGGCCCCACCCTGATCACCTGTGGCACTGATGAACAGCGTGCGGACCATCTGCCGCCAATCCTGCGCGGCGAGGTTATCTGGTGTCAGGGCTTTTCCGAGCCAAATGCAGGCTCCGACCTTGCCAGCCTGCGGATGCGCGGCCGGGTGGAGGGGGATGAGTTGATCGTCGACGGGCAGAAAATCTGGTCAAGCTATGCCGATATCGCCGACGTCCAGGAACTGCTGATACGCACCGACCCGCTGGCCAGGACCGGCGCGGCGCTGAGCTGGGTGATCTGCCCGATGGATGCTGCCGGCATCACCGTTCGACCGATCAAAACCATGGCGGGCGCCTATAAATATTGCGAGGTTTTTTACGACGCAGTGCGCATCCCGCTTGGTAATGTGGTGGGCGGTCTCAACAATGGCTGGGCAACTGCGATGTCAACCCTCGCCTTCGAACGCGGAACTGCCAGCCTTGGCCTGCTGATTGCGCTGACCATGCGGATCGACGCGATGCTACTGGACTGCCCGGCGGATCGTGCAGGGTTGCGGAACGGGCTCGCCCGCCTCCGCGCCGAGGCGGCCGCCGTCCGCGCTACCGCCTATCGGGTCGCGCTCGACAGCGAGGAAGGCGTGCCCGATGCGTCAGGGTCGATCGTCCGCCTCAGCTTCGCCGAGCTCAGCCAGCGCGCCACCGCAGCGGCGATCGACTTGTATGGCATCGATGCGCCAGAGGTGATCGGGGAGCATGGCTTGGGCCATGACTATCTCGACGCATTTTCAGAAACGATCGCCGGGGGCACATCCGAGATCCAGCGCAGCATCATAGGCGAGCGACTGCTGGATCTGCCCAAAGGCCCGCGCTGAGGCGTTCGCCAGCTTGGCATAGGGCCATCACGACCGCCGCTGCATCGCGTCGGTTTTCCAGGAGTGTCAAGATATGACCATTGCCATCGACGATAACGGACTTTTGCGCGAGCAATGCCTGATCGACGGCCGCTGGGTCGGCGAGGGACAAATCGCCGTGATGGATCCCGCCACTGGAGAGCGGCTGGCCTCGGTTCCCGACCTAGGTGCTGCAGAGGCGCGTGCGGCGATTGCCGCCGCGCATTCGGCGCTGCCTGCCTGGAGATCGCTATTGGCGGCGGAGCGCGCTCGAATTCTGCGGCGCTGGTACGACCTCATCATCGCGCATAGCGACGATCTGGCGATGATCCTGACCCGCGAGCAGGGCAAGCCGCTGGCCGAAGCAAAGGGCGAAATTGCCTATGCCGCATCCTATATCGAATGGTTCGCCGAGGAGGCCAAGCGCGTCTACGGTGAAACCATCCCCAGCCATCGTGCCGACAGCAGAATTGTCGTCATCCGCCAGCCAGTAGGCGTAGTGGCGGCGATCACGCCGTGGAACTTCCCCGCTGCGATGATCGCGCGCAAGGCGGCGCCCGCGCTGGCCGCCGGTTGCACAATGGTGGTGAAGCCAGCTACGCAGACGCCGCTGAGCGCGCTGGCACTCGCTGTGCTGGCCGAACGGGCGGGCGTCCCGGCTGGGGTATTCAACGTGGTCACTGGATCTGCCGGGGCGATTGGTAGCGAACTGACAGGTAGTCCGCTGGTGCGTAAACTTAGCTTCACTGGATCGACTGAGGTTGGCCGGATTCTGATGGCGCAATGCGCGCCGACGATGAAGAAGCTATCGATGGAACTGGGCGGCAACGCGCCGTTCATCGTATTCGCCGACGCCGATTTGGACGCCGCGGTGGAGGGGGCAATCGCGTCGAAGTTCCGCAATGCAGGGCAGACCTGCGTTTGCGTAAATCGTTTCTTCTTGGCTCGGGAGATTGCGCACGCATTCCAGACGAAGCTGGCTGCAGCGGTTGCCAGGCTACGCGTGGGGGCGGGCGTCGACGAAGCGACGGTGCAGGGCCCGCTGATCGACGAGAGTGCGATCGGCAAGGTGGAGGAGCATATCGCCGACGCGCTGGCCAAGGGCGCGCGCCTTGTCATGGGGGGGCGCCGGCACGCGCTGGGACATGGCTTTTTCGAACCGACGATCCTGGCCGGTTGCACAATCGACATGGCGATCGCGCGTGAGGAGACCTTTGGCCCTGTCGCGCCGCTCTTCCTGTTTGACGATGAGGCGGAGGTAGTAACCGTCGCTAACGACACAGAAGTAGGCCTGGCGGGCTATTTCTACACCCGCGACCTTGCGCGCGCATGGCGGGTCGGCGAGGCACTGGAAGTCGGAATGCTCGGTATCAACACTGGGCTGATCTCGACTGAAGTTGCGCCGTTCGGAGGGGTCAAGCAGTCGGGCATGGGGCGCGAGGGCAGCCGCCATGGCATCGACGATTATACCGAGCTCAAATATCTGTGCATGTCGGGACTATAATCGCAGCCGAGCACCTGTCGCACCCTGTCAATCTTCTGTCGTAGCGGTCGCTGCGAGCGGGGAGATAGAACCGGTGGCAGTCCACCAGATGCAGAGACAACGAGTCGGGGTAGCGAAAATGACGATCAGCCGTGACGGCGAGCAATCGCTTCTATTCGAAATTGATGGCAGCGTCGCTACATTGACGATCAACCGACCCCATCGAGGCAATGCGCTCGATCCCTCGGTTTTGACCGCGCTGGAGGAAGCCTGGGCCCGGGTCGAGGCTGATCCCGCCATTCGGGTCGCGATCATCACCGGCGCGGGCGATCGCCACTTCTGCACCGGCGCAGACGTCGGTGCCCTGCAAGTGGGCACAGGCACCTTGCACAACCGCCCCAACGCCGAGGTCAACCGCTTCACGCCTAGAATGGTCCGGATGAGCAAGCCAGTGATCTGTGCGGTCAACGGTCTGTGCAATGGCGGTGGTCTGCATTTCGTGGCTGACTGCGACATCGTGATCGCCTCCGCCACGAGCTACTTCATGGATAGTCATGTCTCAGTCGGACAGGTATCGGCGCTGGAAACCCAGGGGATTGCAAGGCGCGCGGGGGTAGGAGCAGCCCTGCTGCTGGCGCTCGCCGGTCGCTCCTACCGCATGTGTGCGGAACGCGCCTGGACCCTGGGCATGGTCGATCTTCTGGAAAACAGCGCGGCGGCGGTCATGAACCGTGCCCGCGAAATCGCGACCATGATCGCGGCGAACTCACCTCAGGCCGTTGCGCTTACCAAGAGGGCGATCTGGGCAACCGTCGAAATGGCCGAACCGTCGAGCAGCGATTTGGGGTGGGAACTGCTCAAGTCCCACTGGAGTCATCCGGACTTTGCCGAAGGACCGGCCGCCTTTGCCGAAAATCGGGAACCACGCTGGAGCCTTGATCCGAACGCACGGGGCTGACAGCGCCCCTCTTGGGCGGGCGTTTTCCGCTTGGCGGACTTGTAATCATGCGTATTCCGACCTGTACGGAACTGATCGACCGCATCGTGGCGGATGCCGAAACCGTGATGGCCGAGCCGCTCGCCGGCCGGTCTGCTTTTGCGAGCCGACGCGGCCTGAGCGGAAAAACGGCCACGGGATGCATCTGTGGTCGTCATCCCCATGTTCACCGCGATCGCCATCACTGCTGCCCGCGCGAGGGTCAGTCCTTCTCGCGATCCAGCATCATCCGCACTACCCGCTCGCCAACCCCGGGGCAAGACTTGTTCGTCGGCTCGCTCATATCCCTCCCTCTTGGGAGTTGTGGTCTCTGGCACTCTCGGCGCGGCTCAGTGAGATAGCCATGAGCCTTCTCAAAGACGGCACCTTTGCCTGATCCGCCAAGCTGCTCGAAAGTCTCGCGGCAGCGCTACTATATCGCGTGCATTGCATGCCATGCTGCGATTGCCGGCTTCAGAATGTCGCGAAGCCGGTCGATATCGAAATATTCGCGCGCATGAGAGATTCGTCCCTCATCGTTGAACTCGATCAGAAAGAGATATTCGTTGCTATAAACTTCGCCATTATAGAGCACCCCATGCGAGCGGCATTGCACCGCGACGCGCCCGGGCTGAGCGGTGATGCTGTCGAACGTGAACGTCAAAGGCGTCATAAACACCTTCGACATAACGGGGAGCCTTGGAAGAAATTCGTTACGGCTCACCATCCGCATCGCAGGAGACCAGGCGGTCATGTCCTCAGCAAGATGACCAAGGTCTATCTCGCCCCTGCCAAGGCCGCTGATGTAATCCATCGCGATGTGCGCCTGTCGGCCTGTAGAAATCATGCACGCCTTCTCCCCCTGCTCGTGTTTCAAGCCGTCTCTTTACCATGCTCCTCCCGGCCTGCCGCGCCGGGAGGAACGGCATATTAGAACCGCATGCTGGCCTGGAGCGCGACTTCACGCGGGCGATTGAAAAATCCGACTTGCTGGTTGGGGTTTCCGGACCCGGACTGACCGTTGGAGTTGAGCATATAATAGCTGTTGGTAAGATTGCGCCCGATCACGGCGATCTCATACTTGCCCTCGCCGAAGCCCAAACCGGCTGAAGCGTTCAAAATCCAGTAGGCCTTTTGAAAGCCGGCAGGCGCATAATCGGTAGCGGTCTGATAGGAACTTGTGTGCGTCCCCTGCACCCCAAGGTTGAGTTCGACAGTATTGGACAGGGGGGCTTTGTAATCAGCGCCGATACTGTAGGTTAGCTTCGGTGCGCGAAGAAGGGCTTTGCCCGCTAGATTCTGAGCGGCCGGCGTGCCAGAGCAGCCTGTCGCAGCCGTTTGGCCCAAATAGCAGGGGGCGTTGGCGAAATTGATGTACTTCGCTGAATTATAGCCGAGATTACCGCGCAAAGTCAGACCTTCGGTGGCCAGGAAGGCGACCGATCCCTGAACGCCCTTGATCCGGGCAGATGCGGCATTCTGCAAAACGAAGGATATAGTCGAGGCATTATACGATACGACCTGAAGATTGCCGTACTTGTAATTGTAGGCAGTCACATCGAAGCGTAACCTGCGGTCCATCGCGGTCGCCTTGTAACCAACCTCAAAACCTTCGGCAGTCTCCGGCTGAAACTGGATATTCTCCGGCGTCGAGCTTTTTGGGATGAGGAATGCGTTGGAGATGCCGCCTCCCTTGTAGCCCGTTTTATAGGCGCCATAAAGTGTCTGGCCGGGGGCTGGGTGCCACGTCAGCGTCACCTCCGGTGAAATATGCTGATCCTTGAATTTTGACTTCAAATGCACGCCGCGCGGAAACACAGTAGCAATTTGGCCAGGACCGACCTGCGTATTGACAGCATCTAGGGTTTTTTCGTCCGAACTCCACCGTGCGCCGCCTGATAGTTCCAGATTATCGAGGATATTCCATCGAGCCTGTGCAAAGGCGGAAATGTAAGTTCCTTTCGACAAGGATTCCATTTCTACTGCGAAATAATTCCCAGCTTGCGGATTGAACGTGTGAAACAAGTCCGGCGCATTGTAGAATTTACGAGAAAAATGCTCGTAATATCCGCCAATCATAAAGTTGAGTGGCCCATCGAGTTCAGTATCGAAACGTAGCTCCTGAGTCGTTATTTTATAATGGTCGCGCTGAGGAAACCATATCGTGGCATAGGATGTCTGATCGGCGCTATTGAGCTGCTGAGTGATCTGGTCATAGTAACCGGTAGTCGATGTGATGGAGCCGACATCGAAATCCTTTTTCATCGTCAAGGCTAGAAGCGCGATCTTGGCGCTATAATAAGGATCGCCGTTCCGCGTATAAGGGGCGTTGACGCGATATTGTGCCGGGACCGAGCCGACTGTCGTCTCTCGGTTCTTCTTACAGTCGGAATCGGGAAGAGGACGGGTGCCCAGGAATACGGGCGATGTCGTAGGAGCTATGCAGAACGGCTCACTGGACGCGAATGTGCGCTTCTGCGTGTTGTAGGTGGCCTTGAGGTTCGCTTCGAAATCGGTCGATGGAGCCCAGACGAGCGTGCCCCTGATGGCTACGTCCTGATTCGCAGGACCCCACCGATGGGAGGGGGCTGGAATCGTAACGGCAGGGTTGAGGATATCCGGTCGCGACTGCGCGACGTTCTTGAGCCAGCCACGCATATCGGAAATGCGTGCAGCCACGCGAGCGCGCAAGCTATTCGAGAAGGGGCCCGATACGGCGCCCTCCACATATTTTTGGCGAGCTTCGAACTCATAACCGGCGTTTACATAACCTTCGAACCTGTCTGTCGGATTGGCCGAACTGATGGAGATAACGCCCGCCGGTGAATTCTTGCCGAAGAACAGTGCCTGGGGGCCCTGCAAGACCTGTACCTGCTCAATGTCGAACAACGCGGCCGCGAGGATGTGGCCGCGACTGAGGGGCACATTGTCGAACTCGATCGCCACGGATTGATCCAAACCCGCATCGTTAGAACCGGAACTGACGCCGCGAACGGTAATCACGGCGCCTGTCCCAGTGCCGCCCTGACCTATGCTGACCTGAGGCGCCAGTTCAGCCATCTTGTTGAGGTCATTTGCAAGGGCGCGCCGGAGTTGCTCGCCACCGACCGCAGACACAGCGACCGGCACGTCCTGCAACGTCTCCTCCCGCTTTCGTGCGGTTACGATGATGTCCTGAAGGCGGTTGCCTACGTCGCTTGCCGCTTCTGCCGGAGACGCTGCTGCCTGTGCATGCGCCGCTATCGCGTAAAATGAACTCGTAGCGCTGAGCAGTGCGCAGAGCAAAAGTCTTGCCATTTTCCCCTCCTTCTCAATTTGTGCCGGCCCACCTTCGCGTTCGGCTTCTAAGAAATAGAACGCTCGACATGCCGGGAGCCCGAGAGTGTCGCGGTAGATTTGACCTGCCACATCTTTCGATGTGTCAATATGTTCGGTCAATCTTCCTGCACGTCTTATCGCTCCATGAAAATGTACGTACTTTAAATCGGTAAAGCAAGCCAGATAAAATGCCCCGGCTATGCGGAATGACGGTAGCGCGATAGTCCGGATGTAATTGCTACCCCGGACACGCCTTTCCAGCAGGACCGACGCTTCGGCGTGCAATTGCCTTGCCCGCAAAGTTTGGGACGATAGCGGGAAACGGGCGTTTCTCCCTCTCTTGCACAGGCACATCATCGAATGGCTGAATCCGCTTCACCATCATAACTTTGAGTGTGGCCGAAATGCGATATTGCGCAACGTCGCAGATTCAAGATAGTCCGGACAAAATGACAAGACTCACTGCGGGGCATCGAGCATCCTCGATCCCTGTGACTTCCATCCAATGCAGCGCATTCCTGCGAAAAGGGACGAGCCCATGGTTGTTGACCGACGATTCGAACGCGATGAGCGGGCGGCTCTGTTCACGCCCCTGACCGTAAGAAGCGTTACATTCCGAAATCGTATTGTCATGTCGCCGATGACCCGGGGTTACTGTCCTGACGGCATTCCCGACGAGGCCGTTCTCGCTTATTACCGCCGACGGGCTGAAGGCGGCACTGGTCTTATCATCACGGAAGGCGTCGCGGTCGATCATGCCGCGGCCTTGGGAGATGCCGGCTTGGGCGAGAACAACATCCCGCTTCTGGCGGGGGACCGGGCGATCGCCGGTTGGCGCATGGTTACCGATGCGGTGCATGCGGCCGGCGGAAAAATCATACCGCAGCTATGGCATCAAGGTGCCATGCGGAAACCCGGCACAGGCCCTTTCCCGAAGAGCGCTACTGTCAGTCCATCCGGTATCTGGGGGCCTTTGGGACGTATGACGTCCATTGCGCCAAGTTTCATACCATCAGATCCCCACATCGGAGAACCGATGACGGAGTGCGACATCGAGGATGCCATTGCCGCATTCGAGCGTTGCGCCAAAAATGCACTGGTAGCGGGCTTCGACGGTATCGCGCTCCATGGCGGCCATGGCTATCTTATCGACAATTTTCTCTGGGAGGGCACTAACCGACGTCAGGACCGTTGGGGCGGTGATCGGGCACGGCGCTCAGCGTTCGGTGCCGAAATCGTGCGGCGCATCCGAACATCTATCGGTGAAGAGTTCCCAATATTCTTCCGCTTTTCGCAATGGAAGCAGCAGGACTTCCGGGCGAAGCTTGCCGACACGCCCGAAGAACTTGCCGAAGTGCTTTGCCCGCTAGCCGATGCCGGCGTTGACGTATTTGACGCCAGCGTCCGCTATTTTAATAGCGCCGCTTTCGAACGCCATCCCGGCAATCTGGCGGGATGGGCGAAACGCATTACTGGAAAACTGTCCATGGCAGTCGGTGGTGTCGGTATGAATCACGGCATGTATGACAAAGGTGATGGCGCGAAAGCCTCGGACGATTTTGAGCCGTTGATTCAGCGCTTCAAGCAGGAAGAGTTCGATCTCGTCGCCGTGGGCCGGGGAATGATCGGCGATCCGCTGTGGGCGGACAAGTTTCGCTCCCGGCGGGAATTTCTGCCATATATACCGGAAAACGACGCCACACTATTTTGACCATGAGATCATGATTTGGTCAGCAGTATCCCGGTCCTCGGTCCCGATACATTTTGCCGGTCATTTCTTGCGCGGATGATACTGGGAAGGAGTATCGCGCTATGTCGCGGTCTCGATCCATAGCCGTTCATATGCCTTCAGGTTCCCAGCCGCCTGATGCCGACGACCTCAAGGTCATATGCACTGATGCCTGCTAAAGGCAGTTCAAGCGTGTTGCTCAGGAGTTCGATCTGGGTTACTTCCAGATCACGCAGAATTTGCGCTCCTATTCCAAATTCGCGCAAGGTTGTTTGGGGCGCGGATGGTTGTTCATGAAGTAAAATCGATCCACGGATCAAGACGACAATGCCGGCTCCGGCCTCAGCAATAGCATCCATGGCGCTGGGAATAAGCTTCCTTCGCGACCCTTTGCGGGCAAGCACGTCATCCTGTGCCAGGAAGGTATGCATTCGCACGAGAACGGGACCGCGCTTGTCATATCCCTCCTTAACCAGCGCAATATGCTCGGTTCCATCCGTACGGTTCCGATACACATGTGTGCGCCACAGGCCTCCATGCGCGCTGTCAATGGTTTCTGATGAAACACGTTCAACCAGAATTTCCGTCGCGCGGCGGTAGGCGATGAGATCTCGAATAGTTCCAATCTTCAAATGGTGCGCGTTGGCGAATTCGATCAACTGGTCGGCTGAGGCAACATCGCCGTCCTCACCCAGGATCGCGGCCAGCACGCCGCTTGGGTTTAGCCCTGCGAGCCGCGCAAGATCGACTGCCGCTTCCGAAAAGCCCGCACGCACGAGTACGCCGCCGTCTCGCGATGCCACCGGAAAGATGTGACCTGGTGAAACAACTTCGCTCGCGCCCATATGCGGATCGATCGCAACCTCGATCGTTCTGGCGCGATCCGCTGCGGAGATGCCCGTGGTAACGCCTGTCCTCGCCTCGATCGACACGGTGAAAGCTGACTGACGCGCAGATCCGTTTTGCGCGACCATCGGCGTTAGATTGAGTTGCGCGACGCGCTCTGGCGCTAAGGCAAGGCAGATGACCCCTCGACAATGGACTGCGAGGAATGTGATTTTCTCTGCCGTGACAAAACTGGCTGGCATGATTGCCATGCCCATCCCGACTGACCGTTCATCATCGATTAGGACGACAATCCTTCCAGCCCGGCTTTCGGCCAGGATTGTTTCGATCGAGGTTAAGGGATTGTCCATACTGCATGTCCTACGGGCCTGTACGAGCACGCCCCCACGCGATTGAACCGTGTGAGGGCGCACAAACTGCGTCAGAAGGCGTATTTTACGCCGATGCCGAACTCGTGTCGGGGTATGAACTTGACGCTGTCGCCCCGAACATTGGGTACATAGTCTGTGTGATAATCGGAGCCAGTGAGGTTGGTGCCGAAGAGCGAATAGGTAATGCCGTTCTTTTCCCACCCGAGCCGGAAATTGATCACGACATAGGGTTCTTCTCGGGAGTAATTTCCCGGTTGCCAGAAGAAGGATGAGGTGTAGGCACCGTTCACCGACGCGTTCAGTCGGCCGCCACCCAGATCGGCTTCATAGGTCAGCCGCGCGTTGGCCGTTACTTCGGGCGATCGAACGGTGCGGCTGCCCGAAGCATCGAAAGGAACCACTACCTTCGCAATCACGCCATCGAACGGAACCTTCACTTCGGACGGCTGCAACGGGATAGTAACCTGAGCCGACGTGAATCGCTTATATTCGCTCTGCGGTTGCCAAGCAAAGCCGGCGCTAAAGCCGAAGCCACCACCCAAAGAGCCATCCGCACTGAACTCGACACCGCTCATCCGCGCCGAGGCAGCGTTACTCAGGGTGAGTTGGAGCGCCGGCGGATTTCCGAAATAGGTGTAGGAGCTGACCTGAATATCGCGATAATTGTAAATATAGCCAGCGGCGGTGAGATTAATGCCGCCTATACGCGCCTTTGAACCAATTTCGAACGCAGTGATCTTCTCCGGGTTTACCGGCTTATCCAGCGCGGAATAAGCGTTGTAGACGCCGCTCTTAAAGCCCGTGCTGACTGATCCGTATAAATTCGCCGAGTCGCTAAGGTCATAGCGAGCCACCGCGCGCCAAGTCGTGCTGTTCCAGGTCCTCTGGCTGTTGGTCACAGAGGCCGCCGCGTTGAGCAGGTTTCGCCACATGAACTTTTTGGTCTCCGAATTGTAGCGCAGACCTCCAGTCAAATGCAGTTTGGGCGTGGGGTTGAGCGTGACCTCGCCAAATCCAGCGACAGCCTCGACAGACATGTGATTGGTGAACGCGACGTTCGGTGCGCCACCTGGTGAATCGCCGACGATATTACGGAAATAGGGATTGGAAGCCTTGTTGTTGAGATAATAAGCCCCCACGATCCAATCCAGCATCTGACCCCCCGGACTTGCGACGATCAGTTCCTCGCTGAAAGCATCCTGTCTCTGCGAAATCTGGTTCGAACCAATCGAGGCGCTTGTACGATCTGTATCCGATTGCGATTGAACCTCAACGTGGCGATACGCAGTCAAGGACCGTACCGATACTCCGCCCGACGAATCGAACTTCGCGTCCACACTGGTGCCCCAACCCTTAAGGTCGGCGCGCGGCTGCGTAACGCCGGCGTGGGTGTAGGGGCGGCTCGGAATCGTGCCGAGGATAAGCGGAAATGGATTGGCGCCACCCTTGATGTTCGAAATGAACACCGAATCATTTTGCTGGGACCAGACGTCGCCTGCCAGCACGACCTCGACGGATGACACCGGTTGAACCAGTAGCTTGCCACGGAGTACATAATTGTTGGGCTTGCCGTAGGTGCGTCCTTCGTTGCCCGCGATGCCCTTGATAAAGCCGCCCCCGCGGCGATATGTCGCGCTGAGCAAACCAGCAACCCCATCGGCCAGCTTGCCAGTCACAAAACCCGCCGCACGGAAATCCTTGTAGTGGAACCCATAGTCGGCCGAGATACTGCCGGTTGTTTCGAACTCCGGCTTGCGTGTCTGAATACGAATCGCGCCGCCGGTGGCATTGCGTCCATAGAGCGTACCTTGGGGGCCCTTGAGCACCTCGATCTGCGCAATGTCGGCCAAATCGAAGAAACCAGCAATCGGCGTTCCGATCGAAACATCGTCGATGTAGACAGCGACGTTCGTCTCGTCACCTGGAGATGTTCCCGTCGACTGGATGCCGCGAATGACAGGCAGAAAACCAAACCCATTGTTCACAGTTACCACGCCCGGCGAAATCTGCGCGAGCGCAACCGTCGAAGTGATGCCGTTGTTAACGATCGCCTCTCCCTGAATCGCAGTGATCGACATCGGGACTTCCAGCAGCCTCTGGGAACGACGCTGCGCCGTTACAATGATATCCCCATCAGCTGTTGGTTCTTCGCGCGCCTCATCGGCAAGCGGCTGCGACGCCGCCATCTGAGCCCAGGCAATGCCCGGCTGGCTCACAGCCGCAAGCAAAACTGCCAACATCGTCTTGCACATAATCCCCTCCCTCTCATGCCCGCATCTCATTATCGAATCATTGTACGGATATTTCCTCATAATCCCCTTTTTTTTGCCAATGTCCATGGCAACTTCCGGCTCATGGCGGTGAGGGAGGAAGATCCCGCCAATTTGTCCGGATATTTCGTCAGCGGCCCGTAGCGGCGAGCACAACGATGCACACTCGCTTGACACTGCTCTCACACATCTGCAAGCCGTCAAAATGGTCCGATACATTCGACTGCGGGAAACATTGGCGAAAGAGATCGCGGACGGGCGATATCCAGTAGGGCAACGCTTCCCGACCGATCTGGAATTGTGCGAACGCTTTGGCGTCAGTCGCCATACAGTGCGCGAGGCACTGCGCGATCTTCAACAGAGCGGTGTACTTGATCGTCAACGGGGCGCTGGCACAATTGTCGCCGCGCTGCCCCTCCCCCCCTATGTACAAACTGTCGCCACGCTTTCAGAGCTCGACAATTACGCGGCAGAGACGCGGTTCGAAATGCTCGAAGAGGGCGTAATCGTTGCACGTGAGCAAATGGCCAAGCAACTGCTCTGCAAGGTTGGCTCAAGGTGGCTGCGGTTCGCCGGGCTGCGCTATCGCGAAGGCGACAGCAATCCGCTGTGCTGGACGGAGGTACTGCTCGGCAAGGAGTTAATCCCGCATCGCCAAGCGCTCATCTCCGACACTGGCCCCTTTTTCGACCGCGTTCGACGGATCAAAGGCTTTCAGGCCGAGACAGTCGAGCAGCGGATTAGCGCAATTGTCGTAAATGCCAAATTCGCCAACCTACTCAACTGCTCTGAGGGGGCGCCCGCCCTGTTGGTTCATCGACGCTATATGAATGCCAAAGGCCAGCCGTTTGAAATAAGCTTGAGTTACCATCCGTCGGACCGCTACGTCGCTTCAACACAGCTGACCCGCCGCCAACTCAAGTTTTGACCTGTAACAGGTAGAACTATCACGCCATATTCATACCCTGCATATCGCCTTGAGCGCGCCATTTCCGAAGCAATGCTTCAAAAGCGGCCCAGCCCGGTCCATAGGGCTCGCCAGCAAACCATCGCTTCTTGCTCCGGTCGCCCTCGCCGTTGAAATAGCTCGGCGTACACTCATCGGCAAAGTCGTTGAGGTCGATGCGGGTATCGCGAATATGATCAATCCACGCCTGCTCGGCCTCCACGGTCGGCTCGACCCGTTCGTAGCCGAGGCCTTGGCACTGACCTATGATGTAGGCAATATGCTCGACGTGACGGTTGATCATCTCGGTTGTTGTCGCATTGAAGCCACTTTGCAGGAAACCGGTGAAGAACAGGTTGGGAAAGCCGTGCGCGCTCATGCCATGCAACGTCCGATAGCCATCCGCCCAGCGCTCGTACAGTGACTGACCAGCGATCCCTTCGATGACCGGGATATTCCAGCGCTGAATAAGATCGCTCGTCACCTCGAATCCGCTTGCGAAAATCACGCAGTCAACCGGATATTCGACGCCGTTAGCCACGAATCCTGTCGCGGTCATGCGTTCGACCCCGCGCGTGCCGGATACGTCGATCAACTCCACATTGGGCCGGTTGAACGTCGGATAATAGTCATCGTTGCTCGCCGGCCGCTTGCACATGAAGCGATACCATGGTTTCAGGCTCTCAGCGGTGGCCGGATCGTCTACTAAATCGTCGACGCGCTTACGGAGGCGCTCCATCACGCGATAATCCATCGCTTCGCGGCGACGCATAACATCCTGCTGGCTTGGCTGGTCGCGAAGCGCGCCAAGTTCGTTTGCCAAGTTGCGGTTGATTTCGGTCCAGATGTCACAAATCACATCAAGGCCGCCCGGGGGCAGACCTTCGATTGCCCCCATCTGGAACTGGCGTTGGCGCTCGCGCTGCCAGCCCGGTGGCAAGCTCGCGATCCAATCCGGATCGACCGGTGCATTAGCGCGTGCATCGACGGTAGAGGGCGTGCGCTGGATCACGAACAGCTTTTCAGCATATTTGCCCAAATAGGGGATCGCCTGAACTCCCGTTGCGCCAGTACCAACGATCGCAATGCGCTTGTCGCCCAGTTTGTGCAGGACCGGATTTTCACAACTACCGCCCGTGTAGGTGTAGTCCCAGCGGCTGGTGTGAAACATCTTGCCCCGAAACAGGTCGATCCCTGGGAGACCTGGCAGTTTCGGCGTCGTGATCAGGCCATTGCCCATGATAACGAAGCGTGCGCGAATCCGGTCGCCGCGATCTGTTGTCACATGCCATCGACGCCCTTGTTCGTCCCAACGAAGGGCAGTGCATGCCGTATGAAACAGCGCGCCTTCGTAAAGACCTGCTTGGCGCGCCACCGATTGTGCATACCGCATGATCTCGGGCCCATCCGCGAACTTGCGGGACGGGACGAACCCGGTCTCCTCAAGCAACGGCAGATAGCAACAGGAGTCGTTGTCGCATTGGATGCCCGGATAGCGGTTCCAATACCATACTCCCCCGAAATCCCCTGCCATATCGATAATGCGCACATCGGCAACACCAGCCTGCCGAAGATGCCAGCCGGCCAGAATGCCGGCCCAGCCTGCCCCCAGAACCAGTACCTCGATATCGACATGCAGCGGCTCGCGCACCGTTACCGGACAATGCGGATCGGCCAACAGATCAATCGGCGCCCGCCGATCGGACGCGTGAATGAACTGATCGGTAGCCCGATCGATTAGCCGACGGTCGCGTTCGACCCTGTATCGCTCCTGCAAGACGGCCATGCGCGCGTCGTTCATCGGCGCCACTTCGGTCGGCCTGCACGTCATTGAAAAGCCACTTCAGCCATGGCCCGCTCGCGTGCAGCTAGCGCAACCCGTACACGCCCACCCGATCGCGCGCCTTCGATCGCCGCCACAACATTTCCGGCACGTCCCAGTGCCGCCCAGTCGAGACCATGCAACACACCCATTCGGTCGAACATCCAGGCCAGGTCCTCGGTTGCGACATTGCCCGTTGCACCGGGCGCGAACGGGCATCCGCCAATGCCTGCCACCGACGCATCGAAAACGCGGACGCCGGCGAGATAGGCGGCATAGGCATTAGCGCATCCAAGCCCGTAGGTGTCATGCGCGTGGAAGGCCCAGGATCGAACGCCGGGAAAGCGCGTTGCAGCTTGCCGGAACAGGGAATCGACTTGAGCCGGTTCAGCGCGACCGGTTGTATCGCATAGCGCCACCTCGACATCGTTGCGGACCGTGAGTGCAGCTTCGATGGTGGCAATCACCTCGGCCGCCTCAACACGTCCGGCAAAGGGACAATCGAACGCCGTCGAGACGTTGAATCGAACGCGAGCTGACACCGGAATCAGCGCGATGATCTCTGCATAGTCCGCCAGCGATTGCGCCCGTGTTCGCTTGATATTTGCAAGGTTGTGCGGTTCGCTGGCTGACAGGAAGCAACTGAAATGCTCCGCACCAGACTCCATGGCTCGTCGCGCATGGGCAGCGTTAGGCACCAGTACCTGCGCATCCAGCCCAACCATTCGGGCAGTAGCCGCCGCGATCTGGGCGGCATCAGCCATCTGCGGAACCGCACGCGCGCTGACAAAAGATGTTGTTTCGATGCGGCGGAGACCAGCGGCATGAAGTTGGCGGATAACCTCCAGCTTTTTTCCCGTTGATATAATCCGGCCTACCGACTGGAATCCATCACGTGGCGCAACCTCGACCAAGGTTACCGCGCCTCGATCAGCCATCATCACTCGGCCGTGTCCAGGCTGGGCACTACCGTTGGGTGAAGAGGCGCGGCCATCTTTTGGACATGGGGCAGTACTTCTTCAGCAAAGAGCTTCATGCTCTCGGCCGCCACGGCATAAGGCATGGTGCCAAATTGCGGAAGCACCGTTATTTCCGAGAACGAACAAACACGCTGTGCCTCCTCGATCCGCCTTACAATTTCATCCGGCGTGCCGATGAGCAGGTTGGAAGGATGATAGCCCGGAAGCTTCGGTCCGCCTTGCTTGCTTTTGTCCTTCAGCGCCGCCTCCGATACAGCGTCAAGTACGGCGGTCGCGTTAGCCTGCCGGTTAGCATAAGCCTCATAGCCTTTCACCCCCGCGAAGTTTGACGGGTCAGCAAATCCGTAGTGGAGGCTCACGTCGCGATTGGCGGTCAGAAGCCATTCGTCAGCGCGCTGTTCCTCGTCGGGATCCCTGGCGCAAAACAGCATCATCACATTCTTGGGCTGAACGGGAGCGAACCCTTCTTCAATACGAATTGTATTGACGCGCAACGTCTCGCGACCGGCATCTTCGAGTGGCTTGTTGCCGACGAAAAGCGGCGTGAGCCCGCGGCGTGCGAGCATCTCTGCCGATTCGGCCGACGATGCCGATCCGAACAGACGTTTGTGCAAATCATTGCTCTTAGGCGCCGGTCGCAGTTCCATTTCTGGAATTTTGAAGATTTCGCCATCATAGGAGAAGCGTTGCTGCGAGAATGCGAGTTCGAGAATGTCGAGCGTCTCATCCAGTCGCTGTCTGGCCTCCTCACGCGGTATGCCCAGCGCATCGAATTCCTTTTTTGCGACCCCCCTGCCCAGACCGATCGTATCGAGCCGACCGTTCGAGATGATGTCGAGATACGCAATCTGGTGCGCCATGCGCACGGGGTGCCACCAGGGGGCGACGGCAACCATCGTTCCAAATGTGATGCGTTCGGTACATCCGGCAAAATAGGTCAGCATCTGTAGCGGGTTGGGGGACATGCCATAAGGGGTCCCGAAATGCTCCGGCGCCCAGATCCCGTCGAACCCCAAGGGCTCGGCCAACTTGCCCAGCTCAAAACCCGCTTGCACAAACTTCCAGTCGGGCTCGGCAGGCAGTTCGTCATAACGGCCAGCTTGGAGCCGATCCCAATCGTGCGAATTGTGGGCGAACACGCCGAGATTAACCTTCATCGTGAATGACTCCGCTCGATCATCAAATGTTTGTACGGACTATACCTCCGAACGGTGCTGCGCAAGGGCCATTTTGCCCCCGAGCTAGCCTTCCGGAGGTGGAATGTTTGAATTGACCGTACAATAAGGCTTGTTTTTCTTGATGACTTCGGGGAATGCAGGAAGCGCAGGCTGGGAGGTGATCTTGATTGGAAATATTCTCAAGGGTTGCAGGGTTCTAGACCTTACACAGAATGTTGCGGGGCCCTACTGCACTCGAATACTGGGTGATTTCGGCGCCGACGTGATAAAGGTCGAGCGTCCCGGATCAGGGGACGATACGCGCAACTGGCGGCCACCTGAAATTCACGGACAATCGTCCACGTTTCTGGCCTTGAACCACAACAAGCGAAGCATCGCCATCGACATCGACCAGTCAGACGGTCAGGCACTCATCCGTGAACTTGCAGCCAACGCAGATATCGTGGTGCACTCGTTGAAGCCGGGGAGCATGGAGCGGCGCGGTCTGGGCTTTGAGCATCTACATGCCCATAACCCCAATCTCATCTATTGCGCCATCAGTGCGTTCGGACAGACCGGCGACATGGCCTCGCTGCCGGGCTATGATCCCCTGCTACAGGCCTATACCGGCGTTATGAGTGTGACCGGAGCGGCCGGTGGTGATCCCGTCCGGGTCGGCGTTTCGCTGATCGACATGGGAACCGGCATGTGGGCGGCGCTCGGGATCATGGCAGCTATGTTGCGCCGAGCCACCACGGGCGTGGGAGGCCTTGTCGAGGCAAGTCTGCTGGAAACTGGCATGGCCTGGATGACGGTTCCTGCTGCTGCATATCTTGCCACGGGCGTTGCGCCCGGCCGGATGGGATCGGCCATGGCCATGTCCGCGCCCTATGAACTGTTTCTCAGTAGCGATGGGCAGGTTTTCATCGGTGCAGGCAATGACAATCTTTTTCGCGCGGTATGCGAGGGGCTCGATTGTCTCCACCTTTTGAATGATGAACGTTTCTCTTCCAACCCCGAACGCGTGCGCAACCGCGATGCGTTGCACGCTGCACTGGAAACTGTGACGAGGACGCTCCCGGGAGAGGAAGTCGTCGCGCGTTTGCGCCGGTCCGGAGCTCCTTGCAGCATGCTACGCACGATCGCGGAATCGCTTCCCGATCCACAGGTCGATCAGACCGGCATCATTGTCGCCATGCCGCTGGAGAATGCTCCGAACTTTCGTGTGATCGGATTGCCGGTCACATTGGACCGGGGCCGAATGGCGGCCGTTTCGCCTCCCCCGTCACTGGGTGCAGACACGCATGTCGTGCTCAGCGCCCTGGGCAAATCCCCCGATGCGATCGAGCGGCTCATGGCCGCCGGCGTGATCGGCTGAATCATAGGGATCACCATGGATTTTGCATATTCAGAAACGCAGCAGGCCATTCGTGAAGCAGTGAGAAGGTTGTGCTCCGACTTCGGCTCACAATATTGGCAGGACTGCGAACAGACAGAGCGCTATCCCAGCGAATTCGTCGATGCCATGACTAAAGCCGGTTGGCTGGCAGCACTCATTCCCGAGGAATATGGCGGGTCAGGCCTTACCATGCTTGATGCCTGCGTGATCCTTGAAGAGATTAATCGCTCGGGTGGAAATGGAGCGGCCTGCCACGCGCAAATGTATACCATGTCTTCGCTGCTTAAGCACGGCAGTCCAGAGCAGAAAGCAAGGTTGCTGCCCGGCATTGCTGATGGCAGCGTTCGGCTGCAAGCGTTCGGCGTAACCGAGCCGGACGCTGGTTCGAACACACTGAACATCAAGACCTTCGCCCGCCGCGTAACGGGGGGATATGTCATCAATGGCCAGAAGATATGGACATCACGCTATTTCCAATCTGATTATTATCTGCTCATCGCCAGAACCACGCCATTGGAGGAGGTAAAGCGGAAAACGGACGGCCTGTCCCTTTTCCTGGTCGATATCGCAAAGGCTGGTGATGCCTTGCGGGGAAAAGCCATACCGACCATGCTCAACCATCACACCAACGAGGTCTTCATTGAAGATTTGCAGGTATCGGACGACGACCGGATCGGAGAGGAGGGGCGCGGGTTCCACTATCTGCTCGACAGTCTGAATGCAGAGCGGTTGCTGGTTGCAAGTGAATCGATCGGCGATGGATATTGGTTCTGCGACCGGGCGGCTCGCTATGGCAGCGAACGCGTGGTCTTCGGTCGGCCTATCGGTGCAAATCAGGGTGTACAATTCCCCATTGCAAAGGCCTATATCGAGGTGCAGGCCGCAGAATTGATGCGAAACAAGGCGGCGGCATCGCTCGATGCCGGGCTGGCCTGTGGCGCAGAAGCGAACATGGCCAAATATCTTGCTTCGGAAGGCGCGTGGGCGGCGGCCGAAGCATGTATGCTGACATATGGCGGCTATGGCGTCGCGCGTGAGTTCGACGTGGAACGCAAGTGGAAGGAAGCGCGCCTGTTCCGCATTGCCCCGATTTCCAATAATCTTGTACTCGCACATATCGGTCAGCATGAGCTTGGCATGCCGCGGTCCTACTGAAGCGGGGAATTGGAGGGGGGGGGCGATGAAAACCCTCCCCTCCTCCCCAATCTCGACTGCACCCTAATTTGAGAAGGCCTTAAATTTGTCGATCGTCACTACGACCTTAGCGTGGCGAGTCGCGGATACACTCGATGGATTGCTTCGTCCCTCGCGCAATAGACGGGGCCATCTATTCTACGGCGCCCTGTCCTAGATCGTTTGCGGCCGCCCCAACCCCATATAGGTCGCCAAGGTCTCATGAAGCGCAACGACTGCACCTTCTTCCTTTGGATTGGGACGCGGTCCAGCGAAGCCGGTCGATTTCATGCCTTGCTGTACAGCCGCCATATTCGAGAAATCCTGTGACAGCACCGATCCCCAGCCGGGATCGCCCAGCGGCGTATGGACCCACTCAGTCTTGGGCGCGGCGCCCTCAGGGTATAGTTCGAACACCGAAACTTCGAAGATGCACTTGTCTGGATCGTCGCCATAAGGCCTCGCTTGATAGCACAGGCCGTTATTGACGGCGTGCCCCAGTCTGAAGTTCGGGAAGATGTTCCAGGCCACACCGCTGCGCGCCACGAGTTCGGGCGCAACGGTCGGCCACACGACGCCCTGCGCCGCATCGGCCTGGCGCGCCGAACTGAGCCAGTGTTTCAACACCTCCTCTTCGGTGGCGGTTTCGGGCAATTCGTCCTCCAGCCGCATCGCCGCGTCGAGTAGCGACTGCGAGAAGTTCGAATTCACATGCTCCATCGTATAGGCGACCATCTCGGCGGTTGCCTTGCGGGCGTCCTTGCCTGAACCAAGGCGGAGCCTGCCCTTGTTCTCGCCCTTTGCGTCATACCCCAGGGAACTGTGCAGACCCTCCTGCCGGCCCCACCCCTGATAGACCCCGAACTTCATATATTCCGGGTGCGTCGCGGGAACGTGATAGGTTTCTATAAAGGCCTCGATCGCGACCTTCCAGTTGCAGTCGAACACCCCCCAGCGTCGCCATTTATAGCGCAGATTCTGCAACTCGAAATGATCGAGTACAGACGCGGCCGGCTCCAGATAATCCCGCAGCGGCTCGCAGTTGGGATCCAGGTTGATCCAGATCCATCCACCCCAGCAATCCACCCGCACCTGGCCCAGGGCGGTATTTTCCGGGGTCAGCTTGCCTTGCCAGTCCTGCCTGCAGGCGATGTTGCTCGCAGCTCCATCCAGACCGAAATTCCAGCCATGATATCCGCAGATGAAGCGGTTACGGTTGCCAGTGGCGTTACGCGCGCCAGGGGGGATGTCAATCAGCCGCCGGCCGCGATGCACGCAGACGTTGTGAAAGGCCCGGACCTGATCCGTGCCTGATCGAACGATGATGACCGAGTCGTCCAGAATTTCATAAGTGACGAAATCCCCGACATTGGGAATTTCTTCGAGCCTGGCCGCCTGCAGCCACACTCTGCGCCACAGGCGATCACGTTCAAGCTTCAGATATTCTCGGGAGAGATATGGCTCTGTCTCCAGCAACTTCGGCTGATAGTGAACCTGTGGGTTGCCTGAAAGATCGTTCATGCATAACTCTCCGCTTTGGTCATCACGCTTTACGGCCCATCCCGACCGGCTTTTGTACGGACTATCGCAGTCCGGCCCCGGATTCGCAACCGATTATTGTCCGGATAATCATTTGCTGTGCCCATAGTGCAAGACCTCAAGGCTCACGTTTTATGTCCAGGACCTCGTAGCGGCGCGATTTGAACAGCCATTGGCCGCTATGCCTGACATAGGTGTCGTGGAAGCAACCATTGACGGAAATTCGACCACCAGCCTTGGGCAAAACTTCCTCGCGGGTGTAGGTTTTACCGGCAGCCATCTCACCATCGACTATGAGATCCATGGGGAAGCCGCTGAGCCACAGGCTGCCGACATACTCCATCCGTTTGGCGAACTCAGCAATGATCGCGTCCCGACCGGTGACTGGCTCATCCATCGAGGAAAGCTGCCATGCTCCATCTTCCGCCCAGCATTTGCCCCAGCCGAGCGGATCGATCCGCATTGCATATGCCGCATAGCGTTCGGTCAGTTCCCGGATTGCCAGCCGATCCAATATCGTCATTGCGTCCATCCTCATTCCTCTATCGGTCGACTCTACATGCTAGAACGTTGTCGGAATTTTGGCCGCCATCAGCTTTCGCGCGCCATCGCAAAACTGTAGCGCAGATGGTCCAATTGCCCAGTCGGGGAGACGTCGAACGTCACGGCTTGCGCCGTATCTTGGATGGCCGACATCGCAGCAGCGACATGCTCCATGGTCCAATTGCTGCGGAACACGCCTCGCGACTCACTGATGAAAGCGCGTGCCATGCGCCCGGCCGCGGCAATATAGATTTCGCCAGTGGCGTCGCATGCCTCGTGCGACAACCATCCGACCATCGGCGCGACCAACTCTGGATCCATCGGCGGGAACTGGCTGGTATCGACGCCATCAGACATTCGAGTCGCAGCAGCGGGCGCGATCACATTGCAGCGAATGCCAAAAGATTTCCCCTCAAGAGCGACGACATTGCACAAGCCGACCAGCCCCATCTTGCCCATAGCATAGTTGGCGGACTGATAGTTGCCATACAACCCGCTACAGGAACCTGTCAGCACAATCCGCCCGTAGCCTGCTTGAGCCATGACGGGCATCGCCGCACGGACAACGTGAAACCCCCCTCGCAAGTGAACGCCCAAGCTTTCCTCAAGATCGGCATCCGACATATCGGTCAATGGCGCGCGGCGGACAATGCCGGCATTGTGAATGAGAATGTCGATCCGTCCCCAGCGATCCAGAGCCGTCGCAACGATCGCGGCACCGCCTTGAGGGGTCGCGACGCTCGCCGTGCACATCACCGCGTCGCCGCCGCCCGCTTCTATCGCATTGACGACCGACTGAGCGGGCGAGTCGTCGTGCCCCCCCCCCATTCAATGCCGCACCAGTGTCGTTTACCACGACTTTGGCTCCACGGGCCGCCAACAATTCGGCATAGGCCCGCCCGAGCCCCCTTCCCGCGCCGGTAATGACGGCGACCCGGCCGTCGAAACGCATTTCATCAACCACGCTCGCACCTCGCACAAAAACCACTGTTGCACATTAAAGTCCGGACATTATAGATAGTCGGCGAACATGTCACTCTGTCGTTGCGATAATGTGCGCGACGATCGCGATTCGAGGGGTATTTGAGTGGAGCAAGAAGCCTCGCGCGTGTCGGAGGGAGCGACCGGCTACGTCATCGGCATTGATGTCGGCGGCACGTTTACAGATGCAATCTGCAGCAACGGAACCGAGACGTGGCGCGCGAAGGCGCCGACCAATCCGTCGCGTTTTCGTGACGGCGTAATCGAATGCTGCGGACTCCTCGCGGGCCATATCGGCCTCTCCGCCAGCGAACTGCTGGCGCGCACCGCGCGCTTCGGGCTCGGCACCACCGCGGTGACAAATGTGATAGCGACCCGAAAGGGCCGGACGGTCGGGCTGATAACGACGGCAGGCTTTGAAAATCATCTCCATTCCATGCGCAATCATCGGCAGGTGGTGGATGGGTGGCTAACCATGAACTGGAACCCGGTTGATCGCCATGCCGTACGCGGTATCGACGAGCGCATCGACAGGCAGGGCGCGGTACGCCGCAACCTCGACTTGAGCGAGGTCGCCGAGGCTGCCAAACAACTGGTTGAGACTCGCGGCGTCAACGCCTTTGCGGTTTCTTTCCTCTGGTCGGTTCGCAATCCGGCGCATGAGCAGGCAGCAGCGGGCCTCATCCGCCAACTTTACCCTGACTGTCCCGTCTTCAGCGGCGTCGAACTCCATCCGGTCGTCCGGGAATTCGAGCGTACCACGCTGGCCGTGCTTAACGCATTTGCCGCAGATGCTCTTGACGGCGTGGATGAGCTTCAGTTGGAACTTGCCGAACTCGGCATGCGGGTTCCACTTCTGCTTCTACACTCCGGGGGCGGGGCGATAAGTGCCGCCGAAGCGCGTGCCACGCCTCTTGGCCTTGCATCGTCGGGGCCCGCCGCCGGCGCCGTCGCTGCAAGCGAAGTTGCCAGTGCGATCGGCCGCCCCAATGCGCTTTGCTGCGACATGGGCGGTACCAGCATCGATGTCGCGGTCATAATCGATGGGGTTCCCCAGCGATGCCAGAGCGCCGAAATTGGAGGTATGATAACCGGCCAGTCGGCAATTGACGTCGAATCGATCGGCGCCGGTGGTGGCTCGATCGCCTGGATAGACAGCCGCAATCTTCTGCGCGTTGGCCCGCAGTCTGCCCGGGCAACACCTGGCCCTGTATGTTACGGGCGTGGCGGCACCGAGCCAACCGTGACGGATGCGAACTTGCTGCTCGGCTTCATTGATGCGGACGGCTTCATGGGGGGAGCCATGCCTCTCAATGTCTCCGCTGCCCGAGAAGCATGTGCACGTCTGGGAGATCGCATTGGTCTCACCGCAATGGAAATAGCGCACGGCATTCGTGAAATTGCGCTCGCTGAAATGGCCAAGGCGATGCGCGCGCGCATCTCGTCAAGTGGCATCGATACACGACGCTACGGCGTGATCGCCTATGGTGGTTCAGGCTCGCTATTCGCTGCGGCCATGGCACGCGATCTCGGGCTGCCTTGGGTAGCCATGCCCGCCGCTGCCTCGGTTCTGTCGGCTTACGGTGCCGCCAGCGCCGATGTTCGTGTAGAGGCTGCGCAAGCGATCGATGCGCTGCTGCCGCACGCCAGCGCGCACGCGTCAGAAGTATTGGCCGTGCTCCAAGTCAAGGTTGATGAGGCACTTGGCCGACAGGGCGTGGCACCACATGAGCGTAGCATCCTGACCGAAGTCGATCTGAGACTACCACGCCAGCGCGCTTCGCTGACCTTGGCTCTGGAGGACGGAGACCTCAACCCTGAATTGCTTTTGCAACGATTCAGAGCCCTGTACGCGCAGCACTATGGCGGCGATAGCCTCATGAGCCAGACTCCGGTCGAACTCGCGCTCGTCCGCGCGATTGGGGTTGGCCAAACCCTTCGGGCAGTTCTTCCCCGAGAAAGCGATGTTGGCATGGGGGCCGACACCATAACTGTGGTCGGGCATCGCGACATTTTTCTCGAACCCGACGCGCCTCAACGGGTGCCGGTTCATGATTTCAACCGCATCATGCCCCACCACGACCTTCGCGGCCCGCTGCTCATCGATACTGGCGATACGACCCTGTGGGCCCCGGCTGGTTCAATCACCCGCATGGGGCCGGGCCGAACACTCATCTGCCAGTTCGAGGAGCCCATCTGTGGTTGATCCCATTACGCTCGAAGTCCTTCGCTGCAAATTGGAGGCGGTCGCGGGCGATGGCTCGCGAACCATTATTCGTACTGCCATCAGTCCACTCGTGGCGGAGGCGGGCGATTGCTCTTGCACCATATACAGCCCGGAAGGCGACCTGGTCGTCGGCGGTGGCATGGTGCAAATACACTTTCATGTAGGTGGCAACGGCATTCGCGAAATTCTGGCGAGGCACGGCAACAGTATCGCGCCGGGCGACATTTTCCTGGTCAACGATCCTTACAATGGCGGGGGCCTGCACGCGCAGGACATCTTCATTCACATGCCGGTCTTCGAACAGGACCACCTAGCCGCCTGGGTTGGCGCGTCGGCGCATATGATGGACATGGGCGGGATGGTCCCAGGCTCTTTTTGCACGGCAGCGACCGAAGCCTATCAGGAGGCCCTCCGCTTCCCGCCAGTACGGCTATCGCGCGCGGGCGTAGAGCAAGGGGATGTCTGGAGCATATTGCGCAATAACATCCGCATGGCGTCGACGATCGAAATGGACATGCGCTCGCTCATCTCAGGCGCGAATGTCACACGAGCAGAGATCGAGAAGATCGTCGCCGATCATGGGGCAGAGATGTTCCTGGAAGCGACAACCAAGTTGGCAAGACTGACCGAGCAAGAGGTCCGTCGACGGATCGGAGAGCTTGAGCCGGGCACCTACCGCGCTGCAGCCTGGGCCGAATGGTCGCATGAACTGTTCCACATCCCATGTGAACTGACGGTGGCCGCAGATCAGCTAACGTTCGATTTCTCTGGCGCATCGCCGCAGTCAACGCATTTTTTCAATTCCAAACCATATATCGTGAAGAGCTTGCTCGGCGTCCAACTTGCCCCCTATCTCGCTAAGGCCCTGCCGCTGAATGAGGGCCTGTTTCGCTCCTTTACCATCAGGTGCGAGCCGGGGTCGATCCTCGATGCACAAATGCCAGCTCCCATTGGCGGACCGCATCTGGGCATCGGGCAGACCGCAATGGAAGTGGCAATGCGCGCTTTGAACCTCGCGATCTCGGCATCGCCTGGGGCGAGCGCGCGTGAAAACATGGCGGGTCCGAGCTCAGCCTCGAGCCTCGCTGTGGTGACTCTGGCTGGCAAGGGCCTGGACGGCCAACCGATTGGATGGCTAATGACCGAGGCGGCGGCGACCGCCGCGTCGGCAGGTCATGACCGCGACGGTATTGAAACGACCTATCAACTGGTCGGATCCGGTATCCTGGTGTCAACGGCGGAGCAAAAGTCGGCCATTCGGCGGCGTAAGACCAGGCCATCGTGTTACATGCCGGGGGAGTGGCGTGAGGGCGTAGCCCGCGGGCCACTCCCCCCGGCATTGGTGTAATTTTCAGGGTCTGGTTTTGGCCTTGCGGGCCCGGCTGTGCGCGAGGCGATAGCTTCCGCCGTTCATCTCGAGGATGCTGACGTGATGGGTCAGGCGATCGAGGAGCGCGCCTGTGAGACTGTCTCTTATACACATCTAGATGTGTATAAGAGACAGGCGATAGCTTTCGCCGTTCATCTCGAGGATGCTGACGTGATGGGTCAGGCGATCGAGGAGCGCGCCTGTGAGACTGTCTCTTATACACATCTAGATGTGTATAAGAGACAGGCGATAGCTTTCGCCGTTCATCTCGAGGATGCTGACGTGATGGGTCAGGCGATCGAGGAGCGCGCCTGTGAGACTGTCTCTTATACACATCTAGATGTGTATAAGAGACAGGCGATAGCTTTCGCCGTTCATCTCGAGGATGCTGACGTGATGGGTCAGGCGATCGAGGAGCGCGCCTGTGAGACTGTCTCTTATACACATCTAGATGTGTATAAGAGACAGGCGATAGCTTTCGCCGTTCATCTCGAGGATGCTGACGTGATGGGTCAGGCGATCGAGGAGCGCGCCTGTGAGACTGTCTCTTATACACATCTAGATGTGTATAAGAGACAGGAGCGATGGCGTTCTCACGCCGCTCGATCCACTCGCAGCGCGCCATCTCGAGCACCTGCATCTTGTTGAGCCTGGGGATGGCGGCGAAGTCGAAGCTGTCGAGGCTTTTGACGGCGGGGAAGCGCGCGGCCTTGATGCGCCGCTCGACCATGCGACGCTCCCTGTCGATCATTTCCATCTCGACGAGGCGGGCGAGGAAGCGGATATGATCGACGCCTTCAGCGGCACATTGCCGCGCGAGCTTGTGATGCTCACGCAGGCACGTAGGCAGCTTGAGCGCCTTGAGATGGTGAGCGAGAAGGATCTCCGGGGCCTGATCGCTCATGCGGCCTCCTGCCGGTCGGAGAGCAGGCTCAGATAGGCTCTGGCAAAGGTCTTCTCGACCGTGGTGCGTGGCAGGAAGGGATAGACGTCCAGGTCCAGCCTGGGCGGTACGCGTTCGATCCGGCACAGGACGAGGTGCTTGACGGCATCGAAGCCGATGGCGCCAAGATCGATGGCCTGTTCGACCGCCGCCTGGAGATCGGCGAGGGTGAACGTTTCCAGCAGGCGCAGTACCTGCACATATGCGCGCCTGCCATGTTTGTGCAGGCGCCCTTCCATCAACCGCTGCCGTGTCGTGAACGCTTCGGGCAGGTCCCAGCCCTGCAAAGGCGCAGCCTGGTCGAATGCGTTGATCTTCTGCTCGATCAGCGGGCGATAATGGAGCGGGTCGAAGACAACCTCCTCGCGGGCCTAGCAACGAGGATGACGGGCGATGACTTCGCTGCGGCAGCCGACCACCACCTCATCGACATAGGCCCTGATCCAGACCTCGTGATGGCCCCAGGCCACCGGAACCGAATAATCGTTGGTCCTGTAGCGCACCAGGGATTGCGAGGAGACCCGCCCGCCTTTCTGATCGCAGGCCTCGAAGGGTGTAGCGGGCCGAGGCTGCATGGCCGCGAGATCGCGCTGCAGCCGCTCACCGATCGTCTCGCTCTGCCCGCGCACCTTGTCCTGCTGGCGCTTGCGGCATTGCTCCTCCAGCCACAGGTTGAACGCCTCCCAGGTCGGGAACTTCGGGATCGGCACCATGAAGTTGCGCCGGCAATAGCCTACCAGCCCCTCCACATTGCCTTTCTCGTTCCCCTTGCCCGGGCGAGCATAGCGGTCGCGGAGCACGTAATGTGACAGGAAAGCGCCTGTCTCTTATACACATCTACGGAGGGAAGCACCCTCGAGCGCAGCGCAGACGGGTTGCCGGGGACCGCCAAGGGCCTAGCATGAGCACGGCGGAGCAATATTCGACCTGTCTCTTATACACATCTACGGAGGGAAGCACCCTCGAGCGCAGCGCAGACGGGTTGCCGGGGACCGCCAAGGGCCTAGCATGAGCACGGCGGAGCAATATTCGACCTGTCTCTTATACACATCTACGGAGGGAAGCACCCTCGAGCGCAGCGCAGACGGGTTGCCGGGGACCGCCAAGGGCCTAGCATGAGCACGGCGGAGCAATATTCGACCTGTCTCTTATACACATCTACGGAGGGAAGCACCCTCGAGCGCAGCGCAGACGGGTTGCCGGGGACCGCCAAGGGCCTAGCATGAGCACGGCGGAGCAATATTCGACCTGTCTCTTATACACATCTAGATGTGTATAAGAGACAGCGCTGCAGCCGCTCACCGATCGTCTCGCTCTGCCCGCGCACCTGTCTCTTATACACATCTAGATGTGTATAAGAGACAGCCGCTACCGTGGTCGAATATTGCTCCGCCGTTCTCATGCTAGGCCCTTGGCGGTCGCCGGCAACCCGTCTGCGCTGCGCTCGAGGGTGCTTCACTTCGTTCCGCCCTTCGGTGCCGTCGCCCGCCGGGGCGGGCCTTTCCAGTCGCGTTTCGCCGCCCACCCCCGCTTCCGGGGAGCCTCATGTTTTTTGGGCAGGCTGGAGGACAGGACATGGCTCGAAATGCCTTACGTCGCGCGCGTCGGCAGCAGGGTGCCGATGCAGCGCAGCCCGACCGGATCAACCTCTATGACGAGGTGACCGCGAAGATCATCGCCCAGGTGGAGGAAGGGCGCATTCCCTGGATCCAGCCTTGGGCATCCAGCGCGGACCCACGCCTTGGCGGCCTTGCCCCCGGTCTGCCGCGCAATGCGCTCACCGCCCGCAATTATTCCGGCGTGAACGTGCTGATCCTGTGGGGCGCGGTGATGGAAAAGGGCTATCCATCGCAAAGCTGGCTGACCTTCAAGCAGGCGCGGGACGCAGGCGGATGCGTCCGCAAGGGCGAACAGGGCACTTGCGTCGTCTATGCCGATCGCTTCACCCCCGAAGCGGAAAAAGAAAAAGCGCGCGAAACGGGCGGCGATGCCAAGTCCGTGTCTTTCCTCAAGCGTTTTACCGTCTTCAATGTCTCGCAATGCGAAAGGCTGCGACCCGGCCTTGCGGCAGAACCTGCGCCTTTGCCTGAACGCGAGATCGTGCCGGTTGCCGAGGCACTGATCGAGGCCAGCGGCGTCGATTTCCGCATCGGTGGCGACAAGGCCTATTATGTGCCGAGCCAGGACTTGGTAGCTGTGCCGCCGCAACCGGCCTTTTTCGACCAGATCAATTTCTATCGGACCTGCCTGCACGAACTGACCCATGCGACGGGACATGCTTCGCGTCTCGACCGCAATCTGACCAACAGCTTTGACAGCAAGGATTATGCGCGCGAGGAACTGATTGCCGAAATGGGATCGGCTTTCCTGTGCGCAGCGCTTGGCATCGTGCCGAGCGTGCGCCACGCCGACTATATCGGCGCATGGCTCGACGTGCTGCGCGAGGATAATCGCGCCATCTTCCGCGCCGCAGGCGCGGCCAGCAAGGCCGCCGACTGGCTGCTGTCGTGCTTGCCCGACGCCGGGCGGGACAATGACACCGGCAACACGAGCGGGCGCAGCGACGCAGGTCGGGACGGGTCAAGTGCCGGACAAGCGCCATGTGAACCGACAAAGGGCGAAGCGGCTGCGCTGGACCGGAGGGCGGCATGATCCTCCTGACCCCCGACCTTCGCCATGCGCTGCGCGCCAATGCCATAAGCAGCCTCACTTTTGCGGAGAATTGCACGACCGATGACAGGGGTGATGCCTTGTTGATCGCGCGCGTCATTGCGGTACACTTCCTCCGGCCCCTTGCATTGGGTGCGCGCGATCAGAGAGGCGAACGTCGTGCACCCGATATTGGCGACGAACCGGCTCCCAAACTCCAAGCGAACGGTAAGGGTTGGCGCAATCCACCCATATGGAACGACGGGCTGCCTTCGACGTCTTAGCCACATGACCATCGACCCACACAACCTCGGGCGGTTCCTCGACGCGCAGCAGGGCACTTATGCGGCAGCCCTGGCCGAGCTGCGCCGGGGCCGCAAGACCAGCCATTGGATGTGGTTCGTTTTTCCGCAGCTTGCGGGCCTGGGCCGCAGTCCAGCAGCGCAGCACTACGCCATCGCGTCCATGGATGAAGCATGCGCGTATCTGGCGCACCCCGCGCTGGGCCAACGCCTACGGGATTGCCTGCAAGCGCTGCAAAACTTGGCATACGGCAACAGCGCTGCGGGCGTGCTGGGGAAGGTCGACGCCATGAAGCTGCGGTCGTCCCTCACCCTGTTCGAGGCAGCTGGAGGCGGTCCGCTGTTCAGCGCCGCGTTGGATCGATGGTTCGGCGGAGTGCGCGACGGGGCCACTCTCACGTTGCTCGCGCCCCAATAGCACTAGCAGCTCGCAACCAGCGCGCAACACTGGTCAACGCCGCTGCCATAGCGCCCCCCGATGCCCTGCTCTGCCTCCGTGTCTAACTTGCCCAGCCGCGTCGCGGGCTTGCGGGGCCATGCCCATCCCGTTAAACGCCACGATGTACCAGGGGCGACATCTCATCGAAAAATTAATTTGCTAAATCAGAGAGTTAGGAAGTATCGCGGTGGGGCTTACAAAACCATCGCAGCTTCAAAGCCACGCTCTACCTCGCCGCGGCCGTCATCAATTCCCGGTGAACCCCCACAGGCCTTGGCTGGTAAGGCTTGGCGATCTTGACGCGCTGTCGACCCCAATGCCAAAACCATGTCCGCAAAACTGCCTAAGGAGATGGAGGCGTTTGCTCGCCGGGCTGATTTGCTGGCACCGCTTGCAGCGGCAATTCCTTCTATTTCCGTCCTCGACGACCTTCGAACAGCGGCGCGGGGTATCCAGGCGCCAGCCTTCCCTGGCGGGATATTCCCGTCCTCTCGACGGGCATAGCAGCGGCCCTTACTCGGCTGTAGCAGGGCGTGTCGGCTCAATTGCGGTCACCTCGACCAATGCGGTGTGGCCCGTCGCGTGCTGACAGAGCTTTGCCCTGCCAACTCAGCGTAACGAGACCTTCCGCGCGCAAACGATCTACAGCGTCATGCACGTGTGGCATCGCGCCTCGCCACTCTTCCCCCTGCGAAATGGCACGCGCTACCTCGCTTGGGCAGACGGTAGCGCCAGGCGCGCGCTTAGCAAGAAGCCTCAGCGTCATATCCCGCGCGCTCACTGTCACGTCCCTCGACGCCCGCGACGCGAGGATTTGCCACTTGTCATTGGGTCTGGCTTGAGTGGCGGTTTCCAACCCGGCAGGGGACTGACCCGCTGCCTGTTTGTTCCTAGGCCCATCGCTCCTGGCTGCTGACGCTCAATGCCCGATAAGTCAGCCTGCTCAGCGTCGACAGCTGTGGCACCGTTCCGGATCAGACTGATCATGTCGCGGAGTCGCTTGGCCTCCTCAAAGTCCAAGGCGCGAGCAGCAGCGTCCATTCTTGCCCTGAGCGTCTCGAGTGTGTCCGTCATTACGATGTAACGCGTGATCCGGCTTTTCGGCAGCATTGCGCCCGATTGTGTTGAAAAACTCCGAATGCGAAATTTTCGTGCTTGCCGTCGCCTGATTTGAATCGCGACGCGCGCAAGTTTGAATCGATATGTCGCAGCGTAGGTAATGATCGGGAAAAATTACAAAGTGCTCCTGTGGGGTGGCTTTTTCAACACAATCCGCCATGTCCAGTCGTTCAATACTGGATGTTCGATTCCCGGAACCCTACGTTCATCCACAACATGGGTGAGCCGCTGATCCGCTTCAAACAGGCGCATTTGAACTCCGTTTGCAAAACCGTAAAAGATTCGCTTTAGCTATCTCGACCTCGGTTTGAGGCCTGCTATTATCCTGTCCCCGCGTCATATCCTTTTGCGCTCGGGCGAACGGACACGTATCTGGGACAGCAGCGCGAACGGCGAAACGGTCACGCTCCTGCATGGCTTGACCAATTCTCTTGAAATCTGGGAACGGGTACAGACGCTTTTGGCTGATCGTCTCAGAGTCATCGCGTTCGACTGGCCTGGTTTTGGCGAAGCTTCGCGACCCGACGCGGCGTACGATGGATCCTTCTTTGCCGACAGACTGGCTACCCTGCTCGAAACGTTAGACATCGAAAGCACCATCTGATCGGCTATTCCATGGGAGCCAGTGCCATTCTTCATTTTGTCCGAGCGATCACTGGCACGGATCGAACGCGCGTTCTAGCGGCGCCTGGCGGCTTTGGACGGCGTGTGCATCCACTCATGATCTCGCCCTCCTCGCCCTGGCGGGTGCTTATCTGGGTAGGCCGACGCCCTATAATAACCGGATAACCTTGCGCGTAGCGATTCATGATCCCGCCAATCTGACCCCGCTTCTTGAAGCGCGGACCAACCGGGATGCCGCGATAAAGGTGAGCACGCGCAGCTTTCGCAGGGCGCGGGTTTCAGGCGCAATACTGCCTTGACGCCTGACAATCAGGCGAGATCTGATAGGTTAGCTTTCAATGTAACCAGTCGTTCCCGCGTCGGCGTTGGAACGACGTGAACTGGGCCGACATCAGTGTGTAATCGGATCTTGCAGCAGAGCATCTGCGGATGAACGTCGGATCGGGTCCAAATTCCCGGATGGGCTAAATCATCTAGATGATTAGCGAAGTGCGGCGCACATGGCGCCGCGCTCAGTTTATTCATGCCTTCCCGGCTACGGCTTGCTTCGATTCGCCACTTTCCGTGACGGGCGCGGTGCTTGCTTGCACGGCCGGCACCGCCGGTTTCGGTTTTGCCGCTTTCGTGGCCACCTTCTGTGAGCCTGGAGCTTTCCTGGTCCTCTTTGGCTTGATCGTTTCAGCCTCTTCCCCTGGTGAAACCGTTTGAGCTTTCCTGCCAGCTTTGGGCGCTGGCGCTTGCTTATCGTCCGTTGGTGTAGCCATCGACAAGCGGTTTCGCGATGTTTTCTTGACTGCCGATGGTTCCATTTTTCCCGGCTTGGCCGAGACAGTCTCCGGAGCAGCCATCTTCGTCGTTTTTGATGCCGTCTTTGCCCTAGCTGACTTACCTTCCTTTGCGCCTACACCGACCGTTTCAGCAGCGTCCTTCATGCCAGAGGGAACTGAGTTGATCTTCGAAGCCGCGTCCTTCGGCAAGGCGCCATCGGCGCCGTTCTTGGCAATCTTCGCAGGCTTTCTACCCAGACCAAGCTTTTCGGCGACGGCTCGCCGGGCATCAGAATAGGCCGGGGCGACCATAGGATAGGACTTGGGCAGATTGAACCGATCGCGATACTGGTCAGGCGTCAAACCATGATGAGCCAGATGCCGCTTCAATGTCTTATAGGGCTTTCCGTCGATCAGGCTCAGAATGAAATCGCGCGAAGCAATGCTTCTGCGGATCGACACGGCGGGCACAGAGACTATTGCTTCCGGCTCGGCCTCGCTGGCGACTAAATTCGCGGCCAATGCCGCACGGGTCGACTTGATCAAATCAGCCAGACCGTCGGCGGGAACCGTATTGTTGGAGACAAAGGCACTCAGTAGCTGGACGGTGAGTGTTGTAAATTCATTGGGTGTTTCATCGACCATTTATGTGAACCTGTGATCTGTAAGAACGAAAACAGATACTGCGCGTGCAGGAAGATATTGTAAATGCCCTGTCCTCACCGACGGGCTTGGCGTCTTATCAAGGTTGGCCGGGCATCGCCACATTCCCCGCCCGTTGGATCAGTGGACACCCGGGCGGTGGACGATGGCCTTGCCCGCAAGATCAAGGTCATTTGTCATGTCTCCGCCTGTTTCCGCGCCGCCGCAACGGTGGAAATGGCGACGCGAAGAGTATTGTGCACTCGGCTGCGGGTTATCCCGAATCGACGGGCGATCTTGCCGGGTGGAACATGGTGATGCGCTCAGAGGATCAAAACGCCCCCGGGGAGAGTATCCATTTTACCGATCGCACGAAAGGCAGCGGGTAAACCAGGCGTTGGTTCCCCAAGGTCAGGCGCGCGAGAGCTGACCCTATAGCTGGAAGCGGGATGCTGGGCCGGGTCGCTACAACTGAAAACAAGTCTGCTCAGTGCTGCGATCGGAAGAATCGCAGGATGGCTCGGGGAGATTCGCCATATAAGCCTGCATCTTCTTTGCCAAAACCACTTCCCGATTATGGAAGAGACGGCACACTGGGATACTGGCAATCTGCCAGAGCAAACGGCGTGGATTCGGCCATGGTTATGATCCATTCCGAAAGGAGGAAAAAATTGCGTCAGAAAAGCGCCCCCTATGCTTCCCCCTCCTCTCCTATCGCTCCAGCTTGGCAGGACAGACAGGAGGCCTCGTCGTTAGCCGCCTGAGCAAGCATGGTCCCTCAACTCGTTGCCGAAATGTCACTCTCCGCCGCAGACACTTGGGCAGCAGTTGCTTTCACATTTCAATTTGAAGACACTAGTTTCTCATCGCAACGGGTTGACCGTCCCACCTGTAAGTATGCCTCGACGGTCGCCATGGTGAAGGGTCGCATCACCGTGCCAGAGCAAAACGTCCCCGCTGAACTGGAGCCCTATCGCGCCGCCGTCGCACAACTGACTGATCGGCAGCGTGAATGCATGGCCCTCGTCGCTGAAAACCTCACTTCCAAGAAGATCGGTAAGGAGCTGGGAATCGCGCCCAATACAGTCGACAAACATGTGAAGACGGTTCGGGCCATGTTCGGGGACATGGACAGGTTCGATGTCGCCAGGATCATTCGCTCGGTTGATGAGGCCGTAGCGGCTGCCGGATTACCCCCCCAAAATTTGGGTAGTCAATCAATCGGACTGTCTCCACGTTCCGTAATTGCGCCATCTGGGCCTAGCGACAACGATGCGGACGCACAGTCTGAAATGGATCGGGGCACCACTCTGGGAAAGCGGGTTCAACTGCTCACCAGCGAGATGCCAACCCTGCTCAACCTGCTGCCTCTCCGCACTTCCAGGAGGCAGAGCAATGACCTGAACCGATATTATCTTTTGATCGCCTTTGCGGTTCTGAGCGCCTGGTCCCTGGTTTCCGTCGGCTCGGCCGCTTCGCTTCTGTCGTCGCTGGGCAGCTTAGCCCGCGACTAGAGAGCATTCCACATTCCGGATCATTCGACCATGCGGCCCCTCAGGGGACGCAGGAAAGGAACACTCATGCCCAAACACCGTCTCGCCATCGCCCATTCCATCGCACAGCGCCTCTACGCTGCCGAGGAAGCACTGGATCTGGCCGCCGCGCGGATTGCAGAACTGAACGCCGCCTTGCCCCTGGCTCGGCTCGATGGCCGGCTCGCGGCTTCGATCGGCCAGGATGCCTTTCGAACATCGGCAGATGCGATCGTCCTGGTCGCAAAGACGCGCAACAAGATCGTCATCACGCACGACATGCTCAAGCAGGTCAGCGACGATATCGGCCTTGGCCAGCAGGCCTATGGCGACGTGTTCAAAGTCGCCGAGAACCGCCAGAGCGTCGCCGACGTTCACCGTCTCGCGGCCTGATCGTCGTCGCTAATTTATTGACGAAACGAAACATGTTCTGTTTCAGTGGGTGATGACCAGGCAAATGATCTTCGTGTGTCTTTTGATCCTGAGCACGCTCTATGCCGTTACACGGGGTGGCCGGCCTGAACAGATCGCGGCGGCCACCCTTGTTCTCGGCGTCATGGCGAGCGTCGCCAGTGCCCATCATGCACCGCTGCGCTTTCACGAATTCGAAGCCGGTATATTGGCGGTGGATCTGGTCATGGTCGGCATTTTTCTGGCTTTGTCGTTTCGCAGCACCCGATTCTGGCCGATTTGGATTGCAGGCATTCTTGGGGCGGAGACGATCGTTCACATCACGCGAGCGATGGTTCCCCATGTCGTACCGCAAGCCTATGTCGATGCCGCTGGTCTGTGGAGTTGGGCAATCCAGACGATTTTGATTGCGGCGACGTGGCGACATCGAAACCGCCTGCGGCGAAATGGTACCGATGCGGCTTGGCGAGCAGATTGACCATCGCTTGTCGATGGCCAGATTAGTCATCGCCGAGTGATTGAGCCGCGACCGGGCCAGCTGATTTTATGACCCAAGGCGCGAAAGGGCGTTAGCGCTGTCTCTTATACACCATCTAGATGTGTATAAGAGCCAGCTTGAGGCCCTCGTGGGCCTGTCTCTTATACACCATCTAGATGTGTATAAGAGCCAGCTTGAGGCCCTCGTGGGCCTGTCTCTTATACACCATCTAGATGTGTATAAGAGCCAGCTTGAGGCCCTCGTGGGCCTGTCTCTTATACACCATCTAGATGTGTATAAGAGCCAGCTTGAGGCCCTCGTGGGCCTGTCTCTTATACACCATCTAGATGTGTATAAGAGCCAGCTTGAGGCCCTCGTGGGCCTGTCTCTTATACACCATCTAGATGTGTATAAGAGCCAGCTTGAGGCCCTCGTGGGCCTGTCTCTTATACACCATCTAGATGTGTATAAGAGCCAGCTTGAGGCCCTCGTGGGCCTGTCTCTTATACACCATCTAGATGTGTATAAGAGCCAGCTTGAGGCCCTCGTGGGCCTGTCTCTTATACACCATCTAGATGTGTATAAGAGCCAGCTTGAGGCCCTCGTGGGCCTGTCTCTTATACACCATCTAGATGTGTATAAGAGCCAGCTTGAGGCCCTCGTGGGCCTGTCTCTTATACACCATCTAGATGTGTATAAGAGCCAGCTTGAGGCCCTCGTGGGCCTGTCTCTTATACACCATCTAGATGTGTATAAGAGCCAGCTTGAGGCCCTCGTGGGCCTGTCTCTTATACACCATCTAGATGTGTATAAGAGCCAGCTTGAGGCCCTCGTGGGCCTGTCTCTTATACACCATCTAGATGTGTATAAGAGCCAGCTTGAGGCCCTCGTGGGCCTGTCTCTTATACACCATCTAGATGTGTATAAGAGCCAGCTTGAGGCCCTCGTGGGCCTGTCTCTTATACACCATCTAGATGTGTATAAGAGCCAGCTTGAGGCCCTCGTGGGCCTGTCTCTTATACACCATCTAGATGTGTATAAGAGACAGAATTTACACCACATTGACGGACGCGACCGAAAGGGCGCACACATCTGTCGAGGCGTCTTGCATCCATCGGTTTTCGTCCTAGGCCTCCATGAGTCGATGCGAGGGTGACATTGCCACGCCCTGGAGCAAACGCGTCAGGATCGCCGGAGCCAGGATGCGTCTTCGAACTTTGACGATAGGAGTAAGATCGATGCCGCAACTGACGCGCACTCGTTTGGAGATGTGCCACAGACTGATCGCGTGCCGCAAAATCGTGGGCGATCGGCTGGGCTATGGCTTGTGTCCCAGCCCTATCCTTGACATGCTGCTGGAGCTGTTCGTCACCACGCATGAACGGCGACCTGTCTATTCATGGTCACTCTGCATGTTCGCGCACGTCCCGATTTCCACAGCTCTTCGCAAGATGGAAACGATGGAACAGGAAGGAATGGTGATCCGCGAAAAAACCGGCCGGGACCGGCGCCGAATTCAGGTGTGCCTAACGCCTGAAGGCCGCGCGGCAGTCGAAGGGCTGCTCGATCGACTGGCGCAGATTTACGCCGGTGAAACGCTTTCAGCGTCGATCCCGCCGGGACCCCGGCATCTTCCTACGAACGGCGCTCTGTCTTCCCAAGATTAGCTGTTGCGCTCCGTGCACCTCGGCCTGAACAGCTCCGATTGGGCACACCACACAGAGTGTACTGCTGCGTTTATGGAAAAAATCTTGCAATGGGTGCTCCATCGGCACTGGTGTCTCGCGGCTACCATTGCCCTGAGCCGACTTTGGCGGGCAAGCGCTCTCATGCGGATGCCTACCCACTGGCTCAGCCCGCATGTGCACCCGCGTTGTTGAGGACAAAGGCAAAGACGTCGGCGAACTGGGCATCGACTTGCTGACGTGTAGAGCCGACACCGTGGCCTGCATCGAAGTCGACGCGCAGAAGGACGGGACCGCCTGTCGACGCCTTTTGCAATCGTGCAGCGAATTTGGCGACATGCCAAGGGGCCACGCGCGGATCCGTAATACCCGTCATCGCCAGCACGGCCGGGTAGCGGACCCCGTCCTTGATCTTGGACATCGCATCCATGGCAACGAGGCCACGATACTCAACTTCGTTGGAGGGATCGCCAAATTCCGGGAAATTCGGCGCGGAGTTTTGCTCCACGCCCGCTCGCGTGGTATTGGTCCAGCCGACATTGTCAATCGCACCTGCAAACAGGTCAGGCCACTCGGCCATGGCATTGCCGACAGCGATGCCGCCTGCGGACGTGCCCATGATCGTCAGTTTGGCAGAAGACGTCCAACCGTTGCGAATCACCGCTTCGCAGCCGTCAATGAAGTCTCGCCATGTGTTGGGCTTATTGGCCTTCTGTCCAGCTCGCCACCACGGCGCGCCGAACTCGCCGCCGCCCCGCGCGTGCACCTCGAACATCACGCCTCCCTTTTCGAGAAACGCGAGGTAGCGCGGCGAAAATACAGGCGCTGCTGATATACCATAGCTGGAATAGCATTGGCCAAGCGCCGGTGCCGACCCGTCCCGGCACAAACCTTTCTTGGCGATGATGGACACTGGCACCTGGGTGCCGTCGCGTGAGGTCGCCATGATCTGCGTCGATTCATAGTCGGCCGTGGAGAAGGCAGGCCTTGGGCTTAATCCGGTGTCGACAAGTGCGCGACCGGCGTTTGACCTATAGATGCCGAACGGCTGCACCCAACCCGCCATGCGCACATCCACGCCGTCTGCTTCGGTAGAACCGAACAATCCGTAGATGCCCGCGCCGAACGGCATTGTGATATTCGTGACATTGCCTTGCGGATCCAGCCGGTGAAGCGTCATAGGGCCGCCATTCTGCCGTGCGAAATACACGCCGTCTTTCGTGGCGACGAGCCCAGTATCGGCCGTCTCGATAGGAGTCTTGCCTTCGGGCACCACTATCTGCGGTAGGGTCAAGTCCGGATTTGTGGCATTCACCTTCACGATCTGGCCAAGCGGCGCACCCTTCTCCTGCACCAGGTAGACGTCTTTCCCGCGCAATGCGAAGCTGGTGACCTGATCCTCCATGCGCGCCACCGTCTGCCACTTGGCGTCCCCTGTCATGACCTGCGCCAGTGGCGCTGCGAACAGAGCATTTTCGCGGCGCACGCCGCCGTAGGGAAGGAGCAGCGCGATATCCGACCCCGGCGTGGTGACGATGAACGGAAAATCGATCGGCAATATGGTGTAGCCGTCCACTACGTCACCACCCGCCGCGATGCGTACATCTTGCTTGGGATCGGTGCCCAGCTTGTGAAGCCATGCGACGGCGTTGGCGAAATAGTCCGCAGAGCCCTTCACCGCACCTTCGCGCAAGCGCACGTAGAAGAAGCCGGAACCATCGGGCAGCCAATTGGGATTGCCGAACCGGGCGCGATCGATCGTTTCAGGAAAATGCGACGTATCGGAAACGCGCATAATCCGCATCACCGATTCTTCGGAGCCAGCTGGCGAGATGCCATAAGCGATCAGCGACCCATCATCAGAGACGCTCCACCAGTCGAGGCTGGTATGGGCGCCGCTGGCATCCTTGATCGCTTCGGGATCGATCAACAGGCGTTGCTCGCCTCCCGGTCTTTCGAGCAAATAGAGCTTTGCAACGTTCGCCCCGCTGGGGCGGAACTCTAAAAATGTTCGTTCTCCTGAGCGCTTGACGCGGCTGGCGACCGGGAGGTCCCCGGTAAGCTCGCCTATGCGACGGGCAAGCGCGTCCCGTCCTGGCATGGCGTCGAGCATCCGCCGCGCGTAAGCGGCATGCGCCTTCATCCAAGGCAGCCAGTCAGGATCGGTGGGATTTTCCATCCAGCGATACGGATCGGGAATGATCGTGCCGAAGCGACCGTCAGCAATGTTGACGATTTTGGCGAGCGGCGGCCGGTCGGCTTGGGCCCATGCCATCTTTGAAGTTCCAGCAGCAAGAAGTGCAGCGGTTGCGCCCAAAAAATGACGACGGTCCATCCATACCTCCTTGCGTGGTTGAGCCATAGAGCAACTCAGCTATTGAGGATGCGACCATCTTGTTCGCAACGTGATGACACGCGGTGATGACGCTGTCGAGTACGCCTACGAAAAAGCATCGTTGTGAACCGGCAAATGCCAGGGTTCTGTTGATTGGCGCTGAGCAGTGCTGGAGTGGCTGCCCCCTCCCGACGGCATCGACTGTGCCAAAATGATGTTTCCAAACATCATAGCAGAAGAGAAGGCGTCCATGGGCGAAGTTAGTATCATCGGTCTAGCGGGAGGCCAGGCTCCAACACATGGGCGTCAAATATCGCGACAGTCAGCCATTCAATGGGCCACTCGATCTAGGCAACATTGCTATCGAAGCGGACAATGCCGGTGCCGTCGTGCGCCACCTTCCAGCGACACTGCATGGCTTGATCATAATAGCCCATGAGCAAGCTGCTGTCGCTGTAGACCCCCTAAAAACCGCTGATCGTCATAGGGTGCCGTCAGCATGGTCTCGACATCGTCAGCAACCTGAAGGCGTACGCTATCTGGAAAAGGAGTGAGGGAACCGGACATCACAAAAATTTCTCTTTCCTACATGGGAACATATAGCGAACATATAGGTCAGGAAAGGAGTCGGCAGTGATGATAATCGACGGATCATTTCTTCTTGGGATCGCAGCGGTGCTGACGAGCATCGCGACTTTGTGGCGCAGCCTGAAGGGGCGGAGATAAGGATCAGGAGCGGTACGATTTTGCCGCTCGACGACTAGACCGGACCGTCGCCGGCGCAGGCTGTCTTATTTGGCGTGCCTGTCGCCGGACGATCTGGGTTCGAGCGCAACCGCCCCGTCACCGGCGCGTTAAATCCATTCGAGGAGAGAATATATGACATATCGGCCTTCCGTGCCCCCAGGTAGCAGGGCACCCTATCCCGCACACCCGGCGCCGCATGCCGAAAGCATACAGGCAGATCATCCCTCGACCGGTTCGAGCGAAGGCGAACAGGATGTGCACCTATCTGGCCCGGCGAAGTTTTTGGGTGCCGCAGTCGGGATAGGGTCAGCCGCTATTGTCGCAGCGCTTCTTTACGCGCGGCAACGACGCATCTGAATATGAACATGACGGTCTGGCTGCGCTATGGCGCGAGTCAGGCCGTTTGGTCGGGCTTCTTGTCGAGCAGCAGTCGCTCGCCCTGTTGTTGAATGATCGCCTTGATCGGTGCTGACATGAGGCAGACCATGGCCGGCAATTGCACGGTGACGTGCAGGGAAGTTTCGTGCGCATGAACCGTGCAGGGCACTTCGACGCCCATTGTCGCGACGGTCAGCGATAAATGATCCTGGCTGAGCCAGCTATGGGTGACGGTCGCCGCGCCGCCGGGAATGTGGGAGGCGAGCTTGCCTATCCCTATCGCCATGCGGCGCCTTGCTTCTTCACGGCCGAGATCATGCGGAATTTCAATGATCGTTGGTCCTGCCATTTTTGGTCGACGCGCCGCCCGCTTGATGGTTCCGCTTTGCCTTCCGGAATCGTCAGTGATGACCCAAGCTCAAGAGGCAAATTTTGGTCGATAGCCGAACGTCGGGTTCTGGTGCTGGCTCGTTCGCGCGGCGTCAGACCGCAACTAACGTCGGTCATTCACTTTGTCTTTGGCAGTCGACGGCCCGCCTTGTTGAGCAACCTCCAATCGGACCGTTCAAAGGTAAGCGTCCGGCCTTGGGCGCGTTGCGCGGTCCGCCCCTGTTGGCGAGGGAGGGTCGATAGGCGTCTCCTTCTGGACTCCATAAGGCTGTCTCTTATACACATCTCTGCATCGAAATGCTCAAGCGGCGCAGACATCAACCCGGCGTCGCCCAGGATACGCCTGTCTCTTATACACATCTCTGCATCGAAATGCTCAAGCGGCGCAGACATCAACCCGGCGTCGCCCAGGATACGCCTGTCTCTTATACACATCTCTGCATCGAAATGCTCAAGCGGCGCAGACATCAACCCGGCGTCGCCCAGGATACGCCTGTCTCTTATACACATCTCTGCATCGAAATGCTCAAGCGGCGCAGACATCAACCCGGCGTCGCCCAGGATACGCCTGTCTCTTATACACATCTCTGCATCGAAATGCTCAAGCGGCGCAGACATCAACCCGGCGTCGCCCAGGATACGCCTGTCTCTTATACACATCTCTGCATCGAAATGCTCAAGCGGCGCAGACATCAACCCGGCGTCGCCCAGGATACGCCTGTCTCTTATACACATCTCTGCATCGAAATGCTCAAGCGGCGCAGACATCAACCCGGCGTCGCCCAGGATACGCCTGTCTCTTATACACATCTCTGCATCGAAATGCTCAAGCGGCGCAGACATCAACCCGGCGTCGCCCAGGATACGCCTGTCTCTTATACACATCTCTGCATCGAAATGCTCAAGCGGCGCAGACATCAACCCGGCGTCGCCCAGGATACGCCTGTCTCTTATACACATCTCTGCATCGAAATGCTCAAGCGGCGCAGACATCAACCCGGCGTCGCCCAGGATACGCCTGTCTCTTATACACATCTCTGCATCGAAATGCTCAAGCGGCGCAGACATCAACCCGGCGTCGCCCAGGATACGCCTGTCTCTTATACACATCTCTGCATCGAAATGCTCAAGCGGCGCAGACATCAACCCGGCGTCGCCCAGGATACGCCTGTCTCTTATACACATCTCTGCATCGAAATGCTCAAGCGGCGCAGACATCAACCCGGCGTCGCCCAGGATACGCCTGTCTCTTATACACATCTCTGCATCGAAATGCTCAAGCGGCGCAGACATCAACCCGGCGTCGCCCAGGATACGCCTGTCTCTTATACACATCTCTGCATCGAAATGCTCAAGCGGCGCAGACATCAACCCGGCGTCGCCCAGGATACGCCTGTCTCTTATACACATCTCTGCATCGAAATGCTCAAGCGGCGCAGACATCAACCCGGCGTCGCCCAGGATACGCCTGTCTCTTATACACATCTCTGCATCGAAATGCTCAAGCGGCGCAGACATCAACCCGGCGTCGCCCAGGATACGCCTGTCTCTTATACACATCTCTGCATCGAAATGCTCAAGCGGCGCAGACATCAACCCGGCGTCGCCCAGGATACGCCTGTCTCTTATACACATCTCTGCATCGAAATGCTCAAGCGGCGCAGACATCAACCCGGCGTCGCCCAGGATACGCCTGTCTCTTATACACATCTCTGCATCGAAATGCTCAAGCGGCGCAGACATCAACCCGGCGTCGCCCAGGATACGCCTGTCTCTTATACACATCTCTGCATCGAAATGCTCAAGCGGCGCAGACATCAACCCGGCGTCGCCCAGGATACGCCTGTCTCTTATACACATCTCTGCATCGAAATGCTCAAGCGGCGCAGACATCAACCCGGCGTCGCCCAGGATACGCCTGTCTCTTATACACATCTCTGCATCGAAATGCTCAAGCGGCGCAGACATCAACCCGGCGTCGCCCAGGATACGCCTGTCTCTTATACACATCTCTGCATCGAAATGCTCAAGCGGCGCAGACATCAACCCGGCGTCGCCCAGGATACGCCTGTCTCTTATACACATCTCTGCATCGAAATGCTCAAGCGGCGCAGACATCAACCCGGCGTCGCCCAGGATACGCCTGTCTCTTATACACATCTCTGCATCGAAATGCTCAAGCGGCGCAGACATCAACCCGGCGTCGCCCAGGATACGCCTGTCTCTTATACACATCTCTGCATCGAAATGCTCAAGCGGCGCAGACATCAACCCGGCGTCGCCCAGGATACGCCTGTCTCTTATACACATCTCTGCATCGAAATGCTCAAGCGGCGCAGACATCAACCCGGCGTCGCCCAGGATACGCCTGTCTCTTATACACATCTCTGCATCGAAATGCTCAAGCGGCGCAGACATCAACCCGGCGTCGCCCAGGATACGCCTGTCTCTTATACACATCTCTGCATCGAAATGCTCAAGCGGCGCAGACATCAACCCGGCGTCGCCCAGGATACGCCTGTCTCTTATACACATCTCTGCATCGAAATGCTCAAGCGGCGCAGACATCAACCCGGCGTCGCCCAGGATACGCCTGTCTCTTATACACATCTCTGCATCGAAATGCTCAAGCGGCGCAGACATCAACCCGGCGTCGCCCAGGATACGCCTGTCTCTTATACACATCTCTGCATCGAAATGCTCAAGCGGCGCAGACATCAACCCGGCGTCGCCCAGGATACGCCTGTCTCTTATACACATCTCTGCATCGAAATGCTCAAGCGGCGCAGACATCAACCCGGCGTCGCCCAGGATACGCCTGTCTCTTATACACATCTCTGCATCGAAATGCTCAAGCGGCGCAGACATCAACCCGGCGTCGCCCAGGATACGCCTGTCTCTTATACACATCTCTGCATCGAAATGCTCAAGCGGCGCAGACATCAACCCGGCGTCGCCCAGGATACGCCTGTCTCTTATACACATCTCTGCATCGAAATGCTCAAGCGGCGCAGACATCAACCCGGCGTCGCCCAGGATACGCCTGTCTCTTATACACATCTAGATGTGTATAAGAGACAGGCCTAATGGATGAAGCACCAAACCGCTATCACGCAAACGGTCCACAGCGGACGCTTACGTTCAAAGCGCAAGATCAGCAGATTTTGTTTTTCTGGTCGTTCAGCCCAACCCGGCCCAGCCCTCAAAACCCTTGATCGTTTATCTGACCCACTGCGACGAAGGGCTGCTTTAAATGCCAAAGCCCTGAACAAGCCACTATTAGATTTGCTCAATGAGCATGTGAGAGCGGCGGTGCAAAAACCTACCACGGTAGCGGCGGGATAGTCCCGCTTCGGGCGGCGTAAAAGTCGTCCACCTATGTCCTGTCTGCAGCGTGCAGGGAGGGCCGGGAGATCTATACCGTGGAACTTTATCGGGAGGTCCGCGTCGCCTGTGGGAACGGCATGACCCAGCGCGAGGCGGCGAGGCATTTCAACATATCGCGCGACAGTGTTCGCAAGATGCTGTCGTATTCGACCCCACCCGGCTACCGGCGGCAGGCTCCGGTGCGCCGGCCGAAGCTGGATGCGTTTGTTTCAACGATCGATCACTGGCTTGATGAGGACGTGAAGGTACCGCGCAAGCAGCGGCACACGGCCAAGCGGGTGTTCGACCGGCTTCGCGACGAATGCGGGTTCACCGGCGGCTACACGATCATCAAGGATTACATGCGCGAGCGCGAGCAGCGCCGACAGGAAGTGTTCGTGCCGCTGTCGCACCCGCCGGGCCATGCGCAGGCCGACTTTGGCGAGGCGATGGTGGTGATCGGCGGCGTGGAGCAGAAGGCCCGCTTCTTCGTGCTCGACCTGCCGCACAGCGACGGCTGCTATGTGCGAGCCTATCCGGCGGCGGTGGCCGAGGCCTGGGTGGATGGCCACATCCATGCGTTCGCCTTCTTCGGCGCGGTGCCGCAATCGATCGTCTACGACAATGACCGCTGCCTTGTGGCGAAGATCCTGCCCGACGGGACACGCAAGCGTGCGGCACTGTTCAGTGGCTTCCTGTCCCACTACCTGATCCGGGATCGCTATGGCCGTCCGGGAAAGGGCAACGACAAGGGGAACGTCGAGGGGCTGGTCGGTTATGCCCGGCGCAACTTCATGGTGCCGATCCCGCGGTTTGCGACATGGGATGCGTTCAACGCCTGGCTGGAAGAGCAATGCCGCAAGCGTCAGCATGACAGGCTGCGCGGCGAGAGCGAGACGATCGGGGAACGGCTGCAGCGGGATCTTGCCGCCATGCGTCCATTGCCGGCGGCACCCTTCGATGCCTGCGACCAGGCCAGCGCCAAAGTGACGGCGCAGTCGCTGGTGCGCTACAAGACCAACGACTATTCGGTCCCGGTCGCCTACGGGCATCAGGATGTCTGGGTTCGCGGCTACGTCGACGCGGTGGTGATCGGCTGCCGCGGCGAGATCATCGCCCGCCATCCGCGGTGCTGGGAACGCGAAGACGTCGTCTTCGATCCGCTGCATTACCTGCCGCTGATCGAGCAGAAGATCAACGCGCTGGATCAGGCTGCTCCTCTCCAGGGCTGGGACTTGCCCGGCGAGTTCGCCACGCTGCGCCGCCTGATGGAGGCGAGGATGAACAAGCACGGCCGGCGCGAGTACGTGCAGGTTCTGCGGCTGCTGGAAAGCTTCGACCTCGCCGATCTGCATGCGGCGGTGAAGCAGGCCCTGCATCTCGGTGCGATCGGCTTCGATGCGGTCAAGCATCTGGTCCTGTGCCAGGTGGAGCGCCGGCCGCCGCGACTGGACCTGTCGATCTACCCATACCTGCCGAGGGCGAATGTCGAGACGACCTCGGTCAAGGCCTACATGCGCCTGCTCGGTAACGTTGAGGGGGAGGAAGCGGCATGAGCACCGAGGCCCCCGAGATCCTGCTTGCCCACTATCTCAAAACCTTGAAGCTGCCGACCTTCCAGCGCGAGTACCAGAAGCTGGCCCGGCAATGCGCCGCCGAGGGCGTCGATCATATCGGCTATCTGACCCGGCTTGCCGAACGGGAGATGATCGAGCGCGACCGCCGCAAGGTCGAACGCCGCATCAAGGCGGCGAAGTTCCCGGTCGTCAAAAGTCTCGACAGCTTCGACTTTGCCGCCATCCCGAAGCTCAACAAGATGCAGGTGCTGGAACTGGCGCGTTGCGAATGGATCGAGCGGCGCGAGAATGTCATCGCGCTCGGTCCCAGCGGCACGGGCAAGACTCATGTCGCCCTCGGGCTCGGCCTGGCCGCCTGCCAGAGGGGCCTGGCCGTCGGCTTCACGACCGCCGCCGCACTGGTCAGCGAGATGATGGAGGCGCGCGACGAGCGGCGGCTGTTACGCTTCCAGAAGCAGATGGCCGCCTACAAGCTCCTCATCATCGACGAGTTGGGCTTCGTGCCGCTCTCGAAGACCGGCGCGGAACTGCTGTTCGAGCTGATCTCGCAACGCTACGAGCGCGGCGCGACCCTGATCACCAGCAATCTGCCCTTTGACGAGTGGACGGAAACACTCGGGTCCGAGCGCCTGACCGGCGCGCTGCTCGACCGTATCACCCACCATGTCAACATCCTCGAGATGAACGGCGAAAGCTACCGTCTCGCCCAAAGCCGCGCCCGAAAGGCAGGCTGAAACCCTCACCAAAATCGCCGACGCCGCAAGCGGGAAACTCTGGTCGGGCTACGCCCTCCCGACGTTCCCCGCTTGCGCCGCCAAGTGGCCTACTTTTACGCCGCCGTGTGGCCGGATTTTGCTCCGCCGTTGACAGATGAGCCTGTCCAATGTCAATCGCACGTCGTTTATCATGATGCCCTCGAGGCCTTCATCTCGCGCAATTTCCTATTTTGCCAGTGTAAACTGCCTCGGGAGTCCCGACGCCCCGACTATAGATCAATCTTGATTACCAAAAGGGAGATTATGAACCGCCGACGGCTCCTGGTAGAGTGAGGAAGTGCCGCAGTGTCGCCTGGTGCGCCTATGTGGGCATGAGCCTGGGTCAAAAAGTCTTCGCGGCTGATCTTGTAGTAAAGCCCATAGAAACGATAGTCGGCTTCCGCCTACGCTTTCGCCTGCACCGCCGCCTGCCGTTTCCGGACGCTTTTGAAGTGGATAGGTTTCCCAATCCCCTACGCCTTACCGCTTGTTGCGCTCGTCTTGAACTGAAGGCTCCTTCCCTCCACCGGCATTACCCGGCTTCCTCGGCACTACGGGCCTCCCCAAATCCCAACGCGCCCTTCCCGTTCCCCACGGGCGTCCGGTTGCTGCTTCCTCGGCACGCCATGCCGCTTCCGGACGATAGGTTGGCACAGGCATTCTAGCCTTTGTTGGCTGACCCGGGCTCCGCCATTTTTCGATGTCGTTCCGCCAACGCGGCTGCGGGCGTCACATGCGCTAGGGCCGCCTGTACCTTGTTCTTCCACCCGGACACGATATGCGCCTCGCCCTTCATCAGTGCTTCCCAGCCATCGCGCGCGACGTCGGCAGGATGGCTCTTGGTGTCGGACGATCCGACGCTGGTGTCGAGCATGCCAGCACGATCGAAAAACTCCGTCTCCACTGGCCCTGGCATCAGGGTCGTGATGGTGACCCCTTTGCTGCCCTTGATCTCGTTCCGGATCGCATCGGCAAAGCTGTCCACAAACGCCTTGCTGCCATTGTAAACCGCCTGAAAGCTCCCAGGAATGAAGCCAGCGATTGAACCGGTGATCAGCACCTTGCCGTCATCACGCGCCACCATGGCCTTCAGCACGTGCTGGAGAAGATACAGGGTACCTGTGATGTTGGTATCAATGACACGCCGCCAGTCGCTCACCTCCTGATCAAGAAAAGCGTGGCCCAGGCCGCGCCCGGCGTTGGCGCATAGCAAATCGACCTGCCGGCCCTTGGCCGCAGCGAGGAGCGTATCTACGCCTTGCAGTAGCGAAAGGTCGCTCTCGACCGCAATAACTTCGACGCCATGCTGCTTGAAATGCTGTCCCGCAGCCTCAATCAACGGTTCATCAGCCACGACCAGCAAGTCATACCCGTTTTCGGCTGCTATGGAGGCAAGTTCGAAGCCGATGCCGGTAGAGGCGCCGGTGACGATCGCAAATTTGTTGGCCATGTGTTTCCCTCCTATTGCGCGGCGGCGGAAAGACCGGGCTTCAGCACGATCTTGGTGACTTCATTCTGTTTGTCGTGGAACATCTTGTAGCCTTTGGGCGCATCTTCCAGACCCATTCGATGCGAGATCAGGAAGGTCGTATCGATCTTGCCCTCGAGAATAGCATTGAGCAGGGCCGGCATATAATGCTGCACGCTTGTCTGACCGGTCTTGAGGGTCAGACCTTTCTCCATGAACGCGCCCAGGGGAAACTTGTCCACAAAGCCGCCATAGACGGCTGGCATCGAGACGCGGCCACCCTTGCGGCAGGCGTGGATCGCCTGGCGGATCGAATGGGTGCGATCAGTCCCTAGAAACAGCGACGCCTTGATCTGATCGATGACATTGTCGACAAAGAAGCCATGGGCTTCCAGGCCAACCGCGTCAATTACCGCGTCCGGCCCGATCCCGCCGGTCATTTCCATCAAGGCTTCGTAAGTTTTCGATTCCTCGAAATTAATCGTCTCAGCCCCGAATTTCTTTGCCAGTTCCAGCCGATGCGGAAAATGATCGATCGCGATGACGCGGTGGGCGCCCATCAGGAAGGCGGACTGGACCGCAAACAGCCCGACCGGACCGCAGCCCCATACAGCGACCGTATCGCCTGGTTCGATATCCGCATTTTCTGCCGCCTGCCAGCCGGTAGGCAGGATATCCGAAAGAAACAGTACCTCGTCATCCTCCAAGCCATCTGGCACCACGATCGGTCCCACATCGCTGAACGGAACGCGGACATATTCAGCCTGGCCCCCCGCATAGCCGCCAGTCAGATGGCTGTATCCGAACAGGCCCGACATCGGCTGGCCGTACATTTCCTGGCCAAGATCCTGATTGTCGGCCGGGTTGCCATTGTCGCAGGCAGAATATTGATGCTTTCCACAATGATAGCAGCTGCCGCAGGCTATGGTGAAAGGAACAACGACCCGCTGCCCCTTCTGCAGGGTCGATTTGGGACCGGTTTCGACCACTTCTCCCATGAATTCATGGCCAAGTATGTCACCTGCCTGCATGGTCGGAATATAGCCATCATAGAGATGCAGGTCGGACCCACAGATCGCTGTCGACGTGATCTTGATTATCGCATCGCGCGGATTGAGGAGTTCTGGGTCATCAACGGTGTCCACGCGGACGTCATGCTTGCCGTGCCATGTGAGCGCACGCATCAGATTGTCTCCTTGTCGCGTTGCTTTTGGGTAAAGGCCGCGGTTGCGACCTCGCCTGTCTCCATCAGTTGTTTGAAACGGCGCAGATCGCGCCGTGCCTGGATGGCTGGTTCGCGCTGGAATAGTTTGGAGATCACCTTGCCCACCACTCCTGCGGGCGGATCATAGGCGATGGTTGCCGTGACGATGGTACCACGATCGCCAGAATCGCGAAACTCGATGCGCCCGCTATTGGGGATGTCAGCGTCTGCTGCGGACGTCCAGGCGATCAACTCGCCGGCCTTCTCCTCGGTGATGGCTGCGTCCCATTCTACGGTGCGCCCGGCCGGACCCTTCACCACCCAATGCGATGTGGTACTGGACACTATGTCGATCCGTTCGACATTGTCCATGAACGAAGGCAGATTGGAAAAATCGCGCCAATAGGCAAAAAGTTCGTCGCGAGGGCGGTTGATCGTGACCGAGCGCCTGATTAGGTCGCCCTCCCTGAATTGGGACACTGCCGCGATCCCACTCACGCGCTCCTCATTCAATTTCGATGTCGTTGGTGGGGCATCGTCTGTCGCCATAGTCATGGGCATTCTCCAGCCGTCCATATGATGTCCGCATGAAGCAGTCCGATCGTTCGGAGACTGCCTGTGGGTATGAGCGGACAACGCACGAATGTCGGATGGGTCCAATAGCCTATTGGGAATTCTGGCTGATCGACGTTAAGTTCAACGGATAGGACATCATAATGAGGGCGTCCCCATATTCATGAGTGATGTTGGACAAGCGCGACATAGCCACGTCGTTATTCCATTGTCATTCTCGACCAAGTTTAGCCTCATCTCGTCGATCTTCACCGACGCCTCCGCTTTGGTCAGGTCACCATCTGGTAGTGTTACGCCTGCTTCCTCGCACAAAGTAGCCAGATATGAAGCCTGCGCGCCGGTGATGGGCTCATCACCCGACTCCCAATTGGCAGGGTCCTTTTCAGCATTCGACACCGGATGTTCGTCAAGTTTGGGATTATGCAGTTTGCTCATGATAGCCTCTACGTTCTTTATATGTTCTGCATAACGGCGCACAACGCATGTCGTTCCTTGAAGAAAGTCGGAAGATGGCATGCAACCGATCGCGCGATCAGCGCTTCATACAAAGCGTTTCATACAAATAGCGGCGAGGATTTCGCCCCATGCTACGGAAGGCCTGGATGAATGCCTGGAAACGAAAATGGTCTCGACCCGGAAAAAGGGCAGCGGGACGAGTTGCCCTGTCGCGAGCTTGCCGGCGACGTCCGACCTGGTGGCGATGATCCCGATCTCCGCGCAGGCGGCGGCAAGTCGCAGGAGGATGTGGAGGATCGTCCCTCTGTGGGCATGGTAGAACCGGAAGGTTATCCAGAGGCCGATCGCACCGATGCCAAGCCCCGATGAAAGGATCACCATGAGTACCACATTGATAGGCACATTCGATAGCCGGGATCAGACGGAAATGGCGGTAGAACGGCTGGTCCAGGAAGTCGGTATCGAACGCACCGACATTTTCGTAGCGGCATCCGGGCCAGACAACAGCGCGGGCAACCGGACCGGAGGCGCAGATAGCGAGGCGGTCGATCAGAACGAAAGGGATGATGTTCCTCTCGCTGGCGGGATCATGGTTTCGATTGATTTGCACGACGATGCCAAGGTCGAAGTCGTCACGGCCGTTTTAGCAGGCTGCGGAAAAAGGCGCTTGCCTTGATGTGGCATTGCTGATTCCAGGATCCCGTAGAGGGATGTTGAAGGGATCGGGATGCGCGGCGGTGATGAACGGAGCGAGGGGCTGTTCTCGTACGTGAGTTGCGAGGCTCGGGTGCCGGCGAACCATGCTCTTCGCGCGATCCGGGCGATTGTCGATGAAGCGCTCGAAGTGCTGTCCGCGGACTTCGACGGCCTGTATTCTCGTATCGGGAGGCCGTCGATCCCACCCGAGAAACTTCTTCGGGCCTTGCTCCTGCAGGCCTTCTATTCGATCCGCTCGGAACGCCAGTTGATGGAGCAGATGGACTACAACCTGCTCTTTCGCTGGTTCGTCGGCCTGGCGATGGATGCGCCGATCTGGGATGTCACGGTCTTCACCAAGAACCGCGAGAGGCTGCTGTCCGGGGACGTTGCCGCCAAGCTCCTGTCGGCCATCATCAACCAGCCACGCGTGCAAGCTCTTCTTTCGGACGATCATTTCTCGGTGGACGGCACGTTGATCGAAGCGTGGGCAAGCGCGAAAAGCTTCAGACCCAAGGATGAAGGCGGCCCCGGAGATGACGATGACGCCGGGTTGGCTTCCAGCCGCAGCGAGCAGGCAGCAGCGCCGACCGACCGTAATGCCGAACGCGATTTTCGCGGCGAGAAGCGCAGCAATGCAACCCATGCATCGACCACAGATCCTGATGCCCGACTATTCAAGAAGGCGCGCGGCCAGGCAGCGAAGCTGTGCCACATGGGCCATGTCCTGATGGAGAACCGCAACGGCCTCGTCGTCGATGCGATCCTCACCCACGCCACCGGCACCGCCGAACGCGAGGCCGCGCTGACCATGTTGGGCCGCATGGAAGGACGCCACCGGATTACACTGGGCGCGGACAAGAACTACGACACCGCCGCCTTCGTCGCGGCGCTGCGCGAGATGGAGGTCACCCCGCACGTAGCCCAGAACAACACCAACCGGCGCTCCGCCATCGACAGGCGCACGACACGCCATCCCGGCTACGGCCTCTCCCAGAAAATCCGCAAGCGGATCGAGGAGGTGTTCGGATGGACGAAGACCTGCGGCACCATGCGAAAGACCCGCCATCGAGGCCAGGACCGCGTCGGATGGTCCTTTACGCTCACCGCTGCCGCCTACAACCTCATCAGACTGCCAAAACTTCTGGCCGCGGCCTAATCGTGTCGCTCACGTCACCACGACCGCGCCAACGTGGCCGGTATCTCCGAATTTCACCCTGAAACGAGCGACAGACCAGTCCCCCTCCTTCGAACGCAGATCGACGGTGACCACTGCGGCGCCTTTTTCCGCAGCCTGTTAGAAGAATTCGGGGCGCAACTATGAGTAGCATGTTGGCGAGGATGTACAGGCTGAATAGCAGATATTTCTTGTGAAGGCACTCCTCGTCCATAGCCCCAATGCGGGAACAAAGCCCGAGCCGATCCGGTCGCTCATGGGTCAATTGAAAGAGGCTGGCTTTGCTATCCGCTATTGCGAACATGGACGCGACGACATCTGCTCTGGCATGGACGGCGTGGAGATGGCGATCGCCGCAGGCGGTGACGGGACCGTAGCTTCGGTGGCAACCGAGATACCCGACCGGTCTGTTCCCATTGCGATCCTGCCCATGGGCGGATCCAATAATGTCGCAAGGGCGCTGGGCATTCGGCAATCGATCGACGCCGTCATTGCTGGTCTCGACAAGGCGTGCGACAAGAGGCTTACCGTAGGCAGCGTCACCGGGCCGTTCGGACGGAAAGGCTTTCTGGAAGCGGTAGGTCTTGGTGCGCTCAATCAATCCATCGAACTTGTAGATGAGTCGCCCGATACTCCGGAGGAAAAGCGTGAAAATGGCCGCGCGGCTTTTCGCGAGACGCTGCGCACGGCCAAGCCGGTCGCATGCACCGTAGATATTGATGGCCGCCGTTTCGAAGGGCCGTGGCTGCTTGTCGAAATTCTCAACATCGGCGCAATCGGGCCACGGCTCCCCTTCGCACCAAGGGCGAACACACAGGATAGACTGCTTGACATCCTGCTCGTTGGCGAGATTGATCGCGACGCCATGGTCGGCTGGGCCGAACATTTCTCCGGCCCGCCACCGGCGCGATTGGAAACCGGCTGCGTCGTCACGCTTGAGGCCAGCGGTCTGTGCCCGCGGATCGACGATCGCCCCATCGACATGCCCGACGAGGCATGGATGGTCGAAGTCCGGCTGGACGACGAGCCGGTGACGATATTGGTGCCCGCCAGCATGACGGGGCATGACGATGACGCCTGCTGAGCCGATGCCAACGCCCGACTTACTTGCCCGCATGGAAGCTGTGGCGGTGGAACTGGCCACGATTGGCGGTCGGGAAATCATGGCTACGCTGGGCAGCCTTATAGCCGTGGACTATAAAGGGGACGACAACGCCATTGCCTTGATGCGCGATCCGGTAAGTGAGGTCGACAGCCGGGTCGAAGCGAAGATCCGCAGCCATCTCGCCAGTTATTTCCCAGACCATGGCATCATCGGCGAAGAGATGGCCATTCAGCCGGCGCGCGACAGCGATTTCGTCTGGGCGGTCGATCCGATTGATGGGACGAGCAACTTCATCAACGGCTTTCCCTTATTCGCATCATCCGTTGGCGTTCTTTACCGGGGCGTCCCAGTCGTTGGCGCATCCTGGTGCAGTACAAGTCATTTGCTGGCGCCAGGTGTCTATCATAGCGGCGGCGCGGGTTTGCAGTTTGAGGGCGAACACGTCTCCCGCATGCCCAATCCCGCCGTCCGCAAACGGCTCGCGGGCGACCCGCATGGCCAGTCTCGCATCGGACCTTGGGATGCGCGCAAGACAGGGTCGGCCGCGATCGAATGTGCGTTCGTCGCGGCAGGCCTTCTGCAAGTCGCCAGGTTCGCAACGCCAAACATCTGGGATGTCGCCGGGGGGATAGCCCTTGCGCGCGCGTCAGGCGCCTTGGTGTTTCAGGGGGAAGATGGAAATTGGGCGCCGTTCGCCAGCTTTGGCGGCCAATTGGCGCAGATGGCACAATGGCGGCAACCACTGGTCCTTGGGACGCCTGAGGATGCCGCCCGCATGATCGACCTCCAGCGCGCTGACGCACAAGATCAATGCCGCGTGCTATAGCGAACCGTCAATGCGCATAGATCATCTTTCGGGTCATGCCGCCATCGACGGCAATCTGCTGGCCCGTAATGAATCCTCCGCCCTAGGACGCCAGAAAGAGGACCGTAGCCGCGATGTCAGACGGTTCGCCAACCCGGCCGACAGGATGCTGATCCCGGTCGATTGCGCTATGTTCCACCGCTTCGCGCACCTGTGCTTTGGCCCAAGGACGCGTTTCAATCCAGCCGGGTAAGATGGCATTGACACAGATGTCGGGGCCAAGGCTAATCGCCAGCGCATGGGTCAGGGCGCAGAGCGCACCCTTGGCCGCCGCATAGGCCTCCGTGTCGGGTTCTGACTGGATCGCGCGGGTCGATGCCATGATGACGATCGCCCCTTTACGCTGGCGCAGGAGCGGGACGGCAGCGCGCACCATCAGAAAAGCGCCAGTCACGTGGCTGTCCTGCCACACCTGCCATTTCTTAACCTCCAGGCTTTCGATCGGACCACTGACCGGATTGGCAAGGCCCGCATTGGAGACGAGCAGATCGATGCCCTCGACCTCTTCCGCCGCCTTATTCCAGGTTGTAATCTTATCGAACGCCTTTTCCACGTCGCGCTCGCTGGCGACGTCGGCCCGGATCGCGATCAGCTGGACGCCTCGAAAAACGCTGGCCTTTGAGGGGTAGATTTGATTCACGTGGCCGACGCTGTGGCGGAGGCAGAGATGGCAGGACAGCCGGGTTTCTTAGATCTTTCGGACCGATATGAGGCGCTGAGCGCGGCAGGCGATCCGCTGGAGCGGTTATCGGCGGTGGTAGACTTCGAGCTATTCCGGGGATCGCTTGTGGCCGCGCTGCGACGTGGTCCTCGTAACAAGGGCGGACGACCGCCGTTCGATCCGGTGCTGATGTTCAAAATCTTGGTTCTACAGGCGTTGTATTCGCTGTCCGACGAGGCGACCGAGTTCCCGATCAAGGACCGGCTATCGTTCCAGCGTTTCCTGGGCATGGGGCTGGAAGGCACTGTGCCGGATGCCACCACGGTCTGGCTATTCCGCGAACGGCTTGTGAAGGCCAAGGCGATCGACCGCTTGTTCGCGCGCTTCGATGCCGCGCTCAAGGACCGGGGATATCTGGCCATGGGCGGTCAGATCATTGATGCCACCGTCGTGCCCGCCCCCAAGCAGCGCAACACCCAGGAGGAAAAGACGGCAATCAAGGAAGGCCGCATCCCCAAGGAATGGACACCTGCCAAGGTCGGGCAGAAAGACCGCGATGCACGCTGGTCGATCAAATATAGCAAGCGTGTCCTGAGCCTGTCGAAGGGGCCAAGGTCCAGGAAGGCACCGATCCCAGGGCGGCCAAGCCGGTCGATCTGGCCATTCCGATGTTCGGCTACAAAAACCATATCGGAATTGACCCTGTCTCTTATACACATCTAGATGTGTATAAGAGACAGGAGGAAAAGACGGCAGTCAAGGAAGGCCGCATCCCCCAGGAATGGACACCTGCCAAGGTCGGGCTGAAAGACCGCGATGCACGCTGGTCGATCAAATATAGCAAGCGTGTCCTGAGCCTGTCGAAGGGGCCAAGGTCCAGGAAGGCACCGATCCCAGGGCGGCCAAGCCGGTCGATCTGGCCATTCCGATGTTCGGCTACAAAAACCATATCGGAATTGACCCTGTCTCTTATACACATCTAGATGTGTATAAGAGACAGGGCCAACCTGGTCTATAATTTCCAGCGCCTCGCATGGCTTGAAGGCCGCGCTGTGCCTGCATGACACGAAAACCGGACCCAACGATCGGCTCCGTCCAGACAATCAGCGGATCGATGCATCGGAATCGGCACTACCCGCCCGCTGGAGCCTTCTCCTGCGTCCATCAAGACATAATCCGATGGTTCTTCGAGGTGTCCAGCTGCGCCCACGGGCGTGAAAACACCGCCTCCCGCAATTCCGACCAGAGCAGCAAAAGCGACTGCAGCGACGCCGTCGTTGAGCAAGGTCTCTGACTCCACGACCAGCCGCAATCGCGGTTCAGCATTCATCTCCTTGAAGGCAGCAATAACAGATACAGGATCATTCGCGGCGATCAGCACGCCAAAAAATGCTGATCCGAGCAGGCCCCATCCCAGTAGCAGGTGCATCCCCATCGCGACGACCGCGGCCGAAATCGCGACACCTGCAAAGGCAAGAACGACAGTGAGCAGCGTCTGCGCGCGAAACTGCCGCCACTTCAATTGAAGCGCCGCCTCGAAGATCAAGGGAGGTAGAAACAAGTTGAAGATCAGCTCACGCGTGAGCGGGAGACCCGCCCCGATCGGCAGAAAGGCTAGTGCGATCCCCGCGAGAACAAGGCCTGCCGTATATGGCAGACCAATGCGACGAGAGGCTATTGCTACAACCGATGCAAACCACGAGCAGCAACCCAAGATTAGCAATTTCCTGTTCAGCCATGGCGTTCCTTCAATTGTCGCCTCTTGGACCCTCGATCCGGCTTCGAAATGATGGCGTGTAGCGCTTCGCTGCTCATCGTGATCCATGGGAGCATGTATGATCAAGAACCGGCGCAGACCATTATACCATCGTTCATGCTACGCTTTGCGTGCGCAGTGGAGGATGCCCGTTTTAGCTTTCAGTGCAAGACCTGCGGTCTTACCCAACTAATCTGGAACCTTCACAAGTCCCGCCCGTTCCCTTTCATCGTCGGAAGGATTAGAACCGCGTTCGCGCCAACATCTCCAGCAAGGGCCCTCGGGCCATGCCTGGCCCTTCGCGCCAAAAATGACTTTCGTCGACCGGAATGTATAGCAGTGCTGCTGACACTTAGTTGATGGGATCGGGCTTTCGCTCCGGACAGCGCTGCTGACCACGCCTCTAACGCGTAAGAAGGGCAGCACATGACTAGACCACGCTCCTGGCCAGCGTCGATCCTAGGATCACTGATTGGTCTGATCGGATTAGTTCTCGCTGTCGGTGGCATCTGGCTCGCTGTTCTGGGCGGTTCACTCTATTATTTTCTAACCGGCGTGGCGATGCTCGTGGCCGGTGTTCTTCTTTTCAGAGGGCGAGTGACAGGCGCATGGCTGTATATCGCCATATTCGCTGTCACCTTGCTTTGGGCATTCTGGGAAGTCGGAGGGAATGCCTGGGCACTCGTGCCGCGGGTTGTGGCACCGCTAGTGCTGCTGATCGCAACGATCCTCATCATTCCGACGTTGACGCAGACGCGATATCGCTGGCGCTTTGCAGGGGTTGGCGCGTTTGGTGCCGTGGTTCTCGCGGCTATATTGTTTACATTTCTGGGCACGCGGCCGCGATCGGTCGCCATGCTTCCAGCGGCCAGCAGCAATGCGATGGCCGATCCATCGGGGCAGGCAACTGGTGCCGACTGGCCATCCTATGGCGGTACGGGCGCAGCGCGGCGCTATTCGGCGCTCAGCCAGATCAACCCCGCCAATGTCGGCAAACTCGAACGCGCCTGGCTTTTCCATACCGGCGATTTGCCTTCGGCGCGCGCAGAGGGAACCTATGGCGCAGAGACGACGCCGCTCAAGGTCGGCAACACCCTGTATCTGTGCACCCCCAAAAATATCATGATAGCACTGGACCCTGTAACCGGCAAGGAACGCTGGAGGTTCGATCCTCAAGTTCCCGACGAAGCCATCCCCTATACTGCAGCATGCCGCGGTGTGGTTTACGCCACCACGACGGGCGCGTCATCCAACGCCGCATGCGCAGCGCGCGTTATCGAAGGTACGCTGGACGCCCGCTTGATCGCCGTCGACGCACGGACCGGAAAACCCTGTAGCGATTTCGGAACGAACGGCCAGACCGACACCAAGATCGGCATGGGTAAAACGCCTCCGGGTTATGTCTCGATCACTTCGCCTCCGACGCTCGTCAAGGGCGTTCTCGTTGTCGGGCATCAGATTCTGGATGGGCAGAACCGTTGGGCACCCTCTGGCGTAATCCAGGGATTCGACGTTGTTACAGGCAAGCTGCGCTGGGCGTGGGACATGATGCATCCCGAGTGGGACGGCTATCCGCCCGCCGGCCAGGAATGGGCACGTGGCACACCCAATATGTGGACGATGGCGAGTGGGGACGAGCAGCTTGGACTGGTCTATCTGCCCATGGGCAATGCGTCTGCCGACTATTTCTCCGGCTCGCGTAGGCCTCAGGAAAATCAGTTCGCTACTTCACTGGTTGCGCTTGACGTCACCACGGGCAAGCCCCGCTGGCGCTTCCAAGCGGTGCGGAAGGACGTGTGGGACTATGACTTCGGGGCGCAGGCCACGCTGGTTGATTATAAGGGCGTGCCCGCCGTTGTTTTGCCTTCCAAACAGGGCGACATCTATATCCTCAATCGGGCAACCGGCCGACCACTGACTCCCGTGGGGACCATCAAGGCGCCAGGAGGCGGCGTCGAGCCCGCTGAGCGTGCGAAGACACAGTCCGTGTCGCTATGGCATACATTGCGGCAACCCGACCTGACGGAGCGGGACATGTGGGGCATGTCCCCGATCGATCAGATGATATGCCGCATCCAGTTCCGCAGTGCCAGTTACAAGGGATTCTTCACGCCCCCAACCAGCGAGAGGCATTCGATCGAATATCCCGGTTATAATGGCGGCACCGATTGGGGTGGCGTTGCGGTAGACCCCGCGCGCGGCGTCATTGTCGCCAATTATAACGACATGCCGAACTATGTCCGGCTCGTTCCCCGCGCCGAAGCCAACAAGCGTGGATGGGCGCCGCGTGATCAGGCGCATGGCAAGATCGGCGGCGCCGAAGGGGCCGGTGATCCGCAAGCCAACACGCCCTATGCGATCAACGTCAATGCCGGGTGGCGGCTGCCATTCACCGGCATGCTGTGCAAGCAACCTCCTTACGGTGGGATTCGCGCAATCGACATGGCAACGGGCAAAACCATCTGGGACCGACCGCTAGGTACCGCGCGCACCAATGGGCCGTTCGGCATACCTTCCATGCTACCACTGACGATCGGCACGCCCAACAATGGTGGATCGGTCGTGACGGCAGGTGGCGTTATCTTCATCGCGGCCGCGACCGATAATCTCATCCGCGCGATCGACATGCGCACGGGCAAGACCTTGTGGCAGGACGTGTTGCCGGGTGGCGGTCAGGCTACGCCGATGGTCTATCAGGGGGCTGATGGGCGCGAATATCTGGTCATCATGGCTGGCGGTCATCATTTCATGGAGACGCCGGTTAGCGATGCCCTTGTCGCCTACGCGCTTCCGCGATGATCAATTTGCGATGCTATAGTCCGAGGAAAGGAGCGGCATGATGTCATACACGCGCTTCGCCGCGATGATCGCGGTCTCGACGCTCGTGATGTTCGGTTTGATGTACTTGAACACCTATGTGTTCGGGCACGTCCTGTTCAGTCAGACCCGCATGTGGATGGCTCTGCTGATGGGGTCCGTTATGGCCGTCCTGATGATCGCATTCATGTGGGGGATGTATCCCAATCGACGCTTCAACATCGGGATCGTCATTGGCAGCGTGATCGTGGCCCTAGCATCGCTCTGGCTGGTTCGCAGCCAGGAGACCGTGTCTGACGTCGCCTATATGAAGGCGATGATCCCGCATCATTCCATTGCGATCATGACCAGCGAACGGGCTCACATCAAGGATCCGCAAGTGCGACGTCTCGCCGATGGCATCATCGATGCACAGATCCGCGAAATCGCCGAAATGAAACAGATGATCGCGAGATTGGAGGCACAACCGGCCGGAGCTGGAGCAAACGACCTGCCGTCCTACCGGGATCGTGATGTCCCACCCCCTCCGCCACAAACGGACGCCAGCACGGGGATCGACACGCTAGCACCGATCCAGTGATGCCTAAATGACCGAAAGGGCAAGCGAAACAGGCGTGCGCAGCAGCATTCGGGCCAACATCGTGCTGATTTGCGCGCTTGTTGCAAATGTCGGCATCGCGATCGCGAAGTTCCTCGCTGCGGGAATTACCGGATCCTCGTCAATGCTCTCCGAGGGTGTTCACTCTCTCGTCGACAGCGGCAATCAGATACTCCTGCTCTACGGCCAGCATCGCGCCAAGCGACCGTCGGACATGCGGCATCCGTTCGGCTATGGGCGGGAGCTTTATTTCTGGGCGTTCGTGGTCGCGATCCTCAGTTTCGCGCTTGGCGCGGGCATTTCGGTCTATGAAGGCTGGCAGCATATTCGCGCGCCCGAGCCGCTTAGCGATCCCACCGTCAACTATGTCGTTTTGGCCATCGCGACGCTGCTCGAGGGCACATCGTGGACCGTTGCAGTCAAGGAATTTGCCAGCGTCAAGGGCGATTTAGGTTGGTGGGAGGCGGTGAAGCAATCGAAGGACCCGGCAGCGTTCATCGTCCTGTTCGAAGATTCGGCGGCTCTCGCTGGCTTGTTAGTGGCGGCTGCCGGTGTGTGGGCGAGCCATGCCTGGCGCGATCCGCGGATCGATGGCGTTGCATCCATTGTGATAGGGGTCATTCTCGCTGCTGTTGCCGTGCTGTTGGCGCGAGAAGCCAAGGGTCTTCTTATGGGGGAACGCGCGGACCCGCAGGTCGTGGAACGGGTGCGAACGCTCGTTGCAGGTAGCGCCGGGTTGACAGCAGTGAACCATGTCCGCACGATCCACACAGCCCCGGATTCCGTGTTCGTCGCGATTAGCGCTGATTTCGACGATGCGCTTACAATGGGTGAGGGCGAAGCGCTGATTGAGCGGATCGAGGCGCGCCTTCGCGAAGAATTCACGGAATTATCTTCGATATACATAAGGCCGGAAAGATCGGAGGATGCGCTGGCTGCAAGGGCGAACAGGAAAGCCAGCGCACAGGAGTCGACCCGGTACACTGTGGGTTCATCCGAATCCGACAAGAATCGCGGAGCCGGACGATGATGACGTTGGCAAGCAGAATTGCGGCATCTGGCCCGCTTCTCGCCCTTGGTGGTTGCGCCGCGTTTAAGCTCGGCGCGATGAATGCGGCAGGACCCATCGCCGAAGCAGAATGGAATCTCTATACGGTGGTCGCCATCGTGCTGATATTCGTCGGCGGGCCGGTGCTGCTACTCGCCCCGATCATCGCATGGCATTATCGCCGTTCCAACACAGAAAGCGCGTTCAGGCCCGAGTGGAATTTTGCCTGGCCGCTCGAATTTTTGATCTGGATTCCGCCCACCGCAATCGTGGCCGGACTTGGGATATTGCTGTGGCAATCGACCCACCGGCTGGATCCCTATCGGGCCATTTCATCCTCCCAATCGCCCATGATTATCCAGGCGGTCGCGCTCGACTGGAAATGGCTATTCATCTACCCCGACGCTCATATCGCGACAATCAACCGCATGCCGATACCGGCAGGGCGGCCGATCCGCATTGAGCTGACCAGCGGCACCGTCATGCAATCGCTGTTCGTTCCAAGGCTCGCCGGCCAAGTGTATGCGATGGCGGGGATGCGGACCGAACTCAACCTCGCGGCGAGCAAGCCCGGCGTCTACCGGGGTGAGAACTCGCAATATAATGGCCAAGGCTTTGCGCGACAGAAGTTCGACGTCGTGGCTTTGCCGCCAGCAGACTATCAGCATTGGGTAGAGCGCATGCAAACGCAGGCCAGCGCATTTGATGGAGCAGACTATGACCACTTGTTCAAGCCGTCGATGCTTCCCAAGTCAGCCTATTATTCCGCGGTCCCAGATGGCGTGTTCGGTCGCATCCTTGACCGCAGCCGGATGTCGATAGCGGCGGCGCGGAGATGACAGGCGGAATCCGGCCCGCTCTGCTCGGCGGTCTCGACTGGCAGTCGCTGGCGTTTGTGCGCGCCTGGCAGAATCCGTCGCTCAGCGAATTCATTGGTGCGGGTGCGGCGGCGTTGGTGGTGGTCGGCGCAGTGGCGGTCGTGGCGATGATCACCGTGCTCGAAAAGTGGCGATATCTGTGGCGCGAGTGGTTCACCAGCCTCGATCACAAGAAGATCGGGATTATGTATGTGCTACTATCCTTTGTGATGCTGTCACGTGCGCTTGCCGAAGCCGTGCTTATGCGCGTTCAGCAGGCGACGGCCATACAAGCTCCCGGCGTCGTTGATCCTGAGCACTTCGCCCAATTGTTCAGCACTCACGGCACCATCATGATCTTTTTCATGGCGATGCCGTTCCTGACCGGCATCATCAATTATGTTCTTCCGCTCCAGATCGGCGCGCGTGACGTATCCTTTCCGCTGCTCAATTCAATCAGCCTGTGGCTGACTGGCGGTGCTGCTGCACTGATGATGGCGTCACTAGTCGTTGGCCGTTTCTCGACCGGCGGGTGGAGCGGCTATCCGCCCTTCACCGAGCTCGCCTTCAATCCAGGCGTTGGTCCCGATTACTGGATTTGGGCAATCACGCTCGGCTCGATAGGATCGACGCTGACCGGGCTCAACTTCGTCACGACCATCTACAAAAAACGCTGTCCGGGTATGACCGCGATGCGGATGCCGTTGTTCGTGTGGACGTCGCTGTGCACCAGCATCCTGATGATCTTCTCGATGCCGGCACTGACCGTGGCGACTGCGCTGCTCGCGCTCGACCGCTATCTGGGGTTTCATTTCTTCACCAATGACCTTGGTGGCAACATGATGAATTACGCCAACCTGTTCTGGCTGTTCGGGCACCCCGAGGTCTATGTCCTGATCCTGCCGGCATTCGGCATTTATTCGGAAGTGGTCTCGACCTTTTCGTCCAAAGAGCTGTACGGCTACACGTCCCTCGCGATTGCCACGATCGCAATTTCAGTGCTGTCGTTCACGGTCTGGGTCCATCATTTCTTCACCATGGGGCAGAGTGCGAACGTCAACGCTGTCTTCGGCATCGCGACCATGGCCATCGGCGTGCCGACGGGCGTCAAAATCTACAACTGGATATGGACGATGTTCCGGGGCGAGGTGCGCTTTACCGTGCCGATGCTCTATGCGCTGGCGTTCATGATGACCTTCGTACTCGGCGGATTGACCGGCATCATCCTGGCGTTCCCACCACTCGACTATCTCGTCCACAACACACTGTTTCTGGTCGCACACTTTCACAACATGCTGATTCCGGGACTGCTGTATGGCCTGCTCGCGGGCTACCACTACTGGTTCCCCAAAGCATTCGGCTTCCGGCTCGACGAACGCTGGGGCCGGGTGTCGTTCGGATGCTGGGTGGCAGGTTTTTATCTGGCGTTCATGCCGCTTTACGTGCTCGGGGCAGCTGGCATGACGCGGCGCGCAAGCGAAGTGCTGGAGCCCGCATTCCGGCCGTGGCTCTATGTCGCTGGAGTCGGCGCGCTGATGTTGCTTGCCGCTTTGGTCACGTTGTTTGTGCAGCTTTGGGTGAGCGTGCGGCAGCGGGACGCGAACAGCGTGCCGGTGGGTGATCCGTGGGACGGGCGCGGGCTCGAATGGTCGGTATCAGCGCCGCCGCCGGAGTATAATTTTGCGGTGATACCCCATGTCGCCGGGCGCGATCCGTTCTTCGACGGAAAGCGCAAGGATCACCCCTATTTCGCGCCAGGGCCTTATAAATCCATCGAGATGCCCCGAAACAGCGCCGTGGGTCCGATATTGGGCGGCCTCGGCGCTGCGACAGCCTTTGCCCTCGTCTGGCATATCTGGTGGCTTGCCGTGGTGGGGTCGATCGCGGTGGTCGCGACGGTAATCGCGCGCAGCTTCATCCGCGACGTAAACCGCATAATCCCAGCCGAAGCAGTCGCGCGGATCGAGACGGATTGGCACGACACATTGGCAGGGGTTGCGTCATGCCCGCGCGAGCTCGAAACGATGTCGGTCAACCGCGGCCTGGCGCACATTCCGGCATGAGCGCGCGGCGGGCCGGCCATCCCGGACTTAATCTCGGCGAGACCGACGCATCGACGCACGCGCAGGCCGGGCATGACGTTTTCGGCTTCTGGATATTCCTGATGAGTGACGCAGTGATCTTTGCGTTGCTGTTCGCGACATATGGCGTGATGCTAGCAGGAACCTCCTGGGGCCCGGAACCTGCCGACGTCTATAAGATCGTTCCAGCCTTTATCGAAACGGTCATCCTGCTCACCAGCAGCCTCACCTTCGGCATGGCGTCGATTACGCTGAAACATTCGCGCGGGGTCCGTCCGCTCATGGCGTGGCTTGCAGTAACGCTGGCCCTCGGCCTCATTTTTCTCGCGATGGAGCTCCATGATTTTGCGACCATGATTGCCAACGGCGCAGTGCCAAGCCGGAGTGGCTTTCTATCGTCCTTCTTTGCGCTGGTATCGCTGCACGGCGTGCACGTCCTGGCCGGGTGCCTTTGGATCGTGGTGATGATGGTGCAAATTTCTGTCTTCGGTCGCGATCCACGGATAAAGATCAACATGCTGCGCCTGGGTCTGTTTTGGCACTTCCTCGACATTGTCTGGATCGCGATATTCTCGCTGGTCTATCTTCAGGGGCTGGCACGATGAGCGATCCCAACAGCGGCCCGGCTGCCGAGATTGTCACTTATGGCATCGGCTACGTCACCGCGCTCGTGCTGACAGTGTGCTCCTTCGCTCTTGTACACTGGGCACCGTTCAATGCCGCCACGACGCTCCGCACCATCCTTGGTCTCGCACTGCTGCAAGTCGTGGTCCATTTCCGCTGCTTCCTGCATGTCAGCCTGCGGAAATCTGCACGCGAAGACCTTCAGCTGATTATGTTCTCAACGCTGATCATCGCGCTGATGGTCGCGGGTACTTCGGTCGTGCTGCTTAATCTACGCCACCGGATGATGTGATTCACATCTCGCCATCGCGCCGTGGTGAAACCTGATCGACTGTGAAGCGCCGTTCGCCGGTACCAAAAAAACGGGAAAGACCATGACACGCCAGCTGCCCGAAATCGCTGTTATCACCGAACGCATACGCCCCTGGGATGCAGTGAGGCTATCGCGCCATGAGTGAGGTCGCGACGCACGTCACGGGGATGGCCTCGCGCTGGCGCTGGGTAGCACGACTGCTGCTCCGCCGGATATGGTTTCGCGCAGCCCTGTTCTCTCTATCCTCGGTCGCGTTGGCATTGTTGGCGGCATTCGTTGCGCCTTTTATTCCTTATGACATCAGCACCAAGATCGGCTCCGACGCAGTCGACAACATCCTCGGCATTCTTGCTTCGTCGATGCTGGCGGTAATGACCTTTTCGCTTACAGCTATGGTTTCCGCCTACTCTGCCGCCCGTGGCGCCATTACTCCGCGCGCGACCCAGCTCTTGGTTGAGGATTCGACTGCGCAAAATGCCCTGTCGACATTCATCGGGGCGTTTCTGTTCTCCATCGTTGGCATCTGCGCGCTATCGACAGGTATTCATGGGAAATCGGGCCGGGTCATCTTGTTCATCGGCACGATCCTGGTCATCGTCATCATCACGCTACTGCGCTGGATTGGGCACCTTTCCAGCTTTGGTCAGGTTGGCAACACGATAGACCGCGTCGAAAAGGTGGCAAAGGCTTCGATAGAGCGATCCGGTTTTGGAGTCGCCGCTGTACCGCGAACAGCAATCCGTACCGCTCGCACGCGGGCGGTTTTCGCCAATGAAACCGGCTATGTCACCCATATCGACATGAAGGCACTCGACGAAATTGCCTGCCGTCTCGATTGCGCGATCGAGATGCGCTTAATGCCAGGAGCATTCGTATCCGCCAGCCGGGAGATCGTCCGGCTGGATCACGAGGATTCGGATTGCGATCATGACATCCGTGCAGCATTTACCCTGTATCATCGTCGCCAGTTCGATCACGATCCACAACTGGGCCTCGTCGTGCTATCGGAGATTGCGTCACGGGCATTGTCGCCTGCTGTGAACGACCCGGGAACAGGTATCGCCGTTCTGGGGTCGGGCGTCGGGGTAATGACTGCATTGCTGAGCGGCGGCACGGCGGAAGTGTTGGGCCGTGATCTCGTGCGGCTGCCGGACCTCAGCATTGCCGGCCTTCTCGATGACCTATTCCGCCCCATTGCTCGCGATGGCGCAGGAGTCGTAGAGGTAGCCATCAGGCTTCAAAAGTCCCTGGCCGAAATCGCTGCCGCAGCGCCGGCGGCGTTCGGCTTGCTGGCAGTCCGCGCGGCAGATGCGCTGAGCCGCCGCGAGGCCGCGATGACGTCAAGCGCTGATCTGGAAAGCGTGCGAGCATCGTATCTTGCGCACTGGGTTGATCGAAGATCGTCGGCAGGGAAACCTGATCGCGCCCCAGAGGTTATCGGCTGATGGAGGCAGGCACTTTCTCGCCCATCCATATCTCCTGGGCCGAAGCGCTGCTTCGTATCGGCGCGTCGGTTCTCTTGCCATTGCTGATCGGTCTTGACCGCTTCCTTCGACGAAAGCCGATTGATTTTCGTCCATTCATGATCGTTGCTCTAGCTGCCTGTTCGCTTTCGTTGTCCATCATGGAACTTGCTGCGCGAACCTCCGGGCCGGATGTCGACCTGGGGCTGAGCCGTGTGTTCTCGGGCGTGATCACAGGCATCGGCTTCCTCGGTGCCGGCGCGATGTTCCGTGAAGACAGCTATGTGAAGGGTGCGGGCTCGGCTGCTTCGATATGGGCCGCGGGCGCGATCGGCCTCATATGCGGTGTCGGCTTGCTGTGGCTGGCAGCTGTGTTGGCCGCCGGAGTGCTGATGGTACTGATCGTGAGCGCTCCCTTCACCGGCAAGTATGACGCGGAGTAAAGGGAAACCGAAGGCGTCCGGCGACGTTCACCTATCATGTTTTTCGAGGATCTTTATGGGCTGCTCCGCGTAGCGACGGTCTCGCTTCTGGCTTATCCCGCTCTTATCATCATCTTGCGAGTTGCGGGCAAAAGATCGCTTGCCAAGCTCAACGCGTTCGATCTGGTCGTAACCGTCGCGCTCGGGTCTACTTTAGCGACCGTGCTTCTCAGCAAGGACGTCAAACTGGCAGAGGGGGTTTTGGCTTTCAGCATGCTTGCTGGACTGCAATGGATGGTCGCGCGTGTTTCAATATCGAGCCGCTGGTTCCGGGGACTGATCCGCGCCGAACCCCGCTTATTATTTAGAAACGGCGAATATTTGCACAGCGCCATGGCACAGGAGCGCGTGACTGCCGATGAGGTCGATGCGGCGGTGCGCAATGCGGGACACGGGCGTCTCGATGCCGTGGCAGCAGTCGTGCTTGAGACGGATGGCAGCATGAGTGTGATCACCGGCAATGACGATAAGCTAACCGCCCTTCACTCCGTACAAAGCTAAGTTCGTTCGAACGGCGGGTTCTAGCGAAGCACGTCGTTCATCGTAACTTTCGCGAAAGGTTGAAAAGTCCCAGACTTTGCCCATAAAAAACGACTCTTCTTTGCCGTTCAGCGTCGAAATGAGCGATCCCGCGTGCGGAAGGTCCGCTCTTAACAGGCTGCCAGCTTAGCGCCGTGTTTGTCTCACGCTATCGTGAATAGCGAGAATAGAATTTGGCGGCTTGCCTTGACCATTCAAACTCTCTATCGCAAATCACTATCATTAGCGAAGCCGATAAGGGGGTTATCTTGTCCATATTCCGCGCGGCGCTGTTTGTGTCTGTTTCTTTCTGCGCGTCGGTGGCTTCCGCGCAGGACGCCCCCGCGTTGGCGCCGGATGGGGGCACGGCCGAGAGCGATCAGATCATCGTAACCGGCCGCGCCCAGCGCCTCTACCGCACAGAAACCACCACCGTCGGAAAAAGCGCCGAAGATCCGCTCGACATTCCGCAGGCCTTGCAGGTGATCAACAAGGATCTGTTTGCCGATCAGGGTGCGCGCGACGCGACCGACATCTATCGCAATATTTCTGGCGTCAGTTTCTTCAGCTATGCGGGCGTCACCTTCCGCGGCTTTCGCCAGGACCAGTCCTTCTACGACGGGATGCGTGGCAATCCGTTCATCGGCTTTTCCGTGCCGCAGCTGTTCAATATCGAACGGGTAGAGGTGCTGAAGGGACCGGCTGGGCTTTTCTTTGGTCCCGGTTCGCCCGGCGGCATCATCAATTATGTGTCGAAGATGCCCGGCGACACTAGCGCCATGCATCTGGTGGCGACGGCGGGCAATTATGATCGTCGCGGTATATCGGCTGAAGCGACCGGCCCGGTGGATAAGGACGGAATCGTCACTTACCGCCTCGGCGGCTTTTACGAGGCGATGAATCCCTATCGGCGCAATACGAAGAATGTATCGCTGATCGGCGATGGCGGCCTCGCCATCAAGACCAACGACGGCGGCAAGCTGACGCTTCAGGCCACGGTCTATGACAATGATCTTCAGGCCAACCGTCTGCGCGGCATATTGACCGATAATGACGGCAATTTTCTGACCGATATTCGCTGGAATGCCAACGAACCCACCGACTTTCTACACCTCAAGTCGCAGGCCTATCAGGCGCGGTATACCACCGCGATCGGGGACCGGGTCACGTTCGACGCAGGTGTCCGCTATTTCAAAGCGACCGAGACGCAGCAATATCATGAGCCGCGCGGACTGGTGGCAGGTAGCGACGATCTGGTCGCGCGCGAGTTTCGCGACCAGATCCGCAATGTCGATGGCCTGTCCTTTTCCGCCAATCTGACGGCGCGGGTCGATCTGCTCGGGATGGAGCATAAGTTCCAGACCGGGGCGGACTGGTATGACGAAACGAGCGTGCTCAATTCGCGTATCTTGCGCGCGGGCGTGACGCCGCTCAGCCTCAGCAATCCTGTCTATACCAACAGCGCACGTGACGTAGCGCGGGCCGCTTTGCTGCCCTTCACCGTCACGGATACACGCACCAGGCGTCAGGGCGCCTATCTCCAGGACCAGATCAGCCTGAGCGACGCCTTCATGCTGGTCGGCGGCGTGCGCTACGACAAGTTCGAGGATCGCGTGGTCAACGCCGCCGCTTATGAGGATGAGGATATCACCTTCCGCACCGGCGCGATCTACAAGCCGCGCAAGGATGTGTCCGTCTATCTGAGCTGGTCGCAAAGTTTCGAGCCGCAGACGGCCGCTAGCCAGAATGGCGATGTCGGTGGTCCCTTCGCGCCTGTTACCGGCGACCAGTTCGAAGGCGGCATCAAGACCGACCTGTTCGACGGCAGGCTCCAGGCCAATCTGGCGGCCTACCGCATCGTGCGCAAGAATATCCTCCAGGCCGATACCAGCCTGCCGCCCGTCAACGGCCAGGACCAGTTGCGCCCGATCGGCGAGGTGACGAGCAAGGGGTTCGAGATCGACCTGTCAACCGACATAACCGCCAATTGGGTGGCGCTGGTCAATTATGGCTATAACGACACGAAGATCACCGGCACGATTGCGGGCCAGGCGATCACCAATGCTGTCGGCAATCGCTTCGCCAATGCGCCCAAGCATAAGGTCGGCTTCTGGACCCGCTACCAGGTGCCGACGATCGACGCCGCCTTTGCGGTGGGCGGTGAACATGTGTCGAAGCGGATCAGCCTGTCGGGGCAGACCGTCAAGCCCTACACGATCTTCGACGCATCGATCATCAAGGGGCTTGGCTTTGCCGAACTGATGCTGCGCGTCGATAATATATTCGACAAAGTCTATGCCGCATCGGGCTTTTCTGCGCAGAGCGGGCACTTTCCCGGCGAGCCGCGGACATTCCTGGCCGAACTGCGCTTTCAGTTCTGACCATGGATCAGCTGCGCGTGAAAAAGGGCCGATCGCTGTGGTGGGTGGTGCATAGCTGGATTGGCCTCAAACTGTCGATCTTCCTGACCTTCATCCTGGCGACCGGCACCTTCGCCGTGTTCGCGCATGAAATCGACTGGCTGGCGACGCCCGCCATGCGGGTATCGCCCCGGTCTGAACCTGTCGCGTCCTGGGGGGCGTTGGCGCAGGCGGCGGCCCGCGCCGCGCCCGACGCCCGGCTCCAGACCCTCTATGCGCCGATCGACCCCTGGTTCGCGGTCGAGGCCTGGGTCAGTCGCGGCAAGGGCGCGCCGGAGCGGGTCTATGTCGACCCCTGGACGGCTAAGGTCACCGGTCGGCATGGCTGGGCCAATGTCCACCGCTTCCTGCGGCAGGCCCATCGCCACCTGATGCTGCCGACGAAGATCGGCATACCGATCGTCTGTTCGCTGGCCCTCCTGCTGGCGGTATCTTTGGTGTCGGGTATCATCACCTACAAGAAATGGTGGCGCGGCTTCTTTCGAGCACCGCGCGGCGGAGATGGCCGACGGATGACCGGTGACCTGCATCGCCTGATCGGGCTGTGGAGCCTGTGGTTTGTGGCGCTGATTGCGGTCACGGGCCTGTGGTATCTGGTGGAGACATTGGGCGGGAACGCCAGGGTGCCCAAAGTGCCGGACGTCGAGGCAAGTCCCATGCCGACCGGCGTTGCGCTGGACCGGCTGGTTGCCATAGCGCGCAGAGCCGATCCTGCGCTCGACGTTCGGGAAGTCCGCTTCACGCCCGACAATGGCGTAATCTTCCTGGGCCAGTCATCCGCCTGGCTGGTGCGCGATCGCGCCAATGCAGTGGTCGTCGATCCCGCGACGTCGCGCGTCGTTGCGCAGCTGGACGGACGCACGCTAAGCGCGCATCAGCGCATTTCCGAAATGGCCGATCCGCTGCATTTCGGCACCTTCGGCGGCCTGTGGACCAAAGTCATCTGGTTCCTGTTCGGCGCGTTGCTGACGGCGATGGCCGTCACCGGCACGATGATCTACGCAATGCGGCTGGCCAGATCGTCGCGATCCGACGTCGGCAGCCTGAAGATTGCCTGGCATGGCATGGGTGCCTGGGGATATGTCGGCGTTGCCCTCATTCTCCTCACCCTGATCCTGACGCCGGGGGCGATTGGGGGAGCGAGTTGAAGGAAGCGACCCTTCCCTGACCTTTAAGGAAAGGTTTTGCTCATCCAGGAGCGGACCAACAGCTTTCCCTTAAATCACTGCTGATGCCGATCCACTCCGTTTACTTGTTAATGCTGGCTACCGGTTTGCAAAGAGCCAGCCAGTGCTAAATTTCCGTACCTTCCGCCAAGGTCAGAGCATCCTCCACATCCACGCCAAGATATCGGACCATGCTTTCGATCTTCGTATGCCCGAGCAGTATCTGAACAGCACGAAGGTTCCCGGTCGCTTTGTAGATGATTGATGCCTTCGTGCGCCTCAGCGAATGGGTGCCGTAGTCCTCGCTAGGCAAGCCAATTCCCGCGACCCATTCATCGACCAGGCGGGCGTATTGGCGTGTGCTTATATGGGCGGCATGGTCGGTGCGGCTAGGAAAGGCATAGTCCTCAAGCGAGCCACCTCGCAATTCAAGCCATTTGAGGAGGCTGGCGCGAGCATCGTCCATCAGCTCAAACTGGACAGGCCTACCGGCCTTTTGCTGGACGACAGTGGCCCTCGTCCGGATTTTTCGATCGCAAACAATGTCGCTGATCCGGATTTTCACCAGGTCGCAACCGCGCAGTTTGCTATCGATAGCCAGTTCAAAAAGCGCTCGATCTCGAAGCCGCCGGTGTTGATCAAGAAAGAAACGTACTGCCCAAATCTGACGAGGTTTGAGCGCTCGCTTTGCGCCAACCTTGCGTCCAGCATTCCACGAAACTCGCTCGCGAGCCGCAGGATCAAATTCCGATAATCCCATGACACTTCTCCTATGGCCAGGATGGCCGACGGACGAACGTTTGAGAGCCATGTTGATTGCGCATCAGATGCGATTCTCGGCAGATGCATGGCGTCGATACGTTCAGCGGCGCAAAGCAAGCCTTCATCGTTCTGTAAAATAGAAAAGTAGGGACAGATTTATCCTACTGTTTCGATGCAATACCGGGCCTTAATCCTTCTTCCACGGCCGGAGCAACCCGGTGCTGCCCTTCAAAACGGAGACATGTCATGACCCTCACCGCCACACCGACCCCCGGCAAGTCGCTGATTTCCGGCAATGATCATACGCTGATCATGATCGACTTCCAGTCGCAAATGGCTTTTGCCACCAAGTCCATCTCCACCGAACTGCTGCGCAACAACGCCGCGCTGGTCGCCAACGCCGCTGCGGGCTTCAAGGTCTCCACCATCCTGACCACCGTCGCTGTCGACAGCTTTTCCGGCCCGATGTTCAGCGAGATTACTGACGCCTTCCCCGGCCAGACGCTGCTCGATCGCACGTCGATGAATACGTGGGAGGACGCTGCCGTCATCGACGAGGTCAACCGCATCGGCAAAGAGCGCTTGATCTTCGCAGGCCTGTGGACATCGGTCTGCATCGTCGGCCCTGTCGCTTCGGCCATTGACCAGGGCTTCGACGTATATTTCATCGCCGACGCCTGTGGCGATATCTCTGAAGAAGCGCATGAGCGCGCGGTCGAGCGGATGATCCAGCTGGGCGCCAAGCCAATGACCTCGCTCCAGTATCTGCTCGAACTGCAACGCGACTGGGCGCGGACCGAAACCTATGACATGACCACCGGTATCGCGAAGAAGTGGGGCGGCGCCTACGGGCTGGGGATCACCTATGCCAAGACGATGTTCAACGCATCCGAAGCATACTGATCCAGTCTGGACGGCCGGGACCAATCCGGGCCGTCCCTTTCCCAATGTCTGCAAAGGAATTTTCCATGAGCAACTTCGTGACCACCGCCGACGGCGTCGACATCTTCTACAAGGACTGGGGCAGAAAGGACGCCCAGCCCATCATGTTCCACCATGGCTGGCCGCTCTCGTCGGACGACTGGGACGCGCAAATGTTGTTCTTCCTGTCGAAAGGCTATCGCGTCGTTGCGCATGATCGCCGCGGGCATGGCCGCTCAGCCCAAGTCGATTTCGGCCATGACATGGCCCATTATGCAGCCGACGCCGATGTAGTTGCGCAGCATCTGAACCTGCGCAACGCCATCCATATCGGCCATTCGACCGGTGGCGGCGAAGTAGCCGCCTATGTCGCCCGTCACGGCTTGCCGCAGGGCCGCGTCGCCAGGGCAGTGCTGGTAAGCGCGGTGCCCCCGATCATGCTGAAGACCGAGCGCTATCCCGGCGGCCTGCCGATGGATGTGTTCGACGGCCTGCGCGCCGGCCTCGCCGCCAATCGCGCTCAATTCTTCCGCGATGTCGCCGCCGGTCCCTTCTACGGCTTCAACCGCGAAGGCGCAGACGTGAAGCCTGCTATCATCGACAATTGGTGGCGTCAGGGGATGATGGGCAGCGCGCTTGCCCATTATGAAGGGATCAAGGCCTTCTCCGAGACCGACCAGACCGATGATCTGAAGGCGATCACCGTGCCGACGCTGGTCCTGCATGGCGATGACGATCAGGTCGTGCCTTATCGGAACGCCGGAGTGCTTCAGGCCGAAATCCTGCCGAACGCAACGCTCAAAATCTACCAGGGCTATTCGCATGGCATGTTGACCGTGAATGCAGACGTGCTGAACGCTGACATCCTCGCCTTCATCCAGTCCTGAGCCAAGACCAGGGAGAACGGACATGAAAGCCTATTGTCTTGCGCTGGGCGCCGGGCTGATCGTCGGCATCGTCTATAGCCTGATGGGGGTCCGTTCTCCCGCTCCGCCGGTTATCGCGCTGGTCGGACTGGCAGGGATATTGCTGGGCGAACAGCTGATCCCGATCGGAAAGCGCCTGGCCAGCCTGCCCGAACTGACCCGCTTTGTGGCGACCGACTGCGCCCGTCATGTGCTGGGCGATCTGCCCGACAATCGGAGCCGCGATGCATGATGACCCGCAGACAGGCGCTTGCCAGCGCCGCCAGCCTCCCCGTCCTCACTGTCACCGAAAGTTTTGCTATGACCCCGACCGACCTCATCCTCATCAACGCCAAGGTCACGACCCTCGACCGCGAAAATCCGATGGCCGAGGCTGTCGCCATCAGGGGCGGCAAGTTCCTGGCGGTGGGGAGCGAGCAAGAGGTTCGCGCCGCTGCGGCCGCCGGAGCGACCGTCATCGATGCGAAGGGCCGCCGCCTCATCCCTGGCCTGATCGACAGCCACATCCACGTCATCCGCGGCGGTTTGAATTACAATATGGAGCTGCGCTGGGAAGGCGTGCCGAGCCTGTCCGAGGCGATGGCGATGCTCAAGCGCCAGGCGGAAAATACCCCACCGCCCCAGTGGGTCCGCGTCGTCGGCGGTTTTACCGAACATCAGTTCGCCGAAAAGCGCCTGCCCACCATCGCCGAGATCAACGCCGCCGCGCCCGACACGCCGGTGTTCATTCTCCACCTCTATGATCGCGCGCTGCTGAACGCCGCTGCGTTGCGCGCCGTCGGCTATACCAAGGACACACCCAACCCGCCGGGCGGCGAGATCGTCCGCGACGCGCAGGGCAATCCTACCGGGCTGCTGCTGGCCCAGCCCAATGCGACGATCCTCTATTCCACGCTCGCCAAAGGTCCGAAGCTGCCGCAGGATTATCAGCTCAACAGCACCAGGCATTTCATGCGCGAGTTGAATTCACTTGGCGTGACCAGCGTCATCGATGCGGGCGGCGGGTCGCAAAATTATCCCGACGATTATGAAGTCATCGACAAGCTGCACAAGGATGGCGAACTTACCCTGCGCATCGCCTACAACCTCTTCACCCAGAAGCCCAAGGAAGAGCTGAAGGATTTTGCCAGCTGGTCGACGCAGATCAAGCCGGGTGACGGCGACGACAGCTATCGTCACAATGGCGCGGGCGAGATGCTGGTCTATTCCGCTGCCGATTTCGAGGATTTCCGCGTCGCCCGGCCGGACATGGCCCCGGAGATGGAGGGCGATCTGGAGCCGGTCATCCGACTGCTGGCCGAGCGCCGCTGGCCATGGCGGCTGCACGCCACCTATGACCAGACGATATCCCGCGCGCTCGACGTGTTCGAGAAGGTGAACAAGGATATTCCGCTCGCAGGTCTCAACTGGTTCTTCGATCATGCCGAAACGATCAGCGATCGCAATATCGACCGGATCGCAGTCTTGGGCGGCGGCATCGCGGTGCAGCACCGCATGGCGTTCCAGGGCGAATATTTCGTCGAACGCTATGGCGCGAAAGCGGCCGAGGCCACCCCGCCGATCAGGAAGATGATGGCAGCGGGCGTACTCGTGGGCGCCGGCACCGACGCAACCCGCGTTGCGAGCTATAATCCATGGGTCTCGCTATCCTGGCTGGTAACGTCGAAAACGGTCGGCGGCCTTACCCTCTATCCTGTCCGCAACCGGCTAGACCGCGAAACGGCCCTGCGGCTGTGGACGGAACGCAACACATGGTTCTCCAACGAGGTGGGCAAGAAGGGGCAGATCAAGACCGGGCAACTGGCCGACCTCGCGCTGCTATCGGACGATTATTTCTCGGTAGCAGAGGATGAAATCGCGCATCTGCGTTCGGTCCTGACCGTGCTGGGTGGAAAGATCGTCTATGGCGAGGGCGATTTTGGCCCGTTGGCACCGCCCGCACCCAAGGCGATGCCAGACTGGTCGCCAGTCGCCACCTTCGGCGGCCATTATCGCCGCGACGAAACGGCGCAGAAGCTGGCATCGGCTTGCGGTTGCGCCTCGTCGTGCCATGTCCATGGCCACGACCATGCCGCCGCATTGGGTACGAACGTCCCAGCCGCCGATGTACAGAGCTTCTGGGGATCGCTCGGCTGCGGCTGCTGGGCTGTCTGAACGCCTGACGCGCCCCTCCCCGGAATGGGAGGGGCCAAGGAAGCCAACCCATTCCCGTCAACGCGCTGTGATCGACACCGCGCGAACGGAGGAGAATTGCCATGTCCCTCGACAATCCCCGCTTCGTCGCCGTCCTGCTCGACTGGCCCGGCACGGCCTTCCTCGCCCGCCTTGCGCTGACTGGCCCTTATCTGCTCGGCGGCATCATGAAGCTCGCCGACTGGCCGGGCGCGGTAGCGGAGCAGGCGTATTTCGGGATGCAACCCGCAGCGCTCTTCGCCGCCGCAACGATCGCCGTGGAGCTGGTCGGCCCAGTCCTCATCCTCGCCGATCGACTGGCGTGGCTGGGTGCCGGGATGCTGGGCATGTTCACACTGCTGGCGGCGATGGTCGCCAACGCCTTCTGGGGGATGGACGGGCAGGATCGCTTCATGGCGACCAATGCCTTTTTCGAACATATGGGGCTGATCGGCGGGTTCGTGCTGGTCGCCATCCTCTCGCCCCGGCGGCGTGCGCGTGCGTAGTCTGCTGTTCCTGCTGGCCTGCGTCGCGACAACTGCGTTCGCGCAATCGGGTGAGCCGTGGCAGCCGCCCACGCTCACCAATACCCGCTATGAGGAGGATTGGGGCAGGCTGGCCGATCCCGCCAACCGCGACGGACGCTGGACCGAGGCTTTCAAATATATCCCGCTGGGCGGCGATGCCTGGCTCTCCACTGGCATCGAACTGCGCGCCCGCAGCGAAAGCTATCGCGACAATTTATGGGGTGGGGCAGATGCGCCGAACAACAGCTATCTCTGGCTGCGCGCCATGCCCTATGCCGACCTGCATGTCGGCAAACTCCGGGCCTTCGTTCAGCCGATCGCAGCTTATGCCGTCGGCGTGGCCCCCTCCGCCGGCCCGATCGACCAGAGCCGCGTCGATTTGCTACAGGGATTTGCGGAGGCGCAGATCGGCCCGGTCACGTTGCGGGCCGGACGGCAGATGCTTTCGCTCGGCACGGAAAGGATCGTGGGCACACGTTACGGTCCCAACGTCCCGCTCGCCTTCGATGGTGCGCGCGCCGATGTGCGGATCGGCCGGGCGATTATCAGCCTGATGACGGTGAGGCCGGTTCAGCCCGGCCTCGCCAGTTTCGATGATGCCACCTCCAGAAAGAAGGCCTTGAGGGGCGCTTATGCCGCGCTCCCTGGATTGGACGTTTACTATCTGGACTATCGCAATCGGGTAGCCGGTTTTGGTGGGACAAGCGGGCACGAGCGTCGGCACAGCATCGGCCTGCGTTCTCACGGCAAGCGCGGCAACTGGCGCTGGAATGTCGAGGCTGTCTATCAGTTCGGTGCATATGACGGGCAGCCTATTGCCGCCTGGACGGTTGGCACCGAGATCGGTCGTGACTTCCCGACACTTCCGCTCTCGCCGGCCGCCACCCTGCGCTTCAACATTGTCAGCGGCGACCGCGATCCGGCGGATGGTCATCTCGGCACCTTCAACGCGCTGTTCCCCAAGGGCAAATATTTCGGCGAACTATCGCCGGTCGGTCCGACCAACATCGTCAGCGTCAATCCGCGTGTCGGCTTCGATCTGGGCGGCGGCGTGTGCGCTAGCGTCGCGGCCATGGCCTATTGGCGCTACAGCCGGGGCGATGGCGTTTACGATATACCCGGCAACCTGATCCGTGCGGCAGGGGACAGGGACGCGCGCTTCATCGGCAAGGAGGCCGAAGCAACACTGGCCTGGCAAGCCAGCCCGGAATGGGAATTGTCCACGTCGGTTTCCGCCTTCGCGCCGGGTGCCTTCATCGGGCAGACCGGCCCAGCGCGCACGATCCTGATGCTGGGGCTGGAAAGCAATTTCCGCTTCTGATCTTTTCCGATTTATCGAACATATCGAGCGATCTTATTCGACTGACACGGCAGCTTCCGGTCCGTTACGCCCCTCTCAACCGAATATCTGTTGCAGGAGACCGCCATGACCCCGTCCAAGCCCACCGTCTCCCCCTTGCCCTGGCTGCTGCTTTTGCTCTCCGTCACCACCGGCCTTGTCGATGCCATTTCGGTGCTTGGCCTTGGCAAGGTGTTCACCGCCAATATGACCGGCAATATCGTGTTCCTGGGCTTCGCTGCGGCGGGCACGGCAGGCTTCCGCGTTGCTCCCTATCTGGCTGCGATCGCTTCCTTTATGATCGGCGCGCTGGTGGCCGGGCGCGTGGGCAAGCATCATGCCGGACTGCCGCTGCGCCGCTGGCTGATGGTCGCCGCGCTGGTGGAAGCGGCGCTGCTGTGGATCGCAGCCGGTGTCGCTGTCGGCTTTGATGTTGCCAGCCAGTCGCCGGGCTACAAGGTCTTTGCGATTATTGCCCTGACCGGCCTAGCCATGGGCTTTCGCAACGCGACCATCCGGCAGTTGAAGGTCCCGGACCTGACGACCACAGTCTTGACGCTGACGATCACCGGCCTTGCCGCCGATTCCAGTCTGGCGGGCGGCGCGAACCCCAATTGGGCGCGGCGCGTCGGCAGCATCACGGCGATCTTCCTGGGCGCGGCCATCGGCGCGTGGCTTGTCACCCATGGCGGCCTCGTCCTGCCGCTGCTGCTGGCTGGCTTCCTTGTCCTCGCGGGAACGCTGGCCTGCATGATGCATCCCGCCGCGAGCGAAAGCGCTGCCACCTAATCGCCCAAAGCGCGCTCGATCCGCCGGTCGGGCGCAAGCCAGGGTAGCAGGACGATGATGTAGAGCGCAATCGCCACCGGCCGCGCGAAAAAGGCGGCCGGTACGGCAACGGCGTAAAGGGCGAGCGTGACCTTGCCTTTGCGATCCGACCCCACCGCGCGCGCCAGCGCCGATTGCGCGCCGTTGCAAGCGATGATCGCCCGCTCGGTCATTTCGTATCCGATCGCCGCCATTGCCAGCACTACGCCATAGGAGGCCGTGGCCATCGCGGAAAAGCCGCTCGCATCGAGCCAGCGAATGACGAAGGGAACGAGGCTGAGCCAGAACAGCAGGAACAGATTTGCCCACAGCACCTTGCCATCGATCCGGTCGGCCGCGTGCAGCAGATGGTGATGGTTGTTCCAGTAAAGTCCGACATTGATGAAGGAGAGGATATAGGCGAGCAGGATCGGCAGACTGTCTGACAGCGCGGCCAGACTGCCATCGCGCGGCACCTTCAGTTCCAGCACCATGATCGTGATGATGATGGCGACGACGCCGTCGGTGAAGGCCTCCAGCCGACCGGACGACATACCGCCACCGCTGCGCTGCTCAGACATCGCCCATACCCTCCAGCGCTTTGTCATTCTCTCCCAGCGCAACGAACTGGTCGAGCAGCCAGGAAGCGGCTGGCCCCGGCGGCGTATCCCGACGCCACACGCCTGCAAACCGATACATGCCGCCCGTGTGATCGGGCATGGCGAGCCGTGTCAGCGATCCGTCGATCAGGTCCGGTTCGATCATCGGCAGCGGCATGTTGCCCCAACCAATCCCCTCGCGCAGCAGTGCGTGCTTGGCACCCAAATCCGCCAGACGCCACGTTTTGGGGCTCATCACTGAATAATCCTGTCCCTCGGTAAAGCGGGAACGGTCGGTCAGCACCAGTTGCGTGTATTCGCGTCCCGCGCCGGGGGGTATCCGCTCGATCCGGCCTAGCGGATGATCGGGTGCTGCGACCGGCACCATCGGCACGGACCCAGCCGCGACGCATTCCACACCTTCGACACCGGCCGCCAAAGGCCCCGAAATGCCGACGACCGCCTGCCGGTCCAGCACCATCGCCGTAATCGCGCCCAGCGCCTCGACATGCAGGCGCAACTGCACCGTCGGGAATTCGGCTGCGAAGGCGCGCAGCACCTTGCCAAGCCGCTCGGACGGCAGCATCACGTCGACGGCAAGATCGACCTCCGCCTCCAGCCCATCGAGCAAGCCTTTCACCTTCGCCCGCAGCCCGTCCATGCCGTGCGATATGCTGCGTGCTTCCGCCAGCAACGCCCGGCCAGCGACCGTCAGTACGGGCTTGCGCGTGCCCTCCCGCTCGAACAGCATCAGGCCAAGCTGCGCCTCCAGATTGGCGATGCCATAGCTGATGACCGACACGGCGCGGTTAAGCCGCCGCCCGGCAGCGGCAAAACTACCCGTATCCACGATCGTCAGAAATATGCGCAGTTGGTCGAAGGTTGGCGTGCCTGGCCTGTTCACTTTTCGATTTCCTCGAACGTTTCGTCCGCTTTTATCCCTCTGAGCACAGATGTTCGCAAGCGGTAAAAGCCTCCCCAACAGGGCGGCCATCGCCACCCACATTGGAGATACCGATATGATCGAACTACGCCCCTTTGACAGCCTTGGCGGTGCCAATCATGGCTGGCTCGACGCCAAGCATCATTTCTCGTTCGCGGGTTATCACGACCCTGCCCGGATGCACTGGGGCAATCTGCGCGTGTGGAACGACGACACGATTGCGCCCCAGACCGGCTTTCCCCCGCACCCCCATCGTGACATGGAAATCATCACCTATGTCCGCGAAGGCGCGATCACTCATGAGGATAGCCTGGGCAATAAGGGCCGGACCGAAGCCGGTGACGTGCAGGTCATGAGCGCGGGCACCGGTGTGCGCCATAGTGAATATAATCTGGAGGACGTGACCACCAGGATCTTCCAGATCTGGATTGTCCCCACCCGCGCTGGTGAAGCACCCAGCTGGGGTGCGAAACCCTTCCCCAAAGACGAACGATCTGGCCATTTCGTGACGCTTGCGTCGGGCTATGAGAAGGATAACGACGCCCTGCCGATCCGCACCGATGCCCGAATCGTCGCGGCGACTTTGAAGGCCGGTGAAAGCGCCGAATATCCGCTGGGCCGGGACCGCAAAGCCTATCTGGTGCCCGCCACCGGCGCGATCATGATCGATGACGTCCGCGTCAACGCCCGCGATGGCGCTGCGATCAGCGACCTCGACATGATCTGCGTGACAGCGATCGAAAACAGCGAAATCATACTTGTCGACGCTGCGTAATGAAAGGACCGCGTCAGCGTGCCTTGCCTACGCGCTGACGCCAGACGCGCATTTCACAGCAAACCTTAAAAATGCAAGATCAAGATCGATGAAACTCTGTCGCCCCAGGGGGCGCGTGACCGCGCCTTACCGTGGGCAAGTCATGGCTCTGACATTTGATCCTGACACGACAAGGGATGCGGTGACAAGCTCACTTATCGCTGCGCTCAATGTCGCAGCGCCATAGGGTTTTGATAAAACACGCAGATGCGCTTGTCCTTCGCCAACAAGCTGTTCACTATGTCCTGTGGCGAGGAGGACCGGCAGACCGGGCATGCGAATGTGCAATTGTCGCGCAAGATCGATGCCGCTCAGTCCCGGCATGACGATATCGGTAAAGACAAGATCGAACGATTGTTCCTGAAGAAGCGCAAGTGCTTCCGTCGCGCCACGTGCGCACACCGTCTGGCAACCCAGATCGTCCAGCAACTGTTCTGCGAAGTGGAGAACCTGGATATTGTCTTCGACCAGAAGGACCCTGATGCCTGGAGGTATGGAGGCCGGCTCGCCTTTCTGCTGGATCGCCGCTGGCGTCTTGTCGACCTTGGGAAGTATGATCGTAAGGGTGGTGCCCGATCCCAATCGTGAATCAATCCGGGCAACGCCGCCGGCCTGGGCCGCAAAGCCATGGATCTGGGATAATCCCAGCCCCGTTCCTGCCCCGACAGGTTTGGTCGTGAAGAAGGGTTCAAAAACGCGGGCGAGCGTTTCCCTCGTCATACCAGTGCCGCTATCTGTGACGTCTATGGCTACCGCGACATGCCCTTCGTATACAACGTCCCGGGTTTCGATGAGGAGATCCCCACCCTCCGGCATCGCGTCGCGGGCATTCACCGCAGCGTTCAGGACCGCTGTTTCCAATTCGGTAGGGTCCACTTCCACTCGGGCGTCTTTCGCCGATGTCTTCACCGACAGGACGATATCGCTGCCAAGAGACCGGGATAGAATATCAGCCCAGGCATCGAGATGGACGTTGAGGTCGATAACCTCGGGACGGATGGCGCGGCGCCGGCTGAATGCGAGAAGGTGACCGGTAAGGGTAGACGCCCGCTCAACGGTTGCTGCTATGTTGTCGATATAGCGCGCCCGCTTCTCCTCCGGCAGATCGACTTTTCGGAGCATCTCGGCCGCACCGCCGATGACCGTCAAAAGATTATTGAAATCATGGGCAACCCCGCCAGTCAGTTCGCCAATCGCCTGGAGCTTTTGTGCCTGAAGCAGCGCGCTGCGGGTTTCTTCCAGCTCCTCCTGTGCCTGGCGTTTGTCCGTCGCGTCACGGGTGATCTTGGCGAAGCCGACATGCTTTCCCTCTTCGTCATAAATCGGATCGACCAGCACATTTGCCCAAAACAGCGTGCCGTCCTTGCGAACGCGCCAGGCCTCTGTCTCATATTTTCCCTCCGCGAGGGCCGTCGCCAACGCTCGTTCGGGTGCGCCCGCGTCCCGGTCATCCTGCGTGTAGAAAATGGAGAAATGCTTGCCCACGACCTCGTCGGAACCATAGCCCTTGATCGTTGCGGCCCCGGTGTTCCAGTTGGTGATGATACCGTCGGTATCCAGCATGTAGATCGCGCAATCCTTGACCCCTTGGACGAGGAGCCGAAAGCGCTGTTCCGCCTGAAACAGAGCAAGTTCTCTCTCGCGGCGTTCGGTGATGTCGCGACTGATTTTGGCAAAGCCGATCAATTCGCCGGCATCATTCCTGATAGGATCGATCACTGAATTGGCAAAGAAGCGGCTGCCGTCCTTCCTGACCCTCCAGCCCTCAGCTTCGAAACGACCCTCTTGCGCTGCTACGCGCAACGCCTGCTCTGGCAGACCGGAATTGCGATCCTCCTGAGTGAAGAAGCAGGAGAAATGCTGCCCTATGATTTCGTCAGCACTGTAGCCCTTGGCTTTTTGCGCACCGCTGTTCCATGTCGTAATCCGACCTTCGGGATCCAGCATGTAGAGGGCGTAGTCCATAACTGCGTCGACGAGCAATTTGAATTTTGCGTCGGCTTCGCCCGGCATATAAGAATTCGTCAAGCGACATCCTCACCAAGCCCCCCGGCTGGTACCCCGGACTTAAGTCCATATCGGATAGTCGCAGGGGTTGGCAAGGCAATTCAAAGCCGCTTGCTCCAGGTTAAAGACCTGCCTCTATGGCTATCCTGATCGCCTCTGTAGACGTCTGAACACCCAGGCGCTGCACCAGGGCGCCACGGTGCATCTTGACGGTCTTGATGGAAAGACAAAGGCTTTTTGCGATCTCGGCATGACGGATGCCGCGCGCCATTTGTTCAAGGACCTTCAGCTGCTGGGGGGTTAAGTCGGCTAACCTAGCCCTGGCGATGCCTGAATCTTGGACTTCGCCATCTACCTTCAATTGGGTTCCAATGAAAAAGGCGAGGCACCCGCTCTGGTCATAAACAGGCGCAATCATCACGGCATTGTGGAATGCTTGACCATCTTTGCGGTAGTTGATCAGAGTGACAAGTGCCGGACGTCCCGCTTCGATAGCCTGGCGCAACAAGGCCCGGGATGTAGGGCAGGTCCCCGCCCCAGCGAGCAAACGGCAGTTCTGTCCGATTATGTCGGACTCTACATAGCCGCTCAGCCGCTCGAAGGCATCATTGACCGCAATGATGGCGTTTCCAGCTCTCGCGTCCGTTACGATAGTAGCAAGGGGGGAGTATCGGCTTGACCGTATCAACTCGGCTCGCAAGCGCTGCCCCTGCACAGCGGATTTCGCTGGATTGCCTGTCTGATCAGTGGACGTCTTCATCCGGTGCTTTCATGAAAATGCCAGCTGCTTGTAGCCTTACCGGTCAATAGTCTGGAGAGGCAAGGGCATTGCGATCTGAACAGGAGCCTGACGGGCAGCCCGCGCATTTGAAAATGCGCATTGCACATCGTGAACAGCACAGCCATCATATCCACGGTCAATAGCAGATGGACGCTGCATGACAGCGTCCGGGCAAACTCGTCTCCCAATAAGCGCCAAATCCCTGGTAAGTCGGCGCCTGCGCTTCCCGATTCCAGATCGATAGTCCGTAGAAGGCGCAGGGAAAGGTCTGCCTCAAATGGTGGTATCGGCCCAATAGCGAGCGACATCGGGAATTTATTGCTCGCAAGTGCATTGGGATAGGCCCTTGAGGGGGAACCAACGCGAAAGTGCGGAATTTTAAGGCTACTTCACATCCAATGGAGTAGGAAGATGGTAGAGCCACAGTTTACCGATGCGATCGCTTTGCTGAAAGCAGACCACCGAAAGGTCGAAGAGCTGTTCGAAAAATTCGAGAAAGCCAGCACCACCAGCCGGAAGCAGGCCTTGGCTCAGGAAATCTGCGTTGAACTCAAGGTCCACACGTTGATCGAGGAGGAAATCTTTTATCCCGCTTTCCGCGGTCTGATCGAGGATGATACGCTCGACGAGGCCTATGTCGAGCATGATGGCGCGAAGGTCCTGATCAACGATATCGAGGCTGGTTCGCCTAACGACGATTTCTATGACGCTAAGGTCAAGGTTCTTTCTGAAGAAATCAAACATCACGTCCATGAAGAGGAAATGCCATCGGAGGGCATGTTTGCCCAATGTCGCAAAACCGATGTCGATCTGGTCGCACTGCGCGATCAGATGGCCCACCGGAAGGCGGAGCTCATTACCCTCGCCAAGACGTCAGGACTAGCTGCAGCTAAGCCGATCGCTGTCAATCTGGTGAGCGCATAGAGGATCCCGCCTTACCCAGTGGACAGCTGATGTCGCTGGATTTTGACGCAAGCTAAGCGGGCGCTCCAACTGGTTGAAGGCGGCGGCGATAGGGTGACACGCGCCCCCGCCCCACAGCTTTGTCGTAGCGCAACGGTCGGTGGCAAGGCGACCGACAGGAAACAGCGACGATGTTTCATGTCTGCGCTCATGTTCAGCAAGGCGGATCCTCATCGAACGCCTGGCCGCTGGTTTTAACGCCAGGCATTTTATCGGCCGCATTCCCGGACTCTGGCTGCCCCCTCAAAACTACGTGGCTCGAGGAGCGCTTATAAAGCTCGCGAGTTCAAGACATCGGTGCGATGCCGGGAAGAATGATTTTGCCTGCAACATCCAAGGCGCAGCAGGAGGTCGCGCGCGCGGCGCTCGCTGCCAGATGCGGCGGGCAGCCCAAATCGAAGCTGCGCGATGGGTCAAAACAGCAGGACGAGCCGATGCGTGGAAAGCAATTTGAGAATTTTGTGAATGCCAACCGCACAAGCGCTGTCCAAAGACATGCTGAACCGCGGCAAGCGCAATGATCGCGGTCATGGACATCATCTCCACGACCTTATCGACAGTGACGCAAAGACACTTTTGCACTGTAAGGCATTATTTGCCAGCAACCGTCCGGAACGATGCTGTGGCAAGGCCCGTCAATGACCTTGGCGCACATCGTATCGCCTTCCCATCTTCGGCAGGACGAGCCTTCAGCTATGACCGAGCGGGAGAGGCCGCCGGGCATCGAGACGCCATCGGTCCCTATCACCGCGACAGAACCATCTGGCAGAAGGAATGTGTCTGGTGAAGTTCGGGATCCTTACTACTTTCCTGCTGCTGGAGGCATGCGATGCATTGCCGCGCGATCCCGACGGCACGTTGCTGCGGGTCGCGCAAGAGCAGCGCTTCACGGTCGCACTGGCAGAGCCCGCAGTCGGCAGGGCGCCGGAAGTCACCAAGCTTGTCCGTGAGATCGAGCGGAGAACCGGTGCACAGGCTCGATGGCTACCAGGATCGGGGGAAGCGCTATTGCGGCACCTTGATGAGGGCACGATCGATCTCGTCATCGGCCGTTTCACGGCCGAAAGTCCCTGGGCGAGCGACGTGGCCTTTGGCCCGGCACTTGCGACAAGCGGGACCACGGACGCACCGCTCAAGCTCAGGGCAGCCATGCGCAGTGGCGAGAATTGGACTTGTAACGGTTTTGTGCCGGTCACCTATCTCATTATGCCACCTTGGCTTCGAACGCGAGCGGGCTGATGCCGCCTAGATATGAATGGCGGCGACGGGTGTTGTAGAAGCCATTGATGTACTGAAAGATGGCGGCTTCTGCCTGACGCCGCGTCGGCCAGCTCTGCCGCCAGATGAGTTCCGCCTTCAGGGATTTGAAGAAGGTCTCGACGGACGCATTGTCGTAGCAATTTCCCTTGCCGCTCATTGATGGACGCAGGCCATAGGCCTGCAGCTTTTTCTGATAGTCGTAGGAGCAATATTGGCTACCGCGATCCGAATGGAAAAGGCAGCCCTCGGGAGGCTGGCGCAGGCGCACCGCCATATCCAGCGCCCTGATCGCCAGGTCTTTCTTCATCCTGTCGCTGACTGCCCAGCCTACGACGCGACGGCTATGCAGATCGAGAATGACGGCAAGGTAGAGCCAGCCTTCGGACGTCCAGATATAGGTGATGTCGCCGGCCCATTTACGGTTGGGCGCATCTGCGGCAAAATCGCCGTCCAGCCAGTTCGCTGCGACACCCAGGCGATGGTGGCTGTCAGTCGTAACCTTGTGCTTGCGCGTGCGGACTGGCTTGATCCCGTTGATCTTCATCAGCCGCCCGACCCGGCGCTCGCCAACATCGAGCCCTACCTCCTTCAACTCCATCGTCATGCGAGGACGGCCGTAGCTGCCAAGGCTCAGCCTGTACTGTTCCCGGATATGGGCCAGCACTTTCATATCTGTCCGCTCCCGCCTGCTGATCGGGCGCGAGCGCCAGGAACGATAGCCGCGTTCACTGACATCCATGACACGGCAGAGCCTGTCTCTTATACACATCTAGATGTGTATAAGAGACAGGCGATACCCACTTGCCCAGCGTCGACTTCCCTATCCCCAACTCCGATGCAACCCGATCGCGCGGCTACCCGCTGGTCAGCGCGATCCGTACCGCCTCTTGCTTGAACTCTTCTGTATGCTTGATCATCTCGTCGGTCTCCTGTTGCGAGCTCTAATCGCTCAGGTGACCGGCGCAAAACCGTTACAAGTCCAAATCGATGGATCATGACCGTAGAGCGTGCAAGCCGCGCAGTATCGCGGGAGGCACGGGAAGAATGAGCGAAACGAGCCTGCCTGAAGAGCTGCGCGAAACAATGGCTCGCGCAATACGTCTCGAATATTGGAATATTTTCTGGACGCTCACGGTCATCGGGACGATGGGACTTGTGCTGGGGCAGAGCCAGACGATGAAGACCGCCTGGATCGAGGACTCCCTGGGCCTTGTGCCTCCCATCATGTTCCTGGTCGCCGCGCATATGGAGTGCAACGTCCAACGCTCCCGCCGCTTCCCCTTCGGCTTCGAGCGGGTAAATGGTCTAGGCTTCTTTGTCGCGGCCGTTGCCCTGACGGCTGTCGGCGCGCTGCTGCTCTACAATGCGTTGATGGCGCTCGCCACGGCGGAACATGCGACTGTCGGATCGATCGTCATTCTGGGCCACGACATCTGGCTCGGGTGGCTGATGATCGCTGCGCAGATTTACTCGCTTATCCCGCCGCTCCTTATCGGACGCAAGGAACTCCCGCTGGCGCGGGCGCTCAACGACAAGCTGCTCCATACCGACGCGCTCATGAACAAGGCCAACTGGCTCACCGGCGCGGCAGGGCTTGCCGGCATTGTTGGCCTTGGTCTTGGCTGGTGGTGGGCTGATGCGGTGGCGGCTGCCATCATTTCCCTCGATATACTCAATGATGGCATCAAGGCCCTGCGGTCCTCGACTGCTGAACTGGTGGACGGCGCCCCGCGGGCACTTTCGAGCGCTAAACTGTCGCAAGAGGCGCAAAATCTCTGTGACCGCCTTAAGGCGGAGTTTCCCGATGCCACCATTCGACTGCGGGAAACCGGTCGGCTGATCAGGGCCGAAGTCCATCATGCGTGCCCTCCCCCGCAACCCCGTCACCCGCGATATTACTGGCCTGACGATGAGGACAGAGCCTGGCGACTGGCGCAGGTCAGTTTCATCCCCCCCATTGGAGAGAATGGCAAATTTTAGGATGGCCGTGGCTGTCGCACTGAATCCCTTTGCTTCTCGGGTCTGATGTAGATGGAGGTGAGTTGCGGGATGCTGGCTTTCATTTCGCGCTCGATGTCTGAAATCAGGGCTTCAGCCCTTCCCATTGGCAGATCATCGTCAAAATCCGCGCTGATCGCAACGAACACGGCATTGGGAGCCGTGTGAATCGTGCGGACATGATTGACCGCGCTAATCTGCGACCGCTTGTCGAGGATCGTCCATATCGCCGATATCAGCGCTGGGTCGGCACTTTCCCCGATCAAAAGTTCCTTGGCTTCGCGCGCGAGAAGAATAGCCACCCCGGCCAGAATAACCCCTATCGCGATCGAAGCGATGCCATCAATCCGCGGGTCTCCATAGTGATGGCTGGACCACACGCCCAGGCCTGCGATGGCAAGGCCGATCAACGCCGCGCTGTCCTCGAAAAGGACGATGAAACCTGCCGGGTCCTTGGATCGGCGGATCGATTGCCACCAGCTGCTTGCGCCGCGCTTTGCGTTGAACTCGCGTACCGCAATGGCCCAGCTTGTTCCCTCCAGCAGCATGGCGACCGCCAGCACAACATAATTGATCCCGGCGTCGCGCAGCGGTTCGGGTTTGGCGATGTGCCGCCAGCCTTCGTAGATCGACACACCGGCGCCGACCGCAAATATCAGGATCGCGACGACAAAAGCCCAGAAATAGAGTTCGCGGCCATAGCCAAAGGGATGCGTAGCGTCTGCAGGGCGTTTGGCTTTGGCCTGGCCATAGAGGAGCAGGATTTGATTGCCGCTGTCAACCAGCGAGTGGACGCCTTCGGTGAGCATGGAGGAAGAGCCGCTGATGGCGGCCGCCACGAATTTGGCGATGGCGATCCCGACATTGGCAAAGAGCGCCCCATACAGAACGATATTCTCACGGAGCGTGCTCGACAGGTCAGCCATGCCCCTCAGCCAGGATAAGGGCTGGACGCGAGCAATCCTGCCAGATGCGCAGCATTTGCAGCGACCATGTCTGCGGTCTTCGTCACCACGGCCGGTGTCTTGTCCAGATCCTTGAAGTCGACAGACCCCATCGCTTCGCCAACCCAATAGCAGCTGGCAACGGCAGGGATCGTCCAGCCGACATCGTTCAAAGCCTGAAATAGCTGAGCGGAGGAGAAATGTGCGCCATCCTCATTGCCCACGATCGCTGCGACCGCAACTTTACCATAGCTCGGCATCCGCCCTTTGTCGTCGGTTTCGGAAAGAAAGGCATCCATCCGCTCCAATACCCGCTTGGCCGTGCTGCTGATCTGGCCCATCCAGATCGGTCCGCCCAAGATCAATATGTCATGGGCGAGAATTTTCTCGCGAAGGGCTGGCCATGCGTCGCCATCGCCTTCATCGGAGGTGACGCCGGGCTTGATATCGAACGCTGCAACCCGAACGGTTTCGCTCACGCTGACATCATGCCGCTTGAAGGCTTTTGCAAGCACCGCGATCATCGCATCGGTCGAGCTCTCTTCCTGGACATCCGCTTTGAGCGTGCAGTTGAGCGCAAGAGCTTTAAGGGTCATTGATCACCTCCATAGGGTCAGGAACAATGTCCGGGTGCGCGCCAAATGCGACCACCCGTTTGTCACGCAGAGAACTCCCGGGGCCCCAATGGGTTCTTGAAGCAAAGGAGATAATGCGATGAGCGACACCGTTCCAATGATCCACGAGGATGCCCTGCCTGGTCATGAGAGCAAGCTGACCCCAGAGCCGCAATGGCAACCCCGGTACAAGGGCTCGGACCGCCTTGCGGGGAAAGTCGCCGTCATCACAGGTGCCGACAGCGGGATAGGACGGGCGGTCGCTGCGCTCTACGCGCGCGAAGGCGCTGACATCGCCATAGTCTATCTGCTCGAAGAGGACGACGCACAGGAAACAAAGCGCATCGTTGAAGCCGAGGGGCGCAAGGCTATCACGATCTGCGGTGATATCGGCGAGCGCGCCTTTGCAGACGAGATTGTCGCCCGCACGATCGAGGCGTTCGGCAAGATCGACATCGTTGTGAACAATGCCGGCGAGCAACATCCTGACAAGGACATCAAAAACATCAGCGAAGATCAGCTTCGCCGCACCTTCCAGACCAACATTTTCGGCATGTTCTTCCTGGTGCAGGCCGCACGTCCCCATCTGAAGGCTGGCGCGGCCATCGTGAACTGTACCAGCGTGACCATGTACCAGGGCAGCTCGGAATTATTGGACTATAGTGCGACCAAGGGCGCCATAACCGCCTTTACCCGGTCTCTGTCCGAAAATCTGGTGGGCGACGGGATACGGGTAAATGCCGTCGCGCCCGGGCCAATTTGGACTCCGCTCAACCCTTGCGGTGGCGCCAGCCCTGAAAAACTGGAGAATTTTGGCGAAGGAACACCGATGGGCCGCCCCGGCCAGCCCAATGAGGTCGCACCGGCCTTCCTGTTCCTCGCCTGCGAGGATGCCAGCTACATGTCAGGCCAGGTGTTGCATCCAAATGGCGGGACAATCGTGAATGGGTGAATTTTTAAATCCTATCCTTTCTGGACATTCAACGATCCACCTGCACGTCCCCACGACGAATATTCGTTTAGCGAACACGGACCTTTGCCAGGCGTTGCATCAACCGGATTTGCGCTTGGCCCTGACCTTGGAAGCCGGCAATTCCTCTGATGTGATACGGACTATCTGGGCAAGCCCCTCACGGTCTTCCCATTTTCCGCGTCGATCAGTAGACAGGGCTTTGCACCGGGATAGGGAGAGGCTTCTGCCGCACCTGAAGCCAATAACCGCCCGCCAACCATGGGCTTGACGAATAGCTGGTCCGTCGCAGACCAAAGCGATCATTTTCCCATCGCAGTAAATGCCGAACTGGACGCAGGTCCTGGGATCCGAGCGGCGCACCGGCGCGCTGCTCGATCGGCTCACGCACCACGTCAGCATTCTGGCCATGAACGGCGATAGCTACCGCCTTAAGCAGTCCGCCCGTTGCCGTGCTGCGGGGGTGGAGCAAAACCAGGCCACTCCGGTCGTCGACCGCGACACTGGCGAGATCACCGCCACCTGATCAATGACGACAATGATATGAAGAGGGCCCCGATCGGAGCCCTCTTCATATCGTCAGGCCCGCATCGCAGTGGCCTGCTTTTACTCCGCCCCGATGGCCTGGAATCTGACCGCCGTTGACAGATGAACGCGGGTTCAGAAGAGCTTTCCGCGGGCGACCTAAGTGATTGAGTTCTCCGCTAAATCATAGAATTATGAAGTCGTCACGGGCATGAATAGCACGATCCGGGTTCCTGGAGACGGGCGGACGTCCTCAGATACGATGGTTCGAGTCGTGAGTGCGCCTGTTCAGGTGGATTCAGCTGAGTGGGCAGTGCGACGCCTGCGAACAACCATGGCACCGGAGGCAACAATGCACTAACGATCAAACCGGACCACTCAGTGGGGGCCGGTCAGCGTCGTCTGGTTCGTTCATAATCTGTGACAGCGATGGGGCTGATGGCGTCGTCGTCGCCAAGCATGGGGGTTTGACCACTGAGCTGCGAAAGAGGCATTGTGATGAGAATTAAGGCTGCAAGGTAGAAGGTCAATTGATCGATCTCAAGACGGCCACATGGCTGATCGTCGCGTCGCTACACCTTGCCATCATCATCCGGGCGATTCTCCTGGACGGGCGCGATTCAAATGCGCGGGCGGCATGGTTGCTTTTGTTGATCGCGCTGCCCGTGATCGGCGTAATTCTGTACCTCCTGTTCGGCGAACCCTGGATTTCGAACGGCTTTAAGGCGCGAGAACGCCGCATCCTTGAAGAGTTGCGTCCATTCGCGTCTCGCCCGGATCAACACATGGAGCCCGCTGGCCTGATCGCCAACGCCTTCCGGACATTCGAGGCGGCATCGCGCTGGCCGGTCTCGATCGGGAACCTGGGCCGTATCGCGCCTGATTCCAATACCGCAATTGCGATGCTCGTGGCGGATATCGACGCTGCACAGCACTCAGTTCACCTGTCCTTCTACATCTGGCTGAGTGACAATAATGGCACGAAGGTCATTGAGGCTGTATGCCGGGCCGCTCGGCGCGGGGTGACCTGCCGTATCGCCGCCGACGCGATCGGATCGCGCGCGCTGATCCGATCCGTACACTGGATAGCGATGTGCGAAGCCGGTGCCAGGCTATGCAGCCTGTTAAAGGCGCCGCTGGGGCTAGGCTTTCTCGTGGGCCATCGAACCGACCTGCGCAATCATCGCAAGATCGCCGTCATCGACGGACGGATCGCCTATGGCGGCAGCCAGAATTGCGCCGATCCAGCATTTCTCGTCAAACATCGCTTCGCGCCGTGGATCGATATCCTCATCCGCTTTGAAGGGCCCGTGGCACGCCAGGCCGACATTATCTTCGCTTCGGCATGGACGCATGAGACGGGCGAGGATTTGCGCTTCGTCATGGCCGTGGATCCGCCACGGCCCTCCGACGATGGTTTCGCCGCAATCGCTGCCGGAACGGGGCCTCTCTCGCCGCGCGGTACGATGACCGACATGTTCGTGTCCATAATCGCAGCAGCGCAGACCAGCATGACGATTACGACGCCATATTTCGCGCCCGATCCGCCGCTGATCGGCGCGCTCGTTGCGGCAGCGCGGCGCGGAGTTGAGGTCCAGATCATCTTTCCCCGTCGCAATGACAGTCGGATCGTCGGCGCGATTAGCCGAGCCTATTATCCGATACTCGCACGAGCAGGGGTTCGCATCTTCGAATATGGCGGCGGACTGCTTCACGCCAAGACGATCGTGGTAGATGATCTCCTGGCATTGATCGGATCGTCCAATATGGACCGCCGCAGCCTCGATCTGAATTTCGAGAACAACATCCTGTTCGAGTCGCAACTACTTGCGGCGCAGTTGCATGATCTTCAGAGGCGCTGGCTCAGGGATGCCGTCGAGATTGACCGGCGCGAAGCCACCAGTCGCCCGATACCCCGGCGCCTCTTTGACAATCTGCTGTCAATAATCGGGGCAGTGTTCTGAATCGGTTTTGCGAGAAAGCTGGTCTTGGACCTGTACCGCCGCTTCGGGGGCGGGCAGGCACGTTCCGACCCGTGTCGATAGCACGGGTATAGTCGGAACAGGTTGGCGCTGGCGCCTCTTACGGATATTGGATCGTGACATGACCGTGCTAGCGACATCGACCCACAACCTCCCGGCTGAGTCAGTTTCCCCCGCGCCGGTGGGATCGGGTTCGGCAAGGGCGCTGGCCGATCTGATCGCCTATTTCGATCCGAGCCATTTCTGGGGCGCGTTCGCGCTCGGCATGATTTTCCTGCTGTTCGGCCTCGCGTTGAGCTGGCTGCTCCGGCGCGCACTGTCAGCGTTGATCGATCATGATCCGAACGAACGTATCGACCGCATGACGATCGGCTTCATCCAGCATCTGGCTACCTTCATCATGTGGGTCGTCCTTGCGCTCCTATTCTGCCATGCCGTGCCTTCGCTCAATAAGCTGACCACATCGCTGCTCGCTGGGGTCAGCATCGTATCGATCGTGATCGGCTTTGCTGCCCAGTCTACGCTGGGTAACCTAGTCGCCGGCATCAGTCTGGTAATCTACAAGCCATTTCGTCGCGGCGACCGTCTGCAACTGACGACGCCGGCAGGGCTGGAGACGGGTATCGTGGAGGAGTTGTCGCTTGGTTACACTGTGCTGCGCACCTCCGATAATCGCCGGATCGTCCTATCCAACGGCACGATCGCGAACCAGATCATGATCAACCTCTCGACTGCCGATCTCAGGGGCATGATGTCGCTGACGGTCTCGATCGGCTACACGTCCGACATCGACAAAGCACGCGCCATCCTGCTCGAACTGGTACAAGCCCGGCAGGACATCGCGGAAGTTGTCGGTTGCCAGGTCACCAGCCTGAGCGGATCGGGCGTCGACCTCTCGCTTCGCGCCTGGTGTACGGACGCGGCAACTTGCAAATCGGTCGAATATGATCTGCTTGAACAGATCAAGCGGCGCTTCGACGAAGCCGGGATAGAAATCCCTCCCATGGCTGAACGTGATCTCGTCCGGACTGATCTATCCACATGCCGGGCCTGGCGGCCAGCCACGACCATTTGGCGTCATCAGCGGGAGCACATGCTGATTGCGGGCGGTGATCGGATATGGTCTCTCTCGCGCATGAGCTGTCGCAATGCGAGGACTGCCGCCGCAGACGTGCTGGCTGCCAGGTCAGAAGTCGGCACTGCACTGTTTGGCAAACCGGTCGGTTCCGATCGCCGGCAAACCTCGCACGTCGTCAAAACTGTCTCAAACGCAGGCACGCGTTCGCTTGCGTCCAGCGGGTGGCGCAGTTGTACCTAGAGGAATTCCTTGCCCGATATGGCCTTTGGGCCCTCGGCATCGGCGCGGGTCTTGAGGGGGAGACGGCCACGGTCCTCGGCGGGATCATGGCCCATCATGGGCTCTTCCCGTTCCTGCCTGCTGTGCTCGCCGCTTCGCTGGGTTCGTTCCTGGCCGATCAGACCTTCTTCGCCATAGGGCGTCATTTCCGCGACGCCGGGTTCGTCCGCAGGGTCAGTGCAAAGCCGGCCTTCCGGCGCGCCTTAGTGGTATTCGAGCAGCATCCGGTGGGCTTCGTTTTCGTTTTCCGTTTTCTTTACGGCCTGCGCACCGTCAGTCCTCTCGCAATAGGCACGACCACGCTTCGCGCATCCCGCTTTATGATAATCAATGCAGCCGCGGCCTTGCTATGGGGTACGTGCTTCGTCACGTTGGGCTATCTTTTCGGGCACGGCATCGAAGCGATGTTCGGCCGGGTCCGTTCACTCGAAATGCTCCTGGTTCCCCTCGCGGCGCTCGTCGGCGGCGGGTGCGTTGTCCGTTACATGGTCGTTCGAGTTCGTTGCGAGCTGAAAGGATCAGGCTGACAAGCCGCGCGTCTGCGTTATTGGCCGTGCCGATCAGAGTCGATCATGAGAGCGCCTTGGTAAATGTTCTTTGGCAGCAAAGCCAGCCAAAGACGCCGGAGGGAGCCGGATGCGGCTCTTTCAGCATTCCAAGCTTGTCGCTTGATGGCGGTTGTTTGGCTTCCAGACATTCCCTGGTCCCTCTCCGATACTCAGCGTGGCCGTCTGCAGAACGCGGCGCGTGACGAACAAAGCCGCTCGGCGAAAAGAAGCAGCGGAACGACTGCCACGCTATCGCCATGAAGAAACGTCTGCGCGCATGCTCGACCTGGACGCGTCCGAACTGTCGCCGCGCACGTCGTTTCACCTAGCGCCGCGATCGTGCAGCTTTGGCAAGACATCGTCCCGCTCACATAAGCATCGACATTTCGTCGTGCGCGACAAATAAGTCGTGCTAACCAGAACGAATGAACTCGTCGTTAGATACTCAATCGGGTCCGTTAGGCCCCCAGTCCTGGTCCGAAAACGACCGTCTCGCCGCGCTCGAAAGCTATGCGATCCTCGATACCCCGACCGAATCAGAGTTTGACGATCTCGTTAGGCTTGCGGCCGAGACATTTGGGGCACCGATCGCCGTTGTGAACCTCGTCGCCGGCAACCGGCAGTGGTTCAAGGCGGAGCTCGGCATTGGTGCGCGGGAATTGCCGCTCGACGTCTCGATCTGCGCGCATGCCATCCTGCAGAATGATTTCATGGTAGTGCCCGATACGATGGAGGATTCCAGGTTCGCCTGCAATCCGTTGGTGACCGCAGAGGATGGCCTGCGCTTCTACGCCGGTGCCTTGCTGCGGAGTGACGAGGGCCTGCCGATTGGCACCGTCTGCGTGCTTGATCGCGTGCCCCGGCCCGCAGGCATATCGGACCACCAACGCCTGGTGCTCGAAGTACTTGCGCGGCAGGTGATGGTCCAGCTCGAACTGCGCAAGACCATGGTCGCACAGAGCATCCGGGCCGACGAACTGAGCGAAACCATCAGGGAGCGCACGATTGCGATGCGCGAACTGCGCAGCGTCGAGGAGCGCTACCGGCTGGTCGGTCGTGCCACCAACGACGCGATTTGGGACTGGGATTTTGCCTCCAACCAGGTGACGTGGAACGAGGCGCTCGAAACCGTGCATGGGTATGCGCCCGACACTGTGGAGCCCACGGGAGAATGGTGGATCGAGCAGATTCATCCTGACGATCGCGCACGGGTCGATAACAGTATTCATGCCGCGATTGATGGCACCGCTGACAGCTGGTCGGACGAATATCGATTCCGGCGTGCTGACGGCAGCTATGCGGCGATCTTCGACCGCGGCCACATTATCCGGGAAGATGCCGGCAAGGCTGTTCGCATGATCGGCGCCATGCTCGATCTGACTGAACGGCAACAGAGCCGTGCCGAGCTTTCCATGAACGAGGAGCGACTGCGCCTCGCGACCCAAGCGGCCGAAGTGGGATTCTGGGACGTCGATGTCATTCATGACATCCTCATCTGGCCGCCAATCGTAAAGCGCATGTTCGGCATTTCGGCCGATGTGCCGGTCTCGATGCTCGATTTCTACGAGGGCCTGCACCCCGAAGACCGGCCGCATACCAGCGCTGCTTTTGCTGCCGCCTGTGAGCCCGAACAGCGTGCGCTCTATGATGTCGAATATCGTACCGTGGGCAAGGAGGACGGCATCATCCGCTGGGTCGCCGCGAAGGGCCGGGGCATTTTCGACGAGATGGATCGCTGCCTTCGCGTCGTCGGCACGGCGATCGATGTGACGGAGCGCAAGCGCAAGGAAGCCGAACTGTACGAACTCAACCAGCATCTCGAGCGTCGGGTGGCGGAAGAGGTGGCAGAGCGAGAACATGCCGAAGAGGCATTGCGCCAGGCGCAGAAGATGGAAGCGGTAGGCCAGTTGACGGGCGGCATCGCGCACGATTTCAACAACATGCTCGCGGTGGTGATCGGCTCGCTCGATCTGCTCAACCGCCGGGTCGGGGTCAGCGATCCGCGCGCCAAACGTTTTATCGATGCCGCGCACGAAGGCGCGCAACGCGCCGCCACGCTCACACAGCGGCTGCTCGCCTTCTCGCGCCAGCAGCCGCTCAACCCCGAGGTGCTCGATGCGAACAAACTCGTGCCCAACATGTCGGACCTGCTCTCACATTCGATTGGCACTGACATCCGGCTGGAAACGGTGCTCGGCGCCGGCCTCTGGCGCACCCATGCCGACCGGAACCAGCTTGAAAGTGCAATCCTCAACCTCGCGGTCAATGCACGCGACGCGATGCCCGAGGGTGGCCGCCTCACGATCGAAACGCAGAATGTCTATTTCGACGAGCGCCATGTCGCAGCCAACTTCGGAGTGCCGATCGGTCAATATGTAATGATCACAGTCTCCGATACCGGAATCGGCATGCCGCCCGACGTTATTGCCAAGGCCTTCGATCCCTTTTTCACCACCAAGGCGGTGGGCAAGGGTACGGGCCTTGGCCTCAGCCAAGTTTACGGTTTCGTCCGTCAGTCGGGCGGGCATGTGAAGATTTATTCCGAAGATGGCGCAGGCACGACGATCAAGATCTATCTCCCGCGTTATATCGGCGAAGACGCGGAGCCGGAAGGCCAATGGGGCAGCGACCTCCTGCTTGGCGAGCAGAAGGAGGTCGTGCTGGTCGTCGACGACGAGCCCGCTGTGCGACAGTTCAGTGTCGATGCGCTCACCGAACTTGGTTACCGCGTGCTCGAAGCCGACGGAGCGGTCGCGGCGCTGCGGTTGCTTGACGCGCATCCGGAGATCACACTCCTCTTCACTGACATCGTCATGCCCGACATCAATGGCCGCAAGCTTGCGGACGAAGCGCGCAAACGGCGGCCGGGGCTCAAGGTGCTGTTCACCACCGGCTACACACGCAACGCGATTGTGCACAATGGCGTGCTCGATCCGGGCGTCGCGCTGATCAGCAAGCCCTACGCAATCGAGGAGCTGGCGGCCAAGGTGCGCGCCGCGATTGAGGCATAAGCATGAGGGTATCGGGACGACCTGAGGGGGGGGATGCGGGGCGGTAGCTTCTGACAGAAAATGCCATCCAATATCCGCTGGAGAACGGCGGTTATGTCCCATGTCTTGCCCATCACAACCGACGCTTCGTCGCCGTTCAGCTGTCAGGTTCAGATCTTCAAGGTCCGACGGTCTGCTTTTTCGATGGCTGTTGGGAGGTATCTGCCGTTTCGCGCTCTTCGCCAGAAGCGCGCCCTAGCCACCGGTCTCAGGCTGGTTCAATGCGTTTGACATCCAGCATGTCGAATTCCGACCTTCTCCCAAGAACGCGAACCTTGCGGCCCAGCAAATGATGATAACGGCCGCTCACATCCAGGCGCCATTCCCCGCCATCGGCCAATCGCAGGACCGGATATGCCCCCTCGCCAAGCAGAAGGCCGATCAGTTCATGCTGTGAACCCCTGGGCATGTTATTTCGCCTCTGCCAATTTTGGATCGGACGGCTCGAACACCCAGTTGAGATAGGCGGCTATACGGATACCGGCACGTTTGAGCCTGTCGTCCAGCTCAGCGCGATGCCGATAGGCATAGTCCCAGGAGAGATTGGTATCGGTCGGGTAGATCGTCTTGCGCAGAGCGATGCTTTCATGCAGCCACACCGAAGGGTCGCGCTCATTCCATGCGACGACCTGCGCAGGCGTGATCGACCGGGAAAGCCAGCCGGCGAGTTCCAAATAGGAGAGCGAGCGCTGCTCGATCATCGCAGAGTCCCAGACCGAATGCAGGTTGGAGGGTCGGCCGAACCAGGTCACCTTGAAGTCATTGCCGCCCCGATCATTTCCTCCACCGGCATGGAGAGGCTGGTGAAGGTCGCCGATGATGTGGACAATGAAGCGAAGGGCAAGACGCTTGTGGTCTGCTGAGGCTTGGGGATCGCGCAGCGTAGCCGTGAAGCGCGTGAGGGCGGTCATGGCATCGCCCTCGGTCGGGGCATCCGTCACCTTGTAATCATCCCCTTCCCGGACCGTCACATAATGCCAGGGGTTGGCCTTATTCTGCCAGAAATCGTCCGGGTCGGATTTCATGTCGTCGGGCCAGGTTGCCGCCTCGGCCAGATTTTCTGTTCCGAGCAGAATCTTCACATTGGCGCGCGCGACGCCGCTCAGATTATCATCCGCGATGGCGCCGGTGACCCGGTGGCCGATCGGCCCCCAGGCCTGCGCCGGTGCGGTGAAAGCTCCAAAGATGAGGGCAAGGGCAAGTAGTTTTCGCATGCCTCCCCATGGCCCGATTGCAGGCGCATGGAAAGCAGGCTTCGCGCTATTTGTCGAAGGCAGCCTGATATGACCATGCTATGTTCGCTCGATCAGGATACTGACTGCCATCAGTGCTAGGCACATAGCGGTGAAAAGGGGTAAGCCGATATGCGATCATGGGTCTTTGCCATCATCTTGTGCGGATCGCTACGCCTGCAATGGCGCAGAGCTTTCCTTGCAGCAACGCGTCGGTCTCGCCCTATCCGACGCTTGTCACGACCGATCATGATCATCGGCGGATCGCACCAGTCGGGAGCAGCCTGACCAAGGCGTTCACGGCCTATTATTCCTCTTTCGACGAAGGAGGCGAGAAGGATGGAGAGGCCACACACGTTCTGCGGCTCAATCCACAATTTGTTAGCTATGAGCTTCGTGGCGTCGGTCCCGATGCAAATGGCGACTATGCCGAACCGCCCGTTTCGATCGGGCGCCCTAACCACTGGTATACGTCTCCGGAACTCATTCCACTCGTCGACAGCATTCAGGGTGTGACAAACCGCAGGATCGATGACAGCTATCGCAGATGCTATCCGCGATGCACTGCCCCGTTTCACTCCCGAAGAGTGCGCGAATTATTTCACTGCAACAGGGTATGAACCAGAATGATCGGATTCTGCTCTAGTTGGACAAGACTTTGCTGAACAGGATCGATCGTTGGCCGTCGGGAGGGCGGCGGCTTTGCCGACCCGAACCTGAAGCGCGCGCGCCGAGGCACGCTCGATGCACTTCGATTTGGTGACTGCTGGACAAGAAAGCCAAACCGCGAGAGTCCGTCCACCGTGGCCCAGAATTTTTCATTACTCCATCGATAGGGCATGCTCCCGCGAATGGCGGCGTTGTCCCACACCCCCTATAATTGGGTCCTCGGTGGGAACGAGGAGCCAACTCTTTAGATTTCAGTATTTTCAGCAAGTGCGAGTGCATCCTGCACGTCAATCGTTTGCCGTCGAATTCTCCTGCGCGCGACGCTGCTTAGCCTGTCAGCTGTGAAGATTAATGGTATGGAGATGGCGTAGCTGTTTCACTGGACCTTCCTCGACCGCTCCAGCTGGAATGATATTGCATTGACGCGGGGCCTTACAAACAAGCCGAGGTCATAACCGTTGGCAATCCGACGACCAAAGTGCTTACGAGCCCAACGATCGAAGATGTGATACTCAGATGTCGTTCAAATCCCTTTGGCGCTCTCTTGGCCGAGAGAATAACGGCAACGCCGCCTAGCGCGAAGCACAGCCAAGTGACGACCACCGCCCATCTGAACATGGTCCCGCCAAACAGCGACAGGCCGTCCCAACCGCGTGCGCAGCCAATGCCGTGCAACGCGTAAAGCAGCGAGAGGGTAAAGGCCCAGAGCCACAGGCCAGCGGTCGCGCGAGCCAGCATCTTCATGCCAATATCTCCGGCAGGAACAAACATAGTAGGACGATGACCGTTACTGCACCTGCATAGGCCGCGAACATCTGGGCGATGGCCGCCTCCTGCGACCGCGCTGCGGACACGTAGCCCGCACCGATCCGCGCATGAAGAAAGGCGGCGCCGAAGAGGGCGAGAAAGGCGTGGAAGCCCGCATAAATGATCAACGCCCAGCTGGCTGCGGCATAGGCATGGCTGGGCGGCAACGGCAGAGCCGTCACTCCGATCGCAACCAGGGCAGCGATGACGATGACCTGCGCCCCACCCGACAACAGCGCAACCCGCTTGGCTGCCGCCAAGGCGCCAGTCCTCACCGTGGCATGCGCGCGATACGCCAGGATGGTGCCGCCCAAGGCCGCCAAGGCAGCGATCAGACCAGGTAGAACGCCCCCGTCAATCTGCGCGGGCGGCGGCCAGTTCGGCGCGATGACCCACAGGAAGGCATAGCCGAACACCAAGGATGTGAAGAATGTCCCGTCTGCGACCAGCAACAGACTACTGCCCCACCAACCCGGTGCCCCGCCCACTTCCCGGTGGACGGGGGCCGTCTGTTCGCAACCGATCGACACCAGACCGACGTCGGATCGCGCACCCAGTACCCACAGCCAGCGCCAAGCCAGTGCCATCCCCCCCGCCAAGGGTAGGAGCGCAAACCAATAATAGCCAAACAGCAAGGAGAGGAAGAAGCAGCCGGTCACGACGGCGGTGATCAGCGGCAGGCGGCTATTGCCCGGCAGGATGACGACATGGTCGATCGCCCCGCTCGTCGCATCCACCGCCATCGTCTCGCGCCAGCCATGCCGGATTTCAGCCAGATACCCCTCGCCCCGCGCCAGTTTCAGCGCCAGTTCGGGATCGTTACGAAGCGGCTCCCGCCCTTCGACCTGCGGCAGGCTGGCAATATTATAGGCGGTCGCTGGGATCGGCATAGCCCATTCCAGCGTCCCCGCACTCCAAGGGTTGCGGCGGCTGCGACGGGCGAGGAAAATCTGGAGCAACACGTCGATCGCGAACAGGGCAAAGCCGAACGCCATGATGAAGCTGCCCACCGACGATAAAAGGTTGAGCCAGGTCCAGCCCATGTCCTTGGTATAGGAATAGATTCTGCGCGGCATGCCCAGCAATCCGGTCAAATGCATCAGGAAGAAGGTGATGTTGAAGCCAACCAGGATTAGCCAGAAGGCCGCTTCGCCCAAACGCGGCAGGCGCGCCCGACCTGTGAAATGCGGCAGCCAGTAATAAGCGCCCGCCAGCATTGGAAAGATGAACCCGCCCACCAGCACATAATGGAGGTGGGCGACCACGAAATAGCTGTCATGGGCCTGCCAGTCGAACGGCACCATGGCGAGCATCACGCCGGTCATCCCACCCAGCACGAAGACCAAGAAGAAGCCGAGCAGATAGAGCATGGGCAGCTTGCGTTCGGGGCGACCGCTCCACAATGTGCCGATCCATGCGAAGATCTGGATCGCCGTCGGCACCGCCACGAGCGCTGAGGCAGCCGAAAAGAAGCCGAGCGCCATATGCGGGATGCCGGTGGTGAACATGTGATGCACCCACAGCCCGAAGCTCAAAAATGCCAGCGCCAGCAAGGCTGCGACGATCCAGCCATAGCCAAGGATTTCGGTGCGGGCCATGACAGGCAGCACTGTGGATACGACCCCGGCGGCAGGCAGAAAGATGATATAGACTTCGGGATGGCCGAACAGCCAGAAGAGATGCTGCCACAAGAGCGCGCTGCCGCCACGGGCCGCGTCGAAAAACGGCCAGTCGAACGCGCGTTCCACTTCGAGCAGGATCGACCCCAGAATCAAAGGCGGAAATGCCGCGATCATCATCAGCGCGGTGATTAGCAAATACCAGGCGAACAGCGGCATCCGGTCAAGGCGCATGCCCGGCGCGCGCAGTTTGAGGATCGACACCGTGATCTCGATCGCTGCTGCAACCGCCGAAATTTCGACGAAGGTGATGCCCAGCAGCCAGACATCCGCATTAATGCCAGGCGTATAGGCTTTGGAAGATAGCGGCGTGTACATGAACCAACCGCCATCGGGTGCAACGCCAAATGCCAGCGCCGCGATAAGGATGGTGCCACCGAACAGATAACACCACCAGCCATAGGCCGAGAGGCGCGGGAAGGCCATGTCGCGGCTGCCGAGCATTTTGGGCAACATGTAGAGCGCCAATCCCTCGAACATCGGGATGGCGAACAGGAACATCATGATGCTGCCATGCATCGTGAATAGCTGATTGTAGACCGCTGGGCCGACAAAGGCGCTGTTGGGTGTCGCCAATTGCGCCCGGATGAGCATGGCCAGCACGCCGCCGATCGCGAAAAAGGCAAAGGCGGCCAGGATGAAACGTCGGCCAATGTCGGAGTGATTGACCGAACTGATGGTCCCACGCCAGCCTTTCGGCGTACCCCAGATCGCCGTCAGTGCGCGATGTCGGTGCAGCGTGTTCATGTCATTCTTCCCCACGCTGGAAGGCCGCCCAACCCGCCGCATCATGCGCCATCACGCGGAACCGATTGCTGGTGTGGTGAAGGCCACAAAATTCCGCGCACTGCCCCTCAAAAAGACCAGGATCGGTTGCTTCTATCCGCAGCGTGTTCACCAGGCCGGGGATCGCATCCATCTTTCCACCCAGGCGCGGTACCCAGAAACTATGGATCACATCGGCGGAGGCGATGCGCACATCCACCGGTCGGCCCGCAGGAATGTGCAGCACATCGCGAGTTGCGATCGCACCGGCGGCACCGGGCTGGCGGAAGGTCCAGTACCATTGGTGCCCGGTCGCCTCGACCACGACGACATTCCTGGCCGGGCGGGCAATGGTGCGTTCCCCCAACATCAGGGCATAGCCCAGAAGCCCCAGCAGGATAACGCTTGGCATGGCGAGGCCTAGCCCCCCGAGCCACACCCCGCTGTTCGGCTTGCCTGTCCCCCCGTTACGACGGCGAAAGGCCAACGCTAGCAAGGTCAGCGTCAACAGTGTCAGCAGCGCCGCACCGCCCAACATGACCCACCAGAGGGTGGCGATATGGCCAGCGGCCGGACCTGCGATATCCAGTGTCGATAACGGTCCAGCGCAGCCGCCGACAATCAATGCTGGCATCGTGGCCGCCATTCGGTGCACAGCAGGGCCATGGACAAGGACACTCAAGCCGACGATGCGCTGGTCGATCCGATTTCGGCCCAGCCGCACTTCCATCGCACCGAATCGCAGATCGCGATTTCGGGTCACCCAATTCACGCGATGCTGGTCGCTTTTCCGATCGCGCTGACGATGTGCACTTTGGGGGCCGACGCCTTCTATTGGTGGACCGGCGATGTCTTCTGGGCGCGTGCCGCCTTGTGGGCGAGCGGCATGGGGTTCATCTTCGGCCTGCTCGCCGGTCTGTCGGGTACGGTCGAACTGTTGCTTGTGCCGGGCATTCGGGCTCGCGCGGCGAGTTGGACCCATTTCGTCATCGCGGTGATGCTGTTGTCGATCCTGGGCGCGAACTGGGGCTATCGCCTCGGTGTCGGCTATGAAGATGCAGTGCTGCCGTGGGGCTTGCTGCTTTCCGCTTTCGCGGCCGGGTTTACGGCGATCACGGGCTGGCATGGCGGCAAGCTGGTGTTCGATTATCACATCGGCACCTCATCGACCGGCAAAGGCTGATCCATCGGCTCTGTCAGCCAGGAGGGGGCGAGCCTATCGCTCATAACCGGCTTGCCCAGCACTAGAACCAGGATGGCACACATGGCGGCCAAGGATAGGGCGAGAAGCCACCGGGCACGGGGCGGGTCATAGTCTCCCTGTCTTTCTCCCATATTGATGGTGATATGGCCGATCCATGCATGGAGCAGAACCAGCACCCCCACCAGCACAAGCTTGACGAACATCCAGGGCACGAAAACATCGCGCATGAAGAGGAGCGCGGTGCCCATCGCGATCGCAATGACCGCTGCGGGCGTTACGAGGCCGATGAAAGCGCGGTGCGTCAAAAGCCGTAATCGCGAAAAGACCGCCTGCTGATCGTGATGATCATGTTTGGCCAACAGCAAAGGCAAGGCAATCAGCCCTGCGCACCAGATCGACAGGGCCGCAATGTGCAGCAGCTTGACCGCCACGATCATGCGGCTATTCCTGCCCGCATCCAGAGGCGGCGTCCGACAAATGCTGCGATGATAGCATATGGGATTACGCCTGGTGTCCACATAATAAGGCCGGCAAGCTGCTGATCGACCAGCTGGTCCATGCCCCAGGGCAGCGTAGTCCCGATATGCGCCTGGTAGAGCGGTTGCGTCGCAAATGTCAGCAAGGCACCCAGCATCCCCATCTGCACCATGGCGAGGATGGCCGCGAGCATCGCGGGCACTGCCGGCGCGGCAAAAAGCGCGCGCCAGAACCAAAGTGCGGTGGCCAGCAGGCTCCCCTGCATGACCCAATAGGTCGCACTGTCGACCAGCGCTCGGTCGTAGAGTGAAGGCACGTGCCACAGCCACAGCGTGACGGTAGAGACTAGCAGCGGCAGGCCAAGGCTATGAGCGCGGCAAGAGGGCCAGCCCAGCGCGAAGAGCGGCGCGGCGACAGCCACAATCAGAATATGATGGACCGCGCGGGCGGAGAATAATGCGACGCTCAGCGCACAGAGCGGGGAAACAAATGCCAAGGCCAGCAAGGCGACGCCGCCCATTGCGATTTGTGGATGCTTCGTCCGCAACGCAAACGCTGCGCACAGCATCAGGCCCAGCAACAGCAGCGGGTCAAAATTCCAGCGACTGATCCACTCGGTCGGCAAAGGCGCCGCGCCGCAATAGCCCGTCATGCCCCCTATCCCTTCCATCAATGGCTATCCCTGATCCGGTCGGTGCAGCTTATCATGTCCCCAGGCGATACCGATCGCCAACAAGGCGCCACCGACGATATTGCCAGCCGTACTGAACGCCAGGTTGATGAGCCCGCTGGCGAAATCGGGGCTTTGCGACGATGCCGCCAGCCATCCCAAGGGAAGGATGGACATGTTGGCGATCGAATGTTCCAGTCCGGCGGCGACGAAGATCATCACCGGGCCGACGATCGCCACAGCCCTGCCTGCTATGGTCCGCGCCTTCATCGACATCCATACCGCCAGGCATACCAATATGTTCGCGAGGATGGCCGAACAAAATATGGCCGCAGGCGCTTTGGTTATTTTGCCGGTGGCCAGCGCGATCGCCGCCTCGTCGACCCCGTCGCCTAAACCGCCGCTTGCCGCAAATAAAAGAGCGATGGCGACCGCACCGATCAAATTGCCGGACCAGACCATGGCCCATGCGCCAAGCATGCGGCCCGGCTTCAGCTCGCCGGTCATGGTCGATAGCAGCATCATCGCATTGCCGGTGAACAGTTCGACCCCGACGATCATGACCATCATCAGGCCCACTGAAAAGGCGGCCCCCGACAAAAGCCGCGCGGCACCGCCATCGCCCATATTGGCTTGCGCGACCATCGCCGCGACCGATCCGAAGGCAATGAACGCGCCCGCCAATATCGCCAGCATGACCATACGCGCCCAAGGCTGATGCGCCTTGGCCGCCAAAGCGGCAGGCGCTGCCGCTGCTATGCTATCGCCCACGGGATCCTCGAAAGTCTCGTCCTGAGTCATCACGGCGCGACTTCGATGCGGACTGGCACCGCCTTGCTTGCAGGGGTCTTGGAATTGCGGTCATGATGGTGCAGCGCAATCAGCGGGTTGAGTTCGGGATAATAGCCCACGATCGTGCCGTTCGGCAGGTCGAAGGGGATGATTTCCAGATTGGCTATGCGCCGGACATGGCCATCGCCTGCATCCCCCGCCAGCGCCACGCGCTGCCCCTTGCTCAGGCCCGCAGCCGCCATATCGGCGGGATTGATCAGTATGACATCCCGCTTGCCCTCTATGCCGCGCAGCCGGTCGCTATAGCCATAGATGGTGGTGTTGAACTGGTCGTTGGAACGAACCGTTACTAGCCGGTAGCGGCCATCTGCATCGACCACGTCGGTTGCGGCAAGCATGGCGGGCGCAGTGAACTGCGCCTTGCCGGTCTTCGTTTTCCAGATCCGCTCCCGCGCGCCATTGCCGCGATAGAAGCCGCCAGGCTCGAAGATACGGGCGTTCATATCGTGGAATTCTTCATGATAGGTTTCGGCAATTAGATCGCGGACCAGACTATAGTCCCCGGTCCATGCATCCCAGCGAACCTTGGGATTGGGTGCCAATGTCGCTTTCGCGATGCCCGCGACGATCGCCATTTCCGACTTCAGATGCTCGCCGGCCGGAGTGCGATGGCCGATCGACGCATGGATATGGCTGAAACTATCTTCGATCGTCACCGTCTGCTGCCCACCGGCCTGCATATCCTCTTCGCTGCGCCCCAAGCAGGGGAGCAGATAGGCCGTCTTGCCATTGAACAAATGACCACGGTTCAACTTGGTGGCGATCTGGACGGTCAGCCGCATCCGCTCCCAAGCGGGCTCGATCCGCGCCTGATCCGGGATGGCGCGCAGGAAATTGCCGCCCAGGCCGATAAAGGCCTGCACAGTATCGTCCAACAGGCCTTCGCACACTTCCACCGTGGTCCTGCCCTTATCGCGCGGCGGATCGAAGTCGAACTGCGCCGCGAGCGCGTCGAGCGGGACCAGTTCGGGCTTCTCAGAAATACCGACGGTGCGCTGCCCCTGGACGTTTGAATGGCCGCGCACGGGACATATGCCTGCGCCAGTGCGGCCGATATGCCCACACATCAGCAGAAGATTGAGCAACATGGCGATATTTTCAAAGCCATGAACATGTTGGGTCAGTCCCATGCCATAAACCCCGATCACGCGCTTGGCCTCGACATACACCCGGCCCGCCTCTTCAATATCGACGCGGCGAAGTCCCGATTCCTGCTCGATCCGGTCCCACGTGGTCGCGTCCGCCTTGGCGCGGAATGCATCAAAGCCCAGACAATGTTCGGCGATGAAGGCCTGGTCGATCAGCGTCTCGCCCCGGCGCGCATCTTCGGCAAATACATATTTGCACAGGCCCATGATCGCCGCGATGTCCCCACCGGCGCGCACCTGCAGATACTGGCAACTGATCGGCGTACCATTGCCCGTCATCATCTGCGTTGGTCGCTGCGGGTTGACGAATTCGATCAGCCCCTTTTCGCGAATGGGGTTGAAGGTGACGACCTTGCAACCGCGTTCGACGGCCTTTTGCAGAGGATGCAGGAATCGTGGACTGTTGGTGCCGGTATTCTGCCCGAAGAAGAAAATCGCATCGCAATGTTCGAAATCGTCGAGAATGCACGTGCCGACCGGCGAACCGATCAATTCGTTCAACGTAACCGACGTCGTTTCGTGGCACATGTTCGAACTGTCGGGCAGGTTGTTATGCCCGTAAAGACGCGCGAACAGCGCGTAGACATAGGAGGTTTCCAGGCTCGCGCGACCCGATGCGTAGAATATGGCCGACTTGGGGTCGATCGCCTTCAACTCGGCGCCAATCGCGCCAAACGCCTCTTCCCAACTGCATGGTACATAATGGTCGCTTGCGGCATCATAGCGCATAGGGTGAGTCAAGCGTCCCTCATGCTCAAGGTCATGGTCGCTCCAGTTGCGCAGTTCAGTCACGCTATGCTTGGCAAAAAAATCAGGCGTGCAGCGATGCGTGGTCAATTCCCACAAGGTTGCCTTCGCGCCATTCTCGCAAAATTCGAACGCATGGGGATGCTTGGGCTTCCCCCAGGCGCAACTGGTGCACATGAACCCGCCGGTCTTGTTCTGGCTCCGCAATGTCTCAAGCGCTGCTGGCGTCGATCTTTCGCCCAGTGCGATTTCGCCCATGCCCCGCAGCGAGCCCCATCCGCCGGTGGGGCTGTCATAGTCTACCGTTGTGGGCGGGTTCGCCATAGCATGCTCCGATGTGTCTGATGCTAAGGGTAAGCACTCGACGGCGCGTTGGTTCCGCGGCAACCTTACCGCCAATCCAGATGCTCGGCCTAGCTCCGACCCCTCCCAACCATCGCGTTTACGGCACTTTGCCTCATCGCCTAGCAACAGACGCCAAGATCATTAGCCAGCGGACTCGGCTCCATCTACTTCCCAGCCCACCGAACGACTGACCATTCCTGGCTAGATGTCCTCACCGAGGCAGTTTACTCGACGCTGTGATCCGTGCCTTGGCGACGATCTACCAGCAGGATTGCGCCGACACCGCCGCATTGATGTCCATATGCGAGGCCGCTGCCCCTTCCGCCAAACTCCAATCTTCCCATATGCTATCCAACTCCTAACATTGCTGATCAACGCCACTCGCGAATGCCCGGTTCTATCGGGATCCGCCTTCCACGATCGTGGTAGTGAACGACGGGTTTGTCCCAAAGGCTCACCAAAGCCGGCCTTCCGCCAACGCTGCGGGGAGCCTACGGTTCAGATCTCAATGTTCTCAGCGAGAGCCAGCGCGTCTTCCACGTCGATCCCCAGATAGCGGACCGTATTCTCGATCTTGCTGTGGCCGAGCAGGATCTGGAAGGCGCGCAGGTTGCCAGTCGCCCGGTAGATGATTGACGCCTTGGTTGGGCGCAGCGAGTGCTGCCATATTCGCTTCGCATCATACCCACCCCAGTCACCCATTCATCGACAAGCCGGGCATATTGCCGTGTGCTGAGGGGACCGACATCGTCAACCCGGCTTGGAAAGACATAATCTTCGATCGCGCCGCCCCGCCGCTCAAGCCACGCCGGCAGGCTGGCCCGGGCATCGGAGAGAAGTTCGAATTGAACAGGTCGACCCGTTTTCTGCTGCATGACTATTGCACGTGCTCGGATCTGCCCTCCGCTGACGACATCGCCAATTTTCATGCGAACAAGGTCGCAACCGCGCAGCTTGCTGTCAATCGCAAGGTCGAACAAGGCACGGTCCCGCAAGCGACGGCGCTGATTGGGGTAGAAACGGATCTCCCAAATTTGCTTGGGTTTCAGGGCCCGCTTCGCGCCAACACTGCGCCCTGCATTCCAGACCGGGCGCTTAGTGGACGTATTCACGGTTTCAGACATTTCCATGATCATTCTCCGATAGCCAGAATTGACCATCTTAAGAACGGCTACAGCTTAAAGGAGGACATGCCGTGAGGCGCGAGGCAAGCAGGGAGATCGTGGAGACGTCAGCTGCCCAATAGCCCCTGTTCACGGGAGCGGGCCATGGGCAATATCAATTGACAAGCTTTGCCAATTCTTGCCATGCGCTTGGCCTTGGAGGTTGCTATGGCTACGATGAACATCTCACTGCCCGACCCTATGAAGCAATGGGTGGAAGCGCAGGCTGACACCGGCCGGTATAGCAATGCCAGCGACTATGTGCGCGATCTTATCCGCCGTGACCAAGAACGCGCCGACAAGGTTGCCGCCATGCAGCGCCTGGTCGATGAAGCCCGCGCCAGTGGCCTGAGCGACGAGACGATGGCGGATATCCGTGCGCGGGCGATCGGCCAGTCAGGTCTGTAAGCCTGACTGTGCCCCGCTTCTGTTTAACACGTGCCGCAGTCGATGATCTGACAGCCATTTTTCTCGAGGGCATGGAAGGGTTCGGTCTGTCTCAGGCTGACGCCTATCACGAAGGGCTGAGCGCGATTTTCGCGTTTCTCGCAGACTATCCTCACGCCGCGCGCTTGCGAGAGGAGATCTCACCGCCTGTCCGCGTGCATCCTTACAAGGCCCATCTGGTGATTTACGATGTGGGAGATAAGGACGAAGTGATCATTCTGCGTGTCCGGCATGGTCGGGAAGATTGGATATCCTCGAATTACGATGGCTAGCCGTGGCGGGGTCAGCGCATGCAGCCAATCCGCAGAGATCCCCACTCCACTGGCACTTCTTGTGCCGACCCAAATCTGACACCCAGAAGCCAATTTCCGCGCATCAGGTGCAGAAGGTCCGCAATTTCAGCGGGCGTGCCTATTAACAAAGGATGCAATCAAACCAATGCGACGAACAGTTGCGCGTCGGACGAGCATCCATTCATTGTTCCGCGTGTATGCCGAGCAGTCCCGGCATGGCGACCGGACAATTTCGGAAGCGCCAGAAGGCTCAACACATAGCCAATGATGGCGCTGCCTCCATAACCCACGATCGGCGTCGGATAATTGCCCAGGGCAGCCGCAATGATCGCGGCGAACCAGACGGTGCCGAAAGCACAATAGATCGCGCGATTGTCGGTATCCCGGCTCCAACCGACGATCGCCGGGACCATAATTATCGCCATGCCGCCCAGCACTGCAACACCGGCAGCGATGTGAATATCGAAGGACGAATAGAGGACCTGATCGACATAGGGGACGGCTGGCAGCGTATCAAGGCGAACCAGCGTTACCGCGAAGCTGGCAATGCTGGCAGCAAGTGCCACGCAAACATGCCTGTCGGGGCGCATGACTGCGAGCGCGGCAAGGCAAAGTGCGAGCATTCCGGCCATCGCCCGGTCGGGTTGCAGCGCCATCGCGACAGCAGCGGTTATGATGCTGACAGTCGCCAGCACGCTACGGATCCGCGAGAAGGTGACAAGCATCACCGGCATGAGGATCAGGCTCGGTTGAATGGCCACCCCGCCAAGGTTCACCCAGCGTGCCGCTCCATCCACTTCGGTGTGGATCGGCGTGCAAAAAGGACCCCGTTAGCGGGGTGATCGGCGTCTAAAAGGGACCCCTCATTTCGATGGTTTAAGCAGCCGGCTGGATTTTCAGGCGGCGAGATCGGGATGTTGATTTTGGAGACAGTGGTTCGGATTCGGCGCGAGTATGCCGGCGGCAAGGCGATCAAGGCGATCGCGCGGGATTTGCATGTGTCGCGGAAGGTGATCCGCAAGGCGATCCGGGCGCCGGAAGGCGCATTCGACTATCAGCGCAAGGTTCAGCCACTGCCTAGGATCGGGCCGTTTCAGGATCGCCTGAACACACTGCTGGAAGAGAACGAGGTGCGCGGCAGGCGCGAGCGACTGCGGATGACGCGGATACATGATCTGCTGGAGCGCGAAGGTTTTGAGGGTTCCTACGATGCCGTTCGGCGCTACGCGGCGCGCTGGAAGGCCGACCGGCGCAAGGATGCCGGCGATGGTGTCACCGCCTTCATCCCGCTGATGTTCAAGCCGGGCGAGGCCTACCAGTTCGACTGGAGCCATGAGGATGTGGAGATCGCCGGCAAGCCGATGCGCGTGAAGGTTGCGCATATGCGGCTGTGTGCATCGCGGGCGGTCTATGTCCGGGCCTATCCGCGCGAGAGTCAGGAGATGCTGTTCGACGCGCATGCGCGCGGCTTTGCTTTCTTCGGCGGCGTGCCGGGCCGCGGCATCTACGATAATATGAAGACGGCGGTGACGAGCGTGTTCACGGGGAAGGAGCGGGTCTTCAACCGGCGGTTCCTGATCATGACCGACCATTATATGGTCGAGCCCACCGCCTGCTCGCCGGCGGCGGGATGGGAGAAGGGCCAGGTCGAGAACCAGGTGCAGACGATCCGGGGCCGCTTCTTCCAACCCCGGTTGCGGTTCGCCAGCCTCGACGAGCTCAATGGCTGGCTGGAGGCCGAGTGCCAGCGCTGGGCGGAACGACAGGCACACCCGGAACAGGGCGAGCTGACCGTGGCGCAGGCGCTGGAGATCGAGCGATCGGCACTGCAGCCGATGCTGGGACCGTTCGACGGCTTTAACGAGAGCGAGCATGCGGTGACGGGCACCTGCCTGATCAGCTTCGATCGCAACCGCTACTCGGTTCTCTCGACGGTGGCGCGGCGGACGGTGCAGGTCCGGGCCTATGCCGACCGCATTGTCGTGCGCTGCGGCGAGGAGGTTGTCGCCGAGCATCCCCGCTACTTCGGGCGCAACCGCACGATCTATGACCCCTGGCATTATCTGCCGGTACTGGCCCGCAAGCCCGGAGCGCTGCGGAACGGCGCGCCCTTCCAGGACTGGGATCTGCCGCCGGCGCTGGCGCGCCTGCGCCGCAAGCTTGGCAATGGCGACGATGCCGACCGCCGGTTCGTCCGTGTGCTGTCGGCCGTGCTGACCGATGGTCTGGAGCCGGTCGAAGCGGCCGTCCGCGAGGCATTGGCGACCGGCACGGCGAGCGACGACCTGATCCTCAACATCCTGGCGCGGCGCCGCGAACCGCCGCGACCGCTCACCATCATCACCTCCGAAGACAGCGCCTTGCGCCATCCGCCGATCGCCGACTGCGCCCGTTACGACCAGCTGAGGACCTTCGATGCAGCGGCATGACATGATCGAGGCGATGCGCGGGCTTGGGCTCAAGGGCATGGCGGGCGCGTTCGACGATGCGGTCACCACCGGCCTTCAGCGCCAGCGCACCACGATGGAGATACTGACCGACCTTCTGCGCGCGGAAGCAACACATCGCCATGCTGCCTCGATCCGATACCGGATGGCGGCCGCCCGGCTGCCGGTCGTGAAGGATATCGATGCGTTCCGGTTCGAGGGCACGCCGATCAACGAGGGGCTGGTGCGTTCGCTGCACAGTGGCGCGTTCCTGCCCGCTCGGCGCAACATCGTCCTGGTCGGCGGCACGGGCACCGGCAAAACCCACCTGGCCATCGCCATCGCCGCCAATGTCGTTCGCTCGGGTGCGCGAGGCCGCTACTTCAACACCGTCGATCTGGTGACCCGCCTCGAAGAGGAGGCCAGGATCGGCAAGAGCGGCGCTCTCGCCGCCCAGCTATCCCGCCTCGACCTGATCGTGCTCGACGAACTGGGATATCTGCCGTTCGCCCGCTCGGGCGGCCAGTTGCTGTTCCACCTGATCAGCAAGCTCTACGAGCAGACCAGCGTCATCATCACCACCAACCTCGCGTTCGGCGAATGGCCCACCGTGTTCGGCGATCCCAAGATGACCACCGCGCTCCTTGATCGCGTCACCCACCATTGCGACATCGTCGAGACCGGCAATGACAGCTGGCGCTTCAAAAACCGCAGCTGATCGCCCCCACCGACCTCCGATTAAAAGATGCTTTGCGCTGCGCGCGCCTCCGGTCGGGCTCCGCCCTCCCTACGCCGCGCGCAGCGCAAAGGCGCGTGTCCGATCAACCTTGCGCCATCGTGAAAGGGGGTCCCTTTTGCGCGCCGATAGGGGGTCCCGTTTGCACGCCGATTGACACACTTCGGAGCCGAAAAGCGCTGTCGCCAGCATCGCAATTGCCATCGCGACGCTCGCACCGCCCGCCCATCGCCGGCCCGCTGCGGCAGTGCGGTCGAGCAATGCCAGCATCGAAAGGCCGATAGCCAATGCACCGGCATTGACACCGAGATAGCGCACCGGCGCGCCAACGATTACCATATACAAAATACCCAGAACGACGGCGCCGATCGCGCAGATGATGCCGAGCGCGCGCGGTTTCCGTATTATGGCGTCGAATAAGTGCATGGTCGGTCCTTCCAAATACGGCGCATTCTCACCCGCAAGGGAGAGGAAGGGTTTGAGCAGACGCGATGCGACGGCACGAGGCATTAGTCCGCAAAGGCAGCCAAGCGTAAACATGAGCGCCTTGCTGTCATCCGGGATGGCAGACGCCTCGTAACGGACCGCCAATCCCCAGGACTGCAGCGAGGCAGGCAGCACCGCTTGCAAGGCACTGCAGGCGAGATCAATGACGCTGCGGCGAAAACCAGTCCTCATGTCAACGGCGGAGCAAAAGTCGGCCATTCGGCGGCGTAAAACCAGGCCATCGTGTTACATGCCGGGGGGAGTGGCGTGAGGGCGTAGCCCGAGGGCCACTCCCCCCGGCATTGGTGTAATTTTCAGGGTCTGGTTTTGGCCTTGCGGGCCCGGCTGTGCGCGAGGCGATAGCTTTCGCCGTTCATCTCGAGGATGCTGACGTGATGGGTCAGGCGATCGAGGAGCGCGCCTGTGAGACGCTCAGATCCGAAGGTTTCGGTCCATTCGTCGAAGGGCAGGTTGCTGGTGATGAAGGTGGAGCCGCGTTCGTAACGCTGGGAGATCAGCTCGAACAACAGTTCGGCGCCGGTCTTGGAGAGCGGCACAAAGCCCAGTTCGTCGATGATGAGCAGCTTGTATCCGGCCATCTGCTTCTGGAAGCGCAGAAGACGGCGCTCGTCGCGGGCCTCCATCATTTCGCTGACCAGCGCTGCCGCGGTGGTGAAGCCCACCGACAGTCCTTTCTGGCATGCTGCCAGTCCGAGCCCCAACGCTACGTGCGTCTTTCCGGTGCCTGATGGCCCCAGAGCGATGGCGTTCTCACGCCGCTCGATCCACTCGCAGCGCGCCATCTCGAGCACCTGCATCTTGTTGAGCCTGGGGATGGCGGCGAAGTCGAAGCTGTCGAGGCTTTTGACGGCGGGGAAGCGCGCGGCCTTGATGCGCCGCTCGACCATGCGACGCTCCCTGTCGATCATTTCCATCTCGACGAGGCGGGCGAGGAAGCGGATATGATCGACGCCTTCAGCGGCACATTGCCGCGCGAGCTTGTGATGCTCACGCAGGCACGTAGGCAGCTTGAGCGCCTTGAGATGGTGAGCGAGAAGGATCTCCGGGGCCTGATCGCTCATGCGGCCTCCTGCCGGTCGGAGAGCAGGCTCAGATAGGCTCTGGCAAAGGTCTTCTCGACCGTGGTGCGTGGCAGGAAGGGATAGACGTCCAGGTCCAGCCTGGGCGGTACGCGTTCGATCCGGCACAGGACGAGGTGCTTGACGGCATCGAAGCCGATGGCGCCAAGATCGATGGCCTGTTCGACCGCCGCCTGGAGATCGGCGAGGGTGAACGTTTCCAGCAGGCGCAGTACCTGCACATATTCGCGCCTGCCATGTTTGTGCATGCGCCCTTCCATCAACCGCTGCAGTGTCGTGAACGCTTCGGGCAGGTCCCAGCCCTGCAAAGGCGCAGCCTGGTCGAATGCGTTGATCTTCTGCTCGATCAGCGGGAGATAATGGAGCGGGTCGAAGACAACCTCCTCGCGGGCATAGCAACGAGGATGACGGGCGATGACTTCGCTGCGGCAGCCGATCACCACCTCATCGACATAGGCCCTGATCCAGACCTCCTGATGGCCCCAGGCCACCGGAACCGAATAATCGTTGGTCCTGTAGCGCACCAGGGATTGCGAGGAGACCCGCCCGCCTTTCTGATCGCAGGCCTCGAAGGGTGTAGCGGGCAGAGGCTGCATGGCCGCGAGATCGCGCTGCAGCCGCTCACCGATCGTCTCGCTCTGCCCGCGCACCTTGTCCTGCTGGCGCTTGCGGCATTGCTCCTCCAGCCACAGGTTGAACGCCTCCCAGGTCGGGAACTTCGGGATCGGCACCATGAAGTTGCGCCGGCAATAGCCTACCAGCCCCTCCACATTGCCTTTCTCGTTCCCCTTGCCCGGGCGAGCATAGCGGTCGCGGATCACGTAATGTGACAGGAAAGCGCTGAACAGCGTGGCACGCTGCCGCGTGCCGTCGGGCAGGATCTTCGTCACAAGGCAGCGATCGTTGTCATAGACGATCGAGCGCGGTACCGCGCCGAAAAACGCGAAGGCATGCACGTGTCCGTCCACCCAGGCCTCCGCCACCGCCGCCGGATAGGCCCGCACATAGCAGGCATCACTGTGCGGCAGATCGAGCGCGAAGAAGTAGGCCTTCTGCTCCACCCCGCCGATCTCCACCAGCGCTTCCCCGAAATCGGCCTGCGCATCTCCCGCAGGGTGCGCCAGCGGCACGAACATCTCCCGGCTGCGCTGTTCGCGCTCCCGGATGTAATCCTTGATGATCGTATAGCCGCCGGTGAAACCATGCTCGGTGCGCAAACGGTCGAATACCCGCTTCGCCGTATGGCGTTGCTTGCGCGGGACACTGCGGTCACCCTCAAGCCATCCATCAATGATCGCCACAAACCCGTCCAGCTTCGGGCGCTGCGGTACGGACTGGCGCCGGTAACCCGGCGGCGATGAAAACGACAGCATCTTGCGTACCGTTTCGCGCGACACATTGAAACGCTTCGCCGCCGCCCGTTGGCTCATGCCATCCGCGCAAGCCAGACGGACCTGAAGATAAAGTTCCACGCTGTAGATCCCCACACCTCCCTGACTCGGCAGAAAGGCTTCAAGGTGGACGACTTTTACGCCGCCCGCAGCAGGACTATCCCGCCGCTACCGTGGTCGAATATTGCTCCGCCGTTCTCACATCAAGGAAGATCGAACGACCTCCCGTGATGCAAAAGGTAAGGCCTTCCCTCATCCGGTATCCCATGACAAAGCTCTCGATAAGATGGCGTCAGTTCCGCTGAAAGGCGCGCGCCAGGCGATGGCACGCGCCCCAACGTTCAGTCGTCGGCAATGCCCAGATCGAGCTGCTGCAGGCCGATCGAATCGGGCGCACCCTGGACGGACCCTTGCGTTTCCGTCGAGGCAACACCCAGATCGACGAGCATTTCCTCATTGTCATGGATCTTCTGCATGTTTCATCTCCATCGAATGACCGCAACGAGTAGCGGCACTTACGATTGTAAAAGATGAGACTGCTTATATCCGACCTTATAAGTGCTCATTTTGGGAGCTTATAAGCTTGATGTACCGATCGTCTCAGCCAACATTAAAAGCAGTGAGGGGCGTTACAGGATTTCTGCCGGACCTTGAGACCGACCCGATTGCGATGCCGCCACAGATATCTCGTCGACCCGTAACAAACGTCGCCGATGATACTGCCACATCGCGCTGCGGATCGCACTTTTATTGTCCGATTTCGTCACATTCCAGAGCGCTGTGAGCTCAATACCCTGGCGTATTGTCCCTCCTTCATGGAGACGGCGCACCGCGAGTCGTTCACCAGTCGCTGTGATGGCTTCAAAATGTTCGAGATTACCGGAACAGCCGGCGACGAGCGCGAAAAACTCGGCGGTCACCAGGGCGATGCTGCGAGCATCTGCGATGCCTTCCACCAGTTCTAAAGGCGGCCCGATCATTGTATCAAAGCCGTCCGCATTTTTTACAGCCGCTCGAACCAGGTCTGCGTGCAGCGCATAGAGATCATGAGTGTTGCGCGGCGTGATCGCCGGTATGGCAAAGCCGCCTCCCCCCTGCATCTCGACCAGCCTTTCGCCGACCAGACGGTTAAGCGCGTCCCTGACCGGTGAAATGCTCGTCCCGAACTCGTCGGCCAAGGCCTGGACAGTAAGCGGCCGCCCTGGCGTAAAATGACCGCGCATGATCAACCCCTTGATATCGCGGTGGAGGCGATCTGCCGTGAGAGCTTCGGGCGCCATGGTAGAAGTTCACGCCCCTGATCGAGGACCGGCTCCGCGCCGCGTCTCGCTCCCGGGCTGCAGGAAGGTTCGCAGGTTGAGGTTCGATATGAATTCGATGCAGAGGCGTTCAATCTCATGCATGTCATCAATGAAGAAATGTCGCGGAAAGTGCATATGATGCTCCAAGAACAGCATGGGGATGAGAAGATGCGCAGCCGACAGCCCAAGGGCGTGAGCACACGCAATGTGATCATCAAACCGGGACTTCGGGTTACCCGATTCAATTTCGCGCAACCATCGCACACCGATCCCGACATCGGCGGCCAGTTGCCGTTGGGTTATGCGATGGCGCCTGCGACGTTCTTCAATACGGCGACCTGAGATCGACTTGACCTCGGCCAATATCGACGCACCTTCTTCAGAGGCGTCGCCATGAAATGAGGTCATCAGGTCCTCCCTGATTGGGCCTCAAAGCATCCATTCACATTCCGACTCAACCAATGTTGAGTGAAATGGCAGGCAGGTCAAATATTATCGCTCCCATTTTGAAAGTTGGGATCCCTCAACTCCCTTCGAAAATTTACCCGACATGGGCCCTGTCGAAGGCCCGGCGTGCATCCGCGCTATTTCACGGCCGTGGAATATCTGGGTAAAACCAGCCGATTAATGAAAGTCCCGGCTTCTGCTCAGCCTGGTTTCCTTCATTCCATCAATATGGAGATCAGCGATGAGAATGTCCCGTCCATTGGGCATGCCTCTCGGGTCGGGACCACCACCATTTTTAGCGCCATCCCCGCGTCCGCGCGCCAGCGGGAAGGCTTCGCCTCTTTGTCCAAGCGATCCCAGCAGCGACGACAGATCGATGAGCTTCTTCACGATCACATGCACGACCTCGCCTTCGCGCTGCACCTGACCGTAGAGCCCCAGCATCCGAGCACCCATGACGATCCGCCGGTTCTGCTCGAACATGCCTGGCCAGAGAATGAGGTTGGCGATCCCGCTTTCATCCTCGATCGTGATGAACATGACACCCTTGGCCGATCCGGGTCGCTGCCGCACCAGCACCAATCCGGCCAGCCAGATGTAGCGTCCGTCCTTTGTCGTCTCGAGCGCGCTGCAGGGCATCATCCTCTGCCGCAACAGGTCGTCGCGGAGGAAGGAGACGGGATGCCGCCGCAAGGTCAGCCCGACATGGCCATAATCCTCGACCACCTCCCTCCCCTCGCTCATCGGCCGCAACGCGATCGGCTGTTCGATGATCTCTTCTGAAAATCCATTCTCCCGCGCATCGGCCGCGGCAAACAAGGGCAGTTGCTCATCCCGCAGCGCCTTGATCGCCCAAAGCGCTTCGCGACGTCGCAAGCGCATGGCGCCGTGAAAGGCGTCGGCTCCCGCCAGCCGGTTCAACGAACCGACCCCCACGCCTGCCCGGCGCCAGAGCTCTTCAATTGAGACAAACGGCGCGTCGGCCCGCGCCATAACGATCCGCGCCGCGTCGGCCTCCTTGAGCCCCGTCACCATCCGCATCCCAAGCCGAACCGCGAACCGATCATCGCCTGCCTCTTCAAGCGTACAGTCCCAGCGCGAAGCGTTGATGCAGACGGGCCGGATCTCGACCCTGTGCGCCCGTGCGTCCGCTACGATCTGGGCTGGCGCATAAAAGCCCATGGGCTGCGCGTTCAGCAGGCTCGCGCAGAAGATTTCAGGGTGCCAGCATTTCATCCAGGCCGAGGCATAGGCGATCAATGCGAACGAGGCGGCATGGCTTTCTGGAAAGCCATAGCTGCCAAAGCCTTCGAGCTGCCCGAAGGTCTTCTCGGCAAACGCGGCGGTATAGCCACGCTCGACCATGCCGCTCACCAGCTTCTCCTTGAATTTCGAAACCCCGCCGGTGAACTTGAATGTCGCCATCGCGCGACGCAGCTGGTCCGCCTCTGACGCGGTGAAGCCTGCACATTCGATCGCGACCCGCATCGCCTGCTCCTGAAACAGTGGCACGCCCAGCGTCTTGCCCAGCACCTTCTCCAGTTCAGGCTTGGGATATTCGACCTTCTCCTTGCCCGCGCGTCTGCGAAGATAAGGGTGCACCATGTCGCCCTGGATGGGCCCGGGCCGCACGATCGCCACTTCGATCACCAGATCATAAAAGGTGCGCGGCTTGATGTGCGGAAGCATCGCCATCTGGGCGCGGCTTTCGATCTGAAAAGTGCCCAGTGTATCGGCCGCCCGGATCATGGCGTAGGTGCGGGGATCCTCGGGCGGGATGGAAGCCAGGTCCATGCCTATCCCCTTATGCGCTGCGAGAAAATCGAACCCGCGCTTCATCGCGGTCAGCATGCCCAGAGCGAGGCAATCGACCTTCATGAATTTGAGCGCATCGATATCATCCTTGTCCCACTCAATCACCTGACGGTCGGCCATCGCTGCCGGTTCGATCGGTACCAGTTCATCGAGCCGATCATGGGTGAGCACGAACCCGCCAGGATGTTGGGAAAGGTGGCGCGGCGTCCCGATCAGCTCACGGGCAAGGTCGATTGCGAGCCGAAGGCGGCGATCAGTGAGATTAAGGCCAAGCTCGCCAACATGCTTGTCCTGCACGCCCTCCTCGCTCCAGCCCCAGATCTGGCTGGAAAGAGCGGTGATCAGATCTTCCGAAAGCCCCAACGCCTTGCCAACGTCGCGGATGGCGCCCTTGGCCTTGTAGCGAATGACCGTCGAACATAGCGCCGCATGATCACGGCCATAGGTATCGAACACCCACTGCATGACGATCTCGCGCCGCTCATGCTCGAAGTCGACATCGATATCGGGCGGCTCCTTGCGCTCCTGGCTGACGAACCGCTCAAAGAGCAAGTCCGAGCGCTCCGGGTCGATCGATGTGATGCCGAGCACATAGCAAACCGCGCTGTTGGCGGCCGCCCCCCGACCCTGGCAAAGAATGTCCCGGCTGCGCGCAAAGCGCACGATCGCGTTTACCGTCAGGAAATAGGGCGCATATCCAAGATCGCCGATGAGCCGCAACTCATGGGCAATCAGTCGGGATACCTTGTCCGGCACCCCGCCAGGATAACGCGCCTTTGCCGCTTCACAGGTCAGCTTCTCAAGCCTGGCCTGCGGCGTCACGCCAGCCACGCTCACCTCCTGGGGATATTGATATCTGAGCTCATCGAGCGAGAACCGGCAGCGCTCGGCGATCTCCAATGTTCGCGCGAGCGCCTGGGGATAACGGCCGTAGAGCCGATGCATTTCGGCGGGGGGCATCAGATAGCGGTCGGCGTAAAGCTCGCGCCGAGCGCCCAGTTCATCAATCGTGCAGCGATGACGGGTGCAGGTCATGACCTCCTGGAGCACCCGGCGGTGGGGATGATGGTAGAGGACATCTCCGGTGACGACTGTCGGCACGCGATGCCGCGCCGCGAGATTGGAAAATGTGTAGAGCCGCATCTGGTCGCCCGGTCGCCGCTGCAGGGTCAACGCAACATAGGCACGGCCTGAGAAAATCCCGGCGAAGCGCGCCAGCACAGCTTCTACTTCTGGCCCCTCGTCCGGCAGCAGGATGGCAAGCAGGCCCTCGGCATGGTCTGCCACATCATCCCAGCCGATGATGCACTTGCCTTTGCCACCCCGCTTCTTGCCGCGACTGAGCAGTCGACAAAGCCGCGCATAGCCAGGGCGATCCATGGGATAGATGAGGAGAGAATGCCCCTCGACCAGATCCAGGCGGCAGCCGATGATCAGCCGCACGCCGGTCACCTTGGCGGCTTCATGCGCCCGGACGATGCCTGCCAGACTGTTTCGGTCTGTGATGGCAAGGGCATCGAGGCCGCAGGCCTGCCCTTCTCCAAATAATTCCTCGCAGCTCGATGCGCCGCGCAGAAAGGAGAAATGCGAAGCGCATTGCAGTTCCGCATATCGCACGATGGCACCTGCCGATTCTCATTTGGACCGAATGCATGTGTTCCTTATTTGTTCTATACCGCTTTTAAGTCAATCTGCTTGTGCGAGGAACCGATCGGATCAACCGCCGTTTAGCCTATACCGGGTCAAATCACTTGCCCCCCGCATGAACGCCCGGTGCATCAAGCTCCGTCAGCGCCCCCGCTGGCGGGGCAATTTTGTTGCTGGCCAATTCGATCCGGAACGCGCGCTTTTCCGCTTAGCTTGCCTGATATGGATATCTATCCGCGACAAAAGGGTGCGGTCGGGGGCGCACGCGTCATGCCCTGCCCGAACCGACTTTCTTGATTCGATCACTTCCTTTTTCGCCGGACGCGACGTCATCGGTGGCCCACAGCGTCTTGCTACGATCACCGACCTGACCGGCACGAACAGCTCCCTCGCACAGGATCATGAGGGCCTGTGAGATATGCCTGCGCGATCATGCTGGGCGGCCTCCAGATCAGGCACAGTCTTGCCGAGCGGGCCGATCCTGCGCTGCTTCCGGAAGCCCGGGCGGCTTGCTGCTCGCCATATTCCTCAATTTCCTGGTCGCCAGATTGACGGAGGTCGAGACAGGCTGGGGAACCATGACCTTGGGCCATGATGCGGTGGCGAACAAACTACCGTACGGATACGAAATGACGGGAACATGGGGGCATCTGACCTGTTGGCTTGGCGCACGGTTAACAGGAGAGAGCTATGCCCCCCGAAAACGTCCCCGTTGAAAATGATCAGGCTGACATGAAGGGTACATCAATGGACGATTTGCCCAAGACCGACCAAGCCGATGGCACCGACCAAGAGGTCGATGGTGACGTAGATGCCGATGATGAACGCCAGGATACCGACGATCTTGAGGACGCTCAGCGAGACGCGGCTGAAAAACGCGAACAGGAAGGCGGCTATCAGTAAAGTTGGTTTCAGGGCGGCCGCGATTCCAAGCCTGTGCCGCCCCCAGGCTGAAGCCTGCTACTCGACGATCAGATTGCGTAGAGCATGCGCCGTTTGCAATACCAGAATATATCGAATTTCGAGCGACCATCTGGCACACTGACAGGATCGCAACGGCACTGCCATGAGCATGGCCCTCGGACCATTCAGGCACCATTACCGGAGCCCAAACCAGCAATAGACAAAGAAAACCCCGCCGGAGCGTACGCCACGGCGGGGCCTAGGTTCAGGGAGGTGTCGCTCAAAGGGGGGGAAAGAGCGACACTCCAAACTTAGGTGCAGCAAAGGCTCGTACAAGACCTGCTTCACCCAAAATCGTGCGAGATCAGCAGCGTAGCATCGCAGCTTGCTCAGCGGCCTCCCAGACTCAGTCTGACGATGGGGCGTTTGACGCCAAAGCATCGACTATCATCGCGGCCAGCGTCTCTTCTGCCCGTGCCCGTACGACCGCCTCCTTGGCCTCCAGATCGTGCCGAAGCCATTGCGGCGCACGTTCGATGACACGCAGAATGGTCAAATTCATGTTTTCGTCCATGCGTGCAGTCTATGACTGCCTGGGCCTGGCAGCGCAATCGAGCTGCAGCGCCCAGCTCCGGCTATAAACGCCGTTGGTTGTCAGGCGAACAACCCGTGCAGGAACCAGCCCTGGCTACCGGTCGCGCTGTCCATGCCATCGCCCTGACGGAACACCCAGTATCGCGTCCCGGTCTCATCCTCGAGGAGGAAATAATCGCGGACGCTCAGCCACTCCTCCTCGCTCACATGCCATTCGCCATAAATACGCTCTGGCCCGTCCGCGCGCTTCACCTTCCGACGTATGCCGCGCCACACAAAGTGAACCGGTGGATGGTCGGGCAACAGGGCCAAGGTATCGATCGGTTGAGGGCGTTTGAAGAGGCGCGCCGGGCGCGGCCAATGCTCGGGCCAGCGCAGCAGGGTCGGGTCGGCCATGGGGGCAATGCGGATAACGGAACGCTCGGGAATATCGCTCTCGCGCGCGGCGATCCGGTACAGCCGCTCCTCCCCAACCCTGTTCCCCAATATGTCTACGAGCGCTGCCACATCAGCCCTGGGCGTCTCGCCCAGGTGCGAGATGGTGCGCAGCCCAAGCGGCTCGGTCTGGGGTGCGCACAGCGCCATTTTCTCGACCCCAAAGCCAGGATCGACCGTCTCGATCCGGTCGCAGAGCAGCCGTCCCATCTGTTTCGGGTCGCGGCCTGGCTTGGAAAGCCCTGCCCGGATCGCCTCGATCCGGTTGTCGACGCGATGAAAGCGCAGGTCCAGCCGTCGCGCCCCTACACCTGCCTCCTCCAGTTGCTGGCACAGCGCGTCGACCAGCTTATGCGTATAGCGCGCCAGGGTTTCGGGCGCGCCGATGGGCTCGGCAAAATGGCGCTCCACCTCAATGGCCTCCGGCGGCAATACCGGCTCGAAAGGTTCGGACACGCGGCCATAGACCTGGTCGAGCCGCAGGCCCGGCCCGGATCCGAAGCGCAGCGCGAGCGAGGCGCGCGGCATGGCCTCGAGATCAGCGATCGTCTCCAGACCCAGTTGGCTCAATGCGCTGACGATAGCCCGGTCGAGGCGCAGTGCGCCAAGCGGCAGATCAGCAATCGCCTGCTCAAGGTCGAGCGGATCGATGACGCGCAGCGGCTCGGTGCCATAGCGCGCGAGCGCATGTGCGGCGCCATAGGCGGGCGCACACACGGCACGCCCTGTGGTTTCCACCTCGGCCAACCGCTGCGCCATGTCCTTGAGCAGGCCCATGACGCCGCCATAGGCATGAGCGGCGCCGGTGATGTCGAGCATCAGCCCGTCGGGCGGGTCGACCGCTATGATCGGCGCATAGCGGCGAAGCGACCAGACTGCCAGACGCTCCAGGCCTTCCCGGTCCGCCTGTGGCTCGGCATCGATGATGATGAGGTCGGGCAGCAATGCCCGAGCTTGGGTAACGGCCATGCCTGCATCCAGACCGATCGTGCGCGCGGCGGCGTTCGCCGCAGTGACCACCCGGCGCTGCCCTTCCATGCCAGCGAGGATCAGCGGCGCGTCAGGAGGCGGCGCGCTGCGCCCAAGCCTGCGACGCAGCCGATCCGTCGGCCAGGTCGGCAGGAAGAGCGAGACAACCTGTCGCATCGCAGGCTTCCACCAGAAAATCGGCGCTCTCTCCTGCCCGGCACCGTATGAGCTCGACAAACCAGCGATGCCGACCAACCCCCGGCACCGGCAAGGGTTCAGACGGAACGGCCGTCACCCGCCATCGCGTCGCGGCCGCCGTTGGCTGGCCAAAGTCCGATGCCTCGGCCAAGCGCCGCCAGCGCCGGATCGCGATTCCAAGAGTGCCGCTGCTCTCGGCCGCCAGTTGGAGGCGCCGCGAGGACGTCATCGACAGGCGGGCGAGTTCCGCGACCACGCCCCCAAGGCCACCATGACGCAATCCCTCCTCGAAACAGGCAAGCACAGCCGTTTCATCGCGAGCTTCCACATAGATGACACGATCGGGATCAAGCCCGGCTTGCGCGACCGCGGGCGCAAACAGGTCCGGCTCAGTCATGCACCACAGAATGCTGCCGCCCACCCGTGCGAGAATGCCGGCGGTGAACAACGCAGCGGCCGCGCCATCGGTCACCCCCTGCGCGCCGCCCGCCACTTCATGTAGCGCGCCCAGCGCCAGACCCCCGCCCGGTAATTTGGCGTCGACCATCTCCAGCCCAAATGGCAAAACCTCTTTGCGCCGACGTTCCGTGCCCTCGATATCGGCAATCTGGGCGCGCAAGGCAGCAACATGGGGGCGCGCCCCTCTTTCCATCATCGAAGGGCCTCCTTCTGGCTCGCGGTTGGATTCGTTCCTATTTTGTTCTATACAGGGCCCAAGTCAACGGGGCGGCGCTAAACAGGCGCATGCTCGGTGATACGCTTCTGAAACAAGGCAGGAAAACCCATGGTCTCGCAGCGAAAAAAATTAAGCCTCAAGCAGGGAGCGGACGGCGCTGAAGAGCCATTGGTCCTCCAGCCTTCGACCGAATCGGAGCGCGACTCGCAAATTGGCGGCTCATCATCCAAACCATGATTCCGAGCTTGTCACCGACGATGAAATTCCCTCGTAAGGAGGCTGCAGCATGACGCCGCGCATCATCGCCATTGAAGGCATAGATAGCCTGCCGCCCGGCGAGGCAACGCAGCTTCGCGTTGCCCAGCAGACGCTCAAATTGAGCCTTGGATCAGCAGTTCAGGACAGCGATCAGACGGGCGATCCCGATCTTGCGGTCATTGGCATATCGATGGGCCTGGCCTGCATTATCGAGCAGCCGCCTGAATTGCCGAGAGGGGAAAGCCTGCGCAAAGGCACCCAGACCTATAGCAAGATGCTCGGGCATCACGCCCAGACTCCACGCTTGGCCTTTGAAGAAACCGGCAACCACCCGATCGATGGTCTGCTCGACCGTTGCAAGTCTGTCGCCGACGACGGCCAGAAGCCCGATTGATCGGCCCCATGTCGAGATTGCATTGCATGGCTGCGGGAATGGGCTGGGTTGCCGCGCATTTTAGCGCCCATATGCCCGCCCCGATCGAGCTTCCACCCGAGACCACCGAAGGTGCCCACGGGCTGGTGGTTTTCGAGAATGAGGGTCGGCGGATCATGCGCGGCGTAACATGGGGATTTCGCCGCATGACGCAGGAAATGCGCGAGCGCGGTGAAGAGCCAGGAAGGATCGGACTGGTCGCTGATCTCACCAATCCCATGTGGGATAAGATGGTGGCAGATCCGCGCTATCGCTGCCTGATCGTGATGACCCATTTTGCCAACCCCGACGGGCCACCTGGCGGCCGCACACGGACATGGTTTTCCTTAAAGCGCCAGCCGATCATGGCCTGGGCCGGCTGCTGTCGGAACATGCCGGATCAGGGACCTGTCTATGCCGGCATGACGATGCCTGCCAATGAAGCCATTTTGGGGACAAACGATCGGATGCCCCTGTTGCTCGACTCTCACGAATATGCCGCCTGGCTGCACGGCCCGATCGAGAGCGTGATCGGATTTCAATATCGGGCGCCCTTCGCTGCCGAGCGGTTCCGCGTCGAAACGACCCAAGATCTATGGAGAAGCCGCCAGTTGCCCCCCTCGGCTGACAACCAGATGGCGTTGCTATGACCATGGCAGATGCCCAGCAAATCGACCTATTCGCGCCGCTCCTTATCCCCGGCCTTGACTATGCCGCCGGCTTTTTGAGCAAGGCTGAGGAAGCGGACCTGATCGAACACGTCAATGCGGCGCCGCTCACGCCATTTCGGTTTCAGCAATGGACCGGCAAACGGCTCACTTATAGCTATGGCTGGACCTATGATTTTGAAAATGGTCATTTCGGCCCGACCGACCCTATGCCCGACTGGCTGCTCCCCATCCGAGACCGGGCTGCGCATTTCGCCGACCTTGCGCCGGAACTGCTGGTCCAGGCCCTCCTCATCCGCTACGATATAGGTGCAGGCATCGGGTGGCACCGTGACCGCCCGGTGTTCGACCGGGTCATTGGCATCTCGCTTGGCGCGGGTGCACCCATGCGCTTCAGGCGGCGGGCCAAAAGTGGATTTGACCGCAGGACGGTGGCGCTTGCGCCGCGATCCATCTACCAGCTGTCAGGAGCGGTCCGGCAGGAATGGGAACATAGCATCGCGGAGATGGAAGTGCCCCGCTGGTCGATCACCTTCCGCAGTCTAAAAGCTGGGCGCGATGGAGCATGACGCCATGTCGGGCGTTGGGACGTCTGCAAAGGAGAGATCGTGATCATGCCCGCTACGTCCAAAGCTCAGCAAAAAGCCGCAGGCGCGGCATTGTCCGCCAAGCGCGGCGAAACACCCAAATCGAAACTCAAAGGCGCGTCGAAAGAGATGGAGAAATCCATGTCCGAAAAACAGCTTGAAACGTTCGCTGCGACGAAGAGGAAAAAGCTTCCTGAGCGAAAAGACTGATCCGTCGGCTTATCCGGTAACCCCGGATGGTCGCTATTTCGTGGTGCGCGGGCGATTATGGCGGGCGACCAATCCGGCCTTGAACGAGGATGCGCGCCATCGGCTTGTCCAGCAGCTCATGGACGCGCGTCGTGATGTGGGATCAGCCAAGCGCGCAGGGAACATAGCAGGGGAGCAAGAGGCGCGGGTCCGGGTCGATGCTGCCAAGCGGGAGCTCGGCGAGCGGGGGGCGGTCTGGTGGGAAGATGGCGCTCGCGATTTTAACCGGCATCTCGCCCGCAATACGCCGTACGCCGAGTGGTTTGCAGCAGTCGATATCAAGGACAGCTGAGCCGATTGCAAATGCTGCAAGTGGCAGTTCTCTCTTCGCATTTGCGAACTCTAGCGCCCAATGCCACATCTACCCTGCCTTTCAGGCATCCTCTCCTAAAACTCAATAAGGTCGGCCGATTGAGGACCGACCTTCTTTTTTGGCTTACAGCCCAGGCCTTGACGGTCAGTTGCCTTCCTCTCCCTGTTGACCGCCACGGCCACCTGCCAGCGCTTCATCCCTGTCCCGGCGCGCCGTCGCCCGGGCCATCTTCTATCTGGTCTTTCTCCTTGTCAGCGATGGGCTAAGGTCCCGGTGCGGCCTGGTCCTGAATATTCTGCTCGCTGACACGCTTTTTTCAGCATTCGGCTTCTGCTCGGGGTGTGGCTCTTCCATTGTCTGCTCCTATTGCGTTTCACCTTTGCTCAAGGGCGAACGGGGCGGGGCGCCTTGCTTCGTTCCGAGCAGGCGGCCTGCCTGATCAGGTCGGCTTCTTCGCTCTGGGGCGGCTTGGCTTTTCTCCAAGCTCAATCCAGACCGGCGCATGGTCGCTGCTTTTCTCCCACCCGCGCGGCGCTCTGTCCACCTCCGCCGCAATCAGTCGCGCCTTTGCCTTCGCGTTCAACAGGAGATGATCGATGCGAAGGCCCGCATCGCGATCGAAGGCAAAGCGCAGATATTTCCAAAAAGTGTAGATAGTCTCGTCAGGGTGCAGACATCGCAGGGCATCCGTCCAGCCCTGATCGAGCAACCGCTGATAGGCCGCGCGGACTTCGGGCGCGAACAAAGCGTCGTCTCGCCAGCGGTCTGGCGCATAAACGTCGAGTTCTGTCGGCATGACATTATAGTCGCCCGCGATCACAACCGGCGCGTCCAGATCAATAAGCGTAGCAAGATGGTCGTGCAGCCGATCAAGCCATCGCAGCTTGAAATCATATTTTGGCCCGGGTCGGGGATTGCCGTTGGGAAGATAGAGGCCGGCAATAAGCACACCGCCGACCGCTGCCTCGATATACCGGCTCTGTTCGTCATGCAGGTCGCCCGGCAGAGCGCGCCGCGTTTCGTGGATTTCGCCCACGCGGCTGAGGATCGCCACGCCATTCCATCGGCTCTGGCCATGCCAGATCGCGTCATAGCCTGCATCGCGAATGGCCGCCGCGGGAAATTTTTCCTGCGGTGCTTTCAATTCCTGGAGCGTGACGATGTCCGGTTCTGCTTCGCCAAGCCAACGCAGCAGGACGGGAAGACGCCCGTTCACCCCATTCACATTATAGGTTGCGATCTTCACAAGTCCGGCAGGATCTGGTCGGCCCGCCCCCAATTTGCCAGGTTCCTGGACCCCGCTCGCTGCACCATTTCCGCCGCATCGCCGATATGCCAATGGGCTGCACTATCAAGATCGCGCAGTTCGTCCCATGTCAGCGGCACAGCGATCGGGGCGAAGGGCCTCGACCGCGCACTATATGGCATGACGGCGGTCGCACCGCGCTGATTGCGCAAATAGTCGATGAATATCCTGCCCGAGCGCCTGGCCTTTGCGAGCGCAGCGGTAAATCGATCGGGATCAGCCTGCGACAGGGCCAACGCGAAGCGATGGGCAAAGTCCTTGAGCTGCGGCCATTCCGCCGTTGGTGTCAGCGGGGCGATCACATGAATTCCTTTGCCGCCTGTCACCATCGGAAAGGTTACAAGCCCCATCTGCCCCAGCACATCGTGCAGGTGAAGCGCCGCAGCGACAACATCCTTGAATTCCAGCCCATCATCCGGGTCGAGATCGAACACCAGGCGATCAGCCTTTTCGACATCCTCGATCCGCGCGCCCCAGCCATGAAACTCGATCGTGCCCATCTGGACGCATGTGAGGAGGCCATCAGCGGAATCCACAAACAGATAGGGTTCTTCATGGCCATCCTTCTCCAGGATCACGACCTGCTTGACACTCTCGCCAAAACTTCCGGCATCATGCTTCTGGAAGAAGCAGTTTTTGTCGCGCCCCTGCGGGCATCGCACAAGGCTGACGGGTCGGCTTCCCGCCCATGGCAGCATGATATCTGCCACAGCCTCATAATAATCCGCCATTTCACCCTTTGTGAGCTTGCCTTCTGGAAATATCACCCTGTCCCTGTTGCTGATCTTGACGCCGCTTGTCCCGGCCGGTCGCACCGCGGTCATCACAGGCGCCTCGACCTCCAGCACGACAGCCTCGGGCTTCTTGTCCTCGCGCAAGCCCAGATAGCTTGAATGCCGCAGCACACCCTCTTTAGTGAACTCGATATAGGCGATTTCGGCGACGAGTCTGGGCTTGATCCAGGTCGCCCCGCGAACGGCAGCCCGCGGCGCATCGAGAGTTGGCGCCTTCTGCGCAAGCGGCGTCATGAGCGCCATCAACCGCTCGACCTCCTCCGCGCTAAAGCCGGTTCCGACTTTACCGGCGTAACGCAGCTTTCCCTTCTCATGTACGCCCAGCAGAAGCGCACGGAAACCGCGCTGCTTGTCCGAGGGAGTCCAGCCCACGATGACGAATTCCTGTCGACGAATGCATTTAGTCTTTACCCAGGAGCCCGATCGCGAACCCGTGTAGCGCGCGTCGATGCGTTTGGAGATGACGCCCTCCAGCCCGGCGCCGCAAAAACTGTCGAACAGCTGCTCGCCCTTCCCGACGATGTGGTCCGAATAGCGGATATGCCCCCGGCCCTCGCCGATCAGCTTTGCCAATTTCTCCTTACGCTCGAGCAGGGGTCGACCGCTAAGGTCTTCGCCGTCAAGCCCCAGAAGATCAAAAGCCATATAGTCGATTTTACCCGGATCGCTCTTTAGCGCCGTTTGAAGAGCCTGGAAGCTCGTCCGCCCGTCAGGCAGGATCACGACAGCCTCGCCATCGATAAGCGCGCTGCGGGCACGCAGCGTCACCGCGTCTGCAAGGATGCCGGCAAACCGATCGGACCAGTCGAGGCCCGACCTTGTATAGGCCCTCCCGTCTCCGCCACCGACCGCCAACAGGATGCGATAGCCGTCATATTTCAGTTCATGGACCCACCGATCTCCCGCGGGAACATGGTCGACCAACGTCGCCAGCTGTACAGGTTGAAACGGAGGTAGTGTCCCTTTACCCCTCCCGCCTGCCTTCGTTGCTCTTGCTGCAACGGGCGCAGCAGCGGGCTTGGCGGTGGAGCCGCGCGGCGACTTCCGCTTGGGCACGGGCTTTCCGGCTGCGATCTCTTCCATGGTCCGCCCGGTGTCGACGCTGGTGAGATGAGTGCCGACAAGATCGTCCGAACCACCTGCAAAGACATCGCTTACCTTGCGAAGAATCCAGTTTTCACCCTTTTCCTTGCCGCGGGGCTTCAAGCGAAACAGGATCCATTCGCCCTTCATGCGTCGGCCATGAAGAATGAAGTGAAGATGCCCTTGCGGCAATGTCTTGCGCGGATCTTTTCCGGCGACCGGCTCCCAGGTGCCATTGTCCCACAGCATGACCGTGCCGCCGCCATATTCGCCCTTGGGAATCGTGCCTTCGAAGCGCGCATAGTCGAGGGGATGGTCCTCCGTACGGACCGCAAGCCGCTTGTCATCCGGGTTCGCGCTTGGCCCCCGGGTAACGGCCCAGCTAAGGAGGACCCCGTTCAGCTCAAGCCTGAAATCATAATGGAGACGGGACGCTGCATGTTTCTGCACGACGAACCCATTGCCAACTGTCGCGAGGCTTGCGCCGGACGGCTCCTTTGTTCGCGTGAAATCCCGCTTCGCACGATAGAGTGCGAGACTGTCGTCCATTTTCCGTTTCGAAACCCTGGCCATGTCGATCTTCCACGCTATCGCCGATCAACCTGTGGTAAGCGCAAGTCGTTCCACCTCATCAGCTAACGACTTTACGCGTTTCACGCGTCGCCATTGCCGCGCACACCTCGCCGCTTTCACGCTCTATCAGGTCCTGCGAGCAAAGATGTTGAAAAGGCGCCCTTCGCCTAGCCGGGCTCATGCGATAACCGAGCATCGCGGTCAGGCGGGCAGTGATGCAAAGCGGATCATTTGTCTGAAGCAATATCTAGCGCGAAGCGGTAGCTGGTCTGCTTGAACTTGCGCGCGCGGAAGAAATTATGGGCGTTGCTGATCTCGATATCGCTCATGGCTTCTATTCGACTGCAGCCCGCTTGGCGAAGCGCGGCGCATGCTTCGTCCATCAAGGCACTTCCGACCCCCTGCCGTCGCTGGCCCTTGTCCACCAACAAGTGGGTTATACGACCGATGAGGCCATGCTGCAGCGTCTGGACGCTGGTCCAGCTGCAGCTGCCGACAATCTTGCCTTTCTCAGCGACGCATGTCCCGCCTCCAGCCTTGCGTAGCTTCTCAAGATTGCGCGCAATACTCAGTTCGTCCGTTTTGACGGTTACAAGCTGGCGCAGCAACGCCGACAATCCTGCCGCATCTGACGGTTTGGCGATGCGTATTTCAAGGGTGGCGCAGGTCGGCTCAGCGTCGCAGGCCTCGGCTTGTCGATCATGCTTCTTTGTAGTCGCGGGCGTTTTGGCGCGTTTGCGCGTCGCTGGCTTGGCATTTTTTTTGGAGACTTGCGAGACATGGCGCTTCGCGTTCGCTGCGGCCGAGGCCGCCCCTTCGGACCCTGGCGACCTTGTCTTGACTGCGGTCCGGCGCCGGGGCCGAATGACTGGTTCATTCTCCTGTCCTTCATTCTGTACGCGCACTCTGACTGGACCCGACGATCGGGCGGGCGTTGCTTCCGCCGATGCTTTCCACGTGTTGGTGGCCCCCTGTCGCAGATATGCCTCGATATCCTCTGGGGAAGCGGTCAGCCCCTTCTCGCTAACGCCGAGCAGAGCCTTGCCCTGGGCATCAGTCAATCCGAATTTCCCATAGTCGCCGCTTCCTGGCTTGCGTTTACGCGACTTCAAAAGCTTGAGGCCGCGATGGTCGGCCATGTCCCGGAGCTTCTCGTCGATGGGTTGATCCGTCATGATGCGATAACCTCCCGATCATGCGCTGGTTCAAAGAGCGCACCGTTAGCAACCGATCAACCCAGGTGCGAAAAGGTGCGCTAGGCACTCGTTGACGCGGAACCGTCTGGCTATCCAGACGCTCGAACAGCATGCGCGCCAGACGTCTCAACTCCTCCATGATCGACCGGATCGCTTATGACGAGGATCGACACATCCTCGTCATCACCTTCCGCGACACAGGCAAATATTTATATCATGATGTTCCAGTCTCTACCTTCAAGGCCTTTTGCGAGGCACCGTCGGCCGGTGCCTTTTTCAATGTGCATGTGAAGGATCAGTTCGATTGCAGCCGCGACCCGGAGAGGAAGCGCTTTGGACCGAACGCCTGAGCGCTGTTCAGGCATCTCCCAGAGCGCGATAGACGGACATGAGGCGACGACCCGCTAGCGCACGGGCACGCGGTGACCGGATTGTCTCCTCATTGGTCTCGTGCAGCATCGTGATCATGTCGAGCAATTCCTGCCGAGCCATGCCGGTCTCCAGCATGTGCGTGCCGATCAGCGCCACAAGATTGCTCCATAATGTGATGGATGCTTCGGCAAAGGCTGTATCGCTCTCATCATCCTCGCTGCGCAGAGAATTATCGTTCACCGCGTCAAGCCCGCTTCCTGGCAGGGGTCTTGCGCGCTGGCTTCGCTACCGATTTTGTCGCGCCCTTGGCGGGCGCTTTACTCGGCGCCTTCTTAGTTGTTGTCTTGGCCTTGCCGGCACTCCCGCCCGCAGGACCGATCGATTTCTTGAGGGCTGCCATCAGGTCAACGACATTGCTGCCGCGCGGGTCGGAACCGCCATCGTCATCGCTGTCGATATTGCGGGTCTTACCCTTTTTCTTGCGCTCGATCAGATCCTTCAATGCATCGACATAGCGATCGTGAAATTCGCTCGCATCGAATTTGCCTGTCTTCTTGTCGATAAGCGTGGCGGCAAGATCGAGCAATTCTTCGTCCGGATCACCGTCGCCGATCTCACGAAAATAACTGGCCGCCTTGTTCACTTCATCGGCATAGCGCAGCGTCTCCATGACCATGCCGCGGCCGCACGCCTTGATGCTCACCACATATTCCCGGCCACGCATCGCCAGTTGGCCAAGCCCCACTTTGCGGCTTCGCCGCAACGCTTCACGCAGAACGATGAAGGCTTCCTCGGCCAGGTCGTCGGCAGGCACCACATAATAGGGCTTTTCGAAATAGATCATGTCGATGTCATGAGCTTCGACGAACTGGGTCAGTTCAAGGGTCTTCCTGCTTTCCAGCTTGACCCCTTCAATCTCCTCTTCATCCAGGAGCACATATTCGCCCTTTGCATATTCAAATCCCTTGACGATATCATCGAGATCGACGGGTCCAATGCCAGGGACGACCTTCTCATATTTGATCCGCTTGCCCGATGGCTCGTGAATTTGGTTGAAGGCGATCGTCGCACCGCTCTTGGTCGCTGAATAGATTTCAACGGGAATCGACACGAGGGCCAGCCGGATCTGGCCTTTCCAATAGGGTCGCGCAGCCATGATTGCCTCCTGACAGGTTCACGCTCACAACCTTTCATTCACTTGTGCGTTCCACCGGCCAGATGAGCGATGGCGCGTGGCTCACACAATATGGCTATGAAGGCGCTCCGCGGTTGACACGAGAAACAATGATCGTGCCAACATTGTCACCGTGCGCAAGCGCAGATCGTTCGCTACCGAAGACTTGGCGCTGGCAGGGAAATGGGAGCCTCTGGCGACCGCTGTCGATGGAACAGTGGCTGGATTACCGCCGACTTTACTGACTAGTCTCCTATGTTACTTTGGCCGTTGACGAAACATATGGAGGACCACGCCATCTGTAATCTGTTCACCGTTCGCAAAAGTGCCGCAGAAGTCGCAGCGCATTTTTGCGTCACTCTTCCTCCCACGCAGTTCAACGCTCCCGAGGAAGTTTATCCCGGCTATCCTGGAATGGTTGTTCGCGAGCAGGACGGCGAGCGCGTGCTGCAAAGCATGACATGGGGCTGGCCAGTGCGGCTGAAAACGATGAAGCCGCAATCCAAACCAAAGCCGGTCAACAATATCGCCGATCTGAAGAAGCCCTTCTGGATTGGCGCCGCGCGTAAGCCCGAGTTTCGCTGCCTGATCCCGCTAACGCACTTTGCCGAAGCCGAAGGCCCCAAAGGCGCGAAAACAAGAACCTGGTTCTCCCTTCGCGACCGCGCCGTGTTTGCATGGGCCGGGCTTTGGCGCGACAGCGCTGAGTGGGGACCGGTCTTTTCCGGAGCGATGACCGATTGCAACGAGGCGATCCGTCCAGTCCATGACAGGATGCCGGTGCTGCTGCATCAAGATGAATATGGCACATGGCTGCGCGGCAGCTTCGAGGACATTATCGGCTTTCAGGACCGATGCTTTCCTGACGATCTCATCGTGATGGAGCGCACCACCGAAGCCTGGAACAAATCAAAACCAGCGAAGGTGGCTGGCGCGTTGCTATGACGGAAGGACAGGAGAGATGGGCAGAGGCACTGGCCATCGAACGACGCTATGGCGAGAATGCGCCCGATCATATTGCTACCAGGGTGACAGAATTTGCACTTGCAGGCGATGAGGCAGGTGTAGAGCGATGGATGGCCATTGCTGAACGGTTCGATCAGCTTCAGCCCGTCGAGCGGGGTTCGAGGCATTAAAATCAGAAGAATGTGGCGAAGCCCGCATACACATTACGAGTTCACTAGCGCGTCGCGAGGGTTTTGGATGATGTTCCTCTCTCGCGCCTTCCCAGCAAAACGGCTCTGCTTTGCCCGCGCGTCAAACTCGCCCTCGCCTTCAAGTCCCGACATGAATGTCCTGAGATTGGCGCGATTGACCTGCGGTGCGTCTGCACCCAATGCCGCTGCTCTGATCTCTTCCTTGAAGATGTCAGTTGACTGATTCGCGACGAGCGCCTCTTGGCTCGCGATCCGCCCCGTTCACCGCTTGGATAGTCGTTTCAGCGGCGCCATATTGCGAAAAGCGGCATTGAGATGCCGCTTTAGGCACTTCAAAGCCGCTTTGGGCATCTCAGTGCCCTCCCTGTTGCGGCGAACCGCACTGTCAGCATTACTCCGGTTCATGCCCAACGGGGGCGTTGATGTGAACGCTCAGATGAGCAGATTTGTATACACGCGCCTCAGCCCCCCTGCCGGTCCGACAAGGCATTGAGCCTTGAAGAAGAGGAGACCATCCGATGTCAGCATTTAGCTTAGCCATTCTGGCTGGATTGCTGCCTGTCACCTTGCTGAGCGCGCCTGCTGGAGCGGCCGGCCACAAGGCAGAAAATCAGAACCTGTCCAAACGGCAGACTTTGCAGATCTCCCAAACGAACGGGGAGTTTTTCGTCCGCGCCCTTAGCGCTGCAGTCGCCATCGAGGTGCCGCAGATCTCGCTTGGTCAAGGCATTCGGTTTGACGCAGTCCTTTTCGAACCACGCTTTGCGTTGGACAAGGATTTGGGCCAATGACCCCTCGCTTAGTCCGCTCTCAGTACATCGCCGCCGCTCTCGCCACTTTGGCTGCCCATTCAGCGTCCGTGGCGCAAGACATACCGTCCCAAACCGATCTTTCGGTCGCTGCACGCGCCGCAGAAGCGCAACTCCGTCAGAGTTTTGCGAACCTGCGGTTCGAAGAGTTCGGCCCGGCGCCCGTCACTGGCCCGCTGTTCCAGGCGAGCGCCGGCGGCCGCATTCTCTATTATGCGCCTGATAGCGACCATCTGATGTTCGCCACCATATACGACAGGAACGGCGTCAACCTGACCGCCCTCGCACAGGAGGCCAGCGCGCGGAAAAAGCTGGGCACGCTCGATCCCACTCAAGCACTCACCATTGGCCCGCCGGACGCGCCGACCGTCATCGAGTTCACCGATCCCGACTGCCCCTATTGCCGCGCCCTCAATCGTTTCTGGGAAGCGAAAGCTGCTGAAGGGAAGCCGGTGCGACGGCAAATCTATTTCGTGAGCCGCATCCACCCGCAAGCCGCGTCCAAGGCCGAGCATATCCTCTGCTCGAAGGACCAGGCTGGTGCCTTGCGCGCCATTTATGCCGGCGAGGCGCCAAAGCCGCTGCTTGCCTGCAAGGAGGGCGCGGCGCTTGTTGCCAGCAATGCCGAGGCGGTCGAGGCCATGGGCATCTCAGGGACACCGACGCTCATTCTGGATGGCCGTGTCATTTCCGGTTTTCAGCAGGCCGAGATCGAGGCCTGGCTCGAGGAAAAGCTGGCGCGCAAAAAGCCGCCCAGCTGATCTCCCACAAATTTGGCGGGCTCATGGCGGCGGGCGCAAGCGCCGACTCCCTGAGCAACAGATGCCGGCGAGAGGGCCCTGTTTTCAAGGAGCCACCCATCCCTTCGCTGGCCGTCAACGAACATCCGTGTCGGTGCCGGCAGGTATTTCCATGGGAAGGCTCCTTATTGCCTGGAGAAAGCTTATGCGCACACTCGCTTCACTATCCACTCTTCCCCGGAACCGGATGCGCCGCGTCTCTTTTGCGTCGGCCGACGCCGTGGGAACTCTGCTCGTCGCGATGACCCTGGCATCGGCCGCTCACGCCTTCCAGGCGCCAGCCGCCGGCGACCTTGGTTACGATATCTACGACATCGTGGTGAACCAGGGGGTGAAGGGGCCGCTCGGCTTCGTGGGCGGCGTCGCAGCCTTCCTGTTCGGGGTCAGCCGCCTCTTTTCCAACATCATGATCGGCATCCCGACGATCGTCGCTGCTGTCTGCCTCATCCGGGCGGATTCCATCCTCCAGACCTTCGGCATGATGGTCTGAGATTCGCCTCAAACAGAGACTGGCGCGGATCTCAGGTTCCTTGTCCGCGCCGGACACGGGGAGCGAATGGTCGCTCTTCGTAACAATCACGTCTGGTCGGACGTGACGAAGCAAGGGAGAAGGACGTGGACGAGAGACTTCCGCAATTTCTGCACAAGCCGGTCCAGATCCTCTGGTTCGACGCGCAGGAGTTCATCCTTGTGGTGTCCACCATTTTCGTTGCCGTCATCGTCGGCGGATATGTGGGCTGGTCGATCCTCGGCGTCCTTCTCCTCTTCATTCCCTGGAAGCGGACCAAGGCGCGCGGCTTCATCCCGCATCTCGCCTGGCGCTGGGGGCTGCTCGCCTTGCCCCGCTACCCCGGCCCGACCCAGACCCGCTTTTGCGAGTGAGGACATCCCATGTTCGGCAGATCATCCGCCCGAGAGACCAGCGACCCCTTGGCCGACAAGCCCGCGAGCTTTGGGATCCATCGCTATCTCCAGGGGTCGTCCAACCTGTTCGAGGAGAACAGGCTGCTCAAATTCTCGATTGTGGGCCTGTTCGGCATCACCGCCGTCCTTGGCATCGCCTTTTACACGACAAGCCAGAACCAGCGCACGATCGTGGTCCCGTTTGGCGCAGGTGGCGATCTCTATGTGACCGGCGGCAAGCCCTCGCCCGCCTATCTGCGCACCATGACGCGCAATATCGTCGCGCTTTCAGGCACCTATTCCGCGCTGTCGGCCGACCGGCAATTCCAGGAATTGCTCAGCATCGTCCACCCTTCTGCCTATAACGGCATCCGCGATAGCCTGAACGCGATCCTCGACGAACTGGCCAATAATCCGACGCTCTCGATTGCGACCTATATCCGGCCTGACCAGCCCGTCACCTGGACGGACCGCCAGATCCTGGTGCCGGTAGAAAAGGTGCGCGTCATCGGCGGCGTCATCCGCAAGTTCCGCGGCAATCTGCGCGTTCGATACACGATCGATGCCGGACGCTTCTGGCTTCTGTCTCTTTCCGAGGAGAATTTCGATGCCGAACTTCGGTAAGCGGCTTTGGACGCCTGCGGCGCTCATCGCCGCCTGTCTTCCGGTCCCGACATTCGCGCAGGCCATCATGGCACTGCCCGACCAAATGAGCAGCATCCGTCTCTCCAACCGGGACATCAACCATCTGGTCTGCCAGGGCGGCGAGATCGAGGATGTCAAATTCTCCGCCGAAAAGGCGATCGCGGTCGAAAAGGCGGGTGCCGACGCCTGGGTCAAGTTCCTCGTCAGGGAAAGCGACGATGCGGGCCAGGTTACCCGCAGCTTCGTCACCACGCCTTCGGAATTTTTCGTGACCTGTAACGGCGCGATCTATCCGCTTTATGCCGAACCCGCCGACATTCCCGCCCAGACCGTGACGCTCGCACCCGGAGCCAGCCAGCGCGCCCGCGCCAATGGCGAGCTATTAGGGCCTCTGGTCGAGGAAGAGCGCGCAGTCTCGATCACCCTCTCGATGCTGCAGGACCGGGTACCGGCCAGTTTCACCGAGATCGCCGTCTCTACAAAGCCGGTCGCGCTCAGCGCGGCGCCCTCGCTGCGCATCACCGAGCGCCGCCGCGTCGCTATCGAGGGCACGGGCCTGTCGGCGTCGGAATATTGGGTCGAAGCGAGCGCCGATAGCGAGATTGACGAACGCATATTTCTTGATGCGTCGCTCGGCAAGCGCATCTTCAGCGTCACCCTCGATCGCCTGTCCCTGAAGGCCGGCGAGGCCGGGCGCCTCATTCTGCTGCGTCGGGGAGAGACGCTGTGAACGGCCCCGGCGACAAGGGCGGCGAGAAGCCGACGGGTGCGCAACCGACGGGCACGCGACCGGTGAGCACCAGGCCCGATGCACCAACCCAGCGGCCTCATGCCGGCATAAAGGGCTACTCCCGCCCAAGAAAGACCAAGAACGGCGCGGGCGGCGAACCCGATGCTCGCGCGCCTGCGGCGGTGCGCGGTCCGGCGCTGCTCGACCTCAAGGCCCGCTGGGCCTTGCTGACGGCTCGCCAGCAACTGCGCGCGCGTCAGGCCGGTGTCGGCGCCGTTATCGCGCTATTTGGCTATGGCCTCTACACCGCCTCGAGCGGGTCGAAGGACGTAGAGCCTGCGGCTCCGGCGGCGTCCAGCCTTAACATGGGCGCGGGGCTGCGCGGCGATAGCCTCGAGACCAAGATGCGCGGGGACTTGAAGAAGATCCTCGACGGCCAGGCGCTGCTGGGCGACAGGGTGACTGCGATCGAGGAGGGCAGGATCGCCCCGGGCGCCGGGGCCTCCATGGCCGCGGCGGAAGGCGATCTTCCGAGCGCCATGCCCGGCGACATCCCGCCCTTCCCCGAGAGTCCCAGCGCCCATGAACTGGACAGCGCTGACGGCAGCCTGCCACCGCCACCCATGCCGTCCGCGCCCCCTGCGCCGCCCGCCCCACCTGTGGAGCGGCAGGTCGGCTCGATCGGAACCGCTACCGCAGCGCTCACCCCCGACACGGGCGACAAAGGGGCAACAGGCGTTAAAAAAAAGACCCGGACGATCTATTTGCCGCCTGGTTTCATGAAGGCGCGGCTGCTGACCGGGATCGACGCGCTCGCGAGCCGCGACGCGACCAGCAACCCTGAACCGCTGATCGCCCGCGTCCAGGCGCCCGCCGTGCTCCCCAATGACGTCAAGGCGAACCTGTCGGGTTGCTTTGTCATCGGCAATGCGACGGGCAGCCTCGCCAAGGAGCGGGTCGAGGTCCAGCTCGTCTCTCTCTCCTGCGTCGATTTCGACGAACGCTCGGTGGTCGATCAGCCGATCAAGGGCTTCTTCGTCGATACCGACGGGAAGAAGGGGCTGTCGGGCCGGGTCGTCACCCGCGCCGGGGCCGCGCTCGCGCGCAGCTTCATTGCCGGCACGATCTCGGGCATGAGTCAGTCCGTCGAAAACACGTTCGGCGACACGTCGGTCTCCGCGCTCGGCACCGTCCGGTCGCTTGATCCGGGTGATGCAGCCAAAACCGGCATTGCCGGCGGCCTCTCCAAATCCTCCGACAAGCTCACCGACTTCTATCTCGATCTCGCCCGCCAGGCCGGTCCCATCGTCGAGGTGGGCGCCGCCAAGGATGTGGTCGTGGTGATCCAGGAGGGTGTCGCCCTCGAAATCAAGCCCACAGCGGGAAGCAAATTCTGATGTGCCCGCGCCTCATCCCAGGAGACATGCCCATGCCGCTCCTCTCTTTCCTCTCAGCGTCCCCCCTGCGCCGCGCCGGCGGACCGCTGCTGATGCTCGCCTCCCTTCCCGCCTGCACCGCGATCGGGTCGGTCATGTCGCCCTATCCTGAAAAGTTCAGCTGCAAGAATAGCGACCATGGCCAGTGCATTCACCCCGAGCGCGCCTATGAGGATGCGATCGCCGGCGCCGCCTCCCGGTCCGATCCTAAGGTCACGAACGACCGCAAGATGCTGAAAGGTGGCGCGACCGCTGCGCCAGCGTTTGAGAGACGCACCGGGGGCAAGACCGCCACGCCTTATCTTGGCTATCGGATGAGCGTCTATCGCGAGCTTCAGGGCCTGGTCGAAGCGCCTGTAACGCCGATGCTGCGGCTTGGCCGGACGATCCGCACGCTCATCCTTCCCTATGCCGACCGCGAACGGCCCGACCGGCTCTACATGCCGCGCTATGTCTATTCGATCCTCGACAAGCCCCAATGGGTGGTCGGCGACTATCTGGTCAGCCCCGTCAATCCCGCGAGCCATGTGCCCGTCCTCGAGCAGGTGAAGGCCAAGCCCGCGCCGATGGAGACGAGCGACCTTCCCGTTTCCTTGCAGGAACAGCCGAGGGAGGAGGGCCAATGAGGGCGCCCGGCACCCGTCATGGCGGCGGCATGACCTTCGAGCGGCTGCGCCAGAGCGTATCGCGCGACGCCTATTCCGACTATCTGCCGATGGTCGCCTGGGTAGCGGAGGAGGAAGCCTTCCTCTGCATCGATGATGGCTGGGGCCAGGCCTGGGAACTCGTGCCCAGTGCCTATCTCTTCGCCCATGTCCATCAGGCTCTGCTTGGCCTCCTCAATATCCATTTCGCGCCGGGCACCGTGGTTCAGCTGCATTGCTTTGCCGACCCGCTGATCGATGAGGCGCTCGACGCCTTTCTCGATCTCAAATCCCGGCCCGATCCGCTGATCCAGGCTTCCGCGCGCCGGACCCGCGACTATCTGCGCGGCGGGACGCAGGGGCTTGATGCGCTGCACGGCATTCCTCTGCGCAATTTTCGCCTGCTCCTCTCGATCAAGACGCGCAAACCCCTCGGGGCCGACCTGCGGCGTCAGATCGAGGAGCAGCTTTCCAAACTCGGCATCACCCGCCTCGCGCCCGAGGCGCGCATTACCTTCTATCGCCGCATCTTCAACGGCGTGTTCGAGACCGCACCGGGGGTTTTTGCTCGCGGCAGCGACGACATGCCCGCGCGCCCGGTGCGCAAGCAGTTGATCGATGCTGGCCCCGATCTCGTCTTCGATGGCCCGGAACTGTTCCTGGGCAACCAGGTCGCGCGGTGCCTCACACCCAAGTCGCCGGCCCGGCGCGTCACCGCCGAGCGCTGCAACCGGCTGCTCGGCGGCATGCGCGGCGCTTCGGAAGATAGTGACCAGATAGGCGGTCCGTTCCTCTACACGCTCAACATCCTCTTTGATCATTCAAGCTTTGAAATCCACAAGCGCGCGCAGATCCTCTCCGCGCAAAAGGCCGCCGGCAGCTTTGCCGTCGAGGTGGGCAAGCAGATCGAGGAGATAGGCTGGGTCCTCGATGAGGCGGGCAATAGCCGCTTCGTCTCGGTGATCCCGGTCATATGGGTCTTCGGCCGTGACAGCGCGCAGGCGCGCGAGATGGCCGCGCGCGCCAAGCGCCTCTGGGAGAGCGAACCGCTGCCCTGGATGATGCAGGAGGAGAGCTACCTCAATCCGGTCCTGCTGCCGATGGCCTTGCCGTTCGGCTTCTATCCCGACCGGCGCACGGTACGGATGCTGGAACGCGATCTGCCCATGCCCGCCAAGGCGGCAGCGCTTCTGGCGCCGGTTCAGACCGATTTTCGCGGCGGGGGCCGCCCTGCCCTCCTCTATGCCGGGCGCAAGGGCCAGCTCGTCACGCTCGATCTCTTCGACCCGCGCATCAACAATTATAATTTCATCGTCTCGGCCGAGAGCGGCGCGGGGAAAAGCTTCCTCCTCAATAACCTGTGCCAGCAATATTTTGCCCAGGGCGCGCTCATCCGCATCATCGATATCGGCGGGAGTTACGCCAAGCTCTGCACATTGTGCTCAGGCCGCTATATCGACATTGGCGAGGCGCATCTCGTCCTCAACCCCTTCGACATGGGCTTCGCGCTCGATGGCGACGATCGCCAGTCAGCCATTGCCATGGCAGTCGCGATCGTTGCAGAGATGGCCAATGCCGCGAACCGCAGGGGCGTCAGCACGTCCGAATGGAACCTGCTCAAATCCGCAGTCCAGTGGACGATCGACAGCGGGCGCGCGGAAGCCGGGATCGACGCGGTGCGCGACTGGCTCGGCGCCTATCCCGCTTATGCTTCAAGCAATCTCGACAAGGTCGATCATCTGGTGCCCGCCGCGCGCGAGCTGGCCTTTAACTTGCGCGATTTTGCCAGTTCGGGCGCCTATGGCCATTATTTCAACGGCCCCTCGACCTTCGACATCTCCGCAGACGAGTTCGTCGTGCTCGAGCTTGAGCGCCTCAAAGCCATGCCCGATCTCTTCAATGTGATCGTGATGGTGGTGGTGAACGCGGTCACCCAGGAACTCTATCTCTCGGCGCGCGACCGGCCCCGCTTTGTCCTGTGCGATGAGGCCGCCCAGTTCATGACCCGCACCGAGGGCCAGGATCTCACTCGGCTCGCCGAGGTGTTCGGCCAGGGCTACAGGCGGGCGCGTAAATATCAGGGGAGCTTCGGCGTCGTGCTCCAGTCGATGAATGACCTGCTGCTCTTTGGTGGTACCGGACAGGTGATCCTCGAAAATGCCGCCACCCGCTTCCTCCTCCAGGGTTCGACCTATGACCGGGCGGTAGAGAACAAGATCCTCGATTATTCGGGCTTCGTCCTCGACCTCCTGAAGTCGGTACGCAACAACAAGCCTCATTATTCGGAAGTCTTCATTGACTCGCCGCTGGGTCTGGGCATCGCGCGCCTCGTCGTCGATCCCTTCTCCTACTGGATCAACACCAGCGCGCCGCAGGAGGTGGCGGCGTTCGAGACGCGGCTGCGCGCGGGGTTCTCGCCGCTCGAGGCTGTCTGCGATCTGGCCGGCGTCGATCCGCGCGAAATCCTTGGCCACGGTTCATGTGGGGAGCATCTCTGATGCGCGCACCGCCCGACCACAAGCAGCCCCGCTTCGAATTCGAGCCCGACCCGAAACTGGAAGCCTTGATCGAAGCGCGCGCGGCGGAGAAGGCCGAGGCGCAGGCCTTCCAATGGCGCTTTCGGCTTGTGACGATCGAGACGATGATGCTGGGACTTCTCGTTGGCGCCGCCGGGATCGCGCTCCAGAAGCCGCCATTTCTCATCCTGCGCGCCGCGGTGATGGTTGCCGCGTGCTGCTTTGGGAGCGGCATATTACTCATCGGCATGACCGGCGCTGCGGGCACGTCGGCCAAATGGCTACGCCACTGGTGGAACCGGCGATGAAGGGCATCCTCAGCGCCGCCCCGGCAACTGGGCCTATCCGCCTGCTAGTGGGCACGCAGCTCATGCTCCTCGTCCTTACGATCCTCGTGCTCGAAACGCCCGGTGCGCTGCCGCTGCGTCTCCAGCTTCTGCTGCTCGCGGGCTTCGTGCTCGGCGCGTCAGCGCTCATCTGCGCGATCTGTGGCGACAGAACTGACGAGCGGCCCTGGTGGAGACAGCGCCATGGTCGCTGAACCAGGCTTCCCCGATCGTGCCCGCCACGCCCTGATCGGCGCGCTGATGCTGGGCCTCGCCTGCGGTCAGCCTGCAACGGCTGCGACCTCTACGATTGGCCGGACCTGGCCCATCGCCGAGCCCGACGCCATGACGGAGATAGAGGCCCGCGCCGCCAGGGCACCCAGCCTTGCCTCGCGCCTTGGCCCGCGCTCGAACTGGTCGGCGCTCCAGGCAGCGCCGTTGGGGCAGGCCAAGGTAGATCGGGTGCGCAGCCTAGTCCCTTTCTATACGGTGGAGGAGGATATCCGCCTGCCCGATGGACGGCTGCTCTATCCCAAGGGCTTCACCTTCAATCCGCTTGACTATGTGTCGCTGCCACAGCGCCTCATCATCGTCCACCCGCGCGATCTGGGCTGGGCATTGCAACAGGCGCGGTTCACCGATTTCATCCTGCTGACCGCAGGCGATGCGCTAGTCCTCTCAGAACGCAGCGGACGGCCGCTCTTCATCCTGGAGGAACGGGTCAAGGAGCGGCTTGGCCTCGTTGTTGCGCCGGTGATCGTCGCGCAACAAGGCAAGAAGCTCGTCCTTACCGAATATGCGCCACTCCGCACAGCGGGCGGGAGGGCGCGGCCATGAAGCGGAGCCTCTTCACGCGCCTCGCTCCGCTCGCCCTGGCGCTGGCTGCCGGCGGCGCGTCGACACCTGCCCACGCTTCCAAATGCGAGGCCGGCACCATCTTCAATCCCCTCACCAAGGTGCGCTGGAACTGCATCTTTCCGATCACCATCGGCGGGGTGCGCATCGGCAGTTTCGACAAGCTCGACAAGGAACTCGATGCCCAGTCCGCTTCCAAACCCTTATGCGCCTGTCGCAAGGGCGCGACCTTCTGGTTCGGCGTCAAGGTGAGCTTCTGGTCGCCCAACCGCATGATCGATGTCGTGACCGAGCCGGGCTGCATGATGGCGCTCGGCGCCGATCTCCTCCCCACCGGCGGCAGGCTTCAGGGCAGCCAGTCCTCTATCGCTGACGGCACCAACAGTCAGAAGCTGTTCGCGCAGATGCATTATTATATCTCGCCGGTCTGGAAGATGCTCGACATGTTCACCGACCTCCCCTGCACGCAAGATGACGGGTTTGACGTCGCGATGATCACCGAGATACTGCCGACCTGGCAGTCCGGCACGCTGGGCGCGATCATCCAGCCCGAGGGCATTCTCTTCGGCAATCCCGCTGCGGGTCTTGCCTGCATGGCCGACAGCGCGGCGGCGGCCGCTGGCAAGGTCATCGACCCGCTCTTTTGGTGCATGGGAAGCTGGGGCGCCACCTATCCGGTCGCGGGCGATATCCATTTTGGCGACAGCGTCGAAGCCTGGGCGGGCCTCGCTGCGCGCGGCACCTTCATGATGGGGCGGCTCGGTACGCTCACCATCTCCTCGGCCGACGGCTGCTCGTTCAAGCCCCAGCCGATCTGGACCAAGAGCCGCTACAAACTCCAGATCATGGAGCCAGTGAAGGGCGGCAAATGCGTCAATATCGGGCGCCCCGGCGCACTCTGGTCCTCTGGCAAACATGCGCCCGGCAAGGACAATGCCCAGTTCATGTCGTTTGAAAAGGTCATCTGCTGCGCGGGGGTCTCGACCCCATGAGCCAATCCCTTTCCCCAAGCCCCGCAGCGACCCGGCTCCCTGCCCGGTCTGCCCGCCAAGGCCATGTCGGTCCGGCCGGACGCTGCGCGGGCGGAGCGGCGTCGGCGCCATCCGGCGCCGCTCCATTCCCGGTTTCTTCTCCTGCGGCTTGGAAACCGCAGGAGAAGAAGGCCGGCACTGCCGGATATACCCCCGGCGAGCGAGGCTATCCCCCTCTGCCTGAAGCCCCGCTCGCTTCGGCCGTGCTGACCATCGTGGGTGGACGGGCCGCGTTCCGCTGCCTGTCGGTGCCTCCTGGCGTTGCCGAACAATGCCCCCTGTTTCGCCTGCGCGGGGTGGGCGGCACCGGCAAAGGCCAGGGCCAGTCGTGAGACTCCCTCTCTCCACCAGCCTGGTCGGCCTCTGCGCGCTGCTCGCCCCGACAGCACAGGCGCAAACGGCCAGCGCGCAGGACATGGATGCACGGGCGCGGGCGGTCGCGGCGGCATCGCGCGCCAAATCATCGGACAGCGAGGCGATCAGCAACAATTATCTGACGCCCGGTCTCGCTAACCAGCCGGTCTGCACGGTCGACAATAGCCGCAGCTTCGCCCCCAATCTCGCCTGCCAGCAGAGCGCCACGATGCTCGAAATGCTCGTCCAGCCCGGCACGACCGGCGACATCACCCATCTCTCCATTTCGCGCGACAAGGATCTGGACGGCAGCTTCGACAGCAGCCTGACCCTCCCGGTCATGGTTTCGGGGATTTGCGCCAACGGCATCATCTCCTGTTCGCCGGGAAGCTGGAACCAGTGCCAGAGCTTCAAATGGGATGTCGGCGAGACCGGCGACCTCAAGCTCAGCCAGGTCGATCTACCGGACCTCGCCGGATGCTATTGCGTCAATGCAAACTGCGGTGCGAACCTGGTCGCGGGCAATTTACCCTCGGTACTAAAGGATTTGGGTGGCGGCGTGATCGGGGCGCTGACGACCGCCGATCCCCGGATCGCCGTGGCGCAGGCCAGTATCGACGGCCCCGTCATCCGCTATGTCGGCGCGCACACGACCGCCTGCACGTCCTCGCCGGCAGTCTCCGCGACCAGCTATCGCGCCAACCCGACGGCGATCAGCGGCGATGCCTACGCCGCCTCGCAGGCCAGTTCGGTCTTCACCGCGCTCGCGGCCTCACCGGCGGGGAATGGCAAGGCGCAGGAAACGCGGTCCTGCACGATCGAACGCGAGATCAACGTCAAATCCTGGGACTTCACCGATATCGTCGCCGCCAGCGGGTCGATCACCTCGACCAGCAGCTGCGGCACGGGATGCCTCCGGTTCCAGATCAGCGGTGCGGGGAACTGCGGCAGCAATCCGCCCGCCTATACGGTCACCTTCAATCCGTTGCTGCCCCGTCGGATCATTTCGGCGCGGATCATTGAGATGGGCGCGGACGACTGGGTTCAGGGCCGGATCAACGGGCAAGTCGTGGGCTCGGCGGGCAAGCGCCTCTGGGCAGGCGATGGCTTGCCATCAGGCGACTGCCGGATCAGTGGTGATCCCTGGTATAACCGCACGCCGATCGATTTTACCGACAGGCTCAGATCCGGCGCGACGTCGGTCAGCGCGCGCGTGCGCGGCGGAGGCGGGGGCAATTGGGGCACTATCACCGTCGAGATCCAGGTGGACACCAGCTGCGAGGTGAGCGAGCGGCTTGTCGACCTGTGTGCCGGCTATGCAAGCGACGCAGCCTGCCGCCTCACGCAGGAAGATGTCGAAGGCGTCGAGACCGTGCGCAACGGCGTCAATACCGGGCTTAAGCCCTTGCCTCAGACAAGGCTGTTCGGCACGGGACGATGCACCTACCAATATAGCCGCGACTTTTTCCTGCGGACCCGGCGCTACGCCTGCCTGATCGACACATCGGGCATCACGCAGCCAGATCTCTCCCGCGCCGCCTACATCATCGACCATTCGACCGAGACGCTGCTCGCCGATCAGACGCTCGGCGCCAACGGCGCGCTCAGCCAGACCAGCCGCGCCTTCGCCCTGCCCGATCGCCCCACGGTCGCGGCCTGCGAATCCATCTGCAAGACCCGCGCGCCCAGCGCCAACAGCGGCGTCGCGCCCGCTGGCGCCGTGGCGGAAAAGCAGAATGTACCGGTAGGTTGGGACAGCTTCTACCATGTCTGCACCAGCGACAATGTCTGTCCGCTGGGCCCTGGCGAGGAAATCGTCTCGAACTGCGGCTGCCTCGATGATTTTCCCGAGGCAGTCGTCATGATGCAGACCGTGCGGCTCGCCGGGTCCGATCTGGCCTGCACGGCGGCCAGCCGATGATCCGCCGCCTCGCCTCTCCCTCTTTTCCTTTTGCCCGCGCGCTTATCCCGCTCGCGCTGGGGGTAATGGCACTTGGCTGGATGCAAGCAGCCCATGCAGCGCAGCTCTGCGCCGCGGACCTCAATGGCAATGGCGATGCCGCCGACGCAGGCGAAATGGCGCAGTGCCTGGCGACAACCGACGGCGGGTCGCTCTGCCCGATCAGCAAGGTCGATTGCGTGGCGGATAGCAGCGGCGCCTATGCATGCTCTTTGGGCTTGGCCTATGCCTGTCGCACACCGGCCGGCGGCGGCGTGCCTGCCTGCTCGCCCCATCGCTGCATCGATACAAGCCTCACCCCGATCGAGACCCAAGAGCTGGTCGATGATCCGGGCGCGCCTGCCGACGGCCCGGTCGATGCGCAGGGCAATTGCCTTGGCACCATAGAGATTTTCGGGGGACGCGCGCTGCGCTGCCGCCCGCCCGGCGCCAGCACCACCTTCCAGGATTGCTGCAAGGACAAGGGCAAGATCGTGAAGGACGGGATGGGCGGCTCGCTCAGCTCCATTACCACCAAGATAGCGATCGCCAAAGGCGTCTTCACCGGCATGAAAGCAGCCTACACCGCCTTTAAAGCCGGCGCGACCGCGAGCGAGGCGGCCTCCGCGGGCGCCAACGCGATCATCGTCGGCATCGACCCTACCTCCATCGCGATCAGCCTGGCCGTCAATTACATGATCGAACTGCTGCTCGAGGGCTGCGACCAGCAGGATATGGAGACCGGCATGCTGCGGGGCTCGCACATGTGCCATGAGGTCGGCAGCTATTGCGCCTCGAGCATCCTGGGCGTCTGCATCCAGAAGGCGATCGGCCACTGCTGCTTCAACACGAAGCTCGGCCGGATCATCCATGAACAGGGCCGCCCCCAGCTCGCCGCCTTCAATGCGCTTGGCTGGGGCACGCCCAAACATCCCTATTGCCGCGGTCTTTCAGCAGAAGAGTTCCAGGCGCTCGATTTCAGCCGGATGGATCTCACCGAATATTATGCCGACATCGAGGCCCGCGCCCAATCCGACATCCAGATCGACATGAAGGACAAGGCCGATGACTATCTACGCACCATCACGCCCTAACCGGCGGCGACGGGTGAGCCCCGTGCTGCTGCTCGCCTTTGCCTCGATTGGCGTTGCCAGCCCGGCAAGCGCAACTGAGCCGCCGACGCCGACAAACGCACAGGCGGGTCCAACGTCCATCCCCGTCCCGGGCGAAGCGATGCGCAGGCGGGCTTTTGACGCGCTCGGGCGCAGGGGCCGCTTCTCCGAGATCGAAGCCCGGGCGAAAGCGGACAAAGCAGCCGCGACCGAGCGCCTGGCATCAGAGCATGACGCCATGCAGGCCAGGCTTTACCAAGCGCTCGGCCTCGCTCTCCCCGATGATCCGGCAACGCCAGAACCTCATCTCACCCCCGCAGACAAGGCCTGGGTACCGCTGATCTTCGCCTCGTCCTCCATGCCGATCCCGACCCTGCGCACTTATGCCGCGCAGCTTGAAAAGGCAGGCGGCGTCATCGCCTTTCGCGGCGTACCCGGCGGCCTTTCGCGCATCGGCCCGATGGCAAAGCTGAGCGCCCAAATCCTGCGTCTTGATCCGGGATGCGAAGGACCCGCCTGCGCCATGCGCAATGTCCAGCTCGTCGTCGACCCGTTCCTGTTCCGCCAGCATGGCGTTGCCCGCGTGCCCGCCTTCGCGATGGTGCCAGGCGATCCCACCCTCCCCTATTGCGAGCGCGATGAGGAGAGCGGCCCCCGCGCGAGCCACATCGTTTATGGCGATGCCGCGCTATCGGGGCTGATCGAAGAATATGCCCGCCTTGGCGGCAAGGAGGAGGTCCGCGATGCTGCGTCTCGCCTGTCTCGCCGTTAGGAGCGCCTGGCCTCGCGTGCGGGCGCTCCCGGCCGACGCCGCCTTGGCGCTAGGCGGCGCGGTCGGGGATCAGCCGGCCAATGGTCGGCGCTACTGGAAGACGCTGGCGGTGATCCTGCCCGTCGCTTCGCTAACCTGGTTTGCCCTTTCCCAGGTGACGCTGGTGATGAGCCCGTCGATCGACGCCTGGGCAGTCAGGCCTGTGCCCGGGCCGATCGCGAAGGGCGATCTCGTTCAGTTCATGCTCTCCCATCCGGTGGCGGGGCCAAAGCCCGTCAGCGTCACCAAGCGCGCCCTCTGCATGCCCGGAGAACGGCTCCGCGAAATCGAGCGACCGGCGGTTGACGGCAAGCCGGGAAGGCGAAGCTGGTATTATTGTGGGGGCAGCTTCCTTGGCGCCACCCGTCCCTTCGGCCGCAACGGGCAGGCGTTGGGCGCTCTCCATTGGGGCAATCGGCCGATCCCGCCCGGCTATATCTATGTAGGCTCCGATCATGCCGGCGGCTTTGACAGCCGTTATTTCGGGCCGGTCCGGCTCGACCGCCTCACGCGCATGGAGCGCATCCTGTGAAACGCATGCTCGCCCTGCTGGCCGTGGCTGGCCTGCTGCTCTCGCGAGCCGCTCGCGCGGAGGACACTAACCGCCAAGGCTACTGGTGGTACCGCCCGAAGGCCGATCCCGCCGAGATGCCGACCAATGATGTGCCACCAGCGCCGGTCATTCCGCCCATGGCCGAACTCGCCCGTTGGAGCCCGCCGCGGATCGCCAAACTGATCACCGACCAACGCGATTACGCCGCAACGGTCCTTACCGTCGAGGCAGTGTCCGATTTCTGGCGGCTGGAAGATTTTGCGCGGCGCAAGGCCCGCGCCTTTGCGGGCGTCACCCAGTTGGCGATGCTCGCCCATCCCGAACTGAGCGCCAAGTCCGCCAACCCCATGATTGGCGACGCGCGCGATGCGCTCGGCGCGCAGAAGGACGCAGTGCGCCGCGCCTACCTTCGCTCGCGCAGCCCGGAATTCGCGCTCGTCATGTTCTCGCGCACCTCCTGCGGCTATTGCCGGGTGCAGTGGCCGATCCTCCAGCGCTTCCAGGAAGAAACGGGCTGGCAGATCATTCGCGAGGACCTTGATCGGCGGCCCGAGCTCGGCGCCCGCTTCGGGGTCGAGGTGACGCCGACCACCATGGTCATCCGCCGCAATTCCGCGCAACGCCTGGTCATCGCCAATGGTGTCGAGGCATTCCCCACGCTCATCCAGACCGCCTACCAGGCGGTGAAACTGCTATCCGGTGACATCAGGCCCGAACAATTTCTGACCGGCGCGGGCGAGGAGAATGGATTTTTCGACGCGCTTGCCAATGGTCCGGTCGCGGCTGTCGATCCCATGGCAAACGCAGGCGGTGTACGCCCATGAAAGCCCTCCATCTTCGAGTATCGATCGCGCTGCTCGGCGCGCTGCCGGTCCCGATCAATGCGCAGGCGGAACAACACGCGCCTGACCGGACCCAGGCGGCCCGCGCCGCTATCCATCCGGTGTCCGGTGCCGGCGAAATGCAGAGCTGGCTCGCCCGCGTTCCTCGAACGGTCGATTATCCGCCGGATTTCGAGGCAGCTTTGACGGGCCAGGGGTCCGCGTTCGTCATCGAAATGAGCACCGCACCCGGCTGCCTCCCCTGTGGCGATCTCTGGACGAAACTCCTCGCCCTCAAGACTCGCTATGGGTTAACGGTTCGCCCGATCGGCAGGGAGGAGGCGATGCTTCGTTCGGGGCGTCTCGGTCTCCCCTGGATCGGACATCCCGTCGCCTGGCTTCGTCCCGTATCAGACGAGGCGCGCATTCTGCCGATCGCGATCGGGACGGACCATGCGGCCAATCTCGCGCGCAATATCTATCTTGGGATCAAGATGCAGACCGGTGTGCGGGCGGCCGTTGGCGTGCGCGCGATGGCCAAATTCACCGGTATCGTCGCGAGCGGGGCCGGTCAGAAGGGCGAGAAGAGGCGATGACCCTGCCCCTCATCTCCGATGCTGGCCTGCAATCAGTGCAGGGAGAGCAGCCACCGGCCTGCCTCGGTCACAGCGCAAACCTCGATATTCTCTGCGAGCCTGTAGCTTTCCTCGCCTGGATAGATGACGATCCGCCGCGCCGGATCCAGATCTGCGCAAGCGTGATGGAACCCCCGCTCGACCTTGGGCGAAAGACTGCGCTTGATCTCGAACGCCCACACACCGTGGCCGGGGATGGTGAGAAGAAGATCGATCTCGGCGCCGGCCGATGTTCTGTAGAAATGCGCCTGCGTTCCCTCGGGGGCCGCCGATATCAGCGTTTCGATTGCAAATCCCTCCCAGCTTGCGCCGGCGACGGGATGCCCCAGCACATCTTCGCGGGACCCCAGACCCAGCAATGTGTGAACGACGCCGCTGTCGCGCACGTAGACTCGCGGGGATTTGACGAGGCGCTTGCCGCTGTTGCTGTGCCAAGGTTCCAGACGGCGGACGAGAAGCAGGTCGACCAGCAGATCGAGATAGGAGGCGATGGTCTTGGAATCGACCCCGAGACTTCGGCCCAGGTCCGAAGCGTTCAGCAGGCTCGATTGACGATGGGCAAGCATCGTCCAGAAACGTCGAAGCGTCTCTGCGGGAATACGCGGACCCAGCATGGGAATGTCACGTTCGAGGTAGGTCCGGATGAAGTCCTGCCGCCAGCGCCGGCTCGCGGCATCGCTGGTGGCGAGAAAGCTGTCGGGAAAGCCACCGCGAATCCACAGCCGCTCGGCATCCCCGCCCCCCACCTCAAGGGCATCGAGCGGACGCATTTCGAGATAGGCGATACGTCCCGCAAGACTTTCGCCCGACTGGGCCAGCAACTCCATCGAAGCCGAGCCCAGCAACAGGAACCGGCCTGTCCGCAATCCCTTCCGACGCCCCCGATCGATGAGCCCGCGCAGAAGCTGGAAGATGTCCGGAAGCCGATGCACCTCGTCGAGTATGACGAGCTTGCCTTCATGGTTTTCAAGATAGAGTTCGGGATCGGTAAGCTTCGCGCGATCCCTATCCGATTCGAGATCGAGATAGATGGAGGGCCGGTCATCGGCCAGTTCCTGCGCAAGCGTCGTCTTGCCGACCTGGCGCGGCCCAAGCAGGGCCACCGCTGGGCTCTCATCCAGCCGGGCAATCAGCTCGTTTCTGATACGGCGTTCAATCATCCATGCATATTCGTATCACTATTCCGAATTTGCAAGGATAAATTCCTGAACTATCCATCTCCGACAACGAGGGGCGTGTGCATGGCGGGCCGGCTTCTCCTGTCCTTTCTTTACCAGGAAAACCGCCATGCGCCTCTTCATATCTAGCCCGGCCTTATACGTAATCGCCCTTCTCTCGACCTGCGGCCTCACCGCCGCGCCGGCCCATGCGCAAAGCTGGGCCGAACATTGGTTCGACAATGTGACCTATACCAGCCCCGGCAGTTTCGAGGACCAGACCCGCGGCTATGTGACCGCCGGCGGCATGTCGGGCCGGATCGATGTCCATAGCGACTATCTCATGTCGCTCACCATGCCCAAGGTGAAGGCGGGCTGCGGAGGCATCGACATGTTTCTGGGCGGCATGTCCTTCCTCGACCCCGATTATCTCGTCCAGAAGCTCGAAAGCATCCTCCAGGCCGCGCCCGCCGTCGCCTTTCAATATCTGCTCGAGACGCTCGACGAGAAGATGGGCAACATCATTTCAAAGATGGAGGCGGCCACCAATTTTTTGAATTCCATCCAGGTGAATGACTGCCGTCTTGCCAATCGCATGGTCCAGATCGCCAGGGGCGACGACAATATGTCAGGGATCATCGAGGAAATGACCGGCTACAAGTCGGTCAGGCAAGGCTACGCCAAAAGCTATCAGCAGAGCCGTGAGAAGATCCAGGCAAACGGGAATAGCCCAACCGAAGATCTGAAGGATGCGCTGGCCAATTGCCCTGCCGAAGTCACCGACATCTTCCGCACCGGATCACTTCTCTCCCATGCCGCGTCCCGCGTCGGTGCCGCCAACTGGGCGGGCGTCATGCGTGCGCGGGTGGGCGACGTCTATATGCGCTGGGATGCGATCGACAAGGTCCCGCTCTTCTCGGCCATCCCCGCCTGCACGGGCCAAGATACCGAGTCCTCGGACGATTTCCTGAGCGGTCGGGTGATGCGCCGCGCGCTCAATATGCCGGCCACCGCCGCCGATTGCACTCAGGACGGGACCAAGGGCGCGCTGGCACTCACCCGTGAGCGCATGACCTCGATCGCCGGGAAGATCAGGACACGCGCTGCGCTGACGGCCGAGGAGCGACAGTTTGTCGCCAATGTGCGGACCCTGCCGGTCTACCGGATGCTTGAATGGGGTGTGCGCCAGGATGTGGTCGACTCGGTGATCAGCGATACCGACGAGTTGGTCGCCTTGACGCTCGCCTATCAGATGCTGAACGACCTCACCCGCAGCATCGATTTTGCCATCTCCAATGCCGAGCGCGGGACCAGCGCGGCGGGCGCCGCCGATGGAGCCAGCGCCAATATCTGCCAGACCCGCATCCTCACCAAGGGCATCGAGCAACTGCGCGACCTGCGCGAAGAAGTGCTGCGCCAGCGAGCGCAGATGCGGCAATCCTATATTGCCGCGCTCTCTCAGGCGAACCTCTCGACAGGCTATGCCGGCCTTATCCGCCAGCGCGACCGGGATGCACGCGACGCCGCCGGCACCGCCGCCAGCCGCAACCGCTGAGTTGGGGACGATTAATGCAACGCCTTGCCCGCACCCTCACCAGCCTGACGGCGATCTCGATTACCTCCCCCGCCCTGGCGCTGGAGACGAGCTTCCACACCTATGACGGCTTTGCCGAAACGGTAGATGCTTTCCGCCTCGTCTCGATGATCTTCGCCGATCCGCGCTACGAGACGCTGGTGCTTATCGTCGCGGTCGTGGGCCTCGCGCTGGGCGCCGTGCTCGCCATGATCCGCGGCAACGGCATGGGTCTGGTTGCCTTTGGGCTCCAGATGCTGGTCGGCATCGGCCTGTTCGTCGGTCTGGTCGCGACCACCGGCACCGTCCATGTCTATGACCGGGTGCGCAACGCCTATCAGCCGGTGGGCGATGTTCCGAACCTGATCGTCCTGGTGGCGGGCGTCACCAACATGATGGAGCGGGCGCTCGCCGAGACGATCGACGACAATACGCTCGACCCCCACGCCAAGCTCGAGTTCGGTGCGGGCGGCCATGCCTTCGACCTGTTCCTCAATGCGGTGAGCCCGCGCGGTCCCATGACCGACGCCTTTCTCGATGCGACGATCAAGGATTATGTCCGCCAATGCTATCCGGTCGCCCGGGTCTCGCCCGCATACGGGATCGACGACGACCAGTTGTTCCGCACCAGCACCGACCTCCCCGCCTCTTTCGCGGCGATGGCGGGGCCGGCGACATTCAGCACGGTCTTCACCGCTGCCGACAAAGGCGGGACGACGGTCAGCTGTAACGAGGCCTGGGAGAATATCGCCGACCGGCTCTCTGACCCTGCCGTGTTCGAGGATTACTCCGCCCAGGTTTGCCAGCGTACAGGCTATGATGTCGCCAAGGCCGACCAGCTCGCGCGCTGCCGCAGCAATCTCGCCGAGATGGGCGACATGATGCTGGGCACGCCGCTCACTGCCCAGGCCTTCCTCACCGATGTGCTGCTGGGAACCAGTGTCGGCGATGTGTTGTTCGAGGACAGTCCGGCGACGGCCTCGCGGGTGATGGCCAACCGGGCCATTGTCGCAGGCGGCCTGGCGACCATGTCGACCGCCAATGAATGGATGCCAACGATCCGCGCAATGGTGTTCGGGATCATGCTGTTCATGATGCCGATCGCCCTCCTGTTCATCCTCACCCCCATCAACCTTCGGGTCGCGAGCTTCGCGCTGGGGCTCTTCGTGTTCATGGCGCTCTGGGGCGTGATCGACGCTGGCATCTATCAGCTGACCCTAGGCCGCGCGATGGCGGTGCTGGCTGAGTTGCGCTCCAATCATGTGGCGGCTACGACGTGGATGCTTGCCCCCTCCTCGGCGATGAAGGCGCTCGCTATCTTCGGGAGCTTCCGCACGGCAGCGGCGGGCCTGGCCGGCGCCTTTGTGTTCACCGTGTTCCGCTTTTCCGGCAATGTCTTCTCCTCCTTCACCAGCGGGTCGCTGGGCGTTCAGGCGCAGGGCTCGGCGGCAGCGGCCACCGTATCGACGTCCGAAGGCTTCGCCTCGGCGCTTGAGGCCCAGGCATCGGCCATGGGCACGGGCGCCCGCCGATCGGCCACTTCTGGTTTTGGCGATTTCGGAGAGCGCTCGACCTTCGGAACCAACCGCAGCTTTGGCGCAGCAGGCACAGTCGACGCCGCCCATGGCGGCGGGGTGCCCGGCAGTGCGGCCATGGGTCTGGGTTCGATCGATGCCACCCGCGAACTGGGCGGCCTCGCGCCCGCGCTGCACGTGCGCGATCTCAACGATCCGGCCACGGCCAGCGCCGTGCGCGCGGCGGCGGCGACTGGCGCGATCCATAATTTTGCCGAAAAGGACGCGCTGCGTAACCTTGGCACCAGCTATTTCGGGAAGGGTGAGGCAGGCGAGAAGGCGTTTGGCGCCTTCACCCAGGGTCTGGTCCAGTGGCGGGCCTTTGGCGACACCCGTGCCTATGGCATGATGATGCAGGCGGCAACGCGGCATTTTGAACGCGCCGGTTATGGAACCCAGGATGCCGAACTCAAGGCGAGCGGCGTCGTGGCCGAGGCCAGCGCCGATCCGACGTTCGCGAAACTGATCGCCCATAGCTTCACTCAAGAGGAGATGCTGCGCAATGACCTGACGGCAGCGCAGGTGCAGGTCGGGGCGATGGAAGGACGGCGCGACTATGCTGGCGACCGGGTCCGCCAAGTGGAACGGGGCAATGTCGCGACTGAGCAGGCACATCGCACTGGCGACAATGAAGGTCAGCGCAACGCTGCCGCGATGCTCGGCCTTCCGGTCGATGAAATGAGCCGCCGCATCGCATTCATCAATGCCCTCTCCGGCGAAGCGCGCTCATCTGCCATCACGCAACTCTCCCGCGCCACTGGCCGCAATGAGGCCCAGGTCACCAAGGCTCTCGAAACCTATCGGGCGGCGACCGATCTGGGTACCGCTGACGGGGCAACGGTCGAAGCAGCGCGGGAAGGCACCAGCGTTTATGGGCGGACCCGGGAAACTGCTGGCTATGATTTTGCCGAGCGCTCGGGCAAGCTCGACGCGCAGCGCGAGGTCGGCCATGACGGCACGCGCAGCGCTGCCCGGATCGGCGAACAGCGGCGCCAGTCGGAGAATTTCGGCTTTGCGCAAGGCGCTGAAGCGGCGGGCATGTCCACGCGCGAAGCCGCCCGTCTCGACAGCTTCATTCGGACGCTTGCCGATGCGAGCGGTAACCAGTTCGACATGGCGGAAGGTGGCGCTGACGGCATTGCCGACCGCGCCCGCAACGCAAGGTTGACCAGCATCGTCGAACGCGAGCGCCTTTCGCGCATGCAGGGCCTGCTGCGCGCCAATGGTATCGAAATGAGCAAGCGCCAGATCGCCATGGATCAGAATGGCGACTTCAGGATGAACCTCACCCCGGCGACGGCCGCACAGATGTGGCAGGCCGGCCTCCTCAACGAGAGCCAGCTCGGCGCGGTCGCCAATGGCGGCCATGCCCGGTTCAGTTTCGCGCACAATGACCTGCTCGTCTCCAGTAGCGCAGGGTTCGAGAAGTCGGCGCGCAATGACACCAGCACGCGGTTCGAGGCCGGCAAGCAGGCCGGTCCCGACACGATCGAGCATTTCATGGGCGGTGGCGCCGAGGGTCGCGCTGCTATGGCGAACTGGCTCAAGGGCGGGTTCGAGATGGATCGCAAGGGCAACTGGCGCCTAAAACCGCAGGTCGCTGACACGCTCCAACGCGACGTGCAGGCGATAATGGCCCAGACAGGCTGGGAGCGCTCGATCGGAAGGGCCGCTCAAGATCAGAATGTTTTTAATATTACTACCCAAGGCGAAATCGCAGGTACGACCATCAGCACAGGCGGCGGAACTCGCAAAGGTAGATCGGGGAGTGGCAGCGGCCGAGTTGGAGGTTCTCTTGCCGTTTCAAGTCAGGAAAGCGGGACCACGAACGAAGCCGCCAGCAGTCAGCTCAGCATCGTAAATTACGATGTCCGGCAAGCTATCGCTAACGCCGAGCAAGCAGCTTCGAAGGCCGGCCAACCCGCAGATGCGTTCACAAATCGCCTTACCTCAGAGATCCTTGGACCCCATGGCCTGAGAAATCGCTATCTTGGAGATGCTGACAGCGCGCGTGGAACCACTGACCTGAACGCCCCCGTCACTTCATTCGAGCAGTCTTCGCTCCTATACAATGGCCGCTTCTCGACCGATTTAGCTAACGGTCCAACAGACGGGGACGGGTCGTTCAAGAAGCGCGATTGATGTAGCCGGGGTTATGGGGGTTCAAAGAGCTGCCGATCCACAGAGCGCCGGACGAGGAATCCAGCGGATCAATCTCTTTCGGCAAGCCTGATGGCCCATACTTCCTGCTCTCCCAGAATGCGTCCTCATCAAATTCACCGTCCTCCTGAGCTGGCAACGACGCCAACCTCTGTCGAAGGAAACCGAACGAGAGAACGAGCGTCACCATCGGCGGGAAGAACAAGATGTTCAGAAATCCACCGGCAGCCGAATGATAAACTTCAGCCAGAGCATCAATCTTGACGGATGCGAGCATCCCCAGCAAATAGGCTGGCACTCCGCTCCACCATAGCTTCGCATACCACGGCCGCCACAGCCAATCCCGTAGCCGAGTGGGCGCTTGTCGTTGACGTTGAGTATTTTCCATCATGCTCAAACTCATCACCGCTCATGATTTAAAATTTATCACCTCTTCCAGCTCATCGATAGGGGCAATGCGTTGCTACTCGCCAGCGGCCTGATCAAATTTCAGAACATAAAACCCACGCTCCATATCAACCTCTCCACTCACTCCTCTTTGGAGCGCCCTTACTCGAAATCCCCAAATCTTTGTTTCGGGGCGTTATTGGACAAACTGAAGCATAGATTTCAGTGGGACATATTTATCCATTTCTGTACTCTCGTCGTCTCACCGGGAATAGATCGACACTAGGATTCGGTTTCAATATGAACGAGACGAAGGATGCGCTTGGCGAGTTTGAGGTGAGGCAGGTCCAGCATCTTTCCTTGGACCTGTAACACCCCGGCGTCCGGGTTGCTCTCAAATGCATCTATAATTCGCCGGGCCTCCTCAATTTCGGTCGCCGTCGGACTGAAGCCTTCGTTGATAATCTTCACCTGCGCAGGGTGAATCGCCATCATGGCGGTAAAGCCGTCGCGGCGGGCACGTTCCACATAGCTCGCCAGTCCTTTCAGGTCTCGTATCGCTGGAAATACAGTCTCGATCGCGGGCACGCTGGCAGCATGAGCTGCAAAAAGCACGAGTGCGCGAACGATTCTGTATGGGTCCGTGTAGGACCCGTCCGGCTCACGAGCGCTGCTTGCGCCCATTGCTGCGGGAAGGTCTTCAGCGCCCCATGTCAGGCCTGCTAGATTGCTTCCAACCTCCTCGTACGTGCCAAGGCCGAAAACAGCCGAAGGCGTTTCGCACGCGATCGGCAGTATCGGTATATCAGCACCCTCCAGCAGCGCCTTGAGCCTGCGCACATCTTGCGCGTCTTTCGCTTTGGGTAAGACAACCCCATTGGGGCGAGCAGCCACGACCGCCGCGATGTCATCTGCGATAAAGGGACTGTCCAGCGGATTGACCCGAACGAACGTCGTCACTCCGGGACGCGTGCCAAGCCATTCCGTCACAGCATCCCGTCCCTTCGCCTTGGCGCTCAGGGCGACCGAGTCCTCGAAATCCAGGATAAGTGCATCTGCACCGCTTCCGACCGCTTTCTCAAAGCGATCAGGCCGATCGGCAGGAACGAATAGCAGGGATCGCATAGGCGCTGCTTTCAGTGAACCGCTGTCGAGTTCTGGAGATATCATGATAATTCCATGTTCAGAGAAAGGACTCGAAAGTTCGAAATATTTTTCAGAACCAGAATTTTCAAAATCAATGACAAGTAAATTCCGGCCACCTGAAATATATTCGCGTACTCATGCTTGTTGACCGCGATGACAATTTTTGAACCCTTCATGCTCGCAAGATATTAGGCTGCCCCAGAAATGCCGACGAAGATGTAAACTTCAGCACGACGATCTTGCACCAGTTGGCCTCACCTGAAAGCCGTTCTGCACATAACCTGCGTCGACCACGGATCGGCTCGCGCCAACAGCTTCACGGCCACCAGGACTTTCATACCACTGTTTTTCTAATTTTTCGCGGGACAGGACGCGTCTAGTTCGGCCTCGGCAATCGTGGCCGGCCCAAAGGGGCCGATCGCGCGCAGACGCCGCAGGTCGCCGTCTGCAGACCACCCGCAAAGCACCTCTTCGCCGTCGAAAACCGGCGATACTGCGCGAAAGTTGAACCGGACGACCTTTGCCCTGGGTTCCGTTCGCAACAGATGATCCATCAGTAGTGTCGCCATCAAAGGTCCTTGGACCACCAGTCCAGGATAGCCTTCTTTATCCCGCGCATAGTCGCGGTCATAATGGATGCGGTGACTGTTGAAAGTCAGCGCGGAATAGCGGAACAGCATGATCGGATCTGGCGTGACGCAACGGACGGCGGCATCCTGACCCTCGACCGCTAGGGTGCGCCGGGCGAAGGGCTCTACGGAGGACACGCTCTGGCGATAGACGATGTCCTGCTCTTCCACGATCTGCTCGGCTTGTCCATGCTCGGCGATCTCATGTCGCAGGGTCACGAACAACATTTCGCCAGAACGCCCAGATTTGAAATCGGCAGCAATCACCCTCGACCTCCGGCTGATAGGCGCATCGAGAGCGATGTCGCCCAGAAAGCGGATGCGGCTGCCCGCCCACATCCGACGTGGCAGATCGACATTTGGCAGCAAACCCTCTCCAGAGCGGAGCGGGTGCCCGTCCGGTCCGATCCTGGATTGCCGATCGCCCGGTAGGAAACACAGCCAGTGGCCAAGCGGCGGCAGCACGTGCGGCGCTAAGAAGGACGTTTCATGGTCGAGCAGCGCCGCAAGCCGGGCGATGCGATGCCGGTCGCTGAAATCGTGCACCACCTCTTCCCGGCCGATAAAGGACGACAGGTCGGTCAAGCGAATTCCTTCCGGATCGACGCGCCATGACTGTCAAGCGCAGGCACGTCGCCATACCCCTGCGCTTGTCTGAAGCCGGCGACGGGGGACCCGGGAATATCAGCCGGCCCCGTCGGCGTGCCCACTGTGATGCGTCGCAGCTGGGCATGGGTGGACAACTGGCCAACGTCGTTCACACTGCCGTAGGCAATGGCGGCACTGCGCAGACGTGCGATGAGATCGTCGAGATCGAACTGCGCGAATATGGATGCGATGCGCGCGTCAAGCGGGTTGCGATTGAGCACGCGGAGCGAATTGCGTGCGTAATCGGGATCGCGCCCAATCTCGGGTGCTTCCAGCACTTCGTCGCAGAGACGACGCCATTCGCGCTCGTTCTGGATGGCGATGACGATCCTGCGCTCGTCGCGGCAGGAAAAGGCCCCGTAGGGCGCGATTGACGGATGCCGCAACCCGACCCGCACTGGCGCGGCGTCGCCATAATCATGGTGCAGCAGAGGAACTGCCATCCATTCCGCCAGAGAATCAAACAGGGAAATGGCGATTGACTTTCCAGTCCCGCTTTCCCGCCGGTCGTAGAGGGCCTGAAGAATGCCGGTATAGGCGTTCATCCCGCAGGCAATGTCAGCCACCGACACACCCACCCTTCCGGGCGCTTCTGGCGAACCGGTGATCGACGCCAGACCGGTTTCGCACTGGATAAGCAGATCATAGGCCTTCATGTCCCGACAGGGACCGCTTTCCCCATAGCCGGAAATGTCGCAGGTGATGAGCCGCGGATGCCGGACGCGCAATTCCTCTGACCCGAAACCCGCGCGCGCCGCAGCGCCGGGAGCGAGATTCTGGACAAAAACGTCTGCCTTGGCGAGAATAGATGCAAGCAGCCCTTTATCGGCTGGATTCTTGATATCGATTACGATCGATTCCTTACCGTGATTCAGCCAGACGAAATAGGCGCTCTCCCCATGCACAACTTCGTCGTAACCGCGCGCAAGGTCGCCCTCTGCCCGCTCGACTTTTATGACACGCGCGCCTGCATCGACCAGGCGCTGCGTGCAATAGGGAGCGGCGACCGCCTGTTCGAGCGAAACGACGAGAATATCTTCCAGCATGGCAGTCAAAAGCTCTTGGGCAGGCCGAGCGCGTGGGTCGCGACATGGCTGAGGATCAGGTTCGTGGAAATCGGCGCGACCTGATAGAGCCGGGTCTCACGAAACTTGCGTTCAACGTCATATTCCTCGGCAAAGCCGAAACCACCATGAGTTTGAATGCACGTGTCAGCGGCGAACCAGCTTGCTTCCGATGCCAGCAGCTTGGCAATGTTGGCTTCTGTCCCGCAATCGACATTGGCGTCGAACATGCTAGCAGCTTTATCGACCATCTCAGAGGCGGCCATCACCTGAATATGGGCGCGCGCAATAGGGAACTGGACGCCCTGATTTTGGCCGATGGGCCTGCCGAAGACGTTACGGTCACGCGCGTAGGCAGATGCCCGGTCCACGAAGAAGCGCCCGTCGCCGATGCATTCGGAGGCGATCAGTATCCGTTCCGCGTTCATGCCGGACAGGATGTAGCGAAAGCCTTTGCCCTCCTCACCAATCAGATTTTCCGCCGGCACTTCCAGATCGTCGAAGAAAAGTTCGGTGGTCGCGTGGTTCAGCATCGTACGGATCGGCTGTATGGTCAGTCCGCGGCCGACCGCCTCGCGCATATCGACCAGCAGGACGCTCAATCCGTCCGACGGCTTTGCGCACTCTTCTCGCGGCGTTGTGCGGACCAGCAGTACCATCAGGTCGGAATGCTCAGCGCGGCTGATCCAGATTTTCTGACCGTTGATGACATATTTGTCGCCGACGCGTTCTGCAAAGGTGCGAATGCGCGTGGTGTCCGTGCCCGCCGAGGGCTCCGTCACGCCAAAGGCCTGCAGCCGCAGTTCACCCGATGCTACTTTGGGCAGATAGGTTTCCTTCTGTTCCTTTGACCCGTGCTTGAGCACCGTGCCCATCGTATACATCTGGGCATGACATGCGCCGCCATTGCACCCCGACCGGTGAATTTCCTCCAGCACCGCCGTCGCCGCCTGGAGGCCAAGGCCGGATCCGCCATATTCCTCGGGTATAAGGACCGAAAGGAAGCCGCCCTCAGTCAAGGCATTCACGAAGTCTTTGGGATAGGCGCGGTCTTGGTCCAGTCCCTGCCAATATTCTCCGGGGAAATGAGAACAAAGGCGGCGGACCGCCTCACGAATGTCGGCGTAGGATTCTTGACGAGCGCTCATAAACGGTCTCTCTGTTGCATCGTTTCCATGACAGACGCCGAGGCCGACTCCTCGCCTGTAAAAAAAATTTATCAGTTATGCCGATGAGGCATGGTTGGCTCTTCAGCGAAATCGCGCGGTAAATAGGTTTCCGGCAGACAAATGCGCTATTTCAAGGAGGTTGTGTGAGACGGCGATTATCGGTCGCCGACGCGAATGGGGGTATTGGCCATCTGAGCGGTCATGATTGCAGATCGCCAATCGCATCGTGCGAAGCATCACTCTTATCACTGAAAGATATTGCCTCGCATCTGATGTCGCCTCCACGCAGCGTTAGGCTAAGGTTGCGACCTTATTGGCCAGTTCGCCCCTACGCGTCAGCCGATGGCGAAGAAGCCACCAAGATCCGGGGAAGGGAGCGTCGAGATGGCCGGCGAGAGCCGCGTGCGATCAAATGACCTAACTGCACGTCGGGGAAAGCGGTGCGGATTGGCGCTTGTGAGTGGGGCCGACCTCATATCCGCGGTCGGCGAGATATTTCTGGCACCGGATCAACCCGGCCGCGATATGCTTTTCCACTGTGCTGACCGAGATTCCGACTTCGGCCGCGATTTCCTTATGGGAATAGCCTTCGATCTTGCGACGGACGAACACGCGCCGACATTGCGATGGAAGCTGGTCGATCGCCTGCGCCAGCAACTCGAACTTGCGATGACTATCCAAGCGATCCTCCCCAGACACTTCGCTGTCACTGCCGGCGCCGAGGCTATCGAGTTCCTCCGCATCCCCCACGAACGTGGTCGTCGTATTCCACATGCGGCTACGCTCATTGATGGCGAGGTTTTTCGCGATGCGGAACAGGAACGCCTTAGGCATCAGGATAGCCTGAGTGGCGGATGCGGAATAAGCGCGGATAAACGCTTCATGCGCAATGTCCTCTACGTCCGACTCAGTGGGCAAAATCCGGCTTAGGAACCGCTTGAGAGCGGTTTCATGGTCCAGAAATGCAGCCAGGGTGGGCGTCATTCCTATAGCGTTCAGCATCTGCAACTCCTGGTTTCTGCTGACAGAAATTCTTCTTTTTCAAGCCGTAACGAAGCGTTGGAACCCACCGCGCCTCTTGCCCGCGAAGCCGTTTCGCAGCCCTCGACCAGTGACAAAAACTTTACATGCCGTCTGCCCGGACCGTAACTTGGTTCGTTGCCGTTCGTCAAGATTGCATCAAGGCCATGGGCAGATTATTCGACAGGCCGTTGATGTCGCAGGGCGCTGCAGAACGTCCTCGCCTAGTCGTCCGCCCTTGTCGGCCTTCGGATGCGGATTTGCGTTCGAAGCTGGAGGTAGTTCGTTTGCAATTGACATCGGGAATCTTTAGACGAAGAAACCCTTTCGATCTGAACAATGGCCGCTCGACGGGGGGCGACTGGTGGCAAGTTTTCGCTATGGAGTATTCGCCGGTGCCGCAAAAGAAACTGAGACGCGCTCAGGGTGAGCGCAGCGAGTTGATGCGGAAAACGCTGCTCGACGCTGCGGTGGCCGTATTGAAGACGCGCGGACTGGCTGGGTTTCGTACGGCAGAGGTGGTAGAGATCGCGGGTGTGTCGAAGGGAGCGCTGCTGCACCATTTCCCTACAAAGGTGGACCTGGTAGCAGGAGCGTTCGAGTGGCTGAGAGAAGGCACCGACGTCAGTGCGCAGCATTTCCAGCGGCGGGAAACGCTGGAGGAAACCGTACAGGACGTGATTGCTGAAAGCCGCGCTTTCTTTTTCGGCGCATCCTTTCCCGCAACGCTCGACGTCGCCGTCACATCGGCCCGAACACCGGAGTTGCGCGATACGATATTCCACTCCGTTCGTGGTCTACGGCAACATACCGAAGAACGGTGGGCGGAACGGCTCATGGAATATGGCATGTCCCGAACGAAGGCGGAGGATCTGGTGTTGCTCATCAACACCGTGTTTCGCGGTGTCGCGGTCCGCTCCTTATGGGAAAAGGATAAAGATTTGCTCGAACGCCCGACCGCGATATTGGCGGAAATGATCGACTGCTATCTCAAACAGTGAAGGATGTCGTCGGGCCGACGGACGGCAGGACCGCGCTATGGGCGGCGGCGCAACAGGTCCAACTGGGCGAAAAGATCGGACATCGCATCGGCCGCTTGGCGATGCTCTTCATTGGCTTCATACCAAGCTCTGAAAGCCTCCCGATCACTCTCTGACACATGATCGCTGTCGAGACGCGCGATCCACGCCGCTGCCTCCGTTTCTGCGACCGTGGGCGACGACAGGCGCTTTCCGGAAATTCCGGTCGCTTTCCTCGACGCTGAAGGAGCGGCTGATGCCGCGTGCAACCCTGGCCGAAATGGCTGGCTTTGGCGAAAGGTTTTTCTCTCCATTGAAGCCAGCCACCACCCTTTTTGCAGACCATCCGCGCCGCCGACGACCATATGCACCACGCGCCTGTCAGATTAGACATCCTGACTCGCCCGATCCGCCAGATAGCAGCCGAATTGCTCCGCGCCAACATGGTTGACCCTGCCGCAAGTAGAGGTTTTCCGCTTTTTACCGGTCCTAAGGGCGAACGCGGGATATGGGTTCGGTTTCTGGCAAAACGCCTGCTCCGCCCTCCCCCGCGACACAGAAAATGCTTTGAAAGACCGTAAGCATGCGACCTGTCTCTTATACACATCTAGATGTGTATAAGAGACAGGGATATGGGTTCGGTTTCTGGCAAAACGCCTGCTCCGCCCTCCCCCGCGACACAGAAAATGATTTGAAAGACCGTAAGCATGCGACTGGGTTTTGTAGGACTGGGGAATATGGGTCGACCCATGGCCAGGCGCCTGATTGGCGCGGGACATGACGTGGTGGTTTTCGACGTCAACCCGAGGGCGCTGGACGCGCTAGTCGCAGAGGGCGCGGCGACGGCCAATTCGCTGGAAGAGCTCGCCACGCAAGTCGAGATAGCTTGCATCAGTCTGCCGACGCCCGACATCGTGGAACAGGCGCTGCTGGGCGCAGGCGGTCTGGGTGCCGGCAAGGTGCGAATCATCGTCGACTTTTCGACCACCGGTCCTTCCGTGGCGCAGCGCGTGGCAGCGCAGTTGACGGAAAGGGGCGTTAAGCTGATTGACGCGCCTGTCAGCGGCGGCACGACCGGCGCCGAAGCGGGTACGCTGGCGATCATGCTGTCCGGTGACGAGGCCGCCTGTCGTGAAGTTCGCCCGGCGCTGGACGCTGTGGGCAAGAACCATTTCTATCTGGGGGCCAAGCCGGGTGCGGCCCATTTGATGAAACTGATCAACAACACAATCATGGCGACCACGACGATGGCCTCGTTCGAAGGGCTGGTGCTGGGAGCAAAGGCGGGGCTGGACGCGCAGACGATGCTGGATGTCATCAAGGTGTCGAGCGGTCAATCCTTCGCGATCTCGAACAAGATCCAGCAGTGCGTCGTCGATCGCAGCTTTCCGCATCGTTTCGCGACAGCGCTCCTGGATAAGGATGTGCGCCTTTGCTTGAGTGAGGGCGAGCGGCTCGGGGTAACGATGCCCGTCAGCCAGCAGGCCCGCCAGTTCATCGCCTTTGGCCTGTCTCAGGGCTATGCCGATCTCGATTTCGGCCATCTCATCAAAATTCTCGAAGGCTGGGCCGGCGCGCAGTTTGGCACAGAAAAGCAACAGGAGCAGACAATATGACGAGCCATGTGGAAAAAGGCCGCGCAATCCAGCATCGCACATTGGGCGACGATTATTGGGACCGTCGCATCGCCAGCACCAACGATTTCAATCGTGCCTTTCGCGATATGACCGACGAAATGTGCTTCAACCGGGCATGGGCCGACGGTCCGCTGGAACCGAAGATCTGCAGCTTGCTCGTCACGTCGCTGCTGGCATGCATGGGTCGCGTGCCGGAACTGAAAACGCATCTTGGCGGCGCGGTGAACAATGGTTGTTCCGCCGACGAAATCCGTCAGGCGATGACGATCGTGGGCGCCTATGCCGGCATTCCGGCCGGCGTCGAGGGCATCCGTTCAGCCGAGATGGTGCTGAAGGAACGCGGTCTGATCTGAAGCGGCCGAGTCTCGCAAGCGCAACACAACAGATGATTTGGACGAAACCCGCTTCCATGGAGCCGAGTTTTGTTTTTGCACTGGCTCGCGAGATGCCCTTCTCGGCTCGAATAGCGGACACAGAGACTTTTCCCTGGTGGAATGTCATATTTGCGGCAACGATAAACGGGCGCGGGTGGTTTCCGCTTGGCAGCCATTGAATTTTCGGAGATTCGTCATGCATGGATTGGGCGGCGATGCCTGTCCGTTCGAATTCAATTTCGATCCGGCCAGCTTTAAGGTCGGCGACATGGTCAGTTACCGCGTCACCGGCAGTTTTAAAGGAATCGCCTTCATGGGCGTGCTACTAGAGGTTCATGAGGATCATGTCGTCCTCACCTCCGATCCTGACGACAAGGAAAGCCGTATGCGCGCAACGCGGGAGAGCCGACCGGTCGTAAGGGAAGAGGACGTCTGCTGAGGCGGAAACGCGTCTTGAACCGAGCTGGCGCTGGCAAGCACGCCGATCATTTGGTCCTGACCACGACGGCCACCTCGGCCAATCGCGCTAACATTCCAGACAGTCGGCACTTCGCGCGCAGCGATCTGTCCCGGATCTACCATATGCCTGGGCGTCTGGCTTTATCTTAAGCAGCGGAATGCAGCGCAGGCATTCCCCGATTCAGATCCGAAGCTCACGCCGCGCGAGATGCTGACCCAGTCACAGAAGTGCGTCACTGCCGAAGCAGGAATGACGCTTCAGCGCGCGGCTGCTCGCCGTCTCGCGCACGCCCTTGAAGACTCCGGATCGAAATTGCCAGCAATCGTATGGCGCGTAACGAAGTCGACCGCCCTGATCTTCGAACCGCGAATTTCATAATTCCTGGTCGCCATGCGGCTCGCTTTACAACGGCAAGCAGGCGCAGCAGTTCATCAATTGCCCCGGGGATCAGGTCAGAATTGCAGAGCAGCTTCTCTGCAATTCCCTATCCAGCGCCAGACGACGGAAACTCAGCGACGACCTCGGCGATAAGGTCCCCAGTCCCGCGAGAAACATCAACAACATGGCGATGACCTCATCGTCGTTCAGCAGCATCGATCTCGCCATGGACGATGGTGCTTGCCAACTTGTCGCTCGGATTTTGGCAACCCTCTTCGACTGTACCGCGCATATAATCCGCCGCATGTCGAGCACCCCAGTAAAGCCGGTCGATATCGCGCCTGTCGGCCAGAACGGCATATTTCCATGTCAGAAATCTTTGACGCGATATTTCGTGACGCCCACCAGGTTGCGGATGATCGACGCGGAATATCGACGGCTGCAATCATGGGCGGCATCGCATTTGCCGTGTCGAAGAAGCTAACGATCAGGTCGTTGATAACGTCACTTTGGACTTGAACCATGTGATCAAAAAATTTGCGGTAGGCATCATGTAGAGGCGCATCGACCGATTGGGACAGGGTTTTGAAGGTTTCTACTACCGTGCCCCGAAAAGTTGGATGCCTCCTGCGCCAAGAAAAAGGAGCCGCTTTGAAAGACGACTTCGATGTCGCCATGGTTGATTACGATCCATGTGCCATCGCAACTGCCGCGCGAAGGCCAGGGCCACTAGAAGATCGGCGAAAAATCCTTGTAGATGTCCATTATGGCAATCAACGGTTCGAACAGCTGATTGAGATTTTCAGTCCAACTTGGAGACATGATCGGGTGGGGCAGGAGCAGGAATGATCTGCTCGGCTGTGGTTCGGAGAGCCTCTTTAACGGACGACATTTTTTGATCTCTAGATCGCAACCCCACGATTTCACCCCGCCCGAGTTCCGCCATCACTCGATGAATGCCGATTACGGCCTCAGCCCGAAAGGTTGCGGCCCGGCATCGGCACGGTCGAGCGCATCGCGCACGCCGTCGATCCCAGGTGTCGTCCTGGAGGTCATTTCCGCATAGCGGAAGGGCAGCGTCCAAGCGATTTCCATGCCGCAGGCCCGGATGCATTGACCGTTGACGTCCGCTGAACGATCGCTGAGCAAATAGGTGGCGACCGGCGCGACCTGTTCAACCGTCTCTTCCGTGCGCAGGTTCATCCGGGTTGCCGCGCGCGGGCCAAGCGCATTGACCCTTACTCCATCCGCCTGCAATTCCAGCGCCCATGTGTAGGTGAGGGACAGCAGCGCTGCCTTGGTGGCTCCATAAGCCCCTCTTCCCGCAAGGCCAAATGCCGCGCTGGACGCGACGTTGACGATGCTTCCCCGCCCTGCTGTACGCATATGGGGCGTCACCGCGGCCGCGCAGTTGATAGCACCCATGAGGTTGACGCTGACCAGCCTTTGCGCCTCGGCGGCGTCCTCCTCCCAGATCGACCGGATGTAGAAGATCGCCGCATTGTTGATCAGCCCATCGATCCGGCCGAACCGTTCCATGCACAGGCTGGCGAGTGCCTGGGCGTTATCGGCCTCAGCTACCGACAGGCCGCACGCGATGGCGCTGCCTCCGTCGGCGCAGATGGCTGCCGCAACGGCCTTAGCTTCCACCAGATCGACATCGTCCACCACCACATCCGCGCCACACCACGCGGCATGGCGGGCGAAGGCCGCCCCCAGTCCCCTCCCGGCGCCCGTCACGATCACAGCTTTTCCGGTTAGAAGATTGCGGTCGGTGTCTTCAAGCATAACGTTCCTCAACTCCTTTGGACCAAGACAGGATGATCGCCGAATATCAGTAATCGAGCTTTTTCTTGAACGGCGTCAGCTGGATTTCATGGCTCCAGCATGACGGATCCTGTATATGCAAATAATAAATGGCCTCCGCGATCTTGGTTGGATCGAGTAGCGGGCCGGACAGGTTGGCGGGCTGCGCCGTCTGCCCGCCGCTTGCCGCCTTCTGCGCCAGCGCCCTGACGCCCGGCGCATCGATGCCGCCGTCGATCACGATGTTGGCGGCATGCACGCCATATTCGGAATATTCATCAGTCAGCGCCTGTGCGAGCGACCGCATCATGACGCGCGGATAATAGAGCGAGGATCCGGTGTTGCGCTTGCGGCCGCGCAGACATTCCTTGTTATTGGAGAAGAAAAGCGACCCGCTCCCCCGCTCTCGCATGGCGGGCAGCACTTCCTTGGCGACAAGGAAAGGCGCACGCGCAGCCAGCTGCAACGCCGTATCGAACATATCGAGCGGGAAATATTCCAGCAGTTCCTGTTCCTTGGGCAGAGAGCGGCCTTCGCTGTACCCCGGATTGTAAAGGACGAAATCCGGGTCCCCCGCTGTTTCGCGGATGGTCTGGAAGGCCGAAACGATGGATGCGTGCGATCCAAGGTCAAGCTCGACGATCATCCCCTCGCCACCATGATCCTCAATCGCCTGTTTCAGCCCCTCCGCATTGGCGGCGGTGCGGGTCGTCATCACGACGAAAAAGCCTTCGCGTGCAAATTTCTGCGCGACAGCCCCGCCCACGCCCCAGCGGATTCCGACCGGCATGTCGCTATCGTCGACGCCGTCCGCGCCATGCGCCCTTTTGGTATCCGGTCCATCGGATTGCCATTTCGACGTGGCGCCGATCACGACCGCTAGCGGCTTTCCGTTCGCATTGGCTTTCTGACTCATTCCCTTACACTCCCTCCGGGATATCGATCGATGGCAAGGATACCCAAGATATCGCTCCGGCCTTCTTTTTCTCCAGCAGCAGCGGCGCAAACGACCGCCAACGGTCCCTGCGCCACATCGCAAGGCGTCGATCCTTTGACCGGCAAGTGCCGGGAATCCACCATTGGCCGCGGCATTCACCCGGCCGAAAAATGGGATAGTGAAGTTGGAACGCGATTTTTGGCGGTTTGGCCGCATTCGCCTGTCTAGCTCTTGCGGATCGGCGAACGGCATCCCCTTCCCAAAGACCAAAATGCCGAGTTACCCTTTATCGAAGAGCACGCGACATCATGCTAGACTTGGGCTTCACCCCGACACAAACCCGAATGATCGAAGACCTCAAGGAATTGGCGACCGGCCTGCGCGATTACGCCAGCGAGGCGGAAGATTCCGGCTCGGTGCCGTCCACGGTGCGGTCCGAACTGACAAGGTTCGGCCTGCCCGGAGCGGACGGCTTTGCCGAGGGCGTCGGCGATCCGGTCGCCTTCTGCCTCGCGGCGGAATCCATGGCCTGGGCCGACGCGGGTATTGCCTATGCATGGCTGGCATCCCGGCAGGTGGCGTGGATCATAGCGGCCTGCGGTACCGATGAACAGAAGGCAAAATGGCTGCCCCGTTTCGCGAGTGATCCGTTTCTACCCGCCAGCCTCTATATGTATGAAGGCCGCGGCATCGCCCCTTCGGAAAGCCAGACCGAAATTCGCAGGCATGGCAACCAGTTGCTGGTCAACGGCTATAAATCGCCGGTCATGTACCCCCGCACGGCCGTCGTGTCGGTCATCGTTGGGCGGGATGAGGACGGCGGGCTGACCGCTGTCATTGCCGAGAACCCGGGCGAAGCCGTGATATTCTCGAGCGAGGAAAGTGGGCGGCGCATCGGCATGACCGCTTGCCCTTCTGCTATCGAGGCACGGATCTCAGACCTTGTCGTGCCCGCTGATGCAGCCCTGCATTCCCAAGGTTTGTTGAAGGCATTGACGACATGCCGCATGGTTCATGCCGCCATTTGCGTGGGCACGGCCGCCGCAGCCACGCGCTATGCCGGCGATTACGCGCGAGAACGAGAGGCATTTGGCAAGCCGATCATCGGTTTCCAGGGTGTCTCCTTCACCTTGACGGACCTTTACATGGAAGCGGAGGCCCTGCGCCTCAGCCTGCTCGACGTGGCGACCGCCGATATCGACGAAGAGCGGCGAGAACAGCGCGCAAATGACATCATCTCCTCAGCCAATCAGCTGATCGCGCATTGCGGCCGCGAAGGCGTGCAGATCATGGGTGCGGCAGGAATCGTCAAAGATCGGCCGCAGGAGCGGGTTTACCGTAACGCTGCTGTTCTTGCCTCCATCGATTTTGATCCACTCAATTCGCCGCTCGTGGTGAGATAGGGATCGGGCGAGATCGCTAGCGGAATAAATGACATGGCCTGCCTGATGTTACGGATCTCGGCAGTCCGGCTTGGAACGGCGGAAAGCATCAATGTGGGATAGGCATCTTGTTTCGCGGGCATGGTCGATCGCGGAGCTGCGTCGTCTGGCGAAGAGGCGTCTGCCGAGGGGCATATTCGACTTCTTCGATGGCGGCGCGGAAGACGAGCTGAGCCTGAACGACAATATTCAGGCGTTCCAGCGTCTGAAGCTCATTCCCCGGCCCTTGGTGGATGTCTCCAGCATCGATCTTTCCACTCTCTTATTGGGCCGCAGGTCGAGCCTGCCGGTCGCCATCGCCCCCACGGGGGGGCCAGGATTTGGCCGTCACGGCAGCGACGTGGCAATAGCACGGGCGGCCGTGGAGGCAGGCATACCCTATACTCTGTCGACATCGGCAACTGCCTCCATCGAACGCATCGCTCGGGAAGCGCCGGGCGGACGGTTGTGGTTCCAAGCCTATATACTGAAGAACCGGGAATTTCTGGCCGGCCTTCTCAATCGCGCCCTTGCGGCCGATTATGACGCCTTGATGATCACGGTCGATCTGCCCGTCGGCGGCAAGAGAGAGCGCGACGCCGGCAACCGGATATCCTTTCCCTTTCAGTTCACCGCACGGCATTTTCGGGATTTCGCTTTCAATGTCCGCTGGCTGGCGGGAATGGCGCGGTACGGAATGCCGATGGTGGAAAATCTGATCGGCATGGAAACGCAGGCAACTAATGCCGGGCGGATCGCTTCATCCGTCGGCAGAAGCTATGATCCCTCTTTTGACTGGGACCGGCTCAAACGCATGCGGGATGAATGGCCGCGCCGCATGATCGTGAAGGGGATATTGCACCCAATGGATGCCGACCGGCTGACATCCATTGGGATAGACGCGATTGTCGTTTCCAACCATGGCGGGCGCCAGCTGGACGGAGCAATAGCGCCGATCGACGCGTTGCCCGCGATCGTCGAAGCGGTCGGCGGACGGGCGGAGGTCTGGGTCGACGGCGGGGTCCGCCGGGGCAGCGACATCGCAAAGGCCTGCGCGCTGGGCGCGAACGCCGTCATGGTCGGCAGGGCGACCCTGTTCGGGGCGTTTGCAGGGCTGGAAGCCGGCGCGTCCCGCGCGCTCACCATTCTTACCGACGAACTGGAACGCACGATGCAGCTGTGCGGCGCCCGGTCGATTGGCGAGATTGACCGGGGACTATTGCACGAATCATCCGTCCCGGCTTCGGCAGTCAGAAGGCCATTTAAAGAAGCTCGCTGAAAATGACCAACTGTCCCAGTCCCCAGCTGCTCCAGCCGATGCCATCAACGCTTGTGAACTTCCAGCAACAAAACGAGGGAATTCCGCGCCATGGCCATCACTGGCGCACTGATGTTCCCCGACACAAGGTCCGGGCGCATTTTCGGTCTCACCCAGTGCTTGATCTTCAAACGTCCTGAAATATACGGCCGTCTAGGCCCATGACCAGCCGGGTTTGCCGAGCGTGACGAGGCGATCACAATCATCTGTTGATCGCGCGCCCGGTCCATAATGTCGAGGGAGCGCCCCACCGATAACCATCGCCTCTTGCGACAACAAAGCCTGTTTCGCGGATTTTCCGAAAGCCGGTCGGTCAGAGCGCAGCCTGCCGCCCCCAGCGCTAGAAAATGGCTATGGGGTTGATCGGTGAACCGGTCGCTCCCTGAATTAGAAGCGGCGCTACAACGATCTGGAAAGTCCAGCGGTCGAGTTCGGCGCATGTCTTCGCCGCCCTTTCAAGGTCGAGATTGTCCATCAACTGCATGCCCATGCCCACAAGGCAAAGCTCATGGATCGGGTTGGTCCAGATCGCTTGGGCATCGGGCGGCATGACATCGTTCGGCCCGTCGCCACCAAGCAGGGCGACTTCGCGTTCATGCAGCCATCCGCCGACATGCGGATGCAATCCGGCGATTTTGCCATCGCCCCGGCCCGGCCGCACGTCCCGCCCGATACGCACGGTCAGGATGTCGCCCTTCCCCACGGTAACGCCCAGCCTGCGCTCAGCAGTCTCCAGATCCTCCACGGTAATCGGCCGACTGGGTTCGATATAGTCCATCTCCAGCGCTAGCGGCATGTCCAGCAATACGCCACGGCCCACAATGCCGTCCCTGGATTCCATCACGCTGTTGCTGATCGCCCCGCGGCTTCTGACGTCGCTCGCTGGACGGCCGTTATACATCCGCCCTTCGCGGAAGATGTGGCACAGGGCGTCGAGATGTGTGCAGACCAGCCCATGAAAAGCAACCCCGATATAGTCGAACGTCGCTTCCATATTCGGAATGTGGGGGGCGTGGCGGTCTTCACCGGTGACCATCATGAAGTGCTGCGCCGGTCGCGGATTTTCCGTGCCTGGCTGGGTTGGAAACGGGCGCGAGAGGCTGATCGAGCGCCCTTCCTTTACCAGAGCGGCGGCGCGCGCTATCTCACCAGGACCAATATGGTTGAGCGTACCGCGCTGATCTTCCTTCCCCCATCTGCCCCAGTTGCAGACCTTATCAAACAACGCCGTCATTTCTTCGTCATGGGCAGAGGGCTCCCCTGCCCCACCCCCAGTCGCAGCGACGCCGGTGAGACTGCAGCAGTCGCAGGTCCAAAGGTCGATGGTGTTCATAGACATCCTCTTGTCGAAGCGATCGGTCCGACCGCGATAATGATCCGTTACGCTGGCCGTCTAAAACGCGGTCAGTCCGTTTTGATCCACACTGCTTTCACGTTCAAATACTCGTCGATATGCTGGCTGCCAGACTCCCGCCCGTAGCCGCTTTGCTTGTATCCCCCGAACGGCACCGCCGGGTCCATCGCCTGATAGCAGTTGACCCAGACCGATCCCGCCCGGATCGCCTTGGCCAGTCTATGCGCCTTTCCAAGGTCGCGGGTCCAAACGCCGCTGCCCAAGCCGAAAGATGTGGCGTTGCCGCGCTCGACCACCTCGTCAATGTCCTTGAATGGTATCGCCGAGATCACCGGGCCGAAAATTTCCTCTCGTGCGATCCGCATGTCGTCCCGCACATCGGCGAACACCGTCGGGGACACGAAATGGCCGTCTTCATATCCGCTCTCGACCAGTCGCCGTCCGCCAGTCAGGCAGCGCGCACCTTGTTCCACCCCTACATCCAGATAGCCTACGACTTTCTCCAGTTGATCGCCAGATACCAAAGGACCGACCTGCGTTTCGCTGTCTGCGCCCTTGCCCACTTTCAGCTGCTCGGCGAATTGCGCGACCCGGCTGACGAATTCCTCGTAGATGCCCTGCTCCACGAAGAGCCTGGTTCCGGCGCTGCAAATCTGGCCCGAATTGGAAAAGACCGCCATCGCTGCGCCAGGCACCGCCGCGTCGAGATCGGCGTCGGAGAAGACTATATCGGGCGATTTGCCGCCCAGTTCGAGCGAAAGGCGTTTTAGGTTGCCGGCCGATCCCTCCACGATCTTTCTCCCGGTCGCTTCCGAACCGGTGAACGCCACCTTGTCCACATCCATATGCCTGGCCAGCGCCGACCCTGCGGTCGCGCCAAAGCCGGGAACGACGTTGATCACGCCAGGCGGTACGCCCGCTTCCAAACACAATTCGCCCAACCGCAACGGCGTCAAGGGGGCCAGTTCGGACGGTTTGAGCACGACGGTGCAGCCAGTGGCGAGAGCGGGACCGATTTTCCAGATGCTGGCAGTCAAGGGGCTGTTCCACGGGATGATCGCCCCGACCACGCCGACCGGCTCCTTGAGAGTGTAAGAGAAATAATCGCCCCCCAACGAATTGGGAATGGTCTCCCCGCACTTCGTAACCGCTTGGCTGGCATAATAGCGCAACATGCCCAGAACGCGGTGCCGACTGGCGCGGGTGCGGCTTATCGGAGCACCCATGTCGAACGTATCGAGCGCCGCCAGCTCCTCGAAATTGCGGTCGATCAGGTCGGCCAGTCGAAGCAGTACCATCTGCCGATCAGCCGGGGTCCACTTGTTCCAGGGCCCGTTGAACGCCTGGCGAGCCGCCGTCACCGCCCTGTCAATGTCAGCGCTGTCGCCTTCTGCCACCTGCGCCAGCACTTCGCCCGTGGCGGGGTCGCTCGTTTCGAAGGTCTTGCCCGATGCCGCCTCGACCCACTGACCGTTGATCAGCAGCCGTTTCCGCTTGCCATCGATGAAATCGGGGCGGACTGCGCCGGCATTGTCCATCACCATCAGCTTCGATCTCCTCATGCGACGCCGATCGGCGACGGCAATAGCCGTCCGCATCGATGGCGGATGCGTTTTCAGTCTAGACAGCCGACAGCGCCTTACCCGCCAATGACAGGATCTGGTAAAACGATAAATCCGCCCAGCCGATCGACCCGAAGTTACTGGCGACGCCTGAGCTGAACGCTTTGGAAGACCGGCCCCTAACATCGCACGCGCGCCTGCATCAATCCCAACGCAGATCGAGACGGTCGATCCCGAACGTGATCCCGCCATGCATGCGGGCGGTCGAAGGATTCCCCAACCGGAAAGGCGGCAGGCGGGTGAGCATCTGGTCATAGGCGCATTGGATTTCGCGCCGCGCTAGATTGTGGCCGATGCAGAAATGGGGTCCGAACGAAAAGGTCATGTGGCGCTTGTTCGCCCTATCGATATTCAGAACGTCGGCATTCTGATGCTCCCGCCCGTCCCGGTTCGCGACGGCCCAGATCAGGGAAATCCAGTCCCCCTTTTTAATCTCGACACCTTCGATCTCCGTATCCGCCGTCGCCCGGCGGCTGTTCACAGACTGCCCATTGAACCGCAGCATTTCCTCGATCGCCTTGGGGATATCCTCAGGCCGAGCGCGCAGCCGTCGCTGGAGGGTGGGATACCGCGCGAGGTGATAAAATTGAAATGTCAGCGCGGCGGTTACCGAATCGAGGCCACCCAGAAAAAGCAGTGTCAGCAACCCCAGCAGTTCATCGTTGCTGAGTTCTTTGCCATCGATCTGGGAATGGACAAGGGACGATGTCATGTCGTCTTGGGGCGCAGTACGTCTGGCCGCGATCATATCGCGGAGATAGTTCGTGATGGAACGCACGCACTCGGCGCGCACCCGGGCGCTATCTGAATGGATCAGCTTGGAACTCCAAGATCGAAACATCGGGGCCAGATCTTGTGGCCATCCCATCAAATCCAGAAAAATCGCAACGGGCAGGTGCTCCGCGAAATCGGTCTTGAACTCGCAACCTTTCTTATCAATGAATTGATCAACCAGCTTACTGGCATGCCGCTTCGCCTTTTCGCCGAGCTTGGCTACCGATGCCGGGGAAAACCAGGGGCTGATAAGCTTGCGAAGTTTCGCATGATCGGGAGGATCGACCTCGAGCGGAGCCAGGCTCCAATTCTCGCCTATGAGCTCGGCAAAGCCCGATTGCCCCTTGCTTGCGAACAGGGCCGGGTTGCCGGCAATCCTGCGCATGATGTCGGCGCGGGTCGGCACCCAGCTTTGGCCAAACATCGGGTTGCAAAGGGTGTAAACAAGAGGCTGCTCTTCAGACAAAATCGAACTGGCCAATTCAAAGGGCTCGTCGGCAAACCAGTCGAGCGAGCGGATGAGGTGAGCGGGGACATGATCAGCCATCGGGCGCCCCAGGCAGTCTTGCCCGTTCTCGCATGTCATTTCTTGATCCATGTGCCGCCGACACCTTACCATTGCTGCAGTTTCTTGTGAGAATAGACAGCCGATGTGGGTCAGACCGCCGACAGGTGTTTTAAAAACTGGCTCGCCGGCTTTGCGCAGTGGGTATTCTCACTACTCAATCCTCGCTTGCCTTTCATGGAGGCTTGGTCAAGTTCGGCTGTCCTACGCACTGGCGGGACGCGCGCAAAAGCGCCCCCCTGAGGACAGGAGAGACAGGCCGGTGACAATGATGACGCAATCCTCCGGATCGCCAAGATCTGACGCCTACCCGACGCTAGCGGGGAGTTGACTTGATGCATGCTAGCCTAGACGTCACCGCTGAATCGTCTTCGACCTCAGCACCTGTTGTAACGACGCCGCGCAGTTGGGCGTCACTAATCGTGTTAATGTTCGCAGCGGCGACGCTCTACCTCAATCAGCAACTGCTCAGTCTCCTCATCACACCGATCCAAGCCGATTTGACGCTGAGCGACACGCAAATCAGCACCTTGATCGGATTTGCATTCGCCATAACATTCGCCCTAGCCGGCTTTCCTCTTGGCCGGATGGTCGATCGCTTGCCGCGATTTCGCCTTATCGCCACTGGCATCGTCTTTTGGAGTCTGGCTACGGCGCTTTGCGCGAGCATCACGAGCTACTGGCAGCTGTTTCTGCTCCGAATGGCGGTCGGCATAGGCGAAGCTGTGCTCGGACCCGCTGCCTATTCTCTGATGCCCGATCTGTTTCCACCCCGGCGTCTTGGATTGACCATCGGCCTGTTCACTCTGGCAATGCTGAGCGGTGCGGGCCTCGCCATGGCGCTTGGCGGCAAAATAATTGGCGTCCTGTCCGTTTCCCACATGATCGATATGCCGATTTTAGGGCCACTTGAGCCATGGCGCGTTACTTTTCTCATCATCGGTGTACCAAGTGTCCTGGTCGGCGTCTGGGCCGCCTTTACGCCAGAGCCGCTGCGCCATGGTGCGGTTGCGAGCGAAAGTCCGTCTATCAGGGAGACGCTAGACTATCTGCGCACGCACTCCCGGTGCATAGCCAATCTGATTCTTGCGTGGGGGCTGTTATCTATCCCTACTCTTGCGATGTTGACATGGACCCCCACATTCCTGATGCGCGTGTTCGGCTGGAATACCGAGCAGGCTGGCCTGGGATATGGCGTGACGCTTTTCCTGAGTGCCACTGGCGTCCTCGCCGGCGGAGCGTTGAGCGACAGGGCGAGAGCCTATCGCCCGAACGGCCGTCTCTTGCTGATGATGGGAGCCGCGCTTCTGGCCATTCCGGTGTTCGCGTCGATCTTTCTAGCCAGAACCGGCGTGGAGGCCCTCATACTGATCGGGCTAGGCGGCTTCCTTGTGAATGCCGGCAATGCGTCTGTCCCCCCCGCTTTGCAGGAGGCTGTGCCAAACAGGATGCGCGGCCTGTCGAGCGGTATCGGCCTGGCAACCGCGACTTTCCTCGGATTGACATTGGGGCCGTCGTCCGTCGCGGTGGTCAACGACTATATTCTGCACGACCATAGCAAGATCGGCCTGTCGCTTTCCTTCGTACTTCCAATCGGTGCGTTGGTCTCCATCATCTTTGCGTTCTTTGCGTGGCGCAACTATTCGCAGACATACTTGGCTGCGCAAGCCTGGCACTCCGCCAAGCGGTGATGAAGCCTGAAATATTTGGGATGATCAAACAGGCGCTCGTTGTTCGCCGCTCTTCGCTTTGAACGGAACGTTTGGGGTCACGTTGAGCTTTTGCATCAAGGAAGTGTGACCCTCGATGATACCTGGCCTTGAGGACCAGATTCTTCGGTACAGCGATGAGCGGTGCGTGCGGAGAGCGCGCGGCGTAAGATGCAGCGCCCGCAGCCGATGAAGCTCTTGCGATTTCACTGTTCCCAAGCAGCTGTTCGCGACCGGCGGGGTGCAGGTGACCCGGCGGAACCGGCAAGGAGACAAATCCAGCCAGTGAAGCAGTCTGCTCAGCAGCGATAGTAAGCGTTAAGGCATCCGTCACTTTGAGTGGATTGGGTGAACGCCCGCGGCTGGCCTTGGGCGTCCGGGCAGCGCTAGCGTCGAATTCCGTTAAGCTGCTCTGTTTCGCGGGCGGGCCTGGGGGCCTACCCATGCCGAACCGACCGTCAGGCGGTCAGTTCGGAGATGAACTTCACGGTTGTATAGGCATCGAATGTCTCAGTCCCGCCTTCACTGCCGACCCCGCTATCCTTGACACCGCCGAGCGGCGTTTCCGGGAGCGCGATGCCGAAGTGATTGACACTCACCATGCCCGCTTCAATCCCGTAGGTGGCGCGGTGATTGATCTCCAGCGACCGCGTGAACACGTAGGAAGCCAACCCGAACGGCAGCGCGTTCGCCAGCGTCAGCGCCTCGTCGGTTGTCTGGAACGTGGTGATCGGAACGACCGGGCCAAACGGTTCCTCGTTCATGATCTTAGCCGACAGCGGCACGTCGGTCAGGACGGTGGGCGGGAAGAAATGTCCCGCCCCATCATGCGAAACGCCGCCCGAGGCGAGGATGCTGCCCACGGCGACGGCGTCGCTGACCAGGTCTTCCATCGCCTCAACCCGCCGACGGTTGGTCAACGGCCCCATGGTGGTTTTCGGATCGAGGCCGTCGCCGACGACCAGCTTCTCATTGGCGGCGATGAATTTTTCGGTAAATTCGCGCGCGACATCGGCATGGACGAAGAAGCGGCTCGGCGCCATGCACACCTGACCCGCGTTGCGCGCCTTGAGGACGCTCAGATAGGCGGCAGTGCGATCGATATCGGCGTCGGCGAATACGAGCACCGGTGCATGACCGCCCAGTTCCATCGTCACCCGCTTCATATGCTCGCCCGCCAGCGCGCCGAGTTGCTTGCCGATGGGAACAGATCCGGTGAATGAAATCTTGCGCACTGCGGGGGTTTCGATCAAGTAGCGCGAAATACTGTTCGATGGTCCCCAGACGAGATTGAGGCAGCCGGGTGGCAGCCCTGCCTCGTCGAACAGGCGGACCAGCGCGACGACGGCGCTGGGCGCATCATGGGCGGGCTTGAGGATGACGGTGCAGCCCGATCCCAAGGCTGCCGAAATCTTTCGCAACGCCTGATTGAACGGAAAATTCCACGGCGTGAATGCCGCGCAGACGCCGACTGGCTGACGAATGACGGTCTGGCGCACATTGCGATCGCGCGGAGGGATCACCCTTCCGTAAATCCGTCTACATTCTTCGGCATGCCATTCGGCATGTTCGGCCGCGTTGAACACTTCGGCATAGGCCTCCGCCAGCGGCTTGCCCTGATCGAGCGTAAGATCGCGGGCAATATCCTGCGCGCGTTCGCGGATAAGCTCCGCGACCCGCCGCAATATCTTGCCACGTTCGAGCGGAGAGATCCATCGCCATGTCTCGAACGCGCGACTGGCCGACGCTATGGCCTTGTCCATATCCTCTGTCCGGGCGTGCGGCAAACGGCCCAGCACGCTGCCGTCGGCAGGGTTGATGACCTCGTTCCCATCGCGCGCCTCGGCGCCGATGAAAACCCCGTCGATATACAGAGCCAGGTCGGCATAGGGCTTGACCTCGCTCACAGGAACACCCCGCCACCATCGACCGCGAGGGTTTGGCCCGTGATGAAAGAAGCGCCTTCGCTTGCCAGAAACAAGGCGGCACCGACCAGATCCTGGGGCAGCTGGTCGCGTTGGATGCATCGACTGGTGCGCCGGGCAGCGTCGCCCATAACATTTTCCATCCCGCTCGCCAGCACGCCCTCGCTCAGGGTGAAGCCCGGAGCAATCGCGTTGACGGTCACATTCGTGGACCCCAGCTCTCGCGCAAGCGAGCGGGTGAACGCGATCACCGCACCCTTGCTGGCCGTATAATGCTGCATATTGGGCGTACCCTTGATAGGCGAGGTCGATGCCACATTGATGATACGACCACCGCCCGCCTCGCGATAGCTAGGCATCACCGCCTTGGCGCAAAGGAAAGGCCCAAGGGTGTTAACCTCCATCACTTTCATCCATTCAGCAGGTTCGATCTGTTCGAAGTCCTTCAGCGCGAGAGTGGTGAACAACCCGGCATTGTTGATCAGGACGTCGATACGGCCGAAACGGTCCAACGCCGCCCTCGCCATGGCTTTAGTATCCGCCGCACTCGTCACGTCGACGGAAACGCCGATGGCGTCAGCGCTGGTTTCCCTTAGCCGTGCAGCCGCTTCCTCGCCGCCTCGAATATCCGCGATGACAACGGCGTAGCCTTCCTTCGCGAGGCCCTGGGAAAAGGCGAAGCCGATGCCGCTCGCCCCGCCCGTTACGATCGCCACTCTGCTCTGACTGCTCATATCTTCTTCCAACCTAGATTTGATTTGCAGGGATTTTGGCCATGATGTCCCGATCGGGCATGGTCAGCTGACAACTGAGGCACTTGGTGGAAGTGCGGCTTCCCGTAACGCAACCCAGCATTTCATCCTCCACCTCTCCTATGAGCGGGAACAGCGCGGAAAAGCATTTTCCGACATAGGCATGGCGGGTGGCGCCCATCGCTGCTCCTTCGTATTCCGCGACGATGCCCATGTGCCTGGCCGTCAAGGCCGTTCGCGCCAGATTGGCGCTGATCAGCGCTTATGGTCTGCACATCTTCATGACCCGCGAACCCATAGGCGTTGCAGATGCTAAACCGGATGATCCCGGCTGCATCCCGAATTCCCTCATGATCCTTGCAGAGCTGAGCCAGGAAGACCTCGGTATAGCCGTCGACGTCGATGATCGGCGCAATATCCTCCCTCATCCAAGACGGATGATTGCGGCCCCGGACCTGCTGGGGAACTTGTGCGCCTGAACCCATGCCCAATCTCGACCACCCTTGGGAAAACGCGAATCCCGCAATGGCCGTCCAAAGCTCCACGAGACGGCCCTGAATGATGTTCTGGCCGACGATCGCGTCATCGCCGGACTGGTTGCAGACGGTACCGAAGGCCGCCACGCAAACGTCTGACCGATCGATACGCCCAACCCGCTAATCGAAGACCGGCGATTTTCTTGGCCGGAACGCGCGCCGACTTCTTGATCGGGCGCAATGGGGGATTTGCCCTCATTATATGTCCTAGCTGCTGAGTTCTGCCGACAGAACCTGGATAATCGATCATTACGAAACGGATATCCCGGAACGCCGAGCAGACCGTTCAAATTCAAGCCAAGGTGAATTGATGGTTTCTACCGGTGCAGCCATGACCTCCCCCTTTGCGGATCGGCAAGGATTCTCGCAGGCTCCCTATTCCCTGTTTCAGAGCGAAGAGGTCTACGCTCATGAACAGGCCACGATTTTTCAGGGAAGGTCGTGGAACTATCTCTGTCTGGAAGTCGAGGTTCCGGAGCCGGGGGATTATGTGTCCACCCACGCGGGCGACACCCCGGTCATCGTCGTACGCGCGGAAGACGGTTTCGTCTACGCCTTCGAAAACCGCTGCGCCCACCGGGGCGCGCTGCTGGCACTCGAAAGTCGAGGCAAGACGAAGGATTTCACCTGCGTCTATCATGCCTGGACGCATAATCTTCAGGGCGACCTGACCGGCGTTGCTTTCAAAGACGGGATCAACGGCAAAGGCGGTATGGACCCGTCATTCTGCATGACAGGGCGCGGCCCGCGCAAGATGCGGATCGCCATCGTCCACGGCCTGATTTTCGGCTCTTTTGCCAACGATGTCCCTTCCATCGAAGATTATATCGGCACGCAAGTATTGTCGTGCATCGAACGTGTTCTGGGTGAGAAAAAGCCGAAGGTGATCGGCCGCTTCACCCAGGATCTGCCCAACAATTGGAAACTGTACTTCGAAAATGTGAAGGACAGCTACCACGCTTCAATTCTTCATCTGTTCTTCACAACGTTCGAGATCAATCGGCTTTCCCAGAAGGGGGAGATCATCGTTAGCGAGGATGGCGGCAACCATGTCAGCTACTCCGCCATAGACCCCGCGCTGGCCAGCGAGGCGGACTATGTCGAGCAAAATATCCGGTCGCAAAGTGAATTCGGACTAAACGACCCGTCCCTGCTCAACGGATCGGACGAGTTCGGCGACGGTGTGACCCTGCAAATCCTGTCCATCTTCCCCGGCTTCGTGTTGCAGCAGATCCAGAACGCCATCGCCATCCGCCAGATTTTGCCGCGTGGGACCGATCGCACCGACCTAAACTGGACCTATATCGGTTTCGAAGACGACAGCCCGGAACTGTTGAGGGCGCGATTGAAGCAGGGCAATCTGGTCGGCCCCGCGGGCTATGTATCCATGGAGGACGGCTGCGTAGGCGGCTTTGTCCAGCGCGGGATAGCAGGTGCTTCGGATCATAGCTCCGTCATCGAAATGGGCGGTCTGACAGCGGATTCGAGCGAAAGCCGGGTAACGGAGGCTGCGATCAGAGGCTTCTGGAAAGCCTATCGTCGGGAGACCGGCCTATGAGACAGGTGGCGGCTTGCGAAATACTGCGCGAACGGATCGTGCATGCTCAGGCTGTCTATGCCCGCAGCCTCGACGACAATGGCGGCGAGGGCTGGGCGGACTGTTTCGCCGAAGATTGCTTCTACATCGTCACCACGGCGGAAAACCATCAGAACGGCATGATGGCCGGACTGATGTACGCGGACAGCAAGGGCATGCTAAAGGACAGGATCGCAGCGCTCAAAGAAGCGAATATCTATGAACGCCATAGCTATCGGCATGTCATGGGGCAACCACTGATCGCCCGCCGTGACGGGGATCTGGTATATGCCGAAACGCCTTTCATGGTCGCCAGGGTCATGCGAACGGGTGAAACGTCGCTATTCGCGACCGGCCGCTACCTCGACTGCTATGTGGTGACGCAGGACAGCATTTTACTGCAGGAGCGCAAGGTGGTTTGCGACAGCAGCCGGATCGACACGCTTCTCGCGCTGCCGCTGTAACCGCGATGCAGGATATCCTGATGCCCATCGGCGATCCGAACGGAATCGGTCCCGAAATAGCGGTGAAAGCGGCCCTTTCGAGTGAGCCGGGCCTGCCGAGGCTACTGCTCATCGGCGACGAACATGTCATCGCGCACTATGGCGAGGATGCGCCACGACGGATCGTAACGCCCGGTGCTTTGCCTCCTTATACGCCGGGCGTCATCGATCTTGTGCCATCCAAGAGCATTGCCCCGGCGGACTTTACGCCGGGGCAATGCGGCCCAGCGTCGGGCCGCGCGACCATCGCCTATGTTGAAACCGCCTTCGCGACGGCAAGGGCAGGATTAGGCAAGGCTATCGTCGCCTGCCCTCATAATGAAACGGCGGTCAACGCTGCGGGAATTCCATTCACCGGCTATCCTTCGCTAATCGCCCGGATTGCCGGAATTTCTCCTGACGCGGTGTTCCTGATGCTAGTCGGCGCGGGCTTGCGGATCGTGCATGTCACGCTGCACGAAAGGCTGGCGGGCGCGCTCGCCAGGATTGACAGCGATCTGGTCGTCGCTGCCGGTCTGGCCGCCCATGAGGCCGTGCGTGGACTGGGCATCGAACACCCCAGATTGGGCATTTTCGGAATCAACCCCCATGCCGGGGAAGGCGGCCTGTTTGGCGACGATGACGCACGCATAACCTTCACGGCTGCCGAGACGCTGAAGGCAAAGGGGATCAAGGTAGCCCCTCCCGCTGGCAGCGACCTGCTGTTGTCAGAAAGGAAATGCGACGTCTATCTGGCGATGTTCCACGATCAGGGGCATATTCCCATCAAATTGCTGGCGGGGCGCAGCAGCGCCGCCCTGTCAATCGGGGCCGGGTCGTTGTTCGCCAGCGTCGGGCACGGCAGCGCGCCGGACATAGCGGGCAAGGGGGTAGCCAGCCCCACCCCCCTCATTTCGACTTTGAAACTTATTGCGAGCGCCATCGCGCCGCAGGAAAAGGTGACCGCCGTATGACATCGCTCGTTTCCATCGCCAATTCGGACATCAGCTTCCCCTGCGAACCAGATGAGCGCATTCTCGACGCCGCCGAACGCGCCGGATACACGATGGCCTACTCCTGCCGGAAGGGCGTGTGCGTTACCTGTCGTAGCAACCTGACCCAAGGCAAGGTCAAGATCGCGCCGTTCGGTTCGCCCAAGCATGCCGGCGAGGAAATCCTCTGCTGTATGGCGATCCCGGATGGCCCAGTCGAAATCGCGCCGCCATGGATCGAGGAACGCCGTCAGCCAGCGCGCGTCAGTATCAATGTCACAGTGCACAAGATGGACCAGCGGTCCGACAATGTTGCAATCCTGCATCTGCGCCTGCCCATCGGCCGCCGCGTACCCTTTGCTGCCGGACAATATATCTCCGTCGCGATGGAGGGCGGTGAAAGCCGAAACTATTCCATCGCCAATCCTCCCCGCCTCAACGACATTGTGGAATTGCATGTCCGGCATATTCCAGGCGGGATGTTTTCGGACACTGTGCTCAAGAAATTGCGGCCGGGGGACGTGCTAAATATTGCGCTGCCCTTCGGTCTGTTCACATGGAGCGACGATCATTCCGTCCCCGCGATCATGCTGGCAACCGGCACGGGTTTCGCTCCACTCAAGTCAATGATTCAGGAATTGATCGACCGGAAGATATCCCGGCCGGTCCATCTCTTCTGGGGCGGCGAGCGGGAAGCCGACATTTACGAGCTCGAACTCGTGACGTCATGGGCGAGGAGGCTCTCCTGGTTCGACTTTACTCCGGTTCTCGCCAACCCCGGCACGGGCTGGACAGGTGAACGCGGCTTTGTACAAAACGCAGTGACGGGCCGCTACGACGATCTGTCCGGGTACAGCGTTTATGCATGCGGCAACCCGATAATGATCGAACAGGCTCGCGCCCTGCTGGTCGAACAACGGTCGCTGTCGGCAGAGAATTTCCACTCCGACGCCTTTGTCTTTTCCGGACAGGCGGAGATAGCTGCTCAGCCGGCCGCCTGATGACATTGAGGGGCGGGTGCTCCCGCCTCAACTCTCTTTCATGACTGACCGGGCCGGAACGATCCGCTTGAGCCACATATAGTCTCGGCTTCCGCAACCGAGCGACGCATAGGGCCGGCCATGGTCCATAGCCACATAGTATTGATTTACGTCGCGGCATATCTCGCGTCCAAACAGGTGGGCAACCCCATCAAAGCGATGCCAACGTCTGCAGCCGGGTCACTATCCAGTCGGCATGACGTTGGCATTCGGGCATCACAGTTAAGTGACGACCATCATCCCGGGAACGCTTTGGGCGGACCGGTGACATAGACTGGCCCGGCCGACCATATCTTCTTATGCGCATACGCGGTCGTCCAGGTCGAGGGCTCGCCACCGGACGGCAATATCTCCTCCCCCTATGCCCGACCGCGGCCTCGTTAACTGATGTCCAGCCCAGGCATCGACCCATCGGCGCGCCAGTCGGCCAGAGTCTTGTTATATGCGGTCGCGCCGCCCAGATAGAATCCGTTGCGAATGTCCAGTTCCGTGACCTGTCCTTCATTGTTGATGTAGCTCGGCGTGCAATCCTTTTGCAGTCGTTGCCGCATCGGTCCGAAGGACATGACCTTTGCCACCCATTCCTCTTCCGCCTCGGCTTTTGATTCCATCGTCCGAATGCCCAGTTCACGCGCCTTTTCTACGAGGAACGCGATGTGACGGCTCAGTTCCATGTGCAGATAGGTGAAGTTCGGCGTGATTGCCTGCTGCGCATTGCCCAGAATGAAGCAATTGGGGAAATCGCGCATATGCAGGCCAAATAGCGAAGAGTAACCACCCCGCCACAGATCGGACAATTTACGCCCGCCCCGGCCGACAATGTCGAAGCCCATCCGATGATCGATCTGGCTCATGAATTCAAAGCCAGTCGCATAGACCAGGCAGTCTATGGGATATTCCTTCCCGTTGGCGACGACGCCATTTTCGGTAATCCGGTCGATGCCATTGCCTTGCGTATCGACCAGCGTCACGTTCGAACGGTTGAATGTCGGCAGATATTCGTCATGGAAGCCAGGCCGCTTGCACATCAGATTGTACCAAGGCTTCAACGCCTCTGCTGTATCGGGATCGTCGACGACTTCTTCGATGCGCGCGCGAATGCTATCTAGTGTACGGAAATCGGCCAGCTTGCGCTTTTCGATCGTTTCAGGTTCGTCACCCGACAGGCCGTTAAGCACTGACAGCGCCCGGCTCCAGCAATCGTTCACCATGTCGGTGTCGACCGACTGGCCAGAGATGGTCGCATTGAAATTGTCCATCCTCTCCCGCTGCCATCCCGGCTTCAGGCTAGCCAGAAAGGCGGGATCGGTCGGTCGGTTGTCGCGGACGCCTACAGTAGAGGGGGTCCGCTGAAAGACATAGAGGTGCTTTGCGCTGCGGCCCAGCGGGGGGATGCACTGCAAACCGGTCGCGCCGGTGCCGATGACGCCCACCGTCTTGTCGTGCAACCGATCGAGCTCGAGACTACCCGGCTCTCCGCCCGTATATTCATAATCCCAGCGGCAGGTGTGGAACGCCTTGCCCTTGAAGGTCTCGATACCCTCGATCCCCGGCAGCTTTGGCCAAGGGAATGGTCCGGGCGAGATGCAGACAAAATGTGCGTGGATTGTGTCGCCACGGTCAGTCGTGACTGTCCATCGCGCGGCTTCGTCGTTCCAGACCATACCGTTGACCGTGGTCTGGAAGATCGCCTTGTCGTACAAGCCGTATTTGCGGCCGATCATCTGCGCATAGTTGAGGATTTCCCCGCCCGGCGCATATTTCTTGCTTGGTACGCTTCCCAATTCTTCCAACAGGGGAACGTAGATGTAGGATTCGATATCGCAATGCACACCAGGGTAGCGGTTCCAGTACCAAGTGCCGCCAAAATCGCTGGCGCGATCGATGATCGCGATATCGTCTATCCCTGCTTGCTGCAAACGTACCGCGCTCAGGAGGCCGCCAAAGCCCCCTCCCACCAGCAAAACCTCGACATTGATATTGCGTGCCGCCCGCGCTGGCATCTCCGGAGCGAAGGGATCATCCAGGAACGCAGTGGAATGCTGCGCGTCGATGACGCGATATTGTTCACGGCCGTCGGTCCGTATACGCTTTTCCCGCTCTTCCCGATATTTCCGTTCGAGCGCCTCCACATCGATTTTACCGTTTGCCATTTCGGCAGATCCATCTGTCATCGAAACTCCTAGCGCGCCGCCGGCAAACCCGAAGGCTCGTCCTCGTCAATGGCCGACTGCCTGTCGGGTCGGTCCTATCGTGATGTCTGACCGTTAGGCCAGTAAAAACCTCTAACGTGGCCGGCCATCTGAGGAAATCGCCGGCACAGATGTCAAAGCAGCCGACCGGCTTCCCCGGCGCAGCGGTCGAGTGGAGAGATCAGATGTTCAGTACGCGCGTGACCAAATTGGTGCCGTGGACCAGGTCGCCGGCCTGTTGGAAGGCCAGCCGCTCGGCTCACCTTTCACATCATTGCAGGGGCAGAGAAGATCATTGCCCAATGGCTGCCCATCTGTCGATTTTGGCGGGAAGGGTTAGCAGGCTGCAATCGGCTCAAAGCAAGACGAAAAGACGACAGACAAGCAACTCCGGTCGGCGATCACGATAGCCGGTTACTTTCCGAAGCCATTGAACCAGGAAGATCCATGAACGACGATTCACAAACGCCCTCCCTTCCCACCGCCGCGCAACGCCTTTTGGAAACGCTGATCCAGCGAGGCGCCGACCGCGCATTCTGCGTTCCGGGCGAATCCTATATCGCGCTGCTGGACGCCATTCACGAAGAGCCGAAATTCGATCTAGTCACCTGCCGTCATGAAGGCGGAGCGGGTTTCATGGCTGTCGCTGACGCGCGTCTGACCGGCCGTCCCGGCATCGCGCTGGTTTCCCGCGGGCCGGGCGCCTGCAACGCGTCGATCGCCGTGCATACGGCGGAACAGGACGCAGTGCCGATGATCCTGATCATTGGTCAGGTCGAGGGGCGCGACCTGAGGCGCAACGCCTTTCAGGAAATAGACTATAAATCCATGTTTGGCGGAATCGCCAAATGGGTCGGCGAAATCAAGCATCCCGACGAAGCGCCCGAATTGGCAGCTCGCGCCTGGACGATGGCGACCAGCGGCGTGCCTGGCCCGGTGATCCTCAGTGCGCCGGAAGATGTGTTGGCGGCGCCGTGTCGGGCCCCCATCCCGCCATGGCACAGCAACGCCATAGCGGGCGTCGCCGCCGAAGAAGCGGGCCGGATCGCCGCGCTGATCAATGGGTCGAAGCAACCCATCCTGCTAGCTGGCCGCGAATTCGACGTTCCGGGCGGGCGTGAGGCGCTGCTGCGTTTTGCTGAGGACTGGGCCCTGCCCGTCGCGGTATCGTTCCGCCGTCAGGATATCTTTCCCAATGATCATCCCCTCTATGTGGGCGATCTGGGCCTCAAGAACCCCGAGGCGCAGCGGCAGGCGTTCAGCGAGGCCGACCTCATCCTGGCCATCGGCACGCGGCTGTCGGACATCACGACGCAGGGCTATAGCTGGCCCACGGCGCAACAAACCCTTGTTCACAGCTGCGCCGACCCGCGCTTCCTGGGCTGGCAGTTCCCGGCGGCCCTGGCGACGACCGCAGCGGCCGTGCCGCTGATAGAGGCCGTGAACGCTCATGAGCGCGCGGCCAATCCAACGCTGTCCGCATGGGCCAGCCGTCTGCGCGACCTGCATGTCACCGACAGCGGCTCCAACCCGCAAGATTATCCCGACGGGTTGGATTTCGTCCGCGTTGCCAACCTGATCGAGCAGGTCGCGCCCGCCGACGCCATCGTCACGCTGGACGCGGGCACATTCGCTGCGCCATTTTACCGCAAGGTCCGCTGGCGGCTTGGGCAGCGCCTGATCGCGCCCATTTCGGGCGCCATGGGCTTTGGGGTTCCGGCAGCCGTCGCAGCATCGATGCGCCATCCGGACCGCACCATTATCTGCATGGTCGGGGACGGCGGCGTGATGATGTCTGGCAATGAAATGGCGGTCGGGCTGGCCCGTGGCCTTCCGATCAAGATCGTTATTTCGGAAAATAACTCCTATGGGTCGATCCGCATCCACCAGGAAAGGGACCATCCAGGCCGCGTGTCAGGCACCGACCTTGCCAATCCCGATCTGGCGCAATGGGCAGCATCCTTCGGCGCGCCGCTGGTTGCGGTGAATGAAGTCGCGGATCTGGAGAAACTAGCGACGGCTCTGCTAGCACCCGGCCCGATCGTGGCGCTGGTCAAGACATCGCTAAAAGCCGTTCTGCCAAAGACTGCCTGAAACAGGATATAAGATAGAAAGGGCGATCAATGCCGAGTTTCATTGTCACCTGCGTCGACGGCAAGGATAAAGCGCAGCATCGCGCCGAGGCCCGCGCACAACATCTAGACTACATCGAAGGGAAGGCCAACAAGATACTTCTCGTTGGGCCGTTGCTTGACGAAGAGAATAATGTCGTCGGTTCGCTCTACATGGTGGAGGCGGACGATATGGCGGGCGCAAAGGCGTTCGTCGACGCCGACCCCTTCGCCAAGATCGGTCTTTTCGAAACCGTAGAAACGCGACGGTTCCGGACCCATCTGGGAACATTGTTGAAGCGCTGACTGGATTGCAGGCGGGGAGAGGTTGGATACTCTCTCCGCTTATCGAGGCGCATCAATCAGCTCCGCCCGGTCCAATGCACGGCGATACGGACCCCGTATCGTCCAGATCGACAAGGTCGCCACCGGCCCTGCGGCCAGTACCAGCGTCGCCAGACCATGGCCGATGGCAAATCGACCACTATAGAAATGTTCGGCCATGAACGCTGCCATGGACGGGCCGAATGCCAAACCGACCAGATTTGCCGACGCCAGATAAAGGGCCATGATCCGCGCGCGCATGCGGCTGGGCGTCACCAACTGGATCAGCAGCGGCACCAGAACGCCCATGGCCGCGGAAAAGAACATGCCGAGCCCCACGGCCATCAACAATATGGTCGACGATCGCGTCAAGCCCACCGTGACGAAGCACAGCCATGAGGCGGTCAGCGTCGTGCCGAACACCGTGACGAGCGCATCACGACGGCCATGGGAGGTCCAGAATTTCACCACCGTCGGCCATGTCGCGACGCCGATGACGCTGGAAATCAGGCCGATGGCGCCAAAGGAATAACCCACCTGCGCCGCGTTCATGCCATGGCCCCGCATCAATAGCGTGGGCGTCCATGCTGCTACGGCGAAATTTCCCATGCCAACGGCTGCGTTGGCCAGCAAGAGGAAGCCGTAAAGCGCACGTTCCCTGCTCAGATAGGCGGCCGCCTGCGCGGCGGTGGCATATTGATCGTCACGCACGTTGCCCGTTCGGGCCGGCTCGCGTACCGTAAAATACAGCAGCGGGGCAAGCAGCAGGCCAGGTATGCCGACGATGATGATCGTAAGGCGCCAAGACATCATGTCGAGCGGACCGGAAAGGGCTGTCGCCAGTTGCACCGCTGCCCCTCCCGCAATGTAAGACCCGGAATACATGACCGCCCCGGCCCCTGTGTAAAGTGCCGTCGGCAGCGTCCTCTTTTCCCGCGGAAACAGGTCTGCGATCAGGGAAATGGCGGCAGGAGACAGCACCGCCTCGCCAATCGCCACGCCCGCCCGCAGGATCATAAGCCACATAAAATCTGGGGCAAAGCCCGACGCCACCGTGCATATGCTCCATAAGGACACTCCGGCCACGACCAGCGGTATACGGCGATGACGATCAATAATATGGGCCAGGGGCAGACCGATCAGGGCATAAATGACCCCGAAACCCAGACCAAGCAGTATTCCCATTTCCGTGTCGGATATCGCAAGCTGCGTACCTATGGCCGGGGCAAGCAACGAGAGAATGAGTCTGTCGACATAGGAAATGCTGTAGAGCAGGATGAAGATGAACAAGGCATACCATGCCTGCGCGGCGCTCACGTCACTGCGTGCGGAACGGGAGGCGTTGGCGATGTCGGCTTCATCGTGCAAGATCATGATCCGTTCAGACTTCCCTAGAATGTAGCTATTTCCCGCTCGGCCGATAAGGGTCGGTCCTACGACCGATTGCGGTGACGAAACCCCACCCTGTGGTAACGATTCCAAATGGGTGAAGACTGGCTCAACCTCTCGCTTCCAGACTTGAAGACAACTGCGATGATTTTCCCCTGCATGGAGGAATTCCGTGTCCTTGGGTCATCATTGTCACTGATCGCTGTGCGTGTCTGCGCGATCCGTACCCCTTGTGGACCCTCGCCCACAACAGCGGACTGGCTCGCAACAGGCTCGCTGTGGGGGCTTCCGCTCCCCCACATGTCTTCAATAGCAGGTCGATGATGAAGTGAATGAGCGTCACAGAGCGATCTGCACGATTGTACGCGGAATGGATCATCGAAGGGCAAAACCAGCCGCATCGGCTAGTTCGTTACGGGAAGAGTGCGTTCGATGATTTCATATGAACTGACCCAAGAGCAACAGATTGTTCAGGCAACTATGTCCGAGTTTGCGCTTCAGGAATTATTCCCGCAGACGCGACGGCTGGATGACGGCGGCATCATCGATGCGGAGCTGCTCACCAAATTATGGTCCACCGGAATTGTCCAGGCGCAGGTCGATGAAGAAGACCGATCGCCCGTCACCAACGCCATCGTGCTCGAGGAACTGGGCGCGGCTGACGCTACGCTGGCTATAGCGATCGCTTCCGTTCTGGGCTTTGTCGGTGCAATCGCCGATCAGGGTTCAGCAGCGCAGAAAGCGTTACTAGAAGAGTTTGCGAACGACGATTTCCGCGCGGCGGCCATCGCGTTGATGGAACCCAGCTTCGGCTTCGACGTATCCCGCCTTGCGACGAAGGCGTCGCGGTCGGGCGACAATTACGTCCTGACCGGGCGCAAGGCAATGGTGCCGCTGGCAAGGCATTGCAGCCATTTTCTCGTGATCGCAGAAAGCGAAGGTGGGAAAGTCGCGTTGATCGTGCCCCGCGACGCAATGGGCGTCTTGGTCGGTGAAACAAAGCAGACCATCGGCCTGCGCGCGCTCGAACTGGGTGAGGTGAATTTCGACAATGTCGAAGTGCCCGCTTCCATGCGGCTTGGCGAAAACGGGGAGGCCGACGTGCAGCGGATCATCGACAGCGCACGGGTCGGCCTGTCCGCGACCATGACGGGACTTTGCCGGGCCGTCCGTGACTATGTGATCCCGTACACCAAGGAACGGGTGGTGCACGGTGGCCCGCTGGCAAAGAAGCAGTTTATCGCCTTCACTATCGCCGACATCCACATGGACGTGGAAGCCATGCGCTGGATGACGTGGAAAGCCGCATGGGCGCTGGAAGCCAGACAGCCTGTCACCCAGCAGGCGCAACTCGCATACACCTACGCCAGCCAGCAGATCGTCTTCGCGTCGGACCTGGGCCTCCAGATGCTGGGCGGTCACGGCTTCACCAAGGGGCACCCTGTCGAACTCTGGTATCGCAACGCGCGCGCGCTGTCCGTCTTGGAAGGCGCTGCCGGCGTCTGATCTGGACCCCAACCGCAATTTCCCGGCGTCTGCCGCACCAAGTTAGGAGAGAATATCGTGGTCGATTTCAGTCTTACCGAAGGCGACATGAAATTGATGGAGGTGATGCGTGCCGAACGTCTGCGCGCCAGGACCATCGCGCGCGAGATCGACCGGATACCCGAAAGCCAACCGTTGACGGATGGCGATCATCCAATCGTTGCAGGCACGATCGCCCCCTATAAGCAGCTGGCGCAAGAAGAATTACCGATCAGCGGTCTCGCCATCACCGAATGCCTGATGCAGACGGTCGGCGCGCCAGAGTTCAACACGCGCCCAGCGCCTTCGCCCTCTGGCACCTGGATCGTCAATGAACTGGGGACAGAAGAACATCGGAAGGCCTACGGCCATTTATGGCTGGTCTTCGGCGTTAGCGAACCCGTCGCGGGTTCGGACCCTTCGGCCATGATCACCAACGCCAAATATGACCCCCAAACGGACGAATATATCCTCAATGGAGAAAAGACCTTCATTTCCAACATCGATCTGGGCGACGGCGTCGTCGTGGTCGCCAAGGGGGAACCGGACGAGAATGGCAAGCGACCATTCTACAACATCGTTCTGCTGAAAGGCACGCCCGGCTTCACCCTGGGTAAGCCGTGGCGAAAACTGGGCACCCGTTATCAAAATCTGGGCGGTTTTTCGATGGTGGACGTTCGCGTCCCCGCGATGAACGTGCTGGGCAACGGTTTCGTCAACATTCAGACACGCCTGAATGTCAACCGGCCTGTGCAGTCCGCGCTCGGCTTGGGCATGTGCCGGTCCATTCTGGATTTCACACAAGAAAAGTTGGCGAAAACGGGCGTAAAGGTCGATTATGCCGCAGGCCGCTCTGCCCGAGGAAACGTGGATGACAAGCTGATACGCATGGAAGCACTGTGGGAAGCCACATGGGGTGTCATCATGCAGTGCAAATGGCTGGAGCAGCAGTTGGGCCAGACTTCGAAGGATTTTCAGACCCAGGTCGCCATGGCAAAGGCGATGGCCGGTAAGGCAACACGTCAGATCACGCAGGGCTGCATGGAAATCCTGGGGCCAGAAGGCTTGTCGGAGGACTATCTGGCAGAGAAATATTTCCGGGATGCACGGATCATCGACATCTATGAAGGGCCAGGCGAAATCCACCGGCTTGCAATTGCCCGCAAGCTGCTCGGCTATCGCAAGGGCGAACTGGATTGATGCGCTGAAGCATTTTGCCGCCGCTCGCTCGACAGCGGGCGAGCGATCACATTGGTCGTGCAACCATCGGCCGACGCGGCGTCTTATCCCGGGAACCGCGCGAACAGGGCGCGAAGGACGGAAACCAGAATGTCCGGCTGCTCCAACAGGATATGGTGCCCCGCTCCAGGTATCTCGATCGCGCGTCCGCAACAGGGCAGATAGTCGCTGATGGCGGCCGCAGCTTCCCGCGATACGGACCGGCTGTTTTCGCCGAAAATATAATCGACAGGCGTTTCGATACCGGGCGGGATCATGCCGGATGAGCGATGGAAAAGCTGGGGATCGATTCCCAGATCGAATTTCCAGACCCAATGGTCCCCTTCCCGTCGCAGGCCGTACTGCGCGACGCGCCTCAATATGTCCGGCGCGACGGGCCCGCCCGCTGGAATGAGACGGTATCGCGCGATCGCTTCGGCCGGATCCTCATATAGCCGCTTGGATGTCATCCGGTCCGACCCGTCCGGGGACGGCATCGGCAGGTCCGGGATATTGAGGCGACTGTCGATTATGACCAGCCGCGCGATCAAGTCCGGCCGACGACCACTGGCGATCAGGCTGGGCGTGCCGCCGAAACTGTGCGCGACCACCGTGGCGGCCGACATGCCGGTATCCTCCAGCACTGCGATCACGTCATCGGCAAATCCATCCGCGCTATAGGCCGGGCGGGCGTCGCTGTCGCCCAGTCCAGACAGGTCGATGGCCGTGACCGAGTAACGGTCCATGAAGAAGGGTGCGATATGGTCCCACCAGTGCGAGTGCGCCCACATGCCATGGACAAACAGCAGCCCCGGCTTGCCGCCTTGGGCATCATTGTAACGCTGATAATGAACCCTGCTCCCGCGAACGGAAACGAAATGGGATTGGCCGGTGGCAAAGGCTATCAAGGCTGCGCGATCCTATTCGATGCAAACTCGTCGTCGCGTGAACGCCGCTGATGGCGTTCAGTCGCATCAGACGTCAGGCGGCAGAAATGCCGATCGCGACATATTTCATTTCGATAAAGTCATCCAGACCGTAGCGCGAGCCTTCCCGGCCGATGCCACTTTCCTTCACACCACCGAAAGGCGCAACCTCAGTGGAGATAAGCCCGCGATTAACGCCGACGATGCCATATTCTAGCGCCTCCATGACCCGCCACATGCGGCTAAGGTCCTTGGTGTAAAGATAGGCCGCCAGTCCGAATTCGGTATCGTTGGCGATACTGATCGCCTCCTGCTCATCATCGAAGCGGAACAGAGCCGCGACGGGACCAAAGATTTCCTCCCGGCCCAGCCGCATGTCCATCGTGGCGCCACCGATCAGCGTCGGCTGAACGAAGGCTCCGCCCCTCGCGTCACCTTCCTCGCCAACAAGAACGCGTGCGCCTTTGTCCGTGGCGTCGGCAATCAATGCCTTCACATCCTGCGCCGCGCGGGTGTTAATCAACGGGCCGATCTGAACGCCCTGCTCCATGCCATCGCCGACCCGCAGCCGGGCGATCTCCTCCCCCAGCCGCCGAGCGAATACATCGTAAATGCCCGATTGCACCAGAAAACGGTTTGTGCACACGCAGGTCTGGCCGCCGTTGCGATATTTCGACTGCATGGCACCGACTACCGCCGACTCCACATCCGCATCGTCGAACACGATGAAGGGCGCGTTGCCGCCCAGTTCCAGACCAACCTTCTTTACGGTGGAGGCGGCCTGCGCCATCAGCTGCTTGCCGATCTGTGTCGATCCGGTAAAGCTGACCTTGCGAACCAGCGGATTGGTGGTCAGTTCCAGGCCGATACCGCGGGAATCTCGGCCCGTGACGACATTGACGACACCCGCCGGGATGCCCGCGCGCTCTGCCAGCACGGCCAGTGCAAGGGCGGAAAGCGGTGTTTCCCCAGCAGGCTTAATGACGATGGTGCAGCCTGCGGCGAGCGCGGGCGCAGCCTTGCGTGTGATCATTCCGGCGGGAAAATTCCACGGGGTGATCGCCGCGACTACGCCGATCGGTTCCTTCAACACCAATATTCGTCCATCGGCCTGCGGCGACGGAATGGTATCGCCATAGGCGCGCTTCGCCTCTTCCGCGAACCATTCGATAAACGAAGCGGCGTAAGTGATCTCACCGCGCGATTCGGCCAGCGGCTTGCCCTGTTCGGCGGTCATGATCCTCGCCAGATCCTCCTGTGCGGCAATCATCAGGTTGAACCAATCGCGCAGGCGCTCGGAACGATCCTTCGCCGTCAGGGCACGCCAAGCCGGAAAGGCGGCGGCGGCGGCCTTGACCGCGTCGCCCACCTCCTCGCGCGTGAGATTGGGTACGCTGCCCACCTCCTCGCCTGTCGATGGATTGAGCACGGGAAAACTCTGACCCGATTGCGCGGCCTTCCATTCGCCCCCGATCAGGCAGGCGCTTTTCAGGAGCGAGGAGTCTTCGATTTGCAGCATGATTTCACTTCTCACCGGGCCGTAAAGGTCTGAGCGACCAACGTCGCCCTTGAGAACAAGGACCGTTGAGAAAGGACGATCCTCCAGACATGGATCGGTGCCCGGACGTCGTTTACCACTTTAAGCCTCTGCCTCTCTGACCTCCGCCCGGGCGCCGAGCACCCACATCTGGGTGAGCAGGACGGAGCGATAAGTCAGTGTCTCAAACTGATGGCCGCCGATAGGGATCGCTTCCAAGAAAGCGCACATCACACGCTCACCGTCCGCGTTTCAGCGCACCATTCAGGCGCTTGGAATGAAGGTCGTTTGATAGTGGATCAGCCTCCAGTCATCCCCCTCTTTCGTCCAAATGCCGCTGCTCACGATCTCGACGACCACGATCAAATTCTCCGGCTCTCTACGGCGCGCGGTGTTACGAAACGACTTGGTGACAATTGCGGTATCGCCAAGCATGAGAATTTTTTGATTTAGCACTTCATGCTTCACATAGGGATTATGCACTCGCAGATTGGCGAGGAAGGATTCTTTGGTATCGATCTTGCTCGTTGGATGGATATATTGCACCCGATCCGACAGCAGAGCCGCCAACTTGTCGATGTCACCCGCCAAATTCGCAGCCCATCGCTCGGCTTCCAGCTTCTCAATCTGTTCGATCGGGTCGCTCATATCAATTGCTCCTTGGTGGGCGCACAGCACACATATCTTCTACTCTCTCTGCACTGACCGACAGATGTAAACATACCGCCAGTGCGGATGCAAAAAGAGGCCCGCGGATTGGGGGATTTTGGGAGCCGGAATGTCTTCGCTTGCAGACGAACTGGGTGCACTGATCGAGGAATATCCCTGATGTTTAATTATGAAGCCACCAAGAACACCAAGGAGCTTCTGGCCGATATCAGGCATTGGGCGATCACCTGTGTCCGGCCGCATGCGCGCTCGGTGGACGATACTTATTCGCTGCCCGACCAGGCGACGATCGACGCCATTGCCGAACAATGCCCGATCAGAAACAGCCCGCTCGATTTCTGGAGTTCCGGCCCCGGCGTCCGTGGCAAGGAAGATGACGTGGAATATGTAAAGTCGCTCAATGGCGGCCGCTCCGTGCTGGGCATGATGGCAACCGAAGCGGTGATGGCGGGCGATCTTTGGGGGCTGCAGACCCTGCCGGGCGACAATATGGGCGAGGTCGCGGTCCGCAATCTGGGCAACGCGGAGCAGATCCATAAATGGGCCGACGGGATTCGTCGCGGCGAATATAAGCGCGTCGCAATGGGGATGACGGAAGAACATTGCGGTCTCGACCTGGCACAGATCAGGACAACCGCGGTCAAGAAGGGCGACAAATGGATCCTGAACGGCTCCAAGTCCTATATCTCGCATGCAGCATATGCTGATTTCATCGTCGTTCTCGCCCAGACCGAACCGGGCAGTGGTTTCAAGGGAGCGCGCTGCTTCATCGTCGATCGTAATGACGAGGGACTGGTTGTGACTGTCCCGCGCTATGAGAAACTGGGTGCGCGCTACTATAATCAGGCAGCGGTCGCCTTCAACGACATCATACTCGATGAGGATCGCCTGCTGAACGGCGGATCGTTTAGGCAATTTGCACAGGTTCAGGCGGCGACCCGCCCCTTCTGCGGCCTTCAGGCGATCGGGATAGCCTCAACGATGCTTGAATATGCGGTGGATTGGGTGAACGCCAATGACCGCCCTTGGGCGTCCGGGCGGCGGCAGCGGTTCGACGAACTCGTTTCGCAGTCCCGCGCCGAACTGGCGAAGGCGCGCCGGATGACGCTGCACGCCGGCTGGGTGCATGATCAGGGCCGCGCAGACAATATATTGGGCCAACGGGCGAAGGGCTATTCCACCTTCATCAGCGAAGCGGTCGCTTTCAAGGCGATGCAACTTATGGGTCCTGCGGCGTGGTCGAAGGATCATCTGATGGAAAAATGGTATCGTGACATCAAATTCAATGACATGATGGGTGGAACCCGTAATCTCCACCGGCTCGCCGTCGCCCGCGACCAATATGGTCCGGCCGCATGACAGCTGATGGTGGAGGCGGAGGAACCTCACTTCCCCGCCTCCGCTAACGGCTGTGAAATTACGCGATAAAATTCTCGTAAGGCCATTGGTGTCCATCACCGCTTCCCGTTGCTGCGCTCGCTCCGGGCTGAGCGAATGCGAACAATCCCGACGCGTCGCGCTTAGCCAAGCGGTCAGAATTTTGGGGTACCCGGACGCCCATCAGGCCAGTTCGCAGGCGGAAGCGCTGGAATAGATGCCCCCTACATCCTGTGCGACAAACTGAGGCCCGAGAGGTCGGATTTGCGCGGCTTCGCATCTCCGATCCTGCCAAGGAGCGAAGTTGAGTTCCAGCCTACCGGTGTCTTCACGATGCCGCTGTTTGGCGTGCCTCGCTCGGAGAGGTCAGCGGGGCGTTGACAACACGGCCAGCTTCACCTCTCCGGCGCCCTTAATCAGACTAGGGCACATCCCTCAGCTCATCTTGTAACGGATCGGCACAAACTTAGGGCCGCCAAGCGCGTGGGTGATCTTGCGCTTTGGCGTTCCGGTTAATTCCACCGACTTTAGACGGGGCAGCAGTTCCTGGAACAATATGGTCATCTCCATCCGGGCAAGATGTTGCCCGAGGCAGACATGCGAGCCAAAGCCGAACCCCACATGCTTGTTCATTGGACGATCAATTTTGAACTCGAACGGATCTTCAAAAACTTCCTCGTCCCGGTTGCCCGATGTGTAGCTGAGCAAGACATATTCACCCTTTGACACCGGCTGGCCGCGGAACACGGTGTCTTGGCCAGCAGTCCGCAGGAAGTGGCTGATGGGGGTGGTCCAGCGGACCGACTCATCGACAAGGTTGGGGATAAGCGAAAGATCCGAAATAAGCCTCGCAAATTCACTGGGGCGCTCGGCGAGCGCCCAGATTGCTCCGGCTACCGATGCAGAGGTCGTATCGTGCCCCGCGATAGCCACGGTCATATAATAGCCAAGCGCGTCAAAATCGGATATCAGTTCGCCATTGACCTTGGCATTCGCGATGACTGTCGCAACATCGTCGGTCGGATCGGCCCGGCGGCGGCGGGCGACCTCTTTGAAGAAGATTGAGGCTTCATCGGAAATCGCGCGCGAACGCTGCGCTCGCTCCTCGGCGGATTTAGGCGCGGGTTCGCCCGTCAGATCTGGATCATCGATGTTCGTGACGATCTGGGTCAGCCGCATCATGAAGGCCTCGTCCTGTTCCTCCAGCCCCATGATCGACATGATCACGCGCAATGGATAATGGACCGCGATCGAGTGGTAGAAATCGCATTCGCCGCCCAGGTCGGCCATTTCCTCCACATGGCGCCGTGCAATCTTGCGGATTCTCTCTTCCATAGTGCGCAAGCTCTTTGGCTGGAACCAATTCTGTGTCAGCAGCCGATATTTCATATGCTCTGGCGCGTTGAGTGAAGTCAGTACGCGCTCTTGGCTTGCTTTTCCCTGGGTGTATTCGAGCTCGATATCCTTGCTTGTCCCTATGAAATAGATGCCGCTGCGGAAGATTTCGCTCTGGCGAGCTATCTCCTGAATGTCCTTGCACTTAGAAGCGATCCAGAAAGGATCATAACCCTCGATCTCAGCGCGGGCGAAGGGGTGTTCGCGTCGCAACTCGGTAAGCTTGGCGTGTAGCCCGTCGAATTCTGCATAAGCATGTGGGTCGACCACGGCCCGGGCGATATGGTCGGGAACGCGATCCAGCGCCTGCACGTCATTCATCTGATTCTCAGCCTTCTTCTTGCAAACCTGCCATTACTCGCTTCAATGACATCCTGCACCGGAGAATCCGCCAGTGCTTCGTCGCATATTGTCCAGCCATCGGCGATACCTGATGCAAGCGGAAATCGCCTGGTGTTCGGCATCGGCCGAGGATCGCCGGCACGATGTGACGATGGAGGATTTCCACAGCCCAATTGTCACACCGGAAGATCGCCACAGCCTTGACCCCCCGGAGTGAAATGATGTCTGAAACGAATCCGATGCAAGCGGACACGAGTTTCGAGCTATTGATTGACGGCGCAGGAGTTGCGGGTGAAAGGCATTTTGATGTGATCAATCCGGCGACTGAAGAAGTCGTCGGTCGCGCGCCCGATTGCACCCGTTCCCAGCTCGATGCTGCGGTGGCTGCCGCGCGCAAGGCGTTTTCGGACTGGAAGGCGACGCCGATTGGCGAACGCCAGGCAAAGGTTGCGGCGATCGGCGACATGATCGCGGCACATATCGACGACCTCTCGCGCTTGCTTACGTCCGAGCAGGGCAAGCCGGTGGCGCGCGCTGTGGAAGACGTAGGGGCGGCACCCTATTTCTGCGGTCTCTCGTCGAAGCTCACGCCGCCGGTAGACATCCATGAGGATAGCGCAGAGCGGCTCAGCGCCACCTACCGCGTACCGATCGGCGTGGTCTGTGCGATCTCGCCATGGAACTTCCCGATCGCGGATTCCTTCTGGAAAGTGGCCCCTGCCCTCGTCGCGGGTAACACCGTTCTTCTGAAGCCTTCACCCTTCACGCCGCTGACCACTTTGCGGATTGGCGCGCTGATCCGCGACATCCTTCCGCCCGGCGTGCTCAACATTCTGTCGGGCGGAGACGATCTGGGGCCGTGGATGACCAGCCATCCCGGCATCGACAAGGTCGCCTTTACCGGTTCCACCGCCACCGGACGCCGGGTAATGCAGAGCGCCGCCCAGACGCTCAAGCGCCTCACCCTCGAACTGGGGGGCAATGATGCGGCAATCGTGTTGCCGGGAATCGATGTGAAGGCGACCGCTGAGAAGCTGTTCGGGGCCGCCTTCGGCAATACCGGTCAGGTCTGCTTCGCTGCCAAGCGGGTTTATGTTCATGACGATGTCTACGAGCCGTTTGCCAATGCGTTGGTCGAGCTGGGCAAGCAGGCCAAGGTCGGCGATGGATCGAAACAGGGCACTGATTTCGGCCCCGTCCAGAACCGTCAGCAATTTGAACGCCTTAAGGGCCTGATCGCCGATTCCCACGCCAACGGGCACAATTTTCTGCTGGGCGGCGATATTAAGACCGGGAACAAGGGTTATTTCATTCCGATCACTATCCTGGACAACCCGCCCGAAGATTCGCGCATCGTGCAGGAAGAGCAGTTCGGCCCTATCCTGCCGTTGCTGCGCTTCGATGATGTCGACGTCGCCATCGACAAAGCCAATGCGGTCGAAGTCGGCCTTGGCGGCTCCGTCTGGGGGCCGCCCGAACAGGCTGAGGCCATCGCCCATCGGCTGGACACCGGCATGGTCTGGGTCAATGAATATGGTTCGGTCGCGCCGAGCCAGCCGTTTGGCGGACGCAAGCAATCCGGCTTCGGCGTCGCCAACGGCATGAGCGGACTTTTGGAATTTACTCAGCCCCACACCATCGTCACCTCGCGACAGGCTGCGGGGGCCTGATCGCCAACCGTTCGGCGCATCAATAATTTAGAACAGGAGAGTTCCATCATGACCGTGCATCCCCTAACCGGGCGCAAGGCGATCATCACCGGTGCCGGCAAGGGCATCGGCCGCGCCATGGCCCACCATTTCGCGAAGGCTGGCGCAGAGCTGGTTCTCGTCGCCCGCTCGGCCGGGGATCTTGAAAAGGTCGCTGCCGAAATCAGCGCGGCGGGCGGGACCGCACATTATATCCCTGCTGACATGGGCAGTGTCGATCAGATCGCAGCGATGGTTGAACAGGCCGCTGGGGCTATGGGCGGGATTGACATAGTTGTCAGCAACGCGGCTGCCTATGGCGACGGCCCGATCGCGGCGCTCTCGCTTGAGCAATGGAACGAGGCTCAACGGGTAAACGTAGTCGGTACGCTGGCGCTTCTGCAAGCGGCATATCCCCATCTGTCGACGAATCCAGCCAGCAACGTCCTGATCATCTCGAGCATTCGAGGCCTGTCAGGCACCCCGGGCACCGGGGCTTATGGTGCCTCGAAGGCCGCCCTCAACCATCTCACGCGGACGCTGGCGGTGGAGTGGGGTCCCGCCGGCGTACGCGTGAACGCGCTGCTGCCGGGACCGGTGTTGACCCCGCAGATGGAAATTGCGGTGCAAAACCCGAAAATTGGAGAAAAATACCGCCATTGCGCCCCGCTGGCGGACTGGACTCATCCCGATGATATCGCTGAACCCGCGTTGTTTCTCGTCAGCGGGGCGGCGCGGCGGATCACTGGCCAGCTTCTCGTAGTCGACGGTGGCTTGGTGGCGATCAATCAGGATTGTCTGGTGTTAGCCTGACCCGCCGCTGAAAGGAACTGAAATGCCCGAACACATCAAGGTCGAGCGGGATGACCGGCTGATGATCATCACCATGAACCGGCCGGCGTCCCTCAACTCGCTCCACGCACCGGCCTGCTTTGAAATGTCGGATGCCCTCGACGAGTTTCAGGACGATCCTGAGCTATGGATCGCGATCATCACCGGCGCAGGCGAAAAGTCCTTTTGTTCAGGCCATGATCTGGTCGATGGCTTCTACGAGCCGATGCCGGCCACCGGTTGGGCCGGTCTCGCCAAGCGCAAGGGATTGGACAAGCCGATCATAGCCGCGGTTAATGGTTACGCGATGGGCGGCGGTTTTGAGATCGCGCTGATGAGCGACATCGTCGTTGCCGAGGAACATGCCAGCTTCGGGCTCAGCGAACCGCGCTGGGGCTTCGTTGCCGCGGGCGGCGGGTCGCAGAAGCTTCCGCTGCGCCTGCCCAAGTCGATAGCGATGGGCATGCTTCTGACCGGCAACCGGATGGGTGCCGAGGAAGCTGCGCGCTGGGGCCTCGTCAACGAGGTCGTCCCCAAGGGACAATCGGTCGCGGCCGCACGCCGTTGGGCCGACAATATCCTGAAATGCTCGCCCGCTGCCGTGCGTTACACGAAACATATCGCAATGCTGGCGATGGAGCCGGAGGTCGCCAGCAAGCCTGCTTTCGACTTCGTTGAGGAGATGAAGCCCAAACTGTTCGCGCTCAACGATACCAAGGAAGGCCAACTCGCATTCGCACAAAAGCGAGCGCCCGTCTGGACGGGTCGCTGATCGCTCGCCAAGACACCGCATCTTTTCGCGAAGCGAGCTGGTCCTGGAAAACTTCACCGACCTGCCTGGCCGGGAGTTCGGCCTGTCGAACCGGCTCGAGATGAGTCAGGATCGGATCGACGCCTCTGCCGCCGCGGCCAGGGTTTGGCACGACATTCATATCGATAAGGCCCACGCTGCTGTTCGGCGGGAGAGTCGCGCACGGCTCCCTCACTTTGTCGATGATCGGTGCGATGGCGATTGGCGCTCTGTCCAAAATCGCCGGGCGCCGCATGGTAGTGAAGTACAGCGTCGACAAAGTTCCTTTCATAAACCCGGTGCCATCGGGCAGCTTCATTCGAGGGCGTTTTGCGCTGGCCAACATGGTCGATCGTGCCCCGAGAAATCATCACCAGGGTACGGATGAAGGCCGTGATCAGAGATGAGGAAAATGCCGCGCTTGTCGCTGACTGGCTGTAATATTCAAGGCTTGTATCACACGTTCGCCAGATGGGGGTTTCCCTTCACCGAACGGTCACATCATAAAGCCCGCAACAACGACTTTGACCCAGGAGAGATCATGTCGATCACCGCCGCCATCGCCCGCGAACCCAAAAAAGACTTCGAAGTCACAAAAGTTGAGCTCGACGAACCGCGCGCAGACGAAATCCTGGTTCGCGTGCATGGCGTGGGCCTTTGCCATACTGACCTCGCCATCCGCGACCGTCGGCTTCCGCTCGGCATGCCCGCGGTCCTCGGCCATGAGGGTTCGGGCGTCGTAGAAACGGTGGGCGCGGACGTCACCAAAGTAAAGCCGGGCGATCATGTTGTTCTGTCATTCAACAGCTGCGGGCACTGCGTCATGTGCGAGCAGCACAAGCCCGTTTATTGCCGTGAATTTGGCACGTTAAATTTTGGCGGCACTCGCGCCGACGGCTCGCACACCCTTCACTGCAAGGGTGAAGCGCTGTACAACTTCTACTCGCAATCCTCCTTCGCGGAATACGCCATCGCCTATGAACGCAATGTGGTGAAGATCCCCGACGACGTGCCGCTGGAACTGATGGGTCCGATCGCCTGCGGCATCCAGACAGGCGCCGGCGCGGTCATGCGTTCACTGAACTGCCGGGCAGGCTCGTCGATCGCTATCATGGGCGGCGGCTCGGTGGGGATGAGCGCGGCGATGGCGGCTGCAGTACAGGGCTGCACCACCATCATCGTCAGCGAACCGGTGGCCGAGCGGCGCGCTCTCGCGCTGGAGCTGGGCGCGACCCATGTGATCGATCCGCTGGACCAGGACCTCACTGAGGCGTTGCGGGAAATCATTCCTTTAGGCATCGACTACGCCATCGACACCACCGCCCGGGCCGAGGTCATCCTCGCCGCGGTCGGTGCCCTTGCTCCGCAAGGGGTGCTCGGCCTCATCGGCGTCCCCGCTTCGATGGATATGGCCGTCCCCTTCACGCTCGCCCAGTTGATGGGGAGCGGTTTGTCTATTCGCGGCATCCACACCGGCGACAGCGACCCTGACGTGTTCATTCCTCAGCTGGTCGATCTTTACCGACAAGGTCGATTTCCTATCGATAGGCTAATGACCGTATATCGGCTCGAAGATATCAACGTCGCCGTCCACGACCAGCATGACGGAAAAATCATCAAGGCGGTGCTTGTCACGAATGCGGTTGCCAAGTGATGCGCCCATCCTCCATCGCGCGATAAACGCTGCGGTGCGGCTTCGATCGACCATTGGGTGGCGACGACGAAATAGGCCTCGGGAGGATTAGGGAAATCAACGCCAAGCGTCCGTTACGCCTTGCTCGGTCCCTTCAGCACCTCAACCAAGGAAGCGCAGGGGGCGTACGGTCTGCGAGGGCGGCTAGACGGGATCTTGAGCCCGCATGGGGTCGCCTCTGTGAAGCCCTATACAGCGCGACCAAAAGTCAGGCCGGCTGGCGCGGACCGATCAATGAAACGCGCGAAGGGTAACCGCTGGCTGGTGGTTCTGAAAATTACTGATCCTTCCTCTCAGCGTTCGATGATCGGCAGGATTAACCGGCTTGGATATTCTGGCCCTCGGTGAACGCGGTTGATGGCCACGACCATATCGGCTTCGTGCTCTCTGCTGATCTCGCCTCCGGTATTGCTGTTGCGGTCATAGCGCGGAAAGTTGCTGCTCGAAATTTCGATCCGGAGACGGTGGCCCGGGAGAAAGACGTTCGATGTCACGCCCACGTCGATGGTAACTTCATAGATTTCTCCCGGCGACATGAAATCCGGCTCCGCCAATGAGTTACGATAGCGCATCCGAAGGATCCCTTCGCTCAGAACCAGGGCTCGGCCAGCGGGAAAAATGTCGACCAGCTTGGCGGGGAAGTCGGTGTCCACTGCCGACGACGACACAAAGAGCTTGAGCGAGATGGGTCCCGTGACCTCAAGGGGCTGTTTCAGCACAATGCTGCTGAAACAGAGAACGTCCTCGCGTGCTTCCACCGCCGACTGATCGGCGGGTCCGCTAAACTGAGCCAGGGTGTTGCCGCCCACAGTCGGCACCGGACGACGGGGATCGTAGAGATAGCAATCGGTTTCATCGCGCGCGGCGGGCTCGGTCGTTAACACCCCTCGGCCGTCGGCAGTATTGGCCGCACCCGCCCCATCCAAATGATAGTCGACGAACCTTGTGTCATGGAGCGGCCACGACTCCTCGTCGCGCCACTGGTCGATTCCCATAACGAAGAGGCGCACCGGCGCAGAGCCAGCCAAGGCCCCCTCCCGCCCCTTCAGCCAGCGGTCGAAAAAGGCGATGTGCGCCAACGTCAGCTGCGCCGCCATCGTGCTGGCGGACAAGCCGAAATCGCGTTCAGGAAATACGCCATTGGCACCTACCGTCTGGCTATGACTCCAGGGCCCTACGATCAGGCGTTGGCCATCGCGCGCATTTTCGGATCCGGCGCGCTCGCGCATTGCGGCATGATCGGAGAGTTGCTGCGTCGCGAAAACATCGTACCATCCGGCAATGGACAATGCCGGCGTGCTGATCCGATCGGCCTTGTCCAACGACGATTGCAAAGTCCAGAACTCGTCGCGCGCGGGGTGTGCGAGCACGTCTTTCAGCCAAGGCAGATATTTCGTCACCAGTGGCTTGTCGGCCACTGGAGTCTCCCTCAGCACGGAGTCTAGGTTCTGCATCATCGCTGCCAGCTTTGCGACGTCGACAAGATCGGTCTCGCTTAGCGGCGACTTGCCAGTTGCCGCCTTCATCGCCATAACCACGCTCCACATGATCACGGTCTGGAGCGACAACGCACCGCCGGACGAATACCAGGGTGCACGATAAAAGTCGGCGCTTGTGATTGTCGGCACAATGGCCTTGAGAGCGGGCGTTCCTGTCGCGGCCGCTTGCCATTGGACGAGCCCGAGATAGGATGCTCCCCACATTCCGACCGAACCGTCACACCAAGGTTGTTCGGCAAGCCAGCGGATCGTGTCCTCGCCATCTTCCACGTCATGCACATGCGGGATGAAAGTGGAAACGGGGTCAAAGGTGCCGCGAACATCCTGCGTCACCAAAGCATAGCCGGCGCGCACAAGCGCAAACAGGTTTGGCTCGAAGCCATTTACCAACTCTTCCTTGCCATACGGGCTGCGCAGCAACAGAGCAGGAACCCGCTCACCCCCGTCCGGTCGCCAGACGTTTGTCGTCAGGCCAACTCCGTCCCGCATCACTATTGTCACATTGTCTTCAAATATGGACTTCATGTGCTTTCCTTGAAAAACCGGTCCTTCGAACCGTCCCGCTCGAGCATCAACGGACTTTCAGCCTTCGCTGAAATCGGCCTTCATTTCCTCGCGTAGCAGGTATTTCTGCACCTTGCCGGAAACAGTCATCGGGAAGGTATCGACGAAACGGACGTAGCGAGGAACCTTGTAGTGGGCAACCTGCCCGCGACAGTAGGCGATGATGTCCTTGGTATCCGCTACCGCCCCGGCGCGAAGCTTGACGCAGGCAAGAATCTCCTCGCCGAACTTGGCATCGGGTACGCCGATCACCTGCACATCCTCCACCATTGGATGGGTGTAAATAAACTCCTCGATCTCGCGCGGGTAGATGTTCTCACCACCGCGGATGATCATGTCCTTGATGCGCCCGACTATGCTGCCATAGCCCGCCTCGTCGATGACGGCGAGGTCGCCGGTGTGCATCCAGCCGTCTCGTATCGCCTCGGCCGTCTTGTCAGGGTCATCCCAATAGCCGAGCATGACCGAATAGCCGCGCGTGCACAGCTCGCCCGGCTGGCCGCGCGGCACAATCTCGCCGGTATCGGGATCAACGACCTTCACCTCGATATGAGGTTGGACCTGTCCGATCGTGCCGACACGCCGCTCGAACGAATCATCGGGAGCGGTCTGGAAACTGACCGGACTGGTTTCCGTCATGCCATAGGCAATGCCTATCTCCTGCATGTGCATCCGATCCATGACCTTGCGCATCACCTCGCTTGGGCAGGGCGATCCGGCCATGAGACCGGTGCGCAGGCTCGATAGGTCGAAACGGTTGAAATCGGGATGCTCTAATTCAGCGATGAACATTGTGGGCACGCCGTGCAGGCCCGTGCAGCGTTCGGCCTCGATGGCTTCCAGGACAGCACGCGGCTCGAAGCCTGCCGAAGGGTAGACCATGGTCGCGCCGTGAACCAGACAGGCGAGATTGCCCATCACCATGCCGAAACAGTGGTAGAGCGGCACCGGGATGCATAGCCGGTCGCTTTCATGCAGACCCATCCCCAACCCCACGAAATAGGCGTTGTTGAGCACATTCCTGTGCGACAGCGTCGCGCCCTTGGGCGAACCGGTAGTTCCGCTGGTAAACTGGATATTGATGGCATCGTTGGGATGAAGGCTCTGGGTCAAGGAGACTAGGTCACGTTCGCATGCACCTGTCCGGAGCGCTGCGACATCGTCGAACGCGAGCCAGCCAGCGCGCGGGCCGCCGCCGATCATGATGAGATGAGCAAGTGCCGGCAGTCGCTCCGACCTCACCTCCCCCGCGCCTGCGACCGATGGAAGTAGCGTCTCTACCATAGCGACATAGTCGCTCGTCTTGAAAGAGGCCGCGCAGATGAGCGCCTTCACCCCGACCTTGCGCAACGTATATTCGAGTTCGGAGGCGCGGTATGCGGGGTTAATGTTGACCTGGATCATTCCGGCGCGCGCGGTGGCGAACTGGGCAATGGTCCACTCGGCACAGTTTGGCCCCCACACGCCGACGCGGTCGCCAGGACGAAGGCCAAGTGCCAGAAGTCCTGCCGCAAATGCATCGGCCGCCGCCTTGAGTCCCGCCCAGGAAAGGCGGACATTTTGATGCCGCGACACCAGAGCCTCGGCCTCAGGCCAGCGTTGCACCGCGAGTTCCAGCGCTGCGCCGATCGTCTGCTCGATCAGCGATGGCTCGCAGGCGCCTATGACATGACTGGCGTGCACTACTGCTTTCATTCCAAATGACACCTTCTCCCGCCCACTGCCTTAGATGGTTCAGAGTAGCTTTACCCCTATATGCGTGGCGGCATTCTCTATACCTGTCACTTACGAACCAGGATCTGGGCCACTTGAAACCAGTTTGAGGCGACGGGCGAAGTGGCGAGGAGCAAGGCCTCGTCCGGCAAGAGCTTTCCCAAAATCCGCATTTTCCTCTCGTTTACGAGTTCCTAATTGAGGTTGTTCATTCTATTCAGGCCTATCCAGGGTCAGTGATAAGGCACTTTGGCGGTTGGCCTTGAGACCAATCGGGCCATCGATCTGCTGCCAAATGGGAGAACAAGGCCATCGCTGGATGGCCCAAATCCCACCCTGCGCCAAAATCATCGCCTGCGTCCGAGTTGGCAGTTACGCACAAGACGCTTGAGACAACAGCCTTGACTCAGCCATGCCTGCAAATTACCGTCCGGGCAGACGGCATGTATTTGTCATGGACGAGTGTGCCCATTCGATCAAGAGGTTATAATGTTAAATCAGAACTGGGCGCAGCCCTCACCTTCAATAGCGCCGACAGCGGTGGACAGCATGTTCCGTACGCGCGTTACCGATATGCTTGGAATAAAATATCCGATTTTCCTGGGTGGCATGACGATGAACGGCAACGGCGAACTCGCCGCAGCCGTGTCGAATGCCGGCGGTTTGGGCGTGGTAGCGCAAAACCCCGGTTGGTCCGATAAGAGCGAACGGGTCGAAACGGTTCGCCGGCACGTCAAACTGGCTCGGGAACTGACCGACAAGCCGATCGGAGCGAATTTGACAATTTTGCTGATCGATGAATATGTCCAGAAGCATCTCGCAATGCTGATCGAAGAAAAGGTGGATGTTGTCACCCTTTCAGGCGGCAATCCAAAAAAGGTCCTTCCTTGGCTGAAGGATGCCGGCATCAAGACGGTGTGTGTCGTCGCCAATGTGCGGCAGGCCGTTTCGGCGCAGGAAGGCGGGGCCGACATGGTCGTGTGCGAAGGCTATGAGGCCGGCGGTCTCGAAGGCGCAGACGAGCTGACCACGATGGTGCTCACCCCGCTCGTGGTCGACGCGGTTGATATCCCGGTCATTTCGGCGGGCGGTATCGGCACTGGGCGATCTTTCATGGCGGCGATGGCGTTGGGCGCAGAGGGCGTGCAAATGGGCACGGCCTTCCTGCCGACCGTCGAATGCAACGCGCATCAGAAGACCAAGGAAGCCATTGTTGCATCTGGCGACGTAGCAAGCCTCATCATGCACCGCAGTACAGGGGTTCTCTCGCGCGTGCTTAAGACCGACTTTACCAAGAAAGTCCATGAGATGGACAAGCGCTATGAATTTGACGAACTGCGCGCCCTGATGGGTGGTGGGCAGCGAGCCGACAAGGACAAGCCCGAGGCCTTTAACCGCGCCTATCGCGGCCAGATGCTCGGGGATCTGGAGACCGGCTATACCGCCGCCGGCCAAGTTGCGGGACTGCTGAAGGAGATCAAGCCCGCCGCGCAGGTCATCCACGACATCGTCTCGGAAGCGGAGACGATCGCGCACCGCTGGGCCGCCAAATGCGACCTGACTCGCGGACAGAATGAGGATACCGCGCTGGAGCTACGCATATAAGACTGCTAAGCAACAGCAGCTGAAGGATTTCGATGGACTTCCACCCGACCGGCCCCAGGTCGCTTTCGACCATTTTTTGCCAGGGCGCGATGGTGATGGCACGGCCTGCCAGACCTTCGCCGAAGCTGCCTCGCTCGGCATCGGCAATGCAGTGCGGAGGAATATTGCGAGATCCACCATAGGTCCCGCAGAAACCGCAATCATGATGCGGACGATTGCGGCGGCGGCGACCATGTCGATCCCCTGCATCAGCATCTTCGGGCGCCCCTTTGGCCGTCGGCGGCACCGGCGAGCGTACCGCTCACCGTCCGCGAAATCGCGCTACTCGCACCCAACTGCCCAACCCGTCTGATGAACAGAGGTAAAGAGAATATGGTCTACGACTATGTTATTGTGGGGAGCGGTGCCGCCGGCTCGGTGCTGGCGGAGCGGCTAAGCCGCGACCCCGCCGTCAGTGTTCTCGTGCTGGAGGCCGGAGGGCTGGATCGCAACCCGGTCCATCTGATCCCCAAGGGCTTCTACTTCACCATGAACAACCCGAACTATACGAAATCCTATCAGACCCTGCCCTACGGGAACGACAAGGTCGATACATGGATTCGGGGCCGCATCGTGGGAGGATCGACGACGATCAACGGCATGATGTGGAACCGTGGCTGGGCCCCCCATTATGACGCATGGGAGAGCGCCGGGAATGCAGGCTGGAACTGGGACCGCTTTCTCGCTGCCTTCAAGGCGCTTGAAGACCATCACCTCGGCGGCAACGACGTGCGCGGCGAAGGCGGCCCGGTGCCGATCAGCATAGCGGGGCCGAGCGAACCAATAAGCGAGATATTCATTGCCACACTGGCCAAGCATGGCATTCGCTTTCTTGACGACATGAACACGTCGGGCGAAGAACGCGTCGGCTACACCTGTTCGAACATCAAGGGCGGGTTCCGGGTTAGCGGATCGCAGGCCTTTCTGAAAAAGGCGCGGCGGAGGCGGAATTTCACCCTGATCGAACATGCCGAGGTCGACCGCATAATGTTCGATGGTCCGACGGCGATCGGGGTCGAGGTGACTCGCCATGGCGAAAAGCAATTCTTCACCGCCCGGCGCGAGGTCCTGATCTGCGCGGGCGCTCTCGAAAGTCCCTTGCTGCTCGAACGGAGCGGCATCGGCGATCCGGACATATTGGCTGCAGCCGGCGTCCCGCTGCGGGTGCGCAGCCCGAAGGTCGGCAACAATCTCCACGATCATTGCGGCAGCACGCTTTTCCAGCTTCGGCTGAAAGGAGACGGCGGCTTTAATCCCCAGCTTAACAGCCTGTTCCGGCAAGGCTGGTCCGCCCTGAAGTATCTGTTCACGCGAACGGGCGTCATGTCGTTCGGCGGACATAATCTGATCATGAACTTTCGCTCCGACCCGGCATCGCCCTATCCGGACACGCAGGGCTTCTTCAGCCCGCTATCGTCTTCGGCGGTGGATCCGAGCACAGGCAGGCCGGTGATGGACAGCTTTTCCGGCGCAATGTTCTCGACCTACCCGCTCTATCCGACCAGCACCGGCTCAATACACATCAGCGGTCCAGAAACCGACGACAAACCACGCCTCATCCCGAGCATTCCAACCACCGACCACGATCGCGCACTGACAATTAAGATTTTCCACAAGACCCGCGAGATTCTCGGTACCGAACCATTTGCGCACATGGTGGAAGCGGAAACCATTCCGGGCCGCACCCTTCGTGATGATGTGGATATCCTTGACTACGCCATCAATACCGGCGGCCGGGGCTTTCACACGACGAGCACCTGCGCGATTGGCCCCAACGATGATGATGTGGTCGATGCGCGGCTGAAAGTGCGCGGCACGTCCAACCTGCGCGTCGTCGACGCTTCGGTCTTTCCTACCTTGCCGTCGGGTAACAACAGTGCGCCCACCATGGCAATGGCATGGATAGCAGCGGACCTGATCCTCGAAGACGCGCCAATCCCATGACCTGGAAGCTCCAAATGTGAGACTGGTTTCCAGGCCGTCGCCCCAATCCCGGACGGCCAGCGCTTTTAGAGTTCCGACTGGCGATTTCGGCGTAAGCATATGCCGGGGAACGCGGCAAAGTTGTATCAGGCGGCGAGGGTGACCTGAGCGGTCTGCAAAATCCGCGGGCGCAATTCGTCCAGACGGCTAAAAGGATGATCGGCGATGCGTGCGAGGGGGTGGACGAGCCATGCCTGCGGGGCGACATCGTTGAGGCGATGGGTCTGGATCAGTGAAAAAGCGGCCGCGCTGGCTGGCCGCCTTGGTCGGATTTGCAGAATAGCTGATATTTGTGCAGCCGAGCCTAGAAGGCTCGCGGCGAACGCCACTGTCCGTCGAACGCAGGCTGACCCGTTAACCGAGCAATCGGCGCGCTGGTCGCTGATGAATCGATGCCCGCCGCTATGGAGTTCGCGCTGGACGTCAGGAAAGCGATCGACGGGAACCCAGCACCACTTACACGTCTTTCCCCCTTCCCTGCGTCAGAGCATTACCTTGACCGGGGAATGGAATTTGCTTCCGTTGCGACACTCCAGAAGCGCGCGAAGATGAGCTATTCTGCCTGCCATCGGCACCCTGGCAAATGGGCAGCGTAGAAAAGAGCAACGGTCGAATGCGGCGCTTCCTGCCGTCTGACACGGACATGGCGTTGCTGTCGGATAAGGAAATCCAAGCCATCGCTAATAGCATCAACAGCACCCCTCGCAAGTGCGTGAACTATCGCAAGCCCCATCTTGTTTAACCTGCCAGTTTCGGAATTGGCCGATGTGTCCTACGACGAGCGAACAAGGCCGACACGAGGGTCAATCAGCCAGTGGACTTTTTCGCACACCGGGCGAGCAGATCTTTGATTTCTTCGTTATGCTCTCCAAGTATCGGCGCGCGATGCCTGGCGTTGGCCGGTGAGCGCTCGAACTTTCCGGGATAGTTGATGTGCTTGATCTTGCCCCAGACGGGGTCTTCGAAGTCGACGAACACGCCGGAATGATACGCTTCGTCGCTCTCGACGAACTCCTCCATCGTGTTGACCTTGCTGAACGGGATTTCCGCCTCGTCCATCAGCGCGATGAATTGCTGTGTCGTCATTTGTGAAACGGTGTCGGCGACGCGATCATAGAGCGCATCGGTGTGCCGAAGAATCTGCATGGGATCGGAAAAACGCTCGTCGTCGATCAGGTCTGTGCAATTGAGAGCATTGACGAACCGATTGAACTGGGCGGACTGAAGCACCATTCCGATCGCAGCCCCGTCCAATGTCTTAACAGGCTGCGGAAAAAGGCGCCGCAGTGGTCACCGTCGATCTGCGTTCGAAGGAGGGGGACTGGTCGGTCGCGCGTTTCAGGGTGAAATTCGGAGCTACCGGCCACGTTGGCGCGGTCGTGGTGACGGGAGCGACACGATTAGGCCGCGGCCAGAAGTTTTGGCAGTCTGATGAGGTTGGAGGCGGCAGCGGTGAGCGTAAAGGACCATCCGACGCGGTCCTGGCGTCGATGGCGGGTCTTTCGCATGGGGCCGCAGGTCTTCGTCCATCCGAACACCTCCTCGATCCGCTTGCGGATTTTCTGGGAGAGGCCGTAGCCGGGATGGCGTGTCGTGCGCCTGTCGATGGCGGAGCGCCGGTTGGTGTTGTTCTGGGCTACGTGCGGGGTGACCTCCATCTCGCGCCTGTCTCTTATACACATCTCTACGGGATCCTGGAATCAGCAATGCCACATCAAGGCAAGCGCCTTTTTCCGCAGCCTGTTAAGGCTGCGGTAAGACCCCAGGTTCAGGTCGATCTTCTCCAGCTCCACCGACTGGAAGGTGTGGTTTTGCATCTGATCGACAACGATGCACGAGGCGTAAGCCGAGGCCTGTCTCTTATACACATCTCTACGGGATCCTGGAATCAGCAATGCCACATCAAGGCAAGCGCCTTTTTCCGCAGCCTGTTAAGGCTGCGGTAAGACCCCAGGTTCAGGTCGATCTTCTCCAGCTCCACCGACTGGAAGGTGTGGTTTTGCATCTGATCGACAACGATGCACGAGGCGTAAGCCGAGGCCTGTCTCTTATACACATCTCTACGGGATCCTGGAATCAGCAATGCCACATCAAGGCAAGCGCCTTTTTCCGCAGCCTGTTAAGGCTGCGGTAAGACCCCAGGTTCAGGTCGATCTTCTCCAGCTCCACCGACTGGAAGGTGTGGTTTTGCATCTGATCGACAACGATGCACGAGGCGTAAGCCGAGGCCATGTCGATGACAATCTTCTGGCCCACGCCCGTGCGCTCGCGGTGCAGCAGCGCCGCCAGCGCCGCGTGCGACGCCCACATCGCGGTAACCCGGTCGGCCAGCGTGGTGCGAATGGGCTCAGGATCCTTATCTCCGCCTTGCGTGGGCATGAAGCCGGTGAGACCTTGGATCATCATGTCGTAAGCAGGGCGGCTTGCGTAGGGGCCGACTTCTCCAAAGCCGCTAACCGAGACATAGATCAGCCTTTCGTTGATTTCCTTTAACCTGTCATAGCCAAACCCCAATCGCTCCATCACGCCGGGCCGGCTGTTCTGCAGAAACATGTCGGCATTAGCGACAAGGTCGTAAATAAGCTGCCGGCCCTCGGCGCTTTTGATATCGATGCATACGCTTTTCTTGCCGCGGTTCATCTGCTCGAACATCGCGCTCATACCGTTGTAGACTGGATATTTGGCGCGCATTGGATCGCTGCCGGGAGATTCGATGCGGATCACTTCTGCGCCCAAGTCCGCCAGTATCTGACTGCAAAACGGTCCTGCGATCATGGAGGACATGTCGACGATCCGGATGCCGGCACAAGGCCCCAAGGTTGCAGAAGACGTGGAGTTGGTCATATCATAATCCGTAAATGGATGCCATCGGATGCATCCGCGCGTGGTTCGTTGCGGATTAAGACCGTCCGATCTGGGAATTCCGCCATCCGCACTGCGGCGATAATCCATTTTCCACCCATTGGCAGGCGGCGGTACTTCGCCTGTATTTGGAGAGCGAGGCCTCGCGGCTTTCTTTTGCTGGCAAGTGAGCGAACGAAGCGCAGGATGTCGATCAGGCAATTGGAGCTCAGTGTCACGCCCCCAAGCGTGCCCCCTTACTGTTCCGATCACAATCGATCCCGAAACTTGAGGTGTCATGGGGAAGCTGAAGCGACGCCTCGCCTTAAGGATCCAATCTGCGGGGCGGCGCCCGAGTGGTATCGGCCCACATGCTGATCCTTGTTAATTTGAAAAAAACCTGAATCGACGACAGGCTTGGGTGACAATTTAACTAACTGATATTACTGGTCTTAATTTTGGATCCGGCGTCTAGGCGTTCGGCGAAGCAGGCGCGATAAATTTTTCTTCCGGATTTTGCGCGTTGGTCGGTCTTTGAGCACATCAGGTCTGCACACCAAACCTGGCTAAATAGTGGAGGAGGGGATAAAATGCGTAAACTGGGCGAGAAACGCCGCCATTTGACGGTATTAGGAAGCACATCTCTAGCGGCAATACTGGTCGCCACCCCGGCATGGGCGCAGGGAACCAGCTCGCAAACTGCGCCGGTCTCTGGAGCGGTTGCCGCCGAAAGTCAGGCAACCACTTCCAGCGATAACATCGCTCTCGAGGAGATCATTGTTACGGCGCAAAAGCGGGACGAGAACATCCGAGACGTCCCGATCAGCATCAGTTCGCTATCGAGCGATGCCCTTGCAAGGTCGGGCGTCACGAACAATCTCCAACTGACCAATTCCGTGCCCGGGCTTCGAATGGAGCGCGTTGGCAACGCCACGATCCCCGCCATTCGCGGTGTTACCACTTTTGTAACGGTGGCAGGCGCTCAAGCGAACGTGGCCACTTATGTCGACAACGTCTATATTTCCAACCTGGCCGCAGGGACATTTGATTTGCCGGATGTCAGCAGAGTCGATGTGTTAAAAGGTCCTCAGGGAACGCTGTTCGGCCGAAATGCCACGGGCGGTGCCATTCAAGTCTTCACAAGAGACCCGAATTTGGACCGCCTCGGCGGCGAGGTAAGCGTCGGGTACGGCAACTTTGATACCTTCACTATGAAGGGCTTCATCACAACGCCCATTATCGAAGACAAACTCGCGATCAGTGTGAGCGGTTTCCGGGAGACTGCCGATAACTATTTCGAGAACCTTGTCCCGGACGTTCCTCTGCAGAACATCAAAAATTATCTGGTCCGGGGGAAGATCCTGTTCACCCCGACCAGCGATACCAGGATCGTATTGAATGCATTTAAAAGCCGGCACCTCGGTGCCGAAACGGTGCAGTTTTTTCCTCGCAATGATGTAACCGCGGCCAACGCCTATCCTGGCGCGATCGTCCCCAAGAAGCCATATCAAGTGGCATCAAATGTGCGTCAAACTGAGGATGTCAAAGCCAAAGGGGTAAGCCTTCAAATCAATCAGAATACATCCGCAGGCGACTTCACCATTATCGGCAGCTGGGATGAATCCTCAAGCCTTACGACATCTCCGGCATTTGCCGGGGCCATTCCCGGTTTCAACGGCGTTAATTTTTTCTCTGGAGTCTACGATGAGTCGTGGTCGGCGGAAGCCAACTTTGCCTCGCGTAAATTCGGCAGATTCAGCTTTGTTGCCGGGGCAAATTACTATTTCAACAATAACGGCTGGGATCCGACTGTCTCGCGTACCGACCTCCCGGGTACCAGTTCCGATGTGACGCTATTTGGTAAGCAAAAAACCCATGCTTATGCCTTCTACGGCGAAGCAACTCTTGAAGTGACCGATGACCTCAGCATTATCGGCGGACTGAGATACAGCAGCGAAAAGCGCAATCTCAAGGGGTCTATTCTCCCGGGTGTGGTATCCCAAGAGGACGGGCTTCGTTATGACTGGGGTAGTCGCACTTTCAATAGTGTGACGCAGAGAGCATCGATACGCTACAAGGTTAACCCGAATTCAAACTTGTATTTCACCTACAGCACCGGGTTCAAAAGCGGCAATCTTGACAATACGACAATTCCGTTTGCACAGAGTCCGGAATCTTGCGCTGCGGCGAACGTCACGGTTCCCGGAAGCTGTTCCTTCCCAACATCCGTGGAACCGGAAAAAATTACCGCTTTCGAGCTCGGCTTGAAATCGGCGATCAGCTCCAGGGTCAATGTCGATTTCGCGATTTTTTATAATAAGCTGAAGGATATGCAGATCCTGACCTTCCAAGATGCATGCTTTGTAGCGCCGTGTCCGCCAAACCCGACAACCTCGCTCGGCAGGCTATCGAACGCTGCGCAAGGAAAAATGTACGGTGCCGAACTTACTCTGGACGCAAGGCTGAGCCGCGAATTGCGAGTGACTGGCGCGATTTCGGTACTAGATGCTACCTTCTCATCTTATCCAAACGCAACATGGAACGTTTATAACGGAACGAATACCAGTTTAGACACAACTCCAGTCATGTCTGCGACAGGCAAACAAATGCCGCGCGCACCAAAAGCAACGGCATCTCTGTCCGCAACCTACACAAAAGAGCTGGACCTGGGCACGTTCTCTTTTACAGCGAATGGATATGCTTCAGAGCGGATATTCTACGATGTTGGGAATGTCTTCGATCAGAAGGCCTATGCAACTCTTGGCCTGAGCGCCTCCTTCTCGCCTGCGGCGGTGCCCGGCCTCACCGTCACGGGTTGGGGAACGAATATCACTAGCACAAGGGTCATGCTGGCCAATTTCTACAATAATAGTGGTGCCAACGAATCCTATCAGCGTCCCGCCACTTATGGCTTAAGGGTCGGATACAGTTTCTAATTCCATCTTCCGCGAGCGTGCTTGGCAATACCAAGCACGCTCGTCTGGGGAGGGAAATGGTGGAGGTAGCCAAATCCTAGGAAATAGTAAGGGAATACGATGACGCAATTATTGCGTTCATACATATATACCGGGAAACGATCTAGGCCATCTGCAAGTTCGCCGCCGAATGATCCAAGACGTCATGGACCTATAGACTGAGGGGATATCGTAACATGATTGATAGCGATCAGTCCATCGACCCCGAGTTGCTTGACATGCTCGAGAAATGGCCTTCGATGACGGTGGACGCGACTATGTTGGACACTATCCGCGCTTCCGGCGAACTGCTGCTTGGCGAAATCGTCAGCCCTGACTACGTCGATAAGCAGGTGATGCTCGTCCCGGGTACCGACGCAACCCCGGAAATTCCATTGACATTCTACCGTCCGGCAGATCGTGCGGACGATGTTTTGCCATGTATCTATCATATTCATGGCGGAGGCTATATCTGCGGCACCGCCGCAAGTCATGAGCCGATCCACCGACAAATGGTCGTGGACCTCAACTGCATGATCGTTAGTGTGGATTATCGCCTTGCGCCCGAAACGCCTTTTCCCGGGCCACTTGAAGACTGTTATGCCGGGCTTGCCTGGCTGTACGGGAATGCCAAGGAACTCCGCGTTGATCCGGCGCGGATTGGATTGCTCGGCGAGAGCGCGGGTGGCGGCCTTGCCGCAGCGCTGGCTCTGCTGGCGCGTGATCGCGGCGTGTATCCGCTCGCATTTCAGCAACTGGTCTATCCGATGCTGGACGATCGCACATGCACGGCGGAGCCGCATCCGCATGCCGGTCGATTTGTGTGGAATAACGGCAGCAACGATTTTGGCTGGCGCTCTTACCTTGGGCATGCGCCAGGCGCAGCGACCGTTTCACCCTATGCTGCTGCCGCGCGTGCCGTCGATCTGAGCGGCTTGCCGCCGGCGTTTGTTTCGACTGGTGCGCTCGATCTTTTCGTCGACGAGGACATCAATTATGCGGCGCGGCTGGTTCGGGCCGGAGTGGGAACCGAGCTGCACGTATATCCGGGCGCGATTCACGGCTTCTACTTGCACCCCACGGCCTTGGTGGCGCTTCAGGCCAATCGCGATGCAAAGGACTGGCTGAGGCGGCATCTATACCCGTAAGGGGCGTTCTGGCGGTGCAAAAGTGCCGCTAGGGTCAGAATCTGTAGTTGCTGTAGAGGGCGGTGACAAACCAGGCCAATGGAACGCCAGCGATTTGCTGAGCGTGGCGGTTTAAAAACCAGCCATTGGATAGGTTGCTCCTTTTAAGGGGGGTGGCCGGGGATGTTTGCCGTGGAGAGCTACGCCGCCGTTCGGCACTTTGTTTTTGTTGAAGGTAACAGCCAGCGCGAGGCGGCGAAGGTCTTTGGACTGAGCCGCGAGACGATATCGAAGATGTGCCGGTTTTCTCTGCCGCCCGGCTACACGCGGACCAAGCCTGTGGCGAAGCCGAAGTTGGGGCCGCTGCTGCCAGTGATTGACGCGATCCTGTCAGCGGATCGCATTGCGCCTGTGAAGCAGCGGCACAGCGCCAAACGGATCTTTGAACGTCTGCGCGACGAGCATGGCTTTGGCGGCGGCTACACTGTCGTAAAGGATTATGTCCGGCTGTGCCGGGCGCGGGGACGCGAGACGTTCGTGCCGCTGGCGCACCCGCCAGGACATGCACAGGTGGATTTTGACGAAGCGGTAGGCGTGATCGATGGTGTCCGCCGGAAAATGCACTTCTTTTGCATGGACCTGCCGCAATCGGATGCCTGCTTTGTGAAGGCCTATCCAGCGGAGACGACCGAGGCCTTTCTGGACGGGCATGTATCGGCGTTCGCCTTTTTTGGCGGTGTGCCGCTGTCAATCCTTTACGATAACATGAAGATCGCGGTTGCCAGGATCTGCGGCGATGGGAAGCGCGAGCGAACACGCGCGTTCACCGGGCTCGTCAGCCATTATCTTTTTACCGATCGCTTTGGTCGGCCTGGAAAGGGGAACGACAAGGGGAAGGTGGAAGGCTTGGTCAAGCACGCCCGATCGCACTTCATGGTGCCGATCCCGCATGCCCCCAGCTTCGATGACTTCAATGATGAGCTGTTGGGTCGCTGTCGGGCCCGTCAGGAAGAGCGGGCTGGCCGGCACAGCGAGACGATCGGCACACGGCTTCTGACCGATCTGGCGACGATGCGGGCATTGCCAGCAGGGCAGTTCGAACCGTGCGAGACCAGGGCCGCTCGCGTATCGTCGACCGCCTTGGTGCGCTACCGGACCAACGACTACTCGGTGCCGACCCGTTACGGCTTCCAGGATGTCATGGTGAAGGGCTTCGTCGACACGGTGGTCATCCTATGTGGCAATGAGGAGATCGCCAGACATCCGCGCTGTTATGGTGAGGCCATGTTTGTGGCGAACCCGCTGCATTATCTGGCGCTGATCGAAACCAAGCCCAATGCGCTTGATCAGGCCGCCGCGCTGCAGGACTGGGCTCTGCCGCAAGCGTTCCAGCATATGCGTCACCTCCTTGAGGCGCGCATGGGCAACAAGGGCAAGCGCGAGTTCATCCAGATCCTACGCCTGTTGGAGGCGATACCGATGGAGATCGTCACCTTCGCGGTGAACGAGGCGATCTTTATCGGCGCAATCGGCTTCGATGCGGTCAAGCAGATCGCGCTGGCGCGCATCGAACGGCGGCCCGCCCGCCTGGATCTGGCAGCCTATCCCCATCTGCCGAAAATGGACGTGAAGACGACGCGTGCCGCCGACTATGCCGCACTCGTGCCCCAAACATCTCAGGAGTTGGCGGCATGAACCAGGTCGCAGAGGACAAGATGCCCACTGGCACCATGGCGGGGACGCCGCAGGTCCTGCTCGCGCATCATCTCAAGCAACTCAAACTCCCCACTGTGCTGCGAGAATATGAGAAGCGGGGGTCGCGTCCGTCAATGTCTGTCTCTTATACACATCTCAGGTTAAGCGTGCCGAGCCGGGGATCAAGGCTGCGGTCACGGTAGCCATAGCGCCAGGTCGTGCGCTCGCCGGAGCGTTCGTGCCGGCCAGCGCCAACGCGACCGTCGACATCGGCCTCCATAATGATCTGCAGCACGCTCTCGGCGATCGTGCGCAGGAAATCTCCATCTCCGGTCTTCGCCCTCAGTTCAGCAAGCGGTAGTCTGTCGTCGGTCATCGGGATCAACTCCTCGGTGGACGTGTGAAGTGTGGTAACTCTGTCTCTTATACACATCTCAGGTTAAGCGTGCCGAGCCGGGGATCAAGGCTGCGGTCACGGTAGCCATAGCGCCAGGTCGTGCGCTCGCCGGAGCGTTCGTGCCGGCCAGCGCCAACGCGACCGTCGACATCGGCCTCCATAATGATCTGCAGCACGCTCTCGGCGATCGTGCGCAGGAAATCTCCATCTCCGGTCTTCGCCCTCAGTTCAGCAAGCGGTAGTCTGTCGTCGGTCATCGGGATCAACTCCTCGGTGGACGTGTGAAGTGTGGTAACTCTGTCTCTTATACACATCTCAGGTTAAGCGTGCCGAGCCGGGGATCAAGGCTGCGGTCACGGTAGCCATAGCGCCAGGTCGTGCGCTCGCCGGAGCGTTCGTGCCGGCCAGCGCCAACGCGACCGTCGACATCGGCCTCCATAATGATCTGCAGCACGCTCTCGGCGATCGTGCGCAGGAAATCTCCATCTCCGGTCTTCGCCCTCAGTTCAGCAAGCGGTAGTCTGTCGTCGGTCATCGGGATCAACTCCTCGGTGGACGTGTGAAGTGTGGTAACTCTGTCTCTTATACACATCTCAGGTTAAGCGTGCCGAGCCGGGGATCAAGGCTGCGGTCACGGTAGCCATTGCGCCAGGTCTGTCTCTTATACACATCTAGATGTGTATAAGAGACAGACCTCAATCTACACCGGAAATTACACCACGAGCGCGGACGCTAACGAAGCTGGCGCGTGAATGTGCACGCGACGGGGTCGATCATAGCCGATACCTGCTTCGCCTCATCGAACTTGAGCTGATCGATCGTGAGCGCCGCACTGTGGAGCGCCGGATCCGGGCTGCGCGGTTCCCGGCGGTGAAAAGCTTCGACACGTTCGACTTCACGGCCATTCCAGGCCTCAACAAAATGCTCGTGCTGGAGCTGGCCCGCTGCGAATACATCCTGCGGCGGGAAAATATCATCGCGCTGGGCAATAGCGGCACCGGCAAGACACATGTAGCGCTCGCGCTGGGACTGGCGGCTTGCCAGAAAGGCTTCACGGTCGCGTTCACGACCGCCGCTGCCCTGGTCAACCAGCTGATGGAGGCGAGGGACGAAAAGCGACTGCTCAAGATGCAGCGCGATCTTGCAGCGGTGAAGCTGCTGATCGTCGATGAACTGGGCTATGTTCCCCTCTCGCCCACAGGCGCTGAACTGCTGTTCGAGACCTTCTCGCAGCGCTATGAGCGGGGATCAACGATCGTCACATCCAACCTGCCGTTCGAGGACTGGACGCAGGTCCTGGGATCCGAGCGGCTCACCGGCGCGCTGCTCGATCGGCTCACGCACCACGTCAGCATCCTGGCCATGAACGGCGATAGCTACCGCCTCAAGCAGTCCGCCCGCCGCCGTGCTGCGGGGGCGGAGCAAAACCAGGCCAATCCGGTCGTCGATCCGGACACTGGCGAGATCACCGCCACCTGATCAATGACGACAATGATATGAAGAGGGCCCCGATCGGAGCCCTCTTCATATCGTCAGGCCCGCATCGCAGTGGCCTGCTTTTACTCCGCCCCGATGGCCTGGAATCTGACCGCCGTTGACAACAACACACAGCAGCGCATGCCACCACCGCAAAACATCCGCGTTCTCAATCCCCGCTGGCCTCTCCGGGTATGTCAGGCATTAGAGTCCCGCAGCCGATGGAAATGGGACGGGAGGCTCCGCCGATCCGCGTCCCCAAAAACCGCCGCGAGAGGTCGGCAAGGCGAGTGAGGTCAATCGGGCGTTCCGGTCGATTGTGAACGATCAGGGGAAGTCTCAAGGCCGGGATCGCTGATATCTGGGGGGAAGTTCAATGGATCAAAGCCAGCACAGACGCGCAATTTTAATGGGAATTTATCAGGATTTCCGCTCCTAGGCAGCGGACGTTACGGCCAGTCATAGTGATCGGCATGTGGCTTGTGGCTCAGCTGACGATATGTTGAAGGAGTATCCGGAGATGCATGAGCAGTTCGAGCGCTATGACAGAGCAACGGCGCAGGCTGTCGCCATTCGCTCGCCCCGGTATCCTCTAGATGGGAATAGGCTCGGCGCGACTGACCGGGAATTCCGGTCGATTGTGACGCCATCGTCTGACAAGGATCACGGCAGATCGCGTTAATCCGCCCTATGCTAAAATGCGCATAAACGCTCTTTATGCCAGAAAGCGCATAAGGAGGTTTTATGTTCAAAATAGCATATTGTACTTTTATGCGATTTTCGGCGTAATGTGATGCAGGAGATTCCTATGTCACATATCGCACGCTCACCCCGCCAATTGGGCAACCTCATTCAGCGCACGCGCAAACAGCGCGGGTTGACGCAAACCGACCTCGCCAATCTAGCGGGGCTGCGTCAGGAAATGATCTCCAAGATTGAGACCGGGCACGAGGGCACCAAGCTGTCGTCGATCTATGCACTGTTCGCCGCGCTTGATCTTGAACTGGTGGTCGATACCCGCTCCGGGCGACCGGCGAAGGATATCGAGGACATCTTCTGATGGCACGCCGCAAGACCCACGCGCCTCTCAACGTGCTGATCAACAACCGTCTTGTCGGAAGGTTGCTCAAGGAAGCAAACGGGGCGGTCAGCTTTCAGTATGATCGGAGCTGGCTCGACTGGAGTCCGGCCTTTGCGATTTCGCTATCGCTCCCCTTGCGCGAGACGGCCTATAGCGGTGATCCGGTCGTGGCCGTCTTCGACAATTTGCTGCCAGACAATCCGCACGTCCGCAGACGTGTAGCGGAACGGATGGGCGCGCAGGGGGCGGACTATTTCAGCCTGCTGGAAGCCATTGGGCGCGACTGCGTCGGCGCGATGCAATTCATACCCGAAGAAGGGCCAGCCGATGCAGAGCCCTATGTGAAGGGTGAACCTGTCAGCGACGAAGAGATTGAAGCGATCCTTGCCAGCCTCGCGACCGCACCGCTCGGCGTGGATAAGGAGCAGGAGTTCCGTATCTCCATCGCAGGCGCGCAGGAGAAAACCGCTCTGCTCTGGCATGAAGGCCAGTGGATGCGGCCTGTTGGCACAACACCGACCACCCACCGCCTGAAGCCGCAACTCGGAGCAATCCCGACCGCCTTCGGCCCGCTTGATATGGCGGCCAGTGTCGATAACTGTCTCTTATACACATCTAGATGTGTATAAGAGACAGGCGGTGATCCGGTCGTGGCCTGTCTCTTATACACATCTAGATGTGTATAAGAGACAGGCCCGATTGATATGGCGGCCAGTGTCGATAACGAGCATTACTGCCTGAAGCTCCTCGAAGCTTTTGGCCTCGATGTGGCGCAAACTCAAATCGTCACGTTCGGTAAGCGGCGCGTGCTGGTGGTCGAACGGTTCGACCGGCGGTGGCGCAATCCGCAGCATCTGCTGCGCCTGCCGCAAGAGGATTGCTGCCAAGCGATGGGCATTCCATCGACGCAAAAATACCAGAACAATGGCGGACCCGGCGTCGCCGATATCCTGACGCTTCTGCAACGCTCGGACGAGCCGCAGAAGGATCAGGTGGATTTCTTCAAAAGCCAGATCCTGTTCTGGCTGATCGGGGCGACGGACGGCCATGGCAAGAATTTCAGCGTCTTCCTGAAGCCGGAAGGCCGCTACAGCCTAACGCCGTTTTACGATGTGCTGTCGGCGCAACCCGCTTTCGACAAGCGGCAAATCCCGAACAACAAATACAAGCTGGCCATGTCGGTCGGGAAAAGCCGACATTACCGCATATTGGAAGTGGTCGGACGCCACTTTGTCCAGACAGGCAAAGCGGCAGGCCTCGGCCCGACACCCATGACCAAGGCCATCACCGACATTCTTGAGCGCGCCGAGGACGCGCCGGACAAGGCCCTATCCCTCATGCCGGGCGACTTCGCCAAAGAAGTGCATGACAGTATCGTGGCCAACCTGCCGGCCCGACTCCGCCTGCTGGAGACGGCCTTTGATGAGCTGTAGCGCTAATTTATCACTGGCTTGATTGATCAAGCCGGAGGATGATACGCTCTACAGAACAATGGCTTCGGCTTCCCATCACACGCGCTCTCACCGCGGCAACGTCCTCTTTCTCATTCTGCTCGGCGTAGCGCTGTTCGCAGCGCTAAGCTATGCTGTCACCAGTTCCATGCGAGGAGAAGGTAAAAGTGGCAGCTCTGAGAGCTACGAATTGGCTGTCACCCAAATTCTGCAATGGGCTACGACGCTTCAGCACACTGTGGCACGCATGCATTTGAACGGCGTGGCCTACGAGGATATATCGTTTGCATACCCAAATAGTAGAATGGATGGGACGCAAAATACCCTTCTGGATAACTCTCGTTGCATAAGTGATACCTGCAGAGTGTTTAAGCCTGATGGCGGTGGTATGAGCCCGGTCGATGCTACGAAATGGACCACGCCCAATCCAACCGCTCATCAAGGAAGAAGCCAACGGCCTTCAGCGTCGCAAGGAAGAGCTGAAAGACCTTGTGGCAAATTCACCTGAAGCCCCGCCGCTGGTGCACCCTGCGATGGCGGAGCATTTTAGGAACCAAGTTCAGAATTTGATCGGAACGCTCAACGACCCAGAGCATGCGACGCAATCGTCCGAGATTGTTCGCAAGCTGATCGATCAAATTGTTCTCTCGCCAAACGAGGACAAGAGTGCGCTGCTCGTAGACATGTATGGTGATCTGGCAGGTATCCTCCAGATTGCCGAACGCCGTTGAGCGGGGGTTGTTCAACCAAGTGTCGGGGAGCCGACGGAAAAGCAGCAAACCGAAGCGGAGCAGGCAAAGTTTGTCGCCGGCGGCGTGTCGCACCATGATGTGCGAACCGATCTGTCCATGCTGGACAAGTTGGTTGTAGAGTCTGGCGGGCATCTTGCCCTGCAGTCTTCACAAGACTTGCAGGATAATACCAACCTGCATTGATCACGACCCACGCGCCCATTTTCGGCGTCCGATCGTCATGCTGCGCCAGGGCTGATCGATCAGCCTGTTCCATGCTTCGCAGCAAAGGTCGATGACTGTCTCTTATACACATCTAGATGTGTATAAGAGACAGGCGCACAACCCCATGAATCGCCGGGATTAGGCCGCTTTCAACGATCGCCGCCAGAGCCTGGCGCTGGGCATCATGCAACAACGGGGGCTTGCCTGGTGCCTTCCCGTCGAGGAGTCCGTCCGGACCTCGGGCATTGAACCGTACAGATGTGTATAAGAGACAGGCGCACAACCCCATGAATCGCCGGGATTAGGCCGCTTTCAACGATCGCCGCCAGAGCCTGGCGCTGGGCATCATGCAACAACGGGGGCTTGCCTGGTGCCTTCCCGTCGAGGAGTCCGTCCGGACCTCGGGCATTGAACCGTACAGATGTGTATAAGAGACAGGCGCACAACCCCATGAATCGCCGGGATTAGGCCGCTTTCAACGATCGCCGCAAGAGCCTGGCGCTGGGCTGTCTCTTATACACATCAGATGTGTATAAGAGACAGGCGCACAACCCCATGAATCGCCGGGATTGGGCCGCTTTCAACGATCGCCGCAAGAGCCTGGCGCTGGGCATCATTCAACAACGGGGGCTTGCCTGGTGCCTTCCCGTCGAGGAGTCCGTCCGGACCTCGGGCATTGAACCGTACCACCCAGTCGCGCACGATCTGCAACGTCACTCCGCCGATGCGCGCAGCATCGCTGCGGCTTCCGCCATCATAAATTTCCGCCAATGCCAACAGCCGTCGCCCCTGGTTCGCGCTCCTTGTCGCACGCGCCAGTCGCCACAGGCTCAACGCGTCAAAGTCGTCCCGCAAACCAATCGCTGCACCCATGGCCATGCCCTCCAACAGGAAACCATAGATTCAGAAATTTAGCGCCTTGGGAATCCTCATCGTGAGTCAGCTTCACTGAAGGCTGGTATAAGTTGGTTGCGGGAGTAGGACCTTTAAGTCAACTACTACCTTTGATAACCTTATGATTTATACACCAAGTTTGAGATTTTAAATATCGAGCACCCCCTTAAGTACCCCACATTACACGATTTGCGATGAAATGCCCTGGGATTTGGTCAACATGCTCTTGGCTTCATAGGCATCTGTTCAGGGCAGACGCGGATGAGTTTAACATACCTATTATTATCGCACCGGCGGATTGTAAGCGGGTAGATTCTAGATCGAAGTGCGAAATCTATCCGCAGGAATACGCCCTTGTCACCCCACCGCTTCCAGCGGTTGTAAAGCGTCTTGTGCGGTCCATAATCTTTTGGTGCATCGCGACAGCGTAGCCGCGCCATCTGCTCGTCCGTCAGCCAATACAGGTCGCTTAAATCCAGTCTCCTCACGGAGCCTGAATCACACAAACCCAATCATATCAATAGGTCCTGACCCTAGCATCCTGTCCCAGAAAAGCGGGACCACCTCACTTCACCGCCACGCCCTTCAGGTTCGGCCGCAGCGCGGCTTCGGCGATCGCAGCCGCGTCCGTCGTATCATTCTTCTGGCGCTTGACGAACGGCTTCACGTAAATCGGCGGGATCAGCCGCACCTCGTGACCCAAGCCTTGTACGAACCGTCCCCAGAAGTGGCTCGTCGCGCACGCCTCCATCGCCACAATACAGAGTGCCTGCTCGTGCAGAATCATCTCGAGCTTTGCGCGCGAAACCGTCCGGTTGAATAGAACCGCACTTCCCGCGGCGGTCAGGCAGACCTAAAAGCTGCGCTTGGCAACGTCGATCGCGAGAATGTGAACGTCAGTCACGTGCTCCTCCTTCTCCAGCGCAAAGTCGCGCCGATCTGGCATCATACGATGCCGGGCGAAGGAGGCATCCACCCCATCAGTTCAGATCAGGAATGGCCTGAAGCTGAGATCGACCGAGGAAGATCAAGAGACTGTGGCTGCGCCACTGATCGTATGACCTTACTGTGCGTGGCAATCCGGGGGGCCAAGCCGTTCACAAGGACCTGAACGAGTTCTTCTCCCACCGCCACCAAATTTACTGTCGGATCGGCCAACCATTCTTTAATCAGCGCATTTATCGAGGTTGACAGTAAAAAGGTAAGCCGTTTTGGATTAGCATCGGGGCGCACCTCGCCTAATTTTATGCCATCAGAGATGCTGCGTTCAAGCAATTTGTGAACAGTTGCGCGTAGATCCGCGAGAACTTTTACTTTCAGCTCATCTCCATTGCCCAATGGGAAATCAGAAAAAACTATATGGGCGACGGATTTACACAGAACGTCCTTTCCTGGATCGCAAAATGTCCGCACCAACTGTATAAGCCCTGCCAATCCTTGAGGGATATCTACCTTCGCCATCTCGAACTCAAACTCGTCGCGAATAAATTCGATAAGGGCTATTTCGAACTTCGCGCGAGTGCCATAGTGATGAGCTGGGAGCCCACGGCTGTAACCCGCTTCCACCCCGATATCGGCCAGTTTCAGACCATCGAGGCCGCGTACCGCGACGAGCCGCACTGCCGTTTCCATGATGCGCCGCTCGGCCTCCTCTCGGCGTTCGCTTTGGGTGCGACGTTGAGGACGAGACATAGGCAAAGCGACTTTCATCAAGAAGGGGGTGAGATAAACTATCTCGATATACTAGCAAGGTAATCGAAGCAAGAACCAGAGTCGCTCGTATGAAATCACGTCACCCTCTCGATCTCTGCATGTCGCTCGAACCCATTTCGAAGGCGGCAATTGCTAATAACATAACACTAGTAAGGATCGATATGCGCTGCAGAGAAACGCGGCCCACGCTCGCCCTGTTGCATAGCCGATTGAGCGAAACGAGCTCGCCAACACGGCACGGCTTCTGACAAAGTACTTGCTAACTCACAAAGCAAGTATTATGCTTGGCGCTCGCTTTCGACTCTAGGAGATATTTGATGTCACAGCCCGGTTATGATCCACCGTTGCCCCCTCCCAGCCCTGAGATGCGGTTGCAGACGAAGGAGCATTTCATGCACCTTCAGCCGGACAGCTTTAAAATCCTGAAAGAGGCGCCCTCGTTCCTCGTTCGCGACACCGATATCGAGCGGTTGAGCGGAGGGGCGGTAGGCGCGAAAATCTACAGGGCAAACCCCGAAGTCGATGACCATTCCACAGTCTGGCATTGGCATGAATGGGCCTACCAAGTGGCCTACGTTACGCGCGGATGGGCAGAATACGAATTTGAAGGCGTCGGTGTTGTACGGGTGGAAGCCGGATCGGTGCTGTTCCAACTGCCCAAAAATCGGCATCGTGAGATAAGCTCCTCGCCTGACTTGGAAGTTATCGAGATCACGATCCCTGGGCAAATCAAGAATATTGCCACGTATCCGAACGAACAAGGTGAATGGGTGTCCCAAGAGGTTTGATAAAAATACGTCAATACACATCGATCTCGGTTTTTAGGAATCTAGTTTAGTTTGACGCTATATTAGAATAATATTTCTGGATATCTGCTGACGTCATGTAATTAATTGTCAAAATCGACGCAATTGGCGGTGACGATGGGCTGTTTCGTCACCGTCTGCGTTCGTCATCAGTAGTTAGACATCGCCATAAGGCGGGCAAATCATGTCAGCGAAAATGCCCCCGCGAGTATAAATCGAAATGCAGAGGATCTTATGAAAGCAACCATGATGGTCACACCGTTGACCACCCAAATGATAGTGGATCATGGCGCACGCAATCACGCGAAACGAGAAATTTCTACCTTTGATGGCGCGAACTTTCGTCGGGCGAGATACGAAGAAGTAGCGCTTCGCGCGCGCAAGCTTGCGACCGCCTTGGCAACTGTGGGCGTGAAGCACAATGATCGGGTGGCAACTTATTGCTGGAATCATCAGGAGCATTTCGAGGCATACCTAGCGGTGCCCGCAATGGGCGCCGTTTTGCACACATTGAACGTCAGGCTATCTGCCGATCAGATGCGCTTCATCATGAACGAAGCGAGGGATCGGGTCCTAATTCTGGACGCTTGCCTTGCGCAACAGGTGGTCGATATCCTGCCACAGGTTGCCTGCCTTGAACATGTGATCCTCGTCGGCGGCACAGCAGACCTTGGCTCCTATTCCGGCAAAGTCACCGCTTACGAAGCCCTTATAACGAACGTCGAACCGGTCTCCTCATGGCCGGCACTGAATGAAAATTCGGCCGCCGTCGTTTGCTATACCTCGGGAACGACGGGAAATCCCAAAGGCGTGGTCTACAGTCACCGGTCAATCTTTCTGCACAGCTTGGCTTCGATGGCCACCGATACGTTTGGTATCTGCGAGAGCGATTGCATACTCCTAATTCCGCCGATGTTCCATTCCAATGCGTGGGGTTTGCCTTACAGCGGCTGGTTAGCTGGGAGCAATTTCCTGTTGCCGGCGCAACACCTGCAACCCGACAAGATCCGAGCGATGATTGTGGAAGGGTGCCCAACCGTAACTGCGACCGTACCTACGATCCTGAACGACCTGCTACGATCGCATGAGACCGCGCCGCTTGACATGTCTTCATTCCGCCTCATGCTGTCTGGCGGCTCTGCGGTCTCGCCCCGCCTCATCAAGGCTACAGCTGAGCACTGGAACATTCCGCTGATACAAGGGTGGGGTATGACCGAGACAAGCCCCATGTGCACTCTTTCCCACCCGCCCGCGGGCAGCACATCGGACGATGCTGCCGAATGGCGCGCGAAAAGCGGGCGTCCTGTGCCGGGCATGGAGGTGCGCATTGTTGATGAGCAGGGCACATCTTTGCCCCACGACGGCAAGACGATCGGAAACCTTGAGTTGCGCGGCCCTTGGGTGACTGCGCGCTACCATGGCTCGGACGACAATTGCCTCTCGCAGGACGGTTGGCTCAAGACAGGCGATGCGGGACTAATTGATGAGCACGGCTACGTCCAAATCACCGATCGGGTGAAAGATCTCATAAAGTCCGGAGGAGAGTGGATTTCCTCCGTCGACCTCGAAAATGTTCTGTCCTCGCATCCGGATATCTCCGAAGTTGCGGTCATCTCGGTTCCCGACGCGAGATGGGAGGAGCGGCCACTGGTGATATACGTTCCTCGCCCCGGGGCAACGGCGTCCGCAGAGACCTTGCGCGCATGGTTGCGCCCGCAGGTGGCGAAGTTATGGGTTCCTGAATACTGGTCCATGGCGTCCTACCTACCGCGGACTAGCGTCGGCAAGATCGACAAGCGCCGCCTCCGCGTCGACTTGGATGGCGAGAGGATCAAATACAACCGAATTGCCGATCCGGATAAAACCGCGGGTGACGCCCGATTGGTATGATAGGCTTTGTCCAGGCAATGCGAGAGGCCGGCGGCTAGGGAATGAGAAGCACTCGGCCGAAAGCTTGGCGGTCTTCGATATAGGCATGGGCGGCGGCGGCGTCGCGTAAGGCGAAAGAGCGATCGATCACGACCTCAAGCTCATGGCGCGCAACCTGTTCGATGAGCGATTGGACAAGTCCGTGAAACCGGGGCGTTGCAAGATCGCTTGGCGTGTAAATGCCAGTCATCGATCCGTTGACCAAGAGGAGGGGCATGATGTCAACGCGCATCGGCTCGCGCGAAGCCGCCCCGAGGGTGCTAATCCGCCCCCGCTGGGCCAGGCAATGCAACGACTCCTGCAAGAATCTTCCCCCGACCGCTTCAACAACGAGATCGATGCCGCGTCCGTCGGTCAACTCCATGACAGCCGACGCCATGCCGCCAGACCGGGAATTGACCCCGGCGTCCATGCCATAGGCAATCAGGCGCACCAGGCGATCATCGGTCGACGCGGTGCCGATCACACGGGCACCTGCGCGCTTCGCGAGCTGGATCGCCGCAAGGCCGACACCCCCAGCCGCCCCGGTCACCAGAACCGTTTCGCCAGCGCGCAACGATCCATACTCAAAAAGGCTCTCGTGCGCGGTCGCGAAGGCCGTCGGGATGGCCGAAGCCGTGGCGAAATCAAGCTGGTCCGGGATTATCCATGCGCAATGCGCCGGCACGGCCCGATATTCCGCATGGGACCCGTTCAATCCCACCGTTGTCACTCGCTGGCCCGCGCGAAGATGTTGCACGGCAGTTCCGACTTCAACAATCTCACCAGCGGCTGCATAGCCAACAACATGAGCAGGGCTCTCCATCGGTCGAGCAAAGGCAATGTCGTTACGGTTGAAGATGTCGCCGCCCTCGATGCTGATCGCTGCGATCCGGACGAGTACCTCACCGGGCCCGCAAATTGGTCTTGCAATTTCCTCATACCGCAAAACCGCGGGCGGACCTGGGCGATAGAACACCGCTGCTTTCATGATGCTGCTCTCCCTCTGAATTTCTTCATGAGAATACTCGCTTCCGGATCAAGCGGGCGCCTTCCGTGCTTTTGCTTCGAGCGTGGGCCGCGTCGGCTGCCGTCATCCACAGCACGGTTCCACCCCCAGTTGTTTCCTATCAATCCGGAACACCTCGCGAGGCGTTGATCATGTTGTCGCCATAGAGATTGGACCACTCCTCGGCAGACAAATCGCGCGGATTTTCAAGAACGCGTGCGGGTATTCCAGAGATATCGTCAGCCCGCATGACCGCCTCGCGGACCGAGATGGCCGTGATCCAGCGCTCGATCTGGGGATATGGGGAGAGGTCGTAGCCGAACTTTAGAAGACCGCTTGCGATCGGAAACGACGCAATGTCTGCAATCGAATAAATACCAGCGAGAAATTCAGCCTCGCCTAGCCGGTATTCGAGGACGTTCAGAAGCCTGCCCAATTCACGGGTATAGCGATCAAGCGCGTAAGGCTGCCCTTCAGGGGAATAACGCGCGAAATGAGCAAACTGGCCAAGCATCGGACCTAGACCTGCCATTTGCCACATCAGCCATTGCAACGTCGTTGTTCGGACGCGCGCGTCTGACGACAAGAGTTGGCCGGTCTTTTCCGCAAGATAGATGAGAATGGCACCGCTCTCAAACACCGTTACAGGTCCCGCGCCATCGGCAGGTTGAAGATCCTGAATGACGGGCAGTTTATTGTTGGGATTGAGGCGACGAAAATGGGGATTGAGGTGATCGCCGTTACGCAAGTCATAATCTATACGTTGAAAAGGTAGCCCAACTTCCTCCAGCATGATCCGGACCTTGAGGGCGTTGGGCGTGTGGACGTAGTGAAACTCGATCATGGACGACTTTCCGTTTTAGGAGATCAGCGGGGATAAGGCCCTTTGCCGGAAGCGCTTGCTCGTAGCTTGCCCGCAACTGGTAGCCGATCGGAAAGACCGATTACCAGCGCAAGGCCATCAAAGCTTGAGGGCGTCCTTCGCCGAGGACGCTCGCGTTCAACGATATTTGAAACCCAGGGTCACACCATAAGTCGCGGGCATGCCGGCAAAGCGTACGACCGTGTCCAGTGGGCGGTTGCCACCTACCCAGTAATACTTGTCGAACACGTTGCGACCCCAGACGGAGAAACGCCAGGCCTGGTCTTTCGTTTCGATACCCGCACGCAAGTCCACCAGCGTATAGGGATCGACGCGCAAGATGGACGCCGCGCCCAGCTGACTGTTGGTTGCCGACTGATAGTTGGCCGATCCGCCGACAAATCCGTCAAGTCTGTCGGAAATATCCCATTTGTAATTGATGTCGGCAACCAGGTGCCATTTTGGCGTATTGGGGAAGGGGTTCCCGCGCAGATTCTGACTCTGCCCGTTGCCCCCGAACGTAATGAAGTCGCCCTTGATACGCGTGTTGAGGTAGGAGCCGCCAGCGGAAACAGTCAGATGGCGATCAGGAGCCCAAGCTGCTTGAAATTCAGCACCGAGAATTTCTGACCTAGGAATATTGATCTGCCGTAGAAGAAGACCAAAAATCGGGTCTTGCACCTTGCCAAGAATTTGCTTGTTATTATATTTGTAATAAAAAAAAGCTCCGTCCACTTGCAGAGTTCTATTGAAGAGCGACTTTTTGAAGCCAGCTTCGTAAGCCAAGACCCCTTCTTGCTTGACAGGCGACAGCTGGCTTGTGACGGTGGCGGCCAGCTGCGGGTAGCCCCCAGCCTTGTACCCTTGACTTACGTTCGCGTAAATGAGTGTCCTGGGCGCGGGCGCCCACTCCGCACCGGCGCGCCAGGACAGATTATTTTCTTTCAACTGGGACTGCACAAAGGCAGGCTGGAACATGACATTATTAAGCGTAATGCAGCCACCATTCGGGATCGCAGGCGTGATGCCGAAGATGGCGCTGAACACGCTTGCAAGAGTCCCGTCCCCAGGATCTTTTGTGCACCCAGAGAAATTATCACGGAAATTAGTGTATCTTAACCCACCATAAATTTTGACCGTGTCGAAAATAGACTGGTCTACGTTACCAAACACAGCGTATGTTTTAGCTTTCTGTCTGCCGTAATTGGTAAATCCGGTATATGGTGGAAGACCAAGAGGGGTAAAAGCATACGCATTGGTACTTTGCCCTAATGATCCGAAGTTGGATTCAGTCACAGAATCAGTTGAATAAGCAAGTCCCGTAACGAAATGACTCCGGTCGTTCAATTCACCCGAAAAACGCAATTCGTGCGACCATGAGGAAATTTTTCCGACAGTCAAAGCATGAATATTTTCAAGTACGGTGCCATCTTGATCCTGGAACTCTCGTTCCTTGAAACGACTATATGTGCCAAGATAAGTTAAAGTCAGCCCATCTGTCAGTGAATAATCTGTTCGCAATGTACCCTGTCCGAAGCTATTGTGTCGATTATAGTCTCTCCCCGACGTGAAGTCGGCGGCTGTGTTTGACCGGGGCGAACGAGGGTAGTCGGCAAGGCCTGGAATGAAGGCCACGACACCGGGATTGTTGAGGTCAATACCGATCAACTGCGTTGCCTGCACCTCGGAATGGTCAATGAACCCCGAGAGGGTGAACGACACCGACAGGCGAGCGTCTGGCTTCCAATCAAGGATCAGGCGTCCCTTGCCGATATCTACTGAGCCATTGCGCTCGCCTGTTGTGTAGCTGCGCTGCCAAGGATCCCGACTGTCATGATCCCAAGCGAGGCGAGCCGACAATGTTTCAGTGATAGGACCGCTGACGAAGCCGCCTAGCGTGACGGCATTGAAGTTGCCGTAAGAAACTTCGCCGCCAGCCTGAAGTTCGTTGGTTGGCTTGGCAGCAATGAAGTTGATCGCGCCACCAGTCGAGTTTTGCCCGAACAAGGTTCCTTGTGGCCCCTTGAGGATCTCTACGCGCTCCAGATCGAGCGCGGTCCCCTTGGTCTCGACGGCAAACGGGATCGGTGCCTCGTCCACATACACGCTAACCGTGGGCCTTCCACCCAATCCAATGTCAGCGAACCCGACACCGCGAATGGTGTATATCGGAGAATCGACCTGTGAAGTGGAATAACTGAAAGAAGGCGCGATTTTTATGAGGTCACGCGGCTGTGCTACGCCCGCAGCTTCCAGTTGCGCGCCCGTGGCTGCGGTAATCGACATCGGAACGCGATTTATCGATTCTGATCGCTTCTGGGCAGTAACGACAATTTCCCCGACCGCCGGCCCGTCACCCTGATCCGTAGTATCGGCCACGCCGGCCTGCTGCTCTGCATATGCGGCCGTGGCCAAGAACCCTTGCATAACCCCCACAGCAACGCCGCAGCAAATCAATGTCTTGTAACGCATCATTTCCTCCCGGTTTGATCGGCACCACGCGGCCATCTCGCGCTCATTGTAATTAGCCATTGCCCCCCTGGCCTATAATACTTCCTTGCGTTCTAAGCAAGTAAATAGAGTTATACGGTTGATTTAGAGCGGTTTCCACTCATTCCAATTCGTATCCGAATGAGCTGAAGTAATTGGCACACTCAGCGGGCTTGATCCCATAGGCCGGAGACGGTTAGCTCGCCGGCCGTTCGCAACATGACCTTGAGGCGGGCGGAGGCTTTCTCGACCAGGTTGAAGTCGGGGCTGTAGGATGAGGGGCAGCGCAGGGTCGCCCTTGCGGCCTTGATGAGCACTTGCACGGATGAACGAGGATGAACATCAGGAAGCCACAGGTGTCCTTTAACATATGGCGCTTCCTGCCTTTCACCCTTTTGCCTGCATGAAAGCCTGCAATTCCGCCACTTTCGGTGGTCTCAAAGGCTGACTGTCAATCACCCCGACGTGGGCGACGCCTCACGCCCTTCAATCTCTCACGCAGATTCACTTCCAGCACCGTGTTGATCGCTTCGAACAGATCAGCATCCCGCCAGGCGTAGAAGTAGCGTCGCACCGTCAACACCGGCAGGAAGCAATTTGGCAGCAGACGCCACGCACAACCGCTCGTCGCAATGGAGAGCCTCGCATCGAGAACCTCGCGCATATCAGCTGTGCGCCGCCGACCACCTGTATGCATCCGGTGAGGACCGCAGCTACTGACGGTTCGCTGCAGGATTTGGCATCTTACTTGCCGAAGAAGGCCTCGACGCCTTCTTGAGCGAGCACATCGCGGAATGCAGCATCGGCATCGCGGTCGGTGGGGAATAGATTGTCCCAGACCGTCGAGGTGCCGTGCTCGTTGACGACCTCGAGGGACCAACCGCGCTCGGTGGCGAGCCGCACGATGTTGATGGTCAGCCGTACGCCCGCCTGTTCGATGGACCGGCAGAGAGAGGATTCGATCAGTTCGGGTTGCGGGCCAAATTCCATGCCGTGATGCTATGAGATCACGGCTCCAGCTTCAACGCTGCTGGTTTCCAATTCCATGGGAGTAGATCGCCAAGCCGATTAGCCGGATGACCGGCGATGCGGGCGAGGACGTCAGCGAGCCAAGCCTGGGGATCGACGTTGTTGAGGCGACAGCTCTGAATGAGTGAAAACATGATGGCGGCGCGCTGACCGCCGCGATCGGAGCCGCAAAATAGCCATGCTTTCCGCCCGAGTGGCACACAGCGCAGCGCCCGTTCCGCTGCGTTGTTCGTGAGGCATACCCTGCCATCGATGAGGAAGCGGGTGAAGGCGTCCCAGCGCCGGAGCATATAGTTGATGGCCTTGGCGAGATCATGGTTACGCGACAGCTTGGCGAGTTGGGCGTTCAACCAGTCGTGCAGTTCGGCGATCAGCGGCGCGCTCAACTCCTGACGGGTGGCAAGCCGCTCCGCTGGTGTCTTGCCGTTGATACCGCGCTCAACGTCGAACAGGGCGTCCAGCTTCTGCACCGCCTCCAGCGCAATCGGATAGATGGGGCCAGTCCGCTCGCCGCGGCTCTTCTTGCGCGCAGCGCCCTCGACGTCAGCAAGTTCGAAGAACTTCCTGCGCGCGTGAGCAAAGCATCCTGCCTCCAGGATGAGACCAGGCTGGCGGTCGGGAGCGTACAGCTCGAAATAGCCCGCATAGGCATCTGCCTGCAGAATCCCGGACCAGGACGCGAGATGCGCCTGGGGATGTTCGCCGCGCCGGTCGCGCGAATAATAGAAAACGACCGCCGGCGGATCGGCGCCGCCGAATGGGCGGTCATCCCGGACATAATCCCATAATCGACCGGTATCGCTCTTGCCCTTGGCCATGACCGGCACGGTGGTGTCGTCGCCATGCACACGTTCGGCGGCAAAGACATAGGCCTCGATCAATCGGAAGATGGGCATCAGGGCGAAGGAAGCTGCACCGACCTGATCGGCAAGCGTGGAGACGCTCAGCGGCACGCCTTCGCGGGTGAACCGCTCCGCCTGGCGGTTGAGAGGCTGGTGCTGGCCATACTTCTCGAACAGCAGCATGGCGAGGAAGCTTGGGCCTGCCCAGCCACGCGGCACGACATGGAATGGCGCGGGCGGCTGCGTGATCTTCTCGCAGTCACGGCAGGAGAACTTCTCGCGTACGGTCTGGATGACCTTCCAGGTACGCGGGATCACCTCCAGCGTCTCGGTTACATCCTCGCCCAGCTTCGACAGGCGCATGCCGCCACAGGCCGGACAGGAACAGGGCGCCGGAACGACGACGCGGTCGCGGGGCAAATGGTCGGGGAACGGCTTTCTGACCGGCCTCTTGCGCTCAAAGGCGGTGACGTTCGTCGCCTTTGTCGCGGCGGTCTCGGCGGCCAGATCGTCTTCGGCGGCGTCGGCCTCCAAATCTTCGAGCTCAAACTCCATCTGCGCAAGAAGCCGGCGGGTGCGTTCGGCGCTGGGGCCGTATTGCTCGCGCCTGAGCTTGGCGATCTGCAACTTGTAGTGCGAGATCAATGCCTCGGTGGCGCTCTCCCGGGCACGGGCATTGGCCAGTTCGGCCTCGGCGCTGGTGGCGCGCTGTTCGGCCGCATCGGCGCGTTGCGTGCTGAGCCGGACCAGCGCCTTGAGCACTTCAATGTCGTCAGGCAGGGGCGAAACGGCGGCGTCCACAACCAGGATGGAATCACAGAAAACCGCCCGGTTAAAGCGGAAAATGCGCCTCGACGAAGAAAATCTGCGCCTATCCCGCGCTCTGCGGGCGCCAGCTATATTGCGGGTTCCGCCAGTCCACGCCGTCGAGCAAACAGGCCAGCTGTGAGCTCGTCAGCGACACTACGCCATCCTTCGCGGAGGGCCAAATAAACTTCCCTCGTTCCAACCGCTTCGAATAAAGCGACATCCCGAGACCGTCGTGCCAGATTATCTTCACCAGCGACCCGTTACGCCCGCGAAAGACCCAAAGATCGCCGGCAAATGGGTCTCGCGAAAAACTCTGCTGTACCATCGCCGCGAGGCTCTGCATGCCGCGACGCATATCGGTATGGCCCATTGCGATCCACACCCGTGCGCCTGCTGGGATCATCGCAAGGCCTTCAGCGCCCCCGACACCAATGCAGGTGATGCCGCAGCTGATACGTTCACGCGTCCCTTGGCGCCGAGATCGATGATGATCACCGGCATCCCGGCCTGTTGCCAGCCTTGCTGGGTGCCATCGTCTACCACCGCCTCGGCGAACTCGGTCAGGGCGGGCGGTTGTCGCAGCTTGCTGCGCCATGTGTAGATCCGCGCCGTGGAAATGTCGTGCCGTCGCGCCACGGCCGAAACGCTGGATCCCGACGCAAAGGCTTCCGCCAAAATCTGCAGCCGTTCCTCGTCGCTCCAACGCCGCCGCCGTTCCGGCCCGGTCATTACCGTTATGTGCCCCATGAACCGCTCCTAAGCCTACTCTCGAGAGCATTCTTAAGAGCAGTCCACTACCTCACGACAAGGCGGGCGCAGCCGGATGGATACGACCACCTCGCTTCGCCGGCGGAATGAACGGCGCTGCCAAAAGCCATTCGCGATCCGTCATATCGCTTGGATATCGCAATCCATCCCGGCTTTGCTCCCGCGGGGCAATACCAGTCCATGCCACCACCCACTCCATCTCTTCGCAAAGAGGCGCGAACCACAACATATTGGTATTGCTCAACAATTTCGGATCAGGCTCTAACGTCTCCACTGGTTGAGCAGAGCTGAGCCACCTTTTCCGCTTGTTCGTGGCTGCCCTGGCGTCCGCGAAAAGCGGGGGGCCGGCGCTGCCTGAACCTTTCCATCCAAAACAGTGTAGGTCTCTCGCGCGACGATGTGAGGGTGTAGCGGCGCTTCCTCCAGCGGTACAACTGGCGAAAAGCAGGCATCTGTACCTTCAAGTATAGTGCACCATTCTGCGGAAGAGCGAGTAGCAAAACCGCTGCCAAGGCGGCCGCCTGAGCAGCCCAGCCTCTTACATCCACCCGCCGCTCTAACAGAATTTGCGACCTGTCTCTTATACACATCTAGATGTGTATAAGAGACAGCGCCTGAGCAGCCCAGCCTTTTACATCCACCCGCCGCTCTAACAGAATTTGCGACTCACCAATTCTCTCGAGTAGCTCAGAATAGAATTGCGGTTCGAGCGGACCGATTGAAATCTCGCGTCCATCAGCACAACGGTAGCAGCGGTAAAAGGGCGCTGCTCCGCCTAACAGGTTAAGCGAGCGGTCCATGCTAATTTGCCCGGAAGGCAATAGTCCAGCAAACATCGTCATCAGATGACTGACCCCGTCGACAATCGCGGCGTCGACTATCTGACCGCGTCCTGATCGCTCGCGCTCGAAGAGCGCGGCCATGATACCGAACGCGAGGAACATCGACCCGCCGCCGAAATCGCCTACTAGATTGAGCGGCGGTATCGCGGGCTCGCCCGGCCGCCCGATTGCCGCTAGCGCACCGGTCAGCCCGATGTAATTGATATCGTGGCCGGCAGCTTTGGCAAGCGGGCCATCCTGACCCCATCCTGTCATCCGACCGTACACGAGGCGCGGATTGCGTAACAGGCAGGGCTCCGGGCCTAACCCCAGCCGTTCCATAACACCCGGGCGGAAGCCTTCGATCAGGACGTCGGCCCGTTCGATAGCACAGAGCGCTGTCTCGCAGCCCTCTTTCGTACGGATGTCGAGGGTAAGGGTCTCGCGGCCGCGATCGACCACGGGATTAGGCCAGCCGTTGCCGCCTTCGCGGTCAATCCTCAACACCTCCGCGCCATTGTCGGCGAGCAACATCGCGCAGTGCGGGCCTGGACCGATACCGGCAAACTCCACTACGCGCAGCCCAGCGAGAGGGCCCGCCATCTCAGCAAAACCGCTGCGCAGCAGGGAACAGTGTATCTTCGCCTGACGACATCGTGGAGAGTCGCTGCGCGGCGATTGCCTTACGCTCGGGCAAAAGAATCTTGAGTGATTGGGCCCTGGTCGTCATGCCGGAGATCAGCCACTTGTTCGGCCGATCAATATCTGACTTGAATGCCGTCTTCTGCGGCACCCCAGCATAGTTAGGCGCGCCATACAGCGTGCTCCCGCAAGTCATAGGGTCAGGCTTTCTCTAAAAAATCGGTTGAGCGCTCGGTGAGGAAGGCGGCAATGGGAGCGCGACAGCTTTGCCCTTGTGATCCAGCCATGGACGCGGCGCGCCTCTTAAAAGACCGGCGGCCCCGTTCATCCATTGCCGGCCTAGCGTTCCGCTCGTATGGGTGACGATTGTCAGCATAAACTGCCCGACCGAACAAGTGATTTCGGCGCCACGCGCGTTCATTTGGGTGCCATGCGGATGGCGCCGTCCAGTCGGATGGTCTCTCCATTAAGCATCGGATTGACAACGATGCTCTCAACTAACTGGGCAAATTCGTCGGGCTGCCCCAATCTGCTGGGGAACGGCACCTGTCGGCCAAGCGACTCCTGTGCTTCTTGCGGGAGCGAGCCCAATAGAGGCGTCCAGAAGATGCCCGGAGCGATTGTCATCACGCGGATACCGTAGCGGGCGAACTCGCGCGCCACCGGCAGCGTCATGCCGACAATGCCACCTTTAGACGCGGCGTAGGCCGCTTGACCGATCTGACCGTCATAGGCAGCGACCGAGGCGGTGTTGATGACGACCCCTCGCTCCTCACCAACTAGCACTGCGTCATGAATGCGAGCAGCAAATTTGGAGAGGACGTTGAAGCTACCAACAAGATTAATCGTGACGATCTTCGTAAACTCGGACAACCGGACGGCTTGGCCGTCACGGCCTATAACCTTTGCGGGCGGGCCGATACCGGCGCAGTTTACCAAGATCCGTGCCTTACCATGTAGTTGCTCAGCCTCCTCTATCGCCGCCTCTACTGCCGTTTCAGCCGTAACGTCGACCGCAACAAAATGGCCGGCGATCGCTTGGGCGAGGGCCTGACCCCGATCCGCATCTAAGTCAAAGATGGTAACCTTCGCTCCGGCCTGCGCCAGGCGCCTGGCCGTGCCAGCACCTAGGCCAGACGCGCCTCCTGTCACGATCGCTGCAACATCCGCTATCCTCATTCATTCGATCCTTTATAATAATTCAAAAAGCCATCGCCGTCGCCTCGCCGATGCAAGGCCAGCAACGCCCCGACGGCCGCCGGAATGCTGCAAGAAGCGTAGTAATGATCCGCGCACAAGACGCGCCGGCGTAGGCTGACACGCGCGATCGTGGCGGAACTGGCCACGGTGATTGTGCCGTTGCCAGCGAAGGCCGGCTTAAAACTACTGATCTTCTCGTAGTTGGCTTTCCCTGGTTGTTCATCCCACATTGAAGACGACGGGACCGTACCGGGTTTTCACTTCGACGCCGACGATCTCGGCGGCAAACATCCCAGTGGAGATCGCTTCGCGTGCTCGTTCCGAATGAGCGTCCTGCATGGCCCGGGTGAACTGGTAGTCTTCGGCCCTGTCTTGGGCGAAGGCGTCCATCGGCGTGCCGGGCGTATATGCGTCTTCCAGTCCATCCATCATCATCGTATCGACGATGGCCGCCTTCTGCTTCGAACGCAGCGGATCGCGGCCGAACCTGCTCTTGCGCAAACGCGCGCACGCCATCTCGGATAGCACGCTGAGTTTTGCTGAGAATCACGCGCTCACTCCAAAGTAAAAGAATTGCGGCACTGTGCCATAAACCCTAAGAGCTTTTTAACTTGCTAGTTAAGATAGCACGTTTCAGCTAGACGCGCTAGTTGTTGCAGCCTCCTAGATAGTTCTGTATTCGCAAGCGGCTTTCTATCTTACAGTTAAGGTGGGGCGAAAAACTCAATCAATCTTACGCAGCTTATTCAACGCCCTAACCATTGAGGATCACGTTTTTCCGCAAATGCTTTCGGTCCCTCTACAAAATCCGCAGATTCGAGCATTGCGCGCATTTCCAGGTAAGACCATTGGTCCCGCATGGCGGTTTCTACAGGCACTGCCAGTCCGCGCAGTACCGCTTCCTTGGTGGCCCGGATTGATAACGGACTACACTTCAGGATTTCATTAGCCCAATCGCGCGCGACATTCAGCGCATTCCCCGCCGTGACTTCATTGACGAAGCCCAGCGCCAGGCCCTCACGAGCAGCGACTTTCCGCCCCGTCAGCATCATGCCCATGGCCTGTTTCAAGCCGATCGCGCGCGGCAGGCGTTGTAAACCACCCGCTAGAGCGGCGATGCCCACTCGGGGTTCCGGAAGTGCGAATGCGGCGTTTTCAGCCGCCACAATGATGTCGCACGCGAGCGCTATCTCGAAACCGCCGCCCATTGCGATACCATTCACCGCCGCGATGACAGGCTTGGTAAGCGCGGCACGACTAGTTAAGCCGCCGAATCCATTTTCTGGAACGTCAAGCCCACCGCCGGTCGCCTGCTGCTTCAAATCGTGACCAGCGCAAAAGGCGCGGTTCCCCGCGCCGGTGATGATTGCGACCCGCTGGTCGTCATCGACCTCATACGCGTCGAGTGCTGCGTCCATTTCGCGATGGGCTTCCGCATTCAAAGCGTTATATGCATCCGGCCGGTCTATGGTGACGACGGTAACGGCGCCTTCCCTCTGAACCTTGATATAGTTATAACTCATCAGTCTCATCTTTCGGCAATACGGGTAGCTACGAATTCGTCGCCCGTGTCAAATGGGGGACATGGGCTGCGATGGACATCCTAGAGCGCCTCGATGATCGTCACGTTGGCGATACCACCCCCCTCACACATCGTCTGCAGACCGAAGCGCTTACCCCGTGCCTTCAGCGCGTGGACGAGTGTAGCGAGTAGCTTTGTGCCGCTTGCGCCAAGGGGATGACCCAGTGCGATTGCGCCACCGTTGACGTTAAGCCGTTCAGGGTCTGCGCCAATGGCTTGCAGCCAGGCGAGTGGAACTGGCGCAAATGCTTCGTTCACCTCGTACAGGTCAATATCTTCAATCCGCAGTCCGGCGCGGTCTAGCGCCCGAACGGTCGCGGGGATCGGCTCCTCGAGCATGATGACAGGATCGCCCGCAGTTACGGTCATGTTGACAATCCGAGCAATCGGGGTCAGCCCAAATCGCTTCAGCCCGATCTCCGATACGATGAGCGCGGCCGAGGCGCCGTCGCAGATCTGGCTAGCATTCGCAGCGGATATGACTCCGTTGGGGTTGAGCGCAGTGACTGATGCAATGCTTTCAAGCGTCGCATCGTAGCGGATCCCTTCATCAGTCACGATCGGCACGCCTGCTACGTTCAGTGGGATGATTTCCTTCTCGAATTGCCCAGTATTTGTTGCGGCTGCGGCTCGGCGATGACTTTCCAGCGCAAATCGATCCAGAGTGTCCCGGCTGAAGCCATATTTACGGGCGAGCATCTCCGCCCCGGTAAATTGGCTGAATTCCTGTACGCCGAAACGGGACGCAATCCGCGGACTTACCGGGCCAACGCCAAGTCCTTCCTTCACGTGCAGGGTCAGATTTGATAGCATCGGGACCCGGGTCATGCTCTCCGCACCAGCAGCAATCACCACATCCTGCGTCCCTGACATGACCGCCTGGGCCGCGAACTGAATTGCCTGTTGTGAGCTTCCGCATTGCCTGTCGACGGTTACCGCAGGTACGGTTTGAGGCAGCTTCGACGCCAGTACAGCGTTACGAGCAAACGCAAAGGACTGCTCGCCTGCCTGCGTGACGCATCCAAGGACGACATCCTCTATCACTGCCGGATCGATCCCCGTGCGCTCAACCAGCCCATCCAGGACTTCACCTGCCATGTCCGCGGGATGCCAACCGGCGAATTGGCCCTTCCGTTTTCCCCCGGGCGTGCGAACTGCATCTACGATAAAGGCCTCAGCCATGGAAATTTCCTTTGTACGCGTGGCATTGCCTCTTTTCGAGGCGCCTCAGAGCGATCGTCCAATGATTTCACGCATTATCTCTGACGTTCCGCCATAGATGCGCTGCACTCGGGCATCACGCCACAGCCGAGCAATGGCGTATTCGTTCATATAGCCAGCGCCCCCATGCAACTGCAAAGCGAGGTCGACTATTTGCCATAGTGTTTCGGTATGCCACAACTTGGCCGCAGACGCCTCAGCTGCTGAAAGATCACCTGCGACATGACGAGCAATGCACCAATCAATATGCGCCCAACCGAGTTGCAGCTTTGCCTTGGCATCGGCGAGTGAAAAACGGGTGTTCTGGAAATCGAAGACGGATCGGCCGAATGCTTTGCGATCCTTTGTGAACGCGACTGCCTCGTCAAATGCCCGCTGGGCGGAGGCCTGCGCAGAGATCGCTAGAGACAATCGCTCCTGTGGAAGTGCGTTCATTAGATATGTGAATCCCCTATTTTCTTCACCAAGGAGGTTGGAAGCGGGAATGCGAACGTTCTCAAAAAATAGCTCTGATGTATCCGAGCAGTGCTGGCCAATCTTATCTAGGTTTCTGCCGCGGCTAAAGCCTTCTCGATCGGATTCGACAAGGAGCAGTGAAATGCCTTTACCCGCCTTTTCTGGACTAGTTTTCGCTACGACTATGACAAGATCAGCCATCTGGCCATTTGAGATGTACGTCTTGGCACCGTTGACGACATAGCCGTCGCCATCGCGCCGGGCTGTTGCCATAATTCCCTGTAGATCTGACCCCGCACCAGGCTCAGTCATCGCAATCGCCGCAATCAGCTCACCCGATACCATTTTCGGTAAATAGGCTAGTTTCTGTTCTTCAGTGCCATGATCAATGATATATCCGGCGACAATGTCCGATTGCAGGACTGTGCCGGTCATTAAGCCGTGATAGCCAATCTCTTCATTGACGATAGCATTGTATCTGTAATCTAGGTCAAGGCCGCCATAGGCCTCCGGAACTGTAGGGCACAGCAACCCTGCCTGGCCCGACGCAAGCCAAAACGACTTGTCGATCCAGCCCTTTTCTTCCCAGCGTTGATGGTTCGGAGCGAATTCAAGCTCCAGAAATTTCTTTACTGAGTCGCGGAACATCTCGTGCTCAGCTGAGTAACCAACTCGCCTATCCATCATCCAATCTCCGAGAAAATCCGACCGCATCGCGGCCATGTCGTGGCTGAGGAGAATGACCTTGCGCGCAACAAACGTCTAATTCATAATGATAGCGAACGATCAGTTTTATGAATGGCTTATGCTCGACTCTAGACTTGAACATGCTGTTGCGGTCGCGCGCGCTGGATCCTTCACAGCAGCTGCAAACCTTGTTGGCGTGACTCAGTCCGCGATCACACGCAGCGTAGCCGACCTTGAACGCCGCATAGGCTACGCGATTTTTTATCGCACTGCTCGGGGAGCGCTATTAACTGAAAATGGTCGAGCGTTCGTCGATCGCGCCGATCGACTGTTAGAAGACGCTCGCGCCTTGCTGAACGGCAGTCCACAACCGCGTGATCCATATGCGGGCCCACTGCGTATCGGCGTTTGTCCGGCGTCGCTGGAATGGTGTCTAGTCGAGCCACTGGCGCGCTTGCTCATCCGATATCCAAAAATACGCTACGATGTTAGTAGTTCTAACTTTGAGACCATACTCCAGCAACTTCGCACCGGTAAGGTTGATGTGGCGATCGGTTTCGACACGGCGTTCAGTGATTGTGCAGATCTTCACAGAACGCCAATTGGCACGTTCAAATACGCAATGTTTGTGCGAAAGGGTCATCCCTTAGTTAACGTGAAACAGTTAAAACCAGTAGAAATTTCGCAGTTTGACTTTGTGTCACCCTCCGACTCGCGCCCCTCTGGCGAGGTGATACGTTCTATTTATGAAATAAGCAGCGGCGGTTGGGAAAGCCGGCTTCACCGAGTTGACTATTTCCCATTGGTTCGATCGATCGTGGCGTCGTCGGATGCTATCGGTATTGTAGCAACTTCCTATGCTTCGTCCACGCCCTTCATGAGGGCGTTTGAGATCCTTGATCTAGCCGATCCCTTATTACCACCGTCGCCGTTATGCTGCGCAACCCGTGCGCGTTGGGAGGCAAAACCAGCGGCGCGCGCCCTGATTGGAACACTATCCACTTTTGTCCCATCCTACGGTGAAGAGCGCACAGCCAGACTTAACGAGACGTGTCGGCCCACGAACTGAATACACATAAGATGGACACCTCGAAGAACCATCGGATTATGTCCTGATGGACGCAGGAGAAGGCGCCAGCGGGCGGGTAGTGCCGATTCCGATGCACCGATCCGCTGATTTTCTGGACGGAGCCGATCGCTGGGTCCGGTTTTCGTGTTATGCAGGCGCAGCGCGGCCTTCAAGCCATGTGAGGCGCTGGAAATTATAGACCAGGTTGGCCATGCCGATCTTGATCCTGGCGCGAGCGATGCCGATGGTACGGACGACGAGGCCCATGCGATGCTTTTGCCCGGCAAAGACATGCTCGACCGCAGCGCGGACCTTCGAGCGCCTTGCATTGGCTCTCGCTATCTGTTCGGGCAGCGCCCGCCTGGGCAACCGCTTCTGGTGGATATTGCTGGTGAACATGCCCCTGGCGAGGAATGCTTCGTTCTTCTTCGATCGATAGGCGGTATCGCCCCAAACGTCCGAGGCGGTGTTCTCCTTGCTGATCAGATCGGGCAGTCGCGCGCCATCATGGGCATTGGCGGCGCTCACATCCCAGGTGCGGATCAGTCCATGGGTCCGGTCAATTCCGATATGGTTTTTGTAGCCGAACATCGGAATGGCCAGATCGACCGGCTTGGCCGCCCTGGGATCGGCGCCTTCCTGGACCTTGGCCCCTTCGACAGGCTCAGGACAGGCTTGCTATATTTGATCGTCCAGCGTGCATCGCGGTCTTTCTGCCCGACCTTGGCAGGCGTCCATTCCTTGGGGATGCGGCCTTCCTTGATCGCCGTCTTTTCCTCCTGGGTGTTGCGCTGCTTGGGGGCGGGCACGACGGTGGCATCAATGATCTGACCGCCCATGGCCAGATATCCCCGGTCCTTGAGCGCGGCATCGAAGCGCGCGAACAAGTGGTCGATCGACTTCGCCTTCACAAGCCGTTCGCGAAACAGCCAGACCGTGGTGGCATCCGGCACGGTGCCTTCCAGCCCCACGCCCAGGAAACGCTGGAACGATAGCCGGTCCTTGATCTGGAATTCGGTCGCCTCGTCGGAAAGCGAATACAACGCCTGTAGAACCAGGATTTTGAACATCAGCACCGGATCGAACGGCGGTCGTCCGCCCTTGTTACGAGGACCACGTCGCAGCGCGGCCACAAGCGATCCCCGGAATTGCTCGAAGTCCACCACCGCCGACAACCGCTCCAGCGGATCGCCTGCCGCGCTCAGCGCCTCATATCGGTCCGAAAGATCAAAGAAACCCGGCTGTCCTGCCATTCCTGCCTCCGCAACAGCGTCGGAGAAGTGAATCAAATCTACCCCTCAAAGGCCAGCGTTTTTCCAGGCGTCCACCTGCCTGCCGCGCCATCACCGCCTCCGATCGTCGCGAAAGCAAGTGAATCACGACGCCGAGTTAACCGCCAGAGGTTTTTCGAGGCGTCCAGATGCAACCGGCTACGCCTTCGATCAAAGTGCGTTGACTATTGTATCGTTGAACCCACGATCTGCGCGGTATCGGCATACTGCTGGAACCGTACCAGATTTCCGTCGGCGACAGTCCATACGTGCAGAACCTGTACGTCGATGATCTTATTTGTTTGGATGTTTCGGCCTCTATATCTGCAACTCACAATAACTCGATCATTGCTTGCCGGGTATACCTCTTCCACTTCGACCCTTTGAGCCCAAGTCTTTGCAACCCGGTCAAAGACTCCTTCCAGGACTTGTCGTGGGCCGACATACGGGTTGCGATCGGCAAAGGGATGCCCCTCCGCCTCCAGCCACACAATATCAGAGGACATCAGAGCCATAGCTGCTTCGCCATCTCCTCTGGCGTATGCGTTGTAGAATTCTTTGACTAACAGGGTATTTGTATGACTCATGTGGAAATCCTTAATAGGTTTTTATCGATGTTGTACGTCACGCCTAGATAATATTCGATTTGCTTTTCCCATCCTAAACCTACCACGTCCTATTCTATTTGAACTCTTAGATCCGGGCCTGATTGCTGGGAATGCCGACAGAGGCTGGGATGATACTTCTCCTCTCTTGAGTCGGTGAGCCTTGTAGCCGTTCGAAGTGGGCACCTTCGAACGGCGCGCAACTCCAGATCCACATATAACTTGCTAGTTTAGCAGGCAAGTGTTAAACGGCGTCCAAGCGGGTCGCTTCTGCATCTTGAGCGACGCCCCCTTCGCCTGACCCAAATGGAAAGCAATCGAGGAATGTTATGGTTAAAATGATAAGGACGAGTGGATTCGGCGGCGCCGAGGTTCTTGAAAGCCGAGAAAGCGACCGGAACGCGGTGGGTTCTGGTGAAGTCCGAATCGTAGTCGAAGCAGCAGGCGTCGGCCTTGTAGATGTAATGCAGCGCTCCGGCGCCTATCCCGGCGTTGAGGCTAATTTTGTCCCCGGCCTCGAAGTGGCAGGCCGGATCACCGAAGTTGGCGACGGCGTTGCACCTGACATGGTCGGGAAGATCGTTTACGCCATGCTCGCCAGTGGGGGTTATTCTCAAGAAGTCGTTACGCCGGCCGTGGCTGTGGTGCCTCTGCCTGATGGTGTTTCTGCGGTGGACGCTGTCGCGCTGGGCATCAATGCCGCGGTGGCCTATCGCTGTGTCGAGGTCGCGCGCGTTAGCAGCGGACAGAATGTGCTCGTCCGCGGAGCTGGCGGCGGGATTGGCGTTCACGTCGTCCAGGCTGCCAAGGACAGAGGAGCTGCGGTAACCGTCCTCACATCGTCCGCTGAACGCGGGAAACTTCTGCAGGGCCTCGGTGCTTGCCAGGTGATTGATCGAACGGCAGGCGTCATCGGCGAGGACAAGGCCTTCGACGTCATCATCGATCCTGTCGGGGGTGCAGAGGTGCCGACGATGGTCGGCGCTTTGGCGCCAAACGGCTATTATGTCTTGTGCGGCGGCGCAGCCGGCTTTCCTGCTCCCGACTTTGGCCTTCCGCTTCTGATGAATTTCCAGAAGTCACTCACGATTTCTGCGGTGAGCCTCAGCAGTCTTAGCCTCGAAACACTGCTTTCGGTTTTTTCGAGTGTGTTCGAAGCCTTCACGCAGAAGCGCATAGCCTCGGTTGTAGCTGACGTCCTGCCGCTCGAAGCGGCGCCGGAGGCGCATCGGCGCATCGAAGCTGGGGAAGTCTTCGGAAAGATCATTCTAAAGCCGTGAGGCAGCTATGACCGTGCGCCATCTTATCGAACTTGATCATAGGCCCGAAGCTTCCGTGTGTGGACCGAAATGTGTCCACAATCGGTGGCATCCTCATATTGCGCCAATTCTGCGCGTGGCTCCAGGCGATGAACTTGAAATCGTCACCCGGGATGCTTCGGACGGTCAAATCCATCGTGGCATGACGGTTTCCGATCTAGATGCCGTCGAGTTTGGTCGGGTCCACGCCCTCACCGGCCCCTTCCATGTGGAAGGGGCCGAACCGGGAGATCTGCTGGCGGTCCATGTCATTTCGATCTGCCCGGCCGAATACGGGTTTACCGCAACGTTGCCCGGACGCGGCTTGATGCCCGACCTGTTCCCAGGCCCGATCTTGGCTCATTGGGAGATTGCTGGGGGCTGCGCGACCTCGCAGCAGGTGCCGGGAGTGCGAATCCCGGGGGCGCCCTTCATGGGTATATTGGGCGTCGCGCCAAGCATCGAAAGATTGCGTTCAGTCAATGCGAGGGAGAGGGCCGCCGCCGAAGCCGGCGCCCTGATCATGCCTCCATCTGCAAATGGAGCAAAGCCCGACGACGCTTTTATATTTACCGAAGGGTGGCGTACCACGGCGGCGCACGAAGTCGGGGGCAACATGGATATTCGCCAGCTGGTCGCAGGATCGACTGCGTACTTCCCGGTCGACGTACCGGGCGCGCTGTTTTCGGCAGGTGACGGCCATTTCGCCCAGGGCGATGGCGAGACGTGCGGAACCGCGATCGAGATGGGCGCAAGGCTGGTTGTGCGGCTTGACCTGCTGAAAGGCGCCGCGCGCGACCGAAAGCAGACCAACCCGACATTCGAGGTTTCCGCGGCCGCGCTAACCGTACCCTCTGAAACTCGTTATTTTGCGACGACGGCGCTGTCGGTCGGGGCAACGGGCGATGTCTCTCCTCTCGATGCCAGCCTGGCGGCACGCAATGCTGTTGCGATGATGGTAGATGCGCTGGAATATGATCACGGCCTTACGCGCGAACAGGCATACATAGTGGCAAGCGTTGCAGGAGAACTCAGGATCAGTTCGATCGTCAACGTTCCTCATGCACAGGTTTCTATGCTGGTGCCGACGAACATCTTCCAAAATTAATTGGCGGGCAGGCCAGACGGCGTTGTCCGAGTCACAGCTTTCAAGGAGTAGAAAATGCGGATTGGTCGGATCGAATACAATGCTCGTTGCTACCTCGCCACGAGCGATGGCGAGCACATCAGGGCGTGGATAGCCGACGACGCCATGACCAGCCTGGATCCCTTAATTGGAGAAGACTCAACCGCACTGGCAGAGGTCGGGCGCCGTTGTAACGAGGGCATGCTGCTGAATGCTGAGCAGGTTCATTTTCTTCCACCCCTGGCAAACGCTCGCAAGATTATTTGCGTCGGTCTCAATTATCGCGATCATGCGAGTGAGATCTCTCTGGAGACGCCGGTGTTCCCGACGTTGTTCGCCCGCTTCTCGTCCAGCCTGATTGGACACGGGGCGCCGCTCGTCAAGCCGACTAGCTCAGATCAGTTTGACTTTGAGGGTGAGATGGCGGTGATCATTGGTAAGGGCGGACGCCACATAACACGCAAGGAGGCCGTCGGTCACGTTGCTGCATACAGCATCTTCAACGATGCTTCGGTGCGTGACATACAGATGCTGACCCCTCAGTGGACTGCCGGCAAGAATTTCGATGGAACAGGCGCCTTCGGGCCCTGGTTGGTTACGGCCGAGGAGTTGCCGCACGGCGCTGCGGGCCTGCAACTCACAACCCGGTTGAACGACGAGGTCGTACAGAGCGCGAGCACATCGGACATGGTGTTTGATGTCGCCGAACTTGTTCACCTGCTGTCCGGCTTCATGACCCTCCAACCGGGTGATGTCATCGTCAGTGGGACCCCCGCCGGCGTGGGTATGGGCAGAACGCCCCCGTTGTGGATGAAGGCGGGCGATCGTTGTACCGTGGAAATCGAAGGTATCGGCATTCTCTCAAATCCAATCGAGGTAGAGACGCCTATTGCTTCTACGTGAGTTCTCGCGAGTTAGCGCCGAAATAGAGTGTTCGGTGACCTAATTCAGGGACCATCGCACAGCAGAAACGCTACGCCGATCAAGTGCCGCGCACGCAATAAGGTGTTACTATCTTACTCATAATACAAGCAACTAATATAGAGGGTCCATGGGTAGATTATCTAATAGGGTTGTCTTCGTGATGGGTGGCGGCGCGGACGGTCCTCCGGCTCCCGACGAAACCCTCCCGATCGGCAACGGCAGAGCCATTGCAATTGAAGCCGCACTCGAGGGCGCGCAAGTCGCCGTAGCCGACCGCAACCTCGAACTTGCGAAAGAAACGGCCGATGAAATCCGGAATCGGGGCGGTGAAGCGATAGCTTTTGCCTGCGAGGTTGCGGATGAGGCGTCCTGCAAGCGGGCAATCTCGGCCAGCGTCGAAGCGTTCGGCAAGCTGAATGGCCTGGTCAACAATGTTGGAACTGGGGATGGGCAGGACCTGGAGCGGACACTAACCGAGGACTTTGACAAGGCATACGCCATTAATCTGCGCGGCCCGTTCTTCAGTATCCGGCATGCGATTCCTCATCTGCGTCGCGCGGGTGCAGGTTCGATCGTCAATATTTCATCGGTCTCGCAGATTCGTAGCCCAGGGACTGGCGTTTCCTATGAAGCGAGCAAGGCGGCGCTTGGCGCGCTTACGCGCAACGCAGCGGCGACATTGGGCCCTGAAATCCGTGTCAATTCGATCCTGCCCGGAACCATATACTCCACAATCCTTCGGCGCTGGCTGGGCGTCGATGCTCCGGACCTTTCGGCCGCCATTCCCCTCGGGCGCCTTGGCTCGCCATGGGAGGTCGCGAAATCCGCCGTCTTCCTGCTGTCCGACGACGCCTCGTACATCACTGGCGTGGACCTGATGGTAGATGGTGGGGCATCACTCGGGGTCCCCGGATTTCCGTTCAGTTCGGGCGGCGCAATGGCGCTTGAGGAAACGCCATTGCGCTGATTGCAATCCAATTCATAGAGCAGGCAAGGCCGGTGATGCGCCTCCAAAGCAGCGTCGGAGTGCCGGAATGGAAGAAACGCGTCATATGCGGCCGGTAGCAACACGCATTCTTGCCATCCTCATCGGAGGCATCAGCCTGATCCTACTTTATGGCGGCGGTGCGCTTTTAGAGCTAGGGGGAACTTCGTATTATCTCGTTAGCGGGATCGCGCTAGCGGGTACAGCGTTGCTGTTGTGGCGCCGGGATGGGCACGCAGCGACAGTCTACGGCCTGTTTCTGATCTTGAGCGTGGCGTGGGCTTTGTACGAATCCGGTTTAGATGGCTGGTCATTGGCAGCGCGTCTTGTCGCACCTGGGGCGCTAGGACTTTTTCTGCTCGTCCCTCGTGTGCTGGCCGAGTTGAACGCCGAAGCGCGTAAACTCGGCACGTGGACGGTCGGAGCGGGACTGGGAGCGATCATTTTGGCGTTTGGTTCGGCGGCATTTAGCCGCGACAACGCGATTTTACCCTTGCCGACTGTCCAGACTGCGTTTGGCGATGCTGCCGCCAGTACGGATTGGCAAAATTACGGCGGGACGCCTTCCGGGACGCGCTTTTCGCCTGCGGACCAGATTACGGCCGGTAATGTTCATGAACTCAAGGTCGCTTGGACCTACCGGACCGGCACCCTAAGCAACGGAACCCTCGCACCTTTCGAGGCGACGCCGTTGATGATCAACAACAAGCTCTACCTGTGCGGCCACAACGGCACCGTAATGGCGTTGGATTCGGCAAGCGGCCACGAACTTTGGCGGTACGACCCCCATGTCGAGATGACGGCATCGACCAAGCTTAATCCGCTCGTGGCGTGCCGAGGTGTAGCCTACGCGGAGGTTGACCCAAGTGAGAAGGGCGCCAAGGTTAAAGGTGCGCGGTGCGCTCGGCGCATCATTTCGCCAACAGCCGACGCGCGCCTGATAGCAGTGGATGCCGACAATGGGCGTGCTTGTGGCGATTTCGGGCGTGGTGGCGCAATCGACCTGCGCGACGGGCTGGGCGAAGTGAAGCCTGGCTATTATCATGTTTCGTCTGCGCCTGTAGTCATTGGCGGAAACATTGTGGTGGGTGGCCTGGTGCTCGATAACCAGAGCACCGATGAACCCTCAGGCGTCATCCGCGCCTTCGATGTGAGAACCGGCCGCCTCGCTTGGGCTTGGGATATTGGGCGTCCGGAGCGGACGGGGATGCCACCAGCGGGCCAATCTTACACTCGTTCGACGCCGAACAGTTGGGCGCCGATCAGCGTCGATCCTCGGCTGAGCCTGATCTATGTTCCGATGGGCAATTCCACACCTGATCATTGGGGTGCTTTCCGGTCAGCTCCTTCGGAGGCCTACGCGAGTTCGCTCGTTGCCCTCGATGCCGCGACGGGCCGCGCACGCTGGCACTTTCAGATCACCCATCATGATGTGTGGGACTATGATGTGGCCTCCCAGCCGGTCCTTGTCGACATACCCGGTTCGAACGGGGTGACACCGGCCGTGGTGCAGGCGACTAAAACAGGCCAGATCTTCGTGCTTGATCGTCGCAACGGCCGTCCGTTGAAAAGGGTTGTCGAGAAATCGGTACCGCAAGGGCCCGCCGAAGGGGACTGGCTGTCCCCGACCCAGCCATTTTCTATCGACATGCCTCATTTTGGCGGGGATCGCCTTCGTGAAAGTGACATGTGGGGAATGACGCCTCTGGACCAGTTGTGGTGCCGAATCCAGTTTCGAAAGTTGCGCTACGGGGGGATGTATACGCCGCCCAGCGTCACGGGCTCGCTAGTTTCTCCCGGGGTCGGCGGAGGAATGAACTGGGGTAGCGTAACAGTTGACCCTCAAAGATCCGTCGTCCTGACCAACGCCAACCTCGTCCCGCACATCGTCAGACTAATCCCGCGATCATGGGCGCGCGGCGCGACCAAGGGCATCACTGGCGGTGGCGCTGGAGAATTCAATGATGTCAACGTTGCGAAAGGCACACCATTTCAGGTCGTCCGGACGGGATTTACCTCTCCGCTAAAGATGCCATGCATTAAGCCGCCTTTCGGTGTGATCAGTGCGATCAACCTGAAGACTGGCAAGACATTGTGGTCTCGGCCGCTTGGCTCTGGCCGGGATGCGGGTCCGCTTGGCATCCCGTCCAATGTCCCGTTGCCGATCGGCACGCCGAACCAGGGCGGGTCGATTGTTACGCGAAGTGGGCTTGTGTTTATCGGCGCGACGCAGGAGCGGACGTTCCGCGCCCTCGACCTGAAAACCGGACAGGAATTATGGCAGGCGCGCTTGCCGGCCGCCGCGAATGCGACGCCGATGACGTACATTGCATCGAATGGTCGGCAGTATGTTGTCGTCGCGGCGGGCGGCTACCCACCTTTTGATCCGGGCCATCTTGGCGACTATCTTGTAGCCTTCGCACTGCCACGATGACCGCAATGGCAGGCGTAACAGGACTGCGCAGACTGGAGTGAAAGCTACGAAATTTCGGGCAAGGCCTCTCGTCGCTTTGAAGGGCCTGAACTGGGTATGTTTGCCGAATCGAGTCGCTGAAAGAGCGCGGCGACCCCTCGACTTAAAAGAAGAAAATCATGATACTTGCTTCTTAGGATAGCAAGCTATAGGGATTGACCATCAATGTTTCTGGTCTGCGAACTGACCCGAAATCCGTGCGCGACAATTGCGCACCTCTCGCCACACGCCCTCAAGTGTGAGGACGGCCCTATCGGAGTTGGAAATGGCATATCTCATTGCAGTCCATGGTTTGGGCGAAGACCCGGATACCTACCGCAAATATTATTTTGATACGCATTTGCCGTTAGCAAAGGCCTTGCCAGGTCTTCGTCGCTACGAAATCAGTGATGGGCCCGTCCTCGATGCGGATGGCAGCCAAATTGCCGAGTTCGTCGCGGTCATGGAGTTCGATAGCGTGGCGGCGATCCGGTTTGCGCTAACAGAGCCTGAAGGCCACGCGGCCATTAACGACCTCCCGAATTTCGCAGCTCCTCATCAGATCAAGTTGATGATGTTCGACACGAAAGTCGTATGATCGTAGCTCGAACAATAAAATGGCATTAAATTCGCAATTGATCGGGTTATCTAATGGATGAATGCAAGATTGTTCTGGACCAAAATGCGATAGAAATGCGCCTATACCAATACTGTCATGCGGTAGACACCTGCAATTATGATCTACTTTGCGATGTGTATTGGCCTGACGCGGTTGATGATCATGGGTTCTACGTCGGTAGTGCCTATGAATTTGCTGCATATAATACCAGCAACACGCCACTGGCCTTCGAGTCAACGTGGCACAGCGTTACGAACATTGTCATCAAAATCGATGGCGACGTGGCCGATGTGGAAAGCCGGCTGATAGCCTACCATCGGCTGCGCGCCGATACCGAATGGCTGGAGCCGATTCTCGGCAGCGACTATGCGAGTAGCCACGCCGGTCAGCAAACGAGCCACGATTACTTGGTCGGCGGCGGTTACACGGATCGCTTCGAAAGGCGGCAAGGCGTTTGGCGTATCGCCAATCGCCGCGCCTACACCAGTTGGCAAACGGCGGCACCGTCCGCTCTGACTGGCCTCAGCGGCCTGTTCGGCGCCGAGATAGGGCCCTCTCTTAGAGCCTTATCCGAAAGTAGTTGAGCAATGCCAGTATGATGTGGTTCATCAAGCCCCTCAAATTCCTCCCAGGTGGCAAGCCGGGTCTCGTTGGTCCGCGCCCACGTCAGCAGAGTGAACAGCAGGGCATCGCGCGTCACCGCCCGTCGTCGGGGATTTTCGTCACCATCATAGGCGTGGATCGCCCTGACGAGCGCAGGCAATTCCCTTGCCCCGACCCGCGGCATATGGCGCACCCGTGGCTTGGGGCGTAGCAAAGTCGCCAGTCCGGCAGCCGGGTCATGGCTGGCCCAGCCCTGCGGGATAGCGAAGAGATAGACCTGGCTGACATGCTGACGCAGCCGGCGGCTTACATCGAGCGCCCCGCGCGCCTCGACCGCCCGGAGCATATCCAATATATCGGCGGCCGAGATTTGCTTGAGATCGCGCTGCCCCAGTGCAGGAAATACGTCCCGCTCCAGACGCGAAAGGATGCGTGCTGCATGGCCCGGCTCCAGCGCGCTCACCCGATTGGCATGCCAGGCCCGTGCGGCAACCTCAAAGCTGACGATCGGCACTGCCGCCCTGGGTTCAGGATCTTCGCCCCTGGCAATGGCGAGCTTGGCCTCAGCGCGACGCAGACGTGCCTGTGCGAGACTAACCTCAGGATAGCGTCCGAACGAAAGCAGCTTCTCTTTACCGTCGAACCGATATTTCATGCGCCAAAGGCGCGAGCCGGTAGGACGGACCAGCAGATAAAGGCCTTGGCCATCTGCGAGCTTATAATCTTTGGAACGCTTTGTTGCGTAGCGGACCTCGAGTTCCTTGAGCGGCATGGGGGTATCTCCGACTGAGCGCCGACGATTACCCCAGAAAATACCCCCAAATGCAAATCGACGTCCTGGGATTTGCCGCGATCCGATGAGCGACATTGCGATCTCAGGAAACGGCACGAATCCGCCAAAAGAGGCATAAAAAAACCGCTCCGGGATGATCCAGAACGGTTTGATACCTGTTTATTTGGTTGCGGGAGGCTGCAACCACCATTACTTGCGACCTACTAACAGCCATTTTTCTATCAACGCCAAATCCAACGCGGAGGGAATGGTTGCTAAAAATGGCAGCTTTCATTCCATCCTATTCCGAACTGCAGCGTGAGTATCGGTTCCCCCGCTATGCTTAGAGTCGGTCTGTAACCGTGGTGTGAAGCTTGCGATTACATAGAGTAATCGCGGGGTTGGGAACACCGGCGCGATCAGCGTTGCGTTGGAAGGGTGGTTGCCCCCCGATAGGATGAAAAACGGGCTCACGATTGACACCGGGCCCAGCATCAAACGGGAGACAACCATGGGACAGTTTATCGGCATCGACGTGTCTTTAAAAGAGAGTTTTATCTCGGTGCGCCAAGGTGGCCAGCGGATTTGGCGCGGCACATGCCCATCTGATCCCAAGCTGATAGCGGAGATCATCCGCAAACGTGCGCCGAACGCGGAACGTGTCGTGTTTGAAACCGGACCGCTGTCAGTCTGGTTCTACCACGCGCTGAAGCAGGAAGGCTTGCCCGCGATCTGCATTGATGCGCGCCATGCCAAGCCGGCGCTCGATATGGCGCGGAACAAGACCGATGCGAATGATGCAGACGGCCTGGCGCATCTTGCCGAGGTCGGCTTTTACCGCGCAGTGCGCGTGAAGAGCTTCGATAGTATGCAGACCCGCACGCTGGTTGCAGCACGCAATCAGCTGGTCAAGATGACGACCCAGCTGTCAAACCAGATTCGCGGTCTGATGAAGACGTTTGGCTTGGTCGTTCCCAAAGGCGCCGGGCGCGTGTTCGAGGGTCATGTGCGCAGTTTGCTGGCGAGCAACGCCGGGCTTGAGCAGATCATCCTGCCGGTGCTCGAGGCCTGGCGAAGCATCCGCGCCCGTACTGCCGAATTGAGCAAGCAGCTTATTGCCTCCGCGCGCGTGAGCGAGCAATGCCAGCTGCTTTCGTCGATTCCAGGCGTCGGTGTGGTGACCGCCTCTTCCTTCGTTGCGGCAATCGAGGACCCTGAAAACTTCCGGAAGTCGCGTTCGGTCGGTGCCTGGGTCGGCTTGACGACCAGGCGCTACCAGTCAGGCGAAGTTGATTACGACGGTCATATCTCCCGGCGCGGCGACAACCATCTGCGCGGACTGCTGTACGAAGCGGCGACCGTGATCCTCACGCGCACCACGGCGGATAGCGCGCTGCGTATCTGGGGGCTGAAGCTCAAGGAGAAGATCGGCTTCAAACGAGCCGCCGTCGCGGTCGCGCGCAAACTCGCCGTGATCATGCATACCATGCTTCGAACGGGTGAGCTGTTCGACCGTTCGATCCCTGCCGAGGCCTGACATGAGCAACATGACAGCAAGGACCGCTATGATGCGCTGAACTCAACTTCCCTATCGTTTGCGTCCATGCCGTGGACGCGTCGATCCGTCCCTGTCGGGACGCGGACAGGATCATTCCGCTTTGTGGGCTGCGCTTGCCACTATTCTGGTAGCAAAGTGCGTTAATTACATTGGAAGATCCGTCCCACGAAGACCTATCCTGCGGCGGGCATATCTCGACCGCGTAAACGACCCTGTACCCGACAAACGGTAGTACCGGCGCGACCGAAACTGAAGCCGCTGACAACCTCGCTCACACTATGCCATCTGCGATGCCGCAATCGTAGATCAAAGACAGCTGTACGAAATCGTCCTTGACGGGGCCGCGATTATACGACCCATAAGTATTTGAATCGCTTACGGGTGTTGGAGAGAAAATTGTTGAATCGGATGGGTTTTGATGATGTAACCGCCCCCCGACGTTCGTAATATGCGAAGGTGGGCCTTCAACGATTGATGAAGGAGAGCGGTGATGTCGGAGATTGTTACGATCGGGCTCGATTTGGCGAAGCGCGTGTTTCAGGTTCATGGCGCTGACGGGGTGGGTCAGGCGATTCTTCGCAAGAAGTTGAGCCGGGATCAGGTGCTGCCATTTTTCAGCGCGCTTCCACCATGTACGGTAGCCATGGAAGCTTGCGGAGGTTCGCATTTCTGGGGGCGGGAGATCGCGCTGCTGGGCCATGATGTTCGCCTGATCCCGCCGGCATATGTGAAGCCGTTCGTGAAGTAATGGATAGGTGAGCATTACTTTACTAATCATCAGGTTCTCAAAATGCGAAGGAACGTGCGCTGATCGGCTGATTGTCAGCGTTCCTGCTCACGATTCCTTCGCATTATTTCAGAGGCGGTCGAGCCAGGCGAGCAGGCTCGGATCACGTTTCCAGGATGATGAGCGCCCCGTCGCCGCCGGCACGGCGACCTGTTCCAATGCCTTTCGCTTCGTTTCCAGATTGGCCTTCGCATAGTGATTGGTGGTGTCGAGGCTCACATGTCCAAGCCAACTGCGGATGACCGTGATGTCCACGCCCGCCGACACAAGGTGGACGGCGGTCGCGTGGCGGAAGCTGTGAGGCGTTACGTGCTTTGTTTGCAGCGACGGCATGGTTTCAGCCGCCGCCTTCACATAGGCGGCAAGCTTGAACCGGACGCCCGAGGCGCTGAGCGGTTCTCCGTAACGGTTGACGAACAGCCGCTGGTCTGGTGCCCGCGGTTGCCGCTCAAGCAGCTTCTTCAACAACATCACGGTTTCCGGCCAGAGCGGACAGACGCGCTCCTTGCGGCCCTTGCCAAGGAGCCGCACGCAACCTGGGCTTTCGAACCGGATGGCCTCGGGGCACATGTCGAGCGCTTCCTGTATTCGCGCGCCGCTGTTGTAGAGGAACGAGAGCGACGCATGGTCGCGCATGCCTTCGAGGGTCGATTGATCTGGCTGGGCAAGGATCGCCGCCACTTCCGGCGGATCCAGATAGCAGGGTTCCGATACCGGCGCCCGCTTGATCGGGATGTTGAGGATTTCGACGCATTGCGCGATCGATGCGGGATCCTTGGTAGCCACGAAGTTGAAGAAGCCGCGGATTGCAGCAAGCCGGCAGTTGCGGGTACCGATCGTACCGCCGCGCTCGTGTTCAGCGTGCCTCAGGAACGCCGTGACCTGCGCGGCAGTCAGATCGACCAGCGAGATCATCGCAACCTTCTTTTTCGCGCGATCAGCGACGAACCGGAGGAAGAGCCGCCAGGTGTCGCGGTAGGAACGGACCGTGTTGACCGACGCATTGCGCTGCTCAACGAGCCATTCGTAGAAGAATGCGCGCATCAGTTCCGGGAATGGATTGGTCCTGCTCATGACCGCACCTCCCGTTCAAGATTGAGGCATGGAGCGCCCATAACCCTGAACCGTTCGTTCGCGAGATGCAGCAGATCCTGCGTGACGGTGATGTAGACCAAGGTGGAGTTGATATCCCGGTGTCCCAGGTAGGTCGCGAGAAACGGCAATCGATCCTGCGGGTTGATCCCCAGACGATACCATTCAAGGATCCGGTTCACGACCATCGAGTGCCGCAGATCATGTACGCGAGGCCCGAGTTGCCCTTGCAGCGGCTTTAACCCGGCGCGGCGTATGACGTCCGTAAGCACCCAGGTGACCATTTCGGGCGTGTAGCGGGACCTGCCGTGGGCGTGCCAGAACAGGGCGGAGTGCGGATCCTGCGATGCGCCAGCCCGACGCCGTGCAGTGATGTAGGCCCGCAGCTCGGTCATCACACTATCAGGGAGTGGCAGGATTCGGGTCTTGAAGAACTTGGTCTGCCGAACCGTGATGGTGCCGTCACCGGGATTAACGTCACCAAGATCGAGCCTGGCCAGTTCTCCCCGCCGCAGACCCGAACAGTAGGCCAGCAACAGCATGGTGTAGATGCTCAACGGACGAAGTGTTGCGCGCGGCGAGGGATACGAACGGGCAACGTCGAGCATTCGCCGAACGTCGCCAGGAGAGTAAATATGGGGCTTGCGCCACTGCTTGCCCACTGAAGCCAAGGAAGTCGAACGTTTCTGGCCTCCGTTGACCGCGAGCTTTTCGACGTTCGGCAACAAACTTGCCGAACTCTATCAGCCGCGTTTTCTCCGGGTGTAAGCTCAGCCCAAACTCGGCGAGCCGCTTTTCGAGATCTTTCCTGAAGCGCGTTGCATCCTGGTTATGCTGGAAACCAACGATGGTGTCATCGGCATAGCGCACAACGATCACATCGCCGCTCGCGTGCCTTTTTCGCCATGCGTTGACCCAGAGGTCGTAGGCGTAGTGAAGATAGATGTTCGCGAGCAGCGGTGAAATCACCGCCCCTTGCGGGGTCCCCTCCTTCGCTTCGATTTTACGACCGTCCTCCAGCGCGCCCGCCTTCAACCATTTCTGAATGAGACGAACGATCCGTTTGTCGCCGATCCGGTGCTCGATAAATCGGATTAGCCACTCGTGGCTGACCGTATCGAAGAACCGGCTAATATCGGCATCGAGGACCCACCTGACATTCCGTCCTTTGATCCCGTACGCAAGCGCATCCAGCGCATCATGCTGTGAGCGCCCGGGCCGGAACCCGTAGCTGAAGCCCAGGAACTCCGCCTCATAGATTGGCGTGAGGATGGCTTTCACCGCTGCTTGGACGATCTTGTCTTCCATAGCGGCGATGCCGAGCGGCCGTTGTTTGCCATCTGCCTTCGGTATGTACCGTCGACGGGAGGGCAACGCTCGATACGCTCCTGCGTGCAGACGCTTGTGAAGGCCGATGAGTTTATCTTCGAGCTCCTCTGCGTACGCTTCCCACGTCACGCCATCGATGCCCGGGGCCGCTTCTCTCGCAAGCGAGAAGAACGCGGCGCGGAGCACGTCGACGTCGATGTGGTGCATGAGTGCGCTGTCAGCTTCACCTTCCTGTTCCTGTTTACAGCTCCTCGTATGCGAGACTGCGCCTGTGACAAGGCTTCCCGGCTCAGAGTCCGGACCCTGCTTTGCCGTCTCACATTTCCGCCGACCCCGCCGCTTCCCTCCACCAACTCCGCCACGGCGTGCGCCGCTTTGTTCGCCGGCTTCACCGGTACTATCAGCAGGTCCGACTTCTCCGATCCACTCATCGGCTTTGGCCCTCGGCCTTCCCCATGAGCCCCTGCACCCGGCTGGTGAGGGCAGTTCGGAGATCTCCCGGTTCCGTCAGGTGACCGGCGCAAAACCGTTACAAGTCCATTCCTCCCGCCATGCTGCCGGGGATCGGTCGGCTCGGAGCCGGCGCCTGGACCATCTTCTCACAGCAACGGCAGGACTTCTTCGGGCGTGCGACTTCGATGACTTTGAGCTTTGCCGTGATCATCTCGAGGATCTCGCTCACGTCTTCGCCCACGAGACGCAGCTCACCGCCGCAATCCGGGCACGTGCTGCCCGGGTCGAGCTCGCGGCGCTCGCGCGGCGTATCCGCCGAGACGCGCGGCCGGCGCGACGATCGCGATGCGGAGCTGATGTCGGCAGAAGTGGCCGTGCCTTGCACGTCCGGCTCCTTCTGATCGCTCGTCGTCAGGCCCTGTTGGGCGACGGTGACGAGCACGTCTTCGAGTGCAAGCTCGAGCTGCTCGATCTCGCGTTCGATCTTCTCGGAGGATTTGCCGAAAGCCTGCTTCCTGAGCTTGGCGATCTGCAAACGAAGGGCCTGGACGACCAGGTCATGGGCGCGCAGCGTCGTCGTCAGCTTCGTGTTCTCGGCCTGCAACCGGGCGACCATCGCCTTGAGGAGAGCCGGGTCTTCAGGAAGATCGGGCGCTGCGTTCAGCATGGCTCCTTCTACGGGAAAACCGTCGAAAAGCCTAGCAAAACAGCCGTTCTCCCAGACGGATGCGTGTTTCGGAAAATTCCGGACAGTTATTTCACTAAATCGCGGACAGGCATTTCAGTAAATACGGGACAGTGATTCCGCTAAATCCCGGACAGGGTTTGGGACAGGATCAAGGTTAGGTTTTGTGATGCGCCGCTCTGGCATTGTTGCTCTTCATCGTTGCGATGGGAGGGGTGATGCCAAGGCGGAAGCAGACGAGACGAACCGACGTGAAGGACATGCGATCGATCCTCCGGCTGACCTACGATCAGGGTTTGTCGGTACGGGCCGTGTCAGAGCGGCTGAAGCTTAGCAAGACGACGGTGTCGACCTATTTACTGCGGGCGCGCGAGGCTGGGCTGACAGGCTGGCCGTTGCCGGCCGGCTACGACGACGACGCAGCGATCGAACGGCTGGTGTTCCGCCGTGTCGGCCGCCCTCCTCAGGATCTGGGCGAGCCGGACTGGCCAGTGGTTGCGCGGGAGATCAAGCGCAAGGGCGTGACGCTGGTTTTGCTGTGGCAAGAATATCGGGCTGCCCATCCCAATGGCTATGGCTATACCTGGTTTTGCGATCGGTTCCTGTCCTTCCAGCGGCGGACCCATGTCAGCTTTCGCAATCGGTATGAGGCGGGCACCGTCCTGCAAACCGATTATGCCGGGCAGACTGTGCCGCTGATCGATCCTGTGACGGGCGTCATCACCCAGGCACAGATCTTCGTAGCGGTGCTGGGTGCTTCATCCTTCACCTTCGCAATGGCCAGCTTGAGCCAGCAGTTGCCGGACTGGATCGACGCGCAGTGCCGGGCATTGGCCTTTGTTGGCGGCGTTCCGCGCGCGATCGTGTGCGACAATCTGAAAGCGGGCGTTGCCAAAGCGCTATGGTTCGAGCCCACGCTCAGCGCGACCTTTGCGGCGATGGCCGAGCATTACGATACGACGATCCTGCCTACCCGGAGCCGGCGGCCGCGCGACAAAGGAAAGGTCGAGGGCGCAGTGTTGATCGTGGAGCGCTGGATCCTGGCGCGGCTGCGCAATCGGCGCTTCTTCAGTCTGGCGGATCTCAATGCCGCGATCGCGGACTTGCTGGTTGATCTCAATGATCGGCCCATGCGCCATGTCGGCAAATCCCGTCGCGCAATCTTTGACGAGATCGAACGGACGGCATTGGCGGCGTTACCTACGTCGGTGTTCGAATATGCCGAGTGGAAACGCGCCAAGGTCCATCCTGATTATCATGTCGAGGTCGACAAGACCTTTTACTCCGTGCCGCACGGACTGATCGGCCGGCAGGTCGATATCCGCCTGACGCATCGAGTGGTCGAGATCTTCTACGATCATGCGCGGGTCGCCAGCCATATGCGGACATCGCAGCGCCGTGGGCACGTTACCGTGAATGAGCACATGCCCAAGGCGCATCAGCGCTATGCGAATATATCGCCAGCGAGCCTGATCGAGCGCGCCAGGAAAACCGGTCCTAACACAGCGACGTTCGTGGAAAGGCTGATGATCGACAAGCCACATCCCGAGCAGGGCTATCGCTCCGCCATGGGCGTCCTCTCGCTGGCCCGGCGCTACGAGCGCGATCGGCTTGAAGCCGCCTGCGATCGAGCGCTGGTGATCGGCGCCGTTACCTACTCATCCCTCAACGCCATCCTCAAAGCCGGGCTCGACAAGATCCAGCCGACAGCGGGGCCGCTCAAACCAACACCGGCGCACGGCAACATCCGTGGCGGGTCCTATTATCAATAATGAAAGGACGATCTTGTGCTGACGCATCCTACCCTTGATCAAATGCATAGCCTGGGGCTAGCGGGCATGGCGGCCGCGTGGCGCGACATTGCCGAGCAAGACACCGCTGGCGATCTGACCCGAGACGAATGGCTCGGGCTCATGCTGGACCGCGAGATCGCCACCCGCGCCGATCGACGGCTGACTAATCGTCTTGCCAGCGCGAAACTGCGCTTTGTCGACGCCTGTGTCGAAAATATCGACTTCGCGGCGCATCGCGGACTGGATCGCCGCAATATCCTCTCGCTCGCACAGGGTGCCTGGCTCAAGGCAAATGAGAATCTCATTATCACCGGCCAAACCGGCACGGGAAAAACGTGGCTGGGATGTGCGTTCGGGCGACAGGCGGCGCGCCAGGATCACTCCGTCTTATATCTGCGCATGCCGCGCCTGTTCGAGGATCTTGCACTCGCGCGCCTCGACGGTCGCTTCCCACGCGTCGTCGACAAGCTTGCCCGCGTTCAGCTGCTCATTCTGGACGACTGGAGTACCCATAGTCTCAACGATCAGCAACGCCTTGATCTGCTCGAAATCTTCGAGGAACGGTATCGCCGCAGATCCACGCTCATCACCGCCCAGCTCCCCGTGGCGGCCTGGCACGAAATGATCGGCGAGCCCACGATCGCCGATGCTATCCTCGACCGCATCGTCCACAATGCCCATCGCATCACGCTGAAAGGAGACAGCATGCGGCGACAAAAAGCTCCGCATGGCTTGACCCAGGAAGCAAATATCGAAATCACTCAACCCTGACAGCAACCAGGCATCCACTGCCTACACCAGCTGTCCCGGATTTACTGAAGCGCTTGTCCGGGATTTAGCGAAGCAGCTGTCCGACTTTTGCGAAATACGCAGACGGAAAGTTACCCTGCCAGAGCCGGCGGTGCGCCCCAGCTCGGGCGTCTCCAGTCGATCCCTTCCCACAGCATCGCGAGTTGGGCCGAGGTCAGCCGCGCCGTTCCGTCAGCCGCCGAGGGCCAGGGAAAACGGCCTCGCTCCAGGATCTTGTAACTCAGTTGGAAATACAGGCGGTTCATCGGCCCCGTTGGAGTTTGTGACCGTAACCCACCCCTTCCATCCGTACTGCGGACAGAAGGGGGAATGCGTTGCGAGGCGCGGCAATCGATCTGGCAAGCGGTGGTTGTTGCGCTTTGCCGATGGTCGGATTTGCTCCGTTCCGCCGCAATGGACGGATGCGATAGCGCCTGATCCTGAGATTATCGAAGGGGTCGGGCACGCTCTATGTAGCCTTGCGGATTTGCTGGAACTCAGTGAGCACGTGGCATGCCTCGTGTCTGAGCGGGGTACTGTCAGGGGGAAGCGGCGTAAGGGTAATTACGCCGCATCTGTAAAGGGAAATACGCCGCAATGTCCCTGGGGGTTACGCTAAATGGAAGGCATATCTATCGCTCTACCGCGAATCGTCGGCGTCATTCAACTTGACGACTTAGCCTTATGCGGCATATTGTATCTTACAAATCTTAAGTTGACGTTGGAGGCTGCAGGTGCCGAACACGGGCAAGCAAAACCAATCGAAGGCGAGTGTTTTAGCCGCAGATGGCACGCTCAACCCCGCGCCCGAGAAAGTGGGCGATCCGAAATTCCAGGAGGACGGCTTCTTCGATCCGCGCGACGTCGTGCAAGTAAAATACGAGATGCTGCGGCGCGTATCCGTCGACAAACTGTCCGTGACCGAGGCGTCGGACGAATATGGGGTCTCCCGACCGACCTTCTATCAGGCCAAGGCAGGCTTCGAAGACGCGGGCCTAGCCGGCTTGGTGCCGGGGAAGCGCGGACCGCGCGGTCCGCACAAACTTCAAGGCGAAGTGCTGGCGTTCCTCAAGGCGCAGGTGACCCCAGGCGATCCCATCCGGGCACGCGAACTGACGGACCATATCCGGACAAGGTTCGGCCTCGATGTCCATCCCAGAACGATCGAGCGCGCGCTCGGTGTAAAAAAAACTGTGTGACCAGCACGGGTGCGCAACTGCATTCTGCGATGCAGTCACGCGCCACGGAGCGATACGAAATATTGCGCGCGGCCGCACTTGGCGCCGCGCTTCCCCCAGAGGCGCGCAGCGGCCTCACCATCCTTTTGCACCGTGGCATGTGGGCCTGGGTTCGCGCGATATTGCAGGCACCCCGCGACGGTCCATCCGCCGCCACGTCACCGGCTAGAATATCGATACCAGTTGAAACTTCCGAACGACGCACAGTCATCCACCTGCTTGCTGCCATGGTGATGGCAGCCCCTGAACGGAGGAGAACGGCATGAACGAGAAGCTTAAGGTCCAACCGCATCACCTCGATCGCGGGGCTTATCTCTATATCCGGCAGTCATCGATGCGGCAGGTCATGGAGAATGTCGAGAGTACCAAGCGCCAGTACGACCTTCGCGGGCGCGCGATCGGGCTGGGATGGCGTGACGACCAGATCATCGTCATCGACAGTGACCAAGGCGAATCAGGTGCCTCAGCATCATGGCGTGAAGGGTTCCAGAAACTCGTGTCCGATGTCGGTATGGGCCGCGCGGGGATCGTCATGGGTCTGGAAGTATCCCGTCTCGCGAGAAATAATGCGGACTGGCACCGCCTGCTGGAAATCTGCGCTTTGGCCGACACACTCATCCTTGACGAGGATGGCGTGTACGACCCCTCCAACTTCAATGATCGTCTGCTTCTCGGGCTCAAAGGAACGATGAGCGAAGCCGAGTTGCATGTCATAAAAGCGCGATTGCGTGGCGGTATATTGAATAAGGCGCGCCGCGGTGAATATCGATGTCCTCTGCCGACCGGGCTCATCTATAATGAGGTTGGCGACGTGGTCCTCGACCCGGACGCCCAAATCCGTGAGGTGGTCTCCCACTTCTTCGAAACGTTCGCCCGTGTCGGGTCGGCTACGCAGACCATCAAGGCGTTCGCTCAGGAAGGGCTCCTCTTCCCGTCCCGACAACGCAACGGCAAGCAGGTTGTCTTCCAACCGCTGACCGCGTCGACTGCCATGCGCACGTTGCACAATCCCCGCTACGCGGGCGTCTATGCCTATGGCCAGCGTCTTTACCACCGGACCATTGATGGAAAGAAGCAGCTTCGCAAACGTGACCCTAAGGAATGGCTTGCCTGCATCCCGGATGCTCATCCTGGCTACATCAGCTGGGACCAATATCAGCACAATCTCAAGGTACTCGAGGTCAATGGCCGAAGTTACGATATAGTGCGCGCCTCGCCGCCTCGCGAAGGCGCAGCCTTGTTACAAGGGCGCGTGATATGCGGACGCTGCGGCAGCCATATGCGAGCCCGCTACGCCGACCGACGTGGACAGGTGGATAGCTGGTATATCTGCTGCCGCGCTTACGCCTCTCACGGTGAGCCTCACTGCCAGTCAATCGCAGGTTGGCCCGTCGACGAAGCAATCGGTGACTTGATCGCCGCCGAAATGACACCCGCCGCTGTGGAGTTGGCGTTGGAGATCAGGAAAGAGATCGAAGCGCACCATGACGAAACGGATCAACTCCGGCTTCGCGCTGTTCAGCGCGCTCAGATCGATGCTGACCTTGCTCAACGGCGCTTTATGCTGGTCGATCCGACCAACCGCCTCGTTGCCGACACCCTTGAGCGAGAATGGAATGATAAGCTGCGCAGCCTGGCTGACGTGCAGGAAGAAAGAGCCCGTGCTCTAAACGACGACCGGCTGACGGTGAATGAGGCAGTTCGTGATCGGTTGATCGCTATGACGACCGACTTTAACAGGCTGCGGAAAAAGGCGCTTGCCTTGATGTGGCATTGCTGATTCCAGGATCCCGTAGAGGCTGTCTCTTATACACATCTAGATGTGTATAAGAGACAGGCGCTGCGCGAGATGGAGGTCACCCCGCACGTAGCCCAGAACCTGTCTCTTATACACATCTAGATGTGTATAAGAGACAGGCGCTGCGCGAGATGGAGGTCACCCCGCACGTAGCCCAGAACCTGTCTCTTATACACATCTAGATGTGTATAAGAGACAGGCGCTGCGCGAGATGGAGGTCACCCCGCACGTAGCCCAGAACCTGTCTCTTATACACATCTAGATGTGTATAAGAGACAGGCGCTGCGCGAGATGGAGGTCACCCCGCACGTAGCCCAGAACCTGTCTCTTATACACATCTAGATGTGTATAAGAGACAGGCGCTGCGCGAGATGGAGGTCACCCCGCACGTAGCCCAGAACCTGTCTCTTATACACATCTAGATGTGTATAAGAGACAGGCGCTGCGCGAGATGGAGGTCACCCCGCACGTAGCCCAGAACCTGTCTCTTATACACATCTAGATGTGTATAAGAGACAGGCGCTGCGCGAGATGGAGGTCACCCCGCACGTAGCCCAGAACCTGTCTCTTATACACATCTAGATGTGTATAAGAGACAGGCGCTGCGCGAGATGGAGGTCACCCCGCACGTAGCCCAGAACCTGTCTCTTATACACATCTAGATGTGTATAAGAGACAGGCGCTGCGCGAGATGGAGGTCACCCCGCACGTAGCCCAGAACCTGTCTCTTATACACATCTAGATGTGTATAAGAGACAGGCGCTGCGCGAGATGGAGGTCACCCCGCACGTAGCCCAGAACCTGTCTCTTATACACATCTAGATGTGTATAAGAGACAGGTTCAGGGCAGTCAGCGATATTCGGGCCTTGTCAGCGAGCGTCTCCTGCGTCCAACCCAGCAACGCGCGTGCGGCCCGCGACTGTCGAGCGGTGATCATGCATGATCACCTCCCATCGCGACCGGCGCGCATTCCAGAACTACGGCTATTTTAGTCGCCTTCGCCCGATACGCCATACGAAATCGTCGAATCTGGCCAGGGCGTTATCTGCACGGTTGAGCATGCAGCCCGACTGATTCGCCTGTATGCCGCAATTGCAGCACTTGTGCTGGCCGCAACGCCGATCAGCGCAAGATGATCCTTAAACGATTCATGGGAAATGATTTCGATATGTTTGGAGATCATTTTCTTTGCGTTTTGCGCTGGATATGATACCCATCCAGATCAATGCAGCAAAAATGATCCGTAAAGGCATCACATGAAGGCGGAAGAAGAAACACTGGGGCTGATCGGCGACCATTTTCGCCGCGCGCGTCTTACAGCGGGGTTGACCCAGGAGCAGGTGGCCGATCTTGCGGGCATTTCGCGCCCGCGCTACCGCGACATCGAGACGGGGGCGGCGGCTGCGCGCACCACGACATTGATCAACATTGCCAGGGCGCTTGGGCTGGAAATGATGCTGGTCCCGCAGGCAATGGTGCCCGCCATCGAGGCGCTTTTGCGCCCCGAGGCCGAGGATGATCATCCGGCCTTCAGCCCGCAACCGGAGAGCGACGATGACAGCCGTCCGTACCGCTGAGACCATCACCGCGCTGGACGTGTTCCTGAACAGTGCGAAGGTTGGCACGATCGTCAGGACGCCTGGTGATTTCAACGCCTTCAGCCTTGATCCGGCCTATCGCGCGACCGGCGGCATTCCGGTTCTGAGCCTGTCACTGCGCGCGGCGTCAGGGGGCTTGCGCAAGGATCCGCGACCTGTCGCAGGCAGCCTGCCGCCCTTCTTTGCCAACCTGCTGCCCGAAGACCGGCTGCGTGAGGCGATGGAAAAGCACCATGCGGGCAATGTACGGTCGGGGAATGATTTCGACCTCCTGGCCACCCTTGGTGCGGACTTGCCGGGGGCTGTGCGTGTGCTGCCCAGTGAAGGGCAACCCGGCATCGGGGCGGCGCCATCCCAAGGGCGGCCCAAGGCCCGCTTCTCGCTGGCGGGCGTGCAGATGAAGCTCTCGGTGATGAAGAACACCGGCAAGGGCGGCGGGCTGACCTTGCCGCTCGGGGATGACGAGGGCCAATATATTGCGAAATTCCCCTCGACCGCCTTTCCGGGCGTGTCGGAAAACGAGTTCGCGAACCTCGCGCTTGCCGAAGCCATCGGCATGGATGTGCCCGAGCGGGAGCTGGTCAGCCGAGACCAGTTCGAGGGCATTCCCGAAGAGTTTGAAACACTTGCCGAGGGGCTGGTCCTGCTCGTGCGGCGTTTTGATCGCGGGGCAGACGGGCAGCGCATCCATATCGAGGATTTCGCGCAGGTTTTCGGCCTGTACCCGGCGCGCAAATATGATGGCGCCGCCTCCCACGATATCGCCTCTGTGCTGAATGTTGCGATCTCGCCGTTCGCCGCGCTGGAGTTTGTCCGGCGGCTGACCTTCTCGGTGGTCATGGGCAATGGCGACATGCACCTCAAGAACTGGTCGCTGATCTATCCGGGCGACGGCGACACGCCCGTTCTTGCACCGATCTACGACATGCTTTCGACCGTGCCCTATATTCCGGCAGATGGGCTGGCGCTGTCTCTGGGCGGCGAGCGGGCCTTCAAGGGCTTGGCCCCGGCCCGCTGGAAGACGTTTGCCAATCGGGCAAGGCTTCCCGAGCCAGCCGTGCTCAAGGCCGTTGTCGAGACGGTGAAACGCATCGATGCAAAATGGTGGACCCTGCCGGAACGCGAAGTGGTCCCCCCGCTCGTGCTGGAACGGATCGACGCCCATGTGAAAACCATGATCCCGATCCTGACCGGCTGAGCAGTTCCAGCCCGGACAGGTCACCGGGCCTGGCGGCTTTCCCGCGGGCACGGGAAAGGCCCCGACCTTGCGGTCGGAGCCTTTGTTCCGCGCCTCAGTCGCCGCGGCGACCGTTGGGGCGGGACCAGATGAGGGAGAAGGTTTCGCCGTCTTCTTCGTCGAAGAGATTGGCGTAGATCGGAGCGTTGAAGCTTGGATCGTCCAGCTTGAGGCCCAGATAGTCGCGGCCCTCGTTGGAGCGCTTGGACCAGGCGGCGCCGATTTCGGCGCGACCGACCAGAACGCGGTGGCTGGGGGCGTTCTCGCCGGTGGCGCGCAGGTCGGGGATGATGCGCACGCCCTTGGCCTGGACGCTGAGGGTGACGATTTCGCCGGTGAATTCATTCGAGCCGGTCTTCTTGAAGGTGCCGATGGTTGCCATTTTAAGTCTCCGATTTCCGTTTCCGAGCCCGCACCATTGCGGCCTCTATGGCGATCGACCGGCCGGAGACGAACGCTGGCGCACCCCAAAGGGGCTGGACAGCACAGGAGAAACTTTCTTGTTCCGCGCGGAATGTCGGCTTTGCCGGCAGGGGAAGAAAGTTGTGACGACGCTGTTGCGCTAGAGCGGTCGAAGCGCATCGCGCTGGTTTTCGGCCAGATCAGGCCATTGAAGAGGCCGTTTGGAGCGGTCGAGACACGGGGGTTGAACGGGGACGATGGCAACCTCGAGGCTCCATCAGGATGACCAGACCGGCGCACCGGCTTGTCTGGTCCCCCGCGTTTCAGGCCGTGCATATCCTTTTCTCCGGCCTGTGCTATCGGCATTGCCCCGACCGGTTTTCGGTCAGTCCTCGAATGCTGGCACTGACCGTCCTGCGCTCCTATGGACCGTGCCTGTGCCTCACGCTGCCCCGGGATCCACACGCTATCTACCCACCCGCCTCCTGACGAAGACGGCAGATGATCCGTATCCGCTTCTGGTCCTGCCTCTACGGGTCACTCCAATTCAGGTGCGTGCAAGGTTCCCGTCCGCAGGGCCGGTTGCCGCCATGCCTGCAACGCGCAGAAAAGCTGTCACGCCCACCGCGACCGCACCGACCACCGAGAAGATGATCTGCCAGGTCTCGGACGGCATCATGTGTTTGACGATCCCGAGCGTAGCGTAAAACCCGACCATGCCCGCCGGGGCGACGAAGGCCAAAGCGATCAGCAGCCGTGCCCAGATCGGACGAACCAGCATGAGCAGGCCCTGACCGACCGCCAGCGTCAGACCCGCAGCGATAAGACCGATGAGGATGCCGCCAGGCCAGCCAGCGCCCGTGCCAAAGGCCCATATGCCTGCGTTCAGGCCGATAAAGAACGGCAGGGCGAAGACGGCGAGATTGAACAGCAGCCAGCACATGGTAACGATGGCTGCAATGGAAACAAGAATTCCGAGAACGATCATGGTGGTGACTCCGTGCAAAAGGTCGGACGGCTGCGCCTTCCACCACCACCATGGCGCAATCACAGCATAGCGGCATTCCTCTCACCGCGCGAGAAGCGATGGCTTTCGAGGCCAGGCCTGTCCGAAAACTAGCAGTTTGAATGAGAAAGCTTATGCGTCTGGTGGACCAGTATCTGCTGCACCTCTACGATGACCATATCGTTGGGCGGAAGGATGTGGGTTAAAGTTTATGGCAGAAGTCGATTGGTCAGATCGGGCATTTTTTGATGACGGCGAATGGGTAAGCTGGTCAGACATTGACGAACAGCTTCGCCACAAGGAATGGGGAGCGAAGTATCCAAACGCCATCCGATCAATGATCCCGTATTTTGAGGGCCTGATCTCACTCGCTGAGAGCTACCATCTGGAGACGGGTCTGCATTTGTCCGTGTATGGCGACATCGGTGAGTTGTTCGGTGCCATCACCTACGGCATCAAGTTGAACAAGACCTACGCGCAGGGTTCGGACGGCAGGCTCGAAAACGATCATGTCGAAATCAAAACCATCACACCTTTCAAGACCAAGGACGTAGTGATGGTGGATACATCGAGGCATTTCAACAAGTTGCTCGTGGTCAAAATAAATGCGGAGTTCCAGGTCTCCGGGCGAATGGTCAGCCGCAAGCAATTGCCAAAGCGCTCAGGCCGTTATCTCCGGATTCGCTGGGAGGACCTGGCGCTCTTGCAGTAGTGCGCAATGGCGTTATGCCGAACCGGCAGCGCTCACGCGCTGCCGGTCCCGAAGCGATAGACCGGGATGCCCATCTTCCGAGCCTTATCGGCTAGGTTGTCCTGAATGCCAGTGCCGGGGAAGATGATCACCCCGATCGGCATCGTGGAGAGCATCTGGTCGTTGCGCTTGAACGGTGCTGCCTTGGCATGTTTCGTCCAGTCGGGTTTGAACGCGACCTGTGCGACCTTGCGATTGTTGGCCCAGGTGGCCGCGATGCGTTCCGCGCCTTTGGGTGATCCGCCATGCATGAGCACCATGTCCGGGTGCTTGGCGTGTACCTGATCGAGCTTGGCCCATATCGTCAGGTGATCGGTGGTGTCACCGCCCGAGAAGGCGATCTTTGGCCCGGCGGGTAGCAGCACCTCGTTGTCGGCGCGGCGTTTTGCGGCGATGAAATCGCGGCTGTCGATCATGGCCGAAGTCATCTGGCGATGGTTGACCCGCGAGCCGGAGCGTTGCGACCAGGGCGTTCCGGTGGTCCGCAGATAGATGTCGGCTGCGGCTTCGCGGAAGGTTTCCATACTGTCGCGGCGCTCAATCAGGCTTTGGCCCGCGCCGATCAGGGTTTCAAGCTGGACGGATTTGACCTCGCTGCCATCCTGTTCGCGCTGAAGGCGCTTTTGTGCCTGCTCGTTATCGTCGAGTTTCGTCTCGATCCGCTCTACAGCGCGGTGGAAGATGTTGACGGTGGACCAGAGGATTTCGTCGAGGTCGAAATCGAGGCTGGTATCGGCCATGGTGGAAATCAGGGCGTCGAAGATATCGGAGACTGCGCCCTGGATGACGTGATCTTCAGGCGTGATCCGGGGATCGGCTTCGTCTTCCGAGGGACGGTAGCCATAGAGTTCGAGTTCTTCGATGGCGTGGCCGGTCGGGGAAGAGGTGTGATCGGGTTCAAAATCGTCATGTGCGTACATGGGATGCGTCCTTCGGCTGGACCGCGACCGTCGCGGCCTTCATGGCGACGAAAGCCCACGGGCGGAACAGTCTGGCAGCCTGAGCCCTGGCGAAGGCCCTGATGGCAAAGCCCGGCTGATTTGTTTCGCGCTGTAAAGGCGGCTCTGCCGCCGACGGAAATCAGTCGGGTGCCGCCATTGCCTGACCGGGCCGTTTGTGGGCCGCTCGCCCTCTCAGAAGGCCAAGGCGCGGGCCTCTTGCCGATACCAGATGCAGCCCCATGCACATGACAGGATCGGAACGCGCCGATCACGCCCCCCATACCGGCTATGCTATCGAAGCCATGAAGCGGCTGACGTCCTCGGGCGCGATTTGCACCCGGACCTGCGCCCGAACGGCATCCAGCCTGTGAGCTGCGAGATCTTCGTTGAAGTCTCCCATCCTGGGCGAGAGTGCGATCGCCTCGATCCCGACCTCGTGCGCCCGGTCCACCAGGCTATCTCGGGCGCTGTCGCCTGCCGGATCGTTATCGCCGACGATATAGAGCCTGCGCAGTTGCGGCGGAAACAGGATGGCGGCGAGATGTCCGGCCGAGAGTGCGGAAATCATCGGCATGGTGGGCAGAGCCTGCCGCAGCGACAGGATGGTTTCGATACCTTCCCCCGCTGCCATGACATCCTGCGCATCACCGAAACGAACGGCATGTCCGAGCAGGTCGCCCATTGCCTTCCTCGGCGTATCGACAGGTGCCTTGCCGGAGCCGTCCGGGGCCAGCCATGTGCGGTGTGCGCCGGTGATCCTGCCATCGAGATCGGTGACGGCAGCGATCATGGCGGGCCATGCTTGCGTCGGGCCATCGTCCTCGGGCCGCAAGTAGCAATTGGGATGGAAACGCAGATTTGCGGATTGACGTAAATCCGTAATACCGCGTCCGTGTAAATACGCTTCTGCGGTACTGCCGATCAGCGGCTGTGTCATGCGCCAGAGGCGGCGTGCGGCCTCCGATGATCCCGATGGTGCTGGCGTCCGGGGCGGACGGTGTGGCAGGTCAAGGTCTGGATGCGGTAGGCTGAGGAAGCGCCGGGCTTCTTCGGCAACGTCTGCGAAGTCGATCAGGCCGAGCGAATCCCGGACCACATCGAGCAGATCGCCATATTCACCCGTGGCCGAGTCCTGCCACTTTCCGGCAACGCCTTTCACGCTGTCGTTCAGCCGGACGAACATGGAACGGCCAGCCGTGTTTCGGACATCGCCCACCTGCCAATAATTGCCTTGTTTGCGGCCATTGGAGAGATAGTGGCGGCACACCGCCTCGGCCTGTCGGCCGAGACGCTGCGCCAGTTCGGAAGCGGTTAGACGCGCCATTATGCGGCCTCCCGCTCACCGATGCGCTCAACCGGGAAGCGGTCAAGCAATTTGCGGATGATCTCCGGTCCCGTCGCATCGACGGGCACGAAGAAGCGCAGTTTCCAGGAGATGATCTCGCTGAAGAGGCCATAGGCCCGCAGCCGGTCGCGCATCGCGTCAGTAAAGCCGGTCAGTTCGATCCGGTTGGCACCCATGACGCGGACGCGGCGCAGTTGCAGCCCTTCGGCGAGATCAAGGATCGTGCGACCTTCGATCAGCGCGGTATAGGCGGCATCCGGTTTCAGGCTACTGGTGACGCCACTGGTGGAGGCATTGGCGGCCCAGGCGGGCGATACCCGGCGACCGATGATGCGTTCGCCCTCATCGGTCTGGAGCCGATAGACGCGGGAGGATTCCTGCGGCAGGCGTTTCCAGATCGGCAGCAGGAGCCCTGTCACCATATGCAGGATGCTGTCGGTGAACTCCGGCACCTCGGCCAGTTCCGCCTTCCAGGCCACGGTGAAGGCGGCACGGTCGGCCTCGATCCAGTGGGTTTCGCCCATCGCCCGCACCGGAATGTTCATCGCCTCCATAGGCCGGATCAGCCGCACACGGCGTTCGATCTCGCCATCATCCAGCATGACGCTGGTGGTTGGGATCTGCACGGCGGCACGACCCGAGCGCTCGTTGATGAGCAATCTTGCGCGGGGATCATCCAGTTCCGCCAGGGCGGCATCGAGCGTGACCGGCTGATTGCGTTTGCGCTCGGTGAGGGTCAGGAGCCGCGTTTCCGCGCCGGTGCCCGGATGGGTGTGGATCACCTGCCGGTCGGTGACGATGAAACTTTCGGCCTTCAGCGTTTCCAGCCCCATGTCATAGGTGCCGGATGCAATGGCCCCGTCGATCCGCGCCTGCAGAAGCTGCTCGAAGGCCCAGAACAGGATGCCCTGCAACTCGATGGTCAGCGCCAACAGGCGATTGAGGAAGGTGGTGATTGGCGGCAGGTCGTCCTTCACACCGTTGCTGTCCATCAGCTTCAGTCCGGTGGCGGATTCAAACCGTTCGAGCGAGCAACCCTCGACCTTGCCGCGCACGATCAGCAGATAGAGCTGGCGCAGCGCATCGCGGGCATAGGCGGATTCCAGATTGTCCTCGGGACGGAAAAGCCCTTGTCCGCCGGTCTGGCGCTGGCCGCGCGTGATCGCGCCCAGCGTATCGAGGCGACGGGCAATTGTGCTGAGGAAGCGCTTTTCGGCTTTGACATCCGTGGCGATGGGCCGGAACAGCGGCGGTTGCGCCTGATTGGTCCGGTTGGTGCGTCCCAGCCCCTGAATCGCGGCATCGGCCTTCCAGCCCGGCTCCAGCAGGTAATGCACGCGCAGCCGCTGGTTTCGCGCCGAGAGTTCGGCGTGATAGCTGCGCCCCGTGCCGCCGGCATCCGAGAAGACGAGGATGCGCTTCTGGTCATCCATAAAGGCCGACGTCTCGGCAAGGTTGGCAGAAGGCGCACGGTTCTCGACCGCAAGACGTGCCGATGCCCCTTCGCCCTTGCGCACAATCCGGCGCGAACGGCCTGTGACCTCCGCCACCATATCCGTGCCGAAACGCTGCACGATCTGGTCGAGCGCCCCCGGAACGGGTGGCAGCGAACCAAGCTGCTCCAGCATCTCATCGCGGCGGGCGACAGCTTCGCGGCATTCCACCGGCTGACCATCGCGGAAGACGGGGCGTGACGACAGGTTGCACTCGCCATCGCTGAAAGGTTCATAGAGCTGCACCGGGAAGGAATGCTGCAAATACGAGCCTACATATTCCCTGGGCGTGACATCGACGGAGATGTCGTTCCATTCCTCGGTCGGGATCTCGGAAAGCCGCCGTTCCATCAAGGCTTCGCCGGTCGAAACGATCTGGATGACGGCTGCATGGCCCGTTTCCAGATCGGCCTCAATGGACCGGATCAGGGTCGGGGTTTTCATGGAGGTCAGCAGATGGCCGAAGAAGCGCTGCTTGGTGCTTTCAAAGGCCGAACGGGCGGCGGATTTGGCCTGCCGGTTCAGCGTCCCGTCGCTACCGGTGATATTGGCGGCTTCCATGGCCGCGTCCAGATTCCCATGAATCACGGCGAAGGCGGCAGCATACGAGTCGTATATGTGCCGCTGTTCGTCCGTGAGCTGATGCTCGATCAGTTCATATTCGACGCCATCATAGGAGAGCGAGCGGGCGGTGTAGAGGCCGAGAGATCGCAGGTCGCGGGCCAGGACCTCCATGGCCGCAACGCCACCGGATTCGATCGCCTCAACGAACTCGGCGCGGGTCTGGAACGGAAAGTCCTCACCGCCCCAGAGGCCGAGGCGCTGCGCGTAGGCGAGATTGTGAACGGTGGTGGCGCCGGTCGCCGAGACATAGACCACGCGGGCATCGGGCAGCGCGTGCTGGAGCCGCAGGCCCGCACGTCCCTGCTGCGAGGCAGCGACATCGCCGCGTTCACCTTTTCCGCCACCGGCATTCTGCATGGAATGGCTCTCGTCGAATATAATGGCTCCATCGAAATCGGACCCCAACCATTCGACGATCTGCTTGACGCGCGAAACCTTCTCGCCCCGGTCGTCGGAGCGTAGCGTGGCATAGGTGGTAAATAGGACGCCTTCCGACAGCGTGATCGGCTTGCCTTGCGGGAAGCGTGACAAAGGCGTGACCAGCAACCGTTCCATGCCAAGTGCTGCCCAGTCGCGCTGTGCGTCCTCGATCAGCTTGTCGGATTTGGAGATCCAGATCGCCTTGCGCCGACCGCGAAGCCAGTTGTCGAGAATGATGGCGGCGGACTGGCGGCCCTTGCCAGCGCCGGTTCCGTCACCGAGCATGAAGCCCCGTCGAAAACGGATCGAGCCGGCAGCATCTTCGGGCGCGGCGCTCACATTGTCGAAATGCTCGTCCACGGTCCATGCACCGGCGAGATGATCGGCATGGGCTTCACCGGCATAGATCACCGTTTCAAGCTGGGCGTCCGACAGACGCGCGCAGATGTCGGCGGGCAGCATGGGCCGGTAGGACGGCTTGGGTGGTGCGACCGAGGCCATGGCGGCGGATTGCACCAGCTTGGTCGGATGCGGCTGAGCGCCAGCAATGCGTAGCGATTGCAGCGCATATTCCTCATAGATGGCGTCGGACAGGCGAGCGCCGTCCGGTGGTGTCCAGTCCACGGTCTCATAGGCAAGTTCGACGCCCGCGGGATCATTGGCGGGAGCAGCGACTGGCCGCGTGGCGGCTGAGCGGGCGAGATAGCCTCGCACGGTCTTCGGCGCGGCGGTTGAGGCGGGCACCACGATCTTCGGCAATGATACCGGCGAACGCTGCGGAACGTGCGCCTCGATCCATCCGAGCAGCGTGGCAACATCAGGCGCGATCCCCGGCGAGGCCGGAAAAATGCCAGTATCGTCAGCGGGCAGTTTGTCGACAACGGTCAGCCGTGTGTCGATCCTGGTGCCGTGCTTTGCATAGACCGCGCCATCAACGGCGGCGGTGAAAACGACGCGGCCGCGTTCCTGCAAGCGGATGAACGCGTCCCGCCAGGCTGGAGCCTCAGGGCCAAAGCCTGCGCCGGTGATCGTCACCAACCGCCCACCGGGGGCAAGACGGGCCAGTGCCGAGGCGACATGGCGGTAGGCCGCATCGGCGACACGCCCGCTGACATTGGCCATGACCGAAAATGGCGGGTTCATCAGCACCACGGACGGCACGGCATCCGGGGCCAGATGATCGTCGATCTGGGCGGCGTCGAACCGAGTGACAGCAAATGCCGGAAAGAGAGAGGACAAAAGATCAGCGCGGGTCTCGGCCAGTTCATTGAGGATCAGCGAACCGCCGATGGTCTGCGCTAGGATCGCCAGAAGGCCGGTTCCAGCCGATGGCTCCAGCACCCTGTCATCAGGCGTGATCGCGGCAGCCGTCAGAGCAGCCAGACCAAGCGGGATTGGCGTCGAAAACTGCTGGAAGTTCTGGCTTTCTTCGGAACGCCGGTTCTGCGTGGGCAACAGCCCCGCGATTTTTGCCAGCACGGAAATCCGTGCAGCCGGAGACGCGGCTTTACGGAAAAGCGCCTTTCCGTATTTGCGCAGGAAGAGAACTGTGGCGACTTCGCACGCCTCATAGGCCAGCTTCCAGTCCCACGCGCCGGTAGCATCGGACGCGCCGAAGGCCGTTTCCATCGCACCGCGCAAGGTGACGGCATCGATGCGCTGGCCGCGTTCGAGATGGGGGAGCAAAACACTGGCCGCAGCCAGGATCGCGGGCGCAGCCGCCAGCGGTGTGACCGGATCAGTCACGGGGAAAACCATGTTCATGTCGAGAACCTCAGGAGAGCGGGAAGGACAAGCCCGGACAGTGCTCTCTCTCGACCACCCGGACTTAACCCCTTCCGGCCCACCTCTGACTCTCAAACCGCAGCATGAAAAAAGCGCCCCGACCGGACGGCGGGGCGCTTGTCAGTGTCTTCCCGGGATCATCCGAAACGGCGACCGGCTTCGGTGAAGGTATATGCATTGGCGGCGATGGTTTCATCGACCGCCTCGTCCGAGGATAGATAGTCATATTCGCGTTCAAGCTGGCGGTAGAGCCAGCGGGCCAGATCACGCAGCGCCTCGATGATCGTCTCCTCGGCATCGGCGGTCATGTCCTGCCAGGTCGGGCTGTCTCGCTCGACCGAGATCGACATGCGGTATTCGTGATAATAATGGCCACGATGGCAGGCATCGGCGCGAAGCTGATAGAAATTGCGGCGCTGGATCGCCTGAAGGGCATCGGCGATGCGGTGCAGTTCGCTGTCCTGCGGGGCGTATTCCCGGATCAGGCGTGGCGCATGTTTCCGGTAGGAATACCAGGATTCAAAGCAAGCACCGTCACCCTGCGAAGAAAAACCCCGGAACCAGATGCAGGGGTCTTGCCGTGTGCCGCCGCCCATAAGCCGGACGGCGCGAGTCTTGAGGTTGAGCCCGAGGATTTCCGCGATGCGCTGGAAATCTTCATAGACGGCATCGTACCAGTCATAGTCGAAGCCGCCCTCACGATACCAGGCGCCGGCCTTGTCCTTGGCCGCATCGGACAATTCGCCCAAGCGATAGACGGTGGTTTCGATGATCTCAGGCATAAGGATCTCTCCCTTCGAGAACGGAGGATAGCCAGCCATCGGTATAGATCCAGTCCACCGTTTCGCCGGTGGCAAGATCAAGAACATGCGCGCCGCCGCCAAAACCGTCGATTCTCGGCCGAGAACAACTGTTTGCGTATTGAAGGCCCCATAGACCCGTCAGGCCGAACTGGATGGCGCAGCGTTTGACGAACTGGATGACATGCTCGGGATCGCCGGTGACGTCATCGCGCATCCAGATCTGTGTGCCACCATGTTCTGGCTGGATGGAAAGCAGAAAGCCGTCCGAGGGTGGATCTTCGGAAGCATTTTCAGCAGCCAGAGCGTTGTAGAGTTCGAGCGCGCGGGCAGCGTTTTCGGGGGTGCCCACGTCAAGCAGGCAAGAAAAGTGCGTGAGATAGTCGGCCATAATGGTCTCCAGGCATGGCATGGCCCGGCGTGAAACCGAGCCGAATGGGATGGAAAGGGTGAAGCTCAGGCGGCCTGTGGCAGGCGGAGCAGATCGGCCGCGGCGTCGCGCCAGAAGGGATCGACCAACCGGGCTTCCAGTGCAGCGGCGCGGTAACGCAGCCGTCTCGCATCACCGGAGTCCGAGGCCCGGAATGCCATACCGCGCAGGCGGCTGGCCTCGTTTACAATCCTGCGTGCCTCGGCATCGGATGCGACTGGCTGTTTCCAGAGGATAATGCCGGCGCGGATTTCACCGGCGAGGACCAGGCACTGATCGCGGTCCTGAATGAGCATGATGCGCGGCTGAAAATACGGGAAGCTGTCCGGCCCCGTGCAAATATCACCGCGCGACAGGCGCAAGGCCGCGGCCTGGATGGCCTCTTCCGGTGACGAGTATTCGCCAAGCGGGATCACGCGGTCAAAGCTGTTCACCACGTCACTGGCGTCATAGCTGGCCACGCCGAGGCACGAGATGCGCAACGGCAGCTTTTGCGACCGATAAAGCGCGGGCAGAACATCGGCAGCCAGAATCTGACCGATGGAACGGAAGGTTTCGGAACGGGCAAAGGTCATCGGGATCACTCCATGACGGGCGCCGGTGAGCGTCTCTCTCCGACCCTCAACCCGTCACGGCCGAACGGCCCGCACTCTTCCTCTCTGACCGGGCTTGTTCCCGGTTCCGCTGCCGGCGATGGGGATCATCGCAAGGCTGAAGGCCCGAAACGCGGGCTGCCGCGCTCGGGCCGTCGGGGATGAGGCGCTTTCGCGCCTTACTCCCACGGGTCCAGCTCCAGCTTCACCATGTCGTCGTCGCCGTCGAACTCAGCGGCGGGGCAAGCGGCGTGGGTGCCGTCTCCGGCCTGGAACACAACGATCGAAACCATCAGCGTGGTGGCGAGGCTGGCGGCGAAGGCGGTGGCATCTGCATAGGACATGGGTTCCGGCTCCTGTCTTTGGAGGCGGGGGACCATCCCCCGCGCGACAGGCGCCCGAAGTGTCTGACCGGATCTGCAATCACCCGAGGGCGTTCGGACTTTTTTCCGAATCCCCGAGGGCGGCACGCGCGCGTAAGCCGACCCCTTTGGGGTTGAATGTCAAAGAGACGGATCGGACCAAGGTTTGCGAATGGAAGCGGGGGTGGTTTTTCGAATCTGACAGAATGCCGGATACCCGTCGCAGATGCTCTGCCGCGCCAGCCTTGCCACCATGCTGGCTTCAGGATCATGTTCCCTTCAGGCCAGAGATGGCTGCCGCTTGTCCTGATGGGAATGGCGCATTGCATGGTGAAGCCGGATTGGACCTGTCCGGTGCAGACCTCCCATCCTCACGGCCAGGCGCCCTGCGATTGGGTCTTCAGCTCCAAAACCCATCGGCAAGTTCTCGGGCGATCATCGCGCGCGCCTTCATTATCAGATCATCGCCCGAGGTATCGATATGACCGAAGAAACGGGCACGAACACCATGAGCGGTCCACTCGGCGTAGCGGCAATACTCACGGGCATCGAGCCGGAACACCCGCATGTCTTCGGCCCAGTGAGGCTTTGGCTCCACGACAACAGTGATGCCATCGCGGGTTTCGGTCCACGGTAAGGTTCGATCCGAAGGGGGATGTTCGCGGTCGTCCAGAAAAATCTGATCGATGTCGATACTGATCGGCATGGCGGCTCTCCAAAGAAAAAGCCCGATCACGAGGACCGGGCGAGTAGCGGAAACGGAGGGTGATAAACGGGGCGACCGAAGCCGCCCCGCATGAGTGCTATTCAGCAGCGACCATATGCTGTTCTTCCTCATCGTCAGCCGGGTCGTCCTCGCCATCGCCGGAGAGGAAATCGGGCAGATCGTCGGCTTCCGCCGCAGCGCCTGATGCCGGATCGACTTCGATACCATCTTCCACCATGCGCAGCGGCTCGGGCAGCCAGCCGGTATCCGCAAGCAGGCGTTCAGCTTCCTTGGCCATGTCGCCCTTCTTGAGGTGTCCGATCAGATCGGCAGCCCGGTCTCCGGCCCCTTCGCGCACGGCTTCAAGGATACGCGGCTTGGTCACGCGGCCGAGATAATTGCCAACCGTCGGCCGCCAGCCCACGGCCACCATGTCGAGGCCGGTCGAACGCGCGAGCCGGTCAGCCTGCGACAGACGGATGTCCAGCCCGTGCTGACTTACGCCCGTGCCGCTGTACGGATTCGGCTTCTCATAGAGCGCGTTGACACCGAAGCTGACGCAATGGGCGAGCAGATCCATGCGCGAACCATCATCCAGATCGGTCAGCCAATCCCAGAGCGCAGAATCGTCTGCCGGGACATGATCGCCCCAGCGTTCGTGCCGGTCAGCGATGGCCTTGGCCGACGCGCTATCGCGCAGATCCTCGGCCTGCGCGGGCAGATGGACCTCCCGAACCTGTGCTTCCAGGCAACCGCGACCGGAATGCGGCATGAAGCAATCCATAACCAGCCTGTGCAGCAGTGCCGTCATGGCGACATGCGGGTTTACTGCCACCGCATCCCGCAGTGCCAGCGTCCGATGCGCGGTCAGCTCGCTGACCAGACGATCGGGCAGCGGCTTGATAGTGTCGACCTCGTCTTCCTCCTCCGTTTCGACCGGCTGGCCGCCCAGCGTGATAACCGCACGCATGCGGCTTGCCTCCGGTTCTGCCCGCTGGATCACTTCGCCGGTTTCCGGGTCACCGATCTCAGCCTCCGGTTCCGTAGGCGTTTCGTCCTCGGCGCGAACATAGCCGCGTTCGATCAGCAATGCGCCATCAGCATCGATGCTGATGAAGACACCCGCCATGCTGATCTGGTCCGGCTCGAAGGTCATCGGGCGGCGCTCGAAGGTTTCCAGCGCCTGTTCGATCTCACCGAGGCGGGCGTCGATCTCGTCAGGCAGCTCATCAGCCTCGCCATATTCGGCTTCAAGCCGGTCATATTCGTCGCGCAATGCCTCGCGGGTGGCGCGCTCCTCTTCGCTCAGATCGACCGTGGTGCCGACAATCTGGCGGAGCCCATGGTCGTGGCCATAGGGAAAGGTGATGGCGACCTCGATCCACTTCCAGCCGTCAGCGGCGATGGCTTCGGCCTCGGCCTTCAGCTTTTCGCCCACCAGCCGGTCGAGCAGCACCGGATCTTGCAGCCAGCCACCATCGTCCTGCTGGAAGAGATCGCGCAAGACGCAGCCGCCAGCCTCCTCATAGGCATCGATGCCAACGAACACCGCCCGCTTGTCAACGGCGCGGACCGTAGTTTCGGTCAGCAGGCGGCGGATGTGGTAGGGTTCTTTCTGCCAGCCATCCTTAATCGCTTCCCAGACCTGCTCCTGACGGGCATGGTCAGAACTGACGCTGAAGGCCATGAGCTGTTCCAGCGTCATGCCGTCCTCGGCATAGACATCGAGCAATGCCGGTGAGACAGAAACCAGACGCAGGCGCTGTTTGACCACCTTGGCATCCACGAAGAAGGCAGCGGCGATGGCTTCCTCGGTCATGCCCTTTTCGCGCATGGCCTGGAAGGCGCGGAACTGGTCGAGCGGATGCAGCGGTGCGCGCTCGATATTCTCGGCGAGCGAAACCTCATCGATCAGCACATCGGCGCTGGCCTCCGACACGACGCAGGGGACCGGCGCGATTTTGGCGAGGCGCTTTTGCTTGACCAGCAGTTCCAGCGCCCGGAAACGGCGACCGCCGGCGGGCACCTCGAACATGCCGGTTTCCTTGCCCTCAGCATCCACGACCGGGCGGACATGCAGGGACTGGATCAGGCCGCGACGGGCGATGGACTCGGCCAGTTCCTCGACCGAGATCCCGGCCTTGACGCGCCGAACATTGGACTGGCTGAGCACCAGCTTGTTGAAGGGAATGTCGCGCGAGGACGACAGGGTGATCTTCTGAACGGCAGTGGCCATGTCAGTGACTCCATGACGGACGCCGGTGAGCCTCTCTCTCCGGCTATCAGCCCGTCACGAAGCGAAGCGCCGCCCTCTTCCTCTGAAGAGAGCGACGCCAGCCGCAGAACCTGAAACCCGGAAATCAGGCACTTCGGTTTTCCGTATCGGCGGATGTAGGGGAAAGGCCCGCGCCGACGCGGTAGAGCAGACGCTCGGCGGCGCGGATGCTGCCGGTCTGATGGGCGGCCTCGGCCCAGACCGAGATCGGGAAATCCCCGGTGAAAAGCAGATCGCGCTCGATCCCCATGCCGAAGGGCAGCCGGACTGACTGCATCTCGCCAAGGCTCCACGACCCCAGTTCGGGATGGCCGAGATCAGCCAGGCCGAACATGATGTCGCCGTCCTCGTCCAGTTCGGTGGCGAGCCAGACGCCCTCGCCGAGGGGGTTGAAGAACTTCACGACCGGGATGTGATCCTGATCGCGCTGGCGGCCATTTGCCAGCAGGCGGTCGCGCTGTGTGCTGGTCAGGAGGATCATGCCGCAGCCCTCCGGTCGGTTACGCTCGTATCGGGCTCCCCGGCGTCGTCGGCCGGCAGATGCGACAGCAACCAGTTCGCCGCCTTGCTGGCCTGCGAGGCCGCGCGGACAATGGCGCGGGAATCCTCGCGCATGACCTCCAGCCACGACCCGATGTAGTCGGCATGGCGGACGGTCGGCACGATCCCGAGCGCGGCGCAACTGAAGGCTGCCGTCTGTTCAGCAATCATTTCCTCGAAGGCGTATTTCTTCGAGCCGAACGAGCCGGTCAGATCGCGGTTGAGGCGGCTGTGATGGCCGCTGGCGTGACCCAGCTCGTGCAGGGCTGTGCGGTGCCAGTTGATAGGCTCGAAATAGGCTTGCGGAGGCGGCACCTGCACATAGTCGAGCGAGGGCATGTAGAAGGCGCGATCGCCGCCAATGCGGAAGTCGATGCCGGTGGCATGGATCAGCGCCTCGACCCGAGGTTCGATCAGGCCCGGCGGCGGTGGCGGCGCGACTGTCGTGATGTCATCGGGAAGGCCATCGCATTGCGCGGCATTAAAGACCGTGAACCGCTTCAGGAACGGTATGGCATGCGCATCCTCACCCGTCTCGCGGGCACGACGCTTTTCGTCCTCGGGGGTGAAACGATCTGCATAGACAACGGTGGTGCCGCGCTCACCCTTCCGGACATTGCCGCCAAGCGAAAGGGCCTGGCGGAAAGTCAGCCACGCCTGACCGGGAAAGCCGTGCTGGATGACAGCGCCCCAGAGGATTAGAATATTGATACCGGAGTAGGACCGGCCGGTTGAAGCATTTCTCGGCAGGCCCAGCGGGGCGGTATCGGGCAACGCACCCCAGGGCTGGACCCAGGGGAGCCGACCTTGCTCCAACTCGGCGATGATCTTGTTGGTGATGTCGTCGTAAAGGTTGCTGCGTCCGCCACCTTCCGCGGGGCTGCGATCGTGTCTGGCCATCGGGATGATCTCCGCGACGGGCGCCGGAAGCCTCTCCTCCAGCCCTTAACCCGTCACGGAAAATCCGTCCGCACTCTCACTCTGAAGGGGGCGTTGCGGGGATCTCCCCGCAGAAGGGGTAGGCAGAGCCCAAGGCTCGGCCGCAGGGGAAGGCTTCCCCCTATCCGGACTTCCTTGAAAACTGTCAGAAACTTGCGTATATTTCCAACAGGAGAAAGACGATGACACGGCTGACCGAACAAATTCTGGCCCATGCGACGGGACTGCCCGAAGGCGTCCCCGTGTCCGCCAAGGGCCTGCTCCACCTTGGAAACCGGGCGGCCGTGGATCAGGCATTGTCGCGTCTGTCTGAGCGCGGGCAGCTCATCCGCGCCGGTCGTGGCGTCTATCTGCGCCCCATCACCAGTCGGTTTGGCACGCGCGCACCGTCGGTCGAGCAGGCTGTCGAGGCCCTCGCGACCCAAAAGGGGGAGATCATCGTCTCGAACGGCGCCGCCGCGGCGAACGCGCTTGGCTTGACGACGCAGGTGCCCGTCCGCTCGGTCTATCTGACCTCCGGACGCAGCCGAAAAATGCACCTCGGCAAGCAGGTCGTCGAATTGCGGCACGCGCCGCGCTGGCAACTGGCCCTGGCCAACCGCCCCGCAGGGGAGGCCGTGCGGGCGCTGGCTTGGCTCGGCCCCGAACGGGCGGAGGCCGCGCTCCCGACATTGAAACGGAAGATGCCGCCCGGCGTGTTCGGCGAACTGGTCGCCGCCGCGCCGCAGTTTCCGACATGGCTCGCACAGAGCGTCGGAAAGGCGGCCTATGGCTGACGTCTTTCTTCAGCTTTCGGCCGGGGATCGGCGTGATGCACTGGGCGTCGCTGCCGACCGTTCGGGTCGCCCCACCCATCTTCTCGAAAAGGATGTGTGGGTGGTGTGGGCGCTGGCGACCCTCTACGCGGCACCGCTCGGCGAGCATCTGGTGTTCAAGGGCGGCACGTCGCTGTCGAAAGCCTATCAGGTCATTCGCCGGTTTTCGGAGGATGTGGATCTGACCTACGACATTCGGGCGATTGCGCCCGATCTGGTTGGGGACAATGGCGAGGGTCTGCCGAAGACACGAAGCGAGGAAAAGCGCTGGTCCAGCGAAGTCCGTCGGCGGTTACCGGCATGGGTCGCGGAAACCGTGCAGCCTGTGATCGAGACCGCACTGGCCGCCGAAGGTCTGGCGGCGGCCGTCCGCGTCGAGTATGAGAAGCTCTTCATCGACTATGAAGCGACCGCAGCCGGGTCCGGCTATGTGGCTCCAAGCGTCATGCTGGAGTTCGGCGCGCGCTCGACGGGCGAACCCGCGAGCTTGCGCGACGTCGTCTGCGACGCGGCCGGCCTGATCGAGGGGCTGCTCTTCCCGACGGCGCGGCCGCGCGTCATGCACGCGGAGCGGACGTTCTGGGAGAAGGCGACCGCCATCCACGTCTTCTGCCTCCAGGAGCGGCTGCGCGGCGACCGCTTCGCGCGACATTGGCACGATGTTGTCCGACTGGACGAAGCCAGCTTCGCGGAAGCCGCTTTTGCCGATCGCGACCTGGCCAACGCTGTCGCTCGGCACAAGTCGATGTTCTTCGCAGAGAAGGCCGCCGACCGCACGCCGATCGACTATGCAGCGGCTGTCAGCGGCGGCTTGCACCTCGTGCCGGTCGGCGATGGCGCGAAGGCGCTGGAGGATGACTATGCCCGCATGGGTGAGGATGGACTGCTCTTCGACGACGAGGAGCCGTTCGAAGCGCTCATGGCGCAGTGCGCTGATATAGCCGCGCGCGCGAACAGAGCAGCCAAGTAAGAAACTGGGAGGACCGGGGGTATATGAGCGAAGTCGAAGAAGAGCGAAAATTCCAGTTTCTGCGGGACGGCGATGCCGAGCCGTCTGAACTGGACTGGAACAAGGGGATCGAGAGTGCCCGCAAGGCGATTTCCGAGGCCATGAACGCCAAGAACATCGCATTTCTGCTCGGCGCCGGATGTTCTTCCCTGATGAAGGACAAAAAGGAACTCGGCATTGCGACCATGGCGCCGCTGGCCAAGGAGTTTTGCGGCGAACCCATCGAGGCACGCGCGGCGGGATTCTACAGCGATCCGCCAACAGCCGGCGCTGTACCGGCACCGTGGCGGCTGACCAAAGACGAACTCGACTATCTCGACGCGCTCGGGGTCGACCTGGCGAAGGATTACAGCCGTAACTTGGAACGCTTGATGGAGGTGCTGTTCGCGCAACGGTTCGTGCTGCGCCAGAGCGAGAATCCCGATCTTCACCCCTATCGCGCTGTTCTCGACGGCATCATCAAGAAGGTCCAGGACTTCCTATGGACCCGTGTCACCCAAGGGGCCTTCGCCACGGAGGGCGACACGACCGTGCGCGACCTCTACGAGCGTTTCTACAAGAAACTGGTTCTACGCGATCGGTCCTTGCCCCGGCCTTGGGTGTTCACGACCAACTACGATCATTTCAGCGAATTGGCGATGGATCGCCTGGGCATTCCCTATGCCAACGGTTTTTCCGGCGTCGTAGAACGCCGCTTCAACCCGGCGATCTTCCGCTATGCCCTGGCCGAGCAGCTCGACGTCGCCAGCCGCAAATGGACCGCCGTCGACGCCTTCGTCTATCTCTGCAAACTGCATGGTTCGGTCACGTGGACCGAGGACGATCATGGCCTGTTCCCGATCAAGGAGGTCTGGCCGCCGGAATCCTCAAACCAGATGCTGATCTATCCGACGCCGGCGAAGCAGAATTCTTCGCTCGGCTCGCCCTACGCAGACCTGTTCCGGGAATTTCAGTCCCGGATCGTGCGCGAGCAGAGCGTTCTCATCACGGCCGGCTACGCCTTCGGCGACGAGCACCTGAACAACATCATCTATCAGGCTCTGACGATCCCGACCTTCCGCTTGGTGATCTTTGCGGCGCCCGACACGGAGGGAGAGATCGCCAAGCTGCGGGCGCTGCGCGATCCGCGCATTTGGATCATTGGAGGCAATGGCCCTGCCGACGGGACGAGGGCGCACTACTTCGACATGATCGTCGAGCATTTCATGCCCCAGCGCCCCAGCGACAGGATTGATGATGCCGTCCGCAAGGTGTTGTCGGAGCTGGCGCCGAAAAGGGACGACGAGACGAAGGATGGCGAAGCATGAGCCACGACGATCGCAAGCGGGCGATCGGCAAGGTGGTCTCGGTTGCGGCCGACCGCTTTGTCGTCGAGATGCACGTCGGCACCGATAACTTCACGGTCGTCGGCTTCGACGACGTGCATTATGTGGCGCGACTGGGATCATTCCTGATGATTCCGTCGCAGTCGGAATATGTCGTGGTCGAGGTTGTTGGCCTGCGTGAGCGCGATGCGAGCACGCCTTCCGAGCGGGGCGATTTCGACCGGGCCGGCTCCTCGAAATATCTGGACGTGGTGCCCGTCGGCATGTTGCCGATGCGCGGCGGCGCGTTCCGCTTCGGTGTGTCGGTTTTCCCGTCTCTGTATGCGGACGCACTGTATGCGCTGGATGGCGAGCTCGATCGCATCTTTGAGACCGAGGCCGCCGTCGAGCCGTCAGTCGGCCCGGATGGCGGCGCCTGCCAACCCGAAGGGGCCACGCGCTATCGGGTTCTACCGATCGGCAAGTCGGTGGTGTTCGAGGACTACGACGTCAAAGTTCGTCTGAACGAGTTCTTCGGCGGTCATGTCGCCGTCCTAGGCAATACCGGCAGCGGTAAATCCTGCACGGTCGCCTCGGTCTTGCAGTCCCTTTTTTGCAAGCCGAAGGAGCATCACGCCCGCGGCGCGACCTTCATCGTCTTCGACGTCAACGGCGAGTATCACGCCGCTCTGAGCGCTTCCGCGAAGGAGGGAGCGATCGGAGTCGAGCGTGTCGTCCTCGACGGTACGGCAGCGGGCTTCCGCTTGCCGCACTGGTTTCTGGAACTGGCGGAATGGGAGCTGTTGCTGCAAGCCAGCGAGCGCACCCAGGTGCCCATCCTGCGCATGGCGCTCGGGCTCTCGACCTTGTTCTCAAATGCGGGGGCCGCAGAACTCAACAGCGTCCGCAATCACATCCTCGCCAAGTGCATCACCCAGATCATGCGCGACGACTCATCGAGCCCGTCCAAGCATGATCGGATCATTGGCATCCTCCAGCGCTTCAGCACGAACGAGATCAACGCGGCAAAAATCCGGCCATATATTGCGATCAACTTTGGCCAAATGGCCAACCCTGCGGGTCTGGATGCTTATCTGGTTGGCCCGAACGGTTTCGAGTTGGAGGATTTGAAGCTTCCAGCCTATCAAAACCTGCCATTCGACTTTACGGCACTCGGCGATGCAATAGACCTCGCCATCCTGTATGCGGAGGCGCACGGTAATCGGCAGATCCGAGACTACTGCTCCCAGATGGTGACGCGCTTCCAGGCACTGGAAGATCGCCCTGAGTATGAATTCCTCCGGCATGAGGCGGGCGGCGCGGCCGCCGACAATGGAGAGCTGGAGTTTCTCACTCGGCTGGTCGGCCTGACCCGCAAGGGAACCGGCCACACCAAGGCCAATCAGATCATCATCATCGACATGAATGACGTCGAGGACGAGGTGGTCGAACTGGTCAGCGCCGTGATCGCGCGGATGCTGTTTCGCCTGCTCCGGCGCGCCGATCCGCGCAATCGCTTTCCGATCCATCTTCTGCTGGAAGAAGCGCACCGCTACATCTCGGCGACGCCATCCCGCTATGCAGTGGACGCGACCAAGATATTCGAGCGCATCGCCAAGGAAGGACGCAAATACGGCATGTTCGTGCTCTTGGCATCACAACGCCCGAGTGAGCTGTCCAAGACGGTTCTCAGCCAGTGCTCCAATTTCCTGGTTCACCGCATCCAGAACCCCGACGATCTTTCTCAGATTCGGCAGATGACGCCGTTCATCTCGGATTCGGTCCTGAAACGGTTACCGTCATTGCCTCGGCAGCACGCGCTGGTGTTCGGAACCTCGGTCAATCTCCCGACGACATTCAAGGTGCGGGAGGCATCACCGCGGCCGCGCAGCGACGATACCGCCGTGGTCGATTTGTGGTTCCACGAAGAAGGTCGAGCCGCCGGCATTCGACTCGCTCCGGTCGATACCGCTGGAGGGGAGCCGATGGCAGTAAACGAAGCGTCAGACGATGACATCTTCTGACCATCTGGAGACCCTGGCGCAGACGCTGGAGGCCACGGGAGACTACCGCGTCGTCCGGCGTCTCAAGCCGCGCCCTCGCATCGTTCCTCCGCTAGGCACGCCGCTGCGCCTTGGCCTGGTGGTCGATGTGGAGACCACGGGGCTCGACCATCAGCGCGACGAGATCATCGAACTCGCCATGACACCATTCAACTATGGCTTGGATGGCACCATTTTCAGCGTGGGTGACAGCTTCCAAGGGCTGCGTCAGCCGGGCGAGCCTATCGCCCCGGAAATCACCGCGATCACGGGCATCACCAACGAGATGGTGGCCGGCCAGATTATTGATCCCGCAGCGGTAGCCACATTCGCAGCGCCGGCTTCGCTCGTCATCGCGCACAACGCGGCATTCGACCGCCGCTTCCTTGAACGATTCAGCGACGTGTTCTCGACGAAGCCGTGGGCATGCTCGCTCAGCCAGATCGATTGGGCAGCGGAGGGGTTCGAGGGCACGAAACTCGCCTATCTCGCTCAGGCCGCCGGCTTCTTCTACGATCGCCACCGCGCGATGTACGACTGTCTTGCTACGGTCGAATTGCTGGCAATGTGGCTGCCCCGAACTGGCGCTACAGGTCTCAGCCGTCTCCTGGACGGCGCTCGTGCCGTTTCTTGGCGAATCTGGGCGGAGAACGCACCCTTTGACCTCAAGAATGTCCTCAAAGCCCGGGGATACCGCTGGAACAGCGATCCCGGCCCGCAGCCGCGCGCATGGTATATTGACGTTCCCGAGGCTCAGCTCGAGGCCGAGCTACGGTTCTTGAGAACAGAAATCTATCGGTTTGAGGTCGATCCCCCGGTTCGGCGGATCGATGCCTATGATCGGTTTTCAGACCGGATCTGAGTACCGTCGAAGGCCGGGCTATTGCATGCCCTCCGGCACTTGCGGGCACTTCTTGGCAAGCGTGGCGCAGACGAACCTGTGCCGTTTCGTCATGTCGGCGCGCTTTTCCACTATGTGGTGCCTAGCGGTCATGGTTCTTGCAGCTGGCATCCTGCAACGCGTGGTTCTGGAGGCGGAAGCGGATTTCCTTCGAGATCCTCGCCTTGCCGGTCACCGTCTTGAATGTCCGACGCAGGTCCTTGCCTCAAATTTAGCAAGGAAGACGTTCACGAAACATCGGGCTATTCACCTTCCAGCCTCACGGAGCGACGCAGCAATATCGCTGATCGAGCGAAACAGGACCAGTCCATCATCTCTGGCAGGCTCAAATCCTCGGCGCCGCCAGAATTCGGCAGCCTCCCCGTCGACGGCGTTGACCATTAATGCCCGCCCACCGATCAGCGACGCGGCTTGAACGCAGCGTTGAAGGGCGTGCTTCACAAGGCCAGTCCCGATGCCCAACTCGGCCGAGCAAATATCGGTCGCGAGCTGGCCAAGCAGCATGCAGGGAATTGGATTAGGCGGCTGCCCCGTCCGGATGGAGCGCGGTAGCACCGATGGCACAACGGCTGTTGGTGCAAGGCCGTAATATCCCACCACACGCCCTGCCTCATGCACGACGAGAACGGCGGTAAAACCCTTCTGCTGATTGGAGAGCGCACGGGTTTTCAGCCAGTGGTCGAGCGTCGGCTTGCCACAGGTGAACTCAGAAACATCATGGGCGGCGGAAAGCGGTTCGGGTCCCGAAAGCTGCAAGGGACTACCGCTTCGCCACGTAGCCCGGCTCCCACGGCGCAGGCCGTTTCAGCACTTCGACCATCTCCGGAACAGGAGCGGCTGGACGCGACAGCACATCCATGAACTGAGCAAAGCCTTCCGGGCTCATCCGGACCAGCCCCTGCTCCATGACGACCTCCTCGGCCGCGCGTACAGCGGCGTCGCGCACGAAATCGGTGCGCGAACGGCCGCGCAGGCTTGCGGCACGATCGATCATGGCAACATCCGCCTCGGGCAGACGCATCGAGATCGGATATTCCTTGCGTTCGGAAGTGTTGGCCATAGCGAGTCTCCGTAGCCGGAAGATAGCACCTTGTATCTCTAAATACAATACGGTAAAGTCTCAACTGCAAGCAACAGCTTCCAAAGGACCAGCATCGAGGCGAAAGATGACGGCGACAGCGAGCGATTCCGACAGGTCATTTTACTCTGCCGTGGCACGCCAGACTACGCCGCCGCACGCCATTACGCGCATCGGCACACCGATCGCCGCCAAATGTTCGCCCGTAAATTCCATTGCTTATACCCGGCATGAGACGAATGCTGTCAGTTATGACCTTGCGAGCCCCAGGAAACACAGCAAAGATGACAGGAGCACAGCGCGAAGCGCTGCTCGAGTCTTTGCTGCTGGACGAGCCGGAGTTGACGTTTACGCCGCGCGGCAGTCCCGATCCACGCCTTCTGCGTCTGGTCGGCATCTTGGCAAAGCAAGCAGCGCGGGAGTGCATTGCAGAGGAAGTGACGTTGTCCAAGCGAAGGAGGAAGCGCACCTCCTGATGCGGATGGGAGCCATGTTTTGAAAGTCGCGATCTACGCCCGCTATTCTTCCGACAATCAACGCGACGCTTCCATCGCCGACCAACTTCGTATGTGCCGCCTCCATGCCGAAAAGCAGGGCTGGCAAGTCATCGAGGAATATACCGATCACGCAATTTCAGGCGCTTCGCTGATCCGTCCGGGCATCCAGGCCCTGATGGCCGACGCTATGGCCGGTCGCTTCGACCTGATCCTTTCAGAGGCGATGGATCGCCTCTCACGTGATCAGGAAGACATCGCCGGAATTTTCAAGCGCATGTCCTACGCGGATGTGAAGATGTTCACCCTCTCGGAGGGCGAGGTCAGCCATCTGCATGTCGGCCTCAAGGGCACGATGAATGCGCTGTTCCTCAAGGATCTTGCCGACAAGACACGCCGCGGGCAGCGCGGTCGTGTGGAAGCTGGCAAATCCGGTGGCGGCAACTCGTATGGCTACGACGTGGTCAAGAAGCTGGACGCCAATGGCGAGCCCATTCGCGGCGACCGCACCATCAACGACGCCCAGGCCGACGTGGTTCGTCGCATCTTCCGCGACTATGCTGCAGGCAAGTCCGCCAAGACCATCGCCTTCGCGCTCAACAAGGAGGGCATCCCCGCCCCTTCCGGCGGTGACTGGGGCTTCAGCACGATTAACGGCAACCCGAAGCGTGGCAACGGCATCCTCAATAACGAGATGTATGTCGGCAAGATTGTCTGGAACCGGCAGCGCTTCGTGAAGGATCCGAACACCGGAAAGCGGCAGGCCCGCCCAAACCCGGAATCGGAATGGGTCATCCAGGAGACGCCTGAGCTCCGGATCCTCGATGACGAACTCTGGAATGCGGTGAAGGCACGGCAAGAGAAGAACAAGCTCTCGCGGGATGACAACGGCAGCACGGATGTCCGCACCGTCAATCACCGACGCCGCCCCAAATACCTCTTCTCGGGCCTGACCAAATGTTCATGCTGTGGTGGCGGGTACTCCGCAATCTCGGCAACGCTGATCGGATGCTCGACCGCCCGCAACAAGGGCACCTGTGACAATCGCGTCAACATCCGCCGTGATGAGTTGGAATCGCGCGTGCTGAACGCCCTGCGCACGCGGCTCGTTGACCCAGCACTGTTCGCCCATTTCTGCGAGGTCTTCACGCAGGAGATGAACCGCCTGCGCATGGAAGGCCGCGCCGGCATTGCCTCTGCTGAAGCCGAGATCGCAAAGATTGATCGGGAACTAGCCAAGCTGCTAACTGCAATTAAGGCCGGTGGGCCAATCGAAGCGATCGTAGAGGAGATGAAGCAGCTTGAAGCCCGTAAGGCGGAACTGAAAAACTTCCTGGCCGAAGCGGACGAGCCCCCTCCTCTTCTTCACCCGAGCATGGCGCTGCAATACCGCAAGCGCATCCAGCAGCTCTACGAATCCCTTCAGGATGAAGAAGAGGGCAAGCGGGTAGAGGCAGCGGACACCATTCGCTCGTTGGTAGATCAGATCGTGCTGACACCTGTTGAGGGCAAGGTGGAGATCGACGTTCAAGGCGATCTTGCTGGAATCCTTACGATTTCCACGCAAACGAAAAACCCCGCCGGTCGGGCGGGGTCATCGCAAGTAAAGATGGTTGCGGGGGCTGGATCTAATCTTCACTTGTTGCCCGAGCAAGTAAAGATGGTTGCGGGGACCGGCATCGATCACAACTTGCAATCGACGCCGGTAAAGATGGTTGCGGGAGTAGGATTTGAACCTACGACCTTCAGGTTATGAGCCTGACGAGCTACCGGGCTGCTCCATCCCGCGTCACCAAAGGACAAAGGGCGGACCTTTTGGGTCCGCCCTTTGATGAACTGTGAATGGGTTTTTGTGTCCTGATATGCGCGTGCTTCAATGCCTGGCGACGCCCTACTCTTCCAGTGCTTGAGCAATAGTACCATCGGCGCAGACTGGTTTCACGGCCGAGTTCGGGATGGGATCGGGTGGGTCACAGACGCTATGGTCACCAAGCAATGAAGCAGGCGCATATAAGGGGTTATAATCGATACCGTGCACGTGTGTTTGTAGGATCTGTATCTGGCTGGCTTTATAACCGACCATGTCTGTCAGGCATCTGTTGTCCAGAGCTGTCATTGATGGTGGGACTCTGCGGTTCGTTATGAACCGTTTAAGCGCGAATAGGACAATTAGTATCGGTTAGCTTCATGCGTTACCGCACTTCCACATCCGATCTATCAACGTGGTGGTCTTCCACGGTCCTGTGAAATCTTATCTTGAGGGAGGCTTCCCGCTTAGATGCTTTCAGCGGTTATCCCGTCCATACATAGCTACCCTGCTGCGCCACTGGCGTGACGACAGGTACACCAGAGGTATGTTCAACCCGGTCCTCTCGTACTAGGGTCAACTCCTCTCAAATTTCGACGCCCACGGCAGATAGGGACCAAACTGTCTCGCGACGTTCTGAACCCAGCTCACGTACCACTTTAATTGGCGAACAGCCAAACCCTTGGGACCTGCTCCAGCCCCAGGATGTGATGAGCCGACATCGAGGTGCCAAACGATTCCGTCGATATGAGCTCTTGGGAATCATCAGCCTGTTATCCCCGGCGTACCTTTTATCCGTTGAGCGATGGCCCTTCCACGAGGGACCACCGGATCACTATGACCGACTTTCGTCTCTGCTCGACTTGTCAGTCTCGCAGTCAGGCGGGCTTATGCCATTGCACTCTAACAGACGGTTTCCAACCGTCCTGAGCCCACCATCGCGCGCCTCCGTTACTCTTTAGGAGGCGACCGCCCCAGTCAAACTACCCACCACAGAGGGTCCCTGCACCGGATAACGGTGCGAGGTTAGACATCAGAAAACAGCAGGGTGGTATTTCACCTATGGCTCCACTCAGGCTGGCGCCCAAGTTTCAAAGCCTCCCACCTATGCTACACAGCTCTTTCCTAATGCCACTCTGAAGTTGCAGTAAAGGTGCACGGGGTCTTTCCGTCTAACCGCGGGTACTCCGCATCTTCACGGAGAATTCAATTTCGCTGAGCATATCCTGGAGACAGTGGGGAAGTCGTTACGCCATTCGTGCAGGTCGGAACTTACCCGACAAGGAATTTCGCTACCTTAGGACCGTTATAGTTACGGCCGCCGTTTACCTGGGCTTCAATTCAGAGCTTGCACTCCTCCTCTTAACCTTCAGGCACCGGGCAGGCGTCAGGCCCTATACGTCGTCTTGAAGCCGACTTAGCAGAGCCCTGTGTTTTTGCTAAACAGTCGCTACCCCCTGGCCTGTGCCCCCCACAAGTGCTTGCGCATATGTGGGGCCTCCTTCTTCCGAAGGTACGGAGGCAATTTGCCGAGTTCCTTCAGGATACTTCTCTCAAACGCCTTGGTATACTCTACCATTCCACCTGTGTCGGTTTAGGGTACGGTCTATACGGAGGGGCTATTTCCTGGGACGACTTCACAGCCTGGAGCAATCCAATAAGCCCAGACCATTTACGCCATCCGTCACACACCTCCAGGCCCACGAATATTAACGTGGTTCCCATCGACTACCCCCTTCGGGCTCGTCTTAGGGGCCGGCTTACCCTGCTCAGATTAGCTTTAAGCAGGAACCCTTGGAATTTCGGCGACAGTGCATCTCACACTGTTAATCGCTACTCATGTCTGCATTCGCACTTCCGATACCTCCACGACCCATTACCAGATCGCTTCAACGGCCTACGGAACGCTCCGCTACCGCGTGATCCGAAGATCACACCCTAAGCTTCGGTGCATCACTTTAGCCCCGTTACATCTTCGCCGCAGGATCTCTTGTTTAGACCAGTGAGCTGTTACGCTTTCTTTAAAGGATGGCTGCTTCTAAGCCAACCTCCTGGTTGTTTTGGAAATCCCACATGCTTTCCCACTTAGTGATGACTTGGGGACCTTAGCTGTAGGTTAGGGCTGTTTCCCTTTTGACGACGGACCTTAGCACCCGCCGTCTGTCTGCCGAACTAGACTCGTTGGTATTCGGAGTTTGGTTAGAGTTGGTAGATCTCGCGACCCCCGCATCCATCCAGTGCTCTACCCCCAACGGCAATCATTCGACGCTCTACCTCAATAGATTTCGCGGAGAACCAGCTATTTCCCGGCTTGATTGGCCTTTCACCCCTAAGCACAACTCATCCGACAATTTTTCAACATTGAACGGTTCGGTCCTCCAGTGCGTGTTACCGCACCTTCAACCTGGTCATGCATAGATCGCCGGGTTTCGGGTCTAATGCATCAAACTTCGTCGCCCTATTCAGACTCGCTTTCGCTGCGCCTACACCTAACGGCTTAAGCTTGCTTGATACACTAAGTCACAGACCCATTATGCAAGAGGTACGCGGTCAGGTCTCAAGGACCCTCCCACTGCTTGTAGGCATCCGGTTTCAGGTACTGTTTCACTCCCCTCATCGGGGTGCTTTTCACCTTTCCCTCACGGTACTGGTTCACTATCGGTCATGTACGAGTATTTAGGCTTGGAGGGTGGTCCCCCCATGTTCAGACAGAGTTTCACGTGCTCCGCCCTACTCAAGTCCTGTGATCTTGCTTTCGCATACGGGACTGTCACCCGCTATGGTCAAACTTTCCAGAATGTTCTGCTTGCTTAATCACAGGCACT
>NZ_VDBZ01000003.1:327500-522323 GCF_007693735.1 Sphingobium sp. B2
TTGCCGAGCAGCAGGAACAACACGACGATGACGAGCAAAGCGCCTTCGAGCAGGTTTTTCTCGACCGTCCAGACTGCCCGTTCGACCAGATCGGTCCGGTCATAGATCGCGACCGCTTCGACCCCGGCGGGCAGCGCCTTGGCGGCCTGATCCAGCCGCTCCGCCGCTGCGCGCGCGACCACGCGGCTATTTTCGCCCGCCAGCATGACGACTGTGCCCAGCACGACTTCCTGCCCGTTTTCTGTGGCGGCACCGGTACGCAATTCCTGACCCATCCCGACATCTGCTACGTCATTGATGCGGATCGGTACGCCGCCGCGATTGGTGACGATGATGGATTTGAGGTCTTCAACGCCCCCCGCCTGCCCCGGCACCCGGACCAGATATTGTTCGCCATAGCGTTCGACATAGCCTGCGCCGACATTGGCATTGTTGCGGCCCAGCGCCTCAACCACATCATCGAGCGCAAGCCCATAGGCCGCCATCCGGTCCGGCAACGGGGTGACATGATATTGCCGTTCATAGCCGCCGATGCTGTTGACTTCGGTGACGCCCGGCGTGTTGCGCAACTGCGGGCGGATGACCCAATCCTGCAAGGTGCGCAAATCCTCGGCATTATAGGGCGTGCCGTCCGCCTTGCGCGCGCCCGGTCTGGCCTCCAGCGTGTACATGAAAATTTCGCCAAGGCCGGTGGCGATCGGCCCCATTTCCGGTTCGACGCCGGGCGGCAATTGCGATCGCGCGGTCTGCAACCGTTCGTTGATCAGCTGGCGCGCGAAATAAATGTCGGTGCCATCGGCAAAGACGGCAGTGACCTGCGACAGGCCGTAGCGGGAGATGGAGCGTGTATAGTCCAGCCCAGGCAAGCCAGCGATCGCCGTTTCGATCGGAAAGGTGACCCGCTGTTCCGCCTCCAGCGGCGAAAAGCCGACGGCTTCGCTGTTGATCTGCACCTGGACATTGGTGATGTCCGGCGTCGCGTCGATCGGCAGCCGCTGGAAGCTCCATATGCCAAGCGCGCAGAGCACAAGCACGGCAGCCAGCACCGCCCAGCGCAAGCGGATGGCGGCGGTGACGATACGTTCGAGCAGCGGGAGCTGGCCGGCGGCGATGGCCTCAATGGTCATGGCTGGCTCCCGACTTGTCGATATCGGCGCGGATCAGGAAAGCGCCATCGGTGACATATTCGGTGCCGGGCTCCAGCCCACCCAGCACTTCTGTCCATCCCGGCGTCCTGCGGCCCAGTTCGAGCATGCGGACTTCATAGCTGTTGCCGACCTTGGCATAGACGACATCAAAATCGCGGAAGCGCTGGATCGCCTTGGTCCGCACCGCCAGCGGTGCCTGCGTCTCGGCAACGGCGAAGGCGCCTTCCACTCCCATGCCGGGGCGAAACTGATCGGCTGCGGATTCGGGCAGATGGACATGGGCGAGCAGGGTCTGGCTGGCCAGGTCTGCGGTCGGCAATATCGCTTCCACTGCGCCGGTCAGCCGGGCCGCACCCGACAGACTGCGTAGCGCGACCTTCTGCCCTACCCGCACCCTTTCAGCATCGCGCGGATAGACGAAAAATTCGGCATGCAGCTTGGCCGGATCGGCAATCACGAACAGCGCCCGGTCCCCGGTCATGTCCCCAATATTGGCATTTTTTTCCACGATGATGCCGCTGATCGGCGCAGTGACGACATAGGTCTGGAGCGAATGGCTGGATTCGACGCGCAGCAGTGTCTGGCCACGCCGCACAGTCTGCCCCAGTTCGCCGTTCATCGACATGATCTGCCCAGGCAGTCGGGCGCGGACGTCGGCCTTGCCTTCAGGCGTGATTTCGATGCGACCCGACAAGTCGATCAATTCGGCGATCGAGGCTGGCCCTGCCCGTTCGGACCGCACCCCGCCCGCCCGCGCAGCGTCCGCAGCGATGGTGGTTCGGCCTTCATAGGACGCATAGCTCCATTTATGCGTCCGGCCAGCTTCGGCAGCCATGACCTTTACATCGAAACTATGCGGTTCTTCCACAGCCCCGCGACCACGCAGAAAATCATCCTGCGGGGAGAAGGCAAATCGATCGATCTTGCCGCCCAGCCTGGTCAGTTCGACACTCAGTTGAACATCTTGCGGCCTGACCGGCTTGTCGTCACGATAGGCGTAGACATGGAATTCGGGTTCGGCGCCATCTTCAAAGATGGTAATTTCAACCGCGAAATTGCCGTGGCGCAGCATCCGACCGCGATGGGGACCGCGCTCTTCCTTGGCCTCTTCCGCGCCATGCTCCTCATGATCGTGCGAAGGCGGGGTTTCGCTACACCCGGCAAGCCAGGTGGGGACGAGCAGCAGGGCCGCAAATTTCAACAAGGGGGACATCAGCGATTCTCCGCGCTGGCAAGAAGGGGGGCGTGGCGACCGGTCAGCCGATCAAGCCGCGCGCCGTCGAGATGGTAGGATTTGAGCAGGGCGATGCGGCGATCATAGACATTGATCATCGCCTCCTGTGCCTGCGTGACTTCCAGGAAGGTGAAAGCGGAGCCGCCGCGATTATAGCCGTCGCGCACCAGCACGACCGCGCGTTCGGCGCTCGGCAGAACCACATTGTCGATCTTGTTGATTTCGCGCACGATCGTCGCGCGCTGCGCCAGCAGCCGGTTTATGTCGCGCATCGCCTGCACCCGCAGCACCGCGATTTCGGCTTCGACGACACGACGTTCGGCTTGCGCCTGCTCGACATTGCCGCGCTGGGCGCGCCGACCGCCAAGCGGGATGGAGCCGCCGACCACGATGCTGACATCATTGCCCTGCCCATAATGGCGCAACCCCGCGCGCAGGACCGGATCGGCAGCGCTGTTCGCCTCCGCCAGTCGCGCGCGCGCCGCCGCCGCGTCACGCTCTGCATCGAGCAGCGCGACATCTATGGGCTGCGCGTCGGCGGCCGGATCGGGCGCCAGGCGGGAAAAGCTGCTGGTATCGATCTCCACGTCGCCCTGCGCGCCCCACCATGCGGCCAGCGACATGCGCGCAATCCGGGCAGCCTCAATCGCCTGTTCATGGGCGATGCGGGCCTGCGCCACAGCGGTGCGGGCGCGCTCCAGCGCGAACAGGGGATCGAGAGCGCGCGCGACCCTGCGCGCCACTTCCCGCTCCAGTCGTTGGGCGAGCGTCAGCCGTTCCAGCGCAACGGGGACTTCGGCTTCCGCCGCCAGCGCCTCCACCCAGGCGGTCTGCGCCTGTGCCAATATGTCGAGCTGGCGCAGGCGGCCGCGTTGCTCGGTCACATCGCGGTTCAGCCGCGCCGCGCCGATCCGCGCCTCCCGCTTGCCACCGCGTTCCCAGGTCCGTTCATACCAGGCAGTCGTCTGGGTGCTGGCGATCGGCGTGTAGGGACCAGTGCGGGCCAGATCCTCCAGGTCGACGGTGACGACATCCTGGGGCCGGACCTCCGCCTGTTTTATGGCGGCGCTCGCCGCGTCATGTTGGGCGGCAGTCACGGCAACGCCGGGATCGGCCTGCGCCACGCGCGACATCGCATCGGCAAGCGTCAGCCCCTGCGCTGCCAATGGCGGAGCGGGAAAGAGAGCGCTGGCAAGCAGCATGATGGTCAGGCGCGGAACAGCGCGCGCCCTGAAATATCGAAACATGAAACAGGCTTTCGCTATGCGACGTGGATCAACCCGCGCCGCATGGCGGCCACAGGTTCAGACGCGGAAAGCGAACAGCCTGGGTGGGCGCTCTTGCCCCTGAAAGGCGGAGTCCGGCTCCACCTGATCAATCATCATGGCAGGCGGCGCAAAGCGCGACGAGGGCGCAGCGAGTCCTGCCTGCGTGAGCAGGATGATACCGGACCCGCTATCGCCATGATGGTGATGGCTGTCGGGCAAGCGATCGGACTGCCCTTCATCCTGTTCGCCATTGACATCATGGTCGGCGTCATGCGCCTCTTCCACAGTCAGAGCGCTTAACAGGAGATGCCCATGGGCCTGGGCCGCGCCGGGCGCATGCTGCACCTTATCGATCATCCGCGAAAGGCCCATGCCCGCAAACAGGGCCAGCAGCGCAATGCACAGCAATGCGACCAGGCGAGCATGCAGGGAGAAGCGCAAGGCGAACATGGCGTCAGCCTATCCAGCCAAGCAGGGCGGCACAAGTCTCTGTCGATCGCAAGGCGTCATCGTAAATCGCATTCATGGGGCCGATAGCAGCATATCCTGCCGCCCTGCCCGACCAAAGCCGTCGCGGCATCGGCCTGTCATGCACGGCAATGGCCAGTCGCCCAGTCCGGCGACCGGCCATTCTTGCTGCCTGTGTCAGAAGCTCTTTTTCGCGGTGATCATCCATTCGCGCGGCCGACCGACCACGCCGGAAACGACGCCGAAGCTGCCGACATTTTCCGCCTTGCCAGCATAATAATAGCTATCGAGCAGATTGGTGACCCCAAGGCTGAGCGACCAGTCCTTGTCCGGCCCCTGATAGGTCAGGCGCGCATTGACGAGATGCGGCGGGTTGATCTGATTGAAGGCATTGTTGATGGCATTGTAAAAATAGTTGGAGCGCCAGGACCAGTCGATACGCGGTGTCAGCGTGCCCGATCCGGCCAGATCCGCTTCATACTGGATGCCCGCCGACAATTGCCATTTGCTGATGAACGGCGCGATCATATTTTTCGTCACCAGCGTCGCGGGATTGGTGATCTTCTTATAGTCAAAGTCGAGATAACCCGCGGACGCGTCGATCGACAGGCCGTCGGTGGGACGAAGCGAAGCTTCCAGTTCCCAGCCAAGGACGCGCGCGTCGCCCGCGTTGGACGGGACCGAGCAGGAGAATACGACGCTTTCCGGGCACTGATAGCGGACCAGCTGCATATCCTTGTAATCATTGAGGAACACAGCGCCGTTCAGCCTTAGCATCCGGCCCATCAGGTCTGCCTTGAAACCGGCTTCATAGGTCGTCAGCTTTTCCGGGCCGAAAGTCTGCACCTGGTCGGGGGCTGAAGGACGCGGGTTGATGCCGCCGCCCTTGAAGCCGGTCGAGACCTGCGCATAGGTCATCAACTGGTCGTTCCAGCGATAATTCACGCCCAGACGGTAATCGAGGCGATCGCCCTTGAACGTGCCCGACAGTCCGTCAAGACCGGCCAGCAGGAAGTTGGGCGTGAAGAAAGCGCCGCTGGGCAGACTGCCGTCGATATTCCGGCGCGAATAATCATAGGTTTTCTTGTCGTCAGTGTAGCGCAGGCCCGCGATCACGTTGAACGCATCGGTGACATGGAATTCGGCATGGGCGAAGGCCGATGCACTGCGGTTCTTGACCACGTCATCCACCAGAAAATCGAACAGGAGCGTCGGGATAGCGCTGCGCCCCGACAGAAGATCGGTCGCCTTGTAATAGAAGCCGCCCACGGTCAGGTCGACAGCATCGTTGAAATTGGCGCTCAGGCGCAATTCCTGCGTGAATTGTTCATGGCTGTAGTTGAACTGCTGCAACAATATGGCGAGCGGCGAGCCATCCACGTCGATCGCGCTGGTGCCGTCCGCCTTGCGATAGCCGGTGATCGATTTGAGCTTGAGCATGTCGGACAGATCATAGTCGATCGTCCCGGCAATGCCCCAGCTTTTGACCGAACTGGTGGGGCTGGCGGAGAAGCCACCGGGTGCGACCTGGGTCGGGATGCCGAACACGGTCGTGTAATTGCCGCCCGTCGCATAATTGGCGTAGGAGGTGTAGCTCTTCGACGCAGTGATGAAGCGGCTGTCGAACGGAATGCCGGCCGTAGGATTGCCCGGCACATAGCTGCGCACTAGCGGGTTGTTGGCATAGAGCAATTTGGTCGCGACCGCTTCGCTATTATCCTTCGACACGTCGGCGACGATGTTGACTTCCAGCGGCGAGCCGACCGGCGCGAAGCGCAGCGCGGCGCGCAGGGCCATGACGTCGATGCCGCCTTCGGTGCCAACCTGGCACCCCTTGTCATTGGTACCAGTGGGCGCGATGCCCGACGCGGGATTGACGCAGCCATAGTCCAGCAGTTTCATATAGCCGTCGACATTTTTCGACACGCCCGACACACGCAGGAACAGGCTATCGCTCAACGGGATGTTGGCGCTGCCGCGCAGTTCCAGCCGGTCATAGCTGCCATAGGTCGCTTCGATGAAGCCGCCCGCTGTTGCGTCGGGCTTCTTGCTGAACAGCTTGACCGCACCGCCGACGCTGTTCTTGCCAGCCAGCGTTCCCTGCGGACCGCGCAGCACCTCGACCCGCTCCAGATCGGTGAGGTCCATCACCGCACCATAGGTCGTGCCATAATAAATATCGTCGATATAGATGCCCACGCCCGGCTCCAGCGCGAAGCTGGAATCCAGCTGGCCCACGCCACGGATGAAGGCCGCGACAGAATTGCCCTGAAGGCTGGTCGCGGGAGCCAGAGCCACGTTGGGGGCGAATTGGCCAAGGTCGGTGACGCTGGTCTGGCTGCGCGCGGCAAGGGTTTCGCTGGACACCGCGGTGATCGCGATCGGCGTGTCCTGCAAATTCTGCTGGCGAAACTGGGCAGTGACGATGATGTCGGCGGACTGGTTCGACTGATCGGCCGCCTGTTCCGGCACGGATGCGTCCTGGGCCAGTGCGGGACCAGCGGCCATCGCGGCCATCATCGCGATGCAAGCGGCATTGCTGCGAAATGCAGACTTCCAGATATGTGACATTATTTTCCTCCCTATTGTCAGTCAGCAAGGCAAAGGGGGAGGATCACCGGACCGCCCATAGGCGATGCCGGTCCAGGCGACGCTTATGCGTCTGCCTTTCCTGCCGTCCTCTGATCCTGCCTGCCCGACTGTTCTGCTCTGACAGTATTTTTGGAGGGAGCGACGGATAAGGCCCACCCCCTCCTCTTCAATAAATAACGATCGTTACGATTTGTCAAGCCGTCACGCGGCTTCACTGTCCACATTCTGGCGCGCATTCGCCAATTGCCGGGCCGATACCCATGCGCCATGAACCTGCGCGCGCATCGGCATGGGCATGGGCACGCGAGCGATCGGCCCGGCCGCAATTACGCCGGCCTCCACCACCCAAAGTTCGGACTTGAAATCCGCCTCGCCTGCCTGCCGGTCGACGACCATCAGCAGCCAGCCTTCATGGTCTTCCTGCGTCGATGGCACATGGACCGGTTCGCTGATCGCCATGCCCGGCTCCAGCCCCATCATGTCGATACGACCATTGCCCGGTTCGATCCGCAACAGCGCGTTGAACGCAACCCCTACAGGTCCGCCGGGCAAAGGTGGCCCGCCTCGCGGGTTCATCGACAGATACCAGGCCGCCCGATAAGGCCGCCCCTGATCCGCGTCGCGCAGCCGTGGCATGTCGCCGGGCGGACCAACCAGACGCTCCTCGAACATGTCACCCTCCTTCGACAGGTCGAAGGTCCAGCGGGTCAACCCGCCCTGTATATCCCGCTGGTCGCGCTGGATGCCGCCCGCCTCGCGCATGAAGCCGAAGGCATTGGTGTCCGACAGGCAGAGATCGAGATGGACGAAACCATCCTCCTCATAGGCGTTCACAAGATGGAAGGCCGAGACGCCATTGCGCCCCTTGAACCAGCGCATCTCCTCCACCTTGCCATAACGCGGCATGATGCCGACCCAGCTTTCCAGATCCTGCTGGTGCGCCCAGTGCGCGCCGCCCGCTTTCAAGCGGTCGAGATCGGCCGTGGTGGGGAAGAGCGGGAAAATGGCGTAATGTTCGGTGATCGCGAAATCGTGGATGGTCGAGCAATAGGGCTGATCGAACCATTGTTCACTGATCAGTTTCCCGTCGCGATCAGCGATCGCATAGGAAATTTTGGTCGAACACAGACCATCGGCTTCATAGCCGAAGAAGAACATTTCCCCGGTTTCCGGGTCGACGCGCGGATGGGCCGTGAAGGTCTGGGATTTGAGCGCACCATAATAGTCAAAGCGGCCCAGCGTCTCCAGCGTGTCAGGATCGACCTGATAGCCCAGGCCGTCCTCCTTGGTCATCAGCAACCGACCGCCGTGCCAGACCGGGGTGGTGTTCGCCACGGTGCGATCGCGACCCGCCACGCTGGCGTCGTCGGTAAAGGGATTGCGATACTGGCCGAACAGGGCGCGCCGCGCATCCTTTTCCAGCCGGTATCGTTCGGTTTCGACATAGCGGATCGCATAATCGACCTTGCCATCATGGATCGCGAATTTCGCGACCATTCCATCGCCCGACAGCACGATGTCATCGTCAAACATCGGCGGATGGGCAGGGTCCGGCACGGCGCGGAAGAAGGCACCGTCAATTTCCGCGGGGATCGTCCCGATGACGTCCAGATTGCGGGCGGACCATTCGATGCCCACGGGCGTATTCAGTCCGACGAAATGGATGGTCTGGGGATAGTTTGGCATCGCCCTGGGTTCCTTATTCTCTCCTGACGCACATACTAACATTCGTTACTATTATTGCAAGCGCAGAATGTATGCCGGGGCAACCATCATCCTGGTGGCTGCATGTTGCGACGTAGCGTCTTGAGGACATGATCGGCCCCCTTGTCGCCGATCATGATTGCCGTCGCATTGGTGTTACCCGCCGGCAGCGACGGCATCACCGAAGCATCGGCGACCCACAGCCCCTCCACACCAATGACGCGCAAATCCTGATCGACCACCGCAGCGGGATCGTCTCGACGACCGATCCGCGCGGTCCCGACGGGGTGATAGAGCGGGATGGACGCCATCTTGACATAGTCGCGCAGTTGCTCCGTCCCGGCCAGCGCCGCGCCCGGTCGCAGTTCGCTTTTCACATGGGGCGCGATCGCGGACTGGCGCAAAATATCGCGGGCGATGACGATGCCTTCGACGATCTGTTCTATGTCCAGTTCACTGTCGAGTTGCCGATGCGCGATGACGGGGGGCGCCAACGGATCGGGCGAACGCAGCGTGATCCGCCCGCGATGGCTGGGCCGCATCAGCCCCACCAGCGTCGAGACGGAAGGATTTTTGCGCAGCATCAACCGACCCCGCTCATCAAAATCGAAGGCGAAGGCGGCAAAGCTGATCTGGAGATTGGGCACGGGCAAATCCGCCCGGCTTTTGACGAAGGCCTGCGCATGGCCGATCGCCGTGGTCAACGCACCGCGCTTCGCCAGCGCATAGCGCAGAACCTGCCACGCGCCGCGCAACCCCTGTGCGTCGCTGTTCAGCGTCGCGCCATCGACTTCATTGACGACATGGGTACCGACATGATCCTGCAGATTGCGGCCCACGCCCGGCAGGTCGCGCACCAGGTCTATGCCCATCTCCGCCAGATGATCGGCCGGGCCGATGCCCGACAGCATCAGCAGGCGCGGCGTGTTCATTGCCCCGGCCGACAATATGACGCCATGGCGCGCGCGCAACGTCTTTTCGACGCCATCCTGACGATAGACGATGCCAACCGCGCGATTATCCTCGATCAGCAGCCGGAGCAGTTGCGCCTCCAGCAGGATCGTCGGCGTCTTGCCGCCACGCCGTTCATGCAGATAGCCGCGCGCCGAAGAACAGCGGGTGCCGTTGCGCTGGGACACCTGGACATAATCAACCCCCTCGGCGCTTTCGCCGTTCAGGTCCGTCGAGCGGGCGATGCCCGCCTGTTGCGCTGCCGCAATCCACTGGTCAGTGATCGGATAGCGCGCGCGCCCTTCCGACACGGCGATTGGTCCGCCGGTCCCGCGCCACGCATCCGCGCCGCGTTCATTATCCTCCATCCGCCGAAAATAGGGCAGCACGGACGCATAGTCCCAGCCATCGGCACCCAACGCCGCCCACCGGTCATAATCCCAGCGGTGACCGCGAATGAACATCATGCCGTTGAGTGCGCTTCCCCCGCCCAGCAGTTTCCCAGCCGGCCAGATGTCGGCCCGTCCGCCCAGCGACGGATCCGGTTCGACCTGATAACACCAGTCATAGTCCGGATTCTGGACAATCGAACTGGTCAGGGCAGGGACGCGCGAACGCATATGCCGATCGGTCCTGCCCGCTTCTATGAGGGTGACGGCCAGCCCGGCTTCCGCCAGCCGCCCGGTCATCGCAGCCCCGGCAGATCCGCCGCCCACCACGATGATATCGCTCTGTTCCATGTATGATCCTAAAAATTGGACATGACGGCGATGCTGGGTGCATCGAGCGGCTTGCCCGCCGCCTTGAGTTTCATTTCCCGGTCACGCAGCGCGCCCTGTTCGGCGATCAGCCAGGCATGGATCGCATCCACATCCTGCGTCGACAGAATATCGTCCCAGCGCGGCATTCCGCCCGGCAGCAACAGACCATCGCGCACGATCGCGCCGAATACATCATGGGTCGCAGGCTGCATCCGGCGCAGGTCCGGCGCGGTCGAGCGCAACTGGTTGCTGTGACAGATGGCGCAATTCTGGAAGAAGAGGCCCTGCCCCCGCGCGATCATGGCCGCAGTAACGCCGGGCTTCTGCGCCGGGGGCGCAGCCGCGACCTCCAGCGGCGGCAGCGGATCGGGCTTCTTCACCGGCCCGCCGTCCAGTTTGAACACCAGCAGGCGGTTGGCATTGCCAAAGCGATAGGCCGCGGCATAGTCGGGCACATAGCCCCAGCCGCCACCACCAAAGCCGGTTGCGACAGCGACATATTGCACGCCCTTGACCCGATAGGTCATCGGCGCGGCCATGATCGAACTGCCGGTATCGATTTCCTTGAGCAGCCTGCCAGTATCGGCATCCCTGACCATCAGCTTGCCGCCGATCGTACCGTGAAAGACCAGTCCCGATGCGGTGGCGAGCGTCCCCATCCGGTCCTGCCACCCTTGGGTCGGAACAGTCCATTTTGCCTTTCCGGTCAACGGGTCGATGGCGCGCAGTTCGGAACTATAGGGCTTGTCCTTCACCCATTGCATTTCCGGCAGCTTTTCGACCTGATCGCGAACCGCCGACGGCAGCGTTGGCAGCACCTGCTGCAACATCGGCGTGAAGATCAGGGTGGTCTGGACATTGAGCGCCCTGGCGCGGCGGGCCTGTTCGGGCGTGCCGGGTGGCGGCCCGAACATGAGATTGCCCATGTCCAGCACATGCGCGAAATAGAGTTTGCGCGTCGGATCATAGGCTGCGGGGTACCAGTTGCGCGCGCCAGCCGAGGCTGGATAGACGATGCGCGGACCGTTCCAAAAGTCGACATTGCCGGGGGTCATCTGCGCGACGCCATCCTTGTCGAAACCCTTGGTCCAGTTGGTGCGTACCAGAGCATTGATCCGCAGCGGCTTGCCGGTTTCCCGGTCGATCACGAACAGATAGCCATTTTTGGGCGAATGGAGGATGGCGGGGCGGACCTTTCCGTCCACCTCGACATCGGCCAGCACCATCGGCTGGGTCGCGGTAAAGTCCCAGCTGTCGCCGGGCGTTTCCTGATAATGCCATTTGACCGCCCCCGTCTTGCGATCCAGCGCGACGATGGACGAGAGGTAGAGATTTGTGCCACCCTTGGGCGAGCGGGTCTTTATCGAATAGGGTCCGCCATTGCCGACACCGATATAGACAGTGTCGAAGGCGGGATCGTAGTTGATCGCGTCCCATACGGTGCCGCCGCCGCCAATGTCCCAACGGCTGTCCTTGTCCCAGGTCTTGAGCGCGGCATCGAGTGCGGGATTTTCCTGCGGACCGGCTTTGGGATCGTGGGGCACGGTGAAGAAGCGCCATGCCTGTTTGCCATCAGCGACGCGATAGGCGGTAACATAGCCGCGCGTGTCATATTCCGCGCCTGCATTGCCAATGATGACAAGGTCACCTGCAACCTCTGGCGCGCCTGTGCTGGTATAGCCGCGCGTGTGATCTATGATCGTATCGACCTTCCAGACGATCGCGCCGGTCTTGGCATCGAGCGCGTAGAGCTTTCCGTCGAGCGCGCCGACCATCACCTTGCCGTCGGCCACGGCAACGCCGCGATTGGCCTGATCACAGCAGGCCGAACGGTTGGCCTGCATGTCAACCTCCGGCTCAAAGGTCCAGAGCGACGCTCCCGTTGCAGCATCCAGCGCATAGACCCGGCCGAGATTGCCGCTGGTGTACATGATGCCGTCGACCACGACCGGCGTGGCTTCCTGCACCCGGTTGGTGCCAAGGTCGTGCGACCAGGCCAGGCCCAGCCGCGCTACATTGCTAGCATCGATATCGGTCAGGCGGGAAAAATGGCTGCCTTCGACATCGCCGCCGGTAAAGGGCCAGTCGTCACCTGCACCGCCCTGGCTGCCGCCGCTCGCGCATCCCGCCAGCATCAGCAGGGCAAATAGCGCGCCTCTCACAGCGGCCAGCTTGCCTTGTGCGCCAGCATGACCTCGCGCAGCGATTTGGGTTTGCGACCCGTGATCCGTTCGACGCAATCGGTCGCCTGGGCAAAATAGCCTTCGCGGATCGACTGGCCAAAGGTGACCATGTCATCGCTCGACCAGGGGATTGGTCCATCAGGCATGATGTCCGACGCATGACGGGGAATGCCCAGAGAATCGAAATAGGCGAACATGCCATCGTCATCGACCGGTTCGACGATGATCGGCTTGCCGGCCATGTCGCTGGCCATTGCCATGGCCTGCGGAATGGTAATGAGATCCGGGCCGGTCAGCGTGTAGGCCTTATTCTCATGGTCCGGCTGAGTCAGCACGCCAACGGCGGTGGCGACACAATCGTCGCGGCTGACAAAGGCGACCGCACCGTCGGCGCAATTGTCCGGCTTTGTCCCGGCCATCAACGCGGGAATGACCATCGCGGCGGCAACCGCCTCGGCATATTGGCTATCGCGCAAATGGGTCCAGGCAGCGCCGGACGCCTCGATAATCTCTTCGGTCGCGCGGTGATCATATTTGACGATGGCGGGATTGCCCGGTTCGTCTGCGGCGATGATCGAGGTGTAGACGATATGGCGCACGCCCTGCGTGACCGCTGCCTCCACCGCGTTACGATGCTGGCCGACCCGCGTGCCGACGCGAGCGGTGCTGATCAAAAGCATCCGTTCGCCCCCAGCCATGGCGGCGGGAAGGGTCGCGGGATCATCGAAATCGGCGAAGCGGACGTCAGCGCCCCTGGCGGCAAAGTCGGCTAACTTAGCAGGAGTGCGCGATAGCAGGATGACGTCTTGCGGAGCGACCTTGTCCAGCAACAGCGCCGCGGCGGCGCGGCCGAATGCGCCGGAAGCCCCTGAAATAATGATCTTTCCCATGCAGCCCCTCATCTGTCTTTCTTATCGACGGTTGCGCATGATAGTAACGAATGTTATTGTTGCGTCAAGAGAGTGAAAACAGGAGAGTGACCATCATGCCAAGCCTGCCCATCGAAGACCGGATCGCCCTGCAGGATCTGATCGCCGCTTATAGCTGGGCGCTGGATACCGGCGATGTCGATGCGCTGGTCGCCTGCTTCACGCCCGATGCGCGGATGGTGGAGGAAGTGTTTGACGATCCCGACATCTGGGAAGGGCATGACGGGATTCGGGGGATTGCCGAACATTATCGCAATGCGCCAGGCTTCCCCGGTCGCCAGCATCATGTGAGCCAAATTCAATATATGCCGCAGGCGGATGGCAGTTGCATGATGCGGTCCTTCGCTTTCGTGACGGAATGTGAAGGCGAACCGCCCTATCTGCTGCGCTTTGCAGGCTGGTATGACGATCATGCGGTCAAGGGCGATGGCGGCGAGTGGCGTTTCCATCGTCGTACCGTGCGCCTGTGGGATGGCGCGGTGCTGAGCAAATTTCCTGGCCGGGGCGAGTGGGTGCCGCGCAAGCGCCCCGACTCGCTGATCATCAAGCGCTAGGGGTTTAGCGGGACCGGATCAGCACCCAGCTGAGTGCCGGTTCCGCCATCCCCGTAGCCGGGACGATCGCGCATTTCTCCACACCGCCCAGCGCCAGTTCGGCAAAGGCTTCTGGCCAGCGAGCGCCTGCAAGCCGCGCCAGCGTGCCGATGGTTGCGCCGTCGGGCGCGCAGATCGGCACCATGACGCCGACGGGGCGATGCAGGACCAGCGCGATGCGGCGATAGCCTGCCTCCGCCGCAATTTCGCCGATCAGCAGTTCATCGCTACGCCGGGTGACGCCGAAGATCGATGCCGGCTCGCTGGCCAGCAGGCCGCGCAATTGGCGGACGCGGTCGCCCTCCAGCGCCAGTGATGCGCCGCCCAGCGCCGCCGCCCGCACGGCGAACCGATGCCCCGCGCCAAGCCCTGAATCATGCAGCAGCAGCGGCCCGCCAGTTCGCGCAGCCATAGCGCCGCCAGAACCAGCGAGCGCGGACGCAACCGCCGCGCTGGCCAGAAAGTCGCGTCTTGTCACGATCGTCATTGTCCCCCCTCCCCGGCGCGTGCCAAATGCCTGGCGATCAGGTTCATGTCGGCGTCGCTCACTTCACCACGCGGAATGGCGGGCATGTTGCCAATGCCCATACGCGCGGCCTGCACGACATAATCGACGGTCAGGTCGGTGCGCTTTTCCAGCAGTGGCTGATCCGTCCGGCGGGCAAGCAGGCCTGTTCCCATGCCGCCTGGGCCGTGACACATCGCGCATTTTTCCAGATAAAGCCGCTCGCCCGGTCCTGCCTTGGGCCGGGAGGAGACGGTTTCCGGCGCGGGCAGCGGTGGTGGCCCCTTGGAGGCTTCTGCCGGTGGCGACGCGCTTTCATTCGCGCGGCCGCACGCCGCCCCGGCCAGCACCATGGCGGATGCCGCCAAAGTCATCCATCCGCGCCGCATCATGCCCGCCCTCCTGCTTTCCGCGTGGGCCAGATGCCACTCTTGCCCGGCGCGATCACGCCGTTGGGATCAAGCGCGTCCTTGACCTTGCGGTTGATCTGCCACAGCGACCCCTTGTTGAAATCATAGGTGGCAGCGACCGCATCCATATAGTCGAGATGGGTGCGATATTCGCCATAGCCCTGCGCCTTGGCGTCAGCGATCAACTGTTTGAGGAAGGGATCAACCCTGCCCATCAAGGCAGGATCATCCTTGTTGATTAGCACCGCATTGACGTTGATGAGATGGCGTTCGCCAAAGGCGAAGCTGGCCTGATAATCCATGCCATATTCCTTGTAGCGGGCATAGGTGCGCTGAAACTGCGCCATCGCCGCTGCGCCCGATTGCGGCAGGATGGGCGAGAAGCCGACATGGCCGCCGCGTCCGCCATGCCAATTGGCATTTTGCATCGGCATGGTCAGCGGCGTGCCGGTCCAACCGCTCGCCTCCATCGGCTCGCCCGTCTTCCAGCTTGTCGGGCGCATCGCCATGGGCTTGAGCGCGGACATCGCCTGTTCCAGCACCGCATAGGCCGCCTTGTTCACCGACTCGCGACCATAAAGGCGCAGGCTCACGCCCCACCAGCCGACATTGAATTTCTTGCGAATAGCGGCAATCACCTCATCGCCCAGCGCGCCGGGCTTGTCGGTCCACTGATCGCGCGTCGTCAACACCGCGGCTGCGCGCAGCCAGTTGCCGATGGTGGGCGACTGCTGCAACAACCCTTCGCGTCGCAACGGCGCGATCGCATCGATAAGCGGTCCCAAATCCTCTGGCCGGTCAAATTCCAGGTCCATGCCCATCAGCGATTCCGGCGCAGGCATCAGCCACAGGCCCATTTTGGTCACGATGCCGAAATTGGACTGGACGAACATCTGGTCCCAGCTTGGACCAAAGCCGAAGCGATAGAGTTGCCAGGTGGGTGCGCCGTCCAGTGCGCCCATGCCCGTGCGCACGACCAGCCCGTCGGCCATCACCGCTTCGATGCCGCAGATGCGCGCGGCATGTTCGCCATAGGGGGTATAGCCCACCCCCCGGTCAAGCGCATTGCCGACCACCGATCCCCAGCTGTTGCCGGGCACCGACAGCCAATGTTTCATGCCCTTCGACTTCAGGAAATCATAAAGATCGTAGAAGCCTACCCCCGGTTCCAGCAATACCGTGCCGTTCGCCTCGTCATAGTCGATTTTCTTCATGCGGCTCATGTCGAGGACGACAGAACCCGCCAGTAGCGGGGCGGAGCCGCCATAGCCCAGATTCTTCCCCCGGCTGATCGGCCAGAGCGACAGGCCGCGTTCCGACGCGACGCGGACAATCGCCTGCACCTGTTCCACCGTGGTTGGCGCGACCGCACCGGCGGGATGATGCAGGGCATCGTCGATGGCGAACTTGTCCTGATAGGCAAGCTGGTCCGCTTCATCGAAGAACACATTATCCTTGCCAACGATCGCAGCGAAGGCGGCGATGACGGCGGGCGAAAGGGGTTGGGCCATATTGTTGTGCCTTGTGACTGGAAAGAAATTCAGGCCGCCGCGGTCCAGCGAGTGCGGGCCGGCGGGCGCGCACCACCGTCGAGCCGCAATATTTCAGCGTTGATCATCGGGCTGCGGATCAGGAACATGGCGGCATCGGCAAATTCCTGCGCGGTGCCCGCGCGGCGGGGAAATTCCATGCCGTCGATCAATTCGTCGACCAGCGCATCGGGCATGGGCGCCGTCATCGGCGTCGCAAAAAAGCCGGGCGCTATCCCCACGCAGCGGATCGCATGGCGCGACAGGTCGCGCGCCCAAATCAGCGTCAGCGCAGCCAGCGCCGCCTTCGATGCGCCATAAGCATCCATCCCTTCCTGCCCCTCGAACGAGGCGATCGAGCAGGCGTTGAGGATGATGCCGCGTTCGCCATCAGCGCCATCGGGCATATTGGCAATCATGGAATGGGCAACATGGGCAGTGACGGCAACCGCGCCGATCAGGTTGACGTCGATCACCCGCCGAAAAGCGCTGATGTCCCCCGGACCAGCGGGCGACGCGATCGAACCGATGCCGCCGATGCCAGCCACATTGGCCAATATCGCGATCGGGCCATGGTGATCGACAATGGCCGAGATGACAGCCGCTACCGCCGCTTCGTCCGTGATGTCGCAAGGGATCGATTCGATCCCGGTCAGGGTAGCCGGATGTCGATCGAGCACGACGACCCGCGCTCCTGCGTCGCGCAGCGCATGCGCCAAGGCTTCGCCCAGGCCCGATGCGCCCCCGGTCACGAGCGCCAATTTGCCGTTCACGTTCATCCCGCCTCGCTCCGCCGATCATGCCGGCGATTTAATAACGATCGTTATCATCTAGCGGGTCGACGGCGTTGTCAAGCCAGCGCCGGGCGGGCCGATAGGCAGGATCATAAAATTCGCTTGCCAATTCTCCCTGCGATATTGTATCCCTAGCATACATATTCGGTGAGGCCGCCCCCGGCCCGCCTTTCACAGGACCAGCCAGGGAGCAGGATGATGGAAAACGAAAAAGACGTCGTATCGGTGCATGTTGAGGACCGGATCGCCTGGGTGAATTTCGCCCGCCCCGCCAAGCGCAACGCGATGAGCCCGACGCTCAACCGGCGCATGATGGAAGTGCTGGACGAACTGGAATTCCGCGACGATGTCGGCGTACTGGTGCTGAGCGGCGAAGGCACGGCCTGGTCAGCGGGCATGGACCTGAAGGAATATTTCCGCGAGACCGAGGCCGATGGCCTGCGCGGTGTGCGCAAGTCGCAGCGCGAAAGCTATGGCTGGTTCCGCCGCCTGCGCTGGTTCCAGAAGCCGACCATCGCGATGGTCAATGGTTGGTGCTTTGGCGGTGGCTTTGGCCCGCTGTTCGCCTGCGACCTCGCCATCTGCGCGGATGAAGCGCAGTTCGGCCTGTCCGAAATCAACTGGGGCATATTGCCCGGCGGTGGCGTGACCAAGGTGGTGGTCGACCTGCTGTCGATGCGCGACGCCATGTCGCTGACGCTGACCGGCGACCGGATCGACGGCAAGCAGGCGCCGGCCATGCGACTGGTCCTGTCTCTTATACACATCTAGATGTGTATAAGAGACAGGCCTGCGCGGTGTGCGCAAGTCGCAGCGCGAAAGCTGTCTCTTATACACATCTTGCTGTCGATGCGCGACGCCATGTGGCTGACGCTGACCGGCGACCTGATCGACGGCAAGCAGGCGTCGGCCATGCGACTGGTCAATGAAAGCGTGCCGCTCGACCAGCTCAAGGACCGCGCCCGCGCGGTTGCCGACAAGCTGCTGTCGAAGAATCCGGTCGCTCTCAAATTCGCCAAGGATGCAGTCCGTCGCGTCAACACCATGACCTATGACGAGGCCGAGGATTATCTGGTGCGCATGCAGGAAGCGGCCAATTTCCACGACAAGACGGAAGGTCGCAAGGAAGGCATCCGCCAGTTCATCGACGAAAAAAGCTACAAGCCGGGCCTGGGCGCCTATGACCTGTCCAAGGCCAAGGCGAACGCTGACAGCGCAGCCTGATTCCCCTAACCCTCCTGACGGGCGCCGGACAATGTTCGGCGCCTATTTTTTCATATCCGCGATATATCCATATCCGCGAAACTGTGGCAGGGTGCTCCAAACAGGAGGAGGATCTTTATGCCCATTGCCACCACCCATGTGGGCAGCCTGCCGCGTGGTGACGCACTGACCCCGCTGCTGCTGGCCCGCGACAAGGGGGAGCCCTATGACGCTGCAGCGTTCGACACATTGGTGCAAGCCGCCGTTTGCGAAGCCGTGACCGCCCAGATCGAGGCGGGAGTATCGATCGTGAGCGATGGCGAATTGGGCAAGGTTGGCTATTCCACCTACATGATCGAGCGATTGTCGGGTTTTGGCGGTCATACCGACCGCAGGCCTGCCGCCGACCTCGCGCCCTTGCCGGAACTGCGGCAGAAGCTGGCCGCAATCATGGGCAGTCAGGATTTTACCCGCGCGTCCTGCATCGGGCCGGTGCGCAAGGTGACGCTGGAACCGCTGCATGACGATATTCGCCGGTTCAAGGCCGCGCTGGCGCCCCATGGGGATGGCGTGCGGGCGTTCATGAACGCAGCCTCGCCGGGACTGATCACTGCCTTCCAGGTCAATCGCCATTATCCAAGCCACGAAGCCTATCTGGCTGATCTGGCCGACGCGATGCGGGAGGAATATGAGACGATCGTCGCGGCAGGCTTCGACCTGCAACTCGATTGCCCCGACCTGGCGATGTCGCGGCACACTGGCTATCAGGACGCCAGTGAAGAGGAATTTCTGAAAATTGCAGCGGCCAATGTCGAGGCGCTCAACGCCGCCACCGCAAATATTCCGCCGGAACGGATGCGGATGCATATTTGCTGGGGCAATTATGAAGGACCGCATGACCACGACATTGCGCTGGAGAAGGTGATCGACATCATCCTTGCCGCCCGCCCGGCGACCATCCTGTTCGAAGGCGCTAATCCCTGCCACGAACATGAATGGACGGTGTGGCGCGATGCGACCATTCCCGATCACAAGATATTGGCGCCGGGCCTGATCGACACCTGTTCCAATTATGTCGAGCATCCCGAACTGATCGCCCAGCGGATCGAGCGCTTTGCGCGGATTGTCGGCAAGGATCGGGTGATCGGCAGCACCGATTGCGGGTTCGGAACATTTGCAGGCTATGGCAAGATCGACCCGGCGGTGACATGGAAGAAATTGCGGTCGCTGCGCGCGGGCGCGGATCTGGCGGACGCACGGCTGTGACGGCGGATGAACGACGCGGCATCGAGGCGGATTGCGCGCGGCTGATCGCCCTCTATGCCAATTTGAACGATGCCGCCGATTGGCAGGGCGTGGTGGACCTTTACGCGCCGGACGGACGGATGGCGCGGCCAACGGCACCTGACGACTGGGTGGAGGGGCGCGACGCCATTCTGGCAGCGTTCCTTGCCCGCCCGGCGCGAGTGACGCGGCACATTTGTTCCAATGTCGTGATCGACGTGCTGAGCGCAACCGAGGCAGTGGGGGAAAGCGCGATGCTGTTGTTCACGGGCGATAGCGCGCCTAAGGTCGGGTCGTTTCACGACCGCTTCGTCCTGGACGCAGCGGGATGGCGCTTTGCCGAGCGGCAGGGTAGCCTGACTTTCCAGGGGAGCTAACTGCCCATGAATGGCACCACGCCATCTACTGTCAAATCGGCGATGCGGACGATCGACATCATAGAATATGTCGTCGCGCGGCCGGCAGGCGTGGTGGCGCAGGAGATTGCGGCGGGCCTTACCATTCCAGTCAGCAGCCTGTCCTATCTGCTCGCAACGCTGGTAGAGCGACAGTATCTGGCGCGGGTCGGGCGGCGCTACCTGCCCGGCCCGGCATTGGCCCGGCTGGCGTCACCGCGCATGGCCCTGTCACTGGCTGACAGGGTACGCCCGCTGGTCAAATCGCTACGGTCACAGACCAACGAGACCGCGTCTTTCTTTGTGCGGGACGGCTGGCAGTTGGAAGCCATCGTCACGGAAACGGCGGAACAGTCGCTGCGCTATTCGATCAGCGTGGGGACGCGGATTCCCATGCACAGCCTGGCGGCGGGCAAGGCATTGCTGGCCATGCTGTCGGACGATGAAATCGACGCCTATTTCACGCAAGTACAGCTGGAGCCGTTCACGCCCCACAGCGTAACCGATGAGAAGGCCTTGCGGACAGAATTGGCCGCGATCCGCATGACGGGCATTGGCCGTACGCGGGAGGAATATACGCCGGGCATTTGCGGCCTTGGCATGGCGGCATTGGTCGATGGCATGGCGGTCGGCGCCTTTGCGGTCGCCATCCCCCTGCCTCGTTTTACCGCAGAGCTCGAAGCGCGTGCGGTCCAAAAACTGGAACAGACGGTCAGGCTTTTCGCGGCCGCGGAGACGCCAGCGCAGTGAGGGAAAAGTCGCCGCCCGGCTGTAGATGAAATATACCGCCAATACGGCGAACACATCCGTTGCCGCGAGCGCATCAATGGCAATTTCGCGGTCGGGAATGACGCTGTAACCATAGAGCACGCCCTGTCGATCTGTGGCGAGCGTAACGGCGCGATAGGCATCGCCCTCGCTTATGACGGCAAGTCCCCCGGCGGACGGCAATATGTCTGGATCAACTATAAGCACGGCGTTGGCAGGCATTCCTGGCCCCAGCGTTGGACGGCACAGGCGCAATCCAAATGCGCGCGGCCCTGCGCCCGCGGGTGCTTCGACCTCATGATTGGTCAGGACGGGCGCCAGAAGTCCGTCCGGCAAAGGCGAGCCCATGACTGGCAACCGGGGCCGAGGCGCAGGCACTTCTCCGCCCGTCGGCTGCGACTGCGGCTGGACTGTCGATCGCGGCGCAGGCGCGATCAGCGCGTGCCGCAATTCATCGATCCGGGAGATCGTCTTTTGCTCACGATCAGCGCGGCCTGGCACGCGCGCCACCCAGTCGGACAGCAAGCCCTGCCCATGGACCGTCACCAGATGCTTGCCAAGGGCCATCACATCAGCGACGCCGATGACGCGACAAATCCCGTCGAGCGTTGCAGCGTTCCAGCGCGCGATCGGTTTGATGGCATTTTCGATGCGGGAGACCATGACCGGAGGAAGGCCAAAATCTTCCTCCAACTGATGCAGTGACAGGGGGCGATCCATTTGCCGTGTGCGACGGAACAGTGCGGCGAGCAGAATAGCCTGTTCTTCTTCCCGCCAGTCAGTCCGGGTCGCGGGACCGCGGCGCTCTGACCATGAGGCGATATCGAAACCGGGATCGCGAACGTCGATCAACAAAGCCAGCGGATCGGCATTCAGGCGCTGGCTGATAAGGCGCAATTCGTCGGCTTTGGCGAAAACTTCCCCCCGTTCGATCTTCGACAGGCGGATATAGGGGATTTCGGGAATATGTTCGGCCAGCAACAGCAGCGACTCATAGCCCGCCTGCCGCCGCATATCGCGAAGATTGTTTGGAAACAGAATAGTCCGATAGGGATCGACCGGCACGGACATGTCGACGTCGGTCACCAGCCGCAATGACGATTTCGCACCGCCCTTACGTCGCTTTACCGGCGTTGCCGTTTTTCCGTCCGTCACGTCTGGCCTCCTGTTCGCGCCCTGATACCGCCATTGCGAGGCGATCTCAATGCGCAGGAGATGTAGTGGATATGATTAATGAAAGATTGCTGTCTTTTCCGGTGCAAGCAATCGGGAAAGCGGCGTGTTGCGTCCGAGCAGCGAACAGACGCGGATTTCGCCCCGGGCCGCATATAGGAACCAGTCCTTGTCCATCACTGATGGGCTGTCCGGACTGAAATAAATATCCTGACCGTCGGTCAAGACACCCAGGCTTTCGGGCGCGGCGTAGTTCGGCCAGACTTGTCCCAACGTGTCGAGCAGTTCCGCGCCGTAGCGATGAACCATCTGGATCACCGGTTGCAGACCTTTATTCGAACTGTCGAGTTCAGACTGTCGGCCATGGTGGCAGATCAGGTCGCATATTTGCCCAACCTCGTCACGCTCCAGCAGCAGCATGGCTTTCTGCTCCTGTTGCAGGAGAAGCGCTGACGCCACCATCAGGCGCTCCGCGGCGGGGCGAATTGCCGGGCCTAGTCCAGCCTGGCGGGGGGTGATGACGATCCGGTCGAGATGAGACATCAACGTCAAAACTCCTGTCATCCCCATATTATAGGATGATTTGGAGAGAGGTGGATCAATGCGCCTTCATACCCCTGTTTTCGACGGCCGCGAACGCTGCGGGTCGGACAGCATCCGGCAGATCGGCGGAGAGGACGGATGCCTTGACCCGCACCATGTGGTTATGGCGATCGGCGGCCGAGGGCAGGATGGAGCGGCGTACTGACTTGTCCGATCCGACCTGATGTTCGCCCTTTACTGCGATGTCAGCCAGGACGCGCGCCGCGCGGCGCGTAATCTGGCGAACGCGCTCACGCGTCAGATCCTGTGACAATGCATCCATCTGCTCATCTGAACCAAGCAGGTGGCAGGCGATGATGTCGCGATCGCGCACAATGCGCTGTTCAAGGCGTTCAAGTTCGACGGGGTCGACACTGACGCCGCGCCCAATGCCAGCACGCTGGCGGGTGCGCTTGAGTTGCGCCACACCGACCGAACGCAAATGGTCGACATAGGCATCGAGCAGAGCGCGCGCCGTTTCCTGTGCCATGTAGCTGGCCGCACCGGATTCGGTCGACGGCAGCGCATCTTCGTCCAAAATCGTGAATTCGACCGGCGCATCGTCGCTGTCGATGCGATGTTCCAGTGCCTGTAGCGAAACGGTGGTAGCTGCAACCTTCTTTGCCGATGGCCGCTGGTCGGTCATCAGACGAAAGCGGAGCGCCTGCAACTCGCCGCGGATCTGCCAGTTGACGAAGGTGGTGAAGCGGGCCTTTTCCGGCTCATACATTTCAATCGCGCGGTGCACGGCGATCGCGCACACCTGTTCTGCGTCGTCCCAATGGGCGGCAAGGCCATATTGCCGAATGAAATGCCGTATCCGCGGTGCGATGAGCGTCAGGATGCGGGCGAAGGCCCGATCCACCGAAGCCCGCTGACGCGCCGTTGCACGGACGCCGTCGGCGGGCCTGTTTTCGATGACCGTGGCAACGGCCGCTTCCAACTGATCGGTGGTCTTGCTCATCACTTGTCCCCAAAAATGGCCGAGGCGTCCTTCGCTTCGGTGGAGCCATCTTAGGGGAGAAGATGTTAAAGGATGATTGATCATCCTTTACGTATAAATACTATCCTATATTATGCGGCGCGAAGATCGCGCAGGAAATTGTCCATCTCTTCCGACAGGGAGTTTGCCTGGTGCGAGACGCCCTGCGCCGATTCCAGTACGCTGCTGGCAGCGGCGCCCGCGAGATCGGCAATGCTCGACACCGTGACGATGTTGGTTGACACCTCATTTGCGGCAATGGCGGTCTGCTGCACATTCTGGCTGATGTCGCTCGTGGCGATGTCCTGTTCGCGCACCGCATTGGAGAGATTTCCGCTAATGCGTGAAAGTTCGTCGATCGTCGTTGTAATGCGGCCAATGGCATCGACCGCTTCGCGGCTGGCGCGCTGCACCTGACTGATCTGCTGGCCGATCTGGTCGGTTGCGCGTCCGGTCTGGTTGGCGAGTTCCTTAACCTCTTTGGCCACGACCTCGAACGCCTTGCCGGCGGCCCCTGCACGTGCGGCTTCGACCGATGCGTTGAGGGCGAGCATGTTGGTCTTGTTGGCGATCTGGCTGATCAGTCCGATGACCGTGCCGATTTCTTCCGCCCCCTGGGCCAGCGTGCGGACGATGTCGTCCGTCCGGCGAGCGGTATTAACCGCATCCTGGGAATTCTGGGCCGATTCTTCGACTTGGCTGCGGATCTGCCCGATGGAGGCCCGCAGTTGCTCAGCCGAGGAGGATACGGTCTGGATGCTGGCGCTCGCCTGTTCCGATGCCGCAGCAACAGCCATGGCCCGTTGGTTGGTGTCTCCGGCGGTATCGCTCATGGAATGTGCGGCTTGCTCAAGCGCCTGGGACGCGCCTGAAAGATCGCTGACCAGGGCGGCGACCCTTTCCTCGAACCGTGCGACCAGCCCCTCGATCTTCAGGTCATAGCTACGCTTATTCTCCTCGATATAGACCGAGACGGCCAGTTCGGAATCAAGCATCACTGCCTTTGTCACCGCAGAGATCAGGCGCGCGGCGCGGGTGCCGCTCGAAAAGCCACGACCGACATGATGGCCGGCCAAGGCACACAGATGGCCCAGGATGAAGGAATAGCCACCCATATACCAGCGCGGGTCCAGTCCGATCCGGCTATGCATCAAGCCAATCGCCTTGACCGACGCGAAATAATCATCGTCGAAGCGACCCGAAAACAGTCGCAGCCAGTGCCGCGATTGTGCGCCGGACGCCCGGCTGATTTGCGCACTGCCGGAAAAAAGAGCGGCCGTTTCGGGAAAATTTGCCACTTGCGCGTAGAATTTTTCGAGGATCGTCGGCAATTCCTTTTCCAATGCGGGTATGAATTCCCGCATCAGGCGGCGGTCGGTCTCGTCTAAATTGATGAAAGCCACGCGCTCCATCAAATTCGCACTTGTCGTCATATCCTGATCCTTGGGTGATGAGGCTCAATCATATTATAGGATGGTTTTTGCCATACTGATCGATCATGCACTTTGCTTGTCACGCCCGGTGGCAAGGCGCAGATTGCGGTCGATATGCGTTTGCAGCCATCGCGCATGGGCCGCAGTTGCATCGCCGCTTTGCGCGATCCTGCGGCCCGCTTCTGCCATGCCGACCTGGGCATTGAGCAGCAGACGGGAACGCCCTTCGCTCAACTGTCCCTTCATGAAGCGGATGGCATCGCCCGGTCCCATATAATGGGCCATATAGGCGATGCGGCCGATGTCCTTGGCCGAACTGCCTGCGCGGACACCAGCCGCCTTCATCCGATCGATATTGCTGCGCGAATAGTCCGCGATCGTCTGGATCGACGCCTCCGCATCATAACGCATGGCCAGAACCGCAGCGCGGGAGGCAGGGCGCACCTTGCCACTCGCAGCAAGATAGCCTTGCTTGCGCGCCTGCATATTGAGCCAGGTGCCGCGCTTTTCCGCCATATCCACCCATGTCCCGCTAAGAAACTGACCAAGCCCGGCGGCGCTGGATCGCGGATTGCGCGAAAAGCTGTTCCACGCTCCACCCTTCAACTTTCCCGCTTCGGCATTGATGATCGACGCCAGCGCCGTGGCAGGCAGCGATGTCCGCTCCGCTGCCTGCGTTATGGCGGCACGATGACGCTCATTTGGCCCCAGATTGGGCAAGGTGGCAGTATCCGGCGTCGACGCAGGGACTACAGGGCTGGCTAAAGCAGTGCTGGCTGCGCGGTCCGCTGCGCCCGTTTCCTGAACGAGAGTGGCGATCAGTTCCTGCAAGCCTGTTGACGCCTGCGGCGACCGGGCAGCCTTGTCGGTCGTCGGCGCTTCGCCGATCGCGGCCTGCCAGAGGCGATTGCTCATGTCGGCCTGTGCATTAGTCCAGATGACACGCGCCTTCGCCTGATTGGTCAGGCCGATCAACGAAGGCATTTGCACGGCGCTGTTCATGCCCATCGATCATCAATCCTTCGCTCGTCACGCCGATCCTGCAGCTGCCCGTTTCGGGCGCGATACCGGCTGATGGCGAAATCATCTGCGCCCGCCTGCTCCGCGCGCGAAATGACGCCGCGCATCTCGTCGCGATACCCCTCGGCCACCTGCTCCGCTGCGCGCAAGCGGCCATAGGCCTGGGCCGCATTGTCACGCAGTTCGCCAAGCGCGGTTTCGACCAACCGTCGCTGGTGGCTCAATCGGGCACGTTCGGCCAGCTTGCGCCGGGCAAAGGCATGGACGCTGAGCGCCCATTCGGTGGCAGCGAAGCGGTATTGATCGGCGATTTCATCGTCGATGCGCGATTCCTGCACCATCAAGTGCGACTGCTGGCTGGCATGATCGGCAATCCGGCGCTTCAGATCGTCTACTTCGCGCTTCTGGATGCGCACGACAGGATCGACGGGCGTTTTCATGCCGCTTCCTCATCTGTCACGCCCAGAATCGCGGCCAGAGCGGCAAAGTCGTAATGACCACCGCCCTGATCCTGCTTGCCTTGCTTGAGAAGCTCTTCAATCTGGGGAGCAAGGCGCATGGCTTCGTCGACCTCTGCGTTGGCGCCAGCCTTGTACGCCCCCAACCGGGCCATCTCCTCCATATCGCCATAGGTCGACAGGATCGCACGAGCCTTCAGCCGCAGGGCGTTTTCGCGCGCGGTCTGGGCGGCGGGCAAAGTGCGCGACACGGATTTGAGGATATCGATCGCCGGATAGCGGCCGCGCTCGGCGATACGGCGGGTGATGACGACATGGCCGTCCAATATGCCACGCACCGCGTCGGCGACCGGCTCGTTATGATCGTCGCCATCGACCAGAACGGTGAACAGGCCGGTGATCGACCCAACCCCCTGAGCGCCTGGCCCGGCGCGTTCCAGCAGGCGCGGCAGTTCAGCAAATACCGTGGGCGTATAGCCTTTGGTTGCGGGCGGTTCGCCGTTCGCGAGGCCGATTTCGCGCTGCGCCATGGCGAAGCGGGTGACGGAATCCATCAGGCAAAGGACATTCAGGCCCATGTCCCGAAAATATTCGGCCACCGCCATGGTCGTCCAGGCCGCCTGCCGTCGCATGAGCGCTGGCGCATCGGAGGTGGCGACGACGACGACGCTGCGCGCGAGTCCGGCGGCGCCAAGATCATCTTCGACAAATTCCTGCACTTCGCGGCCACGTTCGCCGATCAGGCCGATGACTGCGACATCGCACGCAGTCCACCGCGCGAGCATCGAGAGCAATACCGATTTGCCCACGCCCGACCCGGCGAAGAGACCAAGGCGCTGTCCCTGGCACAGCGGCACGAACATATCGAGCGCGCGCACGCCAGTGTCGATCCGTGCGCCGACGCGTCCCCGCTCACTGGCTGCGGGCGGATCGGCTTTCAACAATCGCGGCTCCGCACCCGGCATCATGGGGCCCAGGCCGTCGACCGGGCGACCCAGACCATCGATCATGCGACCGAGCCATGCCTGACTGGGCCGGATCGAAACCTGATCCGACAGCAGATCGACCCGCGCCCCGGCTGACAGGCCGTGTGGATCGCTGAATGGCAGGCAGTGGGCGACATTGCGATCGAGGCCAGTGACTTCCGCTTCCACCATGCCTTCAGCGGTGCGGACGGCAACCCGCGCACCGATATTGGCCGCCCCCAGAAACCCCTCAACCTCGATCAGGCTGCCGCGGACCGCGACGACGCGACCATGATGATGATCGACGGGAATGGCGGCGATGGCGCGCGCAGCGGAGGACAGGCTGTACATTGGGGGGCTTCAGGCAGCGACCGTTTGCACGTCAGATGCCGCAAGGATGGCGGCTTCATAGTCCATCAGCGACCGGCATATCGCCAGAGCGCGATAGAAATCCTGTGCGCCGACATGGCGGGCAAAGGTCATGCACCAGCCCTTGGCTTCGGGCGATTCCAGCGCCGCCAGCAAATCTGCCAGCAATGTCAGTATGTCATCCTGATAATTGGCTCGGCGCTTTGGATCGAGATAGGCCATCATGCAGGCGAAATAGAGACGGCGCGCGGGGGTGTCCGCCTCGTCAGCCGCCATTACGTCGCGCCCGCGCAGAACCGCCGCATCATTTTCCAGATATAGCTCGGTCCGTGCCGCCGCCCGCAGGACAGCGCCATTCAGCACCAGCTTTTCGCCCTTCTTCAAACTGATCTTCAACATGGTCCATCCGCCTCTTCATGGCTTTTCAGAATTATAGGATGAGATCGGCAAGAGATGCCGACGAGGCGGAAAATTTTGCCGATTTTGGCGCAGTCGACAATCTTCCTATGATTAATCGAGACGCGCACCCAGCGCGGCAGCCCTTGTGCAGGAGTTTCGAGACGGTGAGCCTTTATTCCGCTCTTTATGCCGGTGTGTCCGGCCTGAACGCCCAGTCCGCCGCCATGGCGACGGTCGCCGACAATATCACGAATATCAACACGGTCGGTTACAAGGGAACGGACACGCAATTCAGCACATTGATCAATGACGGCGGCGCAGCGTCCGCCTATTCAGCGGGCGGCACCAACGCCGTGACGCGGGCATTGATTTCCAAGCAGGGCGTGCTTCAGGCGGCTGCCAGTTCAACCGACCTTGGCATCGACGGCAACGGATTTTTCGTGACGCGGGCCAATAGCCCGACCAGCGAAGAAATCGCCTTCACCCGCGCCGGCGCGTTCAGCCCCGACCAGAATGGCTATCTGCGTAACAGCGGCGGCTATTATCTGATGGGCTGGCCGATGGACGGGGCGGGCAACTATGCCAATAATGGCAGCATGTCGGCGCTGGAGCCCGTGCGTGTCAGCGACCTGACCGGCACCGCGCTTCCCACCAGCAAGATCACGCTGCGCGCCAACCTGCAATCGACCACCCCGGTATTTTCGGGCGCCTATGCCGCCGGGGCAATGGCCAGCGGAACAGCGACACCCGATTTTTCCCGCGCGATCGAAGTCTATGACGCGCAAGGCGGTTCCCATACGCTGAACCTGGCGATGGTCAAGGCCGCGGCGAACCAGTGGGCCGCAGAGATTTACGCCGTCCCGGCAACGGACGTCGCCGCGGCAGACGGCCTGATGGCCAGCGGCACAATCGCCTTCAACGCCGACGGCAGCCTGGACGTCGCCAATTCCTCCCCTGCCCTGTTCGGATCCCTCACCCCGGCATGGACCAACGGCGCGGGTGCGCAGGCCATTTCGCTCGGCCTCGGCAGCGACGGCAAGATTGACGGCCTGACCCAGTTCGGCAGCGCGTCGGCGCTGATCGCTTCGACCGTGGACGGGGGCCAGCTCGGCAACATCTCCTCGATCGACGTCTCCAAATCCGGCGTGGTCAGCGCGATCTTCGATGATGGTACGACCCGCAAGGTGTTCCAGCTGCCGCTGGCGACCTTCGCCGATCCCGACGCCCTCGAACGCCTGCCCGGCAATGGTTTCGCCGTCTCCAGCGAATCCGGCGGCGCTACGCTCAATCCCCCCGGATCGCTCAGCGCGGGAATGATCGCCAGCAACATGCTGGAAGCGTCGAACGCCGATCTGGGGTCGGAATTTTCGAACATGATCCGGTTCCAGCGCGCCTACAGCGCATCGTCCAAGATCATCACGACCGTCGACGACATGCTTCAGGAAGTCAGCAACCTGAAGCGTTGATCGATCCGGCCCTATTCTTCTGGATGGAAGTCCAAGCATCATGTCCCTGAACGATATATTAGGCACCGCTACGTCCGGCCTTGCAGCAGCCCAGGCGGGGTTGCGGACGGTGTCCAACAATATCGCCAATGTCGGCACGGCCGGTTATGCGCGCGAGCGGGTCAACCTGTCGGCCAGCGTGGTGCAGGGGCGCGTTACCGGCGTCAGCGTCGGTGAGCCCACGCGGATCGCCGACCGTTTCCTGGAAGAAACCGTTTTTCGCCGGGCGGGCGACCAAGGACAGGCCGCCGTCGAGGAAAGCTATTTGTCGCGCCTGCAGAGCCTGCTTGGTCAGCCAGGCGCGTCAACCGGCATGAGCGCGCGGCTGGATGCAGTCATGGCGGCCGCGACCGAAATGACCGGCGTGCGCAACGGGCATCAGACGGTGGCTGTCTTTACCGGCGAAGTGCAGTCGATGATCGACACATTGCGTCAACTCGACAGCGATGCCCAGGGCATCACCAGCGACGTGTCGGTAGAGATCGGTGAAAGCGTCGATCGCGTCAACAGCCTGCTGACGCAGATCGACGATCTGAACGGCACCGTGGCGCGGCTTCAGGGGCTGGGGCGCAGTTCGGCAGGTGTGGCCGACGAACGCAACAAGGCGATCGAGGAGCTGGGCGGCCTTATCAAGGTCAATGTCCGCAGCCAGCCGGATGGACGCGTCCAGATAGAGACGGCAACCGGCATATCGCTGCTCGACAACCGGTTGCGCCAGCTATCCTACACGCCGGGCGGCAATGACGGCATATCCCAACCCACCGCGTCCCCGATCATGGTGCATTTTGCGGGCAGTGACGCAGTATCGGGCGCCGCCACAGGCCAGCGGATCGACACGGCAGCGACAGGCGGCAAGCTGGGCGGGCTGATCGCCCTGCGCGACGAACAACTGCCCGCTTTTTCTGAAAAACTGGCAACCCTGTTTCGTGGCTTTGCGGAAACCGTCAATCGCGCGACCAACGCCAGCACCACCGTCCCTGCACCCCAGAGCATGACCGGAAGGCCAAGCGGGCTGACGAGCAGCGATCGCATGGGCTTTACCGGATCGACCATTTTTGCGGTCACTGATGCAACGGGCGTGCTGGTGGCAAGCAGCACCGTCAATTTCGATGCGCTGGGCGCAGATGCAACCGTGGGCGACATGCTGTCCGCCATCAATGCGGGCCTTGGCGGCGCGGCAACCGCCAGTCTGGACGCCAGCGGCACATTGACCCTGTCGGCGACGGACAGGAAGAATGGCGTCGTCGTTGCGCAGGGCACACCGCCCGGCGAACGCACGGGAGCGGGTTTTTCCCATTATTTCGGCCTGAACGACCTGATCCGCAGCGATGCCGGCCCTCTGGTGCCCAGCGGCTTTACGACCAGCGATCTCCATGGTTTCGGAACTGGCGAAAGCGCCAACATCGAACTGCGCAACGCCACCGGCAAAGTCGTCGCTTCGCATGTCCTGACGGGCGCGACCGGCGCGACGATGGGCGACCTTGTCGCAGAGCTGAATGGGAGCGATCTTGGCAATTTCGGATCCTTCGCGCTGGATGACAAGGGCCGCTTCCAGTTTACCGCGAAGGCCGCGTCAAGTGGCGCGCAGGTGGCGATCACATCGGATTCCACCAACCGGGCAGGCACCGGCATATCCTTCAGCGCCTTGTCCGGCCTGTCGAGCGCAACATCGCTGTTGCAGACGGCGTCGCTACGCCCCGACATGGCGAATGATCCCGCCCGCTTTCCTGTCGCGACCTTCCAGTCCGGCGCGAGCGTCGGGCAGAAAGCGTTGGGAGCAGGCGACGTCAGCGGTGCGACGCAGCTTGTCACCATCCTGTCAAAGTCAGCCGATTTCGGGGCTGCGGGCATGGCGACGCTCAACGGCTTCGCCGCCACGCTGGTCAGCAAGACAGGACTGGAGGCAGCCCATGCCGCGACCCGCCTGACCGACGCCAGCGCGCGGATGACCGACGCCGTCAATCGGCGCGATAATTTTTCGGGCGTCAATCTGGACGAGGAATTGTCCCAGATGGTGATCCTGCAAAACAGCTATTCGGCATCGGCCCGCGTCGTTTCCGTCGCGAGCCAGATGTACGAAACCCTGCTCAACATGATTTGACGGAAGAAAGACAGCCATGAGCCGTGTCGCTACATTTTCGCTGCAAAATATCGTCGTATCGTCGATGCAGCAGTCCCAGCAAAAGCTGGCCGTATCTCAGAACCAGCTGGCCACCGGCAAGAAGGCGCCCGACTTCGCCTCGCTGGGCGCGGGCGCCATCCCGTCCCTGGCGGCCCATAGTCTGCTGGCGCGGCAGGAGGCCCAGGCGACAGTTCGCAGCCAGATCAATACCAAGATGTCGATCCAGGATTCTGCGATGAACGACATCACCGCTACCGCGACCGACCTCAAGAACCAGTTGTTGACGGTGATCGGCACTGGCCAGAGCGACGGGCTGCAAGCCACGATTGAGGGCGCGTTCCAGCAGTTCCGCTGGGCGATCAACATGAATGACGGCGGGGAAGCGCTGTTCGGGGGCAGCCAGACGGATAGCGACCCCTTTGCGCCGCAGACCTTCGACGCGCTGGCGACAACGGACGAGGCAGACGCCTTTCGCAACGATCAGGTCAAGGTGAGCGGCCATGTGGCTGATGGCGTAGACATGCGCTTTGGCGTGCTGGCATCCGACATCGGCACGGATATTTTCAAGGCCTTCAAAACCTTGGCACAAGCCGGCTCGATCGGTCGCACGCCAACGGAAGAGCAGAAAAGCGCAATCGAGAGCGCCATCACCCAGATCGACAAAGGACTGGACCGCTTGCAAGGCATTAATGCGGAAAATGGCCGCAAGATGGCGCAGCTGGAAGAATTGGATGCGCGTGCGGGCGCTCGCACTGTCTTGATGCAGGACATTATCGGCCATCATGAAGAGGCGGACCTTAGCCAGGTCGCGATCGACATTTCCCAGCGCAAGACAATATTGGAAGCGTCCTATTCGGTCTTTTCGCAGCTCTCCAAGCTGGGGCTGATCAACTATCTCAACTGACCCGCAGCCGGCCGGTCGCACAAGAAAAGGGGCAGGGACTTTCGCGTCCCTGCCCCTTTTTGTGCATTTGCCCGATGTTTCAGCCGCCCTGGGCTCGCCCTAATTCAAACAGATCGGCAAGTTCACCGGCGGGGCTGACCGATGGAAGGGCCGCCATCGCGCGCGCCACAGCGTCCGGTGTCAGGCTGCCGACTGGGCGTGTCACAAGATCGAATGCACCGGCGGCAGCCGCTCCGCGAAACGCTACGGCATAGCGCGCGCGCAACCGGCCAAGGTCGGCTTCGCGGCCGAGCATGGCGAGCGCAACGGCGCGGCGCAGGATCAGTGCTTGATCCACCTCCGCCATGGGGCCTTTGCCCGGCTGGGGAGGGGCGGCCTCCGCCAGCCGTTTCCAGTCGCGCGCCTGCCAGTCGATTTCGGCCATCAATCCCCCGCTGCCGGGCATGTCCGCCAAAATGGAGCGTGCCGCGTCATCCTTGCCCATCAGATGCAGAATGACGGCCTGAATGCGCTGGCGTGACCAACGCATCGCGTCGGGATAGGCGATATCGTCCGTTTCCCGGAGCGTCCGCATGGCCAGATCGGGACGGCGCGCCAATATCTGGAGCTTTGCTATCCTTTCGGAGAGCGGCCCCTTTTCGATATCCTGCGCGCGCGTCTTGAGCTGATAGCCCAGCAGTTCCGCCGCGCGTTCATAAAGGCCGGCTTCCTGCAATCCGCTGGCCAGGCGGTTGACCATCGCGTCCCCTTCCGCCCCGTTGGGCGCAAGATCCCGATAGTCCCAGAAAAGGCCCGCCGCCTGCGCGATCGGTATGGTGCTGGCCGGATCGAGCAGTTTTTGCAACTGCGCCTGAAGCGCTGCCATCATCGGGCCGGTTTCCTTGCCCATCGGATGATAGCGCAATAGGGCTGCCCCGGCCGAAAGCTGGCTGCGCATGTCGTGTCGCGTCTCGGCAAGGCGATAGCGCAGCCGCTGCGCGCGCAGTTCGATATTGTCGCCGCGCCAGACGAAGGCGATATGATCGAGCCGCTTCATCAGGTCGGCAGGCGCAGGTCCGCCATGGGCCACGGCCTGTTCCAGCGTCGTGAGTTCGGCATCGATCCGCTGGCGATAGTTGCCGCTGTGCGTGACACGCGCCAGACGCAGATTGCCCTCCTGCGCCCGCCCGCTGTTCAACATCGCCTGTCCGCGCAACAGATTGGCTTCCACGTCGCCGTCGCCCAGCTGACCCAGCCATTGTAGCGCACGGGCGTTATCGCCGGTCGCAAGGGCTGCGCGGATCGCCGCCAGCAGGAAGGGGCGAAGCGCCCATCGTTCACGTCCGGTGAGTGCTGGCCGTGCGCAGGGCATCTGCGCCAGCGCGCCTTCAGCCTCGCCCTGCCGCGAGAGAAGCAGCATGCGCCAGGCGCAGGCTTCGGCATTGTCCACCAGCATCGGATGATTGAGCGCGGTCAGCGCATCGATGTCGCGCGCAGCGAGTGCGTTCGCTGCCCCCAGCGCCAGCCGATAGGCCGGGACGAGAGGCAGGTCTGGATCATCCTGCGCCATGAGCGCCAGCAGGCCGATGGCTTCGGCGCCGTGGACAGTGCCGATATAATGACGCGCAACGCCCCAGCGCCATGCCTGTCGACCGTCCAGTCCCGCGGTGACGAGGGCGCGCGCTGTCAGATCCGCCGCGCGCACCTGCCAGCCATTGGGCGCGGCAATGATCGGCGTTTCGGCTAGTTCGGCGGCGAAGCCTGGCAATGCGGCGCGATGAGCCATCGCTCCTGCTGGCTTGGCCGGGTGCACGGTCGCAGCATCATGCGTCTCGGGCATGCCATGATCAACGGGCGGGGCGTTGCCGCCCGCCAATATCGTGGCGGCCATCAACCAGGCGAGGCGACCAGCGCGCATCAGACCAGGCCCAGCATAGGCGCCAGCGCCACAATCGCTGCGCCGCCCACAAAACCGCACCCAAGGCAAAGCGCGATCACAATCAGCGAAATCCCCCGCGCCTGTTGCTGCTCTGTCCCTTCGACGGGCGTGGCGCCTGCCTGATCGGGCGCCCCTTGCGACGCCTGCGCACCATCGTCGGGCCGTCGGCGCTCGGGCGTGCCAGCCACCATCCGCACCTTGCCCGGCTTTTGATCGCGGCTCATTCGTCAATCTCCTGTCTTCTGATGCTATTATAGGAAGAATGATGTTGGTGCGGCCTGCTGGCCGCGAATGATGGAACCCATGATGCGCCGACTGGCTTTCTCTCTCGCCCTGCCGATCTTGCTGGCACAATCTCCCGTCCTTGCGTCAAGCGGCGGCGGCGAAGGCGGCGGGACAGGCGGCCTCATCCCCATGGACATGATCACCGTGCCAATCATTGATTCCGACCGACTGATCGGCAAGCTGCGCTTCAAACTTGTGCTGGAGCCACATGACCCGGCCGCTGCCACGCGACTGGCTGGTCAGGCAGCACGGTTGCGCATGGCGGCCATGAGTGCGGGCAATGAATTCGCCCGGCTTCAGGTCACGCCTTCGGAACCGGTGGATGTAGAGGCCCTTGTCCACATATTGGAAACGGCGCTGCACGGGGTCGATGACGGCGTGCAGAAAGTCCTGATCGTGGAAGTGGCGGCCACCCGATAAGGATAGCCGCCACTTTCTGCGATTATTTGCGGGCGGTCGTCGCCGCTGGCGGCGTTGAAGCGGCGGGAGAAGCGCCAGGCGTCAAAGCCGGGGCTGGTCCCGCGACCGGCACCTTCCCTATGGCCGCCGCGCCGACACCGGGCATAGCGGGCAAAGGCTGACGCAAGGCCGTCACCGTCGGCCGTTTCCCCGCCAGCGCCATGCTGAGACGCGCCGCTGCGCCAGGAGCCATCGCCGCCATGATCATCGCCGTGGAACGTTCACGCATGCGTTTGGCGACAGCGACCTGAACATCCAGATCGAGTTGTTCGAACACGATCGCGGCCTTCGCTGGCTTCATCGCCTGATAGACGCGGGCAAGCGCATCGAACTGGTTGGGCTGCGGCGGCCCGTCAGGCTTCCCCGCCTGATCGGCGGCGGCCTGTTCCTTGGCGGAGCGCGCAGTCATGTCCGCCTTCAGGCGATTTTCGGTCGCCTTGACCATCTGCTCGCGCAGTTTGAGCGCCCGTGCCCGCTCGGCCGCCTGGGCTTCGCGTGCCTGCATCTCTCGCGCGATGGTTGCGCCCAGTCGCGTGGCGACGGCATTGGCCTGCGGATCGGCGGCCGCGCTCATCGCACTGGTGACGATCGACAGGGTCGCCGCGCCGCCAGTGAGAAGGAGGAGCCAGGAGCGGTTATGCATCACGCGGCTTCCTGTACCTGGGCATCGTCGAGGTCATCGTCCTGAGCGGCGTCGAGATCGGCCGGCACGTCATGGACGCGCCCTTCGATCGCAATGCGGGTGCGACCATAATCGGCGACCAGCGCGCGCAGCGAGGCCAGTTCGCGATCGGGACCGTCCATGGCAGGCGGGCTTGCGGCCGGGGCCGGGGCCGGGGCCGGGGCCGGGGCCGGCATGTCCTCAGCCGGGGCGGGATGGGCCGCAACTGGCTGGGGCGCAACAGGCTGGGCTGGGGCGGCAGAAGCCGATGGGACGGATTGCGGCTTTGGCGCTTCGGCCAGACGCGACGCCATATTGTCGGCAATTTCGATCATCATGCGCAGTTCGTCGCGAAGCGCCTCACCCTCGGCCAGAACCCGTGCATTCTGCGCCCCCTCCTCGGCAAGGATGAGCTTGAGCTCGCCAAGCACCTTGCGCGCCTGGCCGGTCGCGTGATCCAGTCCGAGCACGACCGTGCCCATCTGGCTGATGTTTACCGCCTTGAGATTGCGCATCATACGCGCGCTCTGGATCAGCACCGCCAGACACAGGATGATGGTCAAGGCGTTGGCGATCAGGCCGGGGCTTGGAAGAATGAAACTGGTCATCATGACTTTTTCCTTGCAGCGATGCCGGTCATCAGACTGACGGCAATATGGTTGCGACGCTGGCCGACCTGCCCCATCGCAAGAGGAACCCCCGCACATTCGATCGACAGAGGTTGGTCGGGCACATTGTTGAAACTGATTGTCTGGCCGACGGTGAGCGAGCGCACTTCGTCCAGGCGCAGGCTGCGCTCACCCAGCACGACGTCCAGAGTGACGTCAGCCTTGCGCAGTTCGTCCTCCATATGCGCCTGCCAGATATTCTCGCGGCCAAGCTGTTCGCCCATGAAGCGCTGGATCAGCTTGGTGCGCACCGGCTCCAGTGTCGCGTAGGGAAAGAGCAGGCTGAAGCGCCCGCCCCGCCCGTCAATATCGACACGGAAGGTGGCGACTGCCGCAACATTGCTGGGCCGGGCGATCGCGGCAAAGCGGGGATTGGTCTCAATCCGCTCAAGTTGCAGCGTGATCGGTTCGATCGGCTCGAACGCCTGGCCGAATTCGGCGAGCGCCAGCGTGATCATCTTGGATACCAGATTGGATTCGATGGTGGTGAAATCGCGGCCGTCGATCATCATGTTGCCAAGGCCGCGACGCCCGCCGAGCAAAGCGTCGACGACGGCGTAGATGAGGCTGGATTCAACCGTCATGATCCCATAATTGGCCCATTCCTCGATCCGCACGACTGCCAGCATCGCGGGCAACTGGACATGCCCCATGAAGTCGCCGAAGCGGACCGAGGTAATGTCTTCCAGGCTGACGTCGATGGCATCGGATGTCAGATTGCGCATGCTGGTGGCAAAGGAGCGGACCATGCGTTCGCAGACCACTTCCAGCATCGGCAATCGTTCGTGACTGACGATCCGCGATTCCAGCACGGCGCGCAGGCCGCTCCGCCGCTCCATCGGTTCGGCCGGCACGTCGCCAAACAGCGCGTCGATCCCGGCCTGGTCAAAATGGTCGATGCCATCCATCCCGGCAGCGGGCGGATCGGGCAACTCTATGTCGTCGAACGGCTCGTCGCTCATTGTTGCACCAGATCCTGGATCAATATGTCCTTGACCGCGTCCTTGCCGACGACATCGGCAGCGCGCAGCAGCATCTCTTCCTTGATGCGAAACACCGCAGCCGACCCGGCAAGATCTTCCGGGCGCAATTCGCGCAGGAAGGGCTGGTAGGCATCTATGATCGCAGGCAGGCGCGCCTTGAGCTCTTCCGCGCCGGCAGCATCCTTGGCGACCAGCATGAAGCGGAGCTTGAGATAGCGTTGATCGCCGCCTGCCGTGCGCAGGTTGAGCACCATGGCAGGCACGTCGACCAGCGAAGCGGAAGGATCGGCATCCTTGCCTTCGCCCTCCTCTTGGGCGGGCGGGGCATGTTCGGCTTCCGCCGCTGCTTCCTCTCCTTCGGGGGCTTTCCCGCCCATCAGGGCGAAAGCTGCGCCGCCGCCGCCAAGCAGCAACACCGCAGCGGCAGCAGCGATCATCTTCTGCTTTTTGCCGAAGCGTGCGGGCTTGGGCGCAGATGCATCCTCGGTGCCTTCCTTCTTGTCCTTGCTTGCGGCCATCTGCCCTGGGTCCCTTTTTCCAACTGCGCAAAATCCGACGTGATCGAAACGAACGGACATTTCTTTCCTATTATAGGATCGAAGGTCGGCAATTTTTGCCTGCCTCAACAAAATTTGAAATTTGCCGAGGGACGCAGGATGGATATTCCCGGTTATGTGCTGCTGAGCCAGGAACAGGCGCTCAAGCGACGGATGGACATAGTGGCCAACAATATGGCCAACAGCAGCACGGTGGGTTTCCGCCGCGAGCAGCCCGTGTTCCACGAACAGGTCGAGCGCGCCCGCGAAGCGATGGTGAGCGACGCCAAGCCAACATCCTTCGTGCTGGATTTCCGCGCCATCCACGACACGAGCGCGGGCGCCTTTCAGCCGACCGGCAATCCGCTGGACATGATGATCGAGGGGCCGGGCTATCTGGCGGTGCAGATGGGCGACGGGACGAGCGCCTATACGCGCGCGGGCTTCGTAAAGGTGGATGATGGCGGCCAGCTGGTCACCGCAGGCGGGCAGCCGATATTAGATGAAGGCGGCAGCGCGATCAGCGTCCCGACCGAAGAGGTCGCTACCCTGGCCATCGGCCGCGATGGAACGGTCTCCACCCGCACGGGAACGATCGGACGGATCGCCATCACGGTTTTCGACGATGAAACCGGGGTGGCACCGCGTGGCGACGGCATGATGAACGGAACCGGCGGGCGGGTACTGCCAGCTGAACAGACCAGGTTATGGACCGGCGGTGTGGAAGGCTCCGATGTCCAGCCCATCGCCGAAACGACAGCCATGATCGACATTTTGCGATCCTATCAGAGCTGTATCCACATGGCCGACAGCCTGAACGACATGCGCAAGCACTGTCTCTTATACACATCTAGATGTGTATAAGAGACAGGGTGTGGAAGGCTCCAATGTCCAGCCCATCGCCGAAACGACAGCCATGATCGACATTTTGCGATCCTATCAGAGCAGTATCCACATGGCCGACAGCCTGAACGACATGCGCAAGCAGGCGATCAGTCGCCTGAGCCGCATCAACTGATCCCCGAAAAAAGGAGAACCCCATGCGATCCCTGTCCATCGCCGCGACCGGCATGCTGGCGCAGCAGACCAATGTCGACGTGATTTCCAACAATATCGCCAATATGAACACCACCGCCTTCAAACTGCAACGGGCCGAATTTCAGGACTTGCTTTACCAGCAGGTCGCGCGGCCGGGCGCTGCATCGGGCGGGAACGAGGCCAAGATCCCGGCCGGCATCCAGATCGGCGCTGGCGTGCGTACCGGCGGCGTCTATCGCATCGCCGAACAGGGCGCCTTGACCCAGACCAGCAACCGGTTCGACGTGGCGATCCAGGGCCAGGGCTATTTCCAGATCACGCTGGCATCGGGCGAAACCGGCTATACCCGTGATGGATCATTCCAGTTGTCCGACCAGGGCGAACTGGTGACATCGCAGGGATTGCGCGTGCAACCGGGCATTACCGTGCCGCAGGGCGTGGTCGATGTGGTGATATCCCGCACCGGGCAGGTGCAGGTCAAGACAGCGGACAGCCCGCAAATGCAGACCGTCGGTCAACTCGAACTCGCCAGCTTCGTCAATGAAGCGGGGCTGGAAGCGCAGGGCGACAATCTGTTCACCGAAACCGACGCATCGGGTCAGCCGACGGTCGCTGCACCGGGAGAGCCGGGACTGGGTACGCTTGCACAGGGTTATCTGGAAGCGTCGAACGTCAATCCGGTGAGCGAGATCACCGCGCTCATCAGTGCGCAGCGCGCCTATGAAATGAACAGCCGCATCGTCAAGACCGCCGACGAAATGCTGGCGACCACCAGCCAGCTGAGGTGAGCATCATGAAAGCGCGCTATCTTGGACTATTTGCCGCGTTGCTGGTGCTTCCGGCAGAAGCCATCCAGGCGACAGGCTCCGTCGCATCACCGGCCATTGACGTCGACGTGCTGGTACGACCGATTGCCCGCGGCGAACGGATTTCGCCGGTCGATTTCATGCCCGCCGCGTTGCCGCAGGCGGAAGCACGCGGCGCGCTGCGGGCCGCAGATGTCACGGAGGTTGAGGCGCTTCGTCCATTGACCGCCGGACGGGTGGTGCGGGCGAGCGACATCCAGCCGGTCCAGCTGGTGCGACGGGGTGAACCGGTATCCATAGAGATGCGAAGCGGCGCGCTGATGATCGCGGCGGCCGGACGGGCTCTCGGCAATGGCCGGCAGGGCGACCCGGTGCGCGTGTGCAGCACCAGCACCGGGTCGCCCTGCCGGCCATTGCCGAGAGCCCGTCCGGCCGCCGTGATCATCAGCGCGCCGCTTCGCATCTCTATCTGTCTCTTATACACATCTAGATGTGTATAAGAGACAGCGCTTGCACAGGGTTATCTGGCTGTCTCTTATACACATCTAGATGTGTATAAGAGACAGGTGCTGGTGCTGAACACGCGCACCGGGCGCACGATCGACGCGGTCGTTGGCGGTCCAGGCAAGGTCCTGGTGAGGCTGCCATGATTTTTACAACGGAGTTTCCCCGATGAAGGGCATTGCACGTCATCTCCTTCCCTGCCTGCTACCCATATTGGTCTTGCCCGGATGCGGCACGATGGGGCGGTTGTCCCATGTCGGGCGGCCACCGACGATGAGCGACATGGGCGCGGTCGAAAGTCCGACCATCGAACAGTCGATCGCCGCGCGCACCCCGCCCCACGCCATTGTCAGCACGGCGGTCGGTCCGACGACATCCGCGCCCAGCGCATCGCTGTTCCGCACTGGCGCGGGCGCATTGTTTCAGGATCAGCGGGCAAGCCAGATCGGCGACATTCTGACCATCAAGGTCAACATCGCCGACAAGGCCGACATGGGCAACAGCACGAGCCGATCACGCGATGGCAGCGAGAGCGCCGGCGCGGGGTCGCTGTTCGGGCTGGAAAAGGTGATCAAGAAAGCGGTTGGCGTCGACACGGCCAGTCTGGTCGACAGCACATCCAAATCCAAAAATAGCGGTGCGGGCACGACCAGTCGCAGCGAAACGGTCAATATGACGATCGCAGCGGTCGTTACCGGGGTTTTGCCGAACGGCAATCTGGTCATCCGTGGACGACAGGAAACGCGCGTCAATTTCGAACTGCGCGAACTGATCGTCACGGGCATCGTTCGTCCGCAGGACATTGCCCGCGATAACAGCGTCCAGCACAGCCAGATCGCAGAAGCGCGGATCAGCTATGGCGGCAAGGGCCAGTTGACCGATGCACAACAGGCGCGCTGGGGCCAGCAATTGCTGGATATTCTTTCACCCTTCTAACCCTTTGCGACGGGGCTTCCTCCCCGGCCCTTGTCGCCCCGACCGCACGGCGATGGCTGCCCCCGGCCATCGCCGTGCGCTTTTGTCCTGGGGCTGCCATGCGTGGCTAAACGCGTGTTAACCATCAAAAATTGCAGGATGATTTTGGTTATCCAATATATTTTCCCACAATATAGTGTGGGCTCTGAAATCAGGTCCATCGCGGGGCGGCGTTTCCGTCCCAGGACCGCAGAAGCGGTCCTTCATCCTAGAAAAGGATATGAATATGGGCTTTTCCGTTAACACCAATGTCGGCGCCATGGCGGCTCTCCAGAGCCTGAATGAAACCAACAAAGGCATGTCGCAAGTTCAGAGCCGCATCAACACCGGCCTGAAAGTTGCGTCGACCAAGGATGACTCGGCTTCGTACACAATCGCACAGTCGCTTCGCGGCGATCTGGGCGGTTTGCAGTCGGTGTCCGCCTCGCTGAGCCGCGCCAAGAGCGTGACCGACGTGGCTGTCGCCGGCACGGAGCAGATTTCCGACCTCGTGAACCAGATGAAGGCGAAGGCGACCCAGGCCGCCGACGACGGCATCGACACCGCGAGCCGGGATGCGATCAACAAGGATTTCGTTGCCCTGCGCGACCAGATCACCACGATCGTCAATTCGTCCGAGTTCAACGGGACCAACCTGCTGAAGACCGGCGGTGGCACCATCACGGCTCTCCAGTCGCTCAAGGACGGTGACACGACCTCCGCGACGACCTGGGACCCTGACTCGCTGACCGTTGCCAACCAGGGTCTTGACCTGGGTGGTTCGGTCGTCACGGTCGCGGATACCGACGAAATCGCCACCCAGGCTGATGCCCAGGCGATGGTCGATACCCTGACCACGACCCAGCAGAACCTTGCCACGTCGCTCAGCGACTTGGGCGCTGGTTCGCGCAAGATCGACGCACAGATGAGCTTCACTGGCAAGCTGTCCGACGTCATCGAAGCGGGCATCGGCAATCTGGTCGACGCCGACCTGGCCAAGGAATCGGCGAAGCTGCAGGCCCTTCAGGTCAAGCAGCAGCTGGGCGTCCAGGCTCTGTCGATCGCCAACCAGGCGCCGCAGACCATCATGTCGCTGTTCCGTTAAGGGGCGATATGCGGGCACCTTCCCGCTTTGGAGGGGGCCAGGAGGGGGCCGGGCCTAAGTCCGGCCCCCATTTTTTTCTCCCTTTGACGGACGAGCGACATGGGATTGGGCTTTGATGAGGGGATGGACAGCGTTGCGACACGACGCGTGAGGGAAATGGAAGATGCCTTTGGCATGACGCTGACATTGTCAGTGGAACCCTATCCCGGCGGTGCCACGATCCTGATCGAAAGATGCGATACGCAACAAAGCATCATGATGGACGCCTATGGTGCCGAGATATTGGCGGCCATGCTGCTATTGGCCAGGATGAACAGTCCAGATCCGGTCCCCGACGAACATCTGGGCGGCCGTTTTCCGTTGCATATCGCTCTGGTCGTGGACCCCGCTCCGCATGTCACGGTTCTGGACCGGGACGGCGCTCTGTTGCGGCTGCCCGTACATCTGTGGGATCGCCTCTATCTGGAACTCACGCTGGCCTGCGCGCATGCGCGCGAGATGGCGCGACAAGGCGGGTCGGTCCATTGAACTACCTACGTATGACTCCTTAGCGGGATGTTGCGAATAGCGCGACGCGTCGGTCCATGGCAAAGGATTGCGAACAGGAGCTGGACGGTCGCAAATCGTCACTTTAAAAGAAGCTGGCAGGGCTATGAAAGAATTTCCGTTTATAAAGACAGATCATATTCATGATCGCCGCTTTCAATATACATTGGATATAGTTGTACAGGACGCCGAACAATTGTGGATCAGCGCAGCAGCGCGGTGCAGCAGTTTCGGCGGCATGGACGATGAAGATATTGAGGATGTCATCGGGCCACGACAAGACCCCGACATTGCCGCGTGCCTCAGCATGCTGATGGCCCCTTCGGCAATTGCAGGGTGTCAGGCCATCGATTTTGCCATCATGCCCGCCCAGGCGGTGTGTGTGGTCACCGATTGGGCGCAAGCACAGCCTCAGGTCGGCTATTCCATCGTTGAATGAGAGCGGCCTGATCGGTCGCCATATATCCCTGCTTCCTGCCATCTGACATAGTCCTTCCAGGGCATGTCAGATGGACTGCGGGGGACAGCCCAGTCGCTGTCCCCCCTACCCGCTTCTTTCATAAAAAGGCCCGGTCTTGCGTTGTGCAAGGCCGGGCCTTTCCTTGTGCCAGGGACGGCTGAGCTGGTTCATCCGTCCCCAAAGGAAAACGGCGACGCGCCATGGGGGGATGCGCGCCACCGTAATCGATTGTCATGGACGACAGATGGCCTGAAAGGCCTGCGAAGCGAGCGACCGAGCGGTGGGGACCTTAACGATGGTCGCTCGCCTCTGATTTCATTATAGGATGAATTTGGCTTTAGCGGTGTTTGTCAGCATATTTTAGTTGGCGTTGTAGAGACCTGCGACGGCGCTGGCTGGATAGTTCACGCCGTTGGCCGTCAGCGTCGTGACGCCGTTTTCGACCGTCACGCCGTCTACCACCGCCATACCCTGAATGGAGAGCGTGGCGGCGTTGCCGCTGCCGTCCGTGCCTTTGAGGCCCAGTGTATAGCTGCCCATCGGCGCCGTGCCGCCGCCTGCGAGCGCACCGTCCCAGCGGAAAGTACCGGTCTTGGCAGGGTCGATCGCCTGGGTCGCCACGACCGTGCCCGACGCATCGGTGATCGTCGCCTCCAGCGAGGCAAGGGTGCGATCCGACGTCCAGCCCCAGCGCGCGCCATCGTCGCCCAGTGGCGATACCGCACTGTCGAACCGCGCCTCCCGCCCGATGAGGGAGGAGGACTGGGTCAGATCCTGGCTGGACAGCCGCGCCAGAATATCGGTCAGCGTAGTGTTCTGCTTGATCGATTGTTCGACCTGCGAATATTGGACGAGCTGCTGGGTATATTGCGCTGTGTCCATCGGGTTGAGCGGGTCCTGATTCTGCATCTGCGTCGTCAACATCTTGAGGAACATCGAAAAGTCGGCCGTCAGCTGGCTCGTAGCGCCCGTTGTTGCGCTACTGGCGACGCCTGCCGTCTGCATTGCGGCAATGGTCATCAGATTATCCTTTCATGCCAATCGGTTGACCAGGCCGGCCCGCGCCCGCAATGGTCGATAGAGTGTTGTCGCTTCATCCACGCCGTCATCAGCCGACCTGTCGGCGCGGCTGGCGCCCCACGCGACGCGAGGGCCCTGCCCGTCTTTCTGTCCGCCTTCTCCGCCAGAGAAGCGGAAACTGCGCGCATCCGTCTGCACGCCTGCATCGCTCAGGTTGCTGGCCAGCGCATCGCTATCGCGTCTCAGCATGTCGAGAACAGCCATATTGTCGGCGGAAATCGTCGCGCGCAGTGGCCCTTCGCCCAGGAACTGCAACCGCACCACAATTGTCCCATGGTCGGCCGGGCGCAAACGCAGCAAAAATTCCTCACGACCGATCGCGGCATTGCGCGCGATTTCAACGGCCATGTCGGGTATCAATGTGTCGACCGAAGCCCTGCCCGACGGCGCGACTGGTGGTGGGGGTGACGGCGATGCCGCCGCCGACGCCATATCGCCTGTAGCTGACAATGGCGCGCCCGCGCCCGTCCATGCTACGTGCGGCGCAGGCTGCGAGGGCGCCACAACAGGCGCGCTTGTGTCGACATGGGGTGTAGTCGCCGCCGATGGGATTGTCGGATGGGGGCGCGATATAGCCGGCGCCGCATCGACCGGCTTATCGGTCTTTTTGGGTCCGCCGGGGGCTGCGCCATCGATCGCATCGTCTCCAGCATCCCGGTCCTTCGGGGGCAGTGGATCAAGGTTCGCCAGCATTGGTCCGCTATCGGCAGCGACGGGAACAGGCGCCGGATTGCCGGGCACTGGGTCATCCGCTCCTGCCTTGGCCGTTGTGCTTGCCTCTTCGCTCGGTGGCAGGTCGGCTGGCGGCAACAGAATGATCGGGTCATCGCTGGCCTGGGACGATGGCGGGACAGGCGCGTCCAACGGCGCAGCGACCGCCATGTCCCCCGCGGTTTCCGCCACTAAGGGGCTGGTAGCGGCATTTCCGGCATCGAGCATGTCATGCAGGCGGATCGCCTGCGGGTTGGCTTTCGCCAGAGAGGTATCGGCCGTCGATTGGGGTTGCCCTTCCGCCCCGCCGGAGCCGTCATCCCCGCGAACCAACGCGTCGAAATCGCGTCCCTCCCGGGCGCGATCCATAGGGCGATCGACACTGTTCGAACCGGGCTTGGCCGGGGCCGTCATCTGGGGACGAGGCGCTTGGCTTGCGTGCATGGCTACTCCGGGCACCGACTTGTTCCTCTATTATAGGCGATGACGCGACGCTTCGGCATGTCAGCCGATCGCCCCAAGCGAACGCACCCGTACGCGCGGATGGATTTCATTCTGGGACAGGACCACCGTCGCCGGGCGGACCCGTTCTATGATGGAACGCACGAAGGGGCGGATCGAAGGATTGGTCAATATGCAGGGGATTTCGCCATCGCCCGCCAGCCGATCGTAAATTTCACGGACATGCGCGATGAAGCCCTGAAGGCTGGATGGCGCCATCGCCAGATGGCGTTCATCCCCGTCCCCGACCACGCTTTCGCTAAATTCCCGGTCCCATTCGGCCGAGAGCGTGACGATCGGGATCGCGCCGTTGCGCACCTGTTGTGACGAAATCTGACGTGCCAGACGCGCGCGCACATATTCCGTCATCTGCGTGATATTGTGGGTGAGCGGCGCTGCTTCGGCAATCCCTTCCAATATGGTGGGCATGTCGCGCACCGACACGCCTTCGGACAGCAGGTTTTGCAGGATGCGCTGAACCCCCGACACCGAAATCTTGGTCGGGATGAGTTCGGCGACGAGCTTTTCGCTGTCCTTGTGCATGTCACTCAGCAGCTTCTGCGTCTCGGCATAGGACAGGAGATCGGCGATATTGTCCTTCACCAGTTCGGTAAGATGCGTGGTGACGATCGTGCCGCAATCAACGACGGTCAGGCCACGGAAGCTGGCCTCTTCGCGCAGGTCGCGATTGATCCAGAGCGCAGGCAGATTGAATACCGGCTCGCGCGTTTCCTCGCCCGACAGGCCGATTGGCCCGCCGCCCGGATTGATGACCATCAACTTGTTGAGTTGCACCTCACCCCGGCCGACTTCGACTTCGCGGATATAGACGACATATTCATTGGCGGTCAGCGCCATGTTGTCGAGGATACGGACAGAAGGCAGGACAAAGCCGAAGTCGGTCGCCATCTGCCGCCGCAGCGCGCGGATCTGATCGTCAAGCCGCGGTTCGGCATTGGCGCCGTTGGCGATAGGCAGCAGGCCATAGCCGATCTCAATCCGGACGGGGTCGATCGACAGCGTTTGGGCGATCGGCTCATCAGCCACGCCTGCGCCGCTGTCCTGCGTCGTCGCTGCCGTCTGTTCCTGGATCGCCTTGAGCGCCCGCGTTTTGGAAAGCGACCAGGCTGCCCAGGCACATGAACTGCCCAGCACCGCGAAGGGAATGAAAGGCAGGCCGGGAAGGAGCGCCAGACCGATCAGCAGCACTGCCGACATGCCGAACGCCTTGGGGAAACGGCCAAGCTGTTCACCGAGCGCTTCGCCCGCGCGGCCATTCATCCCGCCCTTCGACACCAGCAGGCCAGCCGCAGTCGAGACGATCAGGGCCGGGATCTGGCTGACCAGGCCGTCGCCCACTGTCAGGATGGTATAGCTGTTGAAGGCCGTGCCGATATCGACGCCATGGATGATGACGCCAATGATGATGCCGACAACGACATTGATGCCCGTAATCAGCAAACCAGCGACGGCATCGCCCTTCACGAATTTGCTGGCGCCGTCCATGGCGCCAAAAAAGGCACTTTCCGATTCCAGCTCGGCCCGACGCTCGCGGGCGGTGGTTTCATCAATCATGCCCGCGTTGAGATCGGCGTCGATCGCCATCTGCTTGCCAGGCATGGCATCCAGACTGAAGCGCGCCGCGACTTCGGCGATCCGGCCCGCGCCCTTGGTAATGACAACGAAATTGATGACGATCAGGATGAAGAAGATGGTGATGCCAATCAGCGTCTGACCGCCCATCAGAAATTCGCCAAAGGCCGCGATAACACCGCCAGCGGCGTGCGATCCTTCATGACCGTGCGACAGGATGAGCCGGGTCGAGGCAAGATTGAGCCCCAGCCGCAACATGGTGGCGATCAAGAGGATCGTGGGGAAGGCGGACAGCTGCAACGGCTTTTCGATGAAAAGCGCCGTCATCAAGATCATGACCGATATGGTGATGGAGATGGCAAGGCCAAAGTCCAGCAGCCAGCCGGGCATGGGCAGGATAAGCATCGCGATGATGGCGACGACCGTAGCCGCCAGCGTCAGATCGCGCCCGGCGCCCATGCGCTGCATCCAATGGTCGAACGAACCCTTCATGATCCCCTCAGTCCCTCAATCAAAATGGCGCGACGGAGTAGCCAGCATCGATGAAGCTGCGCAGCTTGTTGCGCATGGTGCGCACCGAGATGCCCAATATGGTCGACGCGGTGGTACGATTGCCGCTGCAATGTTCCAGCGTCTGGAGGATCAGCGCGCGTTCGACGTCCGCCATCGAGCGGCCAACCAGACCATCGACCGGTAATCCGTTCGCGTCGAACTGCGCAGCGGTCGGCATGGCAGACGCGCCGAACTGGCGACCATCCTGCAAGACGATAGCCTGTGCAGTGATCGTGCCGCCCCGCGCCAGCAGGACTGCCCGGACCATCACAGCCTCCAGTTCGCGGACATTGCCGGGCCAGTCATGCGCTTGCAGAAGATGCAGGGCATCAGGCGAGATTGACGGCACCGGCAGCCCGTCACGCTGCGCTGCCTCACTGGCAAAGGCCGCTGCAAGCAGGCCGATGTCCGACCCCCGGCTGCGCAAGGGCGGCAGCGTGACTTCGATCATCCCCAGATGATTGAGCAGGTCGGCACGGAAATGGCCATCCGCCACCAATTGCCGCAATTCCACGCTGCTACTCGCGATCAGACGCGCAGCGCCGCCGGTCCGGGCGGTCGAGAGCATGCCCGACCGTCCTTCACGCAGCAGATCCATCAAGCGGGCCTGAACTGAAGGCGCCATGCCGCCGATTTCGCGGATGAAAAGCGTACCCAGCCGGGCTTGCTCTATCCGGCCCGTCCGGCGCGACACCGCGCCGTCAAATGCGCCTTTCTCATAGCCGAATAATTCGGCATGCAGCATGTCTTCGCTGACGCCGCCGCATTCGACCGTCACGAACGGGCCATCGCGACGCGATGCATCATGGATGGCCCGCGCCATCATTTCCTTGCCAGTACCGGCGTCACCCCGGACCAGGATCGCCGCCGATGCGGGCGCCATGGCCAGGCCGAAATGCATCGCCTGAACCAGCGCCGGGCATTGCCCGATAATCTCCGTACGGCCACGACGTGCGACCGATGCGATCGCTGCCGCGATCAGTTCCCGGTCGGGGGGCAGCGGGACATAATCTTTCGCCCCGGCGCGGATCGCCGCCACGGCCCGTTCCGCCGGCGCTGCAATGCCGCAGGCCAGCACCGGCACGGCAAACCGCTCTGCGCGCAACTGCCCAATGAAAGCAGGCACATCCAGATCCACGTCCGCCATCACCATATCGCTGCCTGTGACGCGCAGATGATCAATCGCGGCCTGTGCATCGTCGAACGGGGTGACTTCCGCCCCGGCCTCTATCGCCATGTCGGCCGCCAGCCGAAACGCGCTGCCAGCCTTGCCCAGCAGCAGCATGCGAACGGGCGTCTGTTCCTTGTTCACCATCAATTGTCCTGCCGCACGATTTCCGTCAGCGTCACGCCGAGCATATTGTCGATCATCACGACTTCGCCGCGTGCGATCAGACGGTTGTTGACCAGAATATCCACGGACTCGCCGATCCGACGGTCGAGTTCGACGACCGTCCCCGGTTTCATGGCCATGAGATCAACGATCGGCATCCTGGCGCGCCCCAATATCGCCTGTACACGGACGGGGACGTCGAAGACCGCATCCAGGCCCTGCGCCATTTTATCGTCGCAGGCCGACGATTGGGGCATGTCGAAGGCAGAGGCGGGCGACGTCAGCGCACTGGCCGCGTCGCTGGCCATGCTGCCGGAGCCGGTGGCATTATCCATATTTTTCTCCATCAGCTATTCATCCACTGGCGAATGACGGAAACCGATTCAGCAGGGTTGGCGGTAATTGTTTCGCCGATGCGCCGCAGCGAGGAGGCCTTGATGCCCCCTTCCACCTGGGCGAGCGCGATTTCATGATCGATCTGGGCCATGTGCGACGGGCCATCGCTGGTCAGCGCACCCACCGGGCCAGCGCCGGGCAGCTGGGTAGCGGCACCGGCCTCCGTCGCCAGTTGAATGGGATTGGCAGTCTGCGTGGGTGCACTCACATCGGCCGCACCGCGCGTCCGCAGCATTTTGAGAGCGAACAGGCCAATCCCGCCGATCACGAGCAGTTTGAGCACCGTGAAGATATGATCCATCGGCAGGCTGGACAGGATGCTGCCCATGTCGGTCATTTCATCGGGCTGCGTAAAGGCCATGCTTTCCACAGCCACGCTGTCACCCCGATCAGCCTTGTAGCCGACAGCATTTTCCACCAGCCGGGTGATGCGCTGCAATTGCTGGGTGGGTAGCCCCTTGGCGCCACCGTCCACCATCACCGCAACGGTCAGGCGCTTGATCGCGCCAGGCTGGCGTACCGATACGATATTGGTACGGCTATTGTCATAGCTGGTGTCTTCCGACGTTTCGTTGCTGTTGGATTTGCGACCCGAATTGCCCCCGCCAAAGGCGCCGGTTGCGTCGGGCAGCTGGTTGGACACCGTGGCGCCATCGGACCCTGAGTCATTTTCCTGGCTCTGGTCGCCGCTTTCCACCGTCACCTGATGGGAAATGACCTGTTTGTCAGGGTCAAAGACCTGGGATTCCTCGCGGCGCTGGTCGCGGTCGATCTCGGCGGAAACTTCCGCACGGACCTTGCCCATGCCCACGATTGGTTCGATCAGGCTTTCAATCTGTTCGCGCAGGCGCGCTTCTGTCGCGGCCTGAAGTTCGTCGGTCTGGCCTGTGCCGGCTTCGCCAGCCCGCGCCAGCAGGCGGCCGGTCTGGTCGATGATCGACACCGATTCAGGCGACAGTTCGGGCACGGACGCTGACACGAGATAGCGGATGGCCTGGATATTTTCAGCCGCCAGCGGGCCGCGGGTACGGAGCGTCACGCCCGCCGTCGCCTTTCGTCCTTCCGTAGCGAACAGCGCGCGTTCGGGCATGACAATATGGACACGGGCGTTGGATACCGATTCCAGAGTGGAAATGGACCGTGCCAGCTCGCCTTCGATCGCGCGGGTCTCGTCGATCTTTTCGCGCGCCGCCGAAAGGCCGAAAGGCGTGGCGCTGTCCAGCACTTCATAACCGATCTTGCCGCCGATCTGGTCGCCCGCCATGCTCATGCGCAACTGGGGCAATTGCTCCCTTGGCGCCATGATCGCGGTGCCATCACCAGACAGCTGGAACTGCACGCCCTGGGCGGACAATTTCGTCGCGATCGTCTGCGCGGCCGATGGATCAAGGTCCGTATAAAGGAAATCCATGTCGCTGCCGGTGCCGCGCACCGCCAGGAAGCCAAGTGTAGCCAGCAAAAGAACGGCAACCCCGCCCATAAGATACATTCGGCGGGTGCCGATCTGGCTCAGGAAATTCTGGATGGCGTTCAAGCTGACCTCGGTAACCCGGCGGGGACGGGAATGTCGCCCATGTCAGCATTATAGGAAGAAATTGCCGGGCGACGTTTTGTGCCTAGGCAATTTTTTCCGCGTCGTCCTCATCAGGCGTGGCATCGCCATCATCGGCAATGCACCTTGTCGCTTCGTCATCCTGAAATGCATCCGCGACCGGCCGGACCACCGGCGCAGACGCAGCGATCAGCGGCGCGATTTCGGCCAGAACCGCCGATCGACGTGCGTCAGCATCCAGTTCAAGACCGCCCGTATCCCAGAGAAGGCGCGCGTCGCCCATGGCAAGGGCAGGATCGGCGGCTACGATCAGATTGAGCTTGCGACGGTCCTTGCCCTGACGTTGCGTGATACGGCCCTCAACATCCTCCACCAGGTCAGGGTGAACGCTGATGACGACCTCCTGACCTCGCGCGATCTGGAGCAAAACCCGGCCGATCGCATCGTCAATCGCTTCAGCGGGGGCGAGTTCGAGTGCGCGTGCCGCCATGATGTCCGCCGCCGCGACGGCCGTCAGCGCTGCTTCGCGCCCCAGCCGCGCCAGTGCGTCTGCCTGAACCGCGTCTATATCTTCCAGACTGGCCTGAAGCGCGTCGATCGCCGACAAAAGGGCTGTATCACGGTCAGCGCGAGCGCTGCTTAGGCCCGCCTCAAACCCCTCCGCCCGCGCAATCGACACAGCGGCGGCATTGCCAGCCCTAACAGCCTCCAGTTCGGCATGGAGCGCGGCAATGCGCAGCGCCATGTCGAGCGCCGTTTCCGGCACGTCCGCTTCGGCGATGGGAAAGACCCGGTCGAAAGTGAAGGGACGGGTATGAAAGCTGGCGTCCACCGTTGCAAAATCCTCTGATTAGTCGACGGGCAGGATCAATAGATCATCGCTTCATCATTTTTGGGATCGACCAGAACGATTTCGCCGCGGTCGGCCAGCGATTTGGCGAGCCGGACGAGCTGCGACTGGGCTTCTTCGCATTCGCGAGCGCGGACCGGGCCCATCGAGGCCATGTCTTCGCGCATCATCTTGGCCGCACGTTCGGTCATCGCGCCCAGGAACAGCGTGCGCATGGCTTCGGGCGCACCCTTGAGCGCGAGCGCCATCATCCGCTTGTCGGCATTCTTCACTACGGTTGCGATCGCCGGGGGCAGGAGATTGCCCAAATCCTCGAACGTGAACATGAGCGCCCTGATCCGTTCAGCCGAGTCCGGCGCGCGGTTGTCGAGCGCAGTCAACATGGCTTCTTCGGTGCTGCGGTCCAGCGCATTGAACAGTTCCGCCATCAATTCGTGCGGATCGCGCCGCTGCGAGCGGGACAGGTTCGACATGAATTCGTTGCGCAGCGTTTCCTCTATCTCACCGACAATTTCCTTTTGCACTGGCTCCATCCGCAGCATGCGCTGGATAACGTCGATCGCAAAATCGCGCGGCAATGCGGCCATGACACGCGCGGCATGTTCGGACTTCAGCTTGGTCATGATGACCGCAACGGTCTGCGGATATTCGCCGCGCAGATAGGAAGCGAGCACGGCTTCACTGACGTTGGAGAGCTTGTCCCACATCGTCCGACCGGAAGGTCCGCGAATATCCTCCATAATCTGTTTCGCACGGTCCGGCGCCAGCACGTCCTGCAACAGTCGCTCGGTGGTTTCGTAGGAGCCGTGCAGGGAGGAGATGGTCGACACTTCGGTCGAAAATTGCAGCAGCAGATGTTCGACGACGGCCGCTGGCACGCTGCCAAGCTGCGCCATGATGGTCGAGAGTTCCTTGATTTCCTCGACCGACATCTGTTCCCACAGCGTCGATCCATTGTCCGCCCCAAGCGCCAGCAATAGCGCGGCTGCACGCTGCGGTCCTGAATAGCGTTTCAGCTCCGGTGGCTCGGTCGTCATGGGTAGCATGGCTGACATCGGATTAACCCCAAAAAATGAATCCCCACCCGCAATGCGGGCCATTTCCCTCCTATTATAGGAAGGTGGAGATTGTTTTGGTGATGATGGGGGAAAAAGTGAGCGGAGGTATCTCAAGCAGTTTGGCGGGGCTCAGCCTGTTGTCGGGAGACAATATGCTGTTCAGCACCTACTATTCGAACGACACCAGCATCACCGCCGATTCCGTTGCCGTACGCAAGGCGAAGGCGAATTTCACCCTGTCCGCCACAACCCCGCCCTGGAAGGAGAGCAGCAAAACCAGCCAGTCCGACAGCAGTCGGATCAGCGCGATCAAGAAACTGTCGTCCATCATCGACACCAAGGTAGCCAAGGACAGCAGCCTGCCCGACGATGTCAGGACCAGCTTCGTCGCCTACAAGGCGCTGGACAGCCTGCGTCTGTTGTCCGAAGCGGCCAGTGCCAAGACAATCACCGACAGTCAGCGGCAGGCGCTCAACAAGACATTCCTCAAGGGCCTCTCCGACCTGCAAAATTTCCTGGGGCAAGCGCCCTCTGACAAGCTAGATCTGGCCTTTGCCCAGACGGCGCGTCGCGCCGATAGTGTGGCCATTCCGGCCGTCAATGTGACGGGCGATGTTAGCGGCAAGGGCCTGGTAGCGACCCGCTCGACTCCCATTCCAGGCCTGACCGGGACGGAGCGCTTCACCCTCGCGATCCAATCCTACAATGGCGATGGCAGCGTGACGGTCGATCTGGCCGGAACGCCGCAGCCCCCTACCCTCGACAGCGTCGCCGACGCCATAAACGGCGCGATCGCGGCAGTGCCACTGCGCAACCCGGACGGAAGCGTGGTGCTGGACGCAAATGGCAATCCGACGCCCAAATGGCTGGTGCGTTTCGTCCCGGACAAGATGACCGACAGCTGGGGATTCAAGATAAAGTCGCCGCGCCTGGAAGATGTTTCCATCACGCAGGACAATGCGGGCGACGCGTTGATGATTGCGGCGGATGGTCAGGACGCAAGCGGAGCGCCGCGTGTCGGGCTGATGCGGCTGGACGATCCGGGCGGCGACAATGTAATGAACAGCCTGAATTCCATCACCGCGCTCGACACGGCGGCAACGGCGCGGGCCAAGATGCTGGCTTCCGCCGCCAAGCCCGTCAAAGGCACGACCCCCAGTGAGCCGGTGATCCATGCGGCCATTTCCGTGCAGGCCAGTGCGACAGATGCGAGCGGCATGACCTATGTTCTGGGCACATCGGCCGGCGACATGGGATCGAACCGGGTGACGGGCGAAAAGGACCTGTTCCTCAGCAAATTCGACAGTCAGGGCAATATCGTCTGGCAAAAGATGCTGGGCGCGGCCGGCGGGTCGGAAGGTGCAGCGCTGAGCCTGACCCATGATGGCGACATCGTCATCGCCGGGACGGTACAAGGCCAGTTCGATGGCCAGAACAGCGACGGTGACATGATGGTTGCGCGTTACAGCGCAACCGGCGAGAATGAATGGACCACACTGGTCCGGGCCACTGGCGCCGACAGCGCGAAGGCGATCGTAGCGGCGGACGATGGCACGGTCTATGTCGGCGGACAGGCGGCGAGCGGCGCTGGAGATGCCTTTCTGGCCCGTATCGACAGCGGCGGCGTGGTGCGGGAACGTCGGCTGATCGACGGCGGCGCGGGGGACAGCATCCAGGCGCTGGCGATAGACGCGGATGGCAACCTCCTGTCCCTTGCGCGGACCGGCGGAACGAACAGCGTCATGCGCCTGGCCGCCGGATCGCTGGCCACGGAAATCGGCCGGCTGGACATTGGCGACGGCGATGCCCGCTTTCTGGCGGTCGGCGACAATGGCGAAATAGCGGTGGGCGGGGCGACGCGCACTGCCATGTCAGGCACGCAGGCCAACAGCCTGAGCGGCGACCGCGACGGCTTCGTCACCATGATCGACAGCGGGCTGGGGACCGCGACGACGCGCTATCTGGGCACCGGATCGGACGACCAGATCGACAGCCTCTCCTTCATGAACGGCACATTATATGCGGGCGGCCGAACCAGGGGCGTCATGGGCGCGGCGCGGACAGGTACGCAGGACGGCTTCGTCGCGGCGATCGATCCGTCCAGCGCGACCGTCAGCTCGATCCGCCAGTTCGGTCTGGCCGGCAAGGAAACCGGCGCGGTTCGCCTGTCGGCGATGACCGGCGGCAACAATAGTCTCGACGCGCTGGGCCTACATAGCGGTAGCCAGCTTTCGGGCGCTTCGGCCCGGCTGACAGCCAACACCAGCCTGCGCGCAGGCGACGAATTTGCCATCAAGGTAGAGGGCGGCGCGACGAAGAAGATCGTCATTCAGGCCGATGATACGCTGGCGACGCTAGCCGCCCGCATGATGTCCGCGACTGGCAAGAAAATTGCGGTGACGACAGCCAAGACGGACGCCGGATCTGTCCTGCGGATCGAGGCCAAAACGGGCTTTGCGGTGGAACTGATGGCGGGCGCACAGGGCAAGGATGCGCTTGACAAGCTTGGCCTCTCGCCAAGGCGGCTTTCGATCGCAAATCTGAGTGGCCCGAAGGATCCGAAGGTCATGCCAGGTGGCGCCTATGGCCTGGGCCTTTCGGAATCGCTGGCGCTAGACAGCGCAGATTCCGCAAAGGCAGCACTGGGCCAAATCAAGAGCGCCATTTCGATGACCCAGACCGCCTATCGCTCCCTCTACTGGGACGATGGCAAGGCCGCGACCGTCAACAATCTGGCGCTGGGCAAGTCGGGCACCGTATCGGCATATCAGTCGGCGCAACTGGAGCGGTATCAGGACGCCCTGTCGCGCATCAACAATATTCTGGCCGTTTGAGGAGGTAGAAGCGCTATGTCCAATTCCCAAGGATCGCTGATTTCCGGCCTGGGCCAGGCCATGCGCCAGCTTTACAGGCAACAACAGGTCATCAGCCAGAATGTCGCGAATGCCGATACGCCCGGCTACAAGGCGCGGGAGATGGCCGCCCCCAGTTTCGCTGGCATGGTGCAAAGTGGCGGGGGCAAGGTCGGCAGGCCGACGGTGGAACTGAGCGAAGGCATGGCCCGCCTGGGCGCTAAGGCACCACGGTCTGGCGCCATCGTGCTGGACCATGACGTTACCGAAACGAAGCCGGACGGCAACAATGTCACGCTGGAAGAACAATTGCTGAAACTGGGCAATGTGCAGGCGGATTTTGCCGCCATGTCCAACCTTTATCGCAAGCAGATGGACCTTCTGAAAACCGCGCTCGGCCGCAACGGCAGCGCGTAACGAAACCGCCCGGTGCGCCGAAGGGCGGCCGGGCGGACCATGGCGACGGGACGCAGGCTCGTGGGAGAGGCGATCAGTCCCGCTCGATCCGCCACGCGGCCTTGCGCAGATTATGCGCCGCCGCCTGAAGATCCGGATCATCCTTGAATGCTTCGGTCGGGTCCGGCGCAAAGCCAAGCGCTTCCATCAAGGCCCAGAGCGCGAACCGCCGCTGGCCATCCTGTTCAACGCCAAGGTCGATCGACAGCCGTTCGCGTCCACGCTCGATCGCTTGGGCGTCCAGGGCATCGGGATCGTCCGTCCCGAAATAGTGATGCAGCAAGCCGTCCAGGTCCATGCCGCCCCTGTCGCAATTTGCGGGGCCGCAGGCAAGGGCGCTCAAAGGCGATAGTTGATCGACAGCGGTGCATTGCCCTCCCGCAACGACACGCGCCCGGCGGGACAATAGGATTCCGATCGACGGCCAGTCAGCCTTTGCATTTCCTGGCCGACAGCGGACAGCATGTCGCCGGACAAGTCGATCTGGCGTTGCAGAATGTCGGCATTGACCTTGGCTGCATTTCTAAGGTCGTGCAGTATCCGGTCCATCTCCGCGCGCTTTTCATCACCCATGTCGTGTGGCCAGTCGGCGTAACGCCGGTTCAGTGCGGCAAGGCTGGATTCGAGGCGATTGACCAATTGTCCCTTCGCCTCGGCCAGATCCGAAAGACCCGGACAGCGACCCATCAGCGCCAGCGTCTCGCTTTCCTCCTCCATTACCTGGATGAGCGAATGCACCAGCCCGAACAGATCGTCGATCATGGCCGTGATCATGGCTGTGTTCCTTCCTGCAATCTAATGATCTGCGCGCGTACCGCGTCGGACAGGCCGATCCCCCCGCGAGCTGCAAATTCCCTGCCGAGCTTTTCCGCCAGGATACCCCGGAACATCTCCTCGCCATGGCCGCCGCCAAACGTCTGGTCGACCTCGACGCTTTCCAGCATCATCTGCGCCATCTGGCCCAGGAACACGGCCTCGAAATCCCGCGCGATAGCCTCAGGCCCGGCGGCGGCCCTGGTTCGGGTTGCAGCAGCAGACGGAGCCGATGCTGGCGTGATCGGCAAGGATTGCATGATGTCCATCATTGCACCTCTATGTCGGCTTGCAGCGCGCCAGCGCTGCGCAGAGCCTGAAGAATGGTGATGAGATCACGGGGCGACACGCCAAGCGCATTGAGGCCGCCCACCAGCGACCGCAGCGATGCGCCCTCCAGCATGGCGAGCGACTTGCCTGCGCCGTCATCGACACTGATCTGGGTTCTGGGCAGCAACTGCGTCGTGCCTCCCGAAAGGGGCGCTGGTTGCGATGCGACCGGATTTTCCGCCACACTGATGGTCAGACCGCCCTGAGCGATGGCAACGGGGCTGATCTTGACTTCACTGTTCATGACGACAGTGCCCGATGCTTCGTTGACGACGACGCGGGCAGGCTGATCGACTTCGACCGACAGATTTTCGATCCGCGTGACAAGATCCATGACGCTGCCCTGCGCGGTGCTGACCGGGGCAATTTCTACCGTGGCGGGGTCCAGCATTCGTGCAGCGCCGCGGAAATTGCCATTGATGACATCAGTGATCCGCCGCGCGGTCGTAAAGTCGGGATTTTTGAGCGCAAGCTTGAGCGTGCTGGCCGAACCGAACGTAAAAGGGACTTCGCGTTCGATAATGGCTCCACCCGCCACGCGGGCGGAGGTGGATACGCCACGGCTGATATTGGCGGCGGCCCCCTGCGCCTTGAAGCCGGACACGGCGACATTGCCCTGCGCGACGGCATAGGTGTTACCATCCATGGCGCGCAACGATGTGGCGATGAGCGTTCCGCCCTGCAGGCTGGTCGCATCGCCCAACGCTGCGACCTGGACATCGATGGTCGATCCCGCGCGCGCAAAGGGCGGCATAAGGGCAGTGACGGATACGGCGGCCACATTCTGGGTCCGCATCTGTGAATCGCGCACGTTGACGCCCATCCGCTCCAGCATGGCCTGCATCGATTCCTGCGTGAAGGGCGCATTGCGCATCCGGTCGCCAGTGCCCGCAAGACCCACAACCAGGCCATAGCCGATCAGCTGGTTCGAGCGGACATTTTCAACATCGACAATATCCTTGATCCGCGACCCGGCCATGGCGGACGGTGCGCCGCACGAAAGGGCGGCGACCAAGCCTGCGACCTTCAGCGATTTCGACAATATTCCCATTTGCGTCCTTCATGTCGGTCCGAACAGTCTTCAATTTTCTTATAGGATAGTAAGCGGGCAAAAATTGCCGCATGGGAGCAAAGTTGTGCGAATTGACGGACTGGGCGCATTGCTGCCGCGATTGCTGGTTTCAGCCGTGCAGAAGGTTGCCGCGACGGGTGCCGGCGTGACCGACATGGGCGCGCAGCAGTCCGTCCCGCCGCATGGCGACATCGCCAATCCGACTATCGGTTCCGTGCAGATGCTGGTCGCAATGAGCGCGACCACGCCCGCTGCCGAGCGCAAACAGAAAGCTGCCAGAGCCGCGGCAAAGGGGCTGGACGCCCTCGACAAATTGCAGCGGGCGCTTGCCATCGGGCGGACGGAAGCCTTGCCGATCGAGGCGTTGCGGCTGTGGGCCGAACAGCGTGAACCGAGCGGAGACCCCGAACTGGAGGCGCTGATCGACCAGATCGACCTGCGTGTCCGCGTCGAAATCGCCAAGCTCGACCGCTCCATCTGACCAGCGACCTGTATCGAGGCAGTTGAAGCGGCTGGAACCCTATCGCTTCGTCAGGCGCAGCACATAGCTGATGATCTCCGCAACGGCGGCATAATGTTCGGTCTTGATCGGATGATCGATCTCCACCGATGCAAAGAGCGCACGGGCCAAGGGCGGGCTTTCGACGATGGGGACGTTTGCGCCATTGGCGACTTCGCGGATCTTCATCGCAACCGCGTCCACGCCCTTTGCCACGACGACCGGGGCGACCATGCCGCCATGGTCGTAACGCAGCGCGACAGCATAATGGGTGGGGTTGGTGATGATGACGCTCGCGGTCGGCACGGCCGCCATCATGCGGCGCTGGGCGCGCTGCATGGCGATTGCGCGGATCTTCGCCTTGATCTTGGGATCGCCCTCATTCTTCTTATGCTCGTCCTTGATCTCCTGGAACGACATCATCATGCGCTTCATGTAGCTGCGCCGCTGATAGACAAAGTCGGCCCCGGCAATGATGATGACCAGCATGGCCGCCGCCTTGAGCATGTCGACGATCAGAGCCACGGCTGTCGCGCCGATGGTCTGGGGCGACGCGCCGATCAGCGTGTCGAACGCGCCGCGATGCGGATAGAGGGTGATGGCCACAACGATGAGCACCAGCAGCAGCTTCGCCAGCGTCTTGGCAAATTCCACCAGGGCGCGGACGCCGAACAGGCGCTTGAGCCCGGCTGCGGGTGACAGGCGATCCCATTTGATCTTCAGCCTTGTCGTGGAGAAATTCGGGCGGCCCTGTGCGAACATGGTCAGCAGGGCGAAGCCGAGCAGCATGAGCAGGGGCGGCAGCATGATCCCGGCGAGGGCAGACATAAGGCCAGCGGCGAAATCGCTGTTGCCCCCTGCCCCGATCCGCATCGTGCCAGCCTGGCTCCACAGGCCCGTCAGAAGCACGGACATGCGCGTCACCGTCCAGCTTCCCATGCCCAGCATCAGCGCAAGCATCGCGACGAACATGACGGCATGACGCACTTCTGCGGCGCTGGGTACGTCGCCCTTCTTGCGCGCATCCTCCAGCTTCTGATCGGTCGGGGCGTGGGTTTTCTGGTCCTGTTCCGCCATGATCAGCCCCAGATCGCCATGGTCCAGTCCGCCAGGCTATTGGCGAAGGCCGCCAGCATGGACCCGATGAGCAGCATGAACAATGCAATGCCGCCAAGCAGATTGAGCGGCTGGGCGATGAAGAATATCTGGACGGCTGGCGCCAGGCGCGACGCAAGGCCCAGCGCCATGTTGAACACCAGGCCGTAAATGACCAGAGGAGCTGACAAGCCCAGGCCCAGCGCCATCGCCCGGCCCGCCGTCATGACGGCCAGATCGAGAAAATCTTGCGAGGGTGGCAATGCGCCCACGGGAAAAAGAGTATAGCTGTGAACCAGCGTCGCGATCCATAAATGATGGACGCCCAGCCCCATGCAGATCAGCACGGCGGCAACGCTCATCAACTTGGCGAGCACGGGCACCTGCCCGCCCGCAGAAGCGTCGACGACCAATGCTGAGGTAAGGCCAATCTGCAGGCTGATGACCCCACCTGCAATGGTGATGGCCATGAACATCATGCGGATCAGCATGCCGATGGCCAGCCCGATCAGCAATTCCGTCACCAGCATGGCGGCAAGGCGCGGCTCGTCGCCCGACAGGCGCGGCATCATGGGACCAAGCAGTCCCCACAGGCCCGCCGTCATGCCCAGCGTCATGAGCAGCCGGACGCGACCCGGCACGGCGTCTTCGGAAAATAGCGGGACACTCATCAACAGGGCGCCCAGACGCGCAAACAGCAACACGAATGCGCTCGCATCGCCAGGCAGCACCTCGATCATGTCAGCCGCTGATGATCCGGGTGGAGATTTCCGTCATGAAACTGCCCATGGCCCGGCCGATCATCGGCAGGCACATCAGCATCACGACGCTGATGCCCAGCAATTTGGGCACGAATGTCAGCGTCATTTCCTGCACCTGCGTCAGCGATTGAAACAGGCCGATCGCGACGCCCAGAATGAGCGATGTCAGCAGCATCGGCCCGGCTATCGTCAGCACCAGCATGATCGCAGCGCGTGCAATAGCCATGACATCTTCGGGCGACAGGCCGCTCATATCTGCATCCGCATGATCTCGCCATAGGCGCTGACCACGCGGTCGCGCACCGCGACCATCGTGTCGAGAGCAGTCTCAGCCGCACCAATCGCGGTGACCACATCGATAAGATTGCCCTTGCCCGCCACCTGCTGGGCGCTGGCCTTTTCGGCGGCATGCAGATTGCCCGCCGTTTCAGTGACCATATTGCCGATCATCGCGCCAAAACTGGCCGCGCCAGTCCCTGCGCCGACATTCTTCGCTCCACTGTCGCGCGCAAGCGGCGACAGTGCGGACAGGGGATTGCGGCCATAGGCGCTGATCGCGTCAAGCGAACCGATTGACATCATGAACCTCCTTTTACTTGAGCAGGTCGAGCGTGCGCATCGTCATGTTGCGCGCGGATTCGATCGCGTTGAGATTGGCTTCATAGGCACGCTGCGCCGCCTTCATATCGGCGGTTTCCAGCAGCATGTTGACATTGGGGGTGCGGACATAGCCGGCCGCGTCGGCCGCCGGGTTGCCCGGCTGATAGACACGCGGAAAATCGGTCCGGTCGCCAACAACGCCGCTGACCTTCACGCCACCCGCTCCCGCCTTGCCATCCACAACGGATTTGAAGGTGGCGACCTTGCGACGATAGGGGTCGCCACCCGGCGTCGTTGCGACGGAATCGGCATTGGCCAGATTTTCCGCAATCACCTTCATGCGCAGCGACTGCGCCCGAAGGCCGGATGCGGAGACGGCAATGGTGGGGTCCATACCCATAGGATTACCTCGTCAGTTCCGGGGGCCAGCCCCCTGACATCCTTTATAGGCAAGATTTTCCCACCTGCGCGATCAAGGAGGAGTTTTTTTCCTATAACGAGCAGACCAACGCTGTGAAGGATGATGCAATGGCGTTCCTGCAAGGGATCGATATCGAAGTGGCCGCTGTGCTGGGATCAACCATGCTGCCGATCCGCGAGATTGTGAAAATGAGCCGTGGCGCAATGATCCCGCTCGACTGCCGGCAGGATGACCCGACGCTTTTACTGGTCAATCAGCAGCCGGTGGCCAAGGGCCTGATCCAGGTCGAGGGCGATCGCATGTCGATAGAAGTCACCGAAATATTGCGCGCTGCGCGTTAAAGGGAGGCCGGTCAGATGGACTTTTTTTCCCTTCTGCGCATGTTCGGGGCACTCGCTTTCGTTCTGGGGATGCTGGCAGGCGCCTTGTGGCTGGTGCGCCGCTATGACATCCGCCTGCCCGGCCGCGTCGGCGCCGCGCGTGAACAAAGGCTGGAGATCGTCGAGCGGATCACGATCGACCAGCGCCGCTCGCTGCTGCTGATCCGGCGCGATGGGCAGGAACATTTGCTGCTGCTCAGCCCGGAAGGGCATGTCGTGGTGGATCGGGCGGCGGCGGATGGAGCGGACGGCCCGGTTCCGCCCTATGCCATGCTGATGGCGCAGGCGATCGAGCGCCTGTGGCAGCGCGTGGGTGAGGACAATGCCCGCCGCACGCCGACGCTGGAGGTCGCCAGTGCTTAAGCCTCATCATTTATTCAAAGGCGCCATCTTCCTGCTCCTCCTCCTGACGCCCAGCGTCGCAATGGCCAAGGCCGGCGTGACGATCGACCTTGGGCAGGAGGGCAATATGAGCGGCAAGATCGTTCAGCTGGTCCTGATGATGACGGTGCTGAGCCTGGCACCGGGCCTGCTGATGACGGTCACGTCCTTCACCCGCATTGTCGTTGCGCTATCGCTGATGCGTACAGGCATGGGCGCGCAGGGCGTACCGCCCAATCCGGTGATCCTGTCCCTTGCCATGTTCCTGTCCTTCTTCGTCATGGCGCCGACGTTTGAACAGGCCTGGGTCAACGGGGTAAAACCCTATACCGAGGGAAAGATCACCGAGGAAGTCGCGTTCGAGCGGACCGCCGTGCCGCTCCGCCGCTTCATGCTGGGTCAGGTCCGCAATGAGGATCTGAAGCTGTTTGTCGATCTGTCGCGACGGCCGCCTGAGCCGCGCGCGCAGACGTCCCTCTCGGTCCTGATCCCTGCCTTCATGATTTCGGAACTGCGCCGCGCTTTTGAAATCGGCTTTCTGCTGTTGCTGCCATTTCTGGTCATCGACCTGGCAGTTGCCGCCGTATTGATGGCGATGGGCATGATGATGCTGCCACCGCCCAGCATATCGCTGCCGATGAAGATCATCTTCTTCGTTCTGGTCGATGGATGGGCGCTGGTTGCCGGGTCGCTCGTCAAGAGTTTCGGCGCGAGTTGATCATTGTCCAGGGATGCTGCGGTCCTGGCTGGCCAGCCAGCGCGCCATCGCGATAAAGGAATAGGGCTCCATCAGCATCACCCCGCATTGGCCGTCATGGCACCAGCGGATCCGGCCAGCTCGTTCCGGCAGGCCGGGCAGATCGATGTTGACGATATCGCCAAGCTGCGCTGGAATTTCCATCTGCAAGCCATTGATGGAGATATTGCCGACCGGGACCGTCCGGCTGCGCCCCTGCATCCTGACGCGCGCCTTGCACCCGCAGCCAAAGCGTGGCGCGCGCTGGACCAGGACATTGCGCCCGGCATGGTCCGACAGTTGCGTCAGCAACTCAGCGACGTCGATCCATTCGTGGGAATGCAGCCCTGCCCTGTTGCCCTGCGTCCAGGCGACCCGGCCGGTCACGCGCGTTCCGTTGCGAAATTCGACCGTCACCACCTGCTCCGGCGCAAGCGCCTGCTCGCTTTCCAGCATCAAACCAGCCGCCGACATGTTGCGCACGCGGCAAAGGCCGTCCTTGGTCCCGGTGGCGCAAAGGCGCGCCAACAGATAGAGCGACACGGTGCGATGCGCCCGTTCCCGCACATGTCGGGACGATGGCCGTTCAAAAGATGAAGGGAGCATATTCATCATACGTTTATCCGTCAGGCCGGTGACGCGGCGGTGACCGCAGCATTGCGGACTATATCCTTCCCAAGCGATTCAGCCGCCGCTTCCATCAGGATCGCGCGAAAAATCTTGAGATCGGGCAACAGATTGTCCGGCCCGCTGGCCATGGGCGAACGGTAGGTCCGCATGTTGACGGCGTGCAGGAACAAGGGCAGTTTGGCGGTCACATCGGCTTCGCCGCTTTGCGTGACCTCCAGCTGGACCTCAAATCGGGCATAGCCCGACAGGCGCCCGTCCGTCGCCACGATCGGTGCCAGGATGGAGCCAGCGGGAACGAACAGGGTCGCCTCCGCAGGCTTCTCATGCTCGACCTTGGCCGATGGCTGGCCCAACAGGGTCAGCGCACCATAGCCGCCCGCCGCACCGGCAGCACCGCCACCCACGAGCAGGAAAACTGGAAGAAGCGCGCTCAGCTTGCCCATGGCCACCCTTTAATAGTTGAAGCTGACGTCCCCCGGCATGGCCGAGGCATCTGCCAGCAGAACAATCGTGATACGCCGGTTTTCCGGTCTTTCGGGCTGGTCCGGATAGACCGGCCGCGTGTCGGCCATGGCGACGACCTCCCCCATCCGGTCCTTTGGCAAGCCCGCTCCGATCAGCGCGGATCGCGCCGCCAGCGCACGCTCGCCCGACAGGCGCCAGTTGGCGTCGCCGCTCCCGCCGACGGAATCGGTATGGCCCTCGATGGCGATCTGCGCACGCGATGTCATGATTTTTCCGGCGACCTGGGTCAACAGACCGCGCCCATAGGCATTGAGCGTTGCGCCGCCGCCAACGAACATATTGTGCTTGTCATTATCCATAATATTGATGCGCAGCCCGTCACGGCTCTGCTCGACCTGCACATTCTGCGCTGCGTCACTGGGATCGGCGGCAGAATCAAACACGAGTTTGAGTTCCTGCGCCAGCACGCGCAGCGAGGAATCGGGGATATCGGCGCTGCCACCGCGCGCTACACCAGCGCTGGCTGACTGTATGGCGCGGACGCCCTGACCGGAGCGACCATCACCGTTCATGGCCTGCGTGTGCCCGCCAGCGCCGGGGGTCTGGCTGGCGCCGCTGGTCTGGCCCATCGCCTGGGGCGCATTGGGCGGCGAAGGCGAAAAATATTCAGCCAGGCCTTTGAGCTTTTCCTTGTCCGGGCTGGAAATCAGCCACAGCAACATGAAGAACGCCATCATCGCGGTCACGAAGTCGGCATAGGCGACCTTCCACGCGCCGCCATGGTGGCCGCCCGCGATCTTCTTGACCTTGCGGATGACGATCGGGCGCTTGTCGTTACTCTGGCTCACGGCCGGATCGCCGCGCTGACCGCGGATTGCAGACGCCCGCGCAACCGGCCCAGGCGAACGCTTGCAATGGCTTCGTCAGAGCAGGTACCGTCGGCCAGCCGTTCAAGCAGCTTGGCGCTTTCATCGACATGCTGGATGATGAGGTCGAACTGCTGAAGATCCTTGTAATGCTTCATGATGACATCTTCGTCGGTCATGAGCAATTCTTCCAGATTCTGGAGCAGTTGACGAATATCCGCAATCTCCTGCGCCATTGTGATGAAGAGTTGCTGGCGATAATTTTCGTTGGTCATCATGGCGACGGAATCCTTCGATTCAGAAGAGTTCGACTTCCCCGGTGCGGGGGGGCAGAACGGGACGGGCGGGCGCCTGGGGCACATCCTTGACCCTTTTGGCGCGCACCTTGCCGTCCCAAGGAATGAATTCGACCTTGAGTGGCTGCGTGCCGCAAACATCGCGGTGGCCGATCGCGATCCCTTCCGTCGCCATGAAGCGATCGGCAAAGGCCGCATTTTTCGCGCCGATATCGCCAAGACCGGCGATGATCGTCGCCCCACCGTAAATATGCGCCCGCAAACGGCTGCGCGATGCGCCTGCGCGCATCATGCCGTTGATCAGCAGTTCCATGGAATGGATGCCGTAGCGTTGCATGTCTTGCGGCGAAACCTGCTGGTCAGCGCCCGGCTCGCCCAGCAGGAAATGGTTCATGCCACCGATGCGCGCAATGCCATCGTGCAGGCACACCGCAATGCACGATCCCAGCAGGGTGGAAATCATGACATCCGGTTCGGTGACGACGCTCTGTTCGCCCTGGACGATGGATATGATACGCATGGGTTCAGTTCAACTCCCCGAACACGCGTTCGATCTTTTCCTTGAGCGCAGCCGGCGCAAAGGGTTTGACGACATAGTTGTTGACCCCCAGTTCAGCCGCACGCTGAACGACCGCCTTTTCGGACGAGCCCGTCAGCATGATGAACACGGTCTTGCCGATTACCGCGTCGCCCCGCACGGCCTGGAGGAATTGCAATCCATCCATGTCGGGCATGTTATAATCGGAAATGATCAGGTGGACGCGATCCTGCCGCACGGAATCGAATGCTTCGACCGCGCTCGCCTTGTCGCGAATGTCGCGAAAGCCGATGTCCTGCAGCGTACGCCGGATCATTGCGCGCATGCTTGTCTGGTCATCGACCACCATCACCTTGATTGCGGATGCCGCAGGCATGTCAATGCTCCCGAACGATAGACTGGCACGCCTTGAGGATCGCTCCGGGCAAGGCGTTCAACGAAAATTGCTGCTGGACCGCGCCGATTTCAAAGGCCGCTCGCGGCATGCCATAGACGACGCAACTCGCTTCATCCTGGCCCAGGGTGCGCGCGCCATTCTGGCGCATCGCAAGAAGCCCTTGTGCTCCATCGCTGCCCATGCCGGTCAGGATGACGCCCACGGCTTTCGATGCCATCGGCCGCATCGACCGGAACAGCGTGTCCACCGACGGGCGATGACCCGACACGGGGTCGGCATCATGCAAGCGAATACGCGCGCGGCCATTATTGCCGGCCATTTCCATATGGCGTCCGCCCGGTGCGATATAGACCGTTCCGGGTTCGACCGGCATGGCCTCGACCGCCTCACACACCCGCATCGGACAGAGCCGATCCAGCCGATCCGCAAAACCGGCAGTGAAGGCGGCCGGCATATGCTGGACGACCAGGATCGGGGGGCAATTGGCGGGCAGGGACGACAAGAGCGAGAATAACGCCTCCACGCCCCCAGTCGACGATCCGATCGCGATGGCGATGTCGTCGCGCAGCGGCTGGTCGATATGGGCCGGGCGCGATATTTCTGGCCTGCGTGGGCGCGAGGACCGGCCAGCCACCTTGACGGTGCGACGCAACGCATCGGCTTCGCGCTCCATGTCGGTCGGCCCGCCCTGGGGTTTGGCGATGCAATCGACGGCGCCCAGTCGCAGCGCTTCGATCGTCACGTCGGTTCCGCGCGCCGTCAGCGTCGACAACATCACGACCGGCATGGGCCGCAGCCGCATGATCCGTTCCAGGAAGGACAGGCCGTCCATGCCCGGCATTTCGACGTCCAGGGTCAGCACATCAGGATCAAGATCCTTGATCATGGCCCGCGCCGTCATCGGTTCAGGCGCGCACCCGACCACTTCTATGTCTGGATCAGCCGACAGCAGGGAACGGACGATGCCGCGCATCGACGCACTGTCATCGACTATCAGCACGCGAACGGGTCTGCTTCTCATACGGCACCTCCCGTCTTTCTGTAGATGGTCTGGCCACAGGGCTGCATCTGGCTACGCATCCGGTCCGTCAGTCTTTCGCTGTGACCGATGTAGAGAAAGCCGCCTGGCTCAAGCTGGTCGACCAGCCGCCGTTCCAGCTCCGCCTTCGCCTCATTATCGAAATAAATCATGACGTTGCGGCAGAATATGACGTCAAAGCGACGCCGCATCGGCCAGCGATCGAACAGGTTGAGAATACGCGCGGTCACCATCGCACGCACTTCAGGAATGATTTCAAATCCCTCGGCTGCGGGTTGCGTCCACAATTTGGCATAGGCTGCGGGAATCTGTTCCAACAGATTGGCCGCATAGTGGCCCGATGCGGCACCAGCGACGACCTCACTGGAAATGTCGGTCGCCAGCAGCTTGACGTCGCCACCCAAAGCCCAGCGCGCCGCATTTCGGTCCAGACCGAGCAGCACCATGGCGATGGTATGGACTTCTTCGCCCGTCGAACATCCCGCCGACCAGATCCGCACCCCATCCTGTCGGGCCTTGTCCTTCAGGATCGGCAGAACATCCTTTTCCAGATGCGTAAAATGATGCGGTTCTCGGAAGAAATGGGTGTGATTTGTCGTCAGGGCTTCGACCATGGTGTTCATTTCGACAGGATCGGAGCCGACCAGCTTGATATAGTCGGTGAAATCCCGCAGCCCACGCACACGCAGTCGCCGACCAAGGCGCGAATAGACCAGGGTCATTTTCGTTTCGGACAGGTGAATCCGCGCCTGTTCCTGCATGATCGCCGCAATCGCGGCGAATTCAGCGGGGGTAAGCGCGGGCGCCATCCCCAGGCCGGGTGCCGATGTTATGGGCGAATGAAAGCTCACGCAGCAATATCCAGATGGCGAGTGAGGCTGAGGGCGTCGAGATCGAGCAGCGAGACCATGACCTGCCGGCCTGCTTCGCTGTCGGTCCCGCGGACATCGATCTGGACCAGGCCGATCAGCATATTCTGTTCGCCACCCTCCATTTCCGGCGGCGTCTGCACGGCGTCATGGGCAATCGAGACAATGTCGTTCACCTCGTCGACAAGGAAACCGGCCTGCTTGCCTGCAATGTTCACAACAAGAATGCAGGATCGGGCGTGTAATATGCTCGCCTCCCACCCCAGCCTTTCGGCCAGGCCGACGACCGGCACCACGTTACCGCGCAGGTTGGTCACGCCCTTGATATAGGATGGGACGCCCGGCAACGGCGTGGGCTGTTCCCATTCGCGAATTTCGATCAGCGACGTCATGTCGATACCGAACAATTGCTTGCCCAGCGTGAAAGTCACGATCTTATATTCCGAGTTGCTTTCAACGATGCTCATGCTGCCATTCCTTTCACGGCGAATTTGGAGTTAGTGCCGGCAGACGGTGCCACCAGCGCATCGACGTCCATGATCAGGGCGATCGAACCGTCACCCAGGATGGTCGCGCCACCCAGACCCCGGATCGGGTAGAGATGCTGGTCCAGACTCTTGATCACGACTTCCCGTCGATCCTCGATCGTGTCGACCATCAGGCCTACCAGCCCGGCGCTGTCGCTTTCGACGATGATGACCAGCGAGTCTTCTGGCGCCTTGCAGATCGCCGGATCGACGGCGAACAGATCGGACAGGCGCTTGATCGGCACATAATCGCCCCGCAATTCGATGACTTCGCGGGTCGGCGTGACCGAACGCACCTGGCCCGGTTCAGGCTGGACGGATTCCACGACGCTCGACAGGGGCAGGACATAGCGTTGTCCGGCCAGGCGAATGATCATGCCGTCCAAAATGGCCAGCGTCAGCGGCAACACCATCGTAAAGCTGGTACCGTGTCCCTTTTCCGAACTGATCTCTATCCTTCCGCCCAGCGCTTCCACATTGCTGCGGACAACGTCCATGCCGACACCGCGACCGGAAATGTTGGAAATGGTTTCCGCCGTCGAAAAGCCGGGCGCACAGATCAGGTTATCGACTTCCTCATCCGTCAGTTGCGCGTCCGGGGCGATCAGGCCGCGCTCGATCGCCTTGGCCCGCACCCGGTCGCGATCAATGCCGCGCCCATCGTCACGCACCTGGATGAAGATGCGCGCGCCCTTCTGTTCGGCCGAAACACGCAGACTGCCTTCGCCACTTTTGCCAAGCGCCAGGCGTTCCGAGGGTGTTTCTATGCCATGGTCGATGGCGTTGCGGATCATGTGCGTGAGCGGATCGCCGATCTTTTCGATCACGCTCTTGTCGACCTCGACCGTCTCGCCGACGATCTCCAGCGCGACCTGCTTGCCCGTTTCAGCGCACAGTTCGCGCAACATTCGCGGTACGCGCGAAAAGGCCTGGCGGATCGGCTGCGCGCGCAGCGACATCACATTGTCCTGGATTTCGCGGGTCAGGCGGCCAAGCTGTGGCAGTTCGACCCGCTGCTGATCGATCGGCGCCAGACGGTCCGACAGGATCGAATTGCGGATCACCAGTTCGCCAACCAGATTGAGCAGCATATCGAGCTTTGCCACGTCGATGCGGATCGTCTGACCCGCGCCGTCGTTGGGACCAGCCACGACCGGCGCGCGCGCCGTGTCCGCCACCGGTAGCGACAGGATGTCGGCGCTCTTCTGCTCCGTCCTGTCTGCCGCAATCGGCGCGCTGACCGGCTCGATCAGACCATCTGGGGCGTGTGCCGCCTCCGGATCGCCCTGCGCACGACTGATATCGACGAGCGAATCGGGCGGAACAAAGTCGAAACACTCCTGGATGCTCGATTCTTCCGTGTCGCCCGGAAGCGTCAGATGCCAGACGACATAGGCGCTTTCTGGATCAAGTTCGCGCAGCGGCGGCAGAGCGTCGACCTCGGCAAAGCTGAGATGCGCACCCATGCGTTCCAGCTCGCGGACCACCAGCATCGGTTCAGCGCCATGTGCCATGGCCTCACGCGACGGCGCGAACCGCACATTCCAATGTGGTGCCGCTGCTATCGGCTCCAGTTCTTCCTGCTGTTCGCTCTCAAAATCATCGAACATCGCCAGATCGACACCGATCGGGACAAAGCCCAGTTCGTCGGCCTCTTCCTCCGCAATTTCGTCCGGCGTGGCAGGGTCGTCAAGCGCGGGGGGCGGTGGAGACGCGGACGGCGTTTCCACAGCACCCTTCGTGCGCAGCAGTTCCTCCAGCGCCAGCAGCATGGCCGCATCGTCGGGCTGGGGCGCCGGCCCCTGCGCCGCCGCAACGTGATCGGCCAGCACGTCCAGCGCCGACAGCATGATCTGCGCGACATGGCGGTTGGCCGGGATAGTCCCCGCACGGACTTCATCAAGCGCATTTTCAAAGCAGTGCGAGAAGGCCAGCAACGCGCCATGCCCGAACGCACCCGATCCGCCCTTGATGGAATGGACCGCGCGGAAAACGCCCGCTACCACATCGGGCGAACAATCGCCCGCGACCATGGCGCTCAGTCCCTGTTCGGCGACTGCCAGCCCTTCAGCGCATTCTTCAAAGAAGATCGCCTGGATGTCGTCAAAGTCGCTCATGGGCACACCCGGCGGATTGCGCTGGCGAGACGTTCGGCATCGAACGGCTTGGTGATCCAACCGGTCGCGCCGGCCGAACGCGCACGGGTCTTCTTGTCCTCGGCAAATTCGGTCGAGAGGACGAGGATGGGCGTGCCGCGGAACTGGGGCAGCTTGCGGACCTCCTCGATCAGGCCGAAGCCGTCCATGCCCGGCATGTTGATGTCGGTAATCAGCAGGTCGGGCTGGACTTCCAGCATCCGTTCCAGACCGTGGTTGCCATCATTGGCAGCCTCGATGCGAAAGCCCTGTGCGGTCAACGTAGCCTTGAGCAGCATGCGCATGCTCGCAGAGTCATCCACGGTAAGGATCAGCTTGCTCACTGTCTTCAACCCTCTTCTTCGGCATGAATTTCGATCGCATCGGCAAGGCCCAGCGCAACAAGGCGGCCAGACAGCTCTGCGTCGGAATGAATGATAGAAAATGCCTTGCCCGCTTCGTGGGCAGCGCGACTGGCGGCGACCAGCAACTGCAGGACGGCCTGGCCGACAAGGCCGGTCTCCCTGGCGTCGATCACGACATCTTCGTCACTGTCCACCGCCATGACCAGGCGGACGCGCAGGTCTTCGGCGGACAATGTCATGGCGCTGGCAGGCAATATGACCATGCCGCTACCGGGGGCGATGTCAGGCAGGCTGGGCGGTGAGAGCATTTTTCGCCTCCTCAAGGGCAGATTCAAGTTGCTGGAATGTCGGCTGACTTTCCGACGGCGTCATGCGCCGGGCGATTTCGACAGCGACCTGGGTCGGCTGACCCTGGGCGAAGGCGATGATGGCGGTCTTGGCGATGGTGAAGGGCTTGGAGTCCCCGTCGATCGTGCCGAGCAATTTCGCTGCCAGCGGGCCGACCACGCAATAGGATAACAGAACGCCCAGGAACGTGCCGACCAGCGCGCCGCCGATCATCCCGCCAAGTATCTCCACCGGCTGGTCGATCGATCCCATCGTCTTGATGACACCCAGAACCGCCGCGACGATGCCGATGGCCGGAAGGCCGTCCGCCATGGCCTGCAAGGCATGTTGTGGTTCCAGTTCTTCATGGTGATGGCGTTCGATGTCATTTTCCAGCGCTTCGGCCATCTGGTGCGGGTCTTCGAAATTGACCGTCATCATGCGCAGATAGTCGCAGATGAACTCGATCAGGTGATGGTCCGCCAGAATGCGGGGAAAGCGGGAGAAGATGTTGCTTTCCTCCGGCCTGTCGAGATGGGGTTCGATCGCCGTGGCGCCGCCCTTCTTGAAGGTCGTGAGGACATGGAAGAGCAGGGTCAGCAGATCGCTATAGTCATCCTTTTTCCAGCGCCCGCCCTTGAACGCCCGCCCCAGCCCCTTGCCGGCCATCTTCACCGTGTGCATGGAATTGCCGACGATGAAGGCACCGATGGATGCCCCACCAATGGCCATCAATTCGTGCGGCAGGGCGTGCAAGATGACCTCCATCTTGCCACCCGCCATGATGTAGCTGCCAAAAACGCAGCCCAAGATGATGAGGAAGCCGACACCGTTAATCATGGATGGGTCCTGACAATCCCTGTTGTGTTCGTTATTTTGATTATAGGAATATTTTGCCGCATATGGTGCGACACCCACATAATCGGCGGTTAGATGAGGACGGGCGCTTCGCTGCGGTCCAGGCGCTGCCAGCGCAGGAGGCGCGCGCGCAGTGCGCCGCTCCAGACGGCATGGGTGGCATAGCAAAGCGCAAAACCGGCACTGTCGACAATCTGCGCGCTGGCGATCTGCCAGCCATATTGGTCAGCCGCGCGGCTCATGGCGGCCAGAAACGCCACGCCTTCTGCGTCCGATGGATCATGGAACAGCCGTGGCATACAGATAAGTGCGGGAATGGCGTGCCGCGCACAATGATCCAATATGGCAGTCCCGATGTCGACCCGTACCTTGGCGTGCAATCCCGGTTCCACGATCCAGCCATGTGTCGGCCGTTGCAGACTGATGAGCCGCGGCGCATGGGCCGCATCGACCCAGGTGAGACATCCGCGACGCCGCCAATAAGGCAGTCTTGCACGATTATCGGCGCCGGGCATCGCCGGACCGATCCGCACCAGCTCCCCGGTCGCGACATCAGCAAGGCAATCCGCCAGAAGACGACTATGCAATGTGGGCAGGCTGATGATGTCGGTCATGGATCAGGCTCTTCTGTAAGAAGGCGGTCCGACATCTGCTGCGCCACGGCGCCCGTCAGACCTGCTTTCATCCTATTATAGAGCAATAGCGTCGTCGGCGTTCGCTGATGATGCGGGAAGCAGAAAGGATTGAGTGCCAATGTCCGTCAAGGTGAGAGCGGCGGTGCAAAAACCTACCACGGTAGCGGCGGGATAGTCCCGCTTCGGGCGGCGTAAAAGTCGTCCACCTATGTCCTGTCTGCAGCGTGCAGGGAGGGCCGGGAGATCTATACCGTGGAACTTTATCGGGAGGTCCGCGTCGCCTGTGGGAACGGCATGACCCAGCGCGAGGCGGCGAGGCATTTCAACATATCGCGCGACAGTGTTCGCAAGATGCTGTCGTATTCGACCCCACCCGGCTACCGGCGGCAGGCTCCGGTGCGCCGGCCGAAGCTGGATGCGTTTGTTTCAACGATCGATCACTGGCTTGATGAGGACGTGAAGGTACCGCGCAAGCAGCGGCACACGGCCAAGCGGGTGTTCGACCGGCTTCGCGACGAATGCGGGTTCACCGGCGGCTACACGATCATCAAGGATTACATGCGCGAGCGCGAGCAGCGCCGACAGGAAGTGTTCGTGCCGCTGTCGCACCCGCCGGGCCATGCGCAGGCCGACTTTGGCGAGGCGATGGTGGTGATCGGCGGCGTGGAGCAGAAGGCCCGCTTCTTCGTGCTCGACCTGCCGCACAGCGACGGCTGCTATGTGCGAGCCTATCCGGCGGCGGTGGCCGAGGCCTGGGTGGATGGCCACATCCATGCGTTCGCCTTCTTCGGCGCGGTGCCGCAATCGATCGTCTACGACAATGACCGCTGCCTTGTGGCGAAGATCCTGCCCGACGGGACACGCAAGCGTGCGGCACTGTTCAGTGGCTTCCTGTCCCACTACCTGATCCGGGATCGCTATGGCCGTCCGGGAAAGGGCAACGACAAGGGGAACGTCGAGGGGCTGGTCGGTTATGCCCGGCGCAACTTCATGGTGCCGATCCCGCGGTTTGCGACATGGGATGCGTTCAACGCCTGGCTGGAAGAGCAATGCCGCAAGCGTCAGCATGACAGGCTGCGCGGCGAGAGCGAGACGATCGGGGAACGGCTGCAGCGGGATCTTGCCGCCATGCGTCCATTGCCGGCGGCACCCTTCGATGCCTGCGACCAGGCCAGCGCCAAAGTGACGGCGCAGTCGCTGGTGCGCTACAAGACCAACGACTATTCGGTCCCGGTCGCCTACGGGCATCAGGATGTCTGGGTTCGCGGCTACGTCGACGCGGTGGTGATCGGCTGCCGCGGCGAGATCATCGCCCGCCATCCGCGGTGCTGGGAACGCGAAGACGTCGTCTTCGATCCGCTGCATTACCTGCCGCTGATCGAGCAGAAGATCAACGCGCTGGATCAGGCTGCTCCTCTCCAGGGCTGGGACTTGTCCGGCGAGTTCGCCACGCTGCGCCGCCTGATGGAGGCGAGGATGAACAAGCACGGCCGGCGCGAGTACGTGCAGGTTCTGCGGCTGCTGGAAAGCTTCGACCTCGCCGATCTGCATGCGGCGGTGAAGCAGGCCCTGCATCTCGGTGCGATCGGCTTCGATGCGGTCAAGCATCTGGTCCTGTGCCAGGTGGAGCGCCGGCCGCCGCGACTGGACCTGTCGATCTACCCATACCTGCCGAGGGCGAATGTCGAGACGACCTCGGTCAAGGCCTACATGCGCCTGCTCGGTAACGTTGAGGGGGAGGAAGCGGCATGAGCACCGAGGCCCCCGAGATCCTGCTTGCCCACTATCTCAAAACCTTGAAGCTGCCGACCTTCCAGCGCGAGTACCAGAAGCTGGCCCGGCAATGCGCCGCCGAGGGCGTCGATCATATCGGCTATCTGACCCGGCTTGCCGAACGGGAGATGATCGAGCGCGACCGCCGCAAGGTCGAACGCCGCATCAAGGCGGCGAAGTTCCCGGTCGTCAAAAGTCTCGACAGCTTCGACTTTGCCGCCATCCCGAAGCTCAACAAGATGCAGGTGCTGGAACTGGCGCGTTGCGAATGGATCGAGCGGCGCGAGAATGTCATCGCGCTCGGTCCCAGCGGCACGGGCAAGACTCATGTCGCCCTCGGGCTCGGCCTGGCCGCCTGCCAGAGGGGCCTGGCCGTCGGCTTCACGACCGCCGCCGCACTGGTCAGCGAGATGATGGAGGCGCGCGACGAGCGGCGGCTGTTACGCTTCCAGAAGCAGATGGCCGCCTACAAGCTCCTCATCATCGACGAGTTGGGCTTCGTGCCGCTCTCGAAGACCGGCGCGGAACTGCTGTTCGAGCTGATCTCGCAACGCTACGAGCGCGGCGCGACCCTGATCACCAGCAATCTGCCCTTTGACGAGTGGACGGAAACACTCGGGTCCGAGCGCCTGACCGGCGCGCTGCTCGACCGTATCACCCACCATGTCAACATCCTCGAGATGAACGGCGAAAGCTACCGTCTCGCCCAAAGCCGCGCCCGAAAGGCAGGCTGAAACCCTCACCAAAATCGCCGACGCCGCAAGCGGGAAACTCTGGTCGGGCTACGCCCTCCCGACGTTCCCCGCTTGCGCCGCCAAGTGGCCTACTTTTACGCCGCCGTGTGGCCGGATTTTGCTCCGCCGTTGACAGCTTGGTCGCCAGCCAGCGAACAGACAGTTTTGCGCCCCTCTTCATTTGCGCGTCGATGCGATGACAAACCGGCCTGTGCGAAAAAATATGACACTTAGCGCCCGACAGGCGATTGTTAACGTACAATAGGGAAAGGCCTTTAATTCCCTGGAACGTGCGACATGACCATCCGACAGACAGTAGCCCTGGTAACTATCCTCATTCTGGGCTTCCTTCTGGTAGCATGTCTGCAAGGATATTCGCGCATCGCCGAAATCAAGGTGGGTGGCCCCATCCAGTTGGAATTGCAGCAATCCTCCGATCTCGTCGCCGATATTCTGCCGCCTCCCGAATATATTATCGAACCTTATCTTGAAGCCAATATTCTAAAGAATGATCCCACCGGCTACGCTGTTCACGCTCGCAGGATCGCCAAGCTAAAGTCGGAATATGACGCACGGCATGACTATTGGCGATCGCAGGAGATGTACGCACCGCTCAAGCAGGCGATCGTTGAAGGCACGCATCGGCCTGCCGTCCGCTTCTGGCAGGAATTATACACGCATTTCCTGCCCGCAGTTCGGCAGGCCGACCAGGCGTCGATGAACCGGAGCTATGCCCGGCTGACATCCGCCTATCTGGCCCATCGCGATGCTGTCGACCAAGCCGTCAAGCTCGCGATGGACCAGCGTTTGGCGCTGGAGGCTCGCGCGAGCGAGCGCATTGCGCTTGGCCAGACAATTCTGGCATCGCTTGCTGTGATCACGATTATCCTGGTGGTGCTCTTTGCACTTACGGTCCGCATCCGTATCCTGAAACCCCTTGGCGAAGTGACTAACCGGATGGAAGCCATGGCCGTTGGCCAGCGGATGAACGAAGCCGGTTTTATCGCGCGCAAGGATGAACTGGGATCGCTTAGCCGCGCCCTCGATGGAATTGTCAGGTTTGTCGATCAGCGGGCGCATGCCCAGGCTGAAAAGGAAATCGCGGTCCAGCGGTCTTTGGTAGCGGTTTTGGGGCAAGGACTATCGCGTCTGCGCGAACGCAAGCTCGACCATCGCATCGACGACGATTGTCCTCAGGGATTTGTCGCTTTGCGCGACGATTTCAACCAGGCTGCGCAATCCATGGAACGAGCGATCCATCAGGTCGACGCGGCTGTGGAAAGCCTATATTCAGGGTCAGACGAAATTACCGCCGCGACCCAGGATCTCTCCTCCCGAACGGAAATACAAGCCTCTCAGCTTGAGGAGACGACTGCCGCGATCCATGACCTCAATCGGCAGGTTCGCGAAACGTCGGCTGCCGCCACCGCAGCGGCCACGTCGGTCCGTGATGTGGAAAATCGCGCGCGTGAAGGCACGGTCGTTGTCGATGAGGCCATCACCGCGATGGGCAGAATTGAAACGAGTGCGAGCGATATAGCCAACATCACCAATGTCATTGATGATCTGAGCTTCAAGACCAGCCTGCTGGCGCTGAATGCCAGCGTCGAGGCGGCGCGCGCGGGCGAGGCAGGGCACAGCTTTGCCGTCGTGGCAGACGAAGTCAGACAACTCGCGCAGCAATCGGCTGTGGCTGCAAACGATATTCGGACGCTGATCGACAAGAGCGCTAATGAAGTAAAGCAAGGCGCCGACCTAGTCCGGTCGACCGGCGAAGCGATGGGCGTGATAGAACATCATGTCAAAGCCATTACCGGCTTTGTCGACAAGATCGCCAGTTCGGCCCAGGAACAAGCAGCCGGGCTAGGGCAGGTCACCCACGCCATGGGTGGCCTGGATCAGGCTACGCAACAAAATGCAGCGATGGGGGAACAGTGTAATGCCGCCGCCCGCATGTTGCAGTTGGAAGCGGGACGACTGCGAAATCTCGTCCGCGAATTCGAGACATCGGCCAGTCGATAACGGGGTCATTCCGTACGAAGCGAAAGGCTCCTTGCGCGTGACGCGGCACCTATCTGGCCACCGCCGCAGCTTGTCCGGCGTGCTGCATTGTTCTGGCCAATATCAGCCCGGATACGACGGCGACCGCGCCGATCATCACGCCCGGTGTTGCAGGCGAATTTGACCAGTTCTGAAGCAGATATGCCGCATAGGGGGCGGCACCGCCGAACACAGCCGTCGCGGTGGTTGCACCCAGCGCCAAACCGCTGAGGCGGACGCGCGCGGGAAATTGCTCGGCCGTTGCGACCGCGCCCACGGCGCTCACCCCGCCTGCTAGCGCGGCCAGCAGCATGACGGCGAGCAGAGCAAGCGTCCTGTCACCATGGGCAATGAGCGAAAACATCGGCACCGGCAGTATGGCGCATGATAGGCACAGAGCCAGCAGAACTGGCCTGCGGCCGATGCTGTCGGACAACCATCCGATACAGGGCGTGACCAGGATGACAACGAGCGCCGCAACGGTCGATAGCTCCAGCGCCGCCGCTTCGTCCGCCGATTGGACCAGACTGACGAAGGAAGGAACATAGGTGATACCGACATAATAGGAGATCGAACCGATCGCCGATATCGCAAAGCCGATACCGATGCCCCGGCGCTGGTTCAGCAAGGCGTCGCCCATCGGCGAACGGCTTGAGGCATTCAAACCTCTATCCGATATGAAGGCAGGCGGTTCGGGGATCATCTGTCGGACCAGCCAAATCCCGGCGGCCAGAGCGGCACCGAACAGGAATGGTATGCGCCAGCCCCAGCTATCAAGGCTTTCCTGCGGTAGCGCGTTGGTGAGCCAAGCGCAGAGCCCGACAGACAGCAGCCCGCCAATCTCGCTTGCCGCCGCCGCGCTGGACGTCACAAGACCGCGCCGGTGTTTGGGCGCTGTCTCGAACAAATAGGTCACGACCGCTGGATACTCGCCGCCCACGCTAAAGCCCATGAGGCAGCGCATCACGATCAGCAACCAGCCCGCACTGGCGCCGATCTGGGCGTGGGTCGGAAGCAGCGCCAATACCAGCATGGAAACCGTCATCAGCGTCATCGATAGAAGCAGGGTAGGCTTACGGCCCCGTCTGTCACCGAACTGACCGAAGACAATCGCTCCAAGCGGGCGCATCAGATAGGCGATCGCAAATCCCGCGAGCGTTTTGCCCAGATTTTCGCCGCCAGCCCCGAAAAACACTCGCGCCAGGGTCGGCGCAAAATAGAGACAGAGTGTGAAATCATACCATTCCACCACCGTGGACAGAGCAACCGCTATCATGGAACGGCGGGGACTGGGTTCGGTGGCGGCAGTCACGCCATGTCTCTGGCGAGCCGCAGTCCCATGAATTGCCAACGGTGATGGGGATAGAAGAAGTTGCGATAGCTTGCGCGCATATGGCCGCGGGGTGTCGCGCAACTGCCGCCACGCAACACGCACTGTCCGCTCATGAACTTGCCATTATATTCGCCAATCGCGCCATCGGCAGCGCGAAATCCGGGATAGGGACGAAAGGCACTGCCGGTCCATTCCCAAACATCGCCGAAGAAAGAGGGGCCATCTTGCGCCGGACGCGGGCGGATGTCCCCGGCCCTATCCAGCAAATTGCCGCGATCTGGATCATGCTGCGCAGCCGCCGCTTCCCATTCGGCTTCGGTCGGCAGCCTCGCTCCAGCCCAGGTGGCAAAGGCATCCGCTTCATAAAAGCTGACATGACAGACAGGAGCGGCCAGATCGACGGGATTGCGGCCCGATAATGTGAAACTGGTCCAGCCATTTTCACCCTCCGCCCAATAGAGAGGGGCGTGAATATCGTTAGCCTGACGCCAGGCCCAGCCATCGGACAGCCACAGACGCGGATCATCATATCCCCCGTCTGCCATGAAGGCGAGCCAGTCCGCGTTGGTGACCTGTCGATCGGCAATCTGATGCGGATGCAACAACGCGGTGTGGCGCGGTCCTTCACAATCGAACGCGAATTCCCGGTCCCCGGTCGTGCCAGCGCCGATTTCGACCAACCCCTCTTTACCGTCCAACCAATTGAGCGGGCCGGGATGCCCGTGAGGCGCGCCACTTTCGCGCGGCCAGAGCGCATCTTCCAGCGGGTTGAGGGAGAAGGCGTGAAGGATATCCGTCAGCAACAATTCCTGATGCTGCTGTTCATGCTGACACCCCAGGTCCACCAGCGCCAGCACTTGCGGCGAAAGTTGCCCTATTGCACGATCCATCGCCGCGTCCACCGCGGCGCGATAGTCAAGAATGTCGGCAAGCGAAGGGCGCGACAACATGCCACGCGCCGCGCGCGCCAGTCGCGCGCCTTCGGCTTCATAATAGCTGTTGAACAGAAACGGCCAGTCCGCACGATAATGGCGATAGCCCGGTACATGGTCGCGCAGGATGAAGGTTTCGAAAAACCACGTCGTATGCGCCAGATGCCATTTGGCCGGCGACGCATCGGGCATGGATTGTATCGTCGCATCCGCGTCCGAAAGCGTGTTTGCCAGGTCTCCGGTCAGTTTGCGGACAGAATGGAAGCGATCCTGCGCAGCGCCCATCAGCCCGCCACGCGCAGCAGGTGAACGCTGAACAAGGCGTCCTCGTCCGTCCATACGTCGACGCTATCGAACCCGGCTTCTTTGGCAAGAGAAGCAAATTCGCCGATTGTATATTTGTGCGAATTTTCGACATGGATCGCCTCGTCCCGCGCGAAATCGAACGACCGGCCATCAAGCCTGACCGTCTGATCGCGACGACTGACCAGCGAAATTTCGATATGGCCAGGCTGGCTGACATAACGAGCGCGATGCACAAAGGCGCCAGTGTCGAAATCGGCGGCCAATTCCCGATTGGCGCGATGCAGAAGGTTGAGACTGAACTGCGCCGTTACCCCTTGTGCATCGTCATATGCATCCTCCAGCAGGGCGATGTCCTTCTTCAGATCGACGCCAATCAGCATCAGGCCATCCTGGCCCAGGCGCTGGCTCCATCGGCGCAGGAATGCGCGCGCATCACCCCGGTCGAAATTGCCGATGGTCGATCCGGGGAAGAAGCAGACGTCGCGCAAATTCCCGCGCGTCGGCAGATCAAGCTCTCCAAGATAATTGCCGCAAACCGAGTCGACTTCGATAGCGGGATAGCGCGTCCGCACGGCGGCAGCCGCCGACGCAAGCGGGACAGGCGATATGTCGATACAGATATAGGCGCGCACCTGCTCCATCGCATCAAGCAGGATTTCGGCCTTGCCGCCCGATCCTGCACCCAATTCTATAAAGCGTATGGTACCGCGGATCGTTTCAGCGATCGCTTTTGCATGCGTCTCCAATATCCGCCGCTCGGTTCGCGTCGGATAATATTCCGGCAGTTCGCAAATACGGTCGAAAATTGCCGATCCCTCTGCGTCATAGAGGAACCTGCACGGGATCGCCCGGTCCGGTCTGGACAATCCCTCCACCACTGCCTGTCGAAATTCGGCTGTATCAGAGACGGGCGCGGGGGTGACCAGATCGATCAGCGTTTCATCATTTTCGATCGCATTGCGCGCCATATTGTACATGCAGAGTTCCTGTTAGCTTCAATGGCCGGGGATAAAGCGTGATTCATATCTGAGCCAACAGGAAGGACCGAGCGAGGAAAGCCGTTGGCAACAGAGAAGTCTCATTGTCCTGTTGTGGTTCGATTACAAAGACCCGCGGGGAAGTCGAAATAGCAAAACGATCGCCACGCGATAGCGTTCCCCGGTATGTGACAGGCCAGTTGTTCCAGACCATTTGTCGGTTGCTGCAATGGCGACATCGCGCTTTCCATGTCGTGGACAATGCAGCAACGATGCCGGAACGATGGCCCCAATCTTGCAAAAATCCCATGTCACCGCCATCTCCCCGCTGCATCGTGACATAAGGGGAGTAACATCGTGACCACCGAGACTGCATCGCGGCCTGAGACCCACGCCTTTGAGGCGGACGTGTCAAAGTTGCTGCACATGATGGTGCATTCGGTCTATTCCGACCGCGACGTCTTTTTGCGCGAATTGATTTCAAACGCAGCCGACGCCTGTGAGAAGCTGCGTTATGAAGCCATTGCCACGCCTTCGCTGCTGGGGGACGATCCGCAACCGCGCATCAGCCTGACGCTGGATGCTGACCAGGGGCGGTTGACGATCGAGGATAATGGCATCGGCATGACCGCAGCGGACATGGGCGAGACGTTGGGGACGATCGCGCGGTCCGGAACAAAAGCGTTCATGGACAGGCTGGCAGCGGACGCAGGCAAGGCGGATTCGCAATTGATCGGCCAGTTTGGCGTTGGTTTCTATTCAGCATTCATGGTGGCACGCGAGGTGGAGGTCTTTTCCCGCCGGGCAGGCGCCAACGATGCGGCATGCTGGCGTTCCGACGGGCTGGGAACCTATACGATCGCCCCCGTGGACCTGGACGATGCGCCGCAACGCGGCACCCGCGTCGTCCTCCATCTGCTCGATGATGCCAAATCTTATGCGGAGCGATCAACCGTAGAGCGGATCGTCAAGGCGCAGTCTGGCCATGTGCCCGTGCCTATCACCCTGTTCGAAAAGGCCGATAGCGAAGGCGCGCTTGTCGCCGATGGCGCTGCATTGTGGCTGAAGCCCCGTTCGGAGATCAGCGAAGCCGACTATGCCGACTTCTACCGCAGCGTTGCCGGGCAATATGATTCACCTGCACATACCATTCACTATAGGGCCGAAGGACGGTTTGAATATTCGGTCCTGACGTTCATTCCGCAGACCAAGCCGTTCGACCTGTTCGATCCCGACCGCAAAGGGCATATCAAGCTCTATGTGCGCCGGGTCTTCATCACGGACGAAGCACCTGTATTGCCCCGCTACCTTCGCTTCGTACGCGGGCTTGTGGATTCAACCGATCTGCCGCTCAACATGTCGCGCGAGATGATCCAGGACAGCCCGGTCTTGGCAGCCATTCAAAAGGGCGTGACGGGCCGCGTGTTGAACGAGCTGCAGAAACTGGCCGATAGCGACAGCGAAGCATATCTGCGTATATGGGAGAATTTCGGGCCGGTTCTCAAGGAGGGCCTTTATGAGGATTTCGAGCGGCGCGACACGCTGCTTGGTCTCGCCCGCTTCAAGACCACGACGTCTGGTGATGACTGGCGTTCGCTCAAAGATTATGTCGCGGATCTGCGGGAAAACCAGACGGCCATCTATTATGCCACCGGCAGCGATCTGGATCGGCTCTCAACATCCCCGCAGCTGGAAGGCTTCCGCGCCCGCGGCATAGAGGTGTTGCTGCTTCCTGATCAGGTCGACAATTTCTGGACCTCGATTGGTGTCGACTTTGAAGGCAAACCGTTCAAGTCGGTGACCCAGGGCGGGGCCGATCTTACCCTCATCCCCCTGAGCGACGATGCCCCATCGTCCCCTCAGGCAGAGGCGGGCGCGCTGGATAGCTTCATTGCCTTTGCCAAAGAGGCGCTCGCCGGATCCGTATCCGACGTGCGCGTGTCGGAGCGGCTGACAAGCAGCGCGGTCTGCCTGGTCGCGTCGGAAAGCGGCATGGATCGACAATTGGAGAAGCTGCTCGCCAATGCCGGGCAGCTGCCACAGGCAAGCCTGCCTGTGCTGGAAGTCAATCCCGGCCACCTGTTGATCCAGAAGCTCGCGACGACCGATGATGCGAATGCGATGAAGGCCGATTTGGCCCATCTACTGCTGGATCAGGCGCGGATCGCCGATGGTGAGCAGCCGAGCGATGTCCGGGCGTTTGCTGAGCGGCTCGACAGGCTCATGCGCCGCGCCGTCGATTAGGCCATGGCCGCGCGGGCACCTTATCGACGGATCGGGATCATAGGCACTGGCCGGGTTGCTGCGGCAATCGGGCTGGTGCTTGCCCGCCAGTCTGGCGATCCACTCCATATCTGGGGCCATAATCCGGCAAATTCGGCTGCTCTTGCCGCATCAATCGGCCGGGCCAGTGCCGTGACGCAGTTGGCCGATATAGGTGATGGGTGCGATCTGATCATTCTGGCTGTTTCGGACGATGCGCTAGAACCTTGCATCCATCAACTTGCAGCGGTCGCCGGATCGGCACCGGCCTTTGCCTTCCATGTCAGCGGACGCAGTGGCGCAGGGATACTGGCCCCGCTCGATGCCAAGGGCTTGGGTACTGCGGCTGTCCATCCGGCCATGACCTTCACTGGCGATCCGATCGCCGAAGCGCAGCAGATGATCGGCGCGCGTTTCGCCGTGACGGCCAGCACGGCGCAGTCTGTCGCGAAGGCGCGGGCCATAGTCGCGCTGCTGGGCGGCGTGCCAGTCGAAATCAGCGAAGCGCACCGCCCGCTCTACCATGCCGCGCTATGCCATGGCGCCAACCATCTGGTTACTCTGATTGCCGGCGCCACAGAAGCCTTGGCGGCGGCAGGCGTTGACGATCCCGCAGCGCTGCTGGCGCCGCTTGCCCGCGCCGCGCTGGCGAATGGGCTCGGAAAGGGCATGGCTGGCCTGTCGGGTCCGCTGCTGCGCGGCGACGCAGCAACGATCGGCGGGCATCTGGTCGCCTTGCGACAGGCCTGCCCCCCTCTCCTGTCGCCATATCGTGCCATGGCCTCCGCCACGCTTGACGCGCTGGAAAGGGCGGAGGGATCAAGCGGGTCTGATGCCTGTCGCTCGCTTCTGGAAGCGGATGAATGATAGCGCAGATGATGGATACGCCACCTTATTGAGCGAGTGGTAATTGGCGGAAATCACCGGCAATGCCGCTTCTGGCCGCAACCTACATCTGCCCCAAATGGAAACGGGGGACGCCTTTCGGCATCCCCCGCTCCTCCCGCTCACAAGGAGTGATCAGGCCTTCTTGGTGCGCCAGCCGTCGGCATAATTGTCGCGGGCTGCTTCCGAATAGGGGACCGAGGAAACGATCGCCTTGATTTCGGTCTGGACGTGGGGTTCGACCGTCGGCTTGGAGGTGCCGCCATTGGGTTCGCCCCAGAGCAGGGTCACTTCGGTGCCCGGTTCGGCGAACTCGGCATCGACCATCGCCAATGCCAGGAAGCGGCCTGCGTTGATGGTATAACCGATCCAGGTGGACAGACCGATGGTCTTGCCGTCCTTCAGCACTGCGTCATAGGGATGCATGCAGTAGACCGCGCTGGGGAATTCAAGGAACTTGGCCTTGTCGCCGGTCTGGAGCATCGAGCTCATGACGCGGACAATATCTTCATTGTCCAGCGCCAGCGTCACCTTCTGGCGATGGGGCTTGTCCTTGATCTTTTCCAGCGCTTCGCGGCCGACGAAGTCATGGTCGAACTTGACCATGATGCCATAGCCCAGCTCCCACGGGTTGAGATAATAATCCTCGATATTGTCCGACACGAAGCTGCCGCCGAGCGAACACATGCCTTCATAGGATTTGGCGGGCAGCCATTCGCGGAACGCCTTGGAGCCTTCACCGGTATAGGTGGCGGGCAGCGGAGACGGGATCCAGCCCGATTCCAGCGTGTTCGAGGAATAGGTGCGGCCGCCGCAAAGGGTGAGGCCGTAATCCTTGCCTGCTTCGATCAGCGCATTGCGGACGGTGTCATAATCCTTCCAGGGACCAAACAGCTCGTAACCTGGCTGACCGGCCATGCCGTGGCGCAGCGCGCGCACTTCGACGCCCGCGATCATGATCGGCGCCATGTGGAAGAATTTGAGATCCGGCGGGGTTTCGCCCATCGCCTTTTCCAGCACGGGCATGGCGTTTGGCCCCTGCAGCTGGAAGCGATAGTTGCGACGGTAGCCCTGCTGGTCGAGCGGGCGGGCAGCAGTACGCTCGTCGCGTTCGACCTTTACGCCCCACTTGCCGGTCGAGGCCCAATATTCGCCCCATTCGATCGAGGGAGCGCGGCCGACCAGCTCGACCTTTTCTTCTTCGAGATAGAAGAGAATGACGTCGCCGATGACATAGCCTTCGGGCTGTCTCTTATACACATCTAGATGTGTATAAGAGACAGATATTCGACCCATTCGATCGAGGGAGCGCGGCCGACCAGCTCGAACTTTTCTTCTTCGAGATAGAAGAGAATGACGTCGCCGATGACATAGCCTTCGGGCGTGACGGGAGCGAACTGCTTGGCGCGGTTCGGCACGAAGCCCTTGAAGCTGTTGGGGGCGAGATAGGCCAGCATGTCGAACGCGCCGGGACCGGTGACGAGCAGGTCGACCATGTGGAAGCTCTGGTTAAACAGGACCGAGCTTTCCGCCCAGCTGCGCTGTTCATCGCGCCAGTTGCTATATTCGCCCGGAACGCCCGGATAGGCGTTCGGGCCGACCTGCTGGTTGCGCAGGAATTCAACGATGTCGCCCTTTTCGTCGAGCAGTTGTTGCAGGGACTTGTCGGTCATTCAAACCTCTCCTTTGGGATGATGTGCAATGTGACGGAAATCATGGGGTCGGGGCGATGGCGAGCCACTCCCCGACCAATTGGTTGAAAACCTGCGGCGCTTCGGCGGGCATCATATGGCCTGCACCTTCGACGATGCGCAGTTGCGCGCCGGGGATGGCAGCCACGATCGCTTCATGCTGGGCGACCGGGGACCACTGGTCCTGGCGACCGACCATGGCGACAGTCGGACACGCAATGGTCGGCAACAGCGCATCGACTGACGGACGATTGAGCAACGCCTCGATCTGCGCCTCGAACGTTGCAAGGCCAGCTGAGACCGCCATGGCGTAGAGGCTGTCCATAAGGGGTTCATTGCGAAGGCCAGCGAAGCCCATCATCGGCGGCAGCCAGTTCGCGACCAGCGCGGCCATGCCCTGTTCTCGGCCAAGATCGCGCAGCGCATAGCGCGCTTCGCGTTCGCCCGGCTTGGGGCCATGAACGCCCGTATCGACCAGCGCCAATCGCTCGACCCGGTCAGGCGCCTTGCGCATGACTTCCAATGCGATGCGCGCGCCCATGGAATGGCCAAGTAGCGAGACGCGCGCTGGCATACGAGCAAGCACATAATTTGCCATCGCCTCGATCCGGTCGCAACCGGCATAAAAACCGTCAATCACCTGGGCGTCAGGGAAAGCCGCCAGCAGTTCAGCAAACATGCGCGAATCGCACATCAGCCCCGGAAGGATGATGAGGGGTGCGGCTTTGCTGCCCTGATCGGATGATTTCGTATCCATGAAGTTTTCATCTATACGAATGTTTACGGATAGGCTAGGGGAAAAATGCGCCGGGGAGAGGCACGCCGCATCCGTTTTGCGGGCCGCCCCTGATCGAACGCTACCGGGAGAGAGACATGAGCCTGCCGTCGATCCATCCAAACTGGGATTTGCCGCCAAAGGGCATGACCGATGGCTATTCGCTGGAAATCACGGCGAAAGACATTGACGCTCTGCGCGAAGCAGCGCCTGCCATGGCCCCTGAAACCCCGGTCGCCGTGACCTTTCTGCCGGGCGAATCGCTGGAGGCGCGAATCGAGGCCGCACGGACGGTGCGGGCTCTGGGCTTTGAACCGATGCCACATTTTTCCGCGCGCAGGCTGGAGTCGGGCGACGATTTCGAGGCCTATCTGGCGGCAGTCGTGCGCGAAGCAGGCGTAACCCGCTGCTTCATCATCGCTGGCGATCCGCCTGAAGCCGCCGGTCCCTATTCAGACAGCATGTCGCTGATCCGTACCGGTGCGTTCGAGCGCGCCGGGATCAAGGCGATCGGCGTCGGGGGTCATCCTGAAGGCCATCCCAATATGACGCCTGACCAATGTTTCGACATATTGATCGCCAAATGCGCGGAAATCGAAGCGCGCGGCATGGCCCCACTGATCGTCACCCAGTTCAGTTTCGACGCAGCGCCAGTGCTGTCCTGGCTGGAAGAGTTGCGCGGGCGGGGCATAGATGCGCCGGTACGCATAGGTATTCCTGGGCCTGCCGGCATCAAGACGTTGATGCGCTTTGCCGCACGGTGCGGCGTGGGGGCTTCGGCTTCGGTGCTGACCAAATATGGCATTTCGATCACCAAGCTGATCGGCACCGCGGGCCCAGACAAGCTGGTCGACGCCCTTGGCAAAGGGCTGGGAAGCCAGCATGGCAAGGTTCGGCTGCATTTCTATCCGTTCGGCGGCCTCGCCCGGACGGTCGAATGGATTAATAATTACACAAAAAGCCGCTAAGGGCGGCAATACTTGAGCGGAGAAGCGATGTGACCGAGATTTGCACCCTGACCCTGCAATGCGACGACCGGCCAGGCCTGGTGGCCGATGTTGCCGGCTTTCTGGCGCAGCAGGGCGGCAATATTACCGACGCCCAGCAGTTTAACGACAAGCTGACCGACCGCTTTTTCATGCGGGTGGAGTTTGAAGCGGCCGACGACAGCGTGGACGGGCTGCGTACGGCCTTCACCAATGTGGCGCAGAAGCGCGGCATGGAATGGAGCCTGCGTCGCCGCAGCGAACGACAGAAGGTTCTCCTGCTGGTCAGCAAGTTCGACCATTGCCTGGGCGATCTTCTGTATCGCTGGCGCATTGGCGAACTGGACATGGATGTCGTGGGCATCATCTGCAACCATCCGCGCGAAGCGCTGACCATATCGCTGATCGGGAATATCCCGTTCCATCATCTGCCGGTGACAAAGGACACAAAGGCGGAGCAGGAAGCGCAGATCAAGGCGATCGTCGAGGAAACCGGCGCGGACCTGATCGTGCTGGCACGCTACATGCAGATATTGAGCGATGATCTGGCGGGATTCGTATCCGGCCGATGCATCAACATCCATCACAGCTTCCTACCCGGTTTCAAGGGCGCCAAGCCCTATCATCAGGCGCATGAGCGTGGGGTCAAGATGATTGGCGCGACGGCGCATTATGTGACCGCGGACCTGGATGAAGGTCCGATCATCCATCAGGATGTCGAGGCGATCGGCCATGCCGATACGCCCGACGATCTGGTGCGCAAGGGCCGCGACATTGAACGGCGTGTGCTGGCAAGCGCAGTGCAGCATCATCTGCAAGGTCGGGTGTTCCTGAACGGCGCCCGCACCGTCGTATTCAAGGCATGACCATGGCGCAGGTCATTGACGGGCGCGCGATGGCGCGCGCCCTCTCGGACGAAAGCGCCGCACGGGTGGCGGCGCTGGTCGACCGGACCGGCCAGCCACCCGCGCTGGCGGTTGTGCTGGTTGGCGACGATCCGGCGAGCCATGTCTATGTGAGCCGCAAGATCAGCGAATGTCGCCGCGTGGGCATTACATCGATCGAACACCGATTGCCGGTCGATTGCCCGCAAACAGAGTTGCTGGCGCTGATCGACGCGCTGAACGCAGATGCCGGCGTCCATGGCATATTGATACAGCTGCCCTTGCCAGCCGGTATCGATGCGGCGCTGGTGCTGGACCGGATCGACCCGGCCAAGGATGTCGACGGATTTCACCCGGTCAATGTCGGACGCCTGTCCACCGGGACAGGGGGGCTGGTGCCTTGCACGCCGCTGGGGATCATGAAGCTGCTCGACAGCGTGATCGACGATTATCGCGGTTTGAACGCGGTGGTCATCGGCAAGTCCAATATTGTCGGCAAGCCTGTCGCCATGCTGTTGCTGGAACGGGAGGCGACAGTCACCGTCACCCATATAGAAACGTTGAACCTGCCCGACATTGCACGCAAGGCCGATATCATCGTTGCCGCCGCTGGTGCGCCCAACCTGGTGCGCGGCTATTGGGTCCGCCCCGGCGCGATCGTGATCGACGTGGGGATCAACCGCATCACCAGAGATGACGGCAGCACGCAAATCGTGGGCGATTGTGCCACCCATGAACTCGACCATGCCAAGGCCGTGACCCCGGTACCGGGCGGCGTCGGACCCATGACTATCGCCTGCCTGCTCAGCAACACCGTGCTCGCAGCCGAAAAGAGCGAAGATGCCTGAGCCAATCTGCACCACCCGCGTCAAGGTGCGCGACCTGCCCTTGCTGGCCGATATCGGCATCAACCCTGACGAGATCGGCCGTCGCCAGCCGCTGGTAATCTCGGTCGACCTGCTGCTGTCCGCCGATCGGGTGGACGGGATCGGCGACACGGTCGATTATCGCAAGGTCGCGCAAGCGGCCGAGGATCTGGCCCTGGTCCACATTCCGCTGATCGAGACATTCGCGCAGAAGCTGGGCGAGCGCTGCCTGGAATTTGCCTGCGTGGTCGAGGCGCAGATCAGGGTCGACAAACCCTTTGCGCTGACGCGGGGGCTGGCAGGCGTCGAGGTGACGGTGCAACGCGCCTAATTTTCGTCGGCAGGGCGAATCCGCGAGGCTAGCAGGACCAAAGCGGCGATGCCCGATCCCAGCGCCAGCAGCAGGGAAGTCGTCCCCCGCCCTGCCCCGGCCGCGAGCAACTGACCCGCTGCGAAGGGGCCAAAGGCAGCGCCAAAGCGCCCGAAGCCTATGACTGCGCCGGTCCCTGTCGCGCGCAGGGTGGTCGGATAGACATTGGCGATGAGCGCGTAGAGGCCAACCACCGACCCGTTGGACAGAAAGCCAAGGACGAAAGCCGCGCCCTGAAGCAGGACAAGTTCAGGCGGCACGGCGCCGAAGGCGGCGACCGCCACTGCTGCGCCCGCAAGACCAAAGATGACGAGCGGGCGCAGGCCGAGGCGGGGTGACAGCAGGCCCAGGACCAGCCCGCCGATCGCGCCGCCCGAATTCATGAATACCGACACGATTGTCGCACGCGACGGATCGAAACCCAGCGCCACCACCAGCGAGGGCGCCCAGCCAAGCGCATAATAGAAAGTCATCATGTGCAGGCCATACATGACGATCAAAGCGATCGTGACGACGCGATAGCGATCTGCAAACAGGGACCGCATGGAGGCTTTGGGTTCCTCAAGCGCGATCAATTGCGCGGCCTGCGGCTGGCCCAGGCGTCGCAGGATAGCGTTGATCCGCGCCAGTGCATTCGGACCACCGCGCGTCGCCAGCCAGCCGATCGATTCGGGGAGAAAGGCCAGCACGAGCGGCACCATGGCCAGCGTCGCCACGCCGCCGAACAGGAAGATCGCTTCCCATCCGTGCGTCCGCAACAATTGCGCTGCGCCCCAGCCGCCGATGATGCCGCCAACCGGATAGCCTGCCGCCATGATGCTGACGGCGAGGTCGCGGCGGCGGCGATTGGCAAATTCCGCCGACATGGCATTGATCGCCGCCAGCATCGCGCCCAACCCCAGGCCGGTGAGCACGCGCAGCAGGCCAAGCGACACCACGCCCATGGCAAAGGCGGAGGCGAACATGCCGATCGTCATGATGCCAAGGCAGAGCAATATCTGGCGGCGGCGACCGATGCGATCGGCCAGTTGGCCCAGCGTCAGCGATCCGATGACCATGCCGACAAGTCCGGTCGACACGATGATGCCGATCGCCCCCGGCCCGACCGCCCAGTCCTTCGCAATGCCCGGCGCAGCGAAGGTAACGGCCAGCACGTCGAAGCCGTCGAGCGCGTTCAGGAGAAAGCAGACAGTGACTGCGACAATCTGCCGCAGGCGCATCGGGCTGTCGGCCATGATGCTGCGCGGATCGTCCGCTGGCAGGGTGGCGATGGCCATATTCATTCTCTCCTGTCGCGCCATGCGGCCCGTATGACGAATTTGTATGCTGATGACACAATTAGGCGATCCTGCACGCTTGCACCAGCCCCATGATGAATGTAACGATCGTTATTAAATGGGAAGAGGGTGCAGATATTTATGGGCGAGGCGAGCCGGACCACGGCCGGAGAAAGCGCACAGCCAAGCCTGTTGCTGGGGATCGGCTTTGGCCTTTTGTCATCGCTTGGCCCCCTGGCGATCGATCTCTATCTGCCCGCCATGCCCGGCATGGCGCGCGAAATGGCGGCGGATAGCGGTGCGGTACAGCGGACCTTGTCTGCCTTTTTCCTGGGACTGGCGCTAGCGCAAATTCCCCTGGGCACGTTGGGGGACCGTTTCGGACGACGATGGCCGCTGATCGGCGGACTTATATTGTTCATCCTCGCGTCAACGGCCTGCGCGCTGGCCACAAGTCTGGAGCAGTTGATCGTCTTTCGCTTCTTGCAGGGGATGGGCGCGTGCGCGGGGACGTCGAGCGTGCGGGCCATGATCCGCGACCGGCACAGCGGGCATCGCGCTGCGCAGCTGATGGCATTCACATTCCTGGTGATTGGCATATCCCCGGTACTGGCTCCGCTTGCGGGGAGCTATTTGTTGCAGCTCACCAGCTGGCGCGGATTGTTCGGCCTGCTGGCGGGCGGCGGCTTGATTGCCATATTGGCGGTGCTGCTGTTCCTGCGTGAAACGCTGCCACCGGAGCGGCGGCAGGCGCGCCAGTCGATGCTCCGATCCTATGGGGATTTGCTGGCGACGCCGGCCTTTGTTGGCTGGACCCTGGTCGCCGGGCTGGCGACGACCATCCCCTTCGCCTTCGTAACGGCCGCCCCTTTCATATTCAGCCTTGGCTTTGCCCTGAGCGCGCATGAATATAGCCTGTTGCTGGCCCTCAACGCCGGCACATCGATCATCGCGACGCAATTCGCGCCGGGCCTGATGAAGCGGTTGGGCGCAAGACGACTTGTGCTGACCATAGCGACGATTGCCCTTGTCGCCACGGCGGCGATTGCGCTGGCGGCGATGAAACAGCCCGTCGCGCTGCCGCTTTTCCAGCTCTATTCCATGTTGCTATTTGCGATAGCGGGCCTGATCCTTACGCCAGCTGCGATTTCGGCGCTGGATGCGGCAGCGGGTGGCGCGGGCGCAGCGGCAGGACTGCTAGGCACGCTGCAACTAGCGATCACCGCGTTGGCCAGTGGGGTCGTGTCGCTGCTGCCATCCCTTTCCATTTTGCCGCTCGTCAGCGTGCTGGGCGGCGCCTTCGCCGTCATGTGGGTGACGGCCGGGTTGATCGGTCCGCGACAGGCGCGGGCCTGATCAATCTAAAGGTCCGCCTCATCCGGGCGGGTGGATTCAAGGAACCGGCTATTGCCAGCCTCGTCTTTCGCTTCGAGTGTTTCGACCAGCGTGTCGAGGAAATGGTTGAGCGTATCGACCTGCGCCGCTTCCAAGCCGGACACCAGATAGTCTGCAACCTTGTCGGTCTGCGGGCGCATCAGACCATAGAGGCGCTGGCCTTCTTCGGTCAGCACCAGCGTCTTGCGCCGTTTGTTGCTGGCGTCACGCTCCACGGTGATACGGCCATGCTTTTGCAGGGCGGCGACCGCGCGCGAGACGCTCATCGGGTTCACCCCGGTCATTTCGGCCAGTTCATGGCTGGCCGAATCAGGGAAGCGGCCGATCAGCATCAGCAGCCGAAATTCATTGAGGCTGATCTTGTAGCGATGCTCCAGATATGTGGAGAAGGGCGCCATCAATTTGTTGGCCAGCCGCAATATCCGATGCAACGTATCGGATTGGCTGACTTCGTCAGCTCGTGACCGGGGCGACTTGCGCGATGCGGTCGGGCTTTTGGGCGCAGGACTGTTCGACATGACTTTCCGATAGGACATTTGCCGGGCCTCAAGTCAAGCCGGGCATGGGAGAAGCGGGCTCAGGCGGCAGGAACAATCGCGCAGCCAACGCTGGTGAAGTGGCCGTTGGCGACATGATAATGGATATATTGGCGCATCTCCTGCACCTCGCCTTTGCGGATCGGAGTAAATTGATCCAACCCCTGTTCGCGCAAAGCCTCAGCCGTCAGGTCACGGATCCCCTCAACCCGGATGATCCCTTCCAGCGCGACCAGATTTTCGCTGGCAGCGAAGCGTTCGATCGTCAGCGTTTCGATCACATGGGCGTGGAGGAAGCTGTAGAAGCGCTTGAATGCTTCGCGCGTGCCCAAGTCTACGCCGAAGAACTGGATTTTCGCGCCGGGTGCGTAAAAATCGAACACCGTGTCATAGTCGCGATGGTTGAAGGCATGCGCGTAACGCTCATAATCGGCGCGGTTCATATCGGCCTCTCCATTTTTCGGGACCGCGATTTTTCGCCTGCCCGCTTGCCATATTAATAACGATCGTTATCGTAATGGCAATGGGCGATCAAACGCCAGCGAAAAGATGGGATGAGGATGATATGGCCCGCACAGAGCAGGAAGAGCGCAATCTCAAACTCGTCATGGCGATGTTCGACCATGTGCTCAAACCCATGGATGCCGACGCGGTCGACCGCTATCTGACCCCTGATTATATCCAGCACAACCAATGGGTCGATACCGGAACTGAGCCGCTCAAAGCGTTTTTGCGGCAGGTGCGCGGGGAAAATCCCGACGCGGTCCACGACATCAAGCGATGCTTTGTCGAGGACGATCATGTGATCGTCCATTATCATGTCCGGCGACGGCCGGATGATCCTGGTTTTGCCGTAATCGACATTTTCCGCGTCGAAAACGGGCTGATCGCCGAGCATTGGGATGTGGTGCAGGATGTGCCGACCGACAGCCCCAACCCCAATTCCCCCTTTTGACGGAGCGCGAGATGCGGTTCAGCGATAAGATCATATTGGTTGTCGGCGGCAATAGCGGCATCGGTCTGGCAAGCGCCCAGGCCTTTGCCGCCGAGGGCGCGATCGTGCGGATAAGCGGACGCGATCAGGCGACGATCGACGCGGCGGTGGCCACCATCCCCGGCGCAAAAGGCTATCGCGCGGACATTGCCGATTCGGACGCGATGGACGCGATGATGGCCGACATCGCGGCACAGGACGGGCGGATCGATACATTGTTCGTGAATGCAGGCGTCGGCGGCTTTGCCCGCTTGCGCGATATGGCACCAGCAGACTGGGATCATATCCATGGAGTCAATCTGCGCGGATGCGTGTTCGCCATCCAGAAGGCGTCGCGACTGATGCGCCGGGGCGGATCGATCGTCGCGACCGGATCCATCGGGGGCCATGCGTTCGTACCGGGCAATACGGCCTATGCTGCGGCCAAGGGCGGACTTTATGCCGCGATGAAGGTGATTGCCGGCGAGTTGGTAAGCGAGGGTATCCGCGTCAATCTGGTCAGTCCCGGTCCCATCGAAACGCCGCTGCTCCACCGCAATCCGGGGATGAGCGAGGCCGATGTGGCAGCGATGCGCGAGGCCATGATCAACGCCGTGCCAATGAAGCGGATGGGCCGACCAGAGGAAGTCGCCCGCGCGGTGCTGTTCCTGGCGTCCGACGAGGCGAGCTTTATCACCGCGGCTAACCTTTTCGTCGATGGCGGTACACTTGAACTGGGATGATGGAGAATTGGGATGACAGATATGTTTTCGACGCTGGATAATCCGCGACTGGAATTTGCGATGGAGGTACGGCTGCAATTTCCGCGGGTGCAGACCATCGTGAATACGCCGATGGGCGGCAATCGCAGCGCCGTCTATGTCGATGGCGGCACGTTCGAGGGGCCGAGGATCAAGGGCAAGGCCGTTCCGGGATCAGGCGGCGATTATGCCTATTTCCGGCCCGACGATGTCGCGGTGTTCGATGCACGCTATATGCTGGAGGAGGAGGACGGTACGCTGATCCTGCTCAACAATCGCGGCTTCCTGTGGGGGCGCCAGCCCGATACGATGACGAAGTTGCGGGACTGGGCCTTTGGCGAGGGGCAACCTGTCGAGCAGCAGGACTATTATCTGCGCGGCAATCCGACTTTCGAATGTCCCGTCGGCAAGCATGACTGGCTGACCAAACATGTGTTCATAGGCGTTGGTGAACGGCGGGCCGATGGCAATGTGTTGCGCTATTATGCGCTGACATAAATGCAGCGTCAGCCATCCGCTGCGAGCGAAGTCGAAAGGCGTTCAGGGCATTGCCTGGCGTTTTTCGACTTCGCTCGGGGCGAACGGAGGCAGGGTCAGAGCGAGATCAGAGCGTCCAGCGCCAACGCGCCCTGTCCTTCGGGATAGACAATGACGGGGTTGAGATCGACCTCGCGAATGGCAGGCGTGGCGGCGACCATGCGGCCCAAGCGCTGGACGACGTCGGCGACAGCGCCGATGTCCATGACCGGCGCACCGCGAAAGCCATCGAGCAAGGGCGCCATGCGTAGCGTGCGGATGCGGGCGATGATGGCGTCGCGCGGCAGGTCAGGCGGAAGCAGGCAGACGTCATGCAGCAATTCCGCCGCGACGCCGCCAAAGCCGACCAGGACGGTCGCGCCCCAGTGCGGATCGTTCCGCGCACCGACAATGAGTTCGACACCCTTGTCGGCCATCCCCTCCACCAGCACGCCGTCGAGCACGAGATCGGGCCGGGACGCTGCAATATTGGCGGCTAGCCTGTCCCAGCCTTCGGCCAGTTCGTCGCGATTTTTAAGGTTGACGATAACGCCGCCCGCGTCGCTCTTGTGCGGCAGGTCTGGCGACTGCGCCTTTAGAACGACAGGATAGCCCAGCGTCTCGGCAGCAGCGATCGCCTCTTCCACGCTCTGCGCCATGGCGAAGCGAGGGAAGGCGATGCCATGTTCCGCCATGATCGCCTTGGATCGATATTCCGGGATAGAATGGCCGACCTGCGCCAGATCGGCGACCGGGGCTGCATCCAGCGGGACCGCCGTGAAATCGCGCGCAGCAGCCGCGCTGATCCGGGCGAGCGCGCGCACGGCGCGTTCGGCTGTGGGCAGATAGGTGACGCCTGCCTGACGGAGCGCGGAAAGATCGTCCGCAAACACCGCGCCGCCTTCATCAACACCGCCGACTATGATGGGCTTGTCTGGCCGGAGGGTGGCGAGCGCATTCAGCACGGCGGTGAATTTGACATGGGATGTGCCGGTATCGGTCTGGATCAGGGTCAAAAGGATTGTGGCGATACGCGGATCTTCGACCAGAGCGGCAAGCGTGCGACCGTAAAGGCCCGGATCGACCAGCCCCTGCGCCGTGACATCGAGCGGATTGGTGACGGGAACGAAATCGGGCAGCGCCGCACGCAGCGCCGGGCTGTCGGCGTCGGTCAGCGTCGGCAGGTCAAGCGCGACCGCTTCGGAGAGGTCCAGCATCATCGCCTTGAATGCGCCCGATTCAGCGATGATGCCGGTGCCGCCCGCGCCGATTGCCGCGTTGCGCGCCAGCATTTCAGCCACGTCGCCCAATTCTTCCAGCGAGTCGACCAGGATGACGCCCGCCCGTTCGACATGGACCGCCATGACCGCATGATCGCCCGCCATCGCGCCCGTATGCGTGGCAGCGCTGGCCGCACCCGCCGCGCTGCGGCCGGGATGGAGCAGCACCACCTGCTTGCCGGCCAGCCGTGCCGCACGGGCGGCGGCAAGGAAACGGGCTGGATCGCGGACATGTTCGGCGATCATTGCGATCACCGCGGTTCCGGGCTCGTCTACCAGATGGGCAAGATAATCCTCGATCCCGCTGGCCGCTTCATTGCCGGTGGAGATGTAGCAGCTAAGCGGCACGTCGCGATGGATCATCGTCGTCGCCAGCACAGCGGCCATGGCGCCCGATTGCGAAACGATGCCCACCCGGCGGTCACCCTGGGCCGTCGCCTCCGGCATTTCGATGAAGGTCAGCGAAACATTGTCACGGAAGTTGACGAGGCCGAGGCAATTGGGGCCTTCGACCACCATCCCGGCCTCGCGGGCGATGCGCGCGATTTCCTGCTGGTCGGCCCGACCTTGCGGGCCGTCCTCGGCAAAGCCAGCGGAAAAGATCACGGCCGCGCCGACATGGCGACGGGCCAGGCCCCGCATCGTGTCGAGGACGCCCGCGCGCGGGATGGCAAGAACAGCGGCATCGACACCTTCGGGCAAATCATCGACCGATGCGACGCAGGGGCGACCGCCGATTTCCGCACGCTTGGGATTGACCAGATGGATGTCGCCAGCAAAGCCCTGCCGCACCAGATTGGCCAGCACCGACGCACCCAGAGCGCCCGGCTTGTCCGACGCACCCACGATCGCGACGGATCGGGGCCGCAGCAACCGGTCGAGCGAGGGGGCTGCCATGGATACTGCCGGCCGGTCGAGGTCGATCATGTCGGTCAAGCGTGTCTCTCCCCAGAAATTCTTCAGTAGAAGCGGCTCGAATCAACCGCTGTTTCGCGCCAACATTGTGCGCCTGTGATACAATTTACGCAACCGCTTTTGCGTCACCCTGCCAATCAGTCAGCGCTGGCGGCGCGCGGCACTGGACCAAGCTTGCGCAGCAAGGCGCTAAGCGTGCGGACTTCCTCGGCGCTCAGCCGGGCCGTCATTCGCGCGTCGGATACGCGCAACGCATCGACCATGACCGGCACTTTCGCTTCCCCTTCGGCTGTCAACCACAGCGCGTTGGTACGCAAGTCGCGACCCGGCCGACGTTCGACAAGCCCGCGTTCCGCCAATATGTTGACCAGCTTCATCGCGCTCGACCGGTTGATGCTGAGTGCCCGGCCCAGGGCAGTCTGGTCGCAGCCGGGATTGTCGCGGATCAGGATGAGCGCCGTCAGCTTGGCGGGCGAGAGGTCGTGCGCCGCCATGGCGGCGCGCGCGTCCGTATCAATCAAGAGATGCGCACGCTGGACCTGATAACCGACCAGTCCACGAAGATCCGCCCCCTGTTTCATCGTTGCCTTTACCCTCTTGCCAAAATTGTATCACAGGCGCACAAATACATGCTACAGGCTCGCATCGCACAAAGCGATAGGCAAAGCCGATCGAAATCAGGACTTGCATTCAAGGAGAGCGACAATGGATCATGAATATCGCCTGTTGATCGATGGTGAACTTGTGCCGGGCGTCAGCGCCTTCGACGTGGTGAACCCGGCGACCGGCGCGGCCTTTGCTTCCGCGCCCAAGGCCGACGAGGCGATGCTGGAGCGCGCCGTCGCCGCCGCGAAACGCGCCCAGCCTGCATGGTCGGCCCTGCCAGTCGAGGAACGCGCCGCGCTGGTCAACAAGCTGGCCGACACGCTGGAAGCGCGAATCGGTGAGTTTGCAAGCCTGCTGACCGCTGAACAGGGCAAGCCACTCGATCAGGCTGGCTATGAGATCATGGGCAGCGTGTTCACGCTGCGCGGATTTGCCGCGATGCGGATCGAACCCAAGGTGCTGAAGGACGAAGGTGGCAACCGCGTTGTCGAACATCGCACGCCGCTGGGCGTCGTTGCGTCGATCACCCCATGGAATTTCCCGGTAATCCTGCTGATGAACAAGCTGGGGCCGGCATTGATGACCGGCAACACGATGATCGCCAAGCCTGCGCCGACGACGCCGCTCACCACCTTGCTGTTCGGCGAACTGGCGCAGGCCATCCTGCCGCCCGGCGTGTTCAACATCGTGTGCGACCAGAATGAGCTGGGCGCGCTGATCACCGGGCATCCCGACATTGCCAAGGTCGCTTTCACCGGATCGACCGCGACCGGCAAGAAGGTGATGGCGTCCTCGGCCAGCACGGTGAAGCGGGTTACGCTTGAACTGGGCGGCAATGATGCCGCGATCGTCATGGACGATGTCGACGCCAAGCAGGCGGCGAAGAAAGTCTATCAGGGCGCGATGACCAATGCCGGCCAGATCTGCGTCGCCATCAAGCGCGCCTATGTCCCCACCCCGATGTATGACGAATTTTGCGATGAGCTCGCCCGGCTCGCCAATGAAGCGATCGTAGATGATGGGGCCAAGCAGGGCACGACGATCGGTCCGGTGCAGAACAAGATGCAGTTCGACAAGGTCAATGCCTTGATCGAGGATGCGCGTTCGCGTGGCACGGTGATGACCGGCGGCGCGCCGCTCGACCGGGCAGGCTATTTCATTCCCCCCACGATCGTTCGCGATCTGGACGATGATGCGCCCCTGGTGCGCGAAGAACAGTTCGGTCCAGTGCTGCCGGTGCTGAAATATGACGATATCGAGGATGTGATCGCCCGCGCCAATGACAGCGAATATGGGCTGGGCGGCACGGTGTGGGGCAAGGATCTGGCCCGCGCCACGGATGTCGCGATGAAGATCGACACGGGCACAGTCTGGGTGAACCAGCATCTGGCGATCGATGCCAATATTCCGTTCCGGGGCGTGAAACAGTCCGGGCTGGGCGCGGAACTGGGCGAGGCGGGGCTGCTGGAATATACCCAGGCGCATATCGTCAATTCAGTGGAATTTGCCGAAGCCTGATCATTATCCCGACGGGTCGCAAAAAGGGCCGGAGAAGCACATCGCTCCTCCGGCCCTAACTTTTTGACATTTTTACGTCGCATCAATGACGTTTTCAGAATTTTCGTTCGTGTCGTCAGCATAGCCTCGATCCAGGAATTGGCCCCCTTTGTCGAGGAACCTGCCCGATGCGTTTTTCCCATATGGTTACCACCGCTGTTGCGGCATCTACCCTGATCATCGCCACGGCCCCCGCTGGCGCGCACGCCATCTGGTTCGCGCAGCGCGCCAAGCAGACCGCGCTGATCTACGGCGTTGGCGCAGACGATCTGGACATGGTCAAGCGCCTGCCGCTGGTCAAGTCAGTGACCGGCTATGACTCCGACGGTGCGCCAGTCAATACGTCGCTGCGTGCGGCTGGGGCAATTCCGGTGGTCGACAGCGACGAACCGATCGCGGTCGTCGCCGCTGTTGTGGATTATGGCTATTGGAGCCGCACGCCAGATGGCGAATGGCACAATAAGGGCCGTGACGAAGTGCCCAATGCGACATTGGCCGAACATAATTTCAAATATGCCGTCTATCTAACGCAGATGCCGACCAAGCAGATCCCGCTGTACGAAGGCCACACCTTGCAGGTCGTGCCAGTCGGCACCGCCATTCCGCAGAAGATGGGCGAACCGATGAAGGTACGGGTCTATTACAAGGGCCAGCCGATTGCCGGTGCGACCGTGATGCAGGATTATGTCAACGATCCTGACGAGGTTAATCCCGCCAAGACCGCTGCCGACGGGACCGCGACGATCAAGGTCCGAAACCAGGGCAATAACGTGCTGATGGCGATCTATGTCGCAAAATCCGATGACAAGAAGGCGGACCATATAGAGCATAGCGCTTCGCTGAGTTTCGTTCTGCCGCACGTGCCGGAATAACATCATTCTGTTCGGAGATTTGCCGTGAATATCCAGTATATCCGCAGCGGCATCGCCGCACTCGCCCTGATTGCTGCACCTGCGATGCTGCAAGCCCATGGCAGCATGAAACCGCAGCATGGCGGCATGGTCCAGATGACCGGCGAGACGATGTTCGAACTGGTCGCGGGGCCGAAGGGCGTGGACGTCTATCTGAGCGAAGAGGATGAACCGCTGGCAGCAGTGGGCTATACCGCAAAGCTGATCCAGACCGCCGCGGGGACCAAGACCGAGGCCGTCTTGACGCCGGCGGGTGGCAACAGACTATCCGCACCGGGTTTCAAGGCCGCCAAAGACGCGAAGCTTGTCGTCGCTCTGATCGACAAAAGCGGCGCCAAGACTTTCGCCACCTTCCAGGCGAAGTAAGGAGCCGGAAAATGCGCAGCGCGATCCGCCGCCTGTCTTGCTCCTCAGACGTGCGGCGGATCGCAACATGGCCTCGATCCTGATGGAGTTAGGTAACGCTGGGCCTGGAGAGGTCGACATGCATGGTTGGTACCGGCGCAAAAAGGGTGACTCGCCTGTGAGCGTGACGGTAAAAGCTATCGGCTTGAACAAGTATCTCTTCCAGCCAAAGGGCGCGTGAAGCGGAAAAAAGGGACAGATTATGAGCAGCATTGCAGGCCACGCGCCCCCGACCCAATTTACTACAAGCGCGCCACCGCCGGTCGCAGCCGCCAAAGCGCGCACGCGATTGATAGCGATCGACGCGCTGCGCGGCCTCGTGATGCTGTTCATGCTGGTCGATCATGTGCGCGAGACTTTTTTCCTCTACGTGCCGGTGACCGATCCGGTCGATGCCAACACGACCGATCCCGGCCTGTTCTTCACCCGGCTGCTATCCACCTTCTGTGCGCCGACCTTCGTTGCGCTGACCGGCCTGTCGGCCTGGCTCTATGGCCAGTCGCACAGCAAGGGGCAGGTTTCGGAATTTCTGCTCAAGCGGGGGCTTTTCCTGATCTTTCTGGAAGTGACCGTGGTCGGCTTTGCCTGGCCGACCCAGGCTCCCGCTTTCCCCCCGACGGCGATCTGGTTGCAGGTGATCTGGGCGATCGGCATTTCGATGGTCGCGCTGGCCGCCCTGCTGCATTTGCCAAGGGCCGCACAATTTGGCGTGGGACTGGCGATCGTGTGCCTGCACAATCTGCTCGATCCCATTCGGCTGACAGCAGACCAGCCAGGCTATGTCGCCTGGGCGATTTTGCATCAGCGGTCGCTCATCGAATTTGGCGGGGCGGCGATCAAAACCACCTATCCGGTGCTGCCATGGATCGGCGTTATCCTGCTGGGCTATGCCTGTGGACCCTGGTTTGCCAAGGGCAGCGATCCGCAGCGGCGTATGCGCCGCCTGCTGATGACCGGCCTTGGGCTGATCCTGGGCTTTGTTGCGATCCGCTATCTCAACATTTACGGCGACAAGCCCTGGTTTGTCGGGGAAACGCCTCTGCGTACGGTCATGAGTTTCCTGGCACTGACCAAATATCCGCCATCCCTGCTGTTCCTGATGCCGACCGTGGGCACCGGTTGCCTGTTGCTCGCCCTGTTCGAGAAATATGAGGACAGCGCGGTCATGCCGCATCTGGCCCTGCTGGGCGGGGCGCCGATGTTCTTCTATATCTTGCATCTCTATGTGCTGAAGCTGATCTACAATGTGGCGCTCGCCCTTTACGGGCCGACCAAAGGAACGGTGTTCGGGGTCGACAATCTTTCCACGGTGTGGATTTGGGTCGCTCTATTGGTCCTGCCGCTTTACTTTCCCACCCGCTGGTTCGCGCAGCTCAAGCAGCGGCGCAAGGACATATGGTGGCTGAAATATCTGTAAAGGCGCCCACCCTGGGAACAACTGGTCGCCTCCCCCTTGGAGGCGGCTATTTCCGGGGCATTTTGGCCTCTTTACTGCAAGGATCGGGCGCAGCATTTTCATGCCGTAACAACCGCCGATTCACAATTTTGCGCCGTCCGATGCGCCAAGTTTGACGGATTATTTCTGGAACTCATCCTAGCCTCGAACTCAAGAAGAGGTGGAATAAACACCCAATGGCCGGCGTCCGACGACAGGAGCAACAGTTCGCGTCGGAAATGAAAACCCGTCGGCCCCGTTCGCAGGACGTTCAGAACAGCGATTTTTAAAAGGGGATTTCATCATGCGACCATTCTCCACCCTCCGGCTGGCACTGATCGCCAGCACCGCCACTATCGCGCTGCCGTCTGTGGCGATTGCACAGGCACCAGCCGCCGAGTCCAGCGACATCGTCGTCACCGGTCTGAAGCGCCAATATTTCGGTGACACGCCGGTCAAGGAAATCCCGCAGGCTGTTCAATTTCTGGAAGGCAAGTTGCTGGATGATTTGAATATCACCCGGCTGGACACCGCGCTGGAACTGGCGAGCGGTGTGTCGAAGCAGAATAATTTTGGCGGTCTGTGGGATAGTTTTGCGATCCGCGGCTTTGCGGGCGACGAAAATTTCCCGAGCGGCTTTCTGGTCAACGGCTTTAATGGTGGCCGCGGTTATGGTGGCCCGCGCGACGCATCGAATGTCGAGCGCATCGAAGTGCTCAAAGGCCCCAATTCCGCGCTGTTCGGACGCGGTGAGCCGGGCGGCACGATCAACATCGTCAGCAAAAAGCCGACCTTCAAGGAGGGCGGCAGCTTTTCCGTCGCCGGTGGCAAATGGAATACCTACCGCGTCGAGGGCGACTATAACCTGCCCATCACCGACATGGTCGCGGTCCGCCTGACTGGCGCGGTGGAAGATGCAGAAAGCTTCCGTGACACCGTGAAAACGCGCAAATATGTGCTGAACCCGTCCTTCCTGGCGAAACTGTCTGACAAGACGATCTTCACCTACGAACTGGAATATGTGAACCAGGAAGTGCCGTTTGAGCGTGGCGTGGTGGCGATCCCGACCGTAACGGCCAATGGCATCACCTATGATCTGGGCGCTATTCCCAATACCCGTTTCCTAGGTAACCCAAATGATGGCCCGACCAAGGTCGAAGTGCTGGGCCACCAGGCGCAGTTGCAGCATGACTTGAGCGACGATTGGGTCGTCATGCTGGGTGCTGGTTACAAGGACACATCGTTCAAGGGCTTTTCGAGCGATCCTGAACTGGTCCTTGGTCGGCAGCGGATCGACAATGACGGCCGTACCCTTACCCGCCAGCGTCGCTACCGCGATTATAGCACGACCCATATGGTTTTCCGCGGCGAAATCAGCGGCAAGGCGCAGACCGGATCGATCGTTCACAATATCCGCGTCGGGGCGGACTGGGACAAGTTCGAGATCGACACGTTCCAGACCCGTTATCGCCCCGTGGCGGCGGACCAGTCCTATTCGATCGACATCTTCAATCCCGATTACACCATCCCGGCCCCCGTTCCCAACGTCGTGATCCAGAATGGCAACGAGGTTCAAAAGGCCTGGGGTGTGTATGCGCAGGACCAGATCGAGATCACCGAACAGTTCAAGGTTCGCTTTGGTGGCCGCTACGACCATTTCAGTCAGAATATCGACCTGCGCCTGAACAATACCAACCCCAAGAAAAGCTACAGCAAGTTCAGCCCGATGGCAGGCCTGGTGTTCGAACCGACCAGCAGCGTGTCGCTCTATGCCAGCTATGGCAAAGGCTTCCGCCCCAATAGCGGCGTTGGTTTCGACGGGCTGCCATTTGAGCCTGAAATCAGCACATCCTATGAAGTCGGTGCAAAGTTCATCACCCCAGATGGTCGCCTGACCAGCACGATTTCGCTCTACAAGATGAAGAAGAGCAATGTGCTGTCCACCGACCCGGCCAACCCCGGCTTTTCCAAGCCGGTCGGTTCCGCCGACAGCAAGGGCGTGGAGTTTGACGTCAATGCCAAGCTGCCAGCCGGGTTTGAACTGTTCCTGACCTATGCCTATACCGATGCGGGCTGGGCCACCAATGTGTTCGACCCCAATTTCGGTCTGCCGATCCTGAAGGGCGATCCGCTGATCAACATTCCCAAGCATCAGGGCAATATCCTGCTGTTCAAGAATTTCTCGATCGGCGATCATCAAGCCATGCTGGGCGGCGGCGTAAACCATGTGGGCAAGCGTCTGGGCGAGACGGCAACCACCTTCTTCCTGCCCAGCTACACCATTGCCAAGCTGATGGGATCGGTCACGATCAACGACCAGTTCAAGCTGTCGGCCAATGTCGATAATCTGTTCGACAAGAAATATTATGCCAGCTCTTACGCAGCCCTGTGGATACAGCCAGGCATGCCCCGTTCCTTTACGATACGAGGTACGTTCAACTTCTAGAACAGGTGCCGGGAGGCGTTCGCGCCTCCCTCTTCGGGCCGTCAACGACACCTCCTCCTCCTGTCGTTGGCGGCCCTTTTCGTTTTTGAGGGCTACCCCATGAACCGCGCGCTGATGTTGCGCCTGCATCGGACAATCGGCCTGGCCGTGGCGGCATTGCTGCTGGTGCAGGCGCTGAGCGGCGCGATGCTGGTCTATCGCGGGCCGCTGGCGCGGCTGATCGATCCGGTGGCGATGACCAGCGGAAAAGCCGGGCCAGCGGTTTCGGTGGGTGAAGTGATCATGACAGCGAACCGGGCGACGGCAGGCTATGCGGTAACGCGGCTGTTTGCGCCCGATGCCGATGGGGCCACCTATTTCGCGCAAATGGGCAATCGTGACGGTGCGGTGCGCTATGCCTCGGTCGATCCCGCCGGCGGCGCGGTGCTGCGGTCGGGCAATGCCTTGGCCTTTCCGGTCGAAGCGGCGTTACAAATCCATTATCGGTTGATGGCCGGTAAGGTCGGCATGGCCGTCATCGTCCTGAACGGCCTGGCCCTGTTGGCCATGGTTGCGAGCGGCCTGGCCTATTGGTGGCCCAAGCGCGGCAAGATGGGCAAGGCGCTGGCGATACGCTGGACATTGTCGCCCAAGCTGGTTCTGCGCCAATGCCATCGCACGGCAGCTGTCTTGCTGAGCGCGTTTCTGCTGTTCATGGCGACGACGGGATTGCTGCTGGTGGTGCCCGAATTGCTGAGCAAGGGTGCCGCCAATGCGCCGTCCGCCGCATCGGCCGCGACGATCGACCGCAGCGTGATGCTGGCGCAATCGGCCTTCCCCGATGCCATGCTGCGCGACCTGCGGATCGATGGCGATCGGCTGATCGTCAATTTCAACGCCCCTGAACATAATGCGCGCGCGATCCACAGGGTCATCGTAACGCTGGCGCAGCCCCGCATCGTTAGCGCCATGCGTGCGCAGAACAATCCCGCCTTGTGGATGACCGTGCTGCCCTTGCATGCGGGCGACGCCTTTGGTCCGATCGGCCAGCCCATATTGCTGATCACCGCACTGGCGCTGGCTGCGCTGTGTGTTTCCGGATTAGTCATGTGGTGGCAGGCCAGGCGCACCCGCCGCCCTGCCCCCGCCAGAAAGTCTGTATGATGACCCTGCTTTATACCTCCGATCCTGAACGCGGCCGCACCTGGCGCGATGTTTTCGCGGCCGAGGCTGCGGATATCGGCTTTGTCGATCCGACAGACCCGCATGACCCCGCCACGATCCGCTACCTCGCCGCGTGGAACCCGTCAGTGGAACTGATCGCGACACTGCCCGCACTGGAGATATTGTTTTCCATCGGTGCTGGCATCGACCAGTTCGACATGAGCCGCCTGCCGCCCCACGTCCGCGTAGTGCGGATGATCGAGCCGGGCATTGCGCAGGGCATGGTCGAATATGCGACAATGGCGGTGCTGGCGCTGCATCGCAACCTGATCGACCATGGTATCGCCCAGCGCGAGGGTCGTTGGGCACCTATCAAACTGACGCCCGCCAGCCAGCGACGGATCGGCGTGATGGGCCTTGGCATTCTGGGTCAGGCGGTGCTGGGCGCGTTGCGGCCGTTCGGCTTTCCACTGTCGGGGTGGAGCCGGTCGGCCCATGCCGTGGAAGGGGTCGATTGCTTTGCCGGAGCGGCGGCGTTGCCCGCCTTCCTTTCGGGATGCGACATATTGATCTGCCTGCTCCCACTCACCACCGAGACCCGCGGCATTTTGTGCCGCGAAACGCTGTCGCAACTGCCGCGCGGGGCGGGCCTGATCAATGTCGGGCGGGGTGGGCATCTGGTGGAGCAGGATCTGCTGTCGCTGCTGGACGACGGTCATCTTTCAGGGGCGGTGCTGGATGTATTCGACCCCGAACCGTTGCCTCAGGGCCATGCATTGTGGGCGCATCCCCGCATCATCATGACCCCTCATGTCGCCAGCATGACGCGGGCGGACAGCGCTGCGCGCGCGTTGATCGCCAATATCCGCCGCCACGTGTCGGGGGCGACCATGGAGGGGGAGGTCGCACGCGACAAGGGCTATTGAGAGCGCAGCAATCTATGCCGAATGGGCCGCGATAAAAGCCCGATATATGCGTTCGCGCCCGTAGAAATGGGCTTCATGTTCCGGCGCGCCCATGTCGTAATGTGCCTGTCACATGGCCGCCAGGCCGCGCTTCAAGAACCTGCAAAGGATGATCAGCCGATGCCCAATTTCCGGCCCAAATATATCAGTTTCGACTGCTATGGCACGCTCACCCGTTTTCGCATGACCGAAATGGCGACCGCCTTCATGGCCGATCGCATCGACGCGGAAAAGCTGCCCGCCTTTTGCAAGGACTGGAGCGCCTATCGGTTCGATCAGGTGATGGGCGATTGGCAGCCCTATCAGGAGGTCATCCGCAACTCGTTGCGCCGGACGTGCAAGAAATGGGGCGTGGCCTATAATGAGGCTGATGCCGATGCTGTGTACAACACGGTGCCGACATGGGGTCCGCATGACGACGTCGTTGGCGGCCTGTCCAAGATCGGCGACAAGATTCCGCTCGTCATCCTCTCCAACGCGATGAACGACCAGATCCATCATAATGTAGGGATGCTGGGCGCGCCTTTCCATGCGGTCTATACCGCGCAGATGGCGCAGGCCTACAAGCCGCGGATGCAGGCGTTCGAATATATGTTCGACCAGCTGGGCGCAAATCCGGAAGATATGATGCACGTATCGTCCAGCTTCCGCTACGATCAGAATACGGCGACCGACCTGCATTTTGGCTGCCGCGTGTTCGTGGGTCGTGGGCATGAGCCGTCCAACCCCTTCTACCGCGACGTCGAAATTCCCCATATCGGCTGCCTGCCGGCGGTTGTGGGCCTCTGATCGTTCGATGAACGCCTCCCCCCTCTCCTACTGGCTTGCCAGCGCGCCGCCCTTCATGGGCGGTGCGAAGGGCGGGGTCGAAGGGTCGGCTGACATCGCCATAATCGGTGGTGGCTTCACCGGCCTGTCGGCGGCCCTAGCGCTGGCGAAGCGCGGCGCAAGCGTCGTTCTGCTGGAGGCGGGGAAGGTCGTGGGCGAGGCGTCCGGGCGCAATGGCGGCCAGTGCAACAATGGTACCGCGCATGACTATGGCGCATTGTCGGCAAGGTTCGGCAAGCCGGTCGCCAAAGCCTGGTACAGGGCGCATTGCGACGCGGTCGATACGGTCGAGCGGCTGGCTCGCGAGGAAGGGATTGACTGCAATTTCACCCGCTGCGGCCGGGTGAAGCTGGCGGCCAAGCCCAAACATTATGACAAGCTGGCGCGGGCGCATGACCTGCTGGCCGCTGAAGTCGATGAGCATGTGCGGCTGGTGCCCCCGGCGCGGATCGGTGATGAGGTTGGGTCCGACGCCTTTCATGGCGCGCTGATCCAGACCACAAGCGCGCAAATCCACCCTGCCCGTTTCGGAGTGGGTCTTGCTGAAGCAGCAACGCGGGCCGGCGCACATATTTTCGAAGGGGCCGAGGTCACAGGGCTTGACCGGGCACAGACCGGTTGGCGGGTTGTCTCCTCGCGCGGGTCCGTCGATGCAAAGCAGGTGCTGGTCGCCACGGGCGGCGCGCCTGCCGCTGCACCGTTCGGCTTCTTCCGTCGCCGGATCGTGTCGGTCGGCAGCTTCGTAATCGCAACCGAGCCACTGGACGACGCGCTGATCGAAAAGTTGCTGCCAGGACGCCGCAATTATGTGACCAGCAAGAATATCGGCAATTATTTCCGTCTGGCGCCCGACAATCGCCTGATCTTCGGCGGGCGGGCGCGCTTTGCCATCAGCGATGCCCGATCGGATTTGAAAAGCGGACGCATTCTGGAGGAGGCGCTGGGGGAAATATTCCCAGCGCTCAGAGGCGTCGGCGTCGACCATGTGTGGGGCGGGATGGTGGACCTGACCGCCGACCGCCTGCCCCGCGCGGGCGAGACGGGCGGCCTTTATTATTCGATGGGCTATAGCGGCCATGGCGTGCAGATGGCGACCCATATGGGGCAGCAGATGGCGCGCGTGATGAGCGGCGAGCCCGACGCCAACCCTTGGGCCGAACTGGACTGGCCGAGCGTGCCGGGGCATTTTGGCAAGCCATGGTTCCTGCCGCTGGTTGGGCTATGGTATAAATGGCAGGACGTGATCCATTGACCGATATCTTGTCCCCCTATTCCCGCCGCGGCCTGATCGGCGCTGGCCTTGGCGTTGGCGCTGGACTGTTGCTGCCCGATAGCGCGATGTCCGCCAGCCGCCCCCGCCGGGGCGGACGCATCCGCGCCGCCGGGATGACGGCATCGACCGCCGATACGCTTGACCCCGCCAAAGGTGCGAATTCAAGCGATTATATCCGTCACTACATGTTCTACAGCCTGCTGACCCAGCTGGACCGCAACCTGATCCCCCAGTTGGAACTGGCCGAACGGATCGAGAGCAGCGACCAGATCAACTGGCATATCAGGCTGCGCAAGGGCATCACATTTCATGATGGTGCGACGCTGACGGCGCAGGATGTCGTCTGGACCCTGATGCGACACAAAAATCCGGCGACCGGATCGAAAATGGCGCAAATTGCCGAGCAGTTTGCCCAGATTCGAGCCACGAGCAAACAGGATGTGTTCATTCGCCTGACCGGCCCCAATGCCGATCTGCCCGCCATTCTTGCACAAACGCATTTCGGGATATTGCGCGAAGGGACGAGCGATTTCCGCACCGCCAACGGCACCGGCCCATTTTTGTGCGCACAATTTCGCCCCGGCGTCCGCACGCTGGCGCGGCGCAATCCCAATTTCTGGAAGCCGGGCAAACCCTATCTGGACGAAATCGAACTCATCAGCATTCCCGACGAGACCAGTCGGGTCAACGCGCTGCTGTCGGGCGACGTCCACATCATCCTAGCGGTCAACCCGCGATCGAGCAAGCGCATCCATGCCTCGCCCCGCCACAATCTGATGGTGACACCATCGGGGCTGCACACCAACCTGATCATGCGCCAGGATCGCCTGCCAACCGGAAACCCGCATTTCGTTGCAGCGATCAAATATCTGTTCGACCGCCCCCTCATAAAACGGGCGCTCTTCCGCGGCTATGCGACGATCGCCAACGATCACCCGATCCCGCCTTTCCATCCTTATTATCGCGCTGATCTGCCGCAGCGGGTGCTCGACCTGGACAAGGCGCGCTGGCACCTGCAACGGGCGGGATTGAAGGGAACGCGGCTGCCGATCTATGCGTCACCCGCGGCGGAAGGATCGGTCGATATGGCATCGGTCCTACAGGAATATGGATCGCGCATCGGCCTTAATCTGGCCGTCAATCGCGTGCCCGCCGACGGCTATTGGTCGACCCACTGGATGAAACACCCAATGGGCTTTGGCAACACCAACCCGCGTCCGACCGCCGATCTGATGTTCAGCCTGTTCTACAAGTCGGATGCGGCCTGGAATGAGAGCGGCTGGAAAAATGCGCGCTTCGACCGCCTGCTGGTGGAAGCGCGCGGCGAAGCCGACCAGGCAAAGCGCAAACAGCTTTATGGCGAGATGCAAGAGCTGGTCCGCGACTATTGCGGGGTTTCCATTCCGGTCTTCATCAACCTGATCGATGCCCATGACCGGCGGTTAAAGGGCATGTATCCAATCGCCATTGGCGGCATGATGGGTTACCAATTTGCCGAACATGTCTGGTGGGAAGGCTGATGGCGGGCGCATCCTCCCGCAGCGGCATGAGCGCCGCGCTGACATTGATCGGCAAGCGGTTCGCATCGTCATTGCTGACGCTGCTGCTGGTGTCGATGACGATCTTCGTGATCGCCCAATTATTGCCCGGCGACGCGGCGCAGGAAGCGCTGGGGCAGAGCGCCACGCCGGACCAGGTCGCGGCATTGCGCCATGAAATGGGTCTCGATCGCCCGGCCCATGTGCGTTATGTGAGCTGGCTTGGCGGCATGCTGACGGGCGATCCTGGCCAATCGATGGTCGCGAACATGCCGGTCGGCGAAGTCATTGAGGAGCGCTTGCCCAACAGCCTGCTGCTCGCCGCTCTGGCCGCCATGGTCGCGATCCCTGTCGCGCTTTCCATCGGCATCGGATCCGCCATGAACCGCGGCGGGCGGATAGACCGGGCGCTCAACGTCGTGACGCTCGCCATGGTGGCGGTACCCGAATTTCTGGTCGCGACCATCGCCGTGCTGATCTTTTCGGTGAAACTCCGCTGGCTGCCCTCGATCGCGCTGGCGTCGAGCGACATGGAGTGGGGCGAGTATCTGCGCGGCGTTGCCATGCCAGTCCTGACATTATGCGTGATCGTTATCGCGCAGATGGCGCGGATGACGCGCGCAGCAGTGATCGACCAGATGGACCGGCCCTATGTCGAAATGGCGGTGCTGAAGGGCGTTGCGCCGGTGCGTGTCATATTGCGGCACATCATGCCCAACGCCATCGCGCCGATCGTGAACGCCATGGCATTGAGCCTGTCCTACCTGCTGGGCGGGGCGGTGATCGTGGAAACCATCTTCAACTATCCGGGGCTTGCCAGCCTGATGGTCAATGCGGTCACCAGTCGCGACATGCCGCTATTGCAGGCGTGCGCCATGATATTCTGCGCCGCCTATCTCATCCTGATGCTGATCGCGGACGTTACCGCGATCCTGGCCAACCCAAGGCTGCGGGCGCAATGATGGGCAATATCTTTCAACGGGCCAAAGCCCTGCCGCTGTCGGGCAAGCTGGGGTTGGCCCTGGTCATCTTCTGGCTGGCTGTCGCACTGTTCGGACCCATGCTGGCCCCCTATCCGGTCGGCGCGTTCGTCGCCTATGACGTGTTTGACGGACAATCCGCGAAGCATTGGCTGGGCAGCGACTATCTGGGCCGCGATGTGCTGAGCCGGCTGATGTCGGGCGCGCGCTATACAGTTGGGCTGGCGGCGGCGGCGGCGTTGCTGGCGAGTACCAGCGGCACGGCGCTGGCGCTGACGGCGGCAGTGGGCGGAGCCAAGGTCGATGAGCCGCTTTCGCGCTTCATGGATATGCTGATTTCGATCCCCTCCAAGATATTCTCTCTGGTGCTGGTCGCGGCATTCGGATCCTCGCTGGGGCTGCTGCTGCTGATCGCGGCCTTCACCTATATCCCCGGCAATTACCGGATCGCGCGGGCTCTGGCCGTCAATCTGGCGCAGATGGATTATGTGCAGGTGGCGAAGGCGCGCGGCGAACGGCGCTTCTACATAGCGATCGCTGAAATATTGCCCAATATGATCCACCCGCTTCTGGCCGATTTCGGCCTGCGCTTCGTCTTCATCGTGCTGCTGCTGTCGGGCCTGTCCTTCCTTGGCCTTGGCGTGCAGCCCCCCGACGCTGATCTGGGATCGCTGGTGCGCGAGAATATCTCCGGGCTGGGCGAAGGTGCGCTTGCGATCATAGCGCCAGCCGTTGCGATTGCGACGCTGACGGTAGGAGTGAACCTGTTGATCGATGCGATCGGCTTTTCGGGCAAGGGCAAAGGCCAATGAGCGCGACGCCCCATGTCGAGGTAAAGGGCCTGACCGTTACCGCGCGCAATAGCGCGGGCGAGATATTCCCGATCGTCAGCGACATTGATTTCGCGCTGAATCGCGGCGAAGTGCTGGCGCTGATCGGCGAGAGCGGATCGGGCAAGACGACGATCGCGCTGACGCTGCTGGGCCATGCCAGGCCGGGGGCGAAGATCGCGGAAGGGTCGATCCGGGTGGGCGAGTGCGACCTTACCAAGCTCGATCGCGGCGCGCTGGCACAATTGCGCGGCAATCGCATCGCCTATATCGCACAAAGCGCGGCATCCGCCTTCAATCCATCGCGCACCATCATGGATCAGGTGGTCGAGCCTGCGCTGATCCACAATCTGATGCCGCGCGCGGAGGCCGAGGCCAAGGCGGTCGACCTGTTCCGCGCGCTCGCCCTGCCCTTTCCCGAAACGATCGGCGCGCGCTATCCGCATCAATTGTCGGGCGGACAGTTGCAGCGGTTGATGGCCGCGATGGCGCTGATCACGGACCCGGAACTGGTCATATTGGACGAACCGACGACTGCGCTGGACGTGACCACCCAGATCGAGGTGCTCCGCGCGTTCAAGACAGTCGTGCTGGAACGGGGCGCAACCGCCATCTACGTGTCGCACGACCTGGCCGTCGTCGCACAGATGGCCGACCAGATTGTCGTGCTGAGCCAGGGGCGCATCCGGGAGGCGGGCGCGGCTGCGCAAATCCTCCACGCCCCCGCGGATGACTATACCAGGACGCTGATGGCTGCCGCCCGGCCCGCGGTCCGCCCGGCACCCCCAAAAATTGCCCTGCCCGCCGCGCCGCTGCTGGAAATACGCGGCATGACGGCGGGCTATGGCAAGATCGGCAAGGATGGTCGTCCGCGTATTCCGGTACTGCGCGACATCAACCTGACGATCGAGCGAGGCGCGACTTTGGGCGTGATCGGCGAAAGCGGATCGGGCAAATCCACTATCGCGCGGGTCATCGCCGGGTTGTTGCCACCCGCCAGCGGGCAGGTGCTGCTGGATGGCGAAACTCTGCCGCCAGGCTTGCACGGGCGTAGTCGCGACCAGTTTCGCCGGGTGCAACTGGTGTTCCAGAATGCCGATACGGCGCTCAATCCCGCGCACAGCGTCGGTCGGATATTGACGCGACCGCTGGCCTTCTACCACGGGCTCAAGGGCAATGCGGCGCGGATGCGCGTGCTGGAGTTGCTCGATCTGATCCGCCTGCCCGCCACGCTGATCGACCAGCCGATCGGCGGCCTTTCTGGCGGCCAGAAGCAGCGGATCAACCTGGCGCGAGCGCTGGCGGCCGATCCGCAACTGATCCTGTGCGACGAGGTGACGTCCGCGCTCGATACTGTCGTGGGCGCGGCGATATTGGAACTGATGGCCGAATTGCGCCGGGAACTTGGCATTGCGACCATGTTCATCAGCCATGACATTTCAACGGTCCGGGCGATCTGCGACGACATATTGGTGCTTTATGCCGGTACGATGGTCGAGACCGGGCCGCGTGAAGCGTTCGGCGTCGCGCCGTTCCATCCCTATACGGACCTGCTGATCGGATCGGTGCCGGAAATGCGGGCGGGATGGCTGGAGGAGAGTCATGCCGGGATCGCGCCGCCGCCGGTTGGAGGACAGGGCGATCATCCAGACCTTTGCCGCTTCCTGCCACGCTGCCCCGCGCGGGTGGATGGGCTTTGCAATACCACGCCCCCACCCCGCCGCCCGCTCAGCAAGGGCAGCCAGATATTGTGCCATCTTGGAGATGAAAGCTTGCGTCCGTCATGAGCCGCTTCGTTCGTCTGGGTGAAACCGATCGCCCCGCTATCACCGTGCATGTCGATGGCGCCCCCGTCGGGGCGCTGGAGGGTGACACGTTGATGGTCGCATTGTTGAACCAGGGCAGCGTGTTGCGCCAGTCAGAGTTCGGGCCGGAGAAACGGGCCGGTTTCTGCCTGATGGGTGCGTGCCAGGATTGCTGGGTGTGGACCGAAAGCGGCGACCGCCTGCGCGCCTGTTCGACCCTGGCCGCGTCGGGCCAGCGCATCCTGACCAGCCAGCCGGAGGCATCATGGCCGAACAACGCATGAGCCCAAGGGTCATTATCGTTGGTGCAGGACCAGCCGGGACGCGCGCGGCGCAAGCCTGCGTGCAGGCAGGCGTGCGCCCGATCCTGCTGGACGAGGGACGACGCGACGGCGGCCAGATCTATCGCCGTCAGCCGGACAATTTCACCCGGCCCTATGCCAAGCTGTACGGCAGCGAGGCCGGACGGGCGCAGGCGCTGCATGAAACATTCGATGGGCTCAAGAGCGCGATCGATTATCGCCCGGAAACGCTGGTGTGGAACATTGCTGGCGGGCAAGTCTGGACAGCGAGTGCGACATATGCGGACGCAATTCCGTTTGACGCATTATTGCTGTGCACTGGGGCGACCGATCGGCTGATGCCGGTCAAGGGATGGCAGTTTGCCGGCAGCTATAGCCTGGGCGGGTCGCAGGTGGCGCTCAAGAGCCAGGCGGTATCGATCGGGCACAATGTCGTGTTCATGGGATCGGGGCCGCTGCTCTATCTGGTTGCAAGCCAATATGTCGAGGCAGGCGCGAATGTCGTCGCTGTGCTCGATACCGCGCCCTACAGTGCGCGGATCAAGGCTTTGCCTGACCTGCTGGCGGTGCCGTCTGTGCTGTGGAACGGCGTCGCGCTGACGATGAAATTGAAGCGCGCGGGCGTAGCCGTGCACAATGGCATCACGCCGCTGGAAATCATCGGCAACGCCGATAGCGGCGTTAGCGCCGTGCGTTTTCGCACCGGAGCGGGGACCGAACAGGACATTGTCTGCGACGCGGTGGCGATGGGGCATCATTTGCGCCCGGAAACGCAGCTGGCCGATCTGGCGCGCTGCGCCTTCGCATTTGATCCAGGCACGCGGCAATGGCTGCCGGAGCGGGACAGCGATGGACGGTCGAGCGTGGCGGGCGTTTATTTGGCGGGCGACGGAGCCAAGATATTGGGCGCGCGATCAGCCGAAGCCAGCGGGCGGCTGGCGGCGCTGGCGGCACTGGCCGATCTGGGGCTGCCGGTGGACAAGGGCGAGATGGCGTCGCTGCGCGGCGATGTCGGCACCTATGCGAAATTTGCGCGGGGATTGGCGAAGGCCTTTCCATGGCCTTCGCACCAAGCATCGCAATTGCCGGACGATGCGATCTTGTGCCGGTGCGAGGGGGTGACCGCTGGCGACCTGCGCGGCATCATGCGCCAGACGGGCGCCAAGGAGGCAAACCGGGCCAAGGCGTTCAGCCGGGTCGGCATGGGGCGTTGCCAGGGCCGTTATTGCGGGCTGGCGGCGGCCGAGTTGATCGCGGCGGAAGCGGACATTCCCATTGAGCAGGTTGGCCGATTGCGCGGTCAGGCGCCGGTCAAGCCGCTGACCATAGCGATTGGAGACGATCAATGAGCGGGGCCAGCGATGTCATCATCGTGGGCGGCGGGCTGATGGGGTCATCGGCAGCACTTTTCCTGCGCGGCCATGGCCTGTCAGTGACCTTGCTGGAGACCGACCTGATCGGTCGGCAGGCAAGCGGCACCAATTTTGGCAATGTGAGGCGACAGGGGCGCCCCATCCATCAATTGCCGCTGGCCAATCGCGCCATCGCCATCTGGCGGAAATCGCGAGCATTATTGGGGGCCGATGTCGAATCTCTCCAGTCCGGACATATCCGCGTCTGTTATCGCGAACGGCCCGAACTCTGTCTCTTATACACATCTAGATGTGTATAAGAGACAGGTCCGGACATATCCGCGTCTGTTATCGCGAACGGCCCGAACTGGTCGGTTCGATGGAGGATTATGCGGCAAATGCGCGCATGGAAGGGCTGGATCTGGAACTGGTGAGCGGCAATGTGCTGCGCGACAAATTTCCCTTTTTCGGGCCTGACGTGCTGGCCGGTTCCTATTCGGCAACGGATGGTCACGCCAATCCGCGCCTCGCCGCGCCTGCCTTTGCGCGGGCAGCGGCACGACTGGGCGCGGTGATCCATGAAAATACCCAGATTGTCGATGCGCAGAAGGTCGGGGAGGATTTCATCGTCACGGCAGCGGACGGGCGGACATTCCGCGCGCCTATATTGCTGGTGACGGCGGGCGCATGGGGCAATGCGTTGTCATCGCAATTTGGCGAGCCGGTGCCGATCGTCCCCAAAGGCCCGACCATGAGCGTGACAGAGCCGGTGCCTTACGCCATTTTGCCGACGGTCGGCGTGATGACCCCGTTGGAGCAGGAGACGGTCTATTTCCGTCAGGTAGCGCGGGGCAATATCGTGCTGGGCGGCAGCACGCGGGGACCATCCTTCCCCGACCAGTATCGCGCCTATGTCGAGCCGCAAAATACGGTGAGTCAGTTGAAGCATATAAGGCGGCTCGCCCCGTCGCTGGGCAGGCTCAACATCATCCGCGTCTGGTCCGGGATCGAGGGCTATATGCCTGACAGCCAGCCGGTGATGGGACCGAGCGCGACAACCAGCGGGCTATATTATGCGTTCGGCTTTTCAGGATCGGGTTTCCAGATCGGGCCGGGCGTGGGCGAGACGATGGCGGAGATCATCGCGAAGGGCGCGACCGACATCCCGACCGAACCCTATCGCGTCGAACGGTTCGCTACCCAGGCCTGACATAGACAAGCGGACATTGCCGATTGCGCGCCACGCCCTATAAGCGCGATGTCAGACAGGGCGGAACTGCGCCGCCCTGCCTGTGCCCGGGGGCAGGATGGAACAACAGGACAGCCGGGCATCGACCGGTAGTGACGAAACTTTGCGCGCGGGTCTTTTCGCACCGCGCATCGCGGCGCTGAATGCCGCATTGGCGCTGGCCTATTGCGTCGTCGGGTGGCTGGGCCTGAAAATGGCGATCCCGCCCGGCTATGCGACGGTGATCTGGCCGGCGTCGGGTATCGCGGTGTCCGCCATCCTGGTTTTCGGACGTACGCTATGGCCGGGCGTTGCGATCGGCGCGTTTCTTGTCAATGTCGCGATCGGCATGATGCGACTGGAAACGGCAGGCCTGCCGCTGATCCTGTCCAACGCGCTGTGCATTGCAATCGGATCGACCTTGCAGGCATTGGTCGCCGCCTGCATCGTACGTAAGCGCTTCGGGACGCCGATCCAGTTGACGTCGGCATGGGATGTTGCGCTGATGGCGGCGCTGATCTGTCCGCTGGCCTGCGTCATCGCGCCCAGCATCGGCGTCACCATTTTGTACCTGAACCACAGCATCCCTGCGACCGCCATTGCCGAAAGCTGGGCGACATGGTGGACAGGTGATCTGCTGGGGGTGTTGATCGTCACCCCGGTCATCATGCTCGGTCCCTGGAAGGGATGGCGCATATTGTGGCGCGGCGAGCCGATCGCGCATTATACCGCGACGATGAGCGCGGTCATGATGGTCATGATCGGTGGCACGTTGACCGCATGGAAGGTCACGTCCGAATTCGTCCATGACCGCAACCAGGCGAGCTTTGCCGTGCTGGCGCATGAAAATGAGCGGGCATTGCGATACCGGCTGGAAGCCTATTCCCGCAGTCTGGACGGCGCCGCGGCGCTATTTGCCGCGTCGGACGAGATAACCCCGGACGATTGGCGCGCCTATGTGGCGGCGCTGAACATGGGCACATTCCTGCCCGGTCTGAACGGCATGGGCTATATCCGTCCCGTGACACCTGCGACGCTGCCCGCGTTTATGCGCGCGCAGACGCAGCGTTTTCCCGGCTATCGCATCCATCCCGACAGCAACGCCCCCCTGCGCGGCGTGATCGCCCAGATCGAACCGATAGCCACCAACCGCGCCGCCATGGGGCTGGACATATTGGCCGAAGCCCGGCGGCGATCCGCCGCGCTGCACGCGCGCGACACCGGCAAGGCGACGATCACCCGGCGCATCATATTGGTGCAGGATGCGCAAAAGCGCCCCGGCTTCCTGCTGTTGCGGCCTCTCTATCAGCCCGGCCTGCCCCATGCGACCGTGGAGGAGCGACGCAAGGCCCTGATCGCGTGGATCTATGCGCCGTTCGTCGCCAACCGCCTGATGGAGGGCTTGACGCAAAGTCAGGGACGGTCGCTGGACATCCATATTTTCGATGGTCCTGTGACGGCCGATGATGACACTATTTATGCCAGCGCTGCCAAGGGGAATCATCGACCCAAATATAGCGTAACCCGCACGCTGTTGCTGATGGAGCAGAGATGGACGGTGCGCTGGACCAGCACGCCCCAGTTTGAGCGAAGCGTATCGACGAGCGAAGGCTGGCTGGTGCTGCTTTGCGGGCTGGCGATCAGCTGGATATTCGGCATATTGACGCTGTCCTACATCCGGCGCGAAGCCTATGCGTTGCAGCAGGTGGAGATCAAGACCAGCGAATTGATGGAGCGCGAAACGGTGCTCCAGCAGGCGGTGAGCGCACTGGAGGAAAGCGAACGGCATTTTTCCGCGCTGGCCAGCCTGTCACCTGCCGGGATTTTCCGCACGGACGATCTGGGCTTTTGCAATTTCGCCAATGACGCCTGGCTGAAAACCACTGGCCTGTCTCGCGACGCGGTCATGGGCGTTGGCTGGATGGCGGCGATCCACCCCCATGATCGTGAGAAGATACGGGCGCAATGGCGGACCGCCATGTCGCAAGGGCGGACATGGCGAGTGGAATTGCGCTTCTGCCACAGCGATGGCGGCATTTGCTGGGTCGACCTGATCTGTGGCCCGGAGGTCGATACGCAAGGGCAGTTGATCGGCCTGATCGGGGTTGGCACCGACATCACGCGGCGCAAGGATCTGGAACAGGAGAATGAGGCAGCGCTGGTGCGCGCTGAACAGGCGGCCAATGCCAAGGCCGTTTTCCTGGCGAATATGAGCCATGAGATCCGCACGCCGATGAACGGCGTTATCGGCTTTACCGAATTGCTGTTGCAGGATGAGCCGCGTCATGCGCAGCGCAGCAAGCTGGAGCTCATCCTGGAATCCAGCCAGTCGATGATGGAATTGCTGAACGACATATTGGATTTTTCACGGATCGAGGCGGGGCAGATGGTGCTGGAACCCGAACCGGTGAACCTTCAGAAGAAGTTGCAGTCGAGCGTTGCCGCACTCCATGCGCTGGCCGAACGCAAGGGGCTGCCCGTGTCCGTCATCGTCGACCCGGCCTTGCCGCAAATGATCCTGTGCGACCGGTTGCGATTGCGCCAGATCATCGTCAACCTGTTGGCCAACGCGATCAAATTCACTCATGAGGGGCATATCACCATCCGGGCGATCAAGCTGCCCGATGCCGTGCTGCGCATAGAGGTGGAAGATACTGGCATCGGCATAGCCCATGACCGGCAGACCGCGATATTTCGGGAATTTGTCCAGGCGCATGGGGCTGCGGCACAGCGCCATGGGGGTTCGGGCCTTGGCCTGGCGATCTGCGACAAGCTGGCGCGGTTGATGGGCGGACATGTCGTGCTGCGCAGCAGTCCGGGTGAGGGCACGATCGTCGCGCTTCAGATACCGCTGGTAGCCGCAGAGGGCGAAGCATTGGCGCCAGCGCCCACCATGATGGATCTGCCGGTCAGGGCCACCATCGCGCGCCGCATCCTGCTGGTCGAGGACCATGACATCAATCAGTTGCTGGTGTCGGAGATGCTGGAGCGGCTGGGCCATGAAGTCGCCATCGCCTCCAACGGTGCCGAAGCGATCGCCATGGTGGATGACGCCCATGCGCGAGGATTGCCCTATGCGTTGGTGTTGATGGATCTGCGCATGCCACACATGGACGGGATGACGGCGACGCGCACGTTGCGCAGGCGTGGCTATGGTCCCGACCGGCTGCCGATCATCGCGATCAGCGCGAATGCCTATGCGGACGATATTACGGCCTGTCTGGACGCTGGCATGCAGGGCCATGTGGCCAAGCCGGTCAGGATGAGCGATTTGCAGGCGGCGCTGAAGCCGTGGTTGCGCGTGGAAAACGACGATCGGATGCTGACAGGATCGGCGCCGTCCCCCGAACTGGCGCGCATGTATCGCCAGCGGCTGGATAATATCGCAATACTGTTCGCCGATGCCGTCGCGCCCGATGGACTGACGAGCGAGACAAAGGCGCAGTTGCGTAACGCCATGCACCAGTTGGCCGGGACGGCCGGCCTGTTTGAGAGCGCAACGACCAGCAGCGCGCTCCGCGAGCTTTATGAAGCGCTGGAGGCGTGGTCCGACGAGCAATGGCGAGACCTGATTCGCGGGGCAGCCGAACGGTTCGCGCTGATTACAGGTCAGCCAGAAAGGGCTTTGTAACGCTACAAATGCTGGCTAGACCCATTTAGTCCCTCTGCGGAACACCTGCCGCCGCATTTACCCATCACGGCGCTTGATGGCGGGATATAGTTCGGTTAGCGCGCATGTATAACAAATGTTTAACAAGCTGGGGTCGACGTGATACATAAGGTTTATGTCGTCGATGACGACGAACTAACATGCGTCGCGTTGCGCGACCTGCTCGAAATCGTGCCGGGGGTCGATGTCGAGATGTTTGCGTCGGGCCAGGATTTCCTCGACGCCATGCCGGTTGCTGGCGGGCTTTTGCTGATGGACGTCTATATGCCCGGCCTGGACGGGTTTGAGACAGTCGCGAAGCTGGGAGCGAAGCGCAGCCAATTTCCCACCATCATGATGTCGGGCCGGGGCGAAATCCGTCAGGCGGTGCAGGCGATGAAGATGGGCGCGATCGATTATCTGGAAAAGCCGTGCCAGCCGCAAACGCTTTATGCAGCGGTCAAGGCTGGCCTGGGCCAATTGAAAACGGTGCTTGATGACCAAAGCGCCAATACCGAGGCGCAGCAGCGCATTGCCAGCCTGACCGAGCGGGAAAGCGAACTGCTGCGCCTGCTGGTCAGCGGTATGACCAACAAGGATGCGGCCGAGCAGATGGCGATAAGCGTAAGGACGGCGGAGGCCCATCGCGCCAAGATCATGCTGAAGCTGGGCGCGGACAATTTCACCGAAGTCATGCGGTTGGCCTATGCATCGGGCTTTGCCACGCTGAACCCGGACAACGGCCTGCCGCCCGTGCTGCAACAGGCTTAACGTTGCGGTAAGCATTTGTGCTTACGTATTTATACCAATTCGCGAGCATAACGGCGTAATGCGGGATGGCAGCATCATTTCATACCCCTTGATGCGGGTCATCCTGTTCGCCGGAGCCATGGCTTGTTCCAGCCTTGCCATGGGTCAAACAGCGAATGCCGCCTCCGGCGGCGCGGCGGTGACGATCTTGCGATCGCTATCGGCGACCCAGGAAGAATCGCTCGATTTCGGGCGTATTCTTCCTGCGGCGCGGGACGGTATCGTGACGGTGCGGCCTGATGGCGGGACCGATTGCAGCGGCGCAATGCTGTGCCTGGGCAAAGGGAAGCCCGCCCTGTTCCGGTTGACCGGCTCAGACTCGCCATTGTTCGTATCGATCGATCCGGCAGTCGCGATGATGGGACCGGATGCCGCGAGTCTGATGGTAACCCTGTTGCCATCCGGGCCTGTGGCGACGGCGAGTCCCGCTGGGGCATCCTATGCGGTGGGCGGACAGATGGTGGTGACGGCTGGGACGCCACCGGGCAGCTATGCCGGGCAATATAATATTAGCTTTGAATATCAGTAATTTAGGATAAATTCTCTGGTCATTTCGATGGTTAATCGCGGCTTTACCATGCCCATTAGCCTTAGATAGACGGACATTTCCTATCCATGCCTCTGTCGGAGCTGGAATGCCGACGCTGACCAAGGGGTATATCACATGACCAATAAATCCGTTCAGGCCCTGGGCCTGACTGCCATGCTGTTTGCGGGCGTTGCGCTCTCGATCGAACCGGCCCACGCTGCATCCGCCACGGGCGATGCGACGGTTAAGATCCTGCGCGCCATCACCGTCACCAAATCGTCGGACCTGGACTTTGGCAAGATCGTGCCGTCGGCCGCTGCTGCGACCGTCGCCATCGCCGAAGACAATAGCCGCGTGTGCGGCAGCGGCCTGTCCTGCTTCGGCACGACCACCGCGGGCGCCTTTGCCGTCGTCGGCGCCGCGAATGAGACCGTGACCGTGGCGATCGACAATCCGTCGATCACGCTGACCGATGGCGGATCGAACAGCATGGCGGTGTTGCTTGCCACGACGACGTCGGCAATGACCCTGTCCGGCACGGGCGATGGCAGCTTCAAGGTTGCCGGCACGCTCAATGTCGGCGCCAATCAGGCCGCCGGCACCTATTCGGGCCAATATGCGGTTTCGGTTTCCTATCAGTAATCACGGTCGGCAGGGGCGGCGCATAAGCGCCGCACCCACGCCGATGCCGAAGGGAGGACGGGGCGATGCGTGCAATATCCGCCATGGCGGCGATTGCCCTGAGCCTGTCCCCCCTGCCCGGCCATATCGCCCATGCCGACACGCGCAAGCAGGCGCCGATTGTCGAGGCAGCCACAGACATCAGTTTCGGGACGATCGCCGCCAGCGCTGCCGGCGGCACGATAGAGCTGACGCCATCTGGCACTGTGCGCTGCTCAGCAGGGCTGCAATGCCTGGGCGGTGAGCGGGCCGGGCTATTCTATGTCACCGGTCCCAAAGATTATATGGTCGGCATCATGCTGGCCCCTGCGCAACTGACCAACAGCCGTGGCGAAAGCATGACGGCCCTTCCCAAAGCGTCGCAATCGACGATGGTGCTGGATCCTGGCAAGCGCAAAAACAAGTTCAGCGTTGGCGGAAAGCTGACCCTGTCGGCGGCGCAGCCCGAAGGCGCGTACACCGGCAGTTATGAAGTGATGGTCGAATATTTCTGACCCCACTCCGCATGGTTAGCGAGTTGCTAACCTATTTTCGTCATCTTTGCCCATTGCGGCCCGCTGGACACGAAGCCGCTGACATGGGGTAATGATATGAAACGCACGATGATGATGGCGGCGATTGTCGCCAGCCATGCCCTTGCGCCGACCATGGCGCAGGCTGCCGCCGGCGACCTGCTGGTCGCGCCGACCCGCCTGATCATGGGCGCCAATAGCGGCGGCGAGGTCGTGGTCAACAATACTGGCGACAAGGCGACGACATATCGCATATCGCTGGTGCTGCGGAAGATGACCGAACAGGGCACGATCGAATCGGTCGATGAGGCCACCGCGTCGCAGCGCGATGCCGCAGCGCTGGACCTGATCACTTATGCACCGCGCAAGATCACGCTGGCGCCGCAACAGTCGCAGACGGTTCGGATCGGCGTGCGGGTGCCGCCGACCATGCCGGGTGGCGAATATCGCGCGCACCTGCTGTTCCGCGCGGTGCCTGACGTCGCCGATGCCGCCGCGCCGCAACCTGCCGCTGACGGTATGTCGATCAGCCTGACGCCGATTTATGGCGTCACCATTCCCGTCATCGTGCGCGTGGGCGAGCCAACAGGCAGCGCCAGCCTGAACAACGCCCGTCTGAGCGTACAGGACGGACAGGCGCAACTGGACGTCGACCTGATGCGTGCGGGCGACCGATCCGTCTATGGGACGCTGGAATTGATGCAGGCCGACGGCAAAACGCCGATCGCCACGATCAAGGGGATCGCCGCCTATCCGGAAGTGGCGCAGCGGCACATCATGCTGCCGGTGGACCGGACCGCGCTGGCGCGGGTGAGCGGGCCGCTCAAGGTGCGGTTCGTGGAGACGGACCCCGCGGCGGGCGGCGCAGTGAGCGAAACAGCCGTGGCACGACCCTGACACCAGACCACAGGTCCATATCCCATGAACGCGCAGCCCCGGCTGTGGCGTGTTTTGCTGTCATGCCTGCTGGTCCTGCTGCTGTTGCGCGCGGGTCCGGCGATGGCGGCGGCCGCCCTGCTGTCCGCCGACGACGCGCTGTTGTTCGATGCGCGGGTCGGGTCATTGTCCGTCGGCAACGGCATTCGCGGCTTCACGGTCGAGGATGCCATCTGCCTGGATATGGGCGATGTGATCGACGCACTGAAGATTGCCGTGGTGCCGAGCGAGGACAAGCGCCGGGCGCAAGGTTGGGCTTTTGATGAGGCGCGGCATATCGCCATCGACCGCGATACCGGCGAGGCGCGGTTCGGGACGGAATATATGCGGCTGGGCGCAAATGACATTCATGACAGCCGGTCGGGATGGTGCGTTGATACCCAGGCGCTGGGCCGATGGCTGGGCGTTACATTTGATGCCGACACGACCAACGCGATCCTGACCATCACGTCCCCCGCGCCGCTGCCCATCGAAGCCGCGTTGCGCCGGACAGCGGCGGCCGAGCGGCTGGCGACGAAAACGCAACCACAGACAGCGGGGCTGGAGAGGCACCGCTTCCCCTATCGGCTATGGCGCATGCCCGCGCTCGATGCATCATTGGCCGCCGGGTGGCAGCGCGACGCGAAGGGCGCGCAGGTGCGAACGACACGATATGAAATGCTGGCGTCGGGCGAACTGGCCTATGCGTCCGCCGAAGCGCGGCTGGCGTCCGATGCGAACGCCATGCCGGACAGTTTGCGGCTGCGCCTCTACCGGGCCGATCCCGACGGGCAATTGCTGGGGCCGCTGGCAGCGACGCAGACGGCCATCGGGGATGTGGACAGTTTTGCCATCCCCCTTGTTGCCGGATCAGCCAGCGGACGCGGCGTGGCGCTGACCAACCGGCCGCTCGATGCCATTGGCGAATTTGACAAGGTGGCGCTGACTGGCCTGCTACCGCAAGGGTGGGACGCGGAACTCTATCGCAACGGCGAATTGCTCCGCGTGGTCCCGGCGGATGCGAATGGACGCTATGCCTTTCGCGATATTGCGTTGCGCCATGGCGTCAATGTGCTGGAAGTCGTCCGCTATGGCCCTCAGGGGCAGGTCAGACGTGAACGGCGAGTCTATAATATCGCCGCGCAATCGCCGGGGCCGGGCGAAACCTGGTGGTCCACCAATATCGTGCAGGGCAATCATGATCTGCTGCGTTTCGGCACGAGCCGGCAAACCCCGGCATCGGGATGGCGCGGCAGCATGGCCGTCGACCATGGACTGGGCCGGGGAACGTCGATCGGCGCCGCAATCATACGCGCGCCCTCATCAGATGGCAGCGCCGATTATGGCCATCTAACAGGCTGCGGAAAAAGGCGCCGCAGTGGTCACCGTCCATCTGCGTTCGAAGGAGGGGGCCTGGTCTGTCGCTCGGTTCAGGGTGAAATTCGGAGATACCGGGCACGTTGGCGCGGTCGTGGTGACGTGCTGTCTCTTATACACAGCTAGATGTGTATAAGAGTCAGCCTTTACGCTCACCGCTGCCGCCTACAACCTCATCAGACTCTGTCTCTTATACACAGCTAGATGTGTATAAGAGTCAGCCTTTACGCTCACCGCTGCCGCCTACAACCTCATCAGACTCTGTCTCTTATACACAGCTAGATGTGTATAAGAGTCAGCCTTTACGCTCACCGCTGCCGCCTACAACCTCATCAGACTCTGTCTCTTATACACAGCTAGATGTGTATAAGAGTCAGCCTTTACGCTCACCGCTGCCGCCTACAACCTCATCAGACTCTGTCTCTTATACACAGCTAGATGTGTATAAGAGTCAGCCTTTACGCTCACCGCTGCCGCCTACAACCTCATCAGACTCTGTCTCTTATACACAGCTAGATGTGTATAAGAGTCAGCCTTTACGCTCACCGCTGCCGCCTACAACCTCATCAGACTCTGTCTCTTATACACAGCTAGATGTGTATAAGAGTCAGCCTTTACGCTCACCGCTGCCGCCTACAACCTCATCAGACTCTGTCTCTTATACACAGCTAGATGTGTATAAGAGTCAGCCTTTACGCTCACCGCTGCCGCCTACAACCTCATCAGACTCTGTCTCTTATACACAGCTAGATGTGTATAAGAGTCAGCCTTTACGCTCACCGCTGCCGCCTACAACCTCATCAGACTCTGTCTCTTATACACAGCTAGATGTGTATAAGAGTCAGCCTTTACGCTCACCGCTGCCGCCTACAACCTCATCAGACTCTGTCTCTTATACACAGCTAGATGTGTATAAGAGACAGATGCCACATCAAGGCAAGCGCCTTTTTCCGCAGCCTGCTAAACCTGCGCGGCGGGTTGGGTGGAATGCTGGGGGAAGTGTCCTGGGCAGGCCGCAGGGGTGGCGGATCGGCCATGCGCGCTTCTGTCGTCGGCGATCTGTTCAAGACCAGCATAGCGGTAGAGGCTGTCCATAATCGCGGGTTGCGATCCGAACGGATGGACCCTGCACTGCGGTCCTATGTCGGGGTAGCGCTCGACCGGCCGGTCCATGCGGCAGGTCTGATCCTGCCACTGCATTTCGACCTGCGCTCGACCCGGCAGCAGAGCGGACAGGGGGTAGAGGCGAATGGCCGCCTGTCGGTTGCGACGCGCAGCGTGGCGGCCAGTCTGGTGGGTGGATGGAGCCGGTTCCAGTCCAGCGACGGCATGACCCGCGAGAGTGCGACGGCCGGGTTGCTGGTCAGCGGGCGGGCGGGCAAGGTGAGGTTGCGGGGCGAGGTCCATTGGCGACTGACGCCCGATCCCACGTTGATGGGCGTCCAGCTGACCGCAAACCGGTCGCTGGGGGCAACCGACATGGTGCAGATTTCCGCCAATTATGCGGCGGGCGAGAAAAAGGTCGCGATCGATGCGGCCTATGCGCGCGATTTCGGCCCGGCGGCGCTGACGCTGAACCTGTCGGGCGACAGCCACCGGGCGGTGGCGATCGGCCTGGGACTGACGTTCAGCGTAGGCCCAGGCGCAAACGGACGGTTTGGCCGGGTACGTTCCGCGTCGCAGGCACGGGGCGGCGGATTGCTGGTGCGGGCCTTTCACGATCTGGACGGCAATGGACGGCGCGATGCGGGCGAACCGCCCTTTGCCGACCCGGTCGGGGTACTGGTGAACGATCTGCCGTTACCCGCCCGGTTGCGCGGGGACGAGGCACGGGACATCGAGCTGGACGGGCTAAGCCCCGCTACCCCGATCAAGATTGCGCTGGACGAAGCATCACTGTCCGATCCGTTCGATATACCTAGCAATCCGGGCGTCCTTGTCACCCCGCGCGCTGGCCTGCACGAAGTGGTCGAACTGGGCGTATCGCCTTCCGCCTCGGTCGAAGGGACGCTGGCAATGAACGGGCGGGCGCTGGCGGGCGAGACGATCGAATTGCTGACGATGGATGGTACAAGCGCCTATCGCGCGCGCACGGAGTTTGACGGCATGTTCAGTTTCGAGCGGGTTCGGTACGGCCGCTATCGGCTGAAGGTGGCGCAGGGCCGCCACCCACAGGTTGAGCAGATCGTCGAACTGGGCCAGGCCCGCAGCATGGCGCGGCTGGGCGTCATCGATGTCGGCACTGTGCAGCGCATGGCGGCGCGCTGATCAGAATTCGACGAGCGCCACCTTGGTCTTGAGATTGGCGACATAGGCTTCGCGGCCCAGATCCTTGCCGATGCCCGATTGCTTGAAGCCGCCCGTCGGCAGGATGAAGTCGTTGCTGCGGCCATAGCGGTTGACCCAGACAGTGCCGGCCTCCAGCGCGCGGGTGGCGCGCAGGGCGCGGCTGAGGTCGCCGGTATGGACGCCCGCGGCCAGCCCATAATTGCTGTCATTGGCCAACGCATAGGCTTCCCCTTCGTCGGCGAAGGTCTGGACGGTCAGCACCGGTCCGAAAATCTCACCCTGTACCGCCTCACTATGCTGCGCAGCATTTTGCAGCAAAGTGGGCAGGAAATAGCTGCCATCCTGCGGTGCGGTGGCGCGTGTACCACCGGTGAGCACCTGTGCGCCATCAGCGACGGCGCGCTGGACGATGCCGTCGATCCGGTCGAGCTGGCCATCGGAGATGATCGGGCCAAGCGTGCTGTCGCTGGCCCAGGTTGGTCCCGGCTTGTGCGCCGCAAAGGCCGTCATGATGCGATCGATGACCTGATCGGCAACCTTGTCCTGCACCAGCAGGCGCGATCCTGCGACGCAGACCTGCCCGGCATTGAGCGTGATCGCGCGCGCGACGATGGCGGACGCCTTGTCCAGCCCTGCATCGGCGAAGATGATCTGCGGGCTTTTGCCGCCCAGTTCCAGCGTCACCGGCTTGGGGCCGGTCTGGGCGCAGGCGGTCATGATCGCCGCGCCCGTCGCGGTTGACCCGGTGAAGGTGACCTTGGCGATCTCAGGACGCCGCACCAGCGGATCGCCAACGCTGCGTCCGTCACCCTGAACGATATTCAAAATCCCAGCGGGCAAGCCAGCCTCGATCGCCAGTTCCGCCAGCCGCACGATGCTGAACGGCGTCATTTCCGACGGCTTCAGCACGATGCTGTTGCCTGCCGCGATGGCGGGCGCGATTTTCCATGCGGCCATGACCAGCGGCAGGTTCCACGGCGCGATCGCAGCGACCACGCCATAGGGTTCGTGGATGGTAAGGCCCAGCTTGTCCGGCGTGGTCGATGCGACTTCGCCGCCAATCTTGTCCGCCCATTCGGCAAAGAAGCGGACGGTTTCAGCGGTATAGCTCACGTCCCAGGCGCAGATTTCGTGGATCATGCGCGTGGAGCCAAGCGCCTCCAGCGGTGCGAGCGTTTCCATGTCGCCTTCAATAAGGTCAGCCCAGCGGCGCAGCACCCGCATCCGGCCGCGCGGATCGGTCTGCGCCCAGCCGCTGCTTTTATAGGCGCGCTGCGCGTCCTCGACCGCCTGCGCCAACTGCGCATCATCGACACTGTCGAGATCGGCATAGATCCGCCCGTCCGAGGGGCGCCGCACGGGGATCGCCTGTCCGCGCCCGACAACACGCCGTCCCCCGATAAAATTGCTGCCCTGCGGCAAGACGATGAGATCGGGGTTGAAAATGTCCACAGCGCAGCTTTCCTTCATGCAGGCTGGACGAGAGAATATGGATCGCGCGCGGCATGTGTTGCAGTTGCGGGGGAAAATCTGCGCGATAATCTTCCAAAAACGGGCCGAAGGCAGCAGCCAATGCTTGGACACGCCGATTAATACCGATCCAAGTGATTCCTTATCTGGGCAGGCGGACGACCCATTTCCGCCGGGGAGCAAGATGCATGGCGACAGACATAGAGGCGATGGTGGACCTGCGGGCGATGACCGTGGACGATCTGCCCGCTGCGCACGCGCTTTCCAGCGAACAGAAATGGCCGCACCGGATCGAGGATTGGGACATGCTGCTCAGCCTTGGCTTTGGTTATGTGGCGGAACGTGACGGAGAGGTTATCGGCACGGCCATGGCCTGGCTGTACGGGACCGACGCGGCGACGCTGGGGATGGTGATCGTATCGCCGGCAGCGCAGGGCATGGGGCTTGGTCGCCGGTTGATGGAGGCGGTGATGGCCGATCTTGGCGACCGTACGATCCTGCTCAACGCCACGGATGAGGGCGCGCCGCTCTATCGCAAGCTTGGCTTTGAACCGGTCGGCCCGGTGTTCCAGCATCAAGGGGCCGCCTTTGCCGTGCCGGTCGCCGAACTCATCCCCGACGAACGGGTGCGGCCATTGGGGGCGAAGGACATGCCGACGCTCCATGATCTGGCGCGGCAGGCGAGCGGCATGAACCGGGACACGCTGCTGGATGCACTGGTACCGGGCGCGCAAGGCGTGGTGCTGACGCGCGACAATGAACCGGTGGGCTTTGCCCTGTTCCGCCGTTTTGGCCGCGGCTATGTCGTCGGACCGACGGTGGCCCCGGACACTGGCGGCGCAAAGGCGCTGATTTCCCACTGGCTCGGATCGAACAGCGGGATTTTCTGTCGGCTCGACGTGCCGGAAGAAAGCGCGCTGAGCAATTGGCTCGATGAATTGGGCCTGCCCTGCGTCGGCCGGGTGATGCGCATGGTGCGCGGGCCGATGCCGCAGACAGACCCCTCGATCAAAGTCTTCTCTCTCACGACACAGGCGCTCGGATGACTCTTTCCCTTTCCAACCCCGCCCTTTTCGTCGAACGCGCCTATATTGGCGGCGCGTGGGTCGGCGCAGCGTCCGGTGCGACCGTGCCGGTGGACAATCCCGCGACCGGAGCGATCATCGGCACCGTGCCCGATTGCAGCGCGGCTGATACCCAGGCGGCGATAGATGCGGCAGAGGCCGCCTTCCCGGCATGGAAGGCGCGGACGGCAAGCGATCGCGCGGCGATGCTGGAGCGTTAGCATGCGCTGGTGATGGACAATCTGGTAGATCTGGGCCGGATCATGACCGCCGAACAAGGCAAGCCGACCGCGGAAGCCGAGGGCGAAATTCGCTACGCTGCAAGCTTTATCAAATGGTTCGCCGAAGAAGCCCGGCGGATCGACGGCGGCATCATTCCCGCCCCCGAAGCCAATCGCCGCATATTGGTGATGAAGGAGCCGGTTGGGGTATCGGCGGCGATCACGCCATGGAATTTCCCCTCTGCCATGATCACGCGCAAATGCGCGCCTGCGCTGGCGGCCGGTTGTCCGGTGGTGGTCAAGCCGTCGGAACTAACGCCCTATAGCGCGCTGGCCATGGCGAAGCTGGCAGAGGAAGCAGGTTTCCCGGCAGGCGTGTTCAATGTCGTCACCGGCCTTCCGACAGCGATCGGCGGTGCGCTGACCGCCAGTCCAGTAGTGCGCAAATTGTCTTTCACCGGATCGACCCGCGTAGGCGCGTTGCTGATGCGGCAGTGCGCCGACACGATCAAGCGGGTCAGCTTCGAACTGGGTGGCAATGCGCCGTTGATCATATTCGATGATGCCGACATCGATCTGGCCGTTGCCAGCGCGATGGTCAGCAAATTCCGTAATGCCGGCCAGACCTGCGTCTGCGCCAATCGCATTCTGGTGCAGGACGGCGTTTATGACCAGTTTGCCGAGAAGCTGGCCAAGGCCGTGTCGGCGCTGAAGGTCGCGCCGGGTGACATGCAGGGCAGCACCATCGGGCCGCTGATCAACACTGCCGCCGCCGACAAGGTGAAGGCGCATGTCGACGACGCGCTGTCGCACGGCGCGACCCTGTTTGCGCAAGCGCCCGAAGGCGCGACAGGTGAGCGCTTTGCCCGCCCCGTCGTCCTGACAGGCGCGACACGCGACATGCGGCTGGCGGAAGAAGAGACGTTCGGCCCGGTCGCGCCGCTGTTCCGCTTCACCCATGAGGACGAAGGAATCGAACTGGCCAACGCCACCAGCTATGGCCTTGCCAGCTATTTCTATACCGAAAATCTGCATCGCGCCTTCCGCGTTGCCGAGCGGCTGGAGGCGGGCATGGTTGCGCTCAATACCGGTTCGATCGCTATGGAAGTCGCGCCGTTCGGCGGGGTCAAGATGTCGGGTCTGGGCCGAGAGGGCGCCCATGCGGGGATTGAGGAATATCTGGAGACAAAGGCGTTCCATATCGGCGGGCTGAAGATCTAGAGCCAACCGTCCCGCCCGCTTGGCCCAGTTCCCGCCGTCGCTGGCACACGTCCCTCGTAAAGGATGCATCATGCGCAACTACAACATCTCCGTCATCCCCGGCGACGGCATTGGCAAGGAAGTCATGCCCGAAGGCATCCGCGTGCTGGAGCGGGCGGCGAGCCTCTATGGCTTCACGATCGGCCAGAAATGGCAGGATTTCGCCTGCTGCGATTATTACGCCAAACATGGCCAGATGATGCCGGACGACTGGAAGGAGCAGATCGGCAAGCCTGACGCGATCTTCTTTGGCGCGGTCGGCTGGCCCAACACGGTGCCAGATCATATTTCGCTATGGGGATCCTTGCTCCAGTTCCGGCGGGAATATGATCAATATGTCAATCTGCGCCCTGTCCGGTTGATGCCCGGCGTCCCCTGTCCGCTGGCCGGCCGCGAGCCGGGTGACATTGATTTCTGGGTGGTGCGCGAAAATACCGAGGGCGAATATAGCTCGGTCGGCGGCAAGATGTTTCCGGGTACCGATCGTGAGATCGTGATCCAGGAAACGGTGATGACGCGCCACGGCACCGACCGGGTATTGCGCTATGCGTTCGACCTGGCCGCCACGCGCGAGCGCAAGCATGTGACGTCCGCCACAAAGTCGAACGGCATCGCCATCACCATGCCCTGGTGGGACGAGCGGGTGGAGGAGATGGCCAAAAATTACCCGACCGTCACCCATGATAAATATCATATCGACATTCTGACGGCGCAATTCGTGCTGAACCCCGATCGTTTCGACGTCGTGGTGGCGTCCAACCTGTTTGGCGACATATTATCCGACCTTGGCCCGGCCTGCACCGGAACGATCGGCGTTGCGCCGTCGGGCAATATCAACCCGGATGGCACCCACCCGTCGCTGTTCGAACCGGTCCATGGCTCGGCGCCCGACATCGCCGGCAAGGGGATCGCCAATCCCGTGGGCCAGATCTGGTCAGCGGCGATGATGCTGGAGCATCTGGGCGAGGCGGATGCCGCTGCCGCCATCATGCGCGCGGTCGAAACCGTATTGGCCGAACCTGCCCTGCGGACAGGCGACCTGAAGGGCAAGGCGGGTACCGAGGAATGTGGCAAGGCCATTGCCGACGCGCTGGCCTGAGCGGGACCGGCGCGGCACAATATGCCGCGCCGTTTCGCCAATACGGCCCCGGCAGGCTTGTAAACGGGTCGATTGAGACTTTCCCGCTGCGTCACAAGGATAGGCTGCGTCCCATGACCACCATGGCGAGCACCCCCAAGATGCACCAATCCAACCGTAACCTGCTGGACATCGACCGCGATCATCTGATTCATTCGGTCACTTCCTTCCGCGCCCATGAAGCGCGCGGCGCGACCATGTTGCAAAGCGGCAAGGGCATGTGGCTGACCGATATGGACGGCCGCGAAGTGCTGGATGCCTTTGCCGGGCTGTGGTGCGTGAATGTCGGCTATGGCCAGGACAGCATCGTCGAGGCGGCAGCAGAGCAGATGCGACGCCTGCCCTACGCGACCGGCTATTTCCATTTCGGTTGCGAGCCCGCCGCGCGGCTGGCCGAGCGTCTCGTCGCCCTGTCGCCGGAGGGGCTTGAGCATGTCTATTTCACGCTGGGCGGATCGGATGCGGTGGACTCCGCGATCCGCTATATCACCCATTATTACAATGCCATCGGCAAGCCCGCCAAGAAACAGTGCATCGCGCTGGAGCGGGGCTATCATGGATCGAGCAGCACCGGCGCAGGCCTGACGGCGCTCGCCAACTTCCATCGTAATTTCGATCTGCCGCTGCGCTGGCAGCATCATATCAGCTCGCCCTACCCCTATCGCAGCGATCTGGAAGGGGACGATGCAGCGATCATCGCCCGGTCGGTTCAGCAGTTGAAGGACAGGGTCGCAGAACTGGGCGCGGACAATGTCGCTGCCTTCTTCTGCGAGCCGATACAGGGCTCTGGCGGCGTCATCGTGCCGCCGGTCGGCTGGCTCAAAGCCATGCGGCAGGCGTGCGACGAACTGGATATTTTGCTGGTCGCCGACGAAGTGATCACCGCCTTTGGCCGCACCGGGCCGATGTTCGCCTGCGAAGCGGAGGGCGTGACACCAGACCTTATGACCGTCGCCAAGGGTTTGACTTCCGGCTATGTGCCGATGGGCGCGGTGCTGATGTCCGACAAAGTCTATCAGGGCATTGCCGATGGCGCGGCCGCCGATGTCGTGATCGGCCATGGCGCGACCTATTCGGGGCATCCGGTAAGCGCGGCGGTAGGGATGGAAGTGTTGCGGCTCTATACCGAAGGCGGAATATTGGCGAACGGCCAGAAGGTCGCAGCGCGATTCGATGCCGGGCTGGCCGGGCTGGCTGACCATCCGCTGGTGGGCGATACGCGTGGACGCGGCCTGCTGGGTGCTATCGAGCTGGTGGCGGACAAAGGCACGAAAGCGCGGTTTGACCCGGCGCTCAAGGTCGCCGACCGCCTGTTCAACGATGGCTATGCCAATGGCGTCATCTTCCGCGCTTTTGCCGACAATATCATCGGCCTGGCTCCGGCGCTGTGCGCAACCGACGCCGAGATGGACGAGATATTCGCGCGCATCAGGAAAACGCTCGACGGCTTGCTCGAACAGGCAGATATTCGCGCGGCGCTGGGATAAATATAAGGGGGAACAAGGACATGTTGGGCGGACCCAGACTGGACAGGATCGACCTGAAAATCCTGACGCAGCTACAGCAGTCGGGCCGGATCACCAATGTCGAGCTGGCCGATGCCGTCGGCCTGTCCCCCAGCCCATGCCTGACCCGCGTCAAGCGACTGGAGAAAGCGGGCTATATCACCGGCTATGGCGCGCATATCAATTTGCACAAGCTGGGCGAATTTCTGACCGTCTTTACCGAGGTGACGCTGACCGAACACCGGTCGGGCGACTTTTCCCGGTTTGAAACCCGCATCCGCAAACTGGACGAGATTGTCGAATGTCATCTGGTCAGCGGAAGATATGATTATCTGCTGAAATTCGTGACCCGCGGGGTCGGCCATTATCAGTCGATCATCGAAGGTATGCTGGAAAGCGATTATGGCATAGAAAAATATTTCAGCTATGTCGTGATCAAATCGCCCTTCATCAAACATCATTATCCGATCCAGCATCTGTTTGGCGAGCAACGCTAGGATTGGAAGCGGAAGCTTGTTGATAGATTATGCATGACATCACCGACCTGATCGAACCGCTCGTTGCGTTCCGCCGCGATATTCACGCGCACCCGGAACTGGGCTTTTGCGAGCATCGCACAGCCGGACGGATTGCCGAGCAGCTGCGCGCGCTGGGACTCGAAGTGCATGAAGGGATCGGGCGTACGGGCGTGGTCGGCGTGCTGCGCAACGGCACGTCGGGACGCAGTATCGGGCTGCGGGCGGATATGGACGCACTGCCGATCGAGGAGCAGACCAACCTGCCCTGGGCCAGCAAGACGCCTGGAACCTTCCATGGTTGCGGCCATGACGGGCATGTCGCGATGCTGCTGGGCGCGGCCCAGCAGCTGACGCGCAGCCGCAATTTCGACGGGACGGTCCATTTCTTCTTCCAGCCAGCCGAAGAAGGGCAAGGCGGTGCGCGCGAAATGGTGCAGGAAGGACTGTTCGAGCGTTTCCCGTGCGAGCGCGTGTTCGGACTGCATAACTGGCCCGATCTGCCAGCGGGCACCATCGCAACCCGGCCCGGCCCGATCATGGGCGCGGCGGACAAGTTCGAAATCCTGCTTGAAGGACGCGGCGGCCATGCCGCGATCCCGCAGGATACGCCCGATGCCATATTGGCCGCAGCGACGCTGGTGACGCAATTGAACGCGATCATATCGCGCCGGATCGCGCCGACCGCGTCGGCCGTGCTGTCGATCACGCAAATCCATGGGGGGCATACCCATAATGTGATCCCCGCCGAAGTCCGTATCGGCGGCACTGTGCGGACGTTCGATGAGCAAGTGCAGGACAGGATCGAAGCGTCTATCCGCGAGATTGCGGCAGGCGTGGCGCTGGCCAACGGGTTGAGCGCGAGCGTCGATTATCAGCGTTACTATCCCGCGACGATCAATGATGCGCAGGCGGCGCAGGAAGCGCTCGACGCGGCAGCGACCGTTGGCGTCGCGCAGCTCGCACCCGACCCCGCCTTCACGTCGGAGGATTTCGCCTTCATGCTGAAAGCCTGCAAGGGTGCCTATATCTGGCTGGGTCAGGCAAAGCCCGAGGGTGGCGCGCCACTCCATAACCCCCATTATGATTTCAACGATGATGTGCTGGGGCTGGGTATCCGGCTGCATGTCGCCCTGGTCGAACGGCATTTGGCGATTTAGGGCTGTAGTAACATATCAGCCTTCGATCGAAGCGATAGGAGCAGCGGACGAAGATGATCTGCCCTATCGCGAAATGACTGGCGATCGGTAGCCAGTCCGCTGGGCTGAATGCCTCTTTGAATTCCCTCAGGCCGGCACGAATCCCGGCCCATATCGTGTCGACGCGCCAGGACGCGCCGGACTTGTATGAGCCGGGATGCTTTGCGCTTACCGGATCGTCAATTGCACGCCGACCGTTCGCGGCGCGTCGACCAGGGCACTGATGCTGCCGGGCGCGAGTGGGATCGACTGCTTGTATTGCGTAGTCAGCTTGTCGGTCAGGTTCTTGCCGACCAGCGCCACTTCCCAACGACCATCCTGCGGCCCGAACCCAATGCGCAGGTCGACCTTGGTATAGCCGCGCTGCTCCAGCAGCGGGTCGGCAGTAGCCGCCATGAAATAGCGTGACGTGAAATAGACCAAGGGATCGACCGTCAGATTGTAATTGCCGACCGGGATAGACGCCCGCGCGCCCACATTGCCGCTCCATTCCGGCGCATTGGTGCGCCGCTTGCCCGACAGATCCTGGGTACAGCCCCCGCCAACTTGCGCCAGTGCCTGGATAGTGCAGGCACCGTTGGGATAATCGGTATATTTGGCGTCGAGATAGGCAACACTGGTATTGAGCGTGAGCCAGGAGGCTGTGCGCAGACTGGCATTGAACTCGACACCTTGCGAGCGCGATGCGCCGACATTCTGCACCAGCGAGGTGATGGTCCCGTTGGGCTGAAGTTGAAGACTGGTTTCCTGCAGGTCCTTATAGTCGCTGCGATAGAATGTCAGGTCCATGTTCAGTCGCCGGTCAAGGAAGCTGCCCTTTATACCCAGTTCATAGGCGTTGACCGTTTCCGGCCCGAAATCCTCGTTCTGCGCCCCAAAGCTATAGCCGCCAGCCTTAAAGCCATTGGCATAGCTTGCGTATATCATGACGTCGCGCGACAGATCATATTGAATGCTTGCGGACGGCATGAATTTATTGTCGGTCCGCTCCGGGCGCGCAAAGTCCGCGGTATTGGTGGCGAGAAGCCGCGCCACAATTGCTGTCTGGGCGGGGGAAAGACTCTGAAATCCCTCGAACGAGGCGAGATTGTCGCCCAGTCCTGGCGCGGCCGTACGATGGGCACGCTTCTGGATGCTGGAGTAACGAGCGCCCAGATTGATCCGGAAATGCTCGATCGGACGGATGGTCGCCGACGCGAAGCCCGACCAGGTCGTATCATTTTGCGTAATGATATTGTTACCGGCGAACAATGTGGAGGCATTGAAAGTGCCCGTGGTGTCGCGCGCGCCAAAGGGCTGAAACGAAAAACCAACAACTGTTCGCGTGCTCAACCGACCATGCGAGGCATAGCCGCCAATCATATATTCCAATGTGCCGCCGGTGGCCGACTGATAGCGAATTTCCTGGCTCACTTGGCGATAACGTTCATCCTGACGCGTGGGATAGCCATTGGTCCCGCCAATCGCATCGGTCAGCGGGAATGGAATGCCCTGCCCCAGGTTCGTGGTGTGATGCCAGAAATAGCCGGAGATCATGTTGATCGATCCGCTGCCGACGTCGACACTGTTCGTCCATGCACCTTCAATGAAGTCATAGTTGGTTTGAGTAGGGCCGGTCGCAGAATGATAATCGAGCGTGTCGTCGATGTTGCCGCCATTCTGATTGAGATAGCGATTGCAGACATTGATCGGGGCGAGCGCGAAGCCCGGCGGAGGGGGACAGTTGATAACCTGGTACATCCCCGAACCACGGGTGCGCGAGCGCGCGCCGTCTATCCGCAAGTCCGACCGGAAGTCGCTGTCCGGCTCCCATTTGAGAGCGATACGTCCCTGGGCCGTGCGGTCATGCGGCCCATCTTCGCCGGTATTGCTGCTTTTGATATATCCGTCGCTACCCGACACGCGACCAGCAATGCGGGCGCTGAGCGATGGGCTGAGCGGCGCGTCCACCCCCATCTGCACATCATATTCCTGGGTCGAGGGAACATAGGTGGCAACCGCATTGTAATTCAATTCTTCGCCTGGCTTTCGCGTGACGATGTTCAGCGCACCGGCAATCGCGTTGGCCCCGAAGAAGGTTGTCTGCGGTCCCTTGAGCACCTCGACCCGTTCAAGGTCAAACAAGGCTGCGCGAGTGGAGCGCGAACGGCTGCGATAGACGCCGTCGACAAAGGTTGCGACCGACTGTTCGAAGCCGGGATTGGGCCCTGACCCGACGCCCCGGATCGTGATCGCATTGGCGATGGTGCCGGTCGAAATCCGCACGTTGGGCAGGCGTACCGCCATGTCATTCAGGCTGGTGATGTTCTGGCGTTGCAGCGTCTCGCCGCCGACGACCGAAACCGCGACTGGCACGTCCTGCAGTCGCTGTTCGCGGCGCTGGGCCGTTACGACGATTTCGCCGTCGGCATTTTGCCCTGCCGCATCCGCCTGCGCAAACGCTGGCGTCGTTAGCAAAGCACAGATGGCAGTTCCCAAAAGCAGATGGCTTTGTGAGATAATTTTCATCACTCCCTCCCAATATTTATTTGGATATAATGTCTATTATTAAAATTATATAATATTGCTCATAATATTATTATATGTATCGCGATTTATAATTCTATTTGGCTAGATCTATCGATTGAAGATCTTTGCCAATTAAGAGAGGGCCACTGTAATGCGCCCTTATTTCTTGTTCGACGACCTGCGTGGATTGGGGGGTCAGGAAGCCCGCGATATGCATCAGAACCAGCTTCTTGACGCCAGCCTTGGCGGCGAGCTTGCCAACTTCCTGCGGCGTCAGATGTTCGAGCGTCATGTGCGCGGCAAGTTCGGTGCGAACTGATCCGCTGTTGTCCACAGGCGCCGCGTCGACGCGCGGCGGCAGGACTTCGCTGACCAGAATGTCGGCGCCTTTCGCCAGGGCAGCGACGGCGTCACTTGGTCCGGTATCGCCGGTGAACACCACGGATCCGCTGGGCGTATCGAACCGATAGGAATAGCTTTTGTCGACCTTGCCGTCAGGCCCGACGGACTTGTGCCCGAAATGCGAGTTCTCGACCGCCGTAACCCTGACCTTGTCGTCAGAATAGATCAGGCCGGGCTGTTTGTCGTGACCGACAAAGCGCGTCTTGGCCGGTGGCAGGCTAGGGATGCCGGCGCGAAAAATCCGCTCCGACACGCTTAGATAGCGCAGCGCTGCGTCGACCAGGAATTCGGTCGCGGGCGGACCATAGATTTCGACCGGCGGCCCTTTGGCGCCGCGAAGCCCCGTGCCGATCCAGTTGAGCGACATCAGCGGTTCCAGTCCCGCCGTATGATCGAGGTGATGATGCGTGATGAAGATTGTTCGCAGCGCGCCAATCGGAAATCCGGCCGCTACAAACTGATGCGCGGTACCCGCGCCCGCGTCGATCAAATAGGGCGTGCCGCCGATAACGAGCAGGGAAGCAGGCTCCGACCGCTCAAGGTCAACCACCGGACCACCCTTAGTTCCCAACAGGATGATCCTGTCCTGCTCGGTCGGCGTTGCAGCGGAGGGCTGAGCCGTCGCGGCCCCTGACATTGCGGCAAAGGCAGTGGCCGCGAGCAACAAAAAGCGTGTCATTCCTTGATCTCCGGACGAAATCCGTGGTTGGGGCGAGGGCCCCCTGATGGTCGGAACCGGACCGGGCCATCACATGCGGGCCCGGCCTTGTTCCAGTGGAGCATCACGATGGTTTGGCCGTGCCGACCGTCACCTTCTCTATCTCACACCCGCAGGTCCGCGGTCCGGTGCGATCGTCCAGCGCTGGCCGCCCGATAATCGCTTCGCCGGCAAGGATGCGAATGATGCGATCGACAGGTGCAGTCTGGGTCACCTTACCGTCGACCTTCATGGTCAGCGTGAAGCCCTTGTCCGCAGGGACGAATGCGACCGAAATCTCATGAGTGCCAGGTGTGAGCGCGCCGCCGCCCTTCACTGTCCGGCGCTCCTGCGCCCGGCCCGACGGATTATACGTAAAGACCGGGACCCCGTTTTCCAGCGACAGCGCATAGCCCGACGGCACGCCCCCCTGGTTGAGGATCGGCCCGTTCTCCATGCCCTGAACTGTTACCTTCGCAACGGCTTCCCAGCCCGGCGTCAGTTCGGGGAAGGCAGCCGCCGGATAGCGTATGTCGCTCGGATAGTAGACATGGGCGACATTGGCTTCGATCGCTGGCGGCCGGAATTTCGAGTTGATCCGTTCAAAGAAGTCGGCGGACAAGGGATAGATGTTGAACTTTGCAGCAGCCTTGTCGAAATCCGCCCTCAATTCGGCGAGTTTTTCGGGATATTTGGCAGACACATCAACGGTCTGGGAATAATCGTTATTCAGATTGTAAAGCTGCCAGGTCGCTTTGTAGGGATTGGTCTTATTTGGTCCCCAAGGCTTCCAGTTCACGTCTGTTCCTGCCAGCCACCCGTCCTTGTAATAGGCGCGGCTGCCAAGCATTTCGAAATATTGCTCGCGATGGCGGGTCGCGGCTTTGGCGTCCTTGAAAGTATAATTTAGCGCCACGCCATCGATCGGTTGCTGCACAACGCCATCCACCTTTTCCGGAGGTGCGATGCCGATGGCCTCATAGATGGTGGGGGCGATGTCGATCACATGACTGAACTGAGTGCGAACGCCGCCCTTGTCGGCGATGCCCTTGGGCCATGAAATGACCATGCCATCGCGCAGTCCGCCCAGTTTGGACGCGACCGTCTTGCCCCAGGGGAAGGGCGTGTTGGTGGCATAACCCCAGCCGACCGGATAGTTGCTCAGCACATGCTCGCTGCCAAGTCGGTCGATGTCTTTCAGCATGTCTTCGTCCGAAGGCTCGATCCCTGCGAACAGCGAATAGACATTGTTGGTGCCGCGTAGATTGTGCAGCGCCGCGCCATTGTCGCCCTGGATGAAGATGATCAGCGTGTTATCGAGTTGTCCGGTATCCTTCAGCCGCGCGATGATCCGGCCGAACTGATCGTCGGTATAGGCAAGCTGGGCGGCAGCGACCTCCATCATGCGCGCATAAAGACGCTTCTGGTCGGAAGACAGGCTGCTCCACGCGGGCACACCCGGCAACGGCGGCGCCAGCTTCGTATCGGGCGCGACCACACCCATTTTCTTTTGGCGAGCAAGTATCTGTTCGCGGACGACATCCCATCCCATGTCGAACTTGCCTTTGAACTTGTCGATCCACTCCTTGGGCGCCTGCTGCGGCCCGTGCATGGCACCCGGCGCATAATAGGCAAAGAACGGCTTGTCGGGGTTGGAGCCATTTTGCGCGCTCATCCAGGCGAGCAAATGGTCGGCCATGTCCTTTTCAAATATATAGTCGGGATCGTTGGGATCACGGCGGACGCCGATATGATTTTCAAGCAACGGCGGATTGGCCTGATCCGTCCCGGCGGCGTTGAAGCCATAGAAATAATCGAAGCCCATGCCGCTCGGCCAGTGCGTGAACGGTCCCATCGGCCCCAGTTCCCAGTCTGGCGTATTGTGGTTCTTGCCGAACCAGGCGGTGTCGTAACCGTTATTTTTCAGCACCTGGCCCAGAGTTGCCGCGCTGTCGGGAATGACAGATGTATAGCCCGGCTCATCCACGGACACGTTGCTGATCGATCCGGATCCGACCGCATGATGGTTGCGTCCGGTCAGCAGCGACGCCCGCGTGGGCGAACACATGGCCGTCGTGTGAAACTGCGTGTATTTTAGTCCATTACGCGCGAGCATGTCGAAATTGGGCGTCGGGATCGGCCCGCCAAACGTGCTCGACGCGCCAAAACCGACATCGTCGGTCAACACCAGCAGGACATTGGGAGCGCCTTTGGGCGCCTTGGGAATATTGGGATAATAGCGCCAGTTCCCGTCAGCCTGCGTGCGCAACGGTTGCTGCTGTTGCGCAGATGCCGCGTCGCCACCAGCCTGTGCCAAACCCTGCCCACTGAGGGAGGCGACGAGGCCGGCGGCAATCACACGCGCCATATCCTTCGCCAATCGCGCACGCACCCGCTTCAGATACCCTTGCCGCATCATCAGTCCTTTCCCAATCTTCTTGTCGACCCTGCTTGCGAAGGCCTTTGCTTTCCGCCGTTAGCCGGTAATCAAGCGCGCCGTCGTGCCAGAGGGGGTATCCGGCCAACTTGAGCGCAGTGCATATTGGCTCATACGCTTGGCGACTTGTTCCTGTGTGCACCCACAGGGGGCAACCGGGCCGGATATTTCTATCGCGCGCCGGTTTCCTTCTCCTGGCTGATGGTTACGGACAGCAGCCGCCCTTGATAGGCAAAGGGCAGTTGCATATCGTCGGCGACAGATTCATCACCCAACTGCCCAACGGAGCCAGCAAGGCCGAGGAAAGAGGACGACATGGGTGTAGTCTGGCGAGCCACTTCCTTGCCATCGACCGACAGTTCCAATGTCCCTCCCCGGCCCGGCATGGCGTCCGGGACGAAACGGCCCATAATGCTATGCGTGCCTGGGGAGAGTGGCTCAGACCCGCTCAGCCGGATCGCGCTATCATGATCGGAAGGATCGTAGAGAAAAACCGGCTTGCCGTTGATGACGAAAAGCCCCCAGCCCATCGCCCAGCCGCCTTGCGCGACCAGGGTTCCGTCCCCTCCTGCCGATGGAACATCTACTTGTGCACTGGCTGACCATCCGGTCCGCATCAGGCTGGGGAAGGCGCCATAGTTGAACCGCGCCGTGCTGGGATAATATGTCACGCTGTTGCGTCCCCCCAAGATCGACGGACGGAAACGGGCATCGAGACGGCTGAAGAAATCGGAGGTCAAAGGGAAGACGTTGTTCGCCTTCGCAGCCGTTTCGAAATCGGCCTGCAATGCGGCGAGCTTTTCGGGATGTTTGGCCGCCAGATTGACGGACTGCGAATAATCCCGATTGAGATCGTATAATTCCCACTTGAATGCGAGCGGGTCGACATGGGTCGGACTATGATCCCATGTCGGGCGTGCCGGGACCGTGTTGGCGAGCCAACCGTCCTTATAAAAACCGCGATTGCCCATCAGTTCGAAATATTGCTCAGTATGGCGGTTCGCAGCCTTTGCCTCACGAAAGGTGTAGGCAAAACTCACGCCGTCGATCGGCATCTGATCGACCCCGTTCATCTGCGTGGGCGGAGTAATGCCGATCGCTTCGTAGACGGTCGGCGCAATATCGATGACATGGGTGAACTGCCCACGGGTCTGTCGCTGGTCGGCGACATGGCCCGGCCAGGACACCACCATGCCGTTCATCGTGCCGCCAAGATGTGACGCAACCTGCTTGGAATATTGGAAGGGCGTGTTCATCGCATAAGCCCATCCCGCCTGATACACGCCCGCGCTGTGCGGCCCGCCCAGACTGTCTTCCTTGCCAATCATCTGATCCCATTCAGGATCATTGTTGTTCATCGAGGCATATTCATTGTTCGTACCCCGCGGCCCGGCCTCTTCCGACGAGCCATTGTCGCCCTGAACGTAGATGATCAGCGTATTGTCATACTCGCCAAGCCGCTTGAGTTCGCCGATTACCCGGCCGAATTGATCGTCGAAGAAGGCGAGCTGGGCGGCGTAAACCTCCATCATCCGCGCCGACACTTTCTGCTGCTCCGGCGTAAGGGAATCCCATGCCGGGAGAGCGGCTTCACGCGGATTGAGGCGCGCATTCTTGGGAATGACGCCCATTGCCTTTTGCCGCTTGAATATCTCGACGCGCAGCTTGTCCCAGCCCATATCGAACTTGCCGCGAAACTTGGCGATCCACTCCTTGGGTGCCTGCTGAGGGCCATGCGCGGTACCGGGCGACCAATACATCAGGAAAGGCGCATCTGGGCGCAACGACTTTTGCCCGCCCAGCCACTGGATCGCATGATCGGCCGTATCGCGATCCAGAATATAGTCGGGCTTGCCGATATAGGGGCGGATGGTGTTGAGATTTTCGGTCAGGATCGGCGCGAACTGGCTGGTTGCCGGTCCATTGAAACCGTAAAAATAGTCAAAGCCCAGCCCCAGTGGCCATCGGTCGAACGGCCCGTAGGGCGTCAAATCCCAGGGAGGCGTATTGTGATTCTTGCCAAACCAGGAGGTGTCATATCCATTGGCCTTTAACACCTGACCGATCGTCGCGGCAGTTTTCGGTATGGACGCATTATAGCCGGGCGCGTCCATCGACACCTCGGATATGGCGCCAAACCCTACCCGGTGATGATTGCGGCCGGTCAGCAGCGCGGCACGCGTCGGGGAGCACATCGCGGTCGTGTGGAAATTATTGTATCGAACACCCTGCGCCGCCAGTGCGTCGTAATTTGGCATGGGAATGAGCCCGCCAAAGGTGCTGCTTGCCCCGAAACCGACGTCGTCGGTCAGGACGATGAGGATATTGGGTGCTTGGGCGGGAGCCTGCGGGCGGGCGGGATAGGTCTTGAATGCCGGCTGCGGCGCGGCGAGGCTACCGCCGCTGGCAAGAACTGCAGTTGCCGGCATAACCATTGCTGTGGTTGCAGCTATCAGCTTGATCCAGTTACGCACGGTCGCAATTCTCCTTAGTAATTGTCGGCAGCGCCATGATGCCGGTTCGCTCTGCCCTGCCGATGATCAACACCCATGCGATGCACAGGGCGACAGGGATAAGAGCGGCGAGCATGAAGCCGCCGACACCTACATGAGCGACCAGCCAGCCGCCGGCCAACGGCCCGCAGATTGCACCTGATCGCGTGACGGCGATTGACAGGCCGACAAAACTGGACAGCAGATGCTGCGGATAGAAAATCATGCCAAAAATGGTGATGGCGATATGGGCGCCGGAAATTCCTACGCCTACGGCCAGTAGCAACAGTGCCCAGAGCGTCCCGCTATAGGCCGTGACGGCGATGCCGATCAGTCCGGCGGCTGCGCAAAGATATCCGCCAACGAACGTCCCGACCGCGCGACCCCGATCCAATTGATAGGCGAAAAAAAAGCCGCCCACGATGCCGCCAAACTGAAACAATCCGCTGAGCCGTGCGGCCGTGTCTACCGGCATGCCACCGCGAGGCAGCAGGGTCGGCAGCCAATTTATCATCATATAGATGAGGAACGTATTGGTCGTCGCCAGCCCCAGGAGCAGCAATGTCTTGATCCGGTGGGCAGGCAGGAATAGCTCAAAAAGCGGAGAGGCTGAAGGCTGCCGCCTGGTTGTGGTGGACGAAGACGGGATCGCCTGCTGATGCGACGGCATCAGGATCACCAGACCGGCTATTGCGATCAGCGTCAGCAGCCCCGCTATCACGAACAGCGCCTGCCAATTGCCTATTCTCACCACCGGCGCAACAATCATTGCGGCCATCACCGACCCCACGGGGATCGCCGTATTGACGATCGCCAGAATTCTGGCGCGCATGTGCATGGGCGCGATGTGGGCCACGCTGGCCGTGACATTGGGCAGGCACGCGCCAAGGCCGATGCCGGTCAGCAAGCGCCAGACGACGAACGCCGAGACATTGTCTGCTGTGGCGGTGCCGAAAGTAGCCCCCGCCGCCAGCATGCCCGTCCAGACGATCATGCGCTTGCGGCCGAACCTTTCCCCCAGCGGGGCGAGCAACACCGATGCGAGACCGATGCCTATCAGGACGGCGGAGAGGCTGAGGGCGAAGGCAGAGGGAGGCTGGCCCCATTGCGCGCTCACGCGTGGCACGGCGAGCGGCATTGCAGCGAGGTCCAGCCCTTCGATCAGCATGAAGAAAGCGCAGAAGAACAGGATTGCGACGGTTCGCCCGGTTAGCCGGTCATGAACCGTGCCAGAGGCGTTGATCGCCTGGTCAAGCATCATTCCCACCTCTCCTGGCCAGCCTTCTGGCTTTATGCGCCGCCGCCGCTGGCACTGCGTCTATGGTGCAACGCATAGGCCCGCCTAAGACGGGAGAGAACGTGTTAAATCGATAGGGAGTGATAGCATTTTACCTATCGCGACCTTTCGCTTTTTGGGGTTCCCCTGGCCCCCTCTGAAGGGCCATTGAGGGCTATAAGCTGTCTCCAGAGAACAGGAGAAAGCGCGGACGAAAGAGGATGGCGAAGAACGGCAAGAAGGGTGATAACAGGAGCGGGTCAAAGGCCACCGGGTTGGCCGCTGGCGCAATCAGATTCCGATTTCATCCTGACGCGCCTTGTCGCGCCTGTTCGCCTGATGGGCTGAGAGGTCGTTACATGAAGGGCATCGCAGGACTGGCGTGGATGGCAGGCATGATCGCCTTGCTGAGCGCCTGTGGCGGGACGGATCGACATTCCGCCACCCGCGATGGTGCCGACTGGCCGACGACCGGCGGGACGCTTGACGCCCAGCGCTTCAGTCCGCTCAACAGCATCAACCGGGACACGGTGGGCCGACTGGGCCTTGCCTGGTCGGTTGATCTCGACACCAATGCCGGTCAAGAAGCCACGCCGATCATGCGGGACGGCACCCTTTACATCATCAGTGCTTATGACGTGGTGCGCGCGGTGGACGCGCGGACCGGCGAGGTGCGCTGGACCTATGACCCGCAGGTGCGTGCGGCGGCCGCACGCTCATGTTGCGGTCCAGTGTCGCGCGGCGTAGCGGTGGAAAACGGGCTTGTCTATGTGGGGGCGCTGGACGGTCGCCTGATCGCACTCAATGCGCAGGACGGCACAGTGCGCTGGCAAGTGCAGACGCTGGACGACGCCTGGCCGCCCGCTGTCAACTATTCGATCACGGGCGCGCCCCGCGTCATCAAGGGGCGCGTCATCATCGGCAACGGTGGCGCGGAATTCGGCGCGCGCGGCTTCATTACCGCCTATAACGCCCAAAGCGGGAAGAAAGAGTGGCGCTTCTACACAGTGCCCGGCAAACCGGGGACTAGAGACAATGCCGCATCCGACGCGATGCTTGGCAAGGTGCGATCGACTTGGAACGGGCAATGGTGGCGCTGGGGCGGCGGTGGCACTGTGTGGGACGCGATCGAATATGATCGCGAACTTGACCTGCTCTATTTCGGCGTCGGCAATGGCAGCCCGACAAATCATGGGCTGCGCAGCGACGGCAAGGGCGATAACCTGTTCCTGGCCTCAATCGTCGCTGTCCGTCCCGATACCGGCGAATATGTCTGGCATTATCAGGAAACACCGGCCGAAAGCTGGGACTATACTGCGACGCAGCCGATCATCCTTGCGGACCTCGAAATAGGCGGAAAAATGCGCAAGGTGCTGATGCAGGCACCGAAAAACGGGTTCTTCTACATTCTGGACCGCGCGACCGGCGAATTGCTGTCCGCCGACCCCATCGCCAAGACGACATGGGCCAGCCACATCGATCTCAAGACCGGGCGTCCGGTGGAAAATCCGGATGCCCGCTACTATCGCACCGGCAGGACGACGGTCCTGTATCCAAGTTCCGGCGGCGCGCACAATTGGCAGCCCATGTCCTACAGTCCACAAACCGGGCTGGTCTATCTTCCGGTCATGGAAATGGGCATCCCGCTCAGCCAGGGTGGCAGTCAGACGCCGGTCCCGGGGGTCTATAACACCGGCACCGACATGCAGGGCGGAACCGCCTGGAGCGCAGAACAACTGAAAACCATCCGCCAGGATACAAAAGGGTTCCTGATGGCGTGGGATCCCGTACGGCGAAAGGTCGCATGGAAGCGCGAGCTCGCTGCCAATTTCAACGGCGGCGTGCTTTCGACGGGAGGCGGCCTGGTGTTCCAGGGTAACGCTGAACGGAAATTCACCGCTTATGATGCCAAGAATGGGGAATTGCTCTGGCAGTTCGATGCGCAGACCGGCATCGCCGCCGCGCCGATCACCTACGCGATCGATGGCATTCAATATGTCGCGGTCATGGCCGGATGGGGCGGCGCATGGCCGATGCTGGGCGGGCAACTGGCGGAACAGCCGGTAAACGGGGTAGGACCAAACCGCCTGCTGGTGTTCCGCCTCGACGGCAAGGGCATCCTGCCACCCCTCCCGAATGCAACGCCTCGGCAGCTCGATCCGCCGAACGAAACGGCATCTGCAGACCTGATTGCGCGCGGTAACGGTCTCTATGGGGAAAACTGCCTGCGCTGTCATGGCATGGCGGCGGTTAGCGCCAGCATGGTGCCCGACCTGCGGCACAGCGGCGCGATCCACAGTGCCGACGCCTTCAACCAGATAGTGATAGGCGGCGCGCTCAAGGACCAGGGAATGCCCGGTTTCAGGACGCAGATCACCGCATCCGACCTTGAAGCCGTCCGCGCCTATCTCATCCATCGCGCCAATCAGGATGCGAAAAACAACGGGTCTGGCACCCGGTAACGCGACGTACGTCAATGTTAATCAGTGCAGTAGAGGATTCTCCATGACCATCGAGGCCAAGTTACAAGCTCTCACCGAAGCTCTGGCACGTGTTGAAAAGCGCGCGCAGGCGGCAGAAGACTATATCGCCATTTCCAATCTCCAGCGGACCTATGGCTATTATGTCGACAAGTTCCAGTGGGAACAGGTCGCCGACCTGTTCGCCCGCGACGCGATCATCGAAATCAACGCGCGCGGCAAGTTCAAGGGGCATGAGCGTATTCGCGAATATATGCGCCATTTCGGGCCGGCGCAGCGCGGCGTGCTGATGAACCATATCCAGTTGCAGCCAGTCATCCACATCGACGAGGATGGCGAGACCGCGCATGGCCGCTGGCGTGCGATGATGCAGGTCGGCGAATTGGGCGGTGTCGCCCGTCTCGGCGAAGCGATCTACGAAAATCGCTATATCAAGGAGGATGGTGTCTGGAAAATCGCATCGCTGCGCGCATACCAGACTTTCTACGTTCCCTATGAAGGCGGCTGGGGTAAGGAAGCCCTGCCCCTCGTTACCCATTTCGACGACCTGGAGCCGGACGAATATAGCGAACCCTATCCGGTCTTTCCCGATGTCTTTGTTCCGCCCTATCACTACTCCAATCCCGTGAGCGGGAGGAAGTGAGGAGGAAGCGCGTGTCGCGATGTTGACGATCCGGCAGATGATCATCTTTGCCGCCGTGGTCAGGCATGGCAGTTTCCGTGCCTGCGCGGAACAGGCCGGCCTCACCCAGGTGGTCGTGAGTGCGCATATCCGCGAACTCGAAAACAGGCTGGGCGTGTCGCTCTTTGAGCGGCGCCCCGGCCATGCCGCCGCATTGACCACGAAAGGGCAGCATGCGTTCGAACGCATCTCCGCGATCCTGGCCGACCTGAACGATCTGCAACGCGAACTGACGGGCGAACAGACCCGCAGGACACTGAACCTTACGACCTATGGCTTCATCATGCTGAAGTTGCAGGACAGGATCGACGCCTTCGAGGACGCAAGGCCGCAGATCGAGCTGCACATTCGGCTTGATCCGCCGGATAATCGGACGCTGGCTATGCAGGTGCATCGGGGCGAGGTCGATCTCGCCTGCTTTTATACAATGGATCAGGATGAAGTTCCTGGCAGCGTACATGTCGGGCACGAGCAGCTAGCCATCTACGTCGGACCGGACCATCCACTGGCCAGTGCAAAAGGTGTGACCGGCGCAGAGCTCGGCCGTCATCCGGCCATCATGCTCCGGCATGAAAATCCGCAACGCCGTCTGACCGATCTGGCGTTGGACCGCATCGGCGCTGTTCCGGGCAAGATCATATTGGAAACGGACGCGCTCGCGCTGATGCTCAATAATGTGCGTCGCAACCGCGCCTGGATATGCTTGTTTCAGGATTCGGTAGACGACATGATTCCCGGGCTTGTACGCGTGGACCTTGCCACGCCGTTGCCGCCTGTCGAGATCCGGCTGCTCTCACGCCCCTCAGCGCGGCATGACCCCAATCTGATCGCCCTTCGCGACAGTTTTTGCGGATAGACGTCCGCAACGATGTAGGAGCCGCGGCGGAACATGCCGAAATCGGTCTTCATGCCATTCTGGCCTGACAGGTCCCTCGCTCCAATGCCTTAAGGCCGGAGCCGTATCGGGCCTTGCAGTATCCCTAACGAATGTTACTGTTATCTCAACAACCAAACACGCTTTGCCCCGTCGGCGTGAGCGAAACGAGGAAGAGGATTTTCAGATGCGAGATCAAACGCCCGTCACGATCCTGATCCCGGCGGCGCAGGTGCCCGAAGGCCAGACTCCGCCTATGATCGCAGCCGATCATGATGCGCTGCTGGCCAGCGACGATCCGCGTCTGCGTGCAAACAAGCAGTTGTGCTACGATATGTATCGGACGTTATTGCAAGCCGGTCGCGCCGACCGCGTGCGTGAATTCATCGGTCCTCACTATATTCAGCACAACCCCAATGTCGTCAGCGGTGCCGCCGCGTTGGAAGAGTTTATTCGCAATTCGCGGCCCGAACGACCGATTGAGGATCGCATTGCGTTGCCCTTGACCGCCATCATAGCGGAACGAGACATGGTAACGTTCGTGTTCGTGCGCCAGGAAAAGGACGAGGCTGGGGATACCTATTACACGAGCTGGTTCGACGTTTTCCGGGTCGAAAACGGCCTGATCGTCGAACATTGGGACCCGGCAATGAAGAGCGCGGAGATGCTGAAACTGGACCCGAACAAAAAGCGGATCGATCCCTGATTCCTGCTCGATTTCACGGCAGCGCCACTAGCAGGGCAATGCCTGGGTCGCATGCCGTTGGTCGATGGAACAGGCAAAGGTCTGGCCGCTCAGCGGAGTGCGCCTGTTGAAATATAGGTAGCTGCCCATCGTCCAAGCGAGGCGCGTAATGGACGAAAGGGCCGCCCGTGCTGCACTAGGCAGGACGAGCCGCCCCTAGCCGACCCTAGCCGACCCTAGCCGACCCTAGACGCGTCGGTATCTCGCCGCCCAGATAAGATGCAGGCCGCTCCATAGATAGAAGGCACCAAAGCATGCGATTGCCAGCCGGATGCCGGTCGCGCCGGCTTGCGCACAAGCCGATCCGGACACTTGCCCTACAGCGCCAGCGCACTGGGCCGCGAAATTGGCTGATCCATAGGCCCAGGCAGAAAGATGATCGCTGGCGAGGCCGGCAATCGGTGGACCAAAGCCCTGCCCCGTCAAATACATGATCAGCAAGAACAGCGCCGATCCGGTCGCGCGACTACGCGAATCGAGCAGTCCGTGGAGCGCGGCGATGGCCGGTCCCATCGCCATGTAGAAAAATAGCGAACCCGTCAGCATCAGGCAAAAGGCGGGAACCAGATCCTTTTGCATGACCCCTATAATGAAGATCGGCGCGCCAACGATCGCACCGATGCCGGGCACCGCGATCAACATTCGCGCATCACGCCGAGCCAGCCATTCAGCGCCATAGCCGCCTGCGATCGTTCCGATGGCGGACGCTATGCCGCTCAACAGGCCGAAGGCAAGCCCCGCCTGTCCTACGTCCAGATTGAAGCTGCGGGCAAAAAAGGCAGGGAGGAAGGTGTTGATGCCAAAGGCACCCAGGCTGACGACAGATACGCCGATCAGGATATGCCGCATGCAACGATCGCGTACCAGGATCAGGAAAACATCCTTCAAACGCATTCGTTCGGCATCGATCGCTACGTCCTGGCGCGCAGGCTCACGCATCACGAGCAACGCCAGGATCGATACAAGCAACCCGATGCCACCGATCACGTAGAAGGTAGCGCGCCAGCCGTGCGAGGCGGCGATCGACCCGCCAATGGAGGAGCCCAGGAAAGCCGCGACGGGAACGCCCAGCATGAACAATGATATGGCCGATGCTCGCTTTTCAGGAGGATACATGTCCGAAATCATCGAATGGGGTGGCGCTTCTGTCCCCGCACTGCCACCAGCCATCCCGAACCGCGCTGCAATCAACTGCATGAAACTGCTCGTCGCGCCGCAAAGCATGGTGAATGCCGATGCGAACATGAGCGATCCAGCCGCTACCCATTTGCGCGGATAGCGATCCGCCAGCCAGGCGAGCGGCAGCGACGCAAAGGTGTTAATCACCGCGAACGCGGTGCCGCCAAGAAGGCCGATCTGAAAATCGCTCAGGCTGAAATCGGCCTTGATCTGCTGCGCGACCAGCGCAATGACAATCCGGTCAATGAACCCAAAGCCGTAGATGGCGGTGAGCAGGAACAGCGCGATCCTGCGTGCGCCGGGCGTCATGGTCGCCCCCCTGTTACCGGCGGGCGAGTCGGAAAGATGGATTGCATGGTCGATCCTCTGGGTGATTGGGGGAAGGGCAGCAGACGGCACATCAAAACGCGCGGCGGCTTTCGTCGCCACGGTGAAGCTCCCTTCCCCGGCCGGTTTCAGTGAAACAGGCGACTGCTGCGAAAGGCTCTGGGCGTTTCGCCGAAACGTCCCTTGAACGAGCGGCTGAAGTGCTGGGAATCGTTGAAACCCCAATAATGCGCGATGTCAGTGATCGAGCGGTGGGCTTGCGCAGGGTCCAGCAAGTCCTGCCTGCACCGGTCCAGCCGCCGATGCCAGATCATCCGGCCCAGCGTTTCGGCGTCATCGGCGAACAGTTTATGCAGGGTCCGTTTGGCGTAACCCATTTCCTGCGCGATCCGGGCCACATCCAGATCGCGGTCGGCCAGATTGCGATCGACGAAGTCGATCACCGCGAGGCGACGAGCGCGCGTGCTATTGGCGCTCTGCGCGACAGGATCGGCATCCCATACCGTGTTGAGCATCTGGATCAGCGCATTGCCCATCTGGCCACGATCGCGTCGCCCCATGGCAGTTGCGGCATTGACCGCCGCACTGGTGCTGCTGTGCAGAATGCTGGCCGCACCTTGCAGAAAACTCTGCGGCAGGATTGGTTGCCGCGCGCCCTTGTCCCATGCTGCGAAGCGGTGGCGTGGCAGCGCCAGCGCAAGCAAGCGGGTCGCCTGAGGCGCTATCATCGAATAGGAGACCGCCTTGTCAAAGGCGCACCATTGGCCAGAGTCGAGCCGAATAGTCTGTCCGCTCTGGACGATGTCGCAATGACCTTCCTCCATGAACAGGATCTTGATCAGATTATGCCTGTCCGGCCCGCAATGTTGGCCCACACTGTCGATTTGATGTTCGCCCATGGACACGGCGCAGATACGCAAGTCCCCCAGGTCGCATCCGCGTATCGACGCTTCCTGGTCGTCGCCGAGTTCGGCATGAGGGGCCTGCGTGATATTGCGCCATTGCGCTCTGCGCTCCTGACGGGTCGCCGCCTTGGTCGCACAGCTCAGATAATCCATCGAATCATCCTTCTCCTCCGGCTATCGGGCGGCTCTTCGCTGTGAACAGCGCCATGCCGCTTCTATATTGTATCCATAGCGTACACTCCCCCGCCTGCATAGCAATCTTATCCGGCCCGAACGCCCCTCATGCGGGCGCGCTTGAACAAGTCGGTGCTCCATCCCCGCGCTAAAGAGCCGCGATACAAAGACAGATTAAAGGTGGGGATGCTTTGGCTATCATGGGTGTGCAATGGATGGCAGACAGGCGCGCATCCAGCATCTTTGTCGGAGGCGAATGGCAGGATTGTGCAAGCGGCACGACCATAGACGTCATTAATCCCGCAACCGGAGCGTCCATCGGTGCGATCGCGGCAGGCGGCAGGGTCGATGTGGATCGAGCCGTCACCGCCGCAACCAATGCCCTGCACGACGCGCGCCTGCGCTGGGCACCAGCCGCGCGGCAGGATGCTCTGCTGGCGCTGGCCCGCGCGATCGAGGCGCATGGCGAGGAATTCGCGCAACTCGAAATGCACGATACGGGCAAGCCGATAAGTAATGTCCGGCGGGTCGACGTTCCCCAATCGGCGGCCGGGCTGCGCTATTTCGCCGGCTGGGCGACGAAATTGGCGGGCGAGACGATGGATCTGTCGGTGCCAGGAAACTGGCACGCCTGCACCCTGCGCGAACCTGTAGGAGTGGTCGGCCAGATCATTCCCTGGAACTATCCCCTGATGGGCGCGGCGATGAAGATCGGCCCCGCTCTGGCGGCGGGTTGCGCGGTGGTGCTCAAACCGGCCGAACTGACATCCCTATCTGCTCTGCGACTGGCGGATCTGCTGAATGAATGCGGCGTCCCGCCGGGGATGGTCAACATCGTACCGGGTCGGGGTGGAGAGGCTGGTGCGGCGCTGGTCGATCACCCCGGTGTCGCGAAGATCGCCTTCACTGGATCAACGATGACCGGCAGGCAGATCCTGCGCGCCGCTTCGGACCAGATGAAGCGAGTGACGGTGGAACTTGGCGGCAAGTCCCCGGTGATCGTACTGCCAGACGCAGATCTGGATGCGGCTGCGCAGAGTATTGCGATGGGCATCTTCTTCAATTCGGGCCAGACCTGTTCAGCGGGCTCACGGCTTCTTGTCCATGCCTCGGTCGCGGACAGGTTGGTGGAGCGCATCGCGAAAATCACTTCGCGCATGGCAACAGGCAACCCGGCCGACCCCGCCACCCTGCTCGGCCCGGTCATTTCCGACGTACAGCGCGATCGCATAATGGGGTTTGTCGAACGCGCGACAGCTTCTGGCGGTCGCTGCTACACGGGTGGCGTACGGCCTGAAGGTCCAGGCTTTTTCGTGCCCCCTACGATCATAACCGACGTGCGTGCGGACATGGAAATCGTGCGTGAGGAAGTATTCGGGCCGGTGCTCGCGGTCCTGCCCTTCGAAACCACCGACCTTGACGAGATCGCTGGCCTGGCCAACGACAATGATTATGGGCTGAGCGCCTATATCTGGACGCGCAATATCAGCCACGCGCTGGGCCTTGTGAAACGCATCCGTTCGGGCACGGTGCGCGTCAACACCAGCGGCGGCAATGATTTCGCCATGCCGGCAGGCGGGGTGCGCCTTTCCGGCAACGGGCGCGAAAATGGCCGAATGGGCGTCGAAGCCTATACCGAGGTCAAAGCCGTGACGATCGCGCTCTGAGGAGCAGGGATGATGATTATGGATTTTTCAACGCAAGACATGCCCTCGCCCGACCTTGAGGAAGCGTTTCGGGTAACGCTCGTCTTTGGCGCGACGGCTGATGTCGGTCGACTGGCGACCGGCGGCGCGCGTACCGTCCGGCCCGTGACTGGTGGTCGCATCGATGGTGCGCGGCTTCGGGGTGTGATCGTTAGCGGCAGCGAAACCAGCCTGACGCGGCTGGATGGCGTCACCACCGCCGAACTCTCCTACTTGATCCAGACTGAAGACGGCGCGATCGTCCGCATGGCTGGCATGGGCGTGACGAGCGATTGTCGGGGGACCGACGACCAAAGCTTCGATGGCATGCGAATGACGATCATGTTCGAAGTTGACGAACAGTCGTCCCATGCTTGGCTGGCGACGCGGGCGTTCATCGCCGAACGGCCAAGCGACAGCGACACCAGCATCATCATGCAGATCGTTTGAAAGAAGAGCGCCATGAAACTCGAATTCGCGCTGGAGATGCAGATTTCCCTGGGCCAGCGGATCCATATCCAAGTGGCCGACGATTATAAACGCGGCGCGGTTCTCATCGAAAGCGGCCACTTCGTCGGGCCTGGCCTGTCGGGCAAGATCGTGCCGTCAAGCGGTGGCGATTTCCCGATGGTGCGCGCGGATGGCGGCGGCCGCTTTGAATCGCAATATCTGTTACAGACGGACGATGGCGCAGTGATCCTCAAGCGCAGCACCGGCGTTCGCCATGCGCCGCCTGAAGTCGTGAAGCAGCTGCTGGCAGGCGAACCTGTTGATCCGCACAGCTATTATATGCGCATGACACCGCGGTTCGAAGCGCCGTCTGGCCCTTATGACTGGATGAACCGGACCATCTTCGTGGGTGTTGGCCGACGCAACCCGACGGGGTCTGTCTTTCGATTCTGGAAGGTCGTGTGATGCAGGACGAATTGCAGTTCGACTATGTGATCGTCGGCGCAGGCTCTGCGGGCTGCACCCTCGCCAACCGTCTGACGGAAGATGGGCGGACCCGCGTCCTTCTCCTGGAAGCGGGCGGCACCGGCAAGCGGCTGGATGTGTCATTGCCGCTGGCCGTGTCGAAGCTTTGGCCCAATCCCGACATTACTTGGGGGTTTCTTTCGGAACCAGAGGCGGAACTTAATGGTCGCCGCCTGCCAGTGGCGCGCGGCAGGATGCTGGGTGGCACTTCTTCCCTGAACGGAATGATGGCAGTGCGTGGCCACCCGGCCGATTATGACGGTTGGCGCGACATGGGCCTGCCGGGCTGGGGCTTTGACGACGTTCTACCTTATTTCCGCAAGCTGGAAAATCACTGGCGCGGCGATACACCGTTGCACGGTGGCGCTGGTCCGGTGTCGGTGCAGCCGCACCCTTCGCCAAGTCCGCTCTATCCGCTGGCGCAACAGGCCGCAGTGTCGCTGGGATACAATCTTACAAACGATTTTAACGGCGAGCGGACCGACGGCTTCGGCATGCCGGATTTCACCATTACGCGACGGGGTCGCCGCGCCAGCACGGCACAGGCTTATCTGGACCCTGCCCGGCGCCGTCCCAACCTCACGGTGATGACCGATGCGCCAGTGCACCGGATATTGATCGAGAACGGGCGGGCAAGCGGTGTCCTGTTCTGCGTCGGCGATCAAGAACGCATCGCGCGGGCCAACGCTGAGGTATTGCTGTGCGGTGGAGCAATCAATTCGCCGCAATTGCTGATGTTGTCGGGCATCGGTCCCGCAGCCGACCTTCGCGCGCTCGGGATCACTCCACTTGTCGACAGCGCTGAAGTCGGCGGCAATCTTCAGGACCACCCCGGCGCGGCGATGGAATTCGAACTGGACCGCCGCTGGGCGTTCGAGGAAGAAGTGCGCTTCGACAGGCTGGCGACATCCCTGCTGCGCTGGTTCACAACCGGGAAAGGCGTCATGGGCGCTCCGCCCCTCGCCATTTCCGCCAATGTCGCGACTCAGCCAGGCAACCCGGAAATTGACCTCCATTTCCTGCTGGTCCCGCTGGCGATGGAAACGCGAGTCTGGTTCCCCGGCATCGCACCACGCCATGGCTCCAGGCTTGGCGCCATGTGGTCGCTCAACTATCCGCACAGCAGGGGACGGCTGACAATCGCCAGTGCCGATCCAAAAGCCCACCCGTTAATCCATTTCAACCTGCTGTCCGATCCGCGCGATCAGGCGGCGATGATCCATGGTTATCGCACATTGCGTGATCTGGTGGCGCAGCCCGCACTTGCAGCCGCTACGGGAGCCATGACCCGGCCCTTGCGGGAACCGCAAAGTGATGCCGAGATTCTGGCGCATGTCCGGGACACCGCGATGACAGCCTATCATCCTTCGGGCACGTGCCGCATGGGTGGTGACGCGCAGTCAGTGGTCGATGGCGCCCTCAAGGTACGCGGCATTGGTGGTCTGCGGGTGGTCGACGCGTCCATTTTCCCGCGCCTTCCGGGCGGCAACACCAACCTGCCCGTGATCATGACGGCGGAAAAAGCCGCCGACATGATCCGCAGGGGAGATGGGCCGGGTTGACCGCTAATATCCTGCTATAGGGTCAGAACCAGAAACGCGCGCCCAGCACCAGACTGGTGACAGAAGCCCCCTCCCCCGCAGCGCGCGCGTACCGCGCCGTGTCGCCCAGTTTTCGTTCCCAATGGACGCCGACATAAGGCGCAAATTCGCGGGCAAATTCGTAGCGCAGGCGCAGACCCAGTTCGATGTCGGATATACCAGAGCCAATGCCCAATTCCGGCACGTCCTGGGCGGCGACGTTCATTTCAGCGGCCGGTTGCAGGATCAGGCGCTGGGTGATGCGCTGGTCATAGCTTCCTTCCAGGCGCAGATGGGCGTCGCCCTTGTTCGACAGGAAAGCCTGCGCGCCGACTTCGAACCAATAGGGGGCGAGCCCTTCGATACCGACCACGGCATAAGCGCGTTGCGGTTGCGGACGAAAATCCTGCCGCACGCCCGCTTCGACATTGAACCAGGGGTTCAGCGCCCGGCTATAGAGCGCCTGTAGTTCGGCGCTTTCCAGCGGGCCGCCCACTTCGCCTTCCCCTTCCGTCTTGAACGCGAAGCGGTTGATGTCGCCCCCGATCCAGCCTTCGCCTTCCCAGGCATAACCATTTGCGCCCTTGTGTGCGCGATATTCCAGGCGGTCGAGCATCAGCTGCGAGAAGGTCATGCCGCCGCTTTCCCGGATCATGGCGGCGCGGGTGCGGGCCATGGCGGCGGCGGGGTAGAAAGCTTCAGCCGCGTGATCGGTCGGGATTGGCGGGGCGACTCCCTGCGGCACGCTGTCGTCTGTCGTGGGTATGATGTGACCGGCATGGGAGTCGGCTGGAACTTCGCCCACAGACGGCATGAGCTTCTCATTTTGTTCTTTATTATCAATGCTTTGATGGACGTGAATCTCTTGTCCTACGGCGGGCGCGGCGAGTAGCAGGGTCGCGGCGGCGATCAGTTGCTTCATGCCGCGCCCTCCCCGTGGCGAACGGTCACGACCCGCATCATCCCCGCATGCATGTGCATCAGCATGTGGCAGTGAAATGCCCAGTCACCCAGCGCGTCGGCGGTCAGATCGAAACTGACCTTGCCGCCCGGCAGCACGTTGACTGTATGTTTGCGCGGGTTGTGGGCCGCATCCTCACCCGTGATGAGCTGAAAGAAATGGCCGTGAATATGGATGGGATGCGGCATCATCGTGTCGTTGATGAGCGTAACGCGCACCCGTTCCATATGGCGGAAGGCAATGGGGTCCGCGCCGTCGGACAGTTTCACCCCATCGAACGACCACATATAGCGTTCCATGTTCGCGGTCAGGTGGATGTCGAGCGCGCGCGTGGGCGTCCGAACATCCTCGTTCGGCTCCAGCGCGCGCAGGTCCGCATAGGTCAGGACGCGATGGTCGACATCCTCAAGGCCCGTTGGCCGGTCCGCCGTGCGATCGGCCGGCATGGAGGACAGCGTCGCCACCCCCGGTCCCATCGGCACGTCTGGCGCCACGGACGGGTCGAGCATCTTCATGCTGTGGCCGGCCATACTGTCATTGGCGGGCTGGCTGAGGTCGATCACGCCCCCCTGCCCCATGTCCATGCCGGACATGTCCATCCCCATATCCTTCATGGTCAGCAACGGACGGGCGCGCAGCGGCGGGATGGCCGCGACCATGCCGATCTGCGGCGCCAGGGTCGCACGGACCAGACCGGAGCGGTCGATGGCTTCGGCGATCAGGGCATAGGCCCGTGCGTCGGTCGGCTGGACGATCACGTCATAGGTTTCGGCGATGCCGATCTGGAATTCGTCGGTTTCGACCGGCTGGACATGCTGGCCATCGCACTGCACCACGGTCATCGCCAGACCCGGCAGGCGCAGATTGAAATTGGTCATGGCCGACGCATTGATGATGCGCAGGCGGACCCGTTCGCCCGGCGTGAACAGGCCGGTCCAGTTTTCCGCCGTGCCATGGCCATTGACCAGATAGCTGTAGATGGAGCCGGTCACGTCCGAAATATCGGTCGGGTCCATCCGCATCTTGCCCCAGTCGATCCGTTCGCGGAGCGGCTGGTCCTTGCCCTTGAGCAGCCCTGCGAGCGTCTGCCGCTGCATGTTATAATAGCCGCCCGATTGTTTGAGCCGCTTCAATTGAACATGGGGATGGACGGGCGACCAGTCGGACAGGACGATCACATGCTCGCGGGTCGCCTGCACCGGATCAACGCCCGCAGGGTCGATGACGATGGGACCGTAATGACCCATCGCTTCCTGCATTCCCGAATGGCTGTGATACCAGTAGGTGCCCGACTGGCGGATCGGAAATTCATAATGGAAGGTTTCGCCCGGCGCGATGCCGGGGAAGCTGATGCCCGGCACGCCATCCATCTGAAAGGGGACGATCAGGCCATGCCAGTGGACCGACGTATCTTCCTTCAACTGATTGGTGACGGACAGGCGGACAGTCTGTCCTTCGCGCAGGCGGATCAACGGCGCGGGGACAGTACCGTTAATCGTGATGGCATGGGCAGAACGTCCCCCGGTCGCAAAATGGCTGTTGGCGACGGTTAGCGCGATACTGTCGCCCGACAGGACGCCGGGCGCCGGGTGCAGCCCGTGGGTGCCGCTTTGCGCCCAGGCTGGAAAGGCGTTGCTGAGGCTGAGGGCAGCCGCGCCCTTTAACAAGGCGCGGCGGTCGAGGGTCAGATGGGTCATGCCCCTTCATACGCGGGGGGCAGCGTCATCCCTCAAACTTTCCGACAATTTTGCACGCGCGCGGTAAAGGCGGGTTTCGACCGCTTTTTCGCTGAGACCCAGCGTGGCGGCGGTGTCAGTCTGGCTCATCGCCTCTATCGTGCGCAGCAGCAGCACATCCTTGAGCGGCGCGGGCAGCGCGGCGATGGCGGCGTTAATGCGGGCGAGCTCGCGCTCAGATTGCAGCGCGGCTTCAGGATCGGGCGCAACATCGGCGATGTCCCCCGCTTCGTCGATGGGGCGGGCAAAGGCGAAGAAGCGCCGCACGGCACGGCGGCGGCCCCAGTCGCGGCATTTGTTGAGCGTGATCCGCGCGATCCAGGCGCGGAAAGGACGCGCGCCGTCATAGCGGGCCAACGCGGCAAAGGCGGCGATGAACACCTCCTGCGTGATGTCGAGCGCTTCGTCATTATCGCCCACATGGCCGCGCGCCAGTCGCCACACGGCATCCCGATGCCGGCGCATCAGCGCGGCATAGGCGTCCTGATGCCCGGCCAGCGCATGCGCCGCCAGCGTCCTGTCATCGGGTTCGCCGGGCGTCACCGGCGTTCGGGCTGGGTCAGTGCCTTGACGACCGCGCTGTCAAATTGCGCTGCCTGATCGGGGCGCAGCACAGCGCGCATAGCGAAAATATGTTGCAGCGTTTCCTTTTGCAGGGCGCCCATGACATGATGGGTGCGATCCACCGCCTGCGCGACCTGCGGCCCATAGCCATGTTCTGCGGCAATCGCCTGCGCCAGGCGCGCATTGTCGGCGCGCATTTCCGCCTCCAGGGCCTCACGCCGGATGGCGAAGGCAGCTTCGAGCGTGTGGATGCGCTGTTCCTGCGCCGCATCGAGCGTCAGCTTCTCATGCAGCAGCGCGTGGATTTCGCTTTCGACGCGCGGCTGCGGCGCGATCCACACGCGCGCAAACAGCACCGCCGCCAGCGCCGCGGCGAAGGCGACGAGCGCGACGAGCAGATAGCGCCGGATCGTCATTGGCCCAGCAGGCGCGATGGTGCGTAATCGGACATGCCGATCGGCGCGGGCGCCGCCTGCGCTGGGGCCGACGGCACGATACTGCCCGCCCAGCCGATGCCGACCGCCAGCAACCCGGCGAGCATCAGGCTGCGCCGCGCCACGCCCTGTTCGCGGCGGCGGGTAAGCCCCTGCATCACCGCACCGTCCATCTGCTCCAGCCGGCTATCGACCGGCATGGCCCGTATTTGCGCCAGCATCTGATCGAGATCACTCATCTCTACATACTCCATCCTCACCACGGCATACGCGCATCAGGCGCCGATCCCTCATTGGGCGAGGACAAAAATCATGCACCTGTGATGAGGGATCGGGCAAGTCCATGCGTAATGTTGCGTAATATCCATCATGGAGAAGCCAGCATGTCCCGTTTCCTGACCGCCGCCCTTGCCTTGTCGATCGCGATCCTGCCGGGCGCGGCGATCGCCCATTCCAAGCTGCTGTCGTCCAGTCCCGCTGCAAATGCGACGGTCGCCAAGCCGACCAAGCTGACGCTGACCTTTTCCGAGACGTTCCTGGGCCCGCTTTCGGGCGTCGATCTGGTGATGACCGGAATGCCGGGCATGAGCGATCATCCGCCGATGCCGATCAAGGGATTCAAGACGGCGGTTGCGCCCGACGGCAAGACGATGGTCGTCACCCTGCCCCGCGCGCTGCCCGCCGGCAGCTATGACCTGAAGTGGCATATTGTCGGCGCCGACCAACATAAGATGGAAGGCGGCTACAGCTTCAAGGTCAAATAAGCCATTATGGGCGGGGGGATAGAGGCACACATGCTGCTGCTGGCACGCTTTGGCCTGATGGCCGACCTTGCCCTGCTCATGGGCCTGCCGCTCTTCTGGTGGGCCATGGACATGGCGGGGCAGCGGGTGCTGCTGGCAGGGCTGGCATTGGGGGGCATGGCATTGTCTGCGCTCTGGCTGCTGGCGAGCGCGGCCAGCATGGCGGGTACCCCGATGCTGCCGCCCGACTGGGCGACGGCGAAGATAGTGCTGACGATGACCCCGATCGGCCCGGTGCTGGCGGTGCGGGGCGGCGCCCTTCTTGCCGCGCTGGGCCTGGCTATGGCGGGGCGGGATCGCTGGGTACTGGTCCCGGCGGCCATCGCCGCTGCAACCATGGCCTGGACCGGCCATGCCGGCGCGAGCGAGCATGGCGCAGGCGCGATCCACCGCATCGCCGATGTCGCGCATATCTGGGCGGCGTCCGGCTGGATCGGTGCGCTCGCCGCACTGCTATATGCCGTGACGAGGCGGCGTCCCCAGGTCGACCGGATCGCAGGGATGCTGGCGAAGTTTTCGCTGCTGGGGACGGTGTTCGTCGCCACGTTGATCATGACCGGCGCGGTCAACGCCGCCATGATCGTGGGCGCGGCTGACATGGTCATGCTGACGGGCAGCCGCTATGGCTGGCTGCTGGGCGCGAAGCTCGTCCTGTTCTGCGGGATGCTGGCGCTGGCGGGGATTAATCGCTGGCGGCTGACACCGGCGCTGGAACGGGGCGAAAATGCAATTGCCGCGCTGCGTCTCTCACTCTGTGTGGAGACGAGCGCGGCAATCGGCATTTTGGCACTGGTGGCCTGGCTGGGGACGCTCGATCCCCTGGCCTGAGCCATCAGGCCGGACGGTAGATCGCATATATTTTCTTGACATGCACCTGGCTGTCCCAGCTGCACGAAGCGCCCTGTTCGACCAGGAAAATGTCGCCCTTGCCAAATGTCGCGGTTGCATCTGCCCCATCGACAAAGGTGACGCTGCCTTCCAGCAGATACATCAGTTCATAATGGCGATAGAACATGGAGCGGCGGTGATAGGGGGTGGAATCCCAGGTGCCGCAGACAAATTCGCCATCGGCCGAGCGGTAGTCGGTAAAGTTGCGGCAGGACGGGGTCGGCCCGACCAGCAATTCGGCCAGCGGCGCACCTGACGGTTCGAGCGTCGCATTGGTGTCGATCGGGATGATCGCACCGTCGGCGGCAGACCCGCCAGTGCGGCGCACGAACAGCAGGCGCGCATCGGCGGCGACAGTCCAGCCAAAGGTTGCGCCTTCACACAGGACAATGCTGTCGCCTTCGTTGAGCGTGCGATCATCGATCTGCACGCTGCCCGATTCAACGATCACGAATTCATCGGCAGGCATTGCCGCGACCGTGCCGCTCCCTAGCGGCAGGGCGATCAGCCCTACCGAAACGGGGCCTTCAGGCTGGGGCCTGTCTCTTATACACATCTAGATGTGTATAAGAGACAGCTGCCCGATTCAACGATCACGAGTTCATCGGCAGGCATTGCCGCGACCGTGCCGCTCCCTTGCGGCAGGGCGATCAGCCCTATCGAAACGGGGCCTTCAGGCTGGGGCAGTTCGGCGCGGGCAGACAGGAAGGTCTCGCCCTCCCCCGGCTGGGCGGTTACCCCCGTCGCCCAGGCGCGCAGGTCGACAAAGGAGCGGGTTGCGGTCTGGCTGGTCGTCATTTTGGCTTCCCTCAAGAAATTTGCGGCAAGCTAGCGTGATGCTGACGGCAGGTTGCACCAAGCGCGCATCAGCGACGCGCAAATGGTGCCGTTTGCATCTGCCGGGACGTTCAAAGCTGCCGCAGCGCGCTGGCCGGACGCACCGACAGCAGCGGGATCGACCCGGCCAGGCCGATGCCCAGCGTCAGCAGCGCGCCACCGCCCAGCGTCGCCAGAACCACCAGCCAGTCGGGCGACCAGCTGAATTCGAAGATCCGGACGATCACGAACCAGGCGGCCATGGACCCCACCGCCAGCGCGACCAGCGCGAGCATGATGGCGAGCAGGCCATATTCGAGCGCCTGTCCGCCCAGCAGCTGCGCGCGGGTCGCGCCCAGCGTCTTCAATATCACGCTATCATAGCTGCGCGCCTGTCGCGACGCGGCGATGGCGCCGACCAGCACGGCTATGCCCGCCAGAATCGCGACCGACGCTGCTGAAACGATCGCCGCGGACATCTGCGTCATGATCTCGCCCACCTGCGCAATGATCTGTCCCACGGCGATCACCGATATGCCGGGAAAGGCCGCCAGCAGATCGCGCGTGACGGCGCCATCCTTGCGCGTGTCCATGGTGATGGTCGCAGCCAGGCTGTGCGGCGCGGCGGAGACGATGCCGGGGGAAAAGACGAGGATATAGTTGAGACCCATCGTGTCCCAGTTGATCTTGCGCAGCGAGGCAATGCGGGCGGTGATTTCGCGCCCCAGCACGCTGACCGTCAGCGTATCGCCAAGGCCAACACCCAATATCCTGGCCGCTTCAGCGTCAAAGGAAACGAGCGGCGGCCCGTCATAGTCGCGCGGCCACCATTGGCCCGCGACCAGTTCGCTGCCCGCCGGCAGGGTCGCGCTATAGGTCACGCCACGTTCGCCGCGCAGGAACCAGGCCCCTTCGGGCAGCTCCTTCAAGTCGGTGATACGCTGATCGCCATAGGCGACAATCGTGCCGCGGAGCGCGGGGACGATGTTGAACTGAGCGTCGGGGGCTTGTTTGCGCACGATGGATCGAAAACGGTCCGCCTGATCCGAGGGGATGTCGAGCACGAACTGGGCCGGGGCTGTTTTGGGCACGACATTGCGGATTTCGCTGTCAAGGCTGGTCTGGATACCGGCCAGCGTCACGAACAGGGTGAGCGCTAGGCCAAGCGCGACGATCAGCGCGGCAGTCTGCGCGCCGGGGCGGTGAAGATTGGCCAGCGCCAGCCGGAGCAACGGCCGACGCGGCCGCGGCGCACGCTGGGCGACCTGGCGCACGCCCCAGCCGATACCAAGCAAGAGCAGCAGCACCGCCGCCGTCGCGCCAAGGACAGCCGCAGAAAAGAGCGGCTCACGCGCCGTGCCGAGCGCCAGTGCAACAAGCAGCGCGCCCGCCGCCGCCATGGCAAGGATAGTGCGCCGATCGATGCCGTGGCGCGGATCTACGACGCCGCGGAAGATCAATGCGGCAGGCTGGGTCCGCGCGCGCGCCAGCGGCGGCAGGGTGAAGAGGAACGCGATCAGCAAGCCATAGGCGGCACTGGTGACGAGCGGCAGAGGGTGAAGCCGAAAGCCAGGACTGACCGGCAACACATCGCCGGCCAGTAGGACGATGACGGAAGGCAGAAGAGCGCCCACGACAAGCCCGCAGCCGATACCGATCAGTGCGACGCAGCCGATCTGCAGCAGGTAGATGCGCGCAATATCGCGCGACGTCGCGCCCAGCACCTTGAACGTCGCGATGCCGGGCCGTTTGAGGGCGAGATAGGAGGCAACGCCGTTGCTGACGCCGATGCCCGCGATCACGAGTGCGGCAAGGCCGATCAGCGAGAGAAATTGGCCCATGCGGATGATGAAGCGGCTGGCGCCGGGCGCCGCCCGATCGCGGTCCTTGAACTCCCAGCCAGCAGAGGGATATTGCTGTTCGAGGCGCTTCCGTACGGCCTGCGCATCCACGCCGGCGGGCAGGCGCAGACGATATTTGCTTTCATAAAGGCTGCCCGGCTGGATTAGCCCGGTACGGCGCAATCCATCAAGCGAGACGATCGCGACCGGACCAAGGGTGAAGCCTTCGCCCAGCCGGTCGGGTTCATCAGCGATGATCGCGGCGATGGTGAAAGTGGCTGTGCCATAGACCAGCCGGTCGCCCGGACCGACATTCAGCCGATCGGCAAGGGCGGGGCCGATCAATATGCGATCGGGCGCAAGCGGCGCGCGATAATCGCCCTGCCGCAACGCCAGCGTGCCGTAGAGCGGATAGGCATTATCGACGCCCTTGAGTTCGGTCAGAACGGCGAGCGCGTCCGGCCGGTCGCCCCGCGCCATGGCGCGCAGGCGGATCGTTTCGCTCATTGTGCCCAAGCGACGCAATGCCGCCTTGTTGCCTTCGCCTGCTTCGCGCTGTGTCATGGCGATTTCCACGTCACCGCCAAGCAATCCCTGCCCGCGCAGGCTCAATTCCTGCGTGATCGCGGAGGTCAGGCTGCCAATTGCGGCCAGCGTGGCGACGCCCAGGAACAGGCAAAGAAAGAGCAGCCGCAATCCCCGGAAACGGCCCACAAGATCACGCCGGGCGATGCGCCAGCTTGTCGCCCAATCCAGCGCGTTCATGCGGTGCGATCCGAGACGATCTGGCCATCGCGCATTTCAACGATCCGGCCGCACCGTTCGGCCAGTGAGGGATCGTGCGTGATGATAACAAGGGTTGCACCAGCCGCCCGCTGCCGATCGAACAGCAAATCCATGATGGTGATGCCCGTCGTAGCGTCGAGATTGCCGGTCGGTTCGTCGGCGAACAGGATGGTCGGCCGTGGCGCGACGGCGCGGGCGATCGCGACGCGCTGCTGTTCACCGCCCGACAATTGGGCGGGATAATGGTCGAGGCGGTGGCCAAGGCCGACTGCGCGCAATTCATCCGCAGCCCGGGCGAAGGCATCGGCATCGCCCGCCAGCTCCAGCGGCACGGCGACATTTTCAAGAGCGGTCATGGTCGGGAGCAGGTGGAAACTTTGCAGGACAATGCCGATGCGACCGCGCCGGGCGCGGGCCAGCGCATCTTCATCCAGAGCGCCGAAATCGACCCCGCCGATATGCACATCCCCGCCGCTGGCCCGCTCCAGCCCGCACAGCACGGCCATCAGCGAACTTTTGCCCGATCCCGATGCGCCCAGGATCGCGATGCTTTCGCCACGCAGCATAACAAGGTCGACCCCCTTCAAAATCTCGACCGGCGCATCGCGGGTGCCAAGCGAGAGGGTGACATTATGCGCGCGGATCGCGATAGTGGCCGGATCGATGGGCATGTGCATGAAGAAGGAGCGCTCCTTGGCGGGCAGATATTGGCAATATGGGGCGCTGGCGCTCATTATCCAACTGGGCTCGGCATGTTCAGACAAGGCCCCTCCCCCACCCCCTGCCGCCAATAGCGCGCAGGCAACGCCATCGGCGGCACCAACCGCCGATGCCAAGCTGATCGTGGCATTTGGTGACAGTCTTTATGCCGGTTATAATCTGGACCAGGGCAAGGGGCTTGCCCCGGTGCTGGAGCGGGCCCTGGCCGCGCGTGGCGTCAAGGCGCAGGTCGTCAATGCCGGCGTGTCCGGCGATACAAGCGCAGCGGGACTGGCGCGGCTGGCCTTCACGCTGGACGGCCTCGCGCGCAAGCCCGACCTGATGCTGGTCGGACTGGGCGGAAATGACATGCTGCGCGGCTTGAGCCCGAAAACCACGCGCGACAATCTCGACGCGATCCTGGCTGAACTGAAGAAGCGGGATATTCCCGTGCTGCTGACAGGCATGTTAGCCTCGCCCAATATGGGGCCAGATTATGCCGCTTCATTCAATCCTATCTTCCCGGCACTGGCGAAGAAATATGGTGCAACGCTCTACCCCTTCATGCTGGACGGGGTCATCGGCAATCGCGCGCTGCAACTGCCCGACGGCATTCATCCCAATGACAAGGGCGTTGGGGTCATCGTGGGCAGGCTGGAACCGATGGTCGAGGATGCGTTGCGTGGCTGATGGTATCCATGCCGATGACGTCGCAGCGCCCGATCGATACCGACAATCCGACGTGTTATCAGTGACCGTCCAACGTGATTTCAGAATCGTGGCATCGTGTTTTCAAACCGGATCGGACGTGCGATCGAATTTGGCCAAGCCTATCCAACTGATGGAAATTAAAGCGAAAATCATCAGAGCCCTGGACCCTAACCCTGCTAATCCCAGAATAAATCTCTAAGCGGATGGTTTGGCACGGCAGGAGAGGATGGCTCCAGGTTCGCTACCTAACACAACTCTCGGCACAGGATTGAAGTTCACGGGCTATCAGGTAGCACCAAGCCCATCCAGCATCTGGCAGGATCATGGTTATGGTTTGGCGTTGATGCAGCGCAGCAAGTTGGGATCATCGGCACCCTTCTCCGCCGGTTTGACTTTCAGGGCAAAATAGGAGCATTAAACACAAACTATTTTACGGCCCATGATTCGGCCATGCGAGGCACCATGTCGTTTACAGTCAACACGCTGCGTAACGTCACCACAGCCTGCCAACAGATGCGCGATCATATCAAGACGATCGTGTTCAGGCCGGAAAATCATAAGACGCTCGACATCACTTTTGGCCCCACGGTCGCAGCCGAGCTGATCGGTCGCACGCCCGAAGCGCTGGCCAAGGCCGAAGCAAAAGGCCGCCTGCCCCAGCCCAAGCAATTGCCCAATGGCCGCCGCTATTACACGCTGGAGGATCTCACCCAGATTCGCGCCGCACTTGGCATACAGGTCGGCAAGCAGCCGGACGAGGATGCGGTCGTGCTGGCGGTGCAGAATTTCAAGGGCGGCGTTGGCAAGAGCACCATCACCAAGCATCTCGCCGACTATCTCGCCCTGCATGGCTACAGCGTGTTGGTGATCGACTGCGATCCGCAGGCTTCAACCACGACGATGTTCGACATCCAGCCCGAAACGCTGATCGACGACGAACAGACACTTGGCGCCTTCCTCTCGCCGCGCAGCACCTTCAGCGATTTTTCGCAGACGATCCGCGACACGCCCTGGCCGACGATCAAGATCGTGCCATCCAGCCTTGGCCTGCAGGATGCCGAATGGGATCTGACCTCAACCTTGCGCGAAGGCGGGCAGGCCGTGCGTGAAGGGCTGCAGGCGCTGCGCATCGGGATTGCCAGTGTGACCAAGGATTTCGACGTCATCTTGCTCGATCCGCCTCCAGCCATGGGCTTCCTGGGCCTCAACGTCATGGCCGCAGCTACGGGCATGCTGATCCCCGTGCCAGCGCGGCAGCTCGATTATCTTTCGACCATCCATTTCATGGAGACGATCGCAGATAATATCGAGATACTCGAAGAAAATGGCACGCCAGTGGATTATGGCTTCATTCGCGTGGTCTGTTCCGCCTTCTCGCCGAGCAAGCCGGGCGAAAATGATATGTGGCGGATCATGCAGGCGACCTATGCCGGCCTGCTGCTGGGACAGCCGATCCTGGCGTCCGAGGAGATCAAGAACGCCACCCAAGCGTTCCGCTCAATCTATGAATCCAAGCCGTCCGCCTCGCACCAGACATATACGCGGTGCCGCGACAATCTGGACGCCGTCTTTGCCGAGGTCGAGCAGCAGATCCGTCAGCAATGGCCGTCGACGAGCCTGACCGCCAACGCCAGTGTGGGTGTCGCGGCATGAGCCGCCGCTCCCTGATCAGCGAAGCTCTTGCCGCCTCGCTTAACGATCCCGCACCTGCGCCGGTCGTCGCGAGCGATGCAGGTGCTCCGGCTCAGCGGTCGAACTTCACCAACAAGCGGCTCGAAGCCTTTGGCGAGGCGGCGCGGATCGTCAAGCGACCGACGATCCGGTTGAAGCCTTCTGAATGTTCGATCTGGCCGGGCAACGCGCGTGATTATTCGCTGCTCGACGAACATCGGCTGCGCAGCCTGATCGATTCCATCCTGGCCGAGGGGGGCAATCGCATCCCTGCCGTGGTGCGCCGCACGCCGCAGGGCGACCATCCCTATGAACTGGTCACGGGCACAAGGCGGCACTGGGCCATCGCCTGGCTCAACGCCAATCATTATCCCGACATCGAACTGATCGCGATCATCGAGGATCTGGACGATGAGGCGGCCTTTCGTCTGGCGGACATTGAAAATCGCGAGCGGGAGGATATTTCCGATCTCGAACGCGGTGCCAACTATAAGGCGGCGGTCGATCGCTTTTATGGCGGCGTCCAGCTGCGCATGGCGGAACGGCTCAAAATCTCCAAGTCGCAATTGTCCCGCTATATTGCCCTTACCGAAATTCCCCCCTTGCTGGTCAGCGCCTTTCATTCGCCGATGGACCTGCAGGCCAAATATGCCGAGAAGCTTCTGCCTTTGCTGCGTGATCCCACCACACGCAGCAAGCTGGAGGCAGCGGCCGACCAGATTGCATCGGAGCAAAGCTTTCGTCGGTCGGGTGACGAACAGCCGATCGCAGGATCGGAAGTGCTGGCCCGGCTGCTCAAGGCGGTAACGACCAAGGGTCGGGTGCAAAAAGCCGCGATTGCCAGTGCCGACGGGGCGACGGTGGGACAGGTGGAGAAGGACCAGCAGAAGCTTTTGACGCTGACGCTCACGCCATCGGACCTGTCCACCGATGCGATACTGGAAGCGCTGCGGCCAGTGATTGATCAGGCGAAGATCATGCGCGCGCGTCGACGCTGAGCAAATGGGATTAAAAAGCTGAAATATCAGCTTTTATCGTTATTTTTCAAAATGTTATATTGATTTTCCCTCTGGGGGGAATGCAGGGCGAGGCAGATAGGGTGGAGATTGAGGGCGAACTAAAGACGGCGCTTAAGGAGCGCAAGGTCCAGTTCGAGATGTTCTTCACCCTGCCCGATTTCAGCGATATTTCGTTGCGTGACTATCAGGAAACGATGCAACGGCCCTTCTTCAGCCTGTCGAAGCGGAAACGCATAAAGCCGATAGAGTATACCAGTCCAGATAAATCCGTCAGCGTCCATGTCTCTCCCAACCCTGCCTATGGCATGGCGACGATCTGGGACGCGGACATCATGATCTATCTCGCTTCCCACCTCAACGAGTTGCGCGAACGTGGGGCTAACGATCTGTCTCCCGTTATCCGGTTGCAGCCAGGCGACCTTCTCAAGCGCATTTGCTGGGGGACGAGCGGCCGCGCCTATGAGCGGTTGGTCAGTGCGCTCGACAGGCTTCAGGCGACGACGATCAAGACAAATATTCGGGCCAGTGCCAAGAGCCGCGAGACGACTTTCTCCTGGATCGACAGCTATACCCATTTGGTGGACGAGCGCACCCAGCGGTCGCTCGGTATGGAGATCACCCTCTCCAGATGGTTCTTCGATGGCGTGATGGACAAGCGCAACGTGCTATCGATTTCGCCGCTCTATTTTGAGATCACGAGCGGCCTTGGCAAATGGCTCTATCGCGCCTCACGCAAGCATGCCGGGGGGAATGGCGCGGAAGGCTTTACGATCGGCTTTGAGACGCTCCACCAGAAGAGTGGCAGCGAAAGTCTCTATCCCGTATTCAAGCGCAAGCTGCTTGATCTGGCACGGGTGAATGATCTGCCCGATATTAGCCTGGAGGTCATCGATGGCGATGGCCCGCGGCCCAAAATGAAGATGGTGATGCGGCGCCATCTGAACGGACGGGCTGGAAATCGGGGGCGCAACGCCCTCCCCTCCCCTCCTCCCGCAGTCGAAAATGACGAGGATATGGTCGATCCCCGTCTGGCGCTGGGCATGATTTCTAGTCTGTCCAAGGGGATGCGGGTCAGCGGAGACGATGCACCGCGACGTGCGATCGGATCATCTACGCCCCGCCGATCCACTGCGACCGGCCGCGCTATAGCCAGTCGAATGATCGATGCTGAAATCTACAGCGCCATCCGCGCCGATTTCCCTGGCTGGGACTATGATGAATTGCTGGGCCGCTTTGATGCCTTTCTCGGTGCCAACCCCTCGGAACTGCCGCGCAATTACTCGAAGCGCTTCTACGGCTTCGTTAAGGAACATCATCGGCGCAATAAATATCGTCTGTGATGGCAGGCAGGCTGTCACCGCAATGACGGCCTCGACGTGTTTTCAGAATCACGCATTGAGGACATAACTGGGCTGCGTTGACAGTCCCCATGCCGATCTGTGGCATTCATCGGTGCCGGTGATGTTCCATAAAGCCCTGTAGATGTTAGCTTTGGTGCGTGTGATCGCGCCGCAGAACCATCGTCAGACGAGATGTTGGTCTGCGGGCACGAGTGATTCTGAAAACACGTTGATCAGGCGGGTTTGTCGATATGGCCGTTCGCGTTGCCAACATGACAAGCATATCACCCAGTCGAATAGACCGGAGATGCGAGTCTTGCGCCCTGCCCTCTTGGCGCATCATCACCAGCGCACCAATCGCTACGTGTTTTCAGAATCATCCTCGGACACGCGTCGTTGCGACCAATGACCCAGGAAAATGCCGCGCGATAATGCGAACAAAAGACGAAAGTCGCGATATGGCCCCTTAGAGGCCCGTGGAGCGCTTCTGTCGCGCCGACATAGATTGGGTCATCGGGCGGTCCAAATCGCTCTTAGAGAGGCTCTGGCGAGGCCGTATTTTCTGGCTCGTCGGACCAAAAATCGTCGATGAGCCAATCCTGAGGAGGACGACGGGCGGCAATCGACTTCATGTTGATCGGCAGGGCGTAGCTGCGGTAGCTCGCCTGACCTGATTGTTCAATCAGCAAGCCTTCCGATTCCGCAATCGCCAGCAACTTGATTGCGCCAGCAGATGTCAGACCCACGGCCTTGGCGACAGAGCCGCTCGATATGCGCGGGTGGGTCATGGCCAGCCGCAGGACATCCTTCAGGCGTCCCGGCCGCCGTCTCTGCTCGATGTGCTGGGCCGCCCGCCACGCATAGGCGCGCAGACGTGTTTCCAGGTCGAGATGGGCGTGCGCGCCGGCAGCGATCGCCTCAAGCCAGATCATGTCCAGGCGTTCGCCCGATGCTTGCCGCCATGCCACACTACTGTTGTCCAGTCCCAGCGCGATCAATCCTCCGGCAGACCCTAGCCACCGCCCAGGCCCCCAGCGATCGCCGCCCCGCAGGCTGGCGACGAGATCGCCGTGTCCGATCGGCGCGTGGCGCTGCCAAAGGTGGAATAGCTGTCTCTTATACACATCTAGATGTGTATAAGAGACAGGCCCCCAGCGATCGCCGACCAGCAGGCTCGCGACGAGATCGCCGTGTCCGATCGGCGCGTGGCGCTGCCAAAGGTGGAATAGTTGCGCGCTTTGAAGCAGGGGAGGGGAGGGGGGCAGCGCGGCTGCCGCCTGCTGCCATAGGGCAATGGCTGGCAGTATGTCCTCTGGACTCCGCCCGGACCGTAGAGCTGGAGCTGCATCCATCCCGTTCGCCGCCACTATGCCGAGCCAGCGCATCACGCCCAAACCGTCATTGAGCAACATGTCGAGCGTAATCGGCGCGCCGATCGCCTGCCGCCAATGGCTAAGGTCGAAAGCCGAGGGGAGAACCGCGCCGCGCCCGTCGATTGTGAAGGCCTGATCATCGATCGGGCTATTGTCGATCCGGGCAAGCGCTTGCCGCTCAGCGATAAGTGTGCGAATTCTCCAGGGGCGACGAACCGGGCTAAGCCTGCGGCGTTCCTCCAGCCGTTCCAGCGCGCCTTGTGCGTCGGCGTAGGCCAGAATGAGCCGGGATCCATGGTCCAAGGACGAAAAGCTGGGCTGCATCGTGCGTATTTGCTCAATATATGAGTATGATAAAAAATCGTTAAATAACCGTCATATGACGACTTATATTAAACGATATATGCCATATAGCAAGCATGCTCCTACATCTGCTCGCTGCCGTCGCCGGGGCATCGCGGGAGCGATCCTTGATGGCCTGCGTTGACGCGATGATGGGCCCTGGCCAAATCATTCAATCCTATTGGCATTCGCCAGAAAGCTGACAGCATGACCATCGCTCTTGCCGATCCGTTCCTATTGCGTGACCAATGCCTGATCGGCGGCATGTGGACCGGGGTGCCGACGATCCCAGTGACTGACCCGGCGACCGGTGCGGCTATCGGCTCCATCCCCGATCTGGACGCAAGCGACACCCGAGCCGCCGTCTGCGCAGCGGATGCGGCGCTGCCGGCATGGCGCGCAAAGACGGCAGCGGAACGCTCCCGCATTCTGCGCCGCTGGTTCGACCTGCTGACGGCACATCAGGATGATCTGGCGATGATCCTGACCCGTGAACAGGGCAAGGCGCTGGCGGAGGCCAAGGGCGAGATTGGGTATGCCGCCAGTTTCGTCGAATGGTTTGCGGAGGAGGGGCGACGAATCTATGGCGAGATCATCCCGACGCATCGGGCCGACAGTCGCATCGTCGTTATCAAGCAACCCGTCGGCGTCGTCGCTGCGATTACGCCATGGAACTTCCCGGCGGCCATGATCACGCGCAAGGCCGCCCCGGCATTGGCGGCAGGCTGTACCATGGTTCTGAAGCCAGCGACCCAGACTCCGCTGACCGCGCTGGCGCTTGCCGTTCTGGCCGAGCGGGCAGGGGTGCCACCTGGCGTTTTCAATGTCGTTACGGGATCGTCACGAGTTATTGGTGGCGAACTGACGGCCAATCCACTGGTGCGTAAATTGAGCTTTACCGGATCGACCGAGGTTGGCCGGACATTGATGGGACAATGTGCGCCGACGATGAAGAAATTGTCGATGGAACTGGGCGGCAACGCGCCATTCATCGTCTTTGATGACGCGGATTTGGACGCAGCGGTCGAAGGGGCAATTGCGTCCAAATATCGCAATAGCGGGCAGACTTGCGTGTGCGTCAACCGCTTCTTCGTGCAGCGCGATGTGTCCGCAGCCTTCGAACGGAAGCTGGCGGATGCCGTTGCCAAGCTCAAGGTTGGACCAGGCACCGAGGCGGGCGTTACGCAGGGTCCGCTGATCGACGACAAGGCGGTCGACAAGGTGGAGGAGCATGTCGCCGATGCTCTGGCCAAGGGCGCCCGACTGGTACATGGCGGGCATCGTCATCCGCTGGGCCACAGTTTCTACGAACCCACCATCATTGCCGGTTGTACGCCAGCCATGGCGCTGGCCAGCGAGGAGACATTCGGACCGCTGGCCGCGCTTTTCACCTTCGATACCGAAGAGGAGGCGATAGCGATGGCCAATGACACCGACGTCGGCCTGGCGGGCTATTTCTACACGCGCGATCTGGCGCGTGCCTGGCGGGTAGGGGAGGCGCTGGAGGTCGGTATGGTCGGCATCAATACGGGTCTGATCTCTACCGAAGTCGCGCCATTTGGCGGTATCAAGCAATCAGGCATGGGCCGCGAAGGATCGCGTCATGGTATCGAGGATTATGTCGAGATCAAATATATGTGCATGGCAGGCATCTAGGCAAAATCAGGGCGGGACCAAGCGATGACAGGCATAGTGGCGGTTACGGGCGCAGCGGGCGCGCTGGGCAGCAAGACAGTCGAGATATTGGCTGCGGGCGGTTGGACGGTTGTCGGCATCGACCTTGGCGAGGTGGCATCGGATGGCGTTGCGCTCGCTTTGGGCGGCGTCGATCTGACCGATGAAGCGGCGGTCGGCGTCGCTGCCGCTCGGATAGAAAAGGAGCTTGGGCGGCTTGACGGCCTGGTCAATATCGCAGGCGGTTTCAGTTGGGAAACCGTGGCAGACGGCAGCGTCGCGACATGGGACCGGCTCTATGCCATGAATGTCCGCACCGCACTGATCGCAAGTCGCGCGTTATTGCCAATGCTGCGCGCCACCCACGGGGCGATCGTCAATATCGGCGCAGCCGCGTCGGTGAAGGCCGGGGTTGGCATGGGCGCCTATGCCGCCTCGAAGTCCGGCGTTGCGCGCCTGACCGAAGCATTGGCCGAGGAATTGAAGGAAGAGGGCGTACGGGTAAACGCCATATTGCCCAGTATCATCGACACGCCCGCCAATCGCGCCGACATGCCAGACGCTGATGTCGCAAAATGGGTATCCCCGGCACAGCTTGCAGGCGTGGTGGCCTTCCTGTTGTCCAGTGACGCCATGCCGATCACTGGCGCGCTGATCCCGGTGACGGGGAGGGTCTAACGCCGCGTCCGCCCAACGGGGTGGTCGAAACGATCAAGGCACTGACCGCCCCAGCCTCCGTTCAGCCAATTGTCTGCCGGAGCAGCGCCAAAGTCCGCGCCCAGGCAAGATCGGCCGCCGCCTTGTCGAAACGCGGGGTCGTATCATTGTTGAACCCGTGCTCCGCGCCCTCGTAGATATAGGCTTTGTAGTGCGTTCCGGCCTGCTTCAACGCCGCCTCATAATCGGGCCATGCTGCGTTGGTCCGCGCGTCATTGCCGGCATAATGGATGAGTAGTTGCGCCTTGATCTTCGGCACATCGGCCAGCGCAGGCGGGCTGCCATAGAAGGGCACGGCCGCGCGCAGGTCAGGCAGGCGTGTTGCCAGCAGATTGGCAATCCAACCGCCAAAGCAGAAGCCGACTGCCGCGATCTTGCCGTTGCTGCCCGCCATGGTACGTGCGTGGGTTGCCGCGGCGACAAAATCCTCGCCAATCTTGGTCCGGTCCAGCGTGGCAAAGGCAGCGCGCGCCTTGTCCTCGTCGCCCGGATAGCCGCCGATCGTTGTCAGGGCGTCCGGCGCAACCGCCATATAGCCATCGACCGCCAGCCGCCGGGCAATATCCTCAATATGCGGGTTAAGGCCGCGATTTTCATGGGCTACAATGACGACGGGCAGCTTCGCGGCCGTCTTTGCCGCTGGCCGCGCAACATAGGCGCGCACCGTCCCGTTGCCAGCGGGTGAAGCGATGTCCACATGGCTGATGACGATCCGCTTGTCGTCGGGCTTGATGACCTGTCCGCGCGCGAAATCGGGGCTGAGCGCGGCCAGCATCGTCGTGGCCGCCGCCGCGCTGCCGACATGGACGGCGCATTGGGTTACAAAGCCGCGCCGGTCGATCGCGCCATGCACATAGGCGTCAAACAAATCGAGCACCGCGCGGGGGTAGGCGGTGGCGCCCTTCCTGTCAGCGTCCTGCGTCATGTCACTGTCCTTCCATTCTGCCCGATACCACGAGTTTATCGCCGTCTTTTGCGGTCAAGCCAAGAAAAACCCATAGCCTCGGGCCGCTAAGCCTCGCTATGGGGAGCCACCCCCCAAGAGACACAGGACATTGCCCCGATATGAGCGCCCCGCTGTCGCCCCGCACCATTGGTCCATTCACGGTCAAGGCCATCGGCCTTGGCTGCATGAATTTGAGCCATGCCTACCTGCCCCGGCCTGAACCTACCCAGGCGGACCGGCTGTTGGGCCACGCGCTCGACATCGGCGTCGACTTTTTCGACACCGCGGCGCTCTACGGCTTTGGCGCGAATGAGGAACTGTTGGGCCGTACCCTGATGCACCGGCGCGACGACTTTGTCCTCGCCAGCAAATGCGTGCTGGGCGGGAAGGATGGCAAGCGCGGTATTGACGGATCGCCTCAAGCCATCACCGCCACGCTGGAAGATTCGCTCCGCCGGTTGAATGTCGATCATATCGATCTCTATTATCTTCACCGGCTCGATCCCAATGTTCCGATCGAGGAGTCGGTCGGCGCGCTGGCGCGCGCTGTCGAGGCTGGCAAGATCGGTGCCATCGGCCTGTCGGAAATGTCCGCCATGACGCTGCGCCGCGCTCATGCGGTTCACCCCATAGCGGCGATGCAGACCGAATATTCGCCCTGGAGCCGCAACGCTGAAGTGGCTGTGCTGGACGCCTGCGGCGAACTGGGCGTCGGCTTTGGCGCCTTTTCACCGGTCGCGCGCGGTGTGTTGGCTGGCGGGGTGGGGCCAGAGGGTGTGCAGGAGGGCGATGTCCGCGCCTCCATGCCGCGCTTCCACCCGCCGCACCTGCCCCATAATCTTCAACTTGCTGCCGCCTTCGGCCGGATCGCTGCGAATGCTGGCTGCACGATGGCGCAACTCTCGCTTGGCTGGGTGCTGTCGCGCCGCCCTTATGTCGTGGCAATCCCAGGCACCACCAGCACCGCCCATCTGGACGAGGATATGGCGACGCTGGCGATCGACTTGCCTGCCGCGACGCTCGCGGCGGTCGATGCGCTGTTCACCTTCGAGGCTGTATCCGGCCCGCGCTATCCCCGCGCGGCGCAGGCGCAGATAGATACCGAAACCTGGGATGGTGAGCCGCTTGAATAACGGTCTGAGCCGCCATGGCCCGGCCCGCCTGCCCGACAGTCAGGCTGTATGGAAAGGGGGAGGGGGCTTCGAACCGAACCATCAAGCTGCTTGATCCGTCCTCGATATCCATTATATTGAGGACGGGAAGGGGTCGCCATGTCCAAACCGATGACACTTAATGTACGTGTAAGCGGCGCGCTGAGTGACTTTGTTGCTGCCAATGTCAGTGACACCGGAGCCTATGACAATGTCAGTGAATATGTCCGTGATCTGATCCGCCGCGACAAGGAACGGGTAGAGGCCGATCGCTTCGCCCGGCTGAAAGCCGAGCTGGCGCGCGCCTTCGCCGCTCCGGAGGCAAGTTATGAGATATTGGATGCAGACGCGGTAATCGCCCGCAATCGTCGCGCCTGACACTGATGGCGGCATTCCGGGTACAGGACGCGGCGGGCCGCAGGTTGGACGAAATCTATGTCTATACGCGCGACACATGGGGTGAAGCGCAGGCCGATCGCTATATTCGCGCCTTGTTCGCCCAGTTCGAGGCCATTGCGACACGAGACGCGGCCTGGCGGGTGATCCCGGCAGAGTTTGGCGTGGACGGCTATTACTGCCGGTTCGAGCATCATTATATCTATTGGCGTGTGTTGAACGATGGTGCCGTCGGGATCGTCACGATCCTCCATGAGGGGATGCACCAGATGGATCGCTTCCGCGAGGATCAGCCCTTATAGGGGTGACACAATAGCTTCGGCTTTGGCTTATTCGCTTGGCCAGAAATCAGCGCGTCATCCAAGCGTTAGTGAGGAATGGGGGCTGTCGCACCAATCCTGAAATCCCGCAGATCGTCCAGCGTAGGATGATCCTATAATTTCATCCATTATTAACGGCATGGCCCTAATGTGCGCGTTTAACATGAGCGATCTCAGCGCCGATTAGAGAGGGTGGTTCCAGTGGCAGCGCTTGCCGGTCTTTTCAAGCTGGACACAGACGACAGAGACCTGTTGCGCGCGCAGTTTCAGTCTTTTTCCAAGCAGATGCCGCTTCTCTATATCATATTGATATTCAATGCGGTCGCGATCTGGGTCGATTTCTTTCGACCCGACATGATCTTCAAGACGGCCATTACGCCGCTTTTCATATGTACCCTTGCTTTGACCAGGGCAATCTGGTGGATGCGCCAATCGCGCGGCGACAATTTCACCGACGAGCAGATAGCCGGATATATCAAACGCACCTGCACGCTGGCCGTGGTCATGACGTTGGCCTTCGAATTATGGTGCATATGGATATATGATGGCGGGAGCGCCTATGCTCGTGGTCATCTGACCTTCTTTCTGGCCCTGACGCAAGTCAGCTGCGTCTTTTGCCTGATGTCGCTGCGTGCTGCGGCGATGCGTGTTGCCGTCGTAAGCACTTTGTCCTTCGTGATGTTCTTCAGTTGGGCAGACGAGGGTCGCATGCTCGTGGAGGCAGTCGTCCTGGGCTTTGTCGGTGCGGGGATGATGGTCGTTACGCATCGCTATAATCTGGATTTCTCCCAACTTGTTCGTTCGGAGCGCGACCTGCGGGGCCGTCAGGCGGAAACCGAACAGTTGAGCGAGGAAAATCGCCGGATTGCGTTGACCGATGCCCTGAGCGAACTGCCCAACCGACGTCAATTGCTGGCGCAACTGGATGTGGTGGAAGGGCGCCAAAGTCAGGTGGCCGATGGACTGGCAGTCATCTTCATCGACCTGGATGGCTTCAAGGACATCAATGATATGCATGGGCATCAGGCCGGCGATTTCCTGATCCGTAGCCTGAGCGAGCGCCTTCGCGCCCTGTGCCCGCCATTTGCCATGCTGGCGCGCGTCGGTGGCGATGAGTTTGTCATTCTCATCGAGACGCCCGGCGCCCTTGGGGTCGCTGCCGAGATCGCGCAGCGGGTGAACGAAGAGGTTTCGCTACCGATCCTGGTGGACCGTCATATATTGCAGGTCGGCGCCAGCATTGGCCTGGCCGGACACGGCGATCTGGTCAGCGCGCATGAATTGCTGCGTCGCGCCGACACCGCGATGTACCATGTCAAAATGTCCGGCAAGGGCGAGATCGCCGTCTATGATGCGGCTTTCGAACAGGGTCGGCTGCACCGGTTGGAGATTGAACAGCAAATCGGCGAAGGACTGGCGAAAAGGCAATTCGATGTTTTCTATCAGCCGGTGGTCGATGCCAATACGCGCGCGATCGTCGCCGTCGAGGCATTGATCCGCTGGCCACGACGCCCTGCCGGACCGATCGATACGCAACAGGTCATCGAGATTGCGGAGCTTACGGGGCAAATTCATCCCCTTGGCCTGTTCGTGCTGGATCGCGCCTGTCGCGATATTTTGTCATGGGACAACGTCAAGCTGAGCGTGAATGTATCGCCAGCGCAGTTTCGCGATCCCGGATTTGAACGGCAGATACTCCACGTTCTGGAACAGACGAAATTCCCGCCCCATCGGCTGCAACTGGAGATAACCGAAGGCTATCTCCTGACCCATCCGGAAAATGCCATCCGTGCGATCAAGGCGTTCAAGGCGATGGGTATTTCGATCGCGCTCGATGACTTTGGCACGGGTTTTACGAGCATACATTATCTGCGATCCTATGGGTTCAGCCATGTGAAGATCGACAAATCCCTGCTTGCTGGCCTTCCCCATGACAAAAGGGCGACCCTGCTGGTGACGGGCGCGATCAACCTGGCCCGCGGACTTGACATGCGTGTCGTCGCGGAAGGGGTCGAACATGAAGAACAGGCCGCTATTCTGTCTGCTTCTGGATGCGACGAGTTGCAGGGCTATCTTTTCGGAAGACCCATGCCAGTCTCCGATATTCTGACGATGTATAATGCCAGTGCGGATCGGGACGCGCGGCAGGCTCCACGCCTGCGTTCTGCCTGACCGGGATCAGGCTGTGTGCCTGACCCCGATGCGCAGTCAGGCGCGCATCTCTTCGGGCCAGTAGAGACGCATGGGATTATCGATCAGCAGCTTGCGTTGCAGATCGGCGGTGGGGGCGATGCGCGGGATCATGTCGACCAGATGGCCGTCATCGGGAATGGCATCCTGCATATTGGGATGCGGCCAATCGGTGCCCCACAGCACCCGGTCCTGATAGTCGGCGACCAGCGGGGCGACCGCGTCGGCAAAGCTGTTCCATGGGTCGCCGGTCGGGTCAAGCCGGTCGGGGCAGGTCGCCTTGAACCAGATGTCGTCGCGGCTGTCGAGGAAGGCGCGAAATGCCTTCATGTCCGGGCCATCGGGCCCCTGGGTCACGTCCGGGCGGCCCATATGGTCGATGACCAGTGGCACGGGGATGGCGTCCATGAAGGGGCGCAATTCTTCCAGAATATCCGCCTCGAAATAGATGACGACATGCCAGCCCGCGGGCAGTCGCCGGGCAACCTCCAGAAACCTGTCCTTGGGCGCGTCATCGACCAGGCGTTTGAGGAAATTGAAGCGGATGCCGCGTATCCCGCCTTCATGCAGCGCGGCAAGGTCCGCGTCGGAGATCGCCGGATCCACCACCGCGACGCCGCGCGCTTTACCGTTGGATTTGGCGATAGCGTCCAGCGTCGCTGCATTGTCGGTACCGTGGCAACTCGCCTGGACGATCACATTGCGGGCAAAACCCAGATGGTCGCGCAGGGCGAACAGCATGTCCGGCCCGGCATCCTGTGGCAGATATTTCGCCTTGGCGCTGAACGGGAAGTCCGCCATCGGCCCGAATACATGGCAATGGGCGTCGATCGCGCCGGGCGGCGGTGTGTAGAGCGGCTTGGACGGGCTGCCGTGCCAGCTGGTGATGCGATCGGTCATGCGAAAATATCTCCATCCATCAGCTTGCGGGCGGTACGCAGCATGGCGGCGCTGGTGACGGCACCGCGTTCGTCCAGTTCCATGACGCAGGTGGTTTCGCCGGTCGGATGTTCGACCGACAGCGTCTTGCGATTGCCGTCCGGGATGCTGGCGACCTCGGCCGCGGGCGACCCTTCGATCAGGCAGGCGGTGGCCACGCTGACTGCGCCCAGAACGCCGATGGAGGCATGGGCGCGGTGGGGGATGAAGCTGCGCACCGTCACCGCGCCGCCATTACGGGGCGGGGCGACGAGCATCATTTTCGGCACCGATNTCGGCCGCGGGCGACCCTTCGATCAGGCAGGCGGTGGCCACGCTGACTGCGCCCAGAACGCCGATGGAGGCATGGGCGCGGTGGGGGATGAAGCTGCGCACCGTCACCGCGCCGCCATTACGGGGCGGGGCGACGAGCATCATTTTCGGCACCGATTTTTCCCTGACGTCGCCCAGGTTCATGCGTTCGCCTACTGCCAGGCGGATCGCCTCTATCCGGGCTTTGAGCGCAGCATCCTTGTCCAGCGTATCGCGGTCTTCATAGCCGGTGACGCCAACATCGCTTGCCTTCATGACGACGCAGGGCATCCCGTTGTCGATCAGGGTGACCGGCACGCCTTCGACCGTATCGAAGGCATTGCCGGTGGGCAGCAGCGCGCCGCAGGAGGAGCCGGCGGTGTCGCGAAATTCCAGCGGGACGGCGGCGGCGCTGCCCGGCACGCCGTCAATCCTTGCGTCGCCATCATAGCGGACGACGCCACCGGGCGTCTGGACCGTGGCGATGGCGATCTGGCCGGTATTTTCCATGAAAATGGCGACGCGGGTTTCGTCCTGCTGGGCGGGGACCAGCCCGCGTTCAATGGCAAAGGGACCAATGCCCGCCAGAATATTCCCGCAATTTTGCGCGTCGCTGACGATCGCCTGATCGACAAAGACCTGCAGGAAGAGATAGTCGATATCGACCCCTTCACGCTGCGACTTTTTGACGAGCGCGACCTTGCTGGTCAGCGGATCGGCCCCGCCCATGCCGTCGATCTGGCGCGGGTCGGGCGATCCCATGGCGCGCAGCAGGAAGGCGTCGCGGGCAGCGGCGTCAGCGGGCAGGTCGTCCGCGAGGAAATAGCCGCCCTTCGACGTGCCGCCCCGCATCCACATGACGCGGGCGCGGTCAAACATATTTGAGGCCCATTTCTTCAAGCCGCGGACGCATGTTATAAATGTCGAGGCCAAGTTCACCCGCCGCGAGGCGGATCCGCTTGGCTTCTTCGGCCGCTTCGCGCGCCTGCGCCTTTTCCAGCACCGATGCGGCATCGGCGCGGGGGACGATGCAGATGCCGTCATCGTCGGCGATCACGACGTCGCCCGCATTGACCAGAGCGTTGGCGCAGACGATCGGGACATTGACCGATCCCAGCGTAGCCTTGATCGTGCCCTGCGCATGGACAGCCTTGGACCAGACCGGGAAATTCATCTGCTTCAGGTCACGCAGGTCGCGGACGCCGGCATCGATGATGAGGCCGCGACAACCGCGCGCCTGGGCGGAGGTGGCGAGCAGGTCGCCGAAATAGCCGTCGGTGCAGGGGCTGGTCGGCGCGAGGACGAGAATATCGCCTTCCTTCAATTGTTCGATCGCGACGTGAACCATCCAATTGTCGCCGGGAGGCGCGGAGATGGTGACGGCGCTGCCAGCGATACGGGCACCGGGATAGATGGGGCGCATATGGGGGGCGAGCAGGCCAGTGCGGCCCTGGGCTTCATGCACGGTGGCGACGCCGCAGTGGGCGAGGCCGTCAATGACGGAAAGCTCCGCCCGTTCGATATTCTGGACGACGATGCCGGACATGGCGCTGATCCTTTTCCTAAAACCGACAGTGACATGGACATATGCAGCGCAATGCTCAAATCGGTTATGGCGCGGGCACATAAAATTTTGCTAATTATCAAAAATGGAGGCTGATCAGTTCAATATCCGGCATCTGGCCGCGATGGCCGCCGTGGTCGATCAGGGCAGTGTCAGCCTGGCGGCGCGGGCGGTCAACCTGACGCAGCCTGCGGTGACGCAGGGGATCGCCAAGCTGGAAGCGCAATTGGGCGTACCGCTGTTCGAGCGACGGCCTGGCGGGATGATGCCGCCCGACGTGGCGTTGCGGTTCAGGCCGCGCGTCGAGGTTGCGTTGCGGCTGATCGGCAGCAGCCGGGTGACGGCGGCGCAAATCCGCGCCTTTGTCGCGCTGGCGCGCGCTGGCAGCTATGCGGCGGCGGCCATTGTCGGGGTAGCGGAGCCGTCGCTGCACCGCGCGGGCGGCGATCTGGGGCTGGCGCTGGGGGTGCGGCTGGCCGAGCGGCGGGGGCGGGGGCTGATGCTGACCCGCGCCGGCGTGGCCCTGGCACGGCGGTTGCGCCTGGCGCTGGCCGAACTGCGGCAGGGGCTGGAGGAAATCGCCGAGCTGCGGGGCCAGGAAAGCGGACGGATATTGGTAGGCGCGATGCCGCTCAGCCGAGCGCGGCTGCTGCCGCTGGCGATCACCAATTTCCGGCGCGAATTCCCGCAGGTCGATATTTCGGTCGTGGAAGGGTCGCATGCCGAACTGGTAGGGCCGCTGCGCGATGGCGAGATCGACATGATGGTCGGCGCCTTGCGCGATGCGACGATTGGACAGGATCTGGTGCAGCAGCCCCTGTTCGAGGATCGGCCGACCATCTTTGCGCGTGCGGGACATAGGCTGGAGCAGGGATGGGACGGCGACGACTTGCGCCGCTTTCCGTGGATATTACCGCCGGAAGGAACGCCGCTGCGCCAGTTGTGGCGGGCGATGTTCGCAGCGCTGGGCGGCGATTTGCCTGCGGTTCCGATTGAGTGCGGATCGGTGATGACGGTGCGGCAATTGCTGGTGAGCGGCGACTATCTGACCCTTTTGTCGGTCGATCAGTTGCGGGTCGAACTGGATAGCGGAATGGTGGCGGATATTGGCCCGGCGCCCGGCGAGATCAGCCGCACCATCGGCCTGACGAGCCGGACCGATTGGCGACCGACGCGCCTGCAGCAGCAATTCATGGCAGCGATCGAACAGGCTGTCGGAGAAGTAAATTCGTAAATTCTTATAGCCTGTCCCCGGATGTGATTGGCCGTTCGGCATACAATCCGGCATCCCCCTTTTCATGGAGCAGGAAGTCGGTCTGATCGGGTTTGGCGAAGCAGGGTCCACCTTTGCATTGGCAGGGGACTGGGCTGCCGCTGCCCATGTCTATGACATCAAAACCGAATCCGCGGGCACGCGCGAAGCGATGTTGGCTGCCTATGCGCAGGCGGGCGTGCTGCCCGCGCACTTTATCGAGGATGCGCTGGACGGCGTGAATCTGATCCTGTCGCTGGTGACGGCGGACCAGGCGCTTGTCGTGGCGGAAGCGGCGGCGGCGCTGATCGCGCCCGGCGCGATTTTCTGTGACTTGAACAGCGTGGCGCCGCAGACCAAGCAGGCGGCGGCGCAGGCGATCGAAGCGGCGGGCGCCCATTATGTCGATGTCGCGGTGATGGCCCCGGTCGATCCGGCGCGGCTGAACGTGCCTTTGCTGCTGAGCGGCGACAAGGCGCCGATGGCCGAGGCCGGGCTTCAGGCCCTGGGTTTTGCGAGGACTCGCGTCGTGGGCGCCGACGTCGGGCGGGCATCGTCGATCAAGATGATCCGGTCGGTCATGGTCAAGGGCATCGAAGCGCTGACCGCCGAGTGCGTGCTGGCGGCGGACGCGGCCGATGTGCTCGACGAGGTTCTGGCCTCGCTCGACGCAAGCGAGAAGGCGAGGCCGTGGGACGCGCGGGCCGATTATAATCTCGACCGGATGCTGGTGCATGGCCTGCGCCGCGCGGCCGAGATGGAGGAAGTCGTCAAGACGCTGGACGGGCTTGGCACGGGCGCGGCGATGACGCGCGGGACGGTCGAGCGGCAGCGGGCGATCGGTGCTCTGCGGGCGTCGACGGTCCCGGAGGGTCTGGGGGCGAAGATTGGGATGATTTCTGCTTCGGCGTCGGTGGCGCGCGAGGCGGCGGAATAGACTTATGTGCTCCCGCCAGGGCGGGAGTCCAGTCCCGCCACCCGAACCGGGCGACCGCCTTCGCGGGAGCGCGGGAAAAAGGGGAGGGGCGTTGGATAGGATAGTTGGAGACAAGCGCGGATGAGCCTGATTATCGATTGCCATGGCCATTATACGGTGTTGCCCAAAGGGCATGACGCCTGGCGCGAAGAGCAGAAGGCCGCGTTCAAGGCCGGGACGCCGTGTCCGTCCTATCCGGAGATTAGCGACGCGGAAATTCGCGAGACGATCGAGGCGAACCAGTTGCGCCTGATCAAGGAGCGCGGCGCGGACCTGACGATCTTTTCGCCGCGCGCGTCGGCCATGGCTCCGCATGTGGGCGATGAGGCGATGGCGAAGGAATGGGCGATCCGCTGCAACGACCTGATCGCGCGGGTGGTGGCGATGTTCCCCGAAACCTTCGTCGGCGTATGCATGTTGCCCCAGTCGCCCAAGGCGGACATGAGCAACAGCATCGCGGAACTGGAGCGGTGCGTCACGCAGTTGGGCTTTATCGGCTGCAACCTCAATCCCGATCCGGGCGGCGGACATTTCACCCATCCGCCGCTCACCGACAAATATTGGTATCCCTTTTACGAGAAGATGGTCGAGCTGGACGTTCCGGCGATGATCCATGTGTCGGGCAGCTGCAACCCGGCGATGCACGCGACTGGCGGCTATTATATCGCGGCGGACACGATTGCCTTCATGCAGTTGCTGGAGGGCGATCTGTTCAAGGATTTCCCAACGCTGCGCTTCATCATCCCGCATGGTGGTGGCGCGGTGCCCTATCATTGGGGGCGGTATCGCGGATTGGCCGACATGCTGAAAAAGCCCGATCTGTCGACCCATCTGATGAACAACATCTTTTTCGACACCTGCGTTTATCATCAGCCAGGCATCGACCTGCTGGCCGACGTGATCGACAACAAGAACATCCTGTTCGGGTCTGAAATGGTGGGCGCGGTGCGCGGGATCGATCCGACCACCGGCCAATATTTCGACGACACCAAACGCTATGTCGACGCGCTGGACATCAGCGATGCCGAGCGCGCCGCCATTTTCGAGGGCAATGCCCGTCGCGTCTTTCCCCGGCTTGACGCCAAATTGAAGGAGAGGGGACTATGATCACCGAAGATCCCAAGCATCAGGATATTCACGAATATCTTGCCGAGTTCGAGGATATTCCGGGCACGCGCGTCTATACGGCGGCGCGCGCCCGCAAGGGATATCATATGAACCAGTTTGCGATGAGCCTGATGAAGGATGAGAATCGCGCAAGGTTCAAGGCCGACGAGCGTGCCTATCTGGACGAATGGCCGCTGAACGAGGAACAGAAGGAAGCCCTGCTGGCGCGTGACTATAATCGCTGCCTGGACCTGGGTGGCAATGTCTATTTCCTGGCCAAGCTGTTTTCGACCGACGGAATTCCGTTCGCCGAAGCGGTCAGCACCATGACCGACATGAGCTTTCCCGAATATCGCGAAATGATGATGAACGGTGGCCGGTCGCCAGAGGGCGTGCGGTCGATCAGGGCCAACGCCGCGTCGAGCGGCGAAACCAACGAAGGAGCCAGATAATGGCGCGGATAACTGCTGGTGTGGCGTCGAGCCACGTGCCGCTGCTGGGCGTGGCGTCCGATTTCGATAAGGATCGCGACGATTATTTCGGGCCGATCTTTGCCGGTTATGACTGGACGCGGGAATGGGAGAAGGCGGAAAAGCCCGATGTCATCATCCTGGTCTATAACGACCATGCGTCCGCCTTTGACATGAAGATCATCCCGACCTTCGCCATTGGTTGCGGCGAACGCTATAAATCGGCGGACGAGGGCTGGGGTCCGCGCCCGGTGCCCGACGTCGAGGGGCATCCTGACCTGGCCTGGCATATTGCGCAGAGCCTGGTGCTGGACGAATTCGACATGACCATCATCAACGAGATGGATGTCGACCATGGCCTGACCGTGCCGTTGTCCATGATGTTCGGCAAGCCCGACGCCTGGCCGTGCAAGGTCGTGCCGCTGGCCGTCAATGTCGTCACCTATCCGCCGCCGTCGGGCAATCGCTGCTGGGCGCTGGGCGAGGCGATCGCCAAGGCGGTCGACAGCTTCCCGGAAAATCTGAACGTGCAGATATGGGGCACGGGCGGCATGAGCCACCAGTTGCAGGGGCCGCGCGCCGGGCTGATCAACAAGGAATGGGACAATATGTTCCTGGACGGCCTGATCGGTGACAGCGACCATCTGCGTCGGATCCCGCACATCGAATATCTGCGCGAGACCGGCAGCGAAGGCATCGAGATGGTGATGTGGCTGGTTATGCGCGGCGCACTGGGAAAGAAAACCCGCGCGTTGCACCGCCACTATCATGTGCCCTGCTCCAACACCGCGATCGGCCATATGGTGTTGCGCCCCGACAATGGCGAGGGGCTGGACATGACCGGAAGCGACACGGTGAGCGCGATCGCGGCGGAGTAAACCCCCTTCAAGATGGGTGCAGGCTCGCGTCGCTCGCACCCACCCCTTCCCCCTCCCTTGAAAGGGAGGGGCTTATTATGGAGTAGTTTTCCATGCGTATTGCCCTGGCTGGTGCGGGCGCCTTTGGCGAAAAGCATCTGGATGGCCTGAAGAATATCGATGGCGTGAGCGTGACGTCGCTGGTCGGGCGCCGTCTGGACGCGACCCAGGCGATTGCCGACAAATATGGCATTGGTCATGCGACCACCGATCTTGCGGACACATTGGCCCGCGATGATGTCGACGCGGTGATCCTGTGCACGCCGACGCAAATGCATGCGGCGCAGGCCATTGCCTGCATGGATGCAGGCAAGCATGTCCAGGTCGAAATTCCGCTGGCCGACAGCTGGGCCGATGCGCAGGCGGTGCTGGCCAAGCAAAAGGAAACCGGGCTGACCTGCATGGTTGGCCATACGCGGCGGTTCAATCCCAGCCACCAATATGTCCATAACCTCATCACGGCAGGTGAGCTGAACATCCAGCAGATGGATGTGCAGACCTATTTCTTCCGCCGCAAGAATATCAATGCCAAGGGTGAGGCGCGGTCCTGGACCGACCATCTGTTGTGGCACCATGCCGCGCACACGGTCGATCTGTTTGCCTATCAGGCGGGCAAGATCGTGTCCGCCCATGCGATGCAGGGACCGATCCACCCGGAACTGGGCATTGCGATGGACATGTCGATCCAGTTGAAGAGCGAAAGCGGGGCCATCTGCACCCTGTCATTGTCGTTCAACAATGACGGGCCGCTCGGCACCTTCTTCCGCTATATCGGCGACACTGGCACCTATATCGCGCGCTACGACGATCTGGTGAACGGCAAGGAAGAGCCGATCGACGTCAGCAACGTCGCTGTGTCGATGAACGGCATCGAATTACAGGACCGCGAATTCATCAGCGCGATCCGTGAAGGCCGCGAACCCAATTCGAGCGTTGCAAAGGTGTTCGATTGCTATCGTGTGCTGGGCGAGCTGGAGCAGCAACTGGTATAGTGGAGATCCCTTCGGGGTCGCAAGAAAGGCGCGGCGGGAAACCGACCGCGCCTTTTCCGTGTGTCAGGCGGTGACGAAAGGATGCGCCAGCCTGAGTTCGTCGAGCAGGGTTTCGAGCCGGGCGACATCGGCAAAGGGGCCGGCGGGCGTGACCGACCAATTGCAATGGGGGTGGGTGGCGCGGCTGTAGAGGCGGATCGGGCCGATCAGCGTGCGCCAATGATGTTTGCTCTTGCCATGGTCGCGCAGCAATTTCGCCACGAGCAGGTCGGTCAGCTTGTCCACGGTCATGCGCCACGCATAGGGCCGGGGGCGGGCGGGTTCAACCGCCTCTGGCAGCGCGCCAGACACGGGGCGGTTGGCCGATATGGCGGGCGAAGAAGCGAGAGAAATAGGCTGGGTCTTCAAAGCCTGTGGCATAGGCTATCTCTGCCACCGACATTTGCGAATAAAGCAGCAGGCGGCGTGCCTCCAGCAAGGCGCGGTCATCGAGCATCTGGGCAGGCGATGTGCCTGCGACGCGCGCGCAGGCATGCCGCAAGGCGGTAAGGCTGACGCCCAGCGCGCGGGCATGCTCCGATACCGGCTCGCGCTGGCGGAAGCGCCGTTCGATCCGTTCGCGCAACCGCGCGACGAGCGCTGCCTGACGCGGGGTGCCGGGCTGCGCCTGTTGGGTGAGGGCAGCGTGGCGCAGCGCCAGGACCATGAGGTGCAGCAGGGCGGATTCGACCGCAGCGCGCTGGCCGGGGCCGGACCAGCCCAGTTCCTGCGCCATCCGCGCGATCGCGGCTTCGGCCGCGTCGCGCTCCGCCTGTGGCAGCATGACCGCGTGGGGATGGGCAAAGAGCGGCGCGAGATCGGCGTCGCGGGCGACAAGATGGCGCAGATAGGCCGCCGCGATGGTGGTGACATGGCCGCTCGATTCGCGATGCCAGGTGAAACCGTGGACGATCCCCGCCGGGACCAGCAACAGGCAGGGCGCCTCGAACCGGAATTCGTGGGCTTCGGCCTGCATCGCGCCACCGCCCCGCGCGATCAGGATGATATGGTGGAGATCACGATGGACGTGCGGGCGGATCGCTGTCTCTTATACACATCTAGATGTGTATAAGAGACAGGGCCTGCATCGCGCCACCGCCCCGCGCGATCAGGATGATATGGTGGAGATCACGATGGACGTGCGGGCGGATCGTCCATTCGCTGGGGCGGGATCGGTCGTCCAGACTTTCGACATGGACGAACCCTTCCGCCACGCTGCGCTGCGGTTCGCCATAAAGGTAGAAGCTGGGGACCGGATCGACCGACATGCGCGGCCGCGTCAGGCGGGACGGGGACGCAGCGGGATGAGCAGGCCTGCGCCAATCAGCGATCCAAGCGCCATGGCGAACGCAACCCAGGGCAGGCTGACATCGAGGCTGAACAGCAAGCCTGCCAATATGGGGCCCAGCGCCGCGCCGCCTCTGCCGACGCCGATGACAATGCCGGTCCCCCCGGCGCGCACGGCGGTCGGGAAGGATTGGGCAACCAGCGCGTAAAGGCCGACGACCGCGCCATTGGTGCAGAAACCGGCGGCGGCGGCAATCAGGCTGAGCCCCGGCAGCGTCGTCTGCTCCTGACCGAAAAGGGTAACGAGACAGGTCGAGGCGACCATGGCGATGATGACGAGCGGCCGGATCGCGATCCGCCAGCTGAGCGCGCTCAGCAGCAAGGCGCCAAGCAGGCCGCCGACATTGGCCCATACCAGCACGCCGCCCGCGGCCGAAGGCGCATAGCCCATGTCCACGACAATCTTGGGCACCCATTTCAGGATGAAATAGAAGGTCATGATATGGCAGAAATAGGCCAGCGTCAGCAGGATGGTGGTGCGCGCCAGGCCCGGTGCGAACAGCGCGGCGAAAGAGGCTTTGGGCGCGCCGGCATCAACCGGGGGCAGGGCATTGATCAGCGGCTGGCCCAGTCGGCCGAGCGCATCATTGATCCGCGACAAGGCGTTGGCGGGGCGCTTTTGCAGCAGGAAGCCGATCGATTCGGGCAGCAGGAACCAGATGAACGGCAGGAAGAGGGCCGTGGCGATGCCGCCCAGCAGGAAGATGTCGCGCCAATTGCCCGCGACCAGTAATTGGGAGGCGACCGATCCACCCAGGATCGCCCCCGCCGGATAGCCCGCCGCCATGATGGCGACAGCCAGGCTGCGCGCGCGGGCATTGGCGAGTTCGGCGACCATCGCATTGGTGCAGGCGAGCATCCCGCCAATGCCAAGGCCCGTGGCCAGACGAATGATCGAGAGCGAAATGACGTCCCACGCCTGCGTCGCCGCGCCCATGCCGAGCGCCATGACGATGAGGCAGAAGATAATGGTCGGGCGTCGTCCGATCCGGTCGGCAACATTGCCGAGCAGGACCGATCCGACCGCCATGCCGATCAGTTCCATCGAGAGGACGAGGCCAAGCGCAGCGCGATCGACACCCCATTCCTTCGCGATGCCGGGCGACGCGAAGCTGATGGCCAGCACATCGAACCCGTCCAGCGCATTGAGCAGAACACACAATATGATCGCAATGATCTGAAGCCGCCCCATCGGCGCTTCGTCCAGTTGCCGCCGGAGGTCCGTTGCCTGTTCCGCCATCCTCAATCCTTTATTTTTAGCCAACCGCGAAAATATCGAGCCGCACATGGTCTCTATAGCGCGCCGCGGTGCAGAGAAAGACCGTGCGGCCAAGCCATGCGTGCGGACCATCGCTCGCCACCTCGAACCGGGGGGTGGTGCGAAAATAATAGAGGGCAGGGTCGACTATCTCGCCCGCTGCGATCCGGGCCAGCACCGGGGCGGGCCCATGGCGATAGCCCGGATTGACGATCGACAGGATAGCGCCGTCGCTGGCCTCGATGGAATAGCGGGCGAGAATGTCGGCGGTCCCATCCGGGCGGATGGACTGCCAGTCTGCGCCGCCGGGCAGGATTTTGCCGGTCAGGCGCGGGCCATCCACGCTGCCGCCGGTAATGGGAATGACGCGCTTGCGCACACCATCGACCGTTCCAAGTTCCTGCGGCGTGCCGATCAGCACGCGCAGCCGCATGGCAAGGGTGAGCGGCGGCGTAGCCAGTGCGTCGGAAGGTACCGCCATGGCCGGGGTGGCTGCACCGGCAAGCGCGAAACCCGGCATGGCCTTGAGCAACGTGCGGCGGGGCAGGGTATCGGCCATGTCTCTCCTCTCCACTCTATGGCGGATCGTCCATTATCGATCCTGACGAAATCTCATGCGGTAATGCAACATGTCGGTCAAGTCGCTGCATTGTTCGCCGCAAAAGCTGTTGCATCGTCCATATATATGGTTGCTCCGCCCCTGTGCTGGTGGCCGCCAAATGGGCATGATGGACGCAAATCCGTATCGGTTGGAGAGGCTTTTCATGAAAACCCAGGTTGCGATCATCGGTGCAGGCCCGGCGGGACTGTTGCTGGGCCATTTGTTGAGGGCTGAAGGGATCGAAACCGTCATCGTCGAGCGGGCTGCGCCCGACTATGTGCTGGGTCGGATCAGGGCTGGCGTGCTGGAGCGCACGATGACCGACCTGATGGACCAGTTGGGGCTGGGCGCGCGGATGCATGCCGAAGGCCTGCCGCATGACGGCTTTCACCTGGCTGATGGTGAACGGTTGATCCGCATCGATGTCGCGGCGCTGACCGGCAAGCAGGTGATGGTCTATGGTCAGACCGAGATCACCCGCGACCTGATGGAGGCCGCGCCCGAGCGCGGGCTGGAGATCATCTATGATGCAGGCGATGTCGCCCTGCATGATGTCGATAGCGATGCGCCCTACCTGACCTATAGCAAGGATGGCGCAACCCATCGGATCGACGCGCAGTTTCTGGGCGGATGCGACGGTTTCCATGGCCCCTCGCGCAAGGCGATCCCGGCGTCGGTCGCGACGGCTTATGAAAAGGTCTATCCGTTCGGTTGGTTGGGCATATTGGCGGATGTTCCCCCCTGCAATCATGAGCTGATCTACGCCAATCACGAACGCGGTTTTGCGCTGGCGTCGATGCGGTCGGAAACACGCAGCCGCTATTATGTGCAGGTGGCGCTGGACGAGAAGGTCGAGGACTGGTCCGACGAGCGGCTATGGGACGAACTGGCGATCCGGCTGGGGCCGGAGGCGGCGGCGCAGATGGTGCGTGGCCCCGCGCTGGAAAAATCGATCGCGCCGCTACGGTCTTTCGTGTTCGAGCCGATGCGGTACGGACGCCTGATGCTGGCGGGCGACAGCGCACACATTGTGCCGCCGACCGGCGCGAAGGGGCTGAACCTCGCGGCGTCCGACGTTCATTATCTGTCACAGGCACTGATCGGCTATTTCAGGCGCGGCGACGCCGATGGGGTGGCGGGCTATTCCGACAAGGCGCTGGCGCGCGTGTGGAAGGCGGAGCGTTTCTCCTGGCAACTCACCCGGTTGATGCACCGCTTTCCGGACAATGATGCCTTCGACCGGCGGATGCAGCTTGCCGATCTGGACTATATCGCCTCGTCAGTGGCGGCGCAGACGACGATCGCCGAAAATTATGTCGGGTTGCCGCTATAGGCGCTGGATGATTCGCTGTTTCTGCCAGGATCGGGCAGTGGCAAATAGCGCAGGCGGCAAAAAAGCTGCCTGCGCCATTTGCATTGGCAGCGCGTGCAAACCCCGATGTTTGACGGGTTTTGGCGTCATTTCCGTGAACGATCTCAACAAAAAATCGCGCTCAGGCCATTTTCGCAGTTGACCGAATCTGCGGTGTTACCTAGAGGGCTTTTC
>NZ_VDBZ01000028.1:0-1098 GCF_007693735.1 Sphingobium sp. B2
GTGTTCGGTCGGCATCAGCGCCGCCTTTTCGCGGTCGATTACGCACAGGAAACCGGGAATCGCCTCACCCCGCTTGCGCGCCGCGCGCACATAGGTCAGCAGTTGCGCGAACATCAGCAGCGGCGGCGTCGGCGCTTCCTTGGCCTCGAACCAGATTTCCGGGGTCTGGATATCGACCAGCCCCTTGAACACGCTCTTCAGCCCTAGCGCCTTGATATAGGCGTCCTTCACGTCCTCTTCGGTGCGGGCAGTGGCAAGCGACTGTGCCAGAGTCATGAAGTGTAATTCCCCGTTCTGCGCTCGAAAATATGACAGGCGGGTATAAGTCAATTTTGGCGATTGGCGATGCTAAAGTCCTTGGTCTGCTCCTCACCTTATCCCCTGTTATCCAGCCGTTCACCATGCATCTCTGAAAGTTGCCAATAAGTTCGATGAAATGGCAATGGTGAGTTTCGGCAAAAGCAGTCATTCTAGCGCGGGTGGGCAACGGCAAAAGTTGGTCGGGGGACGACGGCAAGGGAACGGCAGCTATCCATGCATCCGCACCCCAAACCAGTCAGTCGCCTATCGGCCAGTCCTGCGCATTCCCGGGGAAGATCATCGGGGCCTAAGAATGGCAGGTGTTGGATAAGGACCTGCCATTCCTGTCCGGCTCGCGAACCTCGGTTTTGTCCCACGACGCGGCGTTGGTCCAGGGTGAAATCGACCATTCTTTGCCGCTCAGGGGCCAAATTTCGCTCCCCAGTAGCGGACATCTCCATTGCCGCACTTGGGTCGGTCATCATGTCCGCTTTGTTGGACACCGCGTAATTGATTTAGCCACCCTCCTGGATGAGACGAAGTCGCCATGGCGCTTCAATGCTGGAGGGTGACCAATGGCGATCTTTGCTGGTTTGGATGTTAGTGACAAGACCACCCACATTTGTGTGGTCGACGATGATGGTGCGATCCTGAAGCGCGATGTTGTCGCCAGCGATCCTGACGCACTGGCCAAGTGGCTGACCAAGCATTGTGAAGGCTTGTCCCGGGTGGTGCTGGAGACAGGCCCGCTATCGACCTTCCTTGACGGGCCGGCCATTGAGAAGGGCGTAATCTTCA
>NZ_VDBZ01000029.1:0-961 GCF_007693735.1 Sphingobium sp. B2
CCGACAAGGCCCGCAGGATGGGCATCCGCGTCTGGGATTTCCGCAACCGCCGGTGATGCAGTCCCGGGCGGGAACGCACCGTCGCGCGAGGCTCCGGCAACGGAACGATCTTGCGCGAATGGCGTCTAATCCAGATGCCTCGTGTTCGATCCTCTCCTGCCAAGACGGCGCTGCGTTTCGCGCGTGGGCGATCGCCATCCAGGCCGCGGGCGGCGCAGGCGTTGACCGCCACGCCGCCCTTCCAGCCTGTCCAGCTTGCGCGGCTTGTCGATCATGTGCCAACCGGCAACCGCTGGCTCCACGAAATGAAATATGACGGCTACCGGACGCTCATTGCCGTCGGCGACGGGAGCGCGCAGGCCTATACGCGGTCGGGCCTCGACTGGTCGGATCGCTTCGCCGCGCTGCTCCGGGATGCTCTCAAGTTGAAAGTCGAATCGGCGTTGATCGACGGCGAAGCAGTCGTCCGCGATGCCGAGGGCCGGTCGAGCTTCCAGGCCCTCCAGAACGCCATCAAGGCCGCGCCGGATAGAATAGAGTATTTCGCGTTCGATCTCCTCGAACTGAACGGCGAGGATATCACCGGAATTCCGCTCCTGGAGCGCAAGGAAAAGCTGCGGGCAATCCTGCCGAAGACCGGGAGCCGGCTCCTCTACTCCGATCACATCGTCGGCAATGGCGAGCGCATGCTGAACAGCTTCTGCCAGGCCGGGCTCGAAGGCGTCATCTCCAAGATCGTCGATGGGAAATATGTCGGATCGCGGAGCGGAGGATGGCTCAAGACCAAGTGCATCAAGCGCCAGGAGTTCGTCATCGTCGGATGGACGCCTTCGGACAAGTCGCGCACGTTCCGATCGCTGATCCTCGGCGTCCATGAAAACGGCGAACTGCGTTACGCGGGCAAAGTCGGGACCGGCTTCGACACCGAAGAGTTGCTTCGCCTGATGGAGGTGATGCAACC
>NZ_VDBZ01000030.1:0-722 GCF_007693735.1 Sphingobium sp. B2
TAGCCAAAAGTGTATCAGAGGGCAAGAGCAGTCTTCCTGATCGGCCGTTATGTCATGTAGCAGCGCGTTGAATTCCGCCAGCGCGGCTGAACTCTGCATTTCGCTTTCGAGGTTCGAAAAGGCGTTTGGGGTGTAGGATTCCTGCGTTTTCACAACCTCTGCGTCGGCTCCATTGGGCGTATCCGTATTGGCCTCGTCGGAGTATTCATCGTCGGGACGGCATCGTGCGAAATCGGTTTCGCGTCGCCACATCCGGGCCGCAATATCGCGCTCCTCGGGACCAATCGCACTCGCGTAGATCGCAGTCGTGCTCATATCGGCATGTCCAAGCCAGCGCTGGACGAGGTTGAGCGGCACGCCGGACTGGATCGCTGCGACGGCAAAGCCATGGCGAAGACCCTTAGGGGAGGCGTGTTCTCCATGTAAGTCAGCGTGTTCCATGACTGCGCGAATATGTCTATATGCGGTCATGCGGGACCAAGGCCAAATTGGCTTATCACTTGAGACCACGTTCTCATAGAGCCACTCTTGAAGGTGCCCAAGCAGCGCCGGAGGCAGCGGGATCTCGCGATAGACTCCACGCCTCCGCTTTTTGAGGCATTCAACGACGACCACACCCGAATCGAAATCGAAGCTGCTTTTCGTTAACGATAACGCCTCGGAGATGCGGCAGCCCGTCGCGGCCATCGTCTCACAAAGAAGCTGTATGTCCTCGCGGAAGC
>NZ_VDBZ01000031.1:0-696 GCF_007693735.1 Sphingobium sp. B2
GATCGGGGAAAGTATGAAGTGATTGTCTTTTTCGCGGAGCAGGCCGACTTCAATGCGCTTTGTGCAATCCTGAAGGGCAAAACGCTCGTTCCGCCCCCCGGCGCACTCGGCTGCTTCGCTGCGACAATACCGTGAGAGCCGCTGAGAAGCCTGACTTTGCTGATGCCGTTCGTAAAGTCGAAAGGGCAAATTACCACATCGACGAATTCCATCGGGCCGCGGCAGCACATTTCGCGAAGCACCCAACCTCTGTATCGATGGTTCCTGCAAAGAAGCGGGCGGCCCATGGCTTCCTTGTCGGGGATCGGATGGGTTTCCCGGACAAGGCCCTCGCGCTCTACGTCGGGGACGCGGTCCATAACCTACGATGTGCTCTTGATTATCTCATCACCGCATGTGCCAAAGCCAATGGAGGCCGCGAGGACCGCACGGAATTTCCGATTGTGAAAGCGGGCGGCAAGAAGGCTGATCTTACTAAAGGCTTGTGGAAACTGAAGGACGCGGGTCCTCTTGCCACTGAGCTTGTGAAACGGGCACGTCCATACCCCCGAGGCAATCCGTATCTTGTAGCGGTCGGAGAACTGGATCGCTTTGACAAGCACCGCCTTATCCTTGCTGTTCAATCATCGGTCGACATCTCGGTTCGCACCGGAGGCTGGAATAATCGTAGGCATTCGGTGAAGGCCGCGGATCAGG
>NZ_VDBZ01000032.1:0-645 GCF_007693735.1 Sphingobium sp. B2
CGATCCAATGCGGCCATTTTCAGAAGAGCGCGGCGCGGTCGAGCAGGGCCTCCTCGCGATCCGCGAATTGGTAGTCTGGCTCAAGGCGTCCGCAGCGGCTTTGGGAGACTTGTTCTCGGCTAGCGGTGGATCGCCCCGGGTTATACCGACCGAGGCCGCGTTCGCGGAAGAGCTCATGGAGACCTACCGGCAGTGCGAGCGGATCGGCTACCGGCCAACCGGTATGCTGCAGATGCTCGGCGAGCACGGCGCGATCGATACCGCGCGGCGGCTGATGGCAGCTCCTCCATCCGAAGGCTTTCATCGCCTCGCCCTTCTGAACCGCCTCGATCTCGCGATCGAGTCGATCGCGCTTCGTGAACCGTGGCGCGCGCTTTTCACAGATCAGGAACTGGCGAAGGCGGAGCGGCGCTTACGCCGGTGAGCCCTTCTAGAATCAGGGCGCATTACAGCCGTCCCGCATAAGGAACCTGAAGCGGCGGGTTTCGGCAAGAGCGGCCACTCTGGCGGAGGACTTCGAGCGGCTCGAGTTGGTCGCCAGGCGCCTGAGGACCTTCCTTTGCGCTGGCGAACGTTCTTGAGACGGCCAATCCGGCCATCGGAGAATGATCATGGAGATGCCTGATACTGAACCCACCACCACCA
>NZ_VDBZ01000033.1:0-566 GCF_007693735.1 Sphingobium sp. B2
ATACCATCCGTCCGTGATGCTGACACACGTGGGGGATTCCCAAAGCGGCGAAACTATGAATCTATGTCTTCGGGTTGGAGGGCATTGTCATGGGTGCAGCGATTGGATTGCGAGACGACTTTGATGCAGCGGGCTTGAGGCGACTGGCGCGGACGACGAAGAGCGCGAACCAGGGACGCCGACTGCTAGCTTTGGCGGAAATCTATGATGGCGCGAACCGCAGCGATGCCGCGCGCATCGGCGGAGTGACCCTGCAGATCGTGCGGGATTGGGTGGTGCGGTTCAACGCCCGAGGTCCAGCCGGTCTCCTTGACGGCAAGGCCCCAGGCAAGCCGCCCTTGCTGAATGATATCCAGCGCCAAGCGCTGGCGGAGGTCGTTGAAAGTGGACCGATACCAGCGATCCATGGGGTTGTGCGTTGGCGGCTGATCGACCTGGCGCGGTGGCTTCATGACGAATTTGGGGTTTCTCTGACGGAAACGACCGTAGGGCGAGAGTTGAAAAAGCTGGGCTATGTCAAATTGACGGTACGCCCACGTCACCATGCCCAGAACGAATATGCGATG
>NZ_VDBZ01000034.1:0-438 GCF_007693735.1 Sphingobium sp. B2
CCAGCGACCCGGAACTGGCGCTGGACGTGCTCTTGACCGGCCTCTTGGGGCAAGTTCGCGGTAACGCTTATTCGTGGCAACAAGCCGCCGAAATCACCGCCGAGAAGAACCGCTTCCATGTTGACGATGCCGTCATGGGCCATTCCACGATTGCCGGCATTGACGAGATCGCGAGGGCCGATCTTGACCGCTTGGCCGAAACACCCACGCTGGACGACATGCGCCAGATGGACAGCGAAGCGAAATTACGGCTGCTGGCCTACTGCGTGGCCTCGCAGATCACGAGCCTTTCGTTCCATAGTGACCGGGACCGCCAGCTGGCACAGATCGTCGGGGCCGCGCAGATCGACATGGCCGACAAGTGGGAACCCAATCAGGTATTCTATGACCAGCTTAGCAAAGCCACGCTCTTGAAGCTGCTGGCCGAAGGTTGCGGCA
>NZ_VDBZ01000035.1:0-406 GCF_007693735.1 Sphingobium sp. B2
GCAGGCGATCCATGCCCGTAGGCCCGGTCCCGATGATGGACTGATCCACCATAGCGACAGGGGAGTTCAATATCTTGCCATGAACTATACCCAGCGCTTGGCCGAGGCCAAACTCGTCCCCTCGGTCGGTAGCGTCGGTGATTCCTACGACAACGCCTTAGCCGAGACGATCAACGGCCTTTACAAGGCCGAGGTCATCTGGCGGCAGCGATCATGGCCAAGCGTTTCGGCCGTGGAAATGGCAACGCTGCGCTGGGTCGATTGGTACAATAATCACCGGCTCTTCGGCCCTATCGGGCACATCCCGCCCGCTGAGGCCGAAGACAATTACTATGCAGCCCTCGAGAACCTCGATATGGCTGCATAGCCAAATGAAAACTGCCTCCTGAAAACCCGGGGCGCTTCA
>NZ_VDBZ01000036.1:0-377 GCF_007693735.1 Sphingobium sp. B2
ACGTACTAAAACTCCTGTTCGTCAAGCCCTTTCAGATGCTGGTTTGTCATTGTCAGAAATTGATGAAGTTATCTTAGTCGGCGGTTCAACACGTATTCCAGCTGTTGTAGATGCTGTTAAAGCTGAAACTGGCAAAGAACCAAATAAATCAGTGAATCCAGATGAAGTTGTTGCTATGGGGGCTGCCATTCAAGGTGGTGTTATCACTGGTGATGTCAAAGATGTCGTTCTTCTTGACGTAACGCCATTGTCACTTGGTATCGAAACAATGGGTGGTGTCTTTACTAAACTCATTGATCGCAATACAACAATCCCAACTTCTAAATCACAAGTCTTCTCAACAGCTGCAGATAACCAACCAGCCGTTGATATCCATG
>NZ_VDBZ01000037.1:0-369 GCF_007693735.1 Sphingobium sp. B2
CACCTATTATGCAATTTTCTATAAGCCATGTTTTGTTCCAAAGGCGACTAGGTACCACCTTTTTTGATAATCATCTGTCTACTGCTTATGCAGTCAGAAAAGACCGTTCTTTTTCCAGCTTTTCCATGCCCCTACCAAAGTTTGGGTTGCTAGCTTGAGGGGTTTACCGCGTTCCACCTTTTATGTTTCCATAAAAGCTACGTCACTGTGGCACTTTCAGAATTACTCCGGCCTATCAAAGACTTAGCCATTTTATCCGCCGTAATGCGCAAAGCACATCCCTAGACTTATTTTTTTGTCTAGCACAAACACTACTGGCATCACAGCCAGTGCTAGCATGGACTTTCCTCATGATAAAATTGCAATATT
>NZ_VDBZ01000004.1:0-23712 GCF_007693735.1 Sphingobium sp. B2
CTGAAGGTCGTAGGTTCAAATCCTACTCCCGCAACCACCGAAACCGACATTCCACAAAGCCCCGACGCACAAGCGCCGGGGCTTTGTGCATTCTCGGCCAATCGACGCTGTGCGATCCACTCCAGGATCCTGCCAAACTCGCCGTAGAGGATGGCGTTGACCTCACCGCGCTTCGCGCCAGGCGTGAGCTCGATCCGCTCGATCAGCGCCCGCAACGCATCGGCGGCTTCCTGGCGCTCTTCCGGCTGCGATAGTGCGTGCGTCAGTCGTTCCACCTTGCGCCGATAAATCTCGGAGATGTTGGGATGGATGTCCGGCACATCAGCAGGGGCCGCAGCCAAACGAGCGCGGATCGCATCCTCCTGGGCTTCCAGCTCCAAAAGCTCATCGACAAGCGCGCGTGTGCCCTTGCCTGCCTTTGCGAGTGTCACGAGACCCTTGATCGCCTTGACGACTTTCTGCAGGTCGGTTCGATCGGCACTTTCTGACGCGCGGCGCTGGTGGTTGATGCGGTTGCTCTCCTCGACATAGGTCCGAATGGCCTCTGCTGCGACCTCCGGTGTCATCATGCGATCGCGCAGACCATCAAGGACGCGCGCTTCCAGCTTTTCGCGCGTGATGCTATGCCCGTTCGCGCAGCTTTTCGTATCACCATGGTTCGAACAGGCAAACCGCCCCCGCCCGCGAAGGGAATAAGAACCTCCGCAGCAGCCGCAGTAGACCAGGCCGGAGAGAAGACTTTTTGGGCGATGCGTTCGATTAAGGGCTGTCTGAGCAGAGCGAGTTGCCGCAATGCCGTCGGCATATTGGATCGCGATATTCTCCTGCCTTGCCTTCACAGCCTGCCAGAGGTCTTCATCCACGATCCGCAGGTCAGGAACCTCGGTCACTATCCATTCGGATTTGGGATTGATGCGGGAAACCCGCTTGCCGGTTTGCGGGTTTTTCAAATAGCGCAGCCGGTTCCACACAAGTTTGCCGATATACAGCTCATTGTTGAGCAGGCCGGTGCCACGTTTGACGTGGCCGCGGATCGTGGTTGATGTCCACAGCTTGCCCGTTGGGGCTGAAATCCCGGAATCATTCAGACGGCATGCGATTGCGTGGGGGCTGAGCCCGTTGGCGAACTGTCGGAAAACCTGGCGAATGACTTCAGCTTCGGCGGCATTGATGCTGCGTTCACCGTGGACCGGTTCGCCTTCGCTCGAGAAGCGCCGCACGACGTCATAGCCAAAGCAAAGCCCGCCACCCGATTTGCCCTTCTCGACGCGGCCGCGCAGACCGCGATGGGTCTTCTTCGCAAGATCCTTGAGGAACAGCGCGTTCATCGTGCCCTTGAGGCCGACATGCAGTTCGGAAACCTCACCCTCTGCCAGGGTGACGATCTTCACACCGGCGAACTGGAGATTCTTGTAGAGCGTGGCGACGTCGGCCTGGTCGCGCGATACACGATCCAACGCCTCGGCTAGCAGAATGTCGAAGCGCCCCATCTGCGCATCGTGCAAAAGTGACTGGATGCCGGGCCGGAGTATGACGCTCGCGCCGGAGATCGCTGCATCCTTATAATTGGCGACAATCCGCCAGCCTTCGCGCGCCGCCTGTTCACGGCATATCAAAAACTGGTCGTCGATGGATGCAGGGCTCTGCTTATCGTCGGAATAGCGGGCATACAGCGCTACGCGGGGCATTCGGAGTCTCCAAAGATGAGCTTTGGGGTCAGTCTACAGATTTGATCATGCTTGCCAATCTGAGGAAGATATCAAAATTGCAGCGCGCTTTTCATGCCGTTCGCGCGATCCCACCTGCTGGTTCGGGGTCTTTAGGATCGTGATCGATCATTCCTCGCGGCGTGCTGCCGTCGGTTCTATTCGGTTAATCGTTGGAATATATTCATTTCGCGTGTGCCGTTCGTCTTCTGCTATCCGGCGGGAGTCGACCAAAGCACGAACCCGCTGCGCGGGAGGGTCGCTTGGGGTGACGTAGCGTAGTATTGTTCAGGCTTTGCGAGCGGCGATGTCGCCTTGCGACCGTGGAGTTCCTTCAACGGAAAGGAACTCACCATGGATGCCATCACTTCCCCGACCCCGAACAATTCTCTGCGCGAGCGTATGTTGCAGGACATGACGATGCGTGGCTTTGGGGAGCACACGCAGAAGGACTATATCCGGCACGTCCGATCATTTGCCGCGTTTCTCGGTCGGCCTCCCGATACGGCTACGATCGAAGACCTCCGGCGCTTTCAGATTGATCAGCATGAACGCGCTGTTGGTCCGGCAACAATCAATGGAGCCGTATCGGCACTGCGCTTCCTGTTCAGTATAACTCTCAAGCGACCGGAGATGGCGCTGGGGCTTGTCGTCGTTCGCTTCACACCCAAATTGCGGGTAGTTTTGAGCGTTGAGGAGACAGCGCGGCTGCTCGAGGCTGCGCCAGGCATCAAATACAAAGCAGCCCTCAGCGTTGCCTATGGCGCGGGCCTGCGTGTCTCGGAGGTTGCCCACCTCAAGATCGATGACATCGATAGCACCCGGATGCTTATCCGCGTCGAGCAGGGCAAGGGACGCAAGGATCGCAACGCCATGCTCTCACCGCACCTGCTGGACTTGCTTCGTCAATGGTGGCGCGAAGGCAAGCGGCGCGGAGTGATGTTGCCGCATGGCTGGCTGTTCCCCGGGCGCAACGGCACGGATCCGGTCTCAGCGCGCCAGTTGCATCGCGTCGTGCAGGAAGCAGCTGTCATCGGTCGTGCAATTCTCCGCAAAAGTGGGCTTTGAAAATTCCCTAGTTGGTGGCCCCTTCATCTCATTCTGCCGGGGCTAGCCCCGGCAGAATGAGATGAGCCGACATTGTCCTCATCTCCTTTGCAGACGCGGAGACGGGGCCGATGATCCGACTTGGAGAATTGATGATGATCCTCGAACTACATCGGCAGGGCGTATCGATATCCGCCATTGCCCGACGCACTGGTCGCGATCCCAAGACCATCCGAAAATATATCGAACGGGGCATCGAGGCCCCGGTTTACGGCCCTCGCATGCTGGGTCGACCGAACAAACTGGCACCCTATCTGGAATTTTTGCGTGAGCGAGTGACGGCCTTTCCCGATCTGACGGCGGCGCGCCTGACGCGGGAAATCCGTGAGCTGGGATATATGGGCGCCTATACCGCGGTAAAGCGGTTCCTGGCAGCGATCCGGCCGGGAAACGGGCCTAAGCCCTTTGAGGTTCGGTTCGAGACGCCGCCTGGCGTGCAGGCACAGGTCGACTTTGCCCGGTTCGTCGTCGAATTTACCGATGAGCCCGGCGTCAGCCGGATCGTCTGGCTGTTCAGCCTGGTGCTGGGACATTCGCGCTTCCTGTTTGCGCGCTACGTCATGCATCAGGATCTCCAAAGCCTGTTGCGCTGTCATATGCAGGCCTTTGAAGCGCTCGGCGGCGTCCCGATCGAGATCCTCTACGATCGCATGAAAACCGCTGTGACCGGGGAAGATGATCAGGGCCACATCATCTACAATCGATCATTGCTGGCTCTGGCCGGGCATTATCGCTTCGTGCCGCGCGCCTGCCGTCCCTATCGGGCCAAGACCAAGGGAAAGGTCGAGCGGCCATTCAGCTATATCCGCAAGGACTTTTTCCTGGGCCGGAGCTTCCGCAATCTGGACGATCTCAATGTCCAGCTGATCGACTGGCTCGATACCGTCGCCAACGTCCGTGTCCACGGCACGACGCAGCGGATTATTGCTGAAGCCTTCGCCGCCGAGCAGCCTGAGTTGCAGCTGCTCCCGGCGGGCCGCTTTGACGCTGTTCTGAAGCTGGAGCGCCGCGTCAGCCACGATGGGATGGTCTCGGTCGGCGGCAATTACTACAGCGTTCCCGATCGCACCCGGCGCGTCGTCGAAATCCAGCAGTTGCCCGACAAGATCCGGATCGTAGACCTGGGCCAGGTCATTGCCGAGCACCCGGTTCTTGAGGGGCGCCGGCAGTACAGGATCGATCCTGCGCACCGGACAGGCAGCAGCGGCGCCAAGCGCCGTATCCATGGCAAAGAGGTAATCGCCATCGGTCGTGTAGGCGAGCATGTCACCGTGCGCTCCCTGGCCATCTATCAAGCGATCGGCAGCCAACTGGCGCGGGGAGAACGGCCATGAACCATGGGGGTGCCGCATCCCGCGTCGATAATATCCGCCGCAGCCTGGTCCATCTCAAAATGCCACGCGCCCTGGAGATGCTCGACGCCACCCTGCGCGGCATAGAGCAGGGCAAAATCGATGGCATCGAGGCCATCGACATATTGCTGAACGAAGAACTGTCGCTCCGGGAGAACCGCAGGATCAAGGCAGCCCTGCGCATGGCAAGGCTGCCGATCATCAAGACGCTGGACGGATATGACTTCTCCTTCCAGCCATCGCTCGACCGGAACCGCATCCTGGCGCTCGCTGGCCTGGACTTCATCAACCGGGCCGAGGTGGTGCATCTGCTGGGCCCGCCCGGTACCGGGAAAAGCCATATCGCCACGGCCCTTGCCGTCGAGGCCGTGAAGGCGGGCAAGAGCGTCTACTTCATCCCGCTCGCCGATCTGATCGCTTCACTGACCAAGGCTGAACGCGAGGGCACGTTGCGCGAGAAGATCCGCTTCCTATGCCGATCTTCCCTGCTCGTCGTCGACGAGATCGGGTATCTTCCCGTCACGCCCGGCGGCGGCAATCTCTTCTTCCAGCTCGTCAACGCCCGATACGAAAAGGGTGCCATGATCCTGACATCCAACCGCGGCTTCGCCGAATGGGGTGATGTCTTTGGCGATCCGGTGGTGGCCACAGCGCTGCTCGACCGCCTTCTTCACCACGCTGTGGTCGTCCAGATCGAGGGCTCCAGCTATCGCATGCGACAGCACGCCGACCTCCTGCCCGAGCATGCGCGCATAGCACCGTCCATCAACTCACCGCCCTTGCCGAAACGGCGCGGCCGCCCGCCAGCAAAGGAAAAGCCCGATCTCCATCACGGCTGATCACCGATACAAACCCTCCCGCCAAACTAGGGAATTTTAGATGCCCACTTTTGCGGAATCTTCGGTGCCCGTTGACACCAGCGGAGCGCGCCGAGATCCACAAGCGGGTAAGCCCGCACACATTGCGGCATTCGTTCGCCACTCACCTACTCGAGCAGGGTGTCGATATCCGCGTCATCCAGGTCTTGCTGGGACACGTGAACATCAACACGACCGGCATCTATACTCAGGTTTCGAGCAAGACCATGCGGGCGGTGGCCAGTCCGCTCGACCAGATCGTTGCCGTGATGGAAGGCAGGGGCCCTCCCGGTTGAACCGGTGCGCACCTCACTTGAGGTCGCCGACATCTTCCGTAGCGCCGGGCCAGCGTATCGCGCAGCCCATGCCGGGCATCTCAGTCTCGGCCAGCTCAAGGTCATGACGGCGATCGAGCACTGCCGCACCGCCGCGCTGGGCGGCCACGTCGAGGCCTGCGACGACTGCGGGCATTGGCGGATCGCCTATAACTCCTGCCGCAACCGGCATTGCCCCAAATGTCAGGGCGCCGCCGCGCGCACATGGCTGGCCGCGCGCGAGGCTGATCTGTTGCCGGTCGGCTACTTCCACGTCGTGTTCACCGTGCCCGCCGAGATCGCTGACATCGCCTGGCAGAACAAGGCGGTGGTCTATGACCTGCTGTTCCGCGCGGCTGCGGACACGATGCTGACCATCGGCGCCGATCCCAAGCACCTCGGTGCGCGGATCGGCATTACTGCCGTGCTGCACACCTGTTGGAGTGGACGACCCCCAGCGGCATCGAATGTGCCAGAATGAGTTGTCAACGCTCAAACAAGGGAGCCGCCCGTGGAACAGCTTATCAGAATCGGAATGGATACGTCGAAGAGTGTTTTTCAGCTTCATGGAGTGAATGCGGCCGAGGAGGTCGTTCTTCGTCGCAAGCTGCGTCGGAAGGACATGGTGACGTTCTTCGAAAAACTGCCGCCGACCGTCGTGGCGATCGAGGCGTGCGGTGCCTCGCATCACTGGGCGCGCCTGCTCACCTCATTCGGTCACGAGGTGAAGCTGATAGCCGCACAGCTGGTTAAGCCGTACGTCAAGCGTGGGAAGAATGACGCAGCCGACGCCGAGGCCCTGTGCGAAGCAATGAGCCGACCGACTATGCGGTTTGTGCCAGTAAAGACGGCCGATCAGCAGGCCGTGTTGATGCTGATGGGTGTGCGTGACCGGTTGATCCGCAACCAGACGCAGCTCTCGAACGCTATCCGCGGCTTTGCTGCAGAGTTCGGGCTGACGGCCGCCCGGGGTATCGATCATCTCGGTCGATTGCTTGATCAGCTGCAAGCCGACAACAGCCTTCCTTCATTGGCCCGCGAATTGTTCGCGGCCCACGCGGAAGAATATAAGCAGCTTCAGGCAAAAATCGCGGAGGTCGATGCCAAGCTGGCAGCCTGGCAGAAAACTGAGCCTCACTGCAATCGCCTAGCGAAGATCCCCGGTATCGCAGCGATCGGCGCCGCATTGCTCGTGATGAAGACGCCGGCACCAGAGAGGTTTGCCTCAGGGCGCCAGTTCGCTGCCTGGATCGGCCTGACACCGAAAGATCACTCCACCGCCGGCAAAGTCAGGCATGGCGGCATCACCCGCGCAGGCGATGAAGGGTTGCGCAGCGTCCTGGTGGCGGGCGCCACAGCGGTCGTCAGGCACGTCGCCGCGGGCACCAGCAAAAATGCCTTCGCGCCTTGGGTGGAACAGTTGCTCAAGCGCAAGGCTCCCAAACTCGTCGCCGTTGCTCTCGCCAACAAGATGGCTCGCATAGCCTGGAAGCTGATGGTTACCGGCCAAAGCTACGCCGGCAAGACTGCACCGGTCGAGATAGCCGTCGCCGCATAGAGGTCAGCCAACGCGGGGAGCAAAGAGATGCAACCGCGCTGAGCCGATGCCCGAACTTGCAAGGAAAAAGCAGATGGTGTGATCGATCGATCCCGACGTAGGAAAATCCGGTAGCCCCAATGGCCTTCGAGGTCGCACACTTGGCTGGAACCGACGTCGCGGAAACCATCTTGGCCAGCGTTCACTCGAGCGCGCAAAAAGGCCGGACATATGGAAGCAAGCGATCTGATCAAATTAATGCCCAAGAAAGACCTTGTAAGAGGGGGTCGTCCACATATGGGGATCGGCACTGACCCACCACCCGCATGTGCACATGATCGTGCCCGGCGGTGGCATCGCGCTGGACGGGACGCGCTGGATATCGTCGCGCCCTGCCTTCCTGTTACCAGTGCGCGTGCTGGGCGCGTTGTTCCGCCGGCTGTTCCTCACACGCCTGCTGGCGTTGTTCGACGCTGGGAAGCTGGCCTTCTTCAACACCTTGGCGAGCCTGGCGACACGCAAGGCCTTCCTGGGGCATCTATCCCCGATCCGGAAGAAGCGCTGGGTGGTCTATGCCAAACCGCCCTTCGCGGGGCCGCAGGCGGTGTTGGCCTATCTCTCGCGCTACACGCACCGCGTTGCCATCTCGAACCGGCGGCTCATCGGCTTCGACGAGGCCGGAGTGACATTCCGGTACAAGGATTATCGCCGCGATAGCGCTGAACGCCAGCAGGTCATGACGCTGGCGACGGACGAGTTCATCCGCCGCTTCCTGATCCATGTCCTGCCGCGCGGCTTCCATCGCATCCGGCATTATGGCCTGCTCGCCAGTTCAACGCACAAGGACGCCATGACGCTCGCCCGTAGGCTGCTGGGTGTCGCTGCACCGGTCGAAGAATCCGAACCCGACGAGCCGCCAGATCATCGCCCGCCATGCCCGTGCTGCGGCGGGCACATGACCATCATCGAGGCCTTCGCCCGCTGGTGCCAGCCCCGCGCGCCGCCGCAATCAGCGGCATCCATCCGGGAGAACACGCCATGATCCGGCATGGCCCACCCTGCATGACGGTCACGCTCATGGCGTTCTGGCCGACGACCGAGCGCATGCCCATCCCGGAATTAAAGCGGGCGCAGGACACGCTGATCCGCAAAACCACCGCTGCTAGCGGCCTAACGCCGCCCGAAATCACGCTGTTCCGCCCGATAGTCGCACTTCCGGCCCGGCAACGTTTACCCGCCAGAACCATCCCAAAGCCTATTTACCCATAGACCAGCGCGTGGGCCCCGCGGGTTCCTGCACTGGAGGCTTTCGTACGCAAGCGCCCGAAACCCTTCACACAATGCGTCGTCCGCACGTCAGGCTCTGAATGGCGGCTCCTGCCAAGACCTACCATTCGCTGAGCGCAAAGCCGTCCGGAGGCAACGCGCCCACTAGCTGCCATTAAGCTGGCGCTTCCCTGTCCCTGAAAGCCGCCGCTAGTATGCCATGTACATTACACCCCTAGATGACGCCTGCTCGGTTCACTTCGCGAGCTCGCAGGCCGAGCTGTGGCGGTCGGTCGGTTTCGTGATGTTCCAAAGGCGTGTGTTCTTACCATACCTGCAAGCATCAGTCCCGCGCAGCCCTAACCCAGCGATTTTCATGTTGCGATTAGAGGGATGCATCATTTTTTTGCGCGGTTTCGAATAAATCGTAGCGCTAACTACTTGCGGCAATGCCGGTGATCTTCAAGAGTGTCCGAGACATTGATCCTAGGGGGCCCCTTGCCAACACGCACCGCGCGGTATGCCGCTACCGATGAGGCTTTGCTCGCACACGCGCTCGCGCCCACGATGCGATGGCTGATCGCCACGGCGCTCGACAAGACAAAGATGACCTACGGCGACGTGAAGCGACGCCTCGAGACCGAAGAGGGCTTCTCTACCATCTTCGCGACCAGGATCGGACTGGTCGCCGGCGAACTGATGAATATGATCCACTCGGTCAATCCTAAGGCTCCGCTCATCAACGTCTTAGTGGTGAACCAGCAGGACGAACTTCCGAGCAAGGGCGCCGGCTCCTTTATGGCCACGCGGTTCAAGAATCCCCGGCTCAACATCAGGAACTATAAGCAACTCTACCCAGCGAAGTGGCGCACCTACTTCGATCGGGCGGCCGCCGAGGTCTACGCCTACTCCCCCGAGGCTTGGGCCGAACTATACGAGGCGGTCTTCGAGGAGCAGCTGCCGAAAGAGGCGATCGAGGCGGAGCGTGAGAAGCGGCAGGCGGGCAACGAGGACGATTTCGGCACCGGTGGTGGAAAGTATGGCACCGGCGGTGAAGGCGTATACCACCGCGCCCTTCGGCTGTGGGTGACCAACAATCCCGACAAGATCGGACGGGGCTACCCGCGAGCGCGGACCGAAACCGAATATAACCTTGATTCCGGCGATCGGGTAGATTCGGTGTTTCATCTCTCCGACCGCACGATTGCGCTCGAAGTGAAGTCTCGCATCTCCAACTTCGTCGATCTCAAACGGGGTGTGTTCCAGTGCATCAAGTATCGGGCGGTCATGACGGCGATGGACGTGCGGACCGAGGTGCCGGTCGAGGCCGTCCTAGTGACCGAGACAAAGCTCCCTGGAGAGATACTGGCGCTGCTGCGTCAGCATGGCATCCGCCACTTCCAGGCGCCCCTCGAGCGCCTCGCATGAAACTCTCGGTTGGACGGCTTCAAGGTGAAAGGGTTCGGCTGTGGGGCTGACGATGAACTCGACCACCGACTTCGCTTCCAGAAGGCGCTCCGCGACGGCAAGGATCGCGCGCCCCATCTCCAGATGCAGCTTCAACCTGACCGACACCGCTGCGTTCGAGAAGACGATCGAGGCTTGCGTAGAGTGGATGGTGCCCAAGGCCGGAGGGAACCTGCCGGTCGAAGCGCTTCGCGGACAGCCGTTCGATCTCGTCGGTCAGTATCAGGCCAATCCGTATCGTGCAGTCAGGCTGGACGTGCCCGATGGCTCCGTTTGGGCGGCGTGGCTGAGCGAGTTCTCGGATGGGTCGGCGGACGGCACTCCGCCACGCAACTGGATCACCGAGTTGTTCGTCGAGCGGCGCGCTGGTGAGATGGTCCGGTTCGGGACACAGCTCTCGTTCCTTGGTCGCTCGGACGACCGGGACTTCATCCTAACGAGACCGAGGCTGGTGCAGAACATCCTCGAATTGCTGTCGGCCGAGGCGGATGGCCAGCCCATTCAGGAGGTACCTGCTCAGATCGGCGAGGCCGATGTCGATGAGTTCGAGGCGCTGGTGTATTCGCAGGGCCGCCGACTTCCCATCATCGCGCTCTCGCAGAACACTGACGGCAACTATCTTGTGAACCCGCTGCAGGTCGCCCGTCGGCTGGTCGTCCGCACGAGGCGCAGGGCTTGCTCGGCAGGTTCATCTTCTTGTGCACCATGGAGTGAGCAACGCGCGGATCGCCGAAAGGCCGCGATGACTTGGCCGCGCAGAACGCGCGAGGCGTGTTGCGTGGCGTCGCCGGCAACGTCAATCTGGGGCGGGAGGGCAGCTGTGACGTCTTGTGATGTGGCGCGGAGGCGCGTCGGATGAGCGACCAGTTTTCGCCAGTCGAGCTCGTGCGGTCGGGACCCTGGACGCGCGCCCTCATCGGGACATACGTTCTCAGCCTCAGCTTCTTCGAGGGTATCGTCCTGCCCGCGCTTCGGCAGTCGGGCGTGCGGTCGATCGACATCCTCGCGGATGTCGAGGGTGTCGCGGGCGCATTGGGTGAAGCTGGCGCCAGGGAGGTTGGTCGGACCTATGCGTTGCACCCTATCCGGATCCCGAACCACGTCTTCCACCCGAAATTTATGATCCTGGACGGCCCCGATGGGCCGTCCGCCGTCGTTGGGTCGGGCAATCTCACGTTCGGAGGCTGGGGATACAACCTCGAGCTGTGCGAGATCCTGCGGCCCGAGCACTCCGGCACCGCGCTGAACGGGCTTGCGGACTTCCTTGAGGAGTTGGCGCTCGCCGATAGGCTGCTGGGTGCCGACGCTGCGCTGCTCGAGCCCTGGGTGGCACGACTTCGCGGCGTGCCTCCCTCGGGCGGCGCGCGCATTGTCCACAACGTGACGCGATCGATCTCCTCACAGCTCGTTGAACAGGCGGCGGAGCTCGGAGACGCCAGCCGCCTGACCGTGGCTGCGCCCTATTTCGGATCCAGCCGGGCCGTCGACGAGCTCGCGCGTCTGCTCGGCTCTCCTGCGGTCGACGTCCATGTCCACGATGGCGAGCGGCTTGCCGTGAATGGTCATCATTTCCCCTTTTCCGCCTCTGGCTCCGCTCCTTCGCCAGTGGAACTGGATCTCCTAGCCCCCGGAGCCGCGGGACCGCTTCATGCGAAGCTGGTCGAGATCGAGTGCGAGCTGGGATCGCTGCTCATGAGCGGAAGCGTGAACGGAAGCCTGGCGGCGTTGGGCGACCCGCAGAACGTGGAGCTTGGTGTCGTCCGCGTCGTCGACGGCACGCTTCCCCGGACCGCCGCGAGCATCCCTCTCAAGCAGCGGTGGGAGGGTGTCGATGAAAGCGGGGCGGCTTCGTTCGGCATCCTGCAGGCGACGCTGCTCGGCACGTGGCTCAAGGGTTCGGTCCTGAGCGAGTGCGAACCCGGCCCTTGGGCCGCCGAGTTCGATCACGATGGTGTGGTTCACAATCTCGGTGAGATCGAGGTCTCCGCCGACGGGCGTTTCGAGGGCGGCGTGCTCGTCCCCAACGCGAGCTATGGCCGTCGTCGGTCTACCCTGGTCCTACGTCGGGGCGACGCGCAGGTCCGTGGCTTCGTCGCATTCCCCGACGCCATCGAGCTGAACAACCGCTGGGGCGCTGTGATCGGGCCGATGATCCGCGTCGCCGGTGGATCCGACGACGACGACGACCTCGCCGGGATCCTGGAGTATTTTGCGAGCAACCCCGGCGTCACGGCCACCGCTTGGCGGAGCGCTGGAAATAAGTCGGAGAAGCCTGAGCCGACGTCCCGCATGATCTCGCTGTCGGAGCTCGAGATCCACGAGGCAGCCGACGACGACCATGAGTTCGGCGGTCCGTCCACCCGGGGGGCCTTCGACCGCATCCTCGCCGCGCTCCGCGTCCGCTGGACCACGATTCCCATGCGCACGAAGGCCAAGACCATGGATCACGTCGAGGCAGAGGATGGCGATGAAGAGGAGGAGGACGACGTTCGCGTCATCGGTGCGTTCGACGCCCTGCTCGACGTTCTGGCAGAGCGTGTGCCCTCCGATCCCGCGGTCGAACTTCAGCGTGCTGCAGACATCGCGGGCTTCGTGCTGCTTCGCAAGCCTGAGGTCAGGCGCGTCATCGACTTCGTTGCATGGTGGAGCAACCTCGCCGTGCGTCATCTATCCGCGGCTGACCTTTCTCAAGACATTCGGGGGATGGCCGCGGCGCTCCTGCTGCTTGACGGTCTGGCCTCGTCCAGCCCCGAGATGGCGCGTGGTCGCCTCGCGCGCGTGCTGGGTTCCGTCGATGAGGGCCTCGGGCTCGCCGAGGCGCTGGGTCCCGGATCGCGCCTATCGAGACTCGCAGAGGTAATGGCTGGTCCGACCGGACTGTCATCCTTTGCTGCGCAGGTTCGCTCGGCAAGCAGCGCTGTCGAAGAGGTGATCATCGCCGCCAGGCATGTCGCGCTAGGCGAACTGCCCCCTGCCTTGCCTCTGCTCGATCCCACCGAGGAGATGCGGACAATCCGACGGCACCTTGCCGCTGGCCACACTTCCAAGATCTTGCGGGCGCCCCGTGGGACACAGGCTTGTCCTGATTGCCGCTATGCCCTGCCTGGAGCCCAGCAGCACCGGTTCAACTCGATCGGCCTCGCCCGGGCGGCGAACTGCTGCAACCGAGTCATGCTTGTGGAGGTCGAGTAACCATGGCGACAGCTGTCAACGAGGAAGTGCTGGAGATACTGTCCGGCTGGTCCGGTCCCCGCGTGGTCGCGAAGCCGCCTCTCAAGCCGGGCGGGGTGGATCCACTAGGCCTCCGGCAGGTCAACTTCGACCTGATGGACCGTTGCATTCCGGGCCTTAACAACGCCGCCACCCGGCTTCGCCCCTACACGCTCGTCGCCTGGGCATGGTGGAAGGCGGCGGAGCTGGCGCGGAAGGAGGGTGGAGAGCTCGTCGATCCTGACCGGCTGAAGGCCTATATCGACAGGGTCGAGGTGCTCTTCACGGTTGGCCATCTTCTTGAGCAGGATTTCGCGGGCCTGCTCGGTAGCGACACCCTCCGCGCGGAGGTAGTCGGTCGCGGGACTTACGACTTCTCATCGCCGGCCTGGCAGGCGTTCCGCAAGCGCCGGGCGGCCAACACGTCCCTCATGGCGCCGGTGTCCTACGGTCCATCGGCCAAGGAGGGGGCAGGGCTCGGCTACCTCTCGCCCAGGAGCGACGGCACCTTCGCGCCAACCGCGGAGGTGATGCCAGCGGTGATGTCCTTCGACGCTCAGCTCGAGGGGCTGCATGACGATCCCTGTCTGGCTTCGCTCGAGTGCGGGGAGGTGGACGTGGAGCGCATGCAGGAGCTCTACGAATACTGGGCGATGGACGATCTGAGTGATGAGGAGAGCGAGGTCGGTCGATCGCGCCTCGTTTGCGGACAGCGCGCCGGAACGATCGAGCTGATCGAGTCTATACTCGCTGAAGCCGAGGGTCCGCTCCGCATCGACCAGATTAGATGGGAGATGGCGCTGTCCGACACCGACGCGGTCCCGCCCGGCGTCGAGCCGACGCCGGCGTCGGTGTGGCGAGCGATCCAGGCGCAGCAGCTGCACCGGCTATCGCTCGAGGCACTGCTCGTCTGGCTGCTCGACACCACGACCACGAGGCCCCACCAGCTGGGCGAACTCGCGGAGATACTGGTCGAAGCGGCCGAGCTTGAGGACGGCACGACTTTCGGGGACTGGCTCAATGACGCGACGTTGAACGAGGATGGCGTGGGTGATCCGGTCGTCGCGATCGAAGAGATCGAGGACGTGCGGCAAAGGGAGCGCCCCGACCTTGCACTGAGCGGCCTTCGCATCGCCCTCGCGGTCTGCGGCGAGATCGCTGGCGACAAGCGGCTCTACGATGGTGCAGCTGACCGCCTTCCTCTCTCTCGCGCCCTCACGCGTGCCCGGCGGATTGCATCGCTACCGGTGAGGGACGGCTTTGAGGTGCTGCTGTCGGAGTGGATCATCGGTCAGCACCTCTACTGGGCGGTAGGCCGCAGTGGCGACGAGACTCAGCGCCTTCGGTTGATGCTGGACGAGGGCGGCTGGCTCGCCTTCTCAAGCTACGGCAACGCCAACCCCACGCCGGACAGGCTGGCGACGCTGCTGAGCCTCGCTTCGGACGCCCGAATTATCGCTGCCGACGAGCTGGATGGGGAGTTGGTCTACTTCCCAGCATGAACTGGGAAGGCGAAACGAATCTAGTGTAGAAGATCTGTTGTTTGATTTCGTCCCGACGAGACCGAATTCGTGGCAATCTCGCTAATCATTATCGGCTTTGGCGCTCGTTAGATCAGAAGCTGCCAGTCCGGAATCGGCCCGGCTCCTGCCTTCTGGCATACCACCTGGGCCACTGTTGAATGTCGGCTTCTGACACGATCTGTCGTTCGACATGCCGCGTGCGAACGGCAGAAATGTCGAAGGGTTTCGGGCGCCGGCAGGCGTACGAAAGTCTTACAAGTACGACCCGCGGTGAGGCTCGCACAGGTCTATGGGTAAAAGGGCTTTGGCGTGGATTGGGGTGACTGAAGCAAGCTTACCGGCCAGCGCGTGATGAGCGGCCCAGCATAGAAGTCATATGGCCATTGTGCTCGAAGCGCCCCTGATCCTGCTGGCAATGAACCCAGTTTTGAGTGTGCTGGCGGCGTCGACACACCTATCCCCATGGGCCGAGGGATAGTGTCCGCGGCCATCATGCAGGGTAAGCCATGCCGGATCATGGCGTGTTCTTCCGGGTCGGCGGCGCCGATTGCGGGGGAGCGCGGGGCTGGCACCATCGGGCGAAGGCCTCAATGATAGTCATATGCCCGCCGCAGCAAGGGCATGGCGGGCGATGATCGGGCGGGTCGTCGAGTTCGGTGTCGGTCTCCTCAATCGGCGCGGCGACGCCAAGCAGGCTACGGGCCAGCGCCATGGCGTCCTTGTGCGTTGAACTGGCAAGCAGGCCATAATGCCGGATGCGGTGAAAGCCGCGCGGCAAGACATGGATCAGGAAGCGGCGGATGAACTCGTCGGTGGTCAGCGTCATGACCTGCTGGCGTTCGCCACCGTCGCGGCGATAATCCTTGTACCGGTACGTCACCCCAGTCTCGTCGAAGGCAATGAGGCGCCGGTTCGAGATGGCAACGCGGTGCGTGTAGCGCGAGAGATAGGCCAGCACCGCCTGCGGGCCGGCAAAGGGTGGCTTGGCATAGACGACCCAGCGCTTCTTCCGGATGGGCGACAGATGCCGTAGGAGGGCCTTGCGCTGTGCAAGGCCAGCCAAGGTGCTGAAAAAGGACAGCTTGCCGGCGTCGAACAGCGCCAGCAGGCGGGCGAGGAACAGCCGGCGGAACAATGCACCCAGCACACGCACCGGCAGCAGGAACGCGGGGCGCGACGAGATCCAGCGCGTACCGTCGAGCGCGATGCCGCCGCCAGGTACGATCATGTGCACGTGCGGGTGGTGGGTCAGTGCCGAGCCCCATATGTGGACGACCCCCTCTTACAAGGTCTTTCTTGGGCATTAATTTGATCAGATCGCTTGCTTCCATATGTCCGGCCTTTTTGCGCGCTCGAGTGAACGCTGGCCAAGATGGTTTCCGCGACGTCGGTTCCAGCCAAGTGTGCGACCTCGAAGGCCATTGGGGCTACCGGATTTTCCTACGTCGGGATCGATCGATCACACCATCTGCTTTTTCCTTGCAAGTTCGGGCATCGGCTCAGCGCGGTTGCATCTCTTTGCTCCCCGCGTTGGCTGACCTCTATGCGGCGACGGCTATCTCGACCGGTGCAGTCTTGCCGGCGTAGCTTTGGCCGGTAACCATCAGCTTCCAGGCTATGCGAGCCATCTTGTTGGCGAGAGCAACGGCGACGAGTTTGGGAGCCTTGCGCTTGAGCAACTGTTCCACCCAAGGCGCGAAGGCATTTTTGCTGGTGCCCGCGGCGACGTGCCTGACGACCGCTGTGGCGCCCGCCACCAGGACGCTGCGCAACCCTTCATCGCCTGCGCGGGTGATGCCGCCATGCCTGACTTTGCCGGCGGTGGAGTGATCTTTCGGTGTCAGGCCGATCCAGGCAGCGAACTGGCGCCCTGAGGCAAACCTCTCTGGTGCCGGCGTCTTCATCACGAGCAATGCGGCGCCGATCGCTGCGATACCGGGGATCTTCGCTAGGCGATTGCAGTGAGGCTCAGTTTTCTGCCAGGCTGCCAGCTTGGCATCGACCTCCGCGATTTTTGCCTGAAGCTGCTTATATTCTTCCGCGTGGGCCGCGAACAATTCGCGGGCCAATGAAGGAAGGCTGTTGTCGGCTTGCAGCTGATCAAGCAATCGACCGAGATGATCGATACCCCGGGCGGCCGTCAGCCCGAACTCTGCAGCAAAGCCGCGGATAGCGTTCGAGAGCTGCGTCTGGTTGCGGATCAACCGGTCACGCACACCCATCAGCATCAACACGGCCTGCTGATCGGCCGTCTTTACTGGCACAAACCGCATAGTCGGTCGGCTCATTGCTTCGCACAGGGCCTCGGCGTCGGCTGCGTCATTCTTCCCACGCTTGACGTACGGCTTAACCAGCTGTGCGGCTATCAGCTTCACCTCGTGACCGAATGAGGTGAGCAGGCGCGCCCAGTGATGCGAGGCACCGCACGCCTCGATCGCCACGACGGTCGGCGGCAGTTTTTCGAAGAACGTCACCATGTCCTTCCGACGCAGCTTGCGACGAAGAACGACCTCCTCGGCCGCATTCACTCCATGAAGCTGAAAAACACTCTTCGACGTATCCATTCCGATTCTGATAAGCTGTTCCACGGGCGGCTCCCTTGTTTGAGCGTTGACAACTCATTCTGGCACATTCGATGCCGCTGGGGGTCGTCCACTCCAACATGTGTGGAGCACGGCGGTGATGCCGATGCGCGCGCCGAGGTGCTTGGGATCGGCCGCGATGGTCAGCATCGTGTCCGCGGCGGTGCGGAACAGCAGGTCATAGACCACCGCGTTGTTCTGCCAGGCGATGTCGGCGATCTGGGCAGGCACCGTGAACACAACGTGGAAGTAGCCGACCGGCAACAGATCGGCCTCACGCGCGGCCAGCCAGATGCGCGCGGCGGCGCCCTGACATTTGGGGCAATGCCGGTTGCGGCAGGAGTTGTAGGCGATCCGCCAGTGCCCGCAGTCGTCGCAGGCTTCGACGTGACCGCCCAACGCGGCGGTGCGGCAGTTCTCGATCGCCGTCATGACCTTGAGCTGGCCGAGGCTCAGATGCCCGGCGTGGGCTGCGCGATACGCGGGCCCGGCGCTACGGAAGATATCGGCGACCTCGAGCGAGGCGCGCACCGGCTCAGCCTGGAGGAGCCACCTGCGCCTCGAGCAGTGTCGTCAACTTGTCCAGCGGACTGATGACCGCGCGCACGGTTCGAGTTGCGACCGTGGTGTAGAAAGCGGTTGTCTCGAGGTTCGCATGCCCGAGCAGTGCCTGGATGATCCGGATATCGACGCCGTCTTCAAGCAGATGTGTCGCGAAGCTGTGCCGCAGAGTGTGTGGGCCGACGCGTTTTTTGATACCCGCAGCTTCGGCAGCATCGACAACGATCCGATGGAGCTGCCTGGTGCTGAGCGGCTTGAGATAGTGCATACCCGGGAACAGCCAGCCATCGGCGTGCATGACACCTTGCTTGCGGCCAACCGTCCACCACTCGCGCAAAAGGGCAAGAAGGTCAGCGGGCAGGAGCGCATTGCGATAGCGTCCGCCTTTACCGCGCTCCACTCTCAGGAGCATGCGCTTGCTGTCGACATCGCGGACCTTCAGCATCGTCACTTCGGCGGCGCGCAAGCCAGCGCCATACGCAACGGACAGTGCGGCCTTGTGCTTCAGGCAGTTGGTCGCACCGAGTAGGAGCACAACTTCGTCGCGGCTGAGGACAACGGGCAAGGAGCGCGGATTCTTGACCGTATAGAGCTTGCGGGAGAGATCCGGGCGATCAATGGTGTGCGTGAAAAAGAACCGCAGCGCAGAAACGATGCTGTTCATGGTCGGGATCCCTATGCCCGCCTCGCGCTGTTCGACCTGAAATTGCCGGAGCTCTTCTACGGTCGCAGTATCGGGAGGGCGCCCAAGATATGTGGCGAACCTCGCGACGTGGCGCACATAGTCGAACTGGGTCTTCCGCGTGAACCGGCGCATGTTCATGTCTTCGATCATGCGCTGACGCAGCGAAGTGGCGGGGGCATCGGACAGAACGGTGGTCATGGTACGACTCCTTGGTTGAAAGGAGCCGCGATCGTCTGCCTACTTCGCCCAGACCTCAACTTACGCTCAGGCCGCCGATCACTGGCCAGACCTCAAAACAAGCGCCACTCCCGCGCCAGCGGGTTCGTACAAGTCCCAAGCGGCGCGAAGTTGGCCCCTCGCCGAAAGCGAGGAGCCGGTTAATCAAATTTCCGTATTCTCGGCGAGGGCAAGTGCGTCCTCCACGTCAATCCCGAGATAGCGCACCGTATTCTCAATCTTGCTATGCCCGAGAAGGATCTGGACGGCACGAAGATTGCCGGTTGCCCTGTAGATGATCGATGCCTTCGTTCGCCGAAGTGAGTGCGTGCCATAGTCGCTTCGCATCAGACCGACCCCTGTCACCCATTCATCGACGAGTCGGGCGTACTGACGAGTGCTAAGATGCCCGTTATGGTCAACCCGACTGGGAAAGACATAGTCGTCGACCGTGCCGCCCCGGCGATCGAGCCAGGCCAGCAGGCTAGCCCGAGCGTCGGGGAGCAGTTCGAACTGAACGGGTCGACCTGTTTTCTGCTGCATGACGATCGCACGCGTTCGGATCTGCCCGCCGCTGACGATGTCGCCGATCTTCATCTGTACTAGGTCGCAGCCCCGGAGTTTGCTGTCGATCGCCAAGTCAAATAGCGCCCGATCTCGTAAGCGGCGGCGCTGATTGAGGTAGAATCGAATCTCCCAAATTTGCTTCGGTTTCAGCGCGCGTTTCGCGCCAACAGTTCTTCCCGCATTCCAGACGGGACGTTTGGTGGTGGTGGGTTCAGTATCAGGCATCTCCATGATCATTCTCCGATGGCCGGATTGGCCGTCTCAAGAACGTTCGCCAGCGCAAAGGAAGGTCCTCAGGCGCCTGGCGACCAACTCGAGCCGCTCGAAGTCCTCCGCCAGAGTGGCCGCTCTTGCCGAAACCCGCCGCTTCAGGTTCCTTATGCGGGACGGCTGTAATGCGCCCTGATTCTAGAAGGGCTCACCGGCGTAAGCGCCGCTCCGCCTTCGCCAGTTCCTGATCTGTGAAAAGCGCGCGCCACGGTTCACGAAGCGCGATCGACTCGATCGCGAGATCGAGGCGGTTCAGAAGGGCGAGGCGATGAAAGCCTTCGGATGGAGGAGCTGCCATCAGCCGCCGCGCGGTATCGATCGCGCCGTGCTCGCCGAGCATCTGCAGCATACCGGTTGGCCGGTAGCCGATCCGCTCGCACTGCCGGTAGGTCTCCATGAGCTCTTCCGCGAACGCGGCCTCGGTCGGTATAACCCGGGGCGATCCACCGCTAGCCGAGAACAAGTCTCCCAAAGCCGCTGCGGACGCCTTGAGCCAGACTACCAATTCGCGGATCGCGAGGAGGCCCTGCTCGACCGCGCCGCGCTCTTCTGAAAATGGCCGCATTGGATCGACCGCCGGCGTCTGAACGCGCACTGCGAGCGACTTGCCCGCCTCGGTCGCGGAGTAGGGGGTGTCAGCGAGGATGCCGCTTGACCGCAACGACGCCAGATGATCGACGGCGCCCTTGAACTGCAGGTTCGCATATTTCCAACCGGGCGCGGAACCGAACTCATGGCGAAGGGCAATCGGAGGCAGACCATTAATCTCTAGCCCCTCAAACAGCCTCGTGATCGCCTTGGGTCCGTCCGTCGATGGCCTGACTCGCAGGTCCGGAAGTATCTTAGCGGCGAGATCTGCGTAGGATTGTGCGAAGTCGCGCTTCTCCGCAACCGTCGAACCGACCCAAGCAGTACCCGAGCGCTTGCCGCACAGCGCCTCAAGGAGTTGGACACGCGCCAGGAGGCGGCGACAGACTTCCTCTCCCACGTCGCCTTGGGACCTGGCCTGCAGGTGGCCGATCACGTCCTCGATGCTGATCTCTCCATCGAAGCATCCGTCGTACGTGAGTGCGGTCAACTTCGCGGCCGGCGCCACCAACAGCGCCGCCGCCGATGCAGCGCCGAGACGCGCTCGTAGCGCGGCGAGCTCGGCGGCGTAGGCCTGAGCCTGGCCGGGCTGGAAGTCGGCGGTGACCTTGCTCTCAATTAGGATGCAGGCGCACAGCTCTTCGTTTCCGTCGAACCAACCGATCCGGACGTCCGTCTGCCTCCGGTCGTTCTCACGAGGCGGAGACTTCTGAAGTAGGACAGTCAGCCCGTCAGGCGCCGTAAAGCCCGGTCCCGCTTTGGCTACTACCCAGTCGAGAAAGTCGGGGACGGCGAAGATCTCCTCGACGAGAAAGTTGTCCAGATCGCGTTCCCGAACGCGGTCGCGAAAGATGTCGTCCACCGCCATGTTCCCCCTAAGTAGGCTCCAACGAGCGCTGACCCATTTGCAACATACTCTGCACGAATAGCCTTCCAGAGGCGACGCTCAAAATTGGGACGGGCCGCAGAGTACGTCTGGTGCGGAACCTGTCGTTCAGCGACCCAGCAAAAGTCTCCCGCGCCGACATAGTCGCAACAAACAGCCCATCTGCCCCAAGGTGGGCCGTCCCACCAATCGGCGACGACCGACCAGAATGCTTCGTCCGCCGGTCGGGCTCGAATGGCAGCTTCAGCTAAAAAGAGCGGCCTTTCGGTTAATGCGAACCATCTGGCAGCAATGCGGCCCATTCAAGGCGCTTGAGCACGGCATTTACGCGCCAAGAAGCGGACATTCACATTTCGACCGGGTCTGGGGGCTTCCCTGCGATTTCACAGCATGCCCGCTAGGGTCGACTTTCGTCAGAACCGCCCCCTTACCGCGAACCAGCCGATTATTATTCATCTTATACACGAATAATTGACATAACTTTAGCTGGACTATATACATCTCATACCTGGATATGATGAAGGATAATGATATGTCGACCCTTGTCACGACGGCCAAACAAGCAGTGCGAAATATCGTTCGATTTTCGCACGAGCTGGAGGTGAGCCCCGATTTGCAAAGTCGGCTATCATATGCTCGGGCATGGTATGCGCATCGTGAAAACGATGCTTGGCATTTTGGACCGTCAAAATTCTGTGGCTATCAGGGTATGACTGCGGCGGAATATGTCGATGACGACCCACGGGACGGCCGTCGTACGGAACGACAGCTCGGCCAGTGGTTCACAGAGATATCGGAAAACGATCAGCTTTATGAAGAGCTGGCTATCGGCCTCACCGCTATGCTCGCCAAACATGGCAAGGCGCCCAGCGCAAAAATGCGCATTAATGTCTCAACAGAATTCTACGAAACCTATAGCGCTATCTGCGAACCGGATGACCGCGCCATCACCGATCTTCTGATCGCCGTCGCCAAGCGGCTGCCAAAAATCGAGCGCGAACGAGTGCGTTCCGCGCTCTGAACATCACATCTGATAGGAAAGGCGTGAAGTGCCGTATCTGACGGAAGCGAAGTACATATCGTTACACTCGGCGTCGTATCTCGGTGTTGTTGGCGTCAATGCCAACAACCTGCCCAAGAGCGTCACCGCCGCGAGCGTTGTGAAGAAGATTATCAGCACGCATGCTGTTGGATATTGGCATTTAACGTCCAAACGCATCCCCACTCCTCCAAAACCCAAAGGCGCAAAGCCCGCACCCCACCGCGTTCGAGATCGGGGAAAGTATGAAGTGATTGTCTTTTTCGCGGAGCAGGCCGACTTCAATGCGCTTTGTGCAATCCTGAAGGGCAAAACGCTCGTTCCGCCCCCCGGCGCACTCGGCTGCTTCGCTGCGACAATACCGTGAGAGCCGCTGAGAAGCCTGACTTTGCTGATGCCGTTCGTAAAGTCGAAAGGGCAAATTACCACATCGACGAATTCCATCGGGCCGCGGCAGCACATTTCGCGAAGCACCCAACCTCTGTATCGATGGTTCCTGCAAAGAAGCGGGCGGCCCATGGCTTCCTTGTCGGGGATCGGATGGGTTTCCCGGACAAGGCCCTCGCGCTCTACGTCGGGGACGCGGTCCATAACCTACGATGTGCTCTTGATTATCTCATCACCGCATGTGCCAAAGCCAATGGAGGCCGCGAGGACCGCACGGAATTTCCGATTGTGAAAGCGGGCGGCAAGAAGGCTGATCTTACTAAAGGCTTGTGGAAACTGAAGGACGCGGGTCCTCTTGCCACTGAGCTTGTGAAACGGGCACGTCCATACCCCCGAGGCAATCCGTATCTTGTAGCGGTCGGAGAACTGGATCGCTTTGACAAGCACCGCCTTATCCTTGCTGTTCAATCATCGGTCGACATCTCGGTTCGCACCGGAGGCTGGAATAATCGTAGGCATTCGGTGAAGGCCGCGGATCAGGCGGCTTCGCGTTGATCTTCGGCGGCGCGCCAATTCCATGGCAGCAGTTCATGGAGACGGTTCTGAGGGATCTCGGCGATGCGGCTGAGCACATCGGCAAGCCAAGCCTGCGGATCGATGTCGTTGAGCTTCGCCGTGCCAATGAGGCTCAGCATGAAGGCGGTGCGCTGGCCACCACGATCTGAACCAGCGAAGAGCCACGATTTTCTTCCAAGGGCTATGCCTCTGAGCGCGCGTTCCGCCGCGTTGTTCGAGAGGCAGATGCGGCCGTCATCGAGGAACGCGGTGAAGGCCGGCCATGCCTTGAGCATGTAATCCATGGCCTCGGCCACATCGCTGTTCTTTGACAGCTTTGACCGGTTGTCGCGCATCCATTCTTCCATATCGGCAACTAGCGGTGCGCTGAGTTCCTGCCGAAGGGCGAGGCGCTCCTGTGCCGGCTTGCCGTTGATGGCGCGTTCGATATCGAAAATCGCGTCGATACGGCGAACCGCCTCCACCGCCAGCGGCGAGATAACGGCCTTTTTGCGGCGCTTCTTGAGCTGCGCGGCGATATCGGCCAGCTCGAAGAAATAACGGCGCGCGTGGCTCCAGCAAAGGGCGCGGGTTAGCGGCGCCGGCAGGCGGTCGCCATGGAACAGGGCATTATAGCCGGCATAGGCATCAGCCTGAAGAATGCCTCTCCAACCGCGCAGATGGCCCACAGGATGCTCGCCCCGCCGGTCGCGGGAATAATGGAAGATCGCTGCGGGCGGTGCCGGTCCGCCAAAAGGTCGATCATCCCGAACATAGGTCCAGATCCGGCCCGTATCGGTCTTGGTCTTGGCCAGCACTGGCACCGTCGTATCGTCGCCATGCAATCGCTCGGCGGCAAGGACGTGGGCTTCGATCAGCAGATAGAGCGGCATCAGCGCGGCGGTGCAGATGCCGACCTGATCGGCCAGAGTGGAAAGGCTCAGGTCCACGCCTTCCCGGGCATAGCGATCACGCTGGCGGTTAAGCGGTTGATGCGCACCGAACTTCTCGAACAGCAGCATCGCCAGGAAGCTGGG
>NZ_VDBZ01000004.1:24856-29877 GCF_007693735.1 Sphingobium sp. B2
CGCCAACAGTTCTTCCCGCATTCCAGACGGGACGTTTGGTGGTGGTGGGTTCAGTATCAGGCATCTCCATGATCATTCTCCGATGGCCGGATTGGCCGTCTCAAGAACGTTCGCCAGCGCAAAGGAAGGTCCTCAGGCGCCTGGCGACCAACTCGAGCCGCTCGAAGTCCTCCGCCAGAGTGGCCGCTCTTGCCGAAACCCGCCGCTTCAGGTTCCTTATGCGGGACGGCTGTAATGCGCCCTGATTCTAGAAGGGCTCACCGGCGTAAGCGCCGCTCCGCCTTCGCCAGTTCCTGATCTGTGAAAAGCGCGCGCCACGGTTCACGAAGCGCGATCGACTCGATCGCGAGATCGAGGCGGTTCAGAAGGGCGAGGCGATGAAAGCCTTCGGATGGAGGAGCTGCCATCAGCCGCCGCGCGGTATCGATCGCGCCGTGCTCGCCGAGCATCTGCAGCATACCGGTTGGCCGGTAGCCGATCCGCTCGCACTGCCGGTAGGTCTCCATGAGCTCTTCCGCGAACGCGGCCTCGGTCGGTATAACCCGGGGCGATCCACCGCTAGCCGAGAACAAGTCTCCCAAAGCCGCTGCGGACGCCTTGAGCCAGACTACCAATTCGCGGATCGCGAGGAGGCCCTGCTCGACCGCGCCGCGCTCTTCTGAAAATGGCCGCATTGGATCGACCGCCGGCGTCTGAACGCGCACTGCGAGCGACTTGCCCGCCTCGGTCGCGGAGTAGGGGGTGTCAGCGAGGATGCCGCTTGACCGCAACGACGCCAGATGATCGACGGCGCCCTTGAACTGCAGGTTCGCATATTTCCAACCGGGCGCGGAACCGAACTCATGGCGAAGGGCAATCGGAGGCAGACCATTAATCTCTAGCCCCTCAAACAGCCTCGTGATCGCCTTGGGTCCGTCCGTCGATGGCCTGACTCGCAGGTCCGGAAGTATCTTAGCGGCGAGATCTGCGTAGGATTGTGCGAAGTCGCGCTTCTCCGCAACCGTCGAACCGACCCAAGCAGTACCCGAGCGCTTGCCGCACAGCGCCTCAAGGAGTTGGACACGCGCCAGGAGGCGGCGACAGACTTCCTCTCCCACGTCGCCTTGGGACCTGGCCTGCAGGTGGCCGATCACGTCCTCGATGCTGATCTCTCCATCGAAGCATCCGTCGTACGTGAGTGCGGTCAACTTCGCGGCCGGCGCCACCAACAGCGCCGCCGCCGATGCAGCGCCGAGACGCGCTCGTAGCGCGGCGAGCTCGGCGGCGTAGGCCTGAGCCTGGCCGGGCTGGAAGTCGGCGGTGACCTTGCTCTCAATTAGGATGCAGGCGCACAGCTCTTCGTTTCCGTCGAACCAACCGATCCGGACGTCCGTCTGCCTCCGGTCGTTCTCACGAGGCGGAGACTTCTGAAGTAGGACAGTCAGCCCGTCAGGCGCCGTAAAGCCCGGTCCCGCTTTGGCTACTACCCAGTCGAGAAAGTCGGGGACGGCGAAGATCTCCTCGACGAGAAAGTTGTCCAGATCGCGTTCCCGAACGCGGTCGCGAAAGATGTCGTCCACCGCCATGTTCCCCCTAAGTAGGCTCCAACGAGCGCTGACCCATTTGCAACATACTCTGCACGAATAGCCTTCCAGAGGCGACGCTCAAAATTGGGACGGGCCGCAGAGTACGTCTGGTGCGGAACCTGTCGTTCAGCGACCCAGCAAAAGTCTCCCGCGCCGACATAGTCGCAACAAACAGCCCATCTGCCCCAAGGTGGGCCGTCCCACCAATCGGCGACGACCGACCAGAATGCTTCGTCCGCCGGTCGGGCTCGAATGGCAGCTTCAGCTAAAAAGAGCGGCCTTTCGGTTAATGCGAACCATCTGGCAGCAATGCGGCCCATTCAAGGCGCTTGAGCACGGCATTTACGCGCCAAGAAGCGGACATTCACATTTCGACCGGGTCTGGGGGCTTCCCTGCGATTTCACAGCATGCCCGCTAGGGTCGACTTTCGTCAGAACCGCCCCCTTACCGCGAACCAGCCGATTATTATTCATCTTATACACGAATAATTGACATAACTTTAGCTGGACTATATACATCTCATACCTGGATATGATGAAGGATAATGATATGTCGACCCTTGTCACGACGGCCAAACAAGCAGTGCGAAATATCGTTCGATTTTCGCACGAGCTGGAGGTGAGCCCCGATTTGCAAAGTCGGCTATCATATGCTCGGGCATGGTATGCGCATCGTGAAAACGATGCTTGGCATTTTGGACCGTCAAAATTCTGTGGCTATCAGGGTATGACTGCGGCGGAATATGTCGATGACGACCCACGGGACGGCCGTCGTACGGAACGACAGCTCGGCCAGTGGTTCACAGAGATATCGGAAAACGATCAGCTTTATGAAGAGCTGGCTATCGGCCTCACCGCTATGCTCGCCAAACATGGCAAGGCGCCCAGCGCAAAAATGCGCATTAATGTCTCAACAGAATTCTACGAAACCTATAGCGCTATCTGCGAACCGGATGACCGCGCCATCACCGATCTTCTGATCGCCGTCGCCAAGCGGCTGCCAAAAATCGAGCGCGAACGAGTGCGTTCCGCGCTCTGAACATCACATCTGATAGGAAAGGCGTGAAGTGCCGTATCTGACGGAAGCGAAGTACATATCGTTACACTCGGCGTCGTATCTCGGTGTTGTTGGCGTCAATGCCAACAACCTGCCCAAGAGCGTCACCGCCGCGAGCGTTGTGAAGAAGATTATCAGCACGCATGCTGTTGGATATTGGCATTTAACGTCCAAACGCATCCCCACTCCTCCAAAACCCAAAGGCGCAAAGCCCGCACCCCACCGCGTTCGAGATCGGGGAAAGTATGAAGTGATTGTCTTTTTCGCGGAGCAGGCCGACTTCAATGCGCTTTGTGCAATCCTGAAGGGCAAAACGCTCGTTCCGCCCCCCGGCGCACTCGGCTGCTTCGCTGCGACAATACCGTGAGAGCCGCTGAGAAGCCTGACTTTGCTGATGCCGTTCGTAAAGTCGAAAGGGCAAATTACCACATCGACGAATTCCATCGGGCCGCGGCAGCACATTTCGCGAAGCACCCAACCTCTGTATCGATGGTTCCTGCAAAGAAGCGGGCGGCCCATGGCTTCCTTGTCGGGGATCGGATGGGTTTCCCGGACAAGGCCCTCGCGCTCTACGTCGGGGACGCGGTCCATAACCTACGATGTGCTCTTGATTATCTCATCACCGCATGTGCCAAAGCCAATGGAGGCCGCGAGGACCGCACGGAATTTCCGATTGTGAAAGCGGGCGGCAAGAAGGCTGATCTTACTAAAGGCTTGTGGAAACTGAAGGACGCGGGTCCTCTTGCCACTGAGCTTGTGAAACGGGCACGTCCATACCCCCGAGGCAATCCGTATCTTGTAGCGGTCGGAGAACTGGATCGCTTTGACAAGCACCGCCTTATCCTTGCTGTTCAATCATCGGTCGACATCTCGGTTCGCACCGGAGGCTGGAATAATCGTAGGCATTCGGTGAAGGCCGCGGATCAGGCGGCTTCGCGTTGATCTTCGGCGGCGCGCCAATTCCATGGCAGCAGTTCATGGAGACGGTTCTGAGGGATCTCGGCGATGCGGCTGAGCACATCGGCAAGCCAAGCCTGCGGATCGATGTCGTTGAGCTTCGCCGTGCCAATGAGGCTCAGCATGAAGGCGGTGCGCTGGCCACCACGATCTGAACCAGCGAAGAGCCACGATTTTCTTCCAAGGGCTATGCCTCTGAGCGCGCGTTCCGCCGCGTTGTTCGAGAGGCAGATGCGGCCGTCATCGAGGAACGCGGTGAAGGCCGGCCATGCCTTGAGCATGTAATCCATGGCCTCGGCCACATCGCTGTTCTTTGACAGCTTTGACCGGTTGTCGCGCATCCATTCTTCCATATCGGCAACTAGCGGTGCGCTGAGTTCCTGCCGAAGGGCGAGGCGCTCCTGTGCCGGCTTGCCGTTGATGGCGCGTTCGATATCGAAAATCGCGTCGATACGGCGAACCGCCTCCACCGCCAGCGGCGAGATAACGGCCTTTTTGCGGCGCTTCTTGAGCTGCGCGGCGATATCGGCCAGCTCGAAGAAATAACGGCGCGCGTGGCTCCAGCAAAGGGCGCGGGTTAGCGGCGCCGGCAGGCGGTCGCCATGGAACAGGGCATTATAGCCGGCATAGGCATCAGCCTGAAGAATGCCTCTCCAACCGCGCAGATGGCCCACAGGATGCTCGCCCCGCCGGTCGCGGGAATAATGGAAGATCGCTGCGGGCGGTGCCGGTCCGCCAAAAGGTCGATCATCCCGAACATAGGTCCAGATCCGGCCCGTATCGGTCTTGGTCTTGGCCAGCACTGGCACCGTCGTATCGTCGCCATGCAATCGCTCGGCGGCAAGGACGTGGGCTTCGATCAGCAGATAGAGCGGCATCAGCGCGGCGGTGCAGATGCCGACCTGATCGGCCAGAGTGGAAAGGCTCAGGTCCACGCCTTCCCGGGCATAGCGATCACGCTGGCGGTTAAGCGGTTGATGCGCACCGAACTTCTCGAACAGCAGCATCGCCAGGAAGCTGGGACCAAAGAGCCCGCGGGGCGTCACATGGAACGGCGCCGGCGGTTGTGTGATCTTCTCACAATCCCGGCAGGAGAACTTCTCCCGCACGGTCTGGACCACCTTCCACTGTCGCGGCACGACCTCAAGCGTCTCGGTGATATCCTCGCCCAGCTTGCACAGCCGTTCCGAGCCGCAGCAGGGGCAGGCATCGGGCGCGGCGATGACGACGCGCTCGCGCGGCAGATGCTCGGGCAAGGCCTTGCGGGCGGGCCGCTTGCGCTCGAACGGCGCGACGTTGGTCTTCGCCGCTGCCAGGGCAGCCAGGAACTCATCTTCGCTGGCAGCGGTCTCGCACTCCTCGAAGGTCAGTTCCATCTGGTCGAGCAGATGCCGCGTGCGCTCGGAGCGCTGGCCAAAAAGGGTGCGGCGCATCTTCTCGTT
>NZ_VDBZ01000004.1:33069-202912 GCF_007693735.1 Sphingobium sp. B2
CTCCCGCACGGTCTGGACCACCTTCCACTGTCGCGGCACGACCTCAAGCGTCTCGGTGATATCCTCGCCCAGCTTGCACAGCCGTTCCGAGCCGCAGCAGGGGCAGGCATCGGGCGCGGCGATGACGACGCGCTCGCGCGGCAGATGCTCGGGCAAGGCCTTGCGGGCGGGCCGCTTGCGCTCGAACGGCGCGACGTTGGTCTTCGCCGCTGCCAGGGCAGCCAGGAACTCATCTTCGCTGGCAGCGGTCTCGCACTCCTCGAAGGTCAGTTCCATCTGGTCGAGCAGATGCCGCGTGCGCTCGGAGCGCTGGCCAAAAAGGGTGCGGCGCATCTTCTCGTTCTGCAGTTCGAGAAGGGCGTTACGGGCTTCCAGGTCGGCGTTGATGGCCCTGATGCGGGCGACTTCAGCGGCGACAGCCTCGGCAGCGGCGAGCCGCTCGCGAAGGCTGTCGATCTCTGCTTGTACCTCGTTCCCCATGGCCAATAGCATAGCCAAAAAGCACCGGAATCTCTAGCTTTTTAGGTCATGCTAGGGCTTTTATCCGGCCAATGTCGGGCGCCATGTGGCCTGCGGATTACGCCAGTCGATCGCCTCCAACATGCAGGCCATCTGCGAGGGGGAGATGGCAATCACGCCGTCCACGGCCGAAGGCCAGATATACTTCCCGCGCTCGAGACGCTTGGCATAAAGCGACATGCCAACACCATCGTGCCAGATGATCTTGCAGAGGTCGCCGCGGCGTCCCCTGAAAATGTAGAGGTCGCCCGCGTAGGGATCACGTCCGAAACTTTGCTGCACCTGCAGGGCCAGGCTGCGCATGCCGCGCCGCATGTCCGTGTGCCCCGTTGCAATCCATATCCGAACGCCGGAGGGGACTGGGATCACGGCTTGACCGACCGCAGCACTGCCGACACCAGCCCAGGTGATGCGCCAGCGGGAATGCGCACAACCACCCGCTCGAACTCAACGGTGATCGCCGATCCGGTCACTGGCATCGGATCGGGCTGCACCTGCACTTCTGCAAAGCCTTGGGCTGCCTGCCCCATCTGCCGCCGCCATCTGTAGATCTGGTTCGGCCGCAGATCGGCACGGCGGGCAATCTCCGCCACGTTTGCACCGGGCGCCGAAACCGCTGCGACCAGTTCGCGCTTCTGCTGGTCGGTCCATACCCGCCGCCGCTCCGGCCCCGAAATTACCGTGATCTGACTCATCGCACCGTCCTTAGTATCGGTGCAAACACCGGCGCTTGCACCGGTGCCATGTCAAAATATCAGCCGATCACCGCAAGGCGGCCCTCACCGGAGCGATACGAATAATCTGCCGATGGACACGATCAGATCTGTGCGGCGCAATGGCCGTGGAAGCTTCATGCCGGTCAATCCCGGCTATGAGGAAGCGCTCGCCGTTGACATGGAATTCAGCACGGAAATCCTATTTGCCCCTGGAGGGCCATTGGCTAGGAAGCCGTGCCATGCATCGCTGCAAATGCTGTCAGGAGCGGTCGCGGACGTGATCGCGACCTTCGAGGAAGCCTTTGGGACAATAGGCTTTGCGCGATCACTGCCACGGGTCACGTAATCTTACTGGGAGGCCTGCAAATTCCTAGTCGCCTGTTCTGGCTGGCTTCCCTCTATGATTGCCGGCACCGGTAATAAAAACCACGGTGTGCGGTCTGGAAACAGGAGGCTCGCCAACACAGCCGTCCATCGTATGCCTTGATGGTTCGGTGAGGGATGCAGCGGCCAGGCTGTCTCGATGTCGCCTACACTCCACACATCATGCCCGATGTGGAAGACGGCATTGATGCCTCCCGAAATCATTTCGTCCCCAAAGCACCGGAAATCGTCGGCCAGATAGGCGTTCAAGGCAAGGTGATCGAGTTGCGAAAGGGAAGTGTCCACCTCGTCCATCAGGCCAAATAGCCTCGACGCGCGGATTAGTGCTAAAACCAGTTCCGTAGGCTGGGCCACCATATCGATTGAAAGCCGTGTCGCTGGCGGGGTTCTGGCCAGCAGAAAACCCAATATCTTGGACGGCTCGATATCGGCGCGGGCGACCCGTCCTCCGCACTGTACGCTGGAAGAGAACAGGTGGCCTAAAATCCGCTCACCTTCCTCCAGCAGGCCTGCCCTTGCTGCGGCAGTCAACGCCGTAAGGGTGTAGGGTGCCTGCGCGTCGGACATGGCGACAAGCGAAAGAGAATATGTCTCGAAAATGCGTGTAATCAGACCGGCCAGCATCTTTTCAGCGCCCTGCGTGGGTTCACCACCATCCAATTGAACATGCGTGGCGAAACCGGCCCAACCGATCAGCTTTGCAATTCGGATTGGCAGATTGAACAGGTCGCCCATTCCCCCGGTTACAAGAGCAAAGCTATAGCCATCGATAGCCTCAATCGCATCTTCCACCGCCCTTATGACGCCCTGGGTGATCTCTTCACATGCCTTGGCCAGATATATCTGGACGTCGCTATCGTCTGCGAATGGAAGGAGTGCCACGGCACAGGCCGCGCGGACCTCAACCTCTCTGAAATGGTCGCGGGACTCCCTTGCCTGCGCGGCGCAGGCCTCGGTCACGCGTCTCGCAAGATCGGTCCGCATGCCGGGACTATCTCCCGCACCTCGCAAAAGAGGCGTCAGTGCATCGACAAAGCTGCGCGCATCCCATCGCTTCGAAATCGCAATATAAGGCTCCCAAAGATGGCGGAGATTACGGCGAATTGCCGCAGCCGTGTTTCCATCAGGCCAGCCCGCAAGCACACTACGGAGCGGCGCATTGCCTGTCCCGGCGTGCGGGTTCTTGCAGAAGCCCGCTGGGCCATAGAGATTGAGCCCCCAGACTACCGGCATCTGCTCGCCTGCCGCGCCGACACGGGCCGAAACTGCTCTGCCAATTTCCACAAGGTCCAGCGCAGGCGTACTGTCCTGCAAGAGAATCTCACCGCTGATACAGGCCAGCAAGGCTGCGGTCCCCACACCATGGCCATTTTCTTCAATTGCCGCCTGATTGGAAGCGGCCGTGGCCAGCAGGGTCACGCCAGGTGTCCCTAGTTCTCCCATGACTTCGGATTTCAAGATGACATTGAGATCAGAAATCAGCCCGCCTGACTCGCATGCATCGATGACGATATAAGTCTGCTTCGGCGCCGCCTCCGCGATCATCCTGAACAGGTCTGCCAACGATAATGCTGTCGCGGACAAGGCCCGCCCTCGGGTATCGCTCATCGCCATGTAGAAACTGCCGGCATTTACGGCCCCATGGCCAGCGAACGCGATGGTCAGGGTATCGAGAGACTCACTGTCGAACAGCATTTTGGTGAGCGTATCGCGCACCTGCTGAAGCGTCGGCGAACGCAGGAGCTTCGACCGGCCAGCGTCATAGTCACCGACTTCGGGGCGAATTAAGCTTGCAAATATGGCAGAAGCATCCGCTTCAGCTCCGCTCAGCGGATCAAGTTCGGCATAGGCATCGCATCCGATGGCGAGCAGCGCGCGCCCACTCACGCCGCACCGCGCTTGAATTTCGCCTTGCGCTCATTCTCCCGCGCGTAGGCTTCCTCCACCTTCTGCGCCTTCACCCGTTCGATTTCCGCCTCAAGCTCGGGAGGGACACCCTCCAGTTCCTTGGCAATACGCTCGGCCATTCCAGGCCCCACATGGAGATGGGGCATGCTGATGTTTCCGTCCCGATCGCCCCCGATTTCGATCTTTCGGAACATTTCGAGCATGGAATCCGCGAATGAGGTCGATGCTTTGGCATCCACTACGTTGCCGACCTTCTCTGCTGCCGCGCTCACGACTCCATACATATTCAGGGCGAACTGCCGCTCCATCTCTTCACTCAGGGGCAGCATCGTTCGCCCAATCAGGCTGAGATCGTTTTCCGCTATATCCTTGAACGAGATCAACCATTCGGCTGATATCGTATGCATCGCCGTGTCCGGCTCGGGTGCCCGGGCCGAATGGGTCCAGTTTCCGCCATGATTCATACGGAAAATGTTGTTCTCATCGATGAACATCTGCCGCGACCGGTCCTGCAGACGTGCGAGAAGTTTGGTGACGGAAAGATCAAAGGCTTCTTCATGCCCAAGTTGCTCGAAGCACCTGAAGCGCGGATCTGATTGGGGGCTGGGATCAGATGTTTCGGTCATATCAAGGCTCAAGGTTGTGGGGTGCTAAAACAGTCAGATGGGACGGCTCAGGGCGTTGCGATTATATTGGCGATCAGCCCGGCAAAATCATACCCCTCGCGGACATAGCTCATCCGCCAGCCCTGCTTCGCGCATTTCCCAAGTTTACGGTGCTCTTGTTCCTGTGTCCGGGCAAATGCTTTTTCTCCACCGAAAAAGGCCACGGGCTTGTCGTGCTACGCGCCTTGAAACTCTATCGCGATACGCAAATCAGGAATGGCGACGTTGAGGTGCTGGCGGCCGAGCCAGTCTGACCGGTGATGGTGGATCACATCTATCTCGGCGAAGGCCGCTTTCAATTCATAGTAGAGCCGAGTTTCTGACAGCCAGCCCTCTCCTATGAGCGCCAGCCAATACGCTAAATTTCTCCGCTCGATGTCATGGCCTCAACCGCGGGCGCGACATGGCCGTCCCAATAGCGCAGGATCGGCGCTAGGGTCAGCATGTAGACCATCCAACAAGCGGTAATCGCCTCATCGGTATAGAACTCATTCCAGGTGAGCTTGCCGTGGGCGAGCTCATTGCGCAGAGCCGGACCGGGGCGGAAATTGAGCAGACTGTCGATTTGCCACACAATGTTCGCGTCGAGAATGGCCTCGAGGTCGGCGCGGTAGACGGTGAGTATCACATTGAGTGACCTGTCGCCCTCGATGCCATCTTCCTCTATCTTTGACGCATCGCGCCCCGCCATCTGAAGGATATGTCGCAGCGAATTCTCGACCTGCGGGATCAGCAGATGGGTGGCAGTCGCATAGTCGCCCTGCCAGAGCCGCGCGAAGCCGATCGAAAAAATGTGATTATGGCCGGCGGGAATGAAGCTGCTCAGCTGAACAATAGGCAACAGATGCTGTTCGTTCACCGAGTAGCGTTCGAGAACGGCTTGGCGGGCAGGTTCTATATTGCCATGAACGCGGTATCGCCGCGTGATACCAAGATGGCGGATGCCATGTTCTTTGTACCAGGCTTCGGTCGGTTCCTCTCGGGAGTCGAGCGACGGCCCTCGCGCTACTTCGCGTCCCTCATGGTCGGCATAGCTCGCGCCGAACATGTTAGAGAAGGGAAATTCCCGGCTCTGCTTGAGTACAGCGGTCTTCAGCTCTTCGACATCGTCGGGGATCGAAAAGCCCACCATCGCGCGCATGGCGTCCGAGAGGCTGAGCGCCTTGAATTGGTCGAAGGTCTTCACTCGCAACTCATTGATGCCATCGAGCGGCACGGCGAAGCTGCCGAACTCGTCGAGCGACATGTCCTGGAATTCGCGCAGGCGCCGGCGCATGTCGGTGACGCGCTCGGGAACGCCGCCCAAGGCGCGGAACTCGCGAAGCGTCTCTTTCACCCAATGGGCCTTGGCCGAGCTCTGCGACACAGAGTCCACCATGGCAAAGGTTTGCTCGATCGCCTTGATCTTCGCCTCGCGGCTCGCCTCTGCGTCGCCGGCGCGATCATAGGCATCGGCGGCGAGCTGCCAGCATTCTTTAACCGCCAGGCAATAGTCGTCTGGCAACGCGCTGGTAGCAAGATCGGCAGCGGCGGTCGCAACCTCGTCGGCTGGTATCAACTTAGCCTGGAGCACGCGTCGGCCGATCTGGGTGAGCGGAAAATAGGCCCGTGCGTCGAGAGCATGGGCGAAGGCAACACGGACGGTCTCGGGCAAAGGCTCGACGAGTGTGCCGCGTTTGGCGATGCGCGCATTGATCATGAAGCAGCGCTCGAGCGGCTTCACGCAGTCCATCGCGCGCGTCTCCATTTCGGGAAACTGCAGTTCGGCGCTGCCATCGGCGAAACGGCGCGCTACCTCGCAATAGGCCTCGATCGCAGTCCGCCCGGCCCGGCGAACGCCGGTCTCATAGGCGATATCGGCGAAGCGAGCGCGCAGGCTTGGATGGCCGATCGTGGGCGCAAGATCGGCGAGCACCTCGCTCTGATCACCGCTGAAATCATGCGGCAGGGCTGTCCGGCGTGTCTTGCTCTGCCACTGCAGGCCGAACGGATCGCCCTCGGCCTCGACCCGGAGGTGCAGGCCAATGAGGGACGAGACGAGGCGATAGACACGCTCGGCAACTGCGTCGTCGGCGTCTTTGGCGTCCTTGATTTTGCCCCAGAAGAGATCGACCAACGAATGGCGATCGAGCCGACGCAGGTCTGCCGTGAGCGTGTCGAGATCGACAGTTACGAAGTCTTCGCGCGAGACCGGATCGTAAAGCGGCTGTTCTCCGGTGACATCGTCTGCCACCGGTTCGTCGTCATTATTATCGGTTGAGTCCATCGATTCGTCGCTCATCTTAAATCCACCCAACGTTGGCCATTTCCCGTTAGACAGAAAAAAGTTCAGGAGGAAAACTGGGTAGCTGGCGAAAGCCGAACTTCTATATTCAGTCGAGCACTATTCAAGGGGATTGCCGATGCGTCTTGTGGCCAAGTTCCAGTTTACGACGAAGTCCGAGGACGACGGCGTCGCGCAGGCGGTGAACGACGTCCTCGACAAGTGGAGCGTTAGGAAGTTCGACAGGAAGTATGATGGGTCCGTCGTCATCCGCCGCAGTGGCGCGCCTGCCGCGTTCAAGCGGTCCTCCGACGAGATCGAAGGCAAGCGCCGAGATACTTTCACGATCCTCGAACCGATCGAGGGTGGGGATCTCCAGACCGACATCGACGTGCTGGCCGACGCCGAGCGAACCGCCTTCCGCTGCAGGATTAGCGTCGCCACCGACGGCGGCATCATAAGCGCCCCAATTTCGGTCATATCGCTCGACGCAGGCACGTCCTGCAAGCCGCCGTTCGAGAAGAAGCATCGAGCCATGAAGGTAGCTACCTACGTGTATAGTTGTGCTAGCCCAAGCAGATGATCCAGCCCACCCGTACCGTCACTCTCAACTTCCGCGACCATCGGCTCGACCCATCAACGCGCTCGTGGGATCTGCCGCCATGGGGACACGACGCCTCGATGATGGTCATGCCGATGTTCGTCAGCGTCGATGAGCGGATGATCCCGATCGGTTCCGCCTATTCGGTCGGCGGTGGCCTGGGCTTCGTGATGTCGGCCTCACACAACATCATGGACGCGGTGTCCCGCGAACCCCGTTTCGACCGGGTGCGGACGGCGGGACACCTGTCGGGCGCGATCAGCCTGTCGAGCGTCGGCCTTTCGGTCCTGCACCAGCGGCCGAAGGGAGCGGGCCGCGTGGACCTGAGTTTCCTGCCGCTGAAGAGCATCGAGGGCGCGCCGCCGACGGATATCGTGATCGGCTTCTCCGAAGTGCCGGAGGGCACGCCTTCGCTCTCGATACCGCTCAGCTTCGCGATCCCCGATCGAGGCGAAACTGTCTGGAGCCTCGGCTACTGCGACTTCAAATATCCCGACGGTGGCATCCCGATCGATGCGGTGCGGAATGGCACGTTCGACTGGCAGAATGACTACAGCCACAGCTTCCGCGTCGTCGAGGCGACAGTCGAGGCCGCGTTTACCGGGCGGTTCGCCGCGGGCTTCGTGGACGGTCCTTGCTTCGTGTTCGACGAAACCATCGCGCACGGCATGAGCGGCGGGCCCGTGCTGAGCGAGACGGGCCTCCTCGTCGGGCTCAACTCCGCGGGGGCCGAAACCTTCTTCGAGCGGCCGATGTCGATCGCCTCGATGCTCTACCCGCTGATCCTGACGAACGTGCGGTTCGGCCGGACGTTCGGACCGCTGACGATGAACGCGATCCGCCCGCTGATCGGCCTGATCGGCCAAGGCATCATCCGCACCGATGGCAGCGAGGAGCGGATCGGCATATCCGACCTGAACGATCCTGACGCCCGGGCGATCCACGCCATGGCGCCGGTGGACGCCGATGCGATTTTCGAGGACTTCGCCGCCTATCGCGACGGCCGGCGCGCGCCGTCGGTCGACACCCCTATGCACCACTTCGTGCGTCGTCCGGTTGGCGCCGCGGACGGGACTGAGTCGTCAGAGGGTTCGTCGGCCAGCGGGGCGAACGTGAAGCCGGACTGACCCCCAACGTAAGAACGTTGCGACCTCGTCTGCGGCCGCGCCCGATGCTAGCAGTGGGGCATGTTGACCACGGTCCAGATAGATTCCGCATTCTTCCGCAGGCTGACCGGCCGGCTGAAGCCTAAGCTCGTCCATCCGGCCGCGAAGGCGTTCGATCTCCGGGAATGGCGCGAGGTGACGAGGGAGGACGCGGTTACTTCGCGAGACGAGGTTCGACTACGGACCGCCGCCATGCTCGGCATGCAGATGAAGATCCTGCGGGAAAAGTATATCGGCCCGAGGTTCGGGACCCTATCGCGCTCGCGAATTGTCGGGCTGGCGGCTGTCTCTTATACACATCTAGATGTGTATAAGAGACAGTCCGTGAATGGCGCGAGGTGACGAAGGAGGACGCGGTTACTTCGCGAGACGAGGTTCTACTACGGACCGCCGCCATGATCGGCATGCAGATGAAGGTCCTGCGGGAAAAGTATATCGGCCCGATGTTCGGGACCCTATCGCGCTCGCGAATTGTCGGGCTGGCGGTCGCCGACGCTAACCGGGCATGGTCGATACTGCGGTGGAAGGCGCACCAGGCCCTAGCCGAGGCGGGTGCAGCCGGCGGGCCCGGTTACTTCTCCGTCATTGGGCAGATCGGGATCCCGGTCGGCCCCGACGGCGCGATGGTGACCCCCGCAGACGCGAACAACGCCAGCGTCGACAGCGTTCCCCACTGGTTCGCGGTAGCCGCCGACGCCCCTGCCGAGGACGGCGCGGCTGAAGTCGATCTTGAGACCCTGATGGTTCGGGCGCAGATGGCGTTCAACCTCGAGCACGCGTACCGCGACGTCTGGCAGGAAGTGCTGTGGGAGCCGTGGGGCTTCGCGGAGGACGAACAGGCGGTGAGGCTCGACCCGGAGCGACCCGCCGACATGGGCCGGTGGCGTGCCTGGGACTGGCGCGAGCAGTCGCTCGCTATGCAGGGGCCGATATTCTCCCGCAACGTCGAGCGAGGCGCACCGGACTTGGCGGTCCCGCTCGCGCGGACTGCGGGGCTGGATGGCGACGGAGGGGCCGTGGCAGTCGAGCCGACGGCCGAGCAGTCGGCGGCGCACAGGTCCGCGTTCGAGATCATCGAGAAGTCGTATGTCGCGGTCTTCCTCAACCAGGATGTCGGCGGTGTGGCCGGCATGACGCCGCGCCTGCTGGAGGGAGTGGTCTGCGTCCTGCAGGACCTGCTCGAGGCGCTGCTGCCCGGGGACGTCGATCCCGCGACGTTCGAGATCACCGACGTCGATCGCCTTCGCTGCTCAAGGCCGCGAGCCGAACTCAGCGCGCTGGTCGCGGAGACCCTCGGCATCGGCGACGAACTTGCAGACGCCTGTCTGGTGCTTCTTTCCGCCGATCCGTTCGGCCCGCTCGGGCCGCTGTTCACCACCGGCCTCTGGCACCGACCCCTCGTCGCATCGCAGGATGGTCAGGAACTGATGATCGTGGCCGGCGCTTTGATGTGGGGCTCGCCTGTCCGACGTGCCGAGCGCTGGCTGCAGACCGGCGGCTCGGCCGATCTGTCCGGGACCAACAACGGCCTACGGTTCGAAGCCGAATATCGCGCGCGCATCGACACCGCGATCCGCGATAATGGAATCCTGGTGGCGACTTCGAGCGGGGTGGCTTCGATCGCCGCAGGCCAGGCCGCCGAGGAGATCGACCTGCTGTTCCGGATCGGCTCGACCGTCGTCGTCGGCGAGGTGAAGTGCCTGCTGGCGCCCTCAGAGGCGATCGAACGGTATGACTACATCCGAAAGCTGGAGGAGGCCTGCGATCAGGCCGTCCGGAAGGCCGAATGGCTCGCCGCCCACCCCGAAGAGGCGGCCGATCGCGTCGGCACAGGTGACGGCAAACTCGTGGTAATGCCGCTCGTCGTCGTGAACCAGAGCAACGGGGTGGAATGGAACTACGAGGGCTGCGCGGTGACGGATACCCGCTTCCTCGAGTTGTTCCTGAGCGCCGGCAGCTACAATTCGGCGGCGGCGCTGTTCGGCGAGGAAGGGCGCGGACCGGTCGTGTTCACGCGTGAACTTTATGCGGACGCGGCGGCGGCGGAAGCGGCGCTCGGGGTAATCTTCCACGCCATCCCCGGCATGGACCCGTTTCGCGATTCGATAGCCTGGGGCGAGACCGTCATACCCCTCTGCGATGGGCGCCGCCTTCACATGGGCCATCCGACGATGGACGTAGCCGGCTACATCGCAAAGATGCCGAACTCGAGCGACCTCGCCCCGCACGGAAAAAGTTTAGGCGTCTATTAGGGTTAACTGATAGCTGCCAGTCTGCAACGAGCCCAGTTGCAGCCGCTGTGCGATGTGGATGGGGCAAACGCTGCATGTCGGCTCGTGGCAAGACCTGACGTTCAGTATGGAATTCGGGAACGGCGCCATTGTCCCCAGCTGCCGCCTACCGATGTCGACCCTTCCCAGACGCTCAGCCACCATTTTTTTATTCCCAGCTGCGGACGGTCTCCTTCCTATCATCAAGTCTTGCGGATGGCGCGGAACGACAGCGATAAAGAGGTTCTGGTTCCCCGCAGTAGCGGGGAACCAGCAAACTTAGATTTCTGTACCTTCTGCTAATGTTAAAGCGTCTTCCACATCCACCCCGAGGTACCGAACCGTACTTTCGATCTTGGTATGCCCCAGCAGGATCTGGACGGCGCGCAGATTTCCGGTCGCCTTGTAAATGATCGAAGCCTTGGTCCGCCGAAGGGAATGGGTACCATAGTCCTCATCAGGCAGACCAATTCCCGTTACCCATTCATCGACAAGCCGTGCATATTGCCTTGTGCTTATGTGAGCACCATGATCGGTCCGGCTCGGGAAGACGTAATCATTCAGGGAGCCACCCCGAAGCTCGAGCCATTTAAGGAGGCTCGCGCGAGCATCGTCCATCAGTTCAAACTGAACAGGCCTTCCTGTCTTTTGCTGAACGACAGTGGCTCGGGTTCGAATTTTACGATCACAAACAATGTTGAGTGCTCGAAGCTGAATCGGCTTTCTCCGCGCAGCCCCCCCAAACAACTGCGCAATATTCGGCGCCAAATCCAACTGTTGCTTATTCAGACCTGTCTCTTATACACATCTAGATGTGTATAAGAGACAGGCACTGGCATCGCTTCGGACCTGTCTCTTATACACATCTAGATGTGTATAAGAGACAGGCACTGGCATCGCTTCGGACCTGTCTCTTATACACATCTAGATGTGTATAAGAGACAGCCAAACAACTGCGCAATATTCGGAGCCAAATCCAACTGTTGCTTATTCAGACAATGCCGACATTATGGCGCGAATCTCAGGGGGTGTCGTGCGTTTCAAGATTTCTGTTTATCTGGCGAGCCTGCTTGCCGGAACCGCTGCTCATGCAGCTGGAAACCAGATCCAGACCGGGCCTGCGCCCAAATGGGCCGTTGAGTCCGAAGCGATGCCAGTGCCGACCGATGCCCCCGGGGCGGTATTCATTCGCCGTCAGGACACGCAGGTCCATCTAGATGGCAAGGGGCAGCTGCTATACAATGGCTATCGCATCAAGATCCTCCATCCCAATGCGCTACAGCTTGGCAACCTGTCGCTGGCCTGGAACCCAGCCGCTGGTTCGCCAGTAGTTCATGCCATCAAGATCTATCGCGAAGGCCAGGTCATCGACATATTGAAGACGGCTTCGTTCGAGATACTTCGCCGGGAAGACCAGCTTGAAGCAGCAAGATTGGACGGCAATCTGACCGCCGTTTTGCGGGTGCCAGATTTGAGGGTCGGGGACGAAATCGAATTCGCCGCCACGTTACGCGCCAGCGATCCGACATTAGGTAGGGATGATGCCGGCCTGCTTCTCCTCGCACCCGAGCCAGCGCCCGGTCGCTATCATCTTCGGTTGAGCTGGGAAGAACGCAACAAGCCTGCGGTCAAGATGACCAAAGATATGTCAACGGTGGCTGAGCAGGGCGCGAACGCCATCGACTATCGGTTCGATAACCCCGCCGTTCTGACTCCGCCAAAGGATGCGCCCCCTCGCTACCAGTGGCAACGGGTCGTCGAATATAGCAGCTTCAGCGACTGGCAGGGCATATCGCGCCTGTTTGCACCGCTGTTCGCCAATGCATCGACCTTCCGCGCCAATTCCTCGCTGAAGCAGGAGGTCGCGCGGATCGCCGCAGCCCACGCCAAGCCGCTGGATCGCGCCGCTGCCGCCCTGAAAATGGTGCAGCAGGACGTCCGCTATATTTATGTCGGGCTGAATGGCGGGAATCTGACACCTGCGGGCGCGGATGAGACATGGCAAAGGCGCTACGGCGATTGCAAGGCCAAGACCGCCCTGCTGCTGGCCTTGTTGCGCGAGTTGGGCGTCGAAGCGGAGGCAGTGCTGGTCAATAACGGCGGCGCTGACGATGGCCTAGACGAGCGGCTGCCCAGCCCCCGTATGTTCGATCATGTGTTGGTGCGGGCGCGCATCGACGGAAAAAGCTATTGGCTCGATGGTACCTTGCCTGCGGTTGTGCCGCCCGGCACCGAACCAGCCTTGCCCTATCAATGGGTGCTTCCGCTGACCGGACAGGGCAACGGCCTTGAGCAGCTTGGTTGGTCGCCAGCCCCACGCCCGAATGAAATCACGCTGTTCGAGGTCGATGCGCGCGCTGGTTTTGACAAGCCTGCACGGATCACGAACACGACCATCAAGCGCGGGATCGAAGGCTTGCAGCAGGAGGTACAGTTTGCCGCGGCGACGCCCGCGCAGCTGCTAAGCGCGTTCCGGCAGAATGCGATCGGAAACACATGGCAGACCATCGAAGATGTGCAGTGGCGTTACGATGTGAAAGCCCAAGCCAGCATATTGACCGTCGTCGGCACCGGCGCAGTGGACTGGGATGATGATGGCAACGGCATAAAGTCGCTGGCACTGCCGGGCGGCGGTTTCAACCCACCCGAGAAGCGACTGCGCGCAACGGAACAGGATCAGGCGCTGCCATTCTACAGTAAGCCGGATTTCAGCTGCTACGTGACCACGGTTCGTCTGCCGTCGACCACGAAGCCGGAACAATGGTCGCACAAGGATGATATCAACAATCGCATGTTCGGCCGGGCCTATTATCGTGCCTTCGACATATATGATGGCTCGCTGCGCATGATCCGCGGATCAAGGGTCGAACAGAAGGAAGTCGAAGCCGCCCGGGCGCAGCGCGACAATGGCCGCATCGCCGTGTTCGATAACAGCATGGCATGGATAACCTATAATCCGAGTGGCAAAACCATCGACACGCAGGCAAGCAAGCGAGTACCCACGACGGCCGAGATCGATTGGACAGCCGACAATGTACCCTGCCTGGCATCTAGTCCCGGAAGCTGACGGCAAGCAGCGCCGATCAAGTATGTTGCAGCGGTCCCGACCCTTTGTCGCCATTCAGGCAGCAATTTCGCATCCCCAGGTCCGGACTGTCCGGTATTCCCCTTTCTTATCTCCTTGTTACGGAAAATGGTTGGTCCGCTATTCTGCATCCACCGAAGACGCGATGACGCTCGCGTAGACCCGGTGGAGCTGCTAGCGGGTCCGGCCAACGAGGGAGTCTCAACATGCTGCACCGGCCTGCGATCATTGACGAACTCAAGACTATTCTGTCGGATTGGGTTGCCGGTCTGACGTCGCCGAAGCCGCTCGCCGCCTATCTCTTCGGCAGCACCGTCAACGAGGACGGCGTCCGGTTCGATCCAACCAGCGGGGACCTCGACGTCGTGCTGGTGCTGGACTGGGAAAACCTCCCCCAGGTCGACCGGGTGGAACAGCTACGGGCACTTGCCGCCGCGAAGGCGCAGCTGGAGAGCCGACTGTTCTGCGTGTTGCATCGGGAGAAGGGGTCGGACCAGATCGTGAGCCTGATTCCCCTCACGCGCTTTGAGATCGAGCAAGGAGCCCACAAGGACAACATCAGGCACATAATGACGGGGGCGCTCGCCTACGACCTCGTGGCCAAGAAGTATGTCCCAACCCTCGCGGGTGGTCAGACGACCGTTCCACTCTCGGACGTGCATCGACCGACGCTCGCGTTCGTCCAGAAGAAACGGGCCGAGGCCGTCTCGATCAGGCCGAATGGCACCGGGGGCCTCAAGACGGAGGCGCACGGCGACGACCCGGTGCCCAAGGAACTGAGCCGGCACCTGGCGGCCGCCACCTATGACGCTGCCAAGGACAGCGACCCCTCGGACGTGGTTCGCGGACTGCGCAGGGTCAGCGAGTTCGCCAACGGCGCCGCCGATTGGAGCCCGATGACTACCGCGTTCGCGAGCTGGCTCGAGGTCCGGCAGGGCGCCCGCGGAAGGGTCGACAAGGTCATTACTGCAGACCACTACCTGCTGCTGGTAGAGACGATCTTCGACCGCGTGCGCGCGCAATACCCATCGGATGCGACAGTCCGCTTCACCGGGCATGCCACGGCCCCAGTCCGCCCGCCGGCTCCGCCGTCGCTGCCCAAGCAGGGCCGGCTTACATCGAGCTTCACGGTTACTCTGGCCGACAAGCTCGGGGGATCGCCATCCGACCATTTTCGCGCCATCCGCGCGGCCCGGTCGAACATGAAGGCAAGGCTGCCCGATCCCTTCGCGCTCACCTTCGACGAGGACCCCGACGCTGTCGGGCTCATCGATCTGGACGAGGCCGCGCTGAGCGACGACGACCATCGGCGGATGGTAGAGGCGGTCGATCGTCGCACGCTCGTGATGGCTCGCCAATCGAGATGGCAGGACGGCATCAACCTCATACTCTATTACGGCGGGACGCTCTTCGTGGGCGGCGACCACGTCGTCGAGGAGTGCTGCGCCATCGCGATCGCGAACTGGATCTCGGTCGCAGCAACGAACGCCGTCAACCCGGGCGGCGCGTTCGAGGCCACGCACCGTGATTTCTATCCCTCGCACGGCTTTGTCGTGAGGTTTCCCGGCGCGGGGTCTTTTCAGGACGCACTCGTCGGTGGACTTCCACTCGACGCGCTCGACCCAAAGCAGCTGGCGGGCGGCTTCGCGCCCAACCTCGTCTCGGTGTATCTCCACCGGCGAGCGTCGGATTCCCATGGGTTTCTCGCAGGGAACGAAGCCCGGGTCTTCGACGTCAGGGAGTGGGAATACGGCGTCATATGAGCGATGCGGTGCCGGAATTGGTTACGGCTGAACAGGCTGCGGAGCCATACACCGTCCGCTTGCTCATCGACAGCGACGTCTGGCTCAACCTGGCGAAGGACCATCGGCAGCGACCCACGATCAGCGCCCTGGAGGAGCTCACGAAGGCGGGGGTCATCAAGCTGATCGTCCCGCAGCAGGTGATCGACGAGTTCGGCCGCAACAAGGAGCGGGTGATCCGGGAAAGCGGGCGGAGTCTCGCCAGCACGATTAGACGGGCGAAGGATGCCGTGAAGCTGTTCGGCGAAGGGGATGGGCGGGATCAGGCCCTGGCCCACCTCAGCGACGTCGACCACCGCATCACCTCGCTTGGAGAGGCCGCGAACGACGCGATCGCAAGGATCGAGGCGCTGTTCGCGGGCGGAGAGACCACGGCGACCGACGACACGACACTGCTCGCGGCGGCGCAGCGCGCGATCGACAGGCGGGCGCCATTCCATCACCAGAAGAACAGCATTGGCGACGCGATCCTGATCGAGCTATACGCGCGGGCGCTGTTCGAGGACGAGGGGGACGACCTGTTCGCGTTCGTCACGCACAACAAGCACGACTTCAGCGCGATGGGTGTTGACGAGCGCGAACCGCACCCCGACATCGCCGCGCTCTTCAGCCCCGACCGCTCGCTCTACTCGCTCAACCTCAACGCACTGCTGAATGAGGTCGCGCCTGACTGGCTGGACGAACTGCAGGCCGAGTCCGAATTCGAGGAGGAACCGCGCCGCCTCTCGGAGATCCTCAAGGCACTCGAATTGCTGTGGCGGCAGATCTGGTATAATCGGCACTGGAACCTGCGGATCGCCATAGAGGAGGGCAGGCACAGGGTCGTGCCGGAGGCCGAATACTCGCGGAATCCCTACCAGCCGGACGAGACGCTCGACACTGTCTGGGCGCAGGCGCTCGGCGCCGCCAAGCGGACCGAGGACGAGGTTGGCCTCGACAAGCTCGGCCCGTGGACGGACTTCGAGTGGGGTATGCTCAACGGCAAGATGAGCGCCCTGCGCTGGGTGCTCGGTGACGAGTGGGACATGCCCGACACCTGACGGACGGCGGAGGCGCGCGATGAAAGGATGCCCGCCGGGGGCGATCTGGCCGGCCGAGCACGAGGAGTCGGTGCAGATCCGCGAGGTTTACTCGCGCTACGGCCTCGCCATGTATCAGGCGCAGGTCCTCGAGCACGGGACGGTCAACGCGCTCATCGTTGCACGGATGCTGCCGACCATGCTCGAACACCCAGACAGGTCAGCGTGGGAGGATGCCTTCGACCGCGTCTACGATGCCGAGCTCGCGAAGATCCATGTCTCAACCAAGGAGACAGTTACAGAATTAGGAACGCGGTCTGACCTGGCATCGCAGAACGATGGCCCTCTTCCAGCTCAAATCCGCACGCCAGACATTTACAGCCCTTGGAAAATCGATGGCCCGCGAAGTGGGAGCGAGGCATAGGTTCGACACGATCAAGGAAGGAACGGGTGGAATGAAAGACGACCGGTTGCGAGTACCCACCGACGACGCCTATCTCCATTCCGTCGGATTGGCGATGATCTGCTTCGCGCGGCTGGAATGGAATGCCGTATGGTGCTGCGAGAAGATCACCAGCGGCTACCTTCAAACCGTGGGAAGGAAGACGGCCGGCCAGATCGCAGCCGATCTCGTGACGCTGGCCAGCGCACATCCCAATGCCGCCGTCGTCGCGAGCCTCGCGGGACCCGCTGCCGAATTCAAACGACTCGTCGTCAGGCGGAACGACCTCATGCACGCCAATCCTGCTACCTCCCCCAACGGCGACCAGCGTCTCTTCCGGCGCAGCGTGGAATGGACGATCGCCGACATCGACGATCTGGCGGACGAGTTCGTCGCGGCGGCCGGTCCGCTCAACCATCATCTCCATCATCTGCTGTAAGAGACCGCTTTGAACGACATCGCCGCCGACATGCCACCGCCCCGACTCTTCAAATATCGCAGCTTCGATAGGGGGCGGCCAGACGGCGAAGCCTATCAATGGGATCGCTCGATCATCATCGGCTGCTCCCTCTGGGCGGGATCGCCGCTATCATTCAACGATCCGTTCGACTGCTTCCCCGTGATCGACTTCGCCGGAACGCAGGCCGAGAAGGAAGCCTGGGCTGCGGGGCTTCAAGCGCCAGCCTGTATGTCGATCCAGACTATCGTCGGGATGATGGACAATGCACTAGGCAACCCCGACACGCGCGCGCAGATGTCCGGATGGCATGAGAATGTCGAAGCCCTTGGGGTGCTCAGTCTGACGGAACGCCCCGATGATATGCTCATGTGGGCGCATTACGCCAATAGCCACCGCGGCTACTGCCTGGAACTCGACGCAACGATCCAGCCACTCTCTCTCGCATATCGCGTCCACTACGCTGCGCAGCGTCCCGCGTTTAGGCTTTTCGACCCCGACCGGGTGGACATCATCAAGCGCACGCTGCTCCACAAGGCCGATTTCTGGCAGCATGAACGGGAATGGAGAATCGTCCGTCCGGTCAACATGGGGGCTATCGACTTTCCCCCACACGCGCTCAAGTCCATCATTCTGGGTACGAGTATAAGGAAGGAAGACGAGGAAAGCCTGCGGGCCATCGTCGCCGAGAGAGAGGTGCCGGTCGCCTTCCACCGGGCGAGGCTCAATGACGTCAACTACCGGGTGGAGATCGTCGATGCCTAATGATGTCGCCGTGCAGGGGCCCAACCCCGCTTTGGGTGCGACATCGTAGGTGAGAAGATCGACTTCTGGCCTGCAATCCAGCAGTGGCGAAAGCAGAGTCACCAAATCCGACACTTCGGCTGTCGAGAAGAGATGGCCTTTGGCGTCGAGCGGTGCCCTTAGGCCGACATGGACGCAGCCATTGAGTTCGGCGGTCTTCACGCTCGCGGTAGAGGTAGCCAGCGTCTCTGGTGTTATGAAGGCTTCGGAAAAGGTGATGAGATCGAATTTGCGAGGACCATTTGGCGCCAGGGGCTGGGTAGGGCCGGCCATGACAAGCGGTGCCCGGCTGACAATGTCCGTTATGACCGAGGTTGAAGATGGTGGCTGCCGTTCGGCATTATGGCTATCGGGCTCGACGAACGCGGATCCGAAGCGGAGCATCCTTGCGCAGGCTCGGCCCGACGAGATGCGCGCCTATCTGACCCTGTTCACTCGACATCATCTCCACCCTCGGCCGGCATGCTCTAGCCGGAGGCCTTCGTTGCCGCAACGGCACTTGGATTTGAAATCATAGCCATCATCGATCTAACCGAGCGCTCGATCCGAGAATCTGCTATCTCGAACCTGCCCAAGTCGGGCTCGCCTGACGAGCTCCAAATCAGGAACGTTCGATTGTCGTCGGCGAAGCCGCTGTGCAGGCCGCATACCATCAGGCGCTCATGGTCCGTCAACCCAAGCAGCTTCACAACTGATCGGCAGCTATCGCGATTTGGTTCGACGGATCATGAACTTGATCTGGGTTGCAAAGGTGATACGCCTAGCATTTGCGGGCAAGGAAGTGAACGGACGCGTCTTGGGACCGGGAAGGGCGAGAAGCAATATGAGTGAGCTACCCCGCGATCCGGGTGATGAAGTTCAACGGCGCTTTCGATACCAGATCAACTATGCGGCGCTGAAAGCGCTACAAATGCTTGCTCCCGGCTCGTCGGTCCGCAGTGTCTATTGTGAGCATCTGGAGGATGTTCTTGTCGAAGGCGCAAACGGCCTCTTCACGGGCATTCAGGTCAAGACGCGCGAGCTCGATCAGCCGCAATTTCGCCTTTCGGACAAGTCGGTATCCGGTGCTCTCAAGCGTTTCTGTGTCCGCGACGCGCGCTATCCCGGGCAATTCGAGCGCTTCGTCCTCGCAACCAACTTTGTATTTCACGACAACGAAACCGGCGACGATGTCGGAACGGTTCTGAATTGCTGCCGTAACAATCCAGGGCTGGACGGGCTTAGCCCGCGTCACAAAGTGCGCAGATGCCTTGCCGAATTCGCGGAAAGCACGGCGATGGCACAGGAGAATGTCATCGCGGCACTCGGCAAGGTCCGTTTGGAGGAGCGCAAGACGGGCATCGATCAGCCCGAACAAGACCTTGTGCGGGCGCTTGGCGAGATCGAGACGCTGGGTAATCAGTCGGTCTTCGAACTCTACCGCATGGCTGATGCGATCCGCGCGCATATCTGGAATGTCAGCTCGCTCGCGCTGGAAGGCTATGTCCTGGAAACGCACGCGGTCGTCGAAGATTTTGCCGGGCATGTGGAATCTCTTCGCACCCGGAGGAAGCGTCTTGACCGGGAACTGATGGCTAGGCTGACGACGCCTGCGGCCGCAGATCACCGGGAACTGCTCAGCATCCGTGAGTTCATCGCCCGCGAGAATATCCCGCCCGGTCTGGGCCGGATGGAATTGAAGATGGCGGCCGGCGGCATTGGCTATGCCGATGTGGAGCAGATGAAGGACGATGTCGCCTCGCTTGAGCGAGCGTTCTTGGGCTGGAAGGAAAAGTTTGGATTGACCGAGGCCAACCGCCGGCTCGCCCATTTCCAGTATCTCGCCAACCGCGCTGCGCGAGAGGCTGAAGCCCAGACATCTACCGGGTCGAGCGCTTATGGCCAGGCGATGCTCACTGATCTGCGAGGACGTACGCAGGTGACGGCTGCGGGCGAGCGCGACAGCCTGTTCGGTTGCCGGTCGGAACATCTTGTCGGCACGGCGGGGCTGCTGTCCGAGGAATGCAAGGTGTGGTGGAGCGCCGATCGCGACCTCTCGCCGGCGGCGCCGGACGCGTGAGCACCCTCCCTGAAATCGTCAATCATCTCGAAGGGGATGACTCTCTTCACCTGGGTCGCCTGCTGGTGCTAATCGACGCCTTTGCGGGCAAGGCGGGCGATCAGAAGGTCGAGGGCCTGACGAAGCTCGCCAAGCTGGATTTTTTGCTGCGTTACCCGGCGTTTCTCGAACGCGCGATCCGGGTGCGGGGTAGCGACGCGTCCCAAGTCAGGGTCGAAGAGTTCGAGCGCAACTCGATCGAGGCGCGGATGGTTCGTTTCAGATATGGTCCCTGGGACCATCGCTACCGACGTTTCCTCAACACGTTGGCAGGTCGAGGCCTTATCCATGTTCACACAGCGGGACGCACGGTCATCATCGGCCAGACCGAGCGCGGGCGCGTCGCCGCGCAGGCTCTGAAGGCCGAACCGGAATATGCCGGCATTCGTCAGCGTGCCGTTCTGCTCAAGCGACACCTGAACCTGACCGCTACGACATTGATGGACTTCATCTACGAGAATTTCCCGGAAGTGGCTTCCCTGCGCATGGGCGAGACGATCGACTAATGAAAATACGACTTCAAACGCTCAAGCTGTTGTGCCGCCACAGCGAAGAGGTCCTGACCTTCTCGCGCAACATCACCTTCATCCATGGCACCCTCAGCCTCGGTAAGTCCACGGTCGTACGCCTGATTGATTTCTGCCTCGGCGGGAGTCTCGAGATGACGACCGCCATCCAGCGGGAGTTTCTGGCTGCCGCTTTGACGCTGAAGGTGCGTGATCTCGATGTGCTGATCGAGCGAAGCAGGGGAGAAGGTTTCGTCCGGGTCTCATGGATGGATCCGGAAGACGGCCCGGTCAGCCTGCAGGTTCGGGCGAAAGGTGACGGCCCGGTCGTATTCGGGACCGATGTCGTCAACCTAAGCGACCTGCTCTTCCGGCTCCTTGGCTATCCAATCATCCGGGTGCGCAAGCGCACGGGGGACGAGGACTCACCCATGGTGCGGCTGAGTTTCCGTGACCTTTTCAAATTCTGCTATCTCGAACAGGAGGAGCTGGACTCTTCCTTCTTCCGGCTGAACACACCGGTACTGGCGGAGAAGAGCAAGGACAGCCTGAACTTTTTCACCGGCTACTATAGTGAGGTGCTCAGCACCTTGCAGATCCAGTATGACCAAACGCGTTCGGAGCAGCGCGCAAAGCGGGACGCAGCCGAGCGGATCCGGGAATTCCTGCGCGAGTTTGATTTCGCCTCGGAAGGACAAATCGGAACCGAGCTTGAACAGGTGCGCGCCCGTACCGAGGAGCTGCGCCGCCTTCTCGGCGACGACAATGCGGCCTATTTGAGCGACACCCATTTCGTGGACGAGCAGCGAGTGCTGCTGCGGCAGATGTCGGATAGGTTGGAGCGCGAGCGCGGGACGCTGGAGGATCTGGATTTCCGGCTCAATGAGCAGCGCGAACTTCGGTCGGAACTGTTGTCGATGAAGTTCAAGGTCGCGAGGGCCGACCGTGCCCGTGTGGTTCTGGCCGGGAGCGCCTTCGAGAATTGCCCCCAATGCGGCCAGCCGGTGAGCACGCACCGATCGCATGGTGATGATTGCTATTTGTGCCTGCAGCCGCTGCGTCCTGACGAAAACGCGATTACGCCCGCATCGATCAACAGTGATCTCGATGCACGGCTGGCGGACATTGAGGCGTCACTTCGCCGACATGCCATCGCGAAAAAGCGGCAGGAAACGCGCATTTCGGCCGTACTTGCGGACAAGAACCTGCTCGACCGGCGCGTGGCTGACCTCCTTGCGACCTATGAGTCGGATCGGCTCGCCCGTACGCGCGATGCACAGCGCGAGCTGGCCGAGCTTGACGAGCGCGCACGTTTCCTGGATCGCGTGAGCGCAATGCCGGATGCGGTCACGAAGATGATCGAGGATGCTGATGCGCTGTCTGCCGTTCTGGAGCGCCTCGCGCGCGAGATCGTCGCGGAGCAGCGCCGTTTGAGCAACGCGGATGCCAATTTCGCCGCTCTCGAAGACAATTTCCTCAAGGCGCTGGTCGCGACCCACGTCCCGGGCGTGAGTGCCAAGGATCAGGTCCATATCAACCGCCGCACGATGATCCCGGAGATATGGCCAGGGGGAGACGAGGCAGCGGCGTACAGCTTCTACACTGCGGGCAGCGGCGGCAAGAAGACACTGCTGACGATATGCTTCGCGCTCGCGCTTCACCGCACTGCGGCTGAGCGTGACCTACCTGTGCCCACGCTGCTCATGATAGACACACCGCTCAAGAACATCACGCCCGACATCAATCCCGAACTCGTCCAGGCGTTTTACCGATATCTGTACGAGGCGGCGGAGAGCGACCTGTCCGATCATCAGGTGATCATCGTTGACCAACTCCTGGTTGAGCCGCCGAAGGACAGCACGCTGGAGTTCACCGATCGCCTGATGACAGAAGACGATCCCGATAATCCTCCCCTGATCTCCTACTACCACGGCCCGTGATTGTCTGGAGTAGCCGATCGGGTTTCGTCCACTCGGCTGCTCCAGGTTTTTGGTTTGCCCACTTTCCGAGGTAGCAGACGATTCCATCGGCCTGGAAGACGCTCCATAACCCGGTCAAGCGTTGTCGTCATGGCCAAAGGCAAAGCCGGTCTTGCGATGATCAACCTGCAGACATGACGCTTCCGGGTGAACGCGGCTGGTAACCTGCCGATCTTTGCGGAGTGAAGCATCGCGCCGTCAGCGGCCCACAGCCGAGCGGTCCTGGCCGGAGCGAAGTGATGATAAAACCCGTTCACCGCCTCTGCGGACATCCGTCCCGGACGTCCGGTCCTTCCTGTGCGTCTTGCACCGGCCCATCCTCGTCTGTGATCGTCCGTTCAGCCCTTCAGGCCGCCGCGAAAGGTCCCATGATGATCGACATCGAAATTCCATCCATCCCGGACTGAAATCCTAGGAAGGGTAAAGGCGCGTCAAGACACCGTTAGAGGGTCGCGTCTGTGAGCTTTCCAGCGACGGCGACGACCTCGGGCGAATAGGGCGACGTCGCCGCGGTCTGGTCGATGGCGGTCACCATCGCTGCGACCGCGTTCGCGATTTTGCGGAGCTGGTGAGCACGAAAGTCGCGCCGGTCGGGTTGCTCGAAATCGATATCGTCGAGACTGGTCGCAAAGACCTGGAACCAGAGATGCTCGGACTTGGCGATCAGGTCGGAGAAGGCGGCAAAGCCGATGATGCGGAATTTTCGCGGCGAATCGCGATCCCTGTCGATCATGGCGTCACCAATGGCGTCCTGCCATTCGCGGTAAATCAGCGCTTCACGATAGGCGAGGCTCTCCATGACCTTGTCGGTCGAGCGGCTGGCGGCGTCCTGCGCGACGCGTTTCATGCCCAGTTCTTTCGAGACGAACTTCGCGAGTTCGATAACGACCCATTCCTGCCCGCAGTTCTTTTTTGCCAGCATCGTCTTCAGGTCGCTATTCTGATGCGCGATCAGCGCATGGAGCTTGACCTCGACCCGGATCGCGACTTTCGCGAGGGTCTCCTCAGGGATCTGGGTGATGTCGATCGACCAGATCTGGCATAGCTGGACGAGGCGGTCGCGCTCGACGTCAGGGCCATCGGCCAGGGCGCTGCGAAAGACGGCGATCTGCGTCGCGATCGGCGGAACATAGCCCGGATTGTGGGCCGCGAGCGCGCTCAGTTCCAGATCCATGCCCCTTATCCATCCGATGAGGCTAGCGATCCGGTAGAGGGTACTGAGGCGCTTATAGGCATTGAAATTGGCGGGAAGCGTGGAAAGCTTGAGAAATGCGTTGCGGTCGTCGAGGAAGATTTCCTTGTTTCGCCACATCAGCCTAGCGCAGGCGTCTGCGAGCGGCCCCAGATAGCGTTGAAAGATCTCCGCATCGGAAAGCTTTTCCGCCCGGCGGGATTTGGCCCATTCGAGCAGACCGTCCTTGATCAGCATGACAGTGAGCGCGCTGCCTGCGCCGATCAGCGCGGAAAGGGATGTCGCGTTCCACAGGGGGACGGCTGCGGCCGCCGGCGCCGGGGCGACGACCGGAGGAGGAGCGAGGGTTACGGCATGAGCGGCGGTATTCGCGGCCGTCGAGGCTAACAGGAAGAGGTCCATCGCGATGGTGCGGTCCTAGTGTGCAAGGCTGTGGTGAGGGGAGACAATGCTGAATGCTGGCGGCGGGGCAGATGGTCAGGTGCGTGGCTGCTACCCTGCCCTAAGGCTGAAATGGTCGGTCCGAAGCGTGGTCATTCAGAAGCGCGAAGCCGAAAAGCCTATGGGCCGCGTGACGTCGCCCCCTCTTCGCTTCGACGCGGCAGGCAGGCGGCTAGGACCGATTGCTGGGGGCAGGATCGGTCTTCCACGATGGTTCTCATGCATCGTTTGCCTCCGCATCGGCAGCACGATTGTCAGCAGGATTGGCAGCCGTGGTCTTTTTCGCATCGATATCGAACCCCTCGACGGTGAGACCGACGATCATGTTGATGAAGGCCTTCGCCTCCGCGATTGTCGCTTCGGCCTCCTCGGTGCTGCTGAACGAGCCCTGATGGACGACGGCGTTGCGAACCGCGTTGATCTTCTCGGCAGAGGCGATGAGCGCTCTCGCAACACGGCTGGTTTTTGGGGTTGCGAAATAGATCGGAACGAACAGCCGCTGGACTTTGAGCGGCAGGCCGTTCGCCCATCGGAGGAACTGGTCGACGATCGCGGCATCGAACTGGGTCTTGATCGCCCATTCGGTCCGCACCGCATAATTGGCGGCGATCTCCGCGGCGGTCGCGCAGCGCACGATGGCAGCCGAAGGTTCGTCGCGCCCATGCAGGCCCGAGAGCTTGGTCCATTGCGACTGGAGTTTTTCAAGATCAGACCGCTCATTATAGGGCTTTTTCGAAGCCTCCCGATGCGCGTTGCCGCCCGCTTTATTCACAAAATCCCCCTGAGCCGACTATTCGCCTTCCGCACTACATCATATTTTTCTTCTGACCGCGAGGCTGTGATGGCTTGCAAGGCGCTGCCAGTCCGCCATTTTCAGGTGGCAGGGTGGATTGCACGGGGAGATCTTGCGGATGGTGTCGAACAAGGATCAATTGCCGCGGGTCTTTCAGGCCAATCTCGACCGTTTCTTCGACCGCGTGATCCTGCCGGCGATGAATGGACTGCCCTTTCATGGTGTGCTGGAGACGGGACAAGCCGAGACGCTCGACCAGTTTCTCGACCGCGCCGCGGCGCAGGTCGACAATTATACCGGCAGTGAGGCCGCGAAGGCGTTCTGCCTGACCCTGGCGGGGCTATTCGAGCGCCAGCTAAGCATCTGGGCCCGGGCGCTTCAGGATGCGGGGGAAGCCGGGATGAGTGGTCTTCAGGGCTTCGAGAGTCTCCTCGCGCGTTGTGCGCGCCATGCACGCATCGATCTGGCGGCGGAGCCGCTGGGCGCGGATCTCACCGAATTGTTCGTGGTCGCCAATGTCGTAAGGCATGGAGAGGGGCGATCTTGCGACCGGCTTCGCGCCATCGCCCCTTCGCTCTGGGACGATATGGCAGAGGACTATTTCGATCTGCTGCCGGGCGCCCGCGTCGCAAGCGAGCATGTACGTATCGGGATGCCTGAGCTTCTCCGCTATATCCGCGCGGCGACCCGTTTCTGGGGTCTTGCCGACCCGCTCCCGATGGCCGTGACCAATCCGCCTTATGGAGCCGGTTGAGCCATGAGTGAAATGTTCGAGCCCGAGGACGATCGGGATGAGCCAGCCCCTTGTAAAGTTTCCGACATCGGCCGCAGCGATCTCTACGAGGCGCTCAAGAGCCTCGCCGGATTTGCGGCAAATCCGTATCTGCTGATGCAGGCGAGCCAGCTGTGTCATGTCGATAATTTGCTCAACGGTATGGAGGAACAGGTCCTGCAGCAAATGGCCGGAGACGAGCCGCCGCGTTCGACCATGGCGATGTTGCAGGCGCTGTCGCCGATGTGGATTTTCGCGGCTTATGAGCTGCTGCGGACGTGGCGCCAGCGTTGCGAGGAAGTGATCAAGCTGGCCGAAAATGGCGGATTCGACCAGAAGGCGACCCATCTCGAGCGGGAGCTGGGCTATCGGCATTATGATCGCGAACTGCGCGCGGAGCAGTTGCGCGACGCGCAGGAGCGGCCATCGCTGGTGGACGCGATGCGCGTCGATCTGCGCCGGACCGAGATGGGCTTCACGACCCTGGAGTTCATCCGGGTCGCGCTGGCGAAACATGAAGTCAGCAAGAAGGGCAACAAAAAGCCGATAGCCTTCGCACCGGGGCTTGCGCTGCCCAACCGCTATACCGGCTCGATGGATTATGAGATGAGCAATGGCGGATCGATCATCGGCTATGTGTCGCGCCGAGACATTGCCGAGGCGATCCGCTTCTTCCCCGAGGCGGAAAATCCGAGCGATGAGGATCTGGCGGATTTCCGGCAATATATGAGCCCGCCAGATGTCGAGCCGCCGGCGCCAGGCAATGGCCGCCCATGAGCAAGGCGTACGGGCCCGAACCCGGTCAACATAAGGCGTTCGATCTTCTGGCTTCGCTGGCGGCCTTCGCGCAGCACAACCGGATCGCGCTCACGGACCCAGAACTGATCGACCAGTTCGTTGCCGATGCGCGGACCAGGCTCGCGGCGGCGCTGTCGGACGCTGCGCTGATCCATGGATCGCGGACCGAGCAACTGTTCGAGGCGACGATGCTGACACTGGGCAAGTTCCGGATGTTCAAGACCGAGGACATCGGGCGCGTGCATGGCGCGGCGGCATCGCGGGCCCCGGATTTTCGGGTGGTGCTCGACGATGGCGAACAATGGCTGATCGAGGTCAAAAATGTGCGCAGCCAGAAGGCTTTCCGGCAGCGCACATCGATGACTGCGGCCTATTATGCGTCGCTTCAGGCTTATGCGCACATGGTGGGCGCACCGCTCAGGATTGCAATCTTCTGGTCGCTCTGGAACATCTGGACCGTGATTTCGCCCGAGCGGTTCCGCCGCCCGGACGGCGGCCTGCGTATCACCCTGCAGGAGGCTGTCATAGCGAACGAGTTCGGGCGGCTCGGCGAGGTGATCATCATGACGCGGCCGCCGCTGCGGCTAGTGCTGGACGCAGATGTGAAGATGCCTCGATCGCTGAGCGCGGAAGGATTCGCGCAATTCATCATCGGTGCGGCACGGATGTTCAGCGGAGAGACCGAACTGACGGAAGCGCGGGACCGCAGGCTAGCGCAGATCCTGTTTCTGTTTGGCGACTGGCAGATCTCCGAACCAATCGTGCGCATGAAACATGGCGAGATCAGCGGCGCCGAATTCGTCGCTGAGCCCGAAGAACCGCTGGAACAAGGATTTGACGGCATCGGCTGGGCCAGCCGTATTTTCAGTCGATACTATGCGCAGCAAACCATCGACGGCGATCAGGTGATCCAGCTCCACGGGGAGGCCGTGCCCGAATGGTTCGCCCCGCTTGCCGACTGGGACTTCAAGGGCAGCAAACTTCCCTTGTGGCTGGGGCATGTCGTATCAGGAGACGACGGGGGAGAGTCTAAGCCGGAGACCGATTGACTGGTCAATTCCCGAGGATGCCCGGGAGCACGATCGCGGAATGGCCATATCCGCCTTCCTCAGCCATCCCAGCCAAGGGCTCGTCAGCGTCATGGATGATGGCTGGCCAAACCTTCCCGCGTTTCTGCCTCTGATGGAGCGAGCGGCGGAGGCCCTCGCGACCGAGCGGACGGCATTCGCCGCGATGCTGACTGCGATCGACCGCCGATCCGCGGAGCTTCTTCCACAACGTGAGCTCACCTGGGTCCAGCGCGTCGTCAGGGCGCGGAAATCCTCCGGGGATTTCTGGGAGCGCCATGCAAATGGGGAACAGCTAGCCGTTATCCTGCGCAAGCTGGTTCAGGAGCGGGGCGGTCAGGGTGAAGACCGGGAGGTGCTAGTCGAAGTAGCCGACGCACTGATAGAGATCGGCGTGAAGGGGGCGGCCCATTTCCAGCAGGCGCTTGTCAGACCTACGACGCCCGAACATCCGAAATGACGTCGGCGGATGGGCGCTCCCGGTGAGGGTCCGCTTTTCTCACCCGGGCACTCCAAAGCGGACTGAGCACAATGTCCCACTTATGCATTCACCCGCTCTCATTTAAAGCCCTTAACCTGCGCCAAAGAGGCGGCATATCCTGATCGTCGTGCCATTTCGCGGGACGCTGCAACACGCCCAACCCACTGACCCCGGCTTCGAATACACCGGAGACTGCTGTATAATGTCCAGCTCAGACATCGGGGCTGAGACAACGACCTCGTTCCCACAGCCACGCTTCAATCTCTGCAAGAGTGACTTTGCCCGAATTGCCTAGATTCATTATTTCACGGCGAGTCAATGTTGCAACACGCTCCGGAAGTAGCCGGTCACGCTCGGCAGGGTCCGCTTCAGGCTCGATGACTAAATGTCGTAACACGTTATTAGCCCGGCCTGAGAGTGCGGCACGGTTAGTTTGAATAGCTTCCTCGGCACGCAACTCCTCACGTGCCATGACATCGCGCACCCGGCCGATGCTGATCCCAAATGCTGCGGCAATTTCGCGCTGTTTCATGCCTTTGGCTTTCATGGCAATCATACGCTTTCCGCGCTCCTCTGCATCGCCTGGCTTCTTTCTGGGTTGCCGCATCGCAGGGCGTTTCACCTCGATTACGCGAACACCGTCCCAGAAGCGGATAGTGTGCAAAGACGCAGATCTGATCGCATCCATTGCCCATGTTTTCGCGGCGTCAACATCTGGCACATCGACCAGCCTCATTGATGGCTCGCCCTCGTCGGAAACCAAATAGAACGCAAACGCAGGCACAAGTTCGTCCTTCGGAAAGACCATGATTTTCAGATAAAATCATTCCGTCGGCAAGATTGCAATTGCACCGCCGTACGGCGCAAAAATACGCCGACATAAGCAAGGAATAGCAGCATATTTTGCCGCAACATTCGCCCGACAATGGTTCATCCGATGTTGAAAGGGCTGGCCACGCAAACCTCATTCGCACGATTTTGGCGGGACGTCCGTGCCCTTCTCTCGCTGCTGTCGCTCCTGATCAAGTTCGCGCGCGATCTGGCGACCCAGAAGACGCGCAAGTCGCAGGATGGCGGCATCCGCTTCGGCAGAAAGACTGGGAGGCGCATCTCGACTGGGCCGCTTCTTCTTCATCGCGGCCGTGTCCAGGATTTGAAGTAAGCCCATTTGGTAGAACCGTAAAACAAAGCTCGGTGGAGAGGGGGAGGAAAGGAGGGGGCAAGATACTTGCGGTGGCCATGGGCGATCGGTCCACGGTGATCAGGGCGGATCGGTTTCCAGTCGGATAAACCTGTGCTATTTTTCCAGATGGAAAGGCTCTGCAAATGCAGGATGTTGATCACGTTGAACAAACAGTTGAGGCACGCCCGCCATCGCCGCGCGCTACCGATTGGTTTTGGCGACCATGGTACGCGAAGCTCTACTGGGTAACGGCGCTGCTGTACTGGATTGGCCTCGAGATCATGATAGCCATCCCGTATGACCGGATTAATACCTCCGTGGCTACCACGATGGTGCTGCTCATCTTCATCTTCAATCCGATCACGGTCGTGGCGGTTCTTGGCTATGGATTTTTGAAAGCCAAGGTTGCTTGCGGAGAATGGGTGATCGTGCCGGGGTCGGTACCGCAAAGACCGCTGGTTGATCCAACTTCTGACCCATTCGATGTGCGTTCGGGTGATTTGCATCTCCGACATATCGGCGTGATTCAGGACTGACATCACGGATCCCGGCGCTCCTTGAAGCTGGGATCCCCGTCCGACATTCCGTTGTCGCGATCGAAAAGCAAGCGTCCCGAACTGAGGATCGACGACTGCTCCATCGACGTGATGGGGCCAGTGACATCGACTGTACCACGTCCTGAATCAGCCTGTCGTAAATACCGGTTACGGAGCCCATCACTACCGAGTACCCGTTCTCCCAACTCTCTGGCGAATGCCTCTTCTGGACGCCCAGAGCGAGAGGCTACTTTTTCTGCAGATGCGATCGCCTCACGAACATCATAATTCACAATGTCGATCGAAGATCGGGCAGAAACTGAAGCGCTGCCACGATCCACAAAGTCCATACCAATCTTGCCGGAAAGCGAACCGACAGCGCTACCCTTGGTGCCGCCCTTGTTATCGCTACTCTTGCCTCCCGAGCCCATCCCGCGTGTCGCTGAAGCGGCCAAGTCGCCCGATATGCTCTGACTATCCTGCGTTTGGTGCTCGGCAGATCGGGAAAGCGACCGTTGCCACCCTGTCTGCACCATGATCGCGGTGACGTCGCGCTCGAGCGTATCAGCGACCTGCGGTTTCAGCCGCCAGTCACCCCGCCGATCCATCTCGAACCCGCCGCGCAACCAGTTGGCCATGGCGGTCTGGCCTTGCGCGCCGCTGCCCAGGAAATGTTCGATGGTGTCCGGCCCCGCCTGTTTGCCGGCTTCGAACCGCGTGCTGGTATCGTTGCGCGCAGACTGGCTGAACCCGGTGCTGCTGGAGACGAGCAGATCATTATGCGCAAAGCTGAACCGGGCATGCCCCCCATTGGCGATAGCGCCAAGCTGGCTTTCGTTGATTAAGCCGCCTCGCCACATCTGCGCGGCTAGTTCCGGCGTCAGGTTAAGGCCGATGTCGCCATTTTGGTCCATGGCGATCTGGCGCTTCGACAGCTCCACGCCATGCTCGCGCAGCAGTGCCTGGGTGCGGGTGAGGCGCTCCTTGTCGACGATGCCGGTCAGTCGCTCGTTGCGCGCGCGATCGGCGATCTCCTCCGCACCGCCTTCAGCCATATCGACCTGGTTTCCGGCACTGCCCGCCAGCGTGCGAATGAAAGAATCCAGACGCGCGGCTTCGCGGACCGACACGCCAGCGGCAGCAGCGCCTTGTGCGAAACCGGCATTGTCCGCCTGGCGCCGCTGCTCACCGATTTGGGCCGAGCTGCGCACGCCATCAGGACCGATCTCGCGCTGGGCATCAAGCTTGCCCGACCGCTCGGCAAAATCATAACCGGCGGCCTCGCGCGTGCGACCGTAGACGCTTGTGCCCTCACGTGCCGCTTCCGCGCTCGCGCCGTCGGCAGTGCCGACCTGAACAGCGGCGTTGTAGCTTTCCAGGGCGCGCAGGACCTGCGCCTCGTTGCGGCCGGTTGAACGCGAGAGCTGGGTGATCGCCGTCGACCGCGCCTCGCCTGAGAGCGCATTGATGAACCCGATACGTCGGCTCGTTTTGGTAACCGAGAGACCGAGCATGGAAGCCGCCTGGCGCTGCCCCTGATTTTGTCCGGTACGATGTGCCTGTTCCGTCGACACATTGCCGCGCTCGACCGCCGCAACCCTGTCGGCGGCATAGTCCCGACGGCCTTCCATCGCGCCGACCTGCGTCTGCGCGGCGGTCAGGTCATTACGCAGCATCTGTTCCTGATCGAAGGCGTTGGCGGTGATCTTGGCAAAGGTCGGATCAGCACCGGCCTGGGCGATCACGGTCGACGCCTTAAGCGCGGCGTCCTTTGCATCATAGCCGCTGCGCTCAAAATGGCGCTGTGCACCGGACTGCATCATCTCATAGGCGCGTTGATCGCCGAACGCCTTCCACTGCACCATGTTCTGCGCGAAAGTGGCAAAAGCGCGTTCGCCGCCCTGGCCTTCGCCGAAGTAGCTCGTGCCAAGCTTGCGGAGCGCGTCTCCCTGCGCAAAATTGTGGATTGCGGACGTCGCCGCATTGGCGCGGATCGCGCTGGCCGTGGCGGGATCGCTTAAATTCCGCCCGGTAACGGCAGGAGAGAGCCCGCCGAGTTCCCGCGCGGCATCGGCCCGGCCAAGCCCGAACGCCGCCGTTCCGATTGCGCCGCCGCCATGTTCTCCGATGACCGACCCGGCTGACGCAAAGGCGCGGTCGAGACCAAAGCTGCTGCGTTCGCCAAAATCGCCGAACCCCGTCGATGTCGAGCGCCGCGCCATCGTGCCACCAGCCGAAGCCTGTGCCTCCAGCGCGGAGGCATAGCCCTCGCTGGTCCCGATGGTTGCCGCCGCCATGCTGCCCTGGCCCTGGACGCCGAGCATACCTGACGTGAACGCGGTGAACATATTGCCAGAAAAGCGGAACACGGTGAACACGAACGCGCCCGCCAGGCCCGCGGCTGCGGTTCGAAACGAGCCGAAGATGGCCAGCGCCTTCATCGCTGCCGACGGCGCAAGGATCCAGCTATCTGCAGCCACGTTGGTCGCGCGCAGTTCGGCCAGCACATCCATCGCCCGGCCCAGAGTAAGCTGGTAAATGCCGGCATCGATCACGCCCCAGAGCGCGACAAACACGAACAGGCCGAGCGCGAAGCTTGCGACCCGCAGGTTGATCGGCGTCAGGATGAACAGCAGAGCGATCGGCATCATCATCAGCATGATCGCGAACACCGAGGCGCGGATCGTCGGCATCCATTCATTTGCGGTGGAAAGCGTCGCAAGCCCGTTGGACTCGATCGCCCGGTTCGCCACTACCCGCGCGGTCGCCGCCGGTGAATCTTCAAACAGCACATCGCCGACCGTCTGACCGAGCAGGATGTTGGTGAGGAATGTCTGCCGGCTCATCGATTGGCCCAGCATCATGTCGCCGAGCGCATCGATCTGCTGGCGGCAGCGATCGCGCTGGCTCGCCTGGTTCACATCGAACCCGGTGCGCGCGCAGACCTGATCGCTGTAAGCGTCGAACGCTGTGGCATCCGACAGACGGTTGGCAATATGGTCCCAGGCTGCATCGCAGCTCATCGTCGTCCCGCCCTTGTCGCTCGCCGTGAACACGGTCGAGAAGGTAGCGGGGCCAGCCATCGCCGCAAAGGAAGCGGGGAGGTCAGTCGAGGTGCGGAACAGCTGATCGTCATCGACGCCATAGGCCGGCGAGACACGCGCGACCGGATAGCATTGCCGCACATAATCCTTCACGCTCGCGTCGAGGAAGGTGTCGACAATCGGGCTGCGCGGCGAGACTGCGTTGAGGAACAGGTCGAACGCATGGCCGCCAGCGCCAAATTCCAGCTTGGCATTGGGGTCGGTGGTATTGTCGTCGATGGTTTCAGCCAGCGCCCGTTCCATCAGGTTGGTGACACCCGCGACCAGCACGATGAGATTGGGAACGTCGCCGACCGGCTGATAGGCGTTGCGCACCCGGTCATAGATATGGACGGTGCCAGTCGTGGCGATCATCCCGGCGAACAGGCCTATACCGACCAGCATCTGGAAGCCGAAGGCAACCAAGCCCATGCCAGAACCCCGAATGCTGGCGATAACCGCGCCGAACGCAATGCCGACCACCGCGACAATCAAAACCAGCGTCTCATAGCGCGGATCGCCGAAGATCATCGCCACCAGGTGGAAGGCATCGACGGTTTCGGAAAAGCCGTCCCAGGTGTGATAGCTGGCATCGATCGCTAGCGCAGGCGCGGCGCTCAGCAAGCCGAACAGGACGCACGCCAGACGGATGAGATGACGCATGGCTCGCCTCACCGGTTGCGATTGGCGTTTGCGCCAGCGGCGTCACGCGCATCACGGTCGCGCTGGCGCACCACCCCGGCATAATTTGCCGAGAGGTTCGCCTGGTTCATGGCCGCGATGTAGGACTGGCGCATCTGCGCGCGCTGGCGCAACACTTCGTCGCGCAGTTCGCTTAGCTGCTCGATGCCCTTGGTCAGGATGCGCGTCTGGCAGATGTTCGTGTTGTCCGCGTCAGCCGCGCCCGCTGTCGTCACGCCGCGCTCTGCATTCTGGAGCGCAAAGTCGATAGAGCGGGTCAGATCATTGAGCATCTGATAGGCGAGGGTGAGGGCGACCAGCTCGTCGGTGTCGGCGATCACGCTGTCGGTCAGGCCCTGCCGCACGCCCCATTCGAGCAGCCGATAGACCGGCAGGGTCCGCACATTGGCGACGAACTGCTTTTCTTCAGTGGTCAGCGCGGCGCGGGTACGGATCTTGGCGGCCACCGATTCCATCCTTTCGCGCGCCAGCAGCAGCGCGCCGCGCCCGGCGCCGTTCACCGAGCAATCCGAAGCTGTCGCGGGAATGTTGAGCGCGCGGGAGGGCACGCGTCCGGTCAGAAAATCATCGGCGCTCTCGCTATCCTGGCGCGGGCAGGCGGGGATGGCCGAAAAGAGCGGCACCTTGTCCTTATCATCCCAGCGCATATAGACATCGCCCACCCGTGCGCGCATCACGCCCGCCCAATCAGACGCACCGACGCGCGCGGCGGCATGGCCAAGCAGCGAACCGGTCTTGAAGATGTCGGTGACCTCGGCCGGGCAATTGGCGAGCGCGTCCTTCAGATCCTCGGTCGGATTGCCCTTATTGGCCTGGATCTTCTCGCGGCTCTGTTGCCAGCTATTGGCATAGCCTGCACGGATAGATTTATAGCCGGTCATCTCCTCGACGATGCCAGACATATTATCATCGCCCCTGGCAATCTGCACCATGCGGTTGGCGAGGCGGCAGTCGTTCACCTGGATGGAATTGAGGTAATTGGTCGCTGCTTCCATCTTCGAGATGATGTTACCCATTTTCTCGTCGAGGGTTTCGAGCAGATATTGGAAAGCGACGGCCGGCGCGGCCTGCAGGATCGTCTCCAGCTTCTGGACCAGATAGTCGGGGTCGAGAAACGACATGCCCCCTAAAAACATGTCGATGCCGCCACAGCCCGCCTTCACCTTGGGAAGCGTCAGGCTCATGAGATAGTCGTCATGGACATCGACGCGGCCCGACATGCCGCCCGCGGTCACATAGCCGCGGGTCTGGTCCTCGAAGCTGCCCGGCGAGCTATAGGTGACATTATCGAACCAGCTTTCGGCCCAGCCTTGCGCATAGGCAGGGGCCGCCTGGCCGCATGACGCGACGAGGATGGAGAAGGCGAGGGCCAGACGATGTGAATGATGTCTCATGGCAGGCTTCCTGATGAAAATGGACATGTGACGCCGCCCCGCCATGATCAGCGTCGCTTTGGGTTAGAGGATGTCAGCGCCCTCACGCCGACGATCCCGGTAAATTTCGACATGGCGCGCACGCCTACCGCGGCCCGGGTTCCGGTCAGCATGCGGGCGGCGAGCCAGGCATTGCGCGCGATATTGGCGCCATGATCAGTGCCGATTGCGATCGGCACCATGCGGTTCCGGTCGGCAAGCGGGCGGACCCATGCGACGGGGTTTCCGACCCAGGGAAGGCCGAGACGTCCCGATCGCAGCATCGCTTCCTCTTGCCCCAGCGTCCGGACCTGCCAACCATAGCGGGTGCGGAAAGCGGAAAGCTTGGTCCACAGATCGCCGCATGGCAGGCAGCCGGGCGATGTGCTCATCTCGATAGTGTAGAGCGACGCTTGGCCACGCAGCATGCTCTCGAAATCGGCAGGAAAGTCGCGCGTGGCGGGCACGCGCGCGAGCCAGAGACGCATATCTGCGCCTGTCGACACCGGATGAATGGCGGCTCGCCTGGCAAGGTCGCGATCGGTCGGCTGCGCAGCGGCCATTGCGGGCCTCTGCACCGATATTGTCAGCATGAGAGCCCAGGCAAACAGGGCTTGCCCGAGGCGCGTCATGGCCTTGGCCCCTGGGCATCGACGAGTTCGCCGCCGATCACGCGCGGATCGGTCGAGGAGACCGGCCCATTGGCGAGCGCATCGAAAAAGCCATCCTCCTCGCCGGCTCCCGTCAGCCATTGTTCGGGCCGGATGTCGCCGCTCAGCAGCCGGACCGCCTGATAGGCCATCTGGGCGAGATTGGGATAGGTCTCGACCCCCGCGGCGATCACCATGCGCTGGGCGCTGTTTCGTCGGATCACCATGGTGGTAGGCGTGACCTCGACCCCGAAACGCTGGCTGAGTTCGGGTTTGCGGTCGAGATCCATCAGGCTGACCTGCCAGCCCATATCCTCCTGGAACCGCTGGACGATCGGCCATTGCACCTTGCAGTAACCGCAGGAGTCCCGTGCGAACATGACCAGCGCAAATTCCCCGGCATGCCCGCGCAGATATTGGCGGCGGACCTGGTCCTTATGTGCGCCGAGCGCATCGCGGGCTTCACCGACCATCGGATTGGCGGCGCGGGCATTGAGCTGCGGATAGGTGAGCATGGCAAGCTGGGTGACGCCGGCAAAAGCGCGGGCCTTGCGCCGGGCAAAATCCTGCAGCCGCCAGAAGTCGGCGACCGCATCGATCGTGAGAACGGTGGCGGCATAGTCGCGCTGCTGCTCGATCAGCTTGGCGATTCGGGGCGGCGCCCATTTGGCCAGTTCAACCATCGGCGGTATGACGGGTTTTGGGACGACATCATCGGCCGCTTCTTCCGCAGCGCTGGCCTTTGGGGTTTCATACCACCAATAGCCGCGTGTTCCGCGATCTCCCGGGCCTGGAGGCGCGGGCTGCGCACCCGCAATATCGACGGGCAGCAGCAGCATGGCAGCCAGCGGGAGGAGGCGCTTCACAGCAGCTTCTCCATGCGGGTGAGCCGCGCAATGGAGACCGGACCATAATAGCGGCTGTCATATCCATCGGGATGGCGTGAGCCGACGAAGATCATGCCATCGGGAATGCGCGGACTTTCCGGTCGCCAATGGTCGAGCGCCTTGCCGCTGCGCGATAAGGGCTTTGCGATGCCCATCAGCCTGCCATTGCAATAGTACCACCCGTTCCAACCGCGACCCAGGGTGGCGGGCTTTTCAACCATTATGATCCGGTCGCCTGGCAAGCACAGCGCATATTTGGTGACATTCACTGGCTTGGGGCCGGCAAGCGGATCGGACAGAAGGAACGAGACGAGGTCGCCGCGACGGATCGGACCAGGGGAGCGGTGGACGACCCAGGCATCGATGGAGGGCGTCATGACCAGCGTGAGCTGTGGCATCGCCCACCAGGCGAAGAGGCCAATAGGCAGCACGATCCCATAGGCCTTGAAAAGCTGACCCGGACGGGGCGGCTGCCCAGGACCAGCAGCGCCCAGCGCCACGGCTGCGCGCAGCGGCAGATCCTTGAGTTCGCGCCAGACCCGGTTACCGGCGCGCCATGCGAGCAAGAGCATCCTGCACCTCCGCCTTGCCGCCAAGGCGGCCATATTCATCGAGAAGCCCGGACAGGGCAGCATCGCCCAGCACGAGATGCGCTGCGCGCGGGCTCGCCTCGTCGCGCTCGCAATAGGGCCGGGTCGGATCGCCCGGGATCATCGCCAGCGCCGGCACCTGGCTGACGCGATGCTGCCGGAAAATCAGGGGATCGACAATCAGCTGCACGTCGCGCATGGCGCAGGCGGGACCTTCGCAGCCCGGATCGCGGCGCAGTATCGCGGCCGACAATTTTGCCATCGGACCAACCTGCCGCATCCCGCCCGGCATGCCGCGAAAAGCCATGACACCCCTGGCCCGTTCGAGCTGCCCTGCATAAGTGCGCAATGTTTCAACCGGCATGGAGGAGGACACGAACAGTAGCGGGACCCACTGGTTCGCGCTGCTGCCGGAAACAACGCCAGCCAATGCCGCTTCTTCGGGCTGTTCAAGACCCAGGGCCTGCGCGATCCGCCGACTGGCGGTCTCCCGTTCGATCGTCAGGGCTTTGCCCGCCGCCGCGACGTCTGCCTTGACGCGGTTCGCCATGGCGGGATCCTGCTTGCGCCGGCTTATTCCCTCGAACGCGCGGCGCTGCGCCGCGACGTCAGTTTTGGTCGGCAGAACTGGCGAAGGTGGCGCGGGCGCCTTGGCTTTGCCGACCGCGCGTTTTACGCGTTCGAGGGCAGCATCGCCCTGGTCTTCAATCCGCGTACGCGCATTTGCGCTCGTCGGCTGTTCGGCCACAGCCTGCGGTTCACTTGCTCGCACCGATGCGGGATAGAGCGCGAGAACCGCCAGAAGCAGGGCGCGGCTAGTTGCGGATCGTCTGCATATGGGCATCGATCTTGTCCTTCATGTCGATCTGGATGTCGGATTGGGCGCGCGCCTCGATTACCGCATAATATTCGGAGAGGTCCATTTTGCTGAAATCGAGCGCCTGGAATTCTTGCGGGCTAAAGCCCCGGCAATAGGGTTGCTTCGCGGTGCCCCAGCCAATCGCGGCGAAAGCCTTCAACTGCGGGCGGCCCTGTTCCTGGATGATACGGCCGAGCTTCGTGTTGAAGCAGCAATGGCCCCGGGCCTTCTGGACGCAGACGCCCAATATGCTCGACGAGCAATAGCTGCCGATCTCATGGCACATGCCCGAACCGCGCAGCATGCCCACTTCCATATCCTGTTGGTCGCAGCCCTGGAGCAGGAGATCGATCATGAAATTGACCGCAAGGCTGATCGCGATCGATGTGGGATCGATGCCGACGATGATGGCATTGGCGCCAGCACTCGCTGCCTGGCTTGCGGTCGCGCCTGCCTTAAAGGCGGTGTAGGCGGCTTTCATGCCAGTGAAGACGCCCTTGGCCACCGCGATCTTGGTCGTAATCGACGAGATCGATCCGCCCATGCCGTCCTTCACGATCTTGCCCTTGTCCTTGCAGCAATTCTGGAAGGTGTTGCTGAGCCCGGCAGGACGGCAGCGCGCGGCGCGGCCGGAAAAAATCTCGATCGTGCCAAGGCAATTGCCATCGGCATCGACGGCGCCGTCGGCTGCGACACCGGGATCATCCACCACCGGCTCCTCGACGATCGGATTGGCGCTGGTGTCGATACAGGCATTGGCCGAGCAGCTTGGCGCGCCGCCGCTGGCCGGCACAGCGCAGGCATATTGATCGCCGAGCGGGCAGCGCATTGCTCCACCTTGATCCGCCAGGCACGGCGTTTCGCCAATGGGGCACATCCATCCGCCCGCGCCGGTCAGGTGACAGCTTGCCGTTTCGCCGCCGTCCGCCGCATCGCCATTGCCGTTAAGATCGACAGCGCAAAGCTGCTGAGCGCTCGCGCTGCTGGGGAACAAGGAAACAGCGCCGGCGAGGAGGATCAGCCCCAAGGGGAAGGTACGCAGCGGCCTCATCGCACGGCACTCGTGCAGACCATGTCGGCGCCGCCCAGGCGCACCGTCTGCATCATCACTACCGCTTCGGGAAAATCATCGATGCAGCCACAGCCCTGCACCAGTTCCTCGCCCTCGCCCGCAGGGCAGACAGCATTCTCCTGGCAGGCGTGATAATGATAGTCCCAGCCCATGGGATCACTCTGTCTGGAACCGGTCACGCCATCGGGAGCTGCGGCTATATTGACCTGCGCCTTGCGGGTTTTGCAGATGGGCTCGCACGCATTGACGCTGCCGGACACGGGCAAGGAGAAATTGCGGGTTGTCAGGCTATGGCTGCCATCGGCATTCTTCACCTGATCAGCGAGCAAAGTCTCGGTCGAATGATCGATGATATAGGTGCCGCGGGAGAGATCGGGCTGTGGGAGCGCGCCGCTATCGACCGTGCAGGCATAGCTGCGCTGGCGCTCGAAGAAGGCGCGACTGATCGACATCGCGCAGGCACCCGTGCCGATCAACCGCGTTTGGGGCAGGGGGGTGAGCCCGGTCTTGACGCCGTTGCGATAGGTGATGACGCCATCGACATTCTCATCGTCGAGACGGCAGGCATTATTGGCCGCATAGCCCGAACAGCTATCGACAAGCTGCTCGCTCGACTTGCAGCCGGCGTCCACCTTCGCGTCGATCGCCGCATAGGCTTCGCCGCCATCGGCAACCGCGACCCGCAACCAGATATCATGATCGCCTTGCGTCAGCCTGGAGGTGAGATCGAGGCCGGGATCGACATAGAAAGCGCTCTTCTTCTCGCATTTGCCCGGCGGCGGTCCCGATCCGGTCCAGACTTCCGGGCCTGAGGCAACCAGTTCGCCGTCGATCCTGATCTGTGCCCAGTCGTCCCCGCCAAAGCGGGTCAGAAGTAGCTGCTGAAGCCTTGCGGCGTCCTTGACCCGCAATGTCATGTGAAAATCGATAAGCGTGCAGGATCCGCCTGTGAGGCTATTGTCGGTGGGCGAGCCCATGACGAAGGTGCGGCTGTTTGGATCTGCTGCGAAGGTTGCGTAGCCGCCCGCCACGCGATCGACGATCATCTCGGCGGTCATCTCTTCCTGCGTGATCTGCCGGGTGATGGCGCAACTCCGGCGCACCTGCGACGTGCCGGTTCCGGTCGACGAGGCGGAAAGCGCCTGGAAAATGCTGCTCGTTTGCGCGGCGCCATAGGCGTCGCCCGCCATGGCGCCGGGATTGGCCTTATACGCTGTGGCGCCAACCTGCGGTTGCGCCGTGCAGGATGTGGTTTGCGCGCCGGTATAGCGGATGAGCGGGCCATCGATGGACGCCTGCGCGATGCCGATACGCGGATCGGCCGTGGTGAGCGCGCCGACAACGCCGCCGCCCAGATCCTTGAGGATCGAGGCCATATTGCCCCAGACCAGATTGCTGCCGCAGCTATTATTGACGCAGTAACAGCCGGCCAGATCGGTCAGCTCGACCTGGGACAGCTTCAACGATCCGGACGGCGAAGCATCCCAGCGGAAGAAGCTGCACGCGTCCCAACTGCCCGGCGCGCAGGAGATGATCCCATTGGCGCAAATACCGGACGTGGGGACCGGGACGGTCAATGCCTCATCGAAGCTCCCGTCGAGATCGCTGTCGCGCGAGATGCTGAGCGTGCCGATATCGCCGGTGGCGCTGGGCTGAGCGAGCAGTTCGAGCAGCGTCGCGCTTTTCTGGCAGGCAAGATTGGGGGTGAAGGTCTTTTTGGTGTCGACCGTGGTGATGGGCTGTCCCGCCAGACCCGGCGTCACATAATTGCCCAGCAGCGCATCGCTATCCGCGCTCTTCGCCCGCGCGGCGGCCGCCGCAGTGCGGGCGCGGTCCTGCGCGGTCTGCGCATGGAGCGGGACAGGCAGGCTAAGCGCAGCGACAAGGACGAGGGTAGCTGGCCTCATGGCCGCGTCTCGCGCAGAGCGATCTGCCGCGACCCGCGCCGCAGCCGGAACAGAAATATAGCTGGAACAGGGTCGGCAAGCTCTGCCCGGAATACAGCCTGACCTTCAAAAACGGTCAGCGTGGCCACGACCATATGCGGCGAAGAGGGGACCGCCGCATGATCATCTGCATCTGTGGCCACGCCGACCGTCCGACCAGTGCCGCAGGGGGGATGCGACACCGGCCTGACCGCATGGGGAACGCCTGGCTCGGTGGAATGACGGGCAGACCATCGGCTGATGCCAGGCGAGGACATGCGGATCGGGAAAGGCGACCTGTTCATGGCGTCGAAACCCCGGCGCAGCAGATCGTCTTTTCAAACAGCATGAATTGCGCATTGTCCTTGCCCGGCGCATGTTTGGCGCTGGTCCACAGCGCGCCTGGCCGCCCGACATTGACGCACTGGCCGCCCTTGACCGGTTCCATCAGCTGGAACTTGTAGCGGCTCTTGGTCCAAACCGGCTGCGGGATGAACGAGCAGCCATCCGCTGAACTGACGGTAAGGGCGCCAAGCCGCCCCATCATGAAGATGCCGCGCGCGGCGAGCCCCGCCCAGGCCTCGACGCTGTCGCCAAAATGGATGTCGCCGGCCACCGGATAGGTCGCGCCCCAGGATCCCATGCACCAGAACAGCGGATCGACGACCTTGCCCGCTGCGGCCGCAGCGCTGTCGGCCATGCAGGCGAGGCCAGCGGCCGGATTGCCGAACAGGATCGCCTCGGGCTGGATGATCGCGCCCAAAGTCGCCGACTGCCAGGTCGGCAGGACCTCCGTGATCAGCGCCACGTCGAAGCCGTCATCCTCGATGCAGGGCAGGTCGGTGAACATGTCGAGCATCTTCCAGACCGGCGCGATATAATAGTGCATCTGCGCGAACATCTTGCGCGTGTTGGTGCCGTCGGCGATGCTGGTCTGGCTGCCTTGCAGCCTGCCACCGGTCGGCATGATGTCAGCGCCCAGCGCCATCATGCAGCCGGGCTCGGTCACAACATCGACCATGCGATTGGGCGACCAGAAGCTGACCTTCACGCCGAACCAGAAGGTCACGCCCTTGCGACAGGCGCATAAAGGCTTGGAGGCCGATTGCGCATCGAGCGCCTTGCCGAGCGGATCGCTCGGACCCACCTTTACCCCGCCGATGGTGATCGGGAAGATGCAGTTCCAGCGCACCTTGGTGATCGGGTTGAATATCGTGCCCGCCTCGCATTTGGAGGCATGGGCGGGGGACGCGATCGCCAGTGCCGCGAGGGCCGCGCCGAGTGTCAAAACGCTTCGGACAGAGAGCATATTCATCGCGCAGCCCTCCGCAGGCTTGGGGGCATGACGACCTCGGCCAGCACCAGCTTTTGCCCCGCCTGCGCGACGATGACCGGGGCGACCGTCAGGCCAAGCCTTGTCTTCACGCGCTCTTCGAGCAGAAACAGCGCCCGGCCGTGTCGCTCGCCCAATGTGATGGCATCGGCGTGCGTATCTGCGGCCTGGGAATGACCACCGGCGGCAAGGAGGATGAAATCGGCGGGCCTTGCGGTGCGCAGCGCCCAGGCCAGATCGCTGGGGTGTACGACGATCAGCCGTTGGGGCAGTGACACATAGGCAAGCGGATTGAAGCTATAGCCTTTGGCGTAAAGCAGCTTTCCGCCCGGCAGGCGGATATCCTGATCGAGGGTATAGAAAGGCACGACCGTTCGGCGGCGATCGGCACGGGCGATGCCGAGCGCGGCAGGTTGCATCGCCGACCAGCGCTCGCGCGGGCCAAAGGCGGCTTTCATGTCGGGAACATGCGCGGCGCGGCTTTCGATCTCGCTCAGCGCATCGGGCTCGGCGATCGGCCAGGTGCGGCCGATAATGCTGGTCGCGGCCGTGACGGGGGCGTGCGTCAGCAGTCCTGGCATCAGCGCCAATGGCGCTATTGCCCATAGGGCATGACGAGGGCGCCCTGGGCCCATGGGTCTAGCGATCACGACGCCGTCTCCAATGTGGCGAAGGGTTCTCGCGCCCCTCGCCGATAGCGGCGCTGATCAGCGCCGCTATCGCAATGACCCCAATAACCGCGCCGAGAATGCGGAGGACCGCTGGCACGGTCGGCAATTGCCAGGCGATACAGGATTGCACGAGCACAAGGCCCTGGCTGCCGATCAGCAGACGGATGGGTCCTGGCGCGGGCGTGGCGGAGAAGATGCCGTTCATAACCGCCTCCACCGCTGGGTGACGGCATGAAAGCGCTCGGCGATTGCATCCCAGGGAATGAGGATCAGACCCGTAGAGCCCGCGCCCATTCCGGCGCAGATGCCGATGAACATGCCTTCGGCAAGCGGCGCCTGGAAGAGCCAAGCTGCGGCATATGCGCAAAACGCGGCATTGGCGATGCCGCCCGTCACCAACAGGGCGTAGCTCATCCGCGCAAAACGGCGTTCCGCCTGGATGACCGTGACGATCGCCTGCGCAACCGCGTCGATACCAAGCGCCGGGTTGCTCACGCTGCGCGCATAGGCGAGAAGCCCATGGACATCGTCTCCGACGTCCAGGCCAAGATCGAAGCCATTGGCGTGATCGGCCTTCATCGCGCCCTCCATTGCCGAAAGCGCGAGAAGACCATCCCGCATGCGCCCGACAGGCCGATCAGCAGCATGCCGCTTGCACAGCAGGCGGCAGCCACGAGGATGCCCGCCCGTATGGCGTGGAGCGGCGGCTGATGGAGCGCGATCCCGGCTATGATGACGAGACTGCCCATCATGCAGGTTTCGATGGCCACCAGCCGCAGTCGCCAATGGAAAGCGGCGGCCTCGGCGCGACGGGCGACACGCGCTTCGATCATCGCTTCTATCGCCGGGTCGTTTTCCCAGTCGAGCGCCAGCTGATCGGGATGGGTTACAGGCTTGTGCGTCATGCTGCCCTCCCGCCCTGCCGAGTATTTCCGCTCAGTATTTGGGCCGGATCGACACCGGCCAGTTCGCACACCGCTTCCAGCGGATTGCGACCGGCCCGCACAAGCGCCTCGAAGGCGGCAACCTCGTTGGGCGCAGAAGTATTGATCCAGTAGCTGAAGGGATCGACCACCAGTCGCGCGATGCCGAGGCTCAATGGACTGTCGATGAACACTTCGGAATAGTTGGGCTTGGCGTTCCGGACCGATTTCAGAAGATCGAGGACGAATCCCGAATAGTCGAGGATCTTGTTATCTACCGCCTTGTCATAGGTGGAACCCTGGAGCAGGAATTTGGTCGCGGCATTTTCCAGGATCACCTGTCCGGTGCCGCCAAAGAGCATGAGGTCGTTCATGCTCTGGAGCACGATGCCAAAGCTACCCTGATATTTGCGCGCGCGGCGATAGCCCTGGCCGAATGCCTCGGCGAGACGGGAGAGGTCCTGCCCGTCGCTGCGGGTCATGAACTGCGCGGCCTCGTCGCACAGGACGAAGCGGGGTTTGTCGCGGGCCGAAAGATAGAGTTCCTGCGTGACCGCGTTCACCACTACCATCACGATCACGTTGAAGAGGTCAGGCAGCGCCTTCAGGCGTTCGAGCTCCAGCACCACGAATTCGTCGCGCGAGATGTCGAGTGTCGAACGACCATTGAAGAAATGGCCATAGGCGCCCTGCGACCCGAAATCGCGCAGATTGAACGCCAGTTCGCGCGCGACCGGCACCAGATGGTCGACCCGGTCGAGGTCGGAGGCGGCATTGTCGGGATAGCGGCCGAGCCAATGGCGCACCGCGTCGATGCCGTCGTCGCCGCGCCCGCTATCAACGGTCCATTGGACGGCGGACTTGAGCAGGTTCCATTCCGATGTGGTGACGGGCTTGCGGGTCGAGGCGTTCGCCATTTCCGCGACGATCGCGACCGCCATGGCAATGGCCGACTGCTTGTCCTCGCCATCGAGCGCCAGCCCCATGTCGAAAGGGTTGAGCACCAGGCGCTCCTCGCCGATGTCGATATAACGGCCAGAGCAGAGCGTGCAGAGCTTGCGGTAGCTGCCGCCGATATCAATGATGCGGATGAGAGCGCCCTGCGCATAATATTGCTGGCACAAATTATTGAGCAGGAAGCTTTTGCCTGCGCCGCTTTCGGCCGAGACAATGAAATTATAATTGTTGATCCGCGGGTCGAAGAGATCGAGCGTGATGAGCTGGCCCTTGCGGCCTACGTAGAGGAGAGCCGGGCGGCCGCCGCCGCGAAAATCGGTCTGGACCGGCGCCATGAGGCTGGCGGCCTTCACGGCCATGCGAAAATCGCGTTCCAACAGTTTGATTGTCTGCTTTTCGGGATAAAGCCCGAAGGGCAGGCTGGCAGCGAGCAGCACGGGAAGCAGATAGCTTTCTTCCTGCACCATGAAGGGCAGGGGTTCTGATTCCCACAGTCGCTTGGCGCGCGCCGCCATCTCGCGGGCCTGGGCGCTGTCGCGGCCGAATACCCACATGGTAGGGATCACCGACACGAACCGGCTGTTGGACGCTTCATCCAAGATCCAGCCGATCTCCTCGATCTGCTTGCCGACCTCGACCGCGAAACTGCCCGCGGCCTTCTGCGCCGAGAGGATCTGCGCCCTCTTGTGGATTTCGAACTGCGAATGATCGAACAGGACCGAGAGGCAATAGAGGAATGGCCCACCAATCTGGTCGCTGTCCTCCGCAGAGCCGCGCATCCCGCCCATGAGGCGGTTGGCGCGCTCGGCGGTGATCCGGCGCGCCGGCGCTTTGGGCGTGAGGCAGCGCGCCACCTGGTTGCCCAGGAACACCTCGGGGCCTTCGAAGCAGAGGTCAGGTCCGGCCTCGATAATCTGCCGCGCGATCGACGGGGCGGGCATGCCGCCCATGCTCTCGCTGAGGAAAACACCAGGTGCGGGCGCAAAGACGCCGTTGAAGATCCGGCGATAGACGCTGATGAGTTCGTCGGGCGGCAAACGCCGAATGCCCATCTTCGCCAGTTGCTCTTCCACCTGGCGGCGCAGGTCCGCGCCGAGCTTCACCCGCGTCTTGATTGCGAGGAACAACCGGAAGTCGCGTACCGGGATGGCATGGAGTGCATCCAGGCCCCTTGTACCACCGCGCAGATAGTCGGCCGTACGCCGGGCCGAAGCCTGGACCAGCGGGTCTGGCCGGACCTTCATATCGAGATAGGCGTCAAGCGCCGGGTCGATCAGCGGATCGGCGAAGGTGATAAGCTGGAGGACCGTGCCTTCGGGGAAATGAATGTTGAGCAGCCCGAGCAACGCCTGTTGCACATGGGCGAACATATAGGCGGACGGCACAAGCTCCCAGGCCTGGCCCCAGCCATCGTCGATGCAGAGGAAAGCTTCCTCCTCTTCGACCCAGGCGACCATCGGCAGGAAATCCGAATAGGCGTCGCGGGTCACGGCGGCGCGCAGGCGCTGATAGCTCAGACCCTTGTGGCCGGGCCGCGCGCTCATGGCCGTTTCTCCGGATGGATGGTAAGCGGCATGGCCTCTTGCGTCGGCACGTCTGTGCTGCCCGGTTCGGGCTCGCGCATCGTGCGCAGCACCGGTGGCGCAGGCGTTCGCCCGCCCGGTTCCACCAGATAGTCGCCTACGACCCAGGCGGGCCGGTCGATGATCGAATAGACATAGCGCGCCATATAGAGCCGGTCGGGGCGCTGCTTGTCGGCATAGGGCAGGATCAATGTCCGGATCGTGCGCGAAGGGCGCAGCATCGGCGATCCGGGAGCCTCGATCAGCGCGCCGACATTGCCCTGGCCAGGTTGCGCCATAGCCGGGGGTGTCGCCATAGCCCTGGCGGGGCCCAAATCTCTGCCGCGGGCTCGCTTCTTGTCCGGAGCGAGCAGCTTGCGATCATAGGTCACTGCAGGATCGGATCTTGAGGCACGGCCTGCGACCGCATCGGCATAGGCCTGGCCCGGATGGATGCACTGGCCATGGTCGCTATTCTTGCACGAGAATTTCTCGCTATAGGGCGACATCACCGATCCGATAGTCGCGCAGCCGGGCAGCGCGAGAAGGGGCAGCAGGAGGAGGCAGGGTCGGAGCATCTTCATGGCTTTGTCTCCCATGGGCGCGGACATCAGAATTTGACTCCCGCGCCGGGTTTGATTTCGAGGGTGGCGCCCTCCTGGATCACGACGACCACATCCTTGGCGGCACCCACCTCGACGATGGGACCAGCCTGGCGGGCGAGATCGAGATAGAAGTCGGTGAGCTTGTCCGAGGATTTGGAGAGCCCGCCGGCAATGCCGGTCCTGGCGGCGTCGCCCGCATCGAGCGTGCGCACCGTTCCCAGCGCCGAGGTCGAGGTGTTGCCGAACGTGCTTTCGACCGATTGCGAGATACCGCTGATGGTCCCGGCAATGAAGGCGCGCGCCAGCGTCGCCCCGGCCCGCGTCACCACCTTGCCAGACAGACCCTTCTTGCCGTCGGTATCGACGAAGAAGCCCTTGATCGGCTGATCGACGATCGAATGTTCGTCGAAATCCACACAGGAGAGCGATACGAGCTGGACCTCGACCCGCTCCTTGGCAAGACTCCCGGTGGCGTTGCCGACCACGAAGCAGCCCGCTAGATTGGCCTTCACCTCATTGGGCAGGACGGCAGGCGCCTGCACCCGGGCGATGATCGGTTCAGGATTACTGGTCGCGTCCCGGCTCGCCAGGGCGTCGATCCCGGTCAGGAGCCGCGCCTTCATGAAACCAGGCGGCAAATAGATCGTCCGATTCTTTTTTTTCGACGATGCGGCATTGTCGGTCGCGCCCTGGGCCACGACCTGACCGGTCGCCGAGCCGATTGCGCCGACCGTCTTTTCGACCGGAGGCGCAGGCGGGGCAGGCGGCGCAACCGGCCCGGTGGGCGGCGCAGGCAGCCTGTCGGCATCCGCGCTGATGTTGCCGGTTTCGGGCGGGTAGGGCAGGGCTGGAACGCTGTCCGGCAAAGCTGGGGGCAGGTCGCCATCGATGGTCTGACCGCCGGTAGCCGTCGTGCTGCCCGGCAGCACTTTGCCTTCCTCGATCGCGCTGACACGGTCGCCCAGCAACTGCTGGCCGTCGAGAACCTTCTTCAAATCCCCGCGCAGTTTGACCTCGAGACTGTCGCCGCGCAGCCCCGCGCCCATGTTGAGCGATGCGGCGGGATCGTTGGGCTTGACGTCTTCTTTGCTGCCCGATGCCGCGTAGAGTCCGATCCCGAGCGCGCCGACGGCAACGCCAACGGCGAGCTGGCGCGCGCGCAGTTTCTGCCGCGCTGACATTTTGGCCCACTGCGCCCTAAGGTCGAGCAAGGCCGGAGACGGACGGCGCGCGGCGTCATCCTTTGGCCCGCCGCTCTGGGCGGCGAGATGGGCCTGATAGGGCGACAGGCCTTCCGGCGTCTCCGCTGCGTCTTTGTTCTTGTCGCCGCTCATTGTCCGGCTCCCCGGCGCACTACGACAAGTCGGGCCGTTTCGCCCGCATCAAGGCGGACCCGGTCCAGCGTGACTGAAAAAATGCCTGCCCCAAGGGCCGGATCGACGAGCTGGCGTTCGTCCAGCATCACCGCCGCCGTGGTTCGCACATGATATTGCGAGGCCGAGAGACCGGCGCCCTCGACTGCGATACGGCGTTGTTCGGTTATCGCCACGCCTGGCAGCGCTGGAATGCCGACCGCGTCGCCCGACGGCGCGACCTCGCTGAACGAGGCAGGGATGCGATCGTCGAGCAGGGCCATAGTGATGGAGACGGCGCGATCTTCATCGGCCAGCGCAGCCATCAACGCGCTATTGGCCTGGGCACGCTGCCGCGCGCCGGGAACAAGCACGACCGTCTGCGCGGGAATCTCCGCCGGTTCAGCATAGAGCGGGTAGGTCGCGCCGTTGCAGTGCACAAAGAACTCGGAAGGCTGCGTCACATAGCTGCGCGTGATCTGTCCCGCATCGTCGATCTCGCGGGCGAGGAACTTGATCCAGGCGTCCGATCCGCCTTTCTCGACGGCAAGACCTTTCTCGGCCGAGAATTTGATATCCTCGATCTCGCCGCCCTCGCACACGACATGGTTGATGTCGCGGTTGGAGAGACGGATCCGACTGGTCTGATCGGGCAGCGCATGGAGCGTCTGGCCTGAGGCCGGGATCGCCAGCAGCATGAGCCCGGACAGGGCGGCGCACGCTCCTATGCGCTGATTAGCGTGTTTCGACATCGAATTGCTCCTCGGAAAGGCGCGTCAGCCAGAAACGGCCATTTTCAATGCCGTAGCCGATGCGTAAAATGCCCCGGAATTTGCGGATTACGCCGCCGATGACACGGACCTTCTCGACCGGGACCACGATCTCATGGGCGGTCCAGCGGACCGGCTGATCGCCCCGGATATAGGTGGCGATCGACAGCGTCGGGTTGTTCGCCAGTTCATCGAGCATGGTATTGAGGCTGTCGCGCATCGCGCCATAGGCGGAGGGGTGGACGAGCCCCAGCAGCTCCTGGAACTGCCGGTCGGCTGAGTAAGCCGACCAGGTACCCGACAGCGCGACGATGTTGCGCGTCATGGCGACGATGTAGGCTTCGGACGGTGTATTGCCCGAGACATGAAGATCACCCGTGGCGCCAAAGGGGACGATCACCGTCCGGGCATTCTGGTTGGTCGTGTAGATGACCACGCCCAGCACGGCGGTGACGCCGAACATGCCCGCAATGGCAACCTTGAGCAGGCGGTTTTCCTCGAACAGGTTGGCCGAGCCCTGCAGATAGCGATGGATGCCGTAGCTGGCAGGTTTGCCCAGCAGCGGATCCTCCTTTGTCTTATTTTGCCCGAACATGCCCATGGCGCTCACTCGAAGAAGCGGGTCTGGGTAGGACCCGGATAATAAGGAAAGGAAACAAGACCCCAGCGCCAGGCGAGATGGGGAAGATAGCCCCTGGGCTTGGTCCGCTTCCACGGGACGAAAAGGAGAAGGGCAGCGATGAGCGCCCAGCCGACAAGTCCGCCCACGATCGCGGCCACGAAAATGCTCGAGGTCGCGAGCAGAAACTCGTCAGATCCAAACCACAGGATCTGGACGGGCCGATGCAGATATTGCGGAAGGCGTTCGTCCATCTGCCCTTCTCCTCTTGGCTTCATGATACCTTCAAAGGTATCATCCTCCAGGAACCGACCATCGGTTCCCAGCCTGTTGCCGGTGGGGGAAGCGCCTGGTCAGCCAGGTGCCTGCCCCACCTTCGCGTCTCAGATGACCATCCCGAAAGTCTGGAGAATGGAGTCCGCCTTGATGAGGCAGACGGCCGCGACGATGGTCGGGATGCCGATCATGATATTCGAGAAAAGGCGCGACACGCCGAACAGGAAGGCAGCGACGCCGCCCACAAATCCCATCGGACCTTTCACGCCCTGGTTCACGACGATATCGTATATGTCGTAACCAAGATCGCCCTGGGCGGGCGCCGAGAAGGCATGGACCGGGCCACCGACCAGGGCCATCGCGCCTAAAGGGAGGCCGACATTGGCCACCGCCAGGACCTTGTTGCCAAATTTGTGCATCATAGCATTGCTCCAAAAAGGAGCCGTCCAACCAAAGCCTGCCGGCATCGAAGGAAGATCGGTGTCGGCCGGGGCGTCGGTGGACGGCTCCATGAGCCCGCCGCCGCCGGCATCCTGGTTCATCCGCGCTGGCCAGTTGGGGCCGGGCCGGATGCCGTCTGCAAAGAGAGTGTGCGCAGCCGCGATGGCGCGCGCCCGTTCAGCGCCGCACATCTGACACTGCCTTTGCAAGCGCAGGCTTTGCGTGCCGATCGAGGAACGCTTCAAGTTCAGCCTGCTGAAAGCCCGAGATGAGCTTGCCATCGGCGATCAGCGTTGGCGTTCCCGAAACGCCCACCTTGGCGACCAGTTCAGCGTCCTCCGCAACCTTGGCACGGCCCTCCGCGCACTGGCGCAGGACGGGCGGTGTCTGGCCGGAATAGGCCGCCCGGAAGGCAGCCTCGCGATCGGGCGAGCATAGGATATGCTCGGCCTTGGCGGCCGCGGTCGGGTGGATGCCGCTCACGAAGAAGATGAGACGCCTCACCGGCTTGCCTTCGGCAGCCTTGGCGCTCCAGAAGCGGTCGAGCGCCTGGCAGTAGGGACAGTCGGGGTCGGTGAATTCTATGACCGTGGGCGCATCTGCAGGGCCGATCGCCAAGGCCTTGGCAGGGTCGATCGCCTTGAGGCGGCGCGTGGCACCCTGTTCCTGCGCCAGCGCGGTCAGGTTGACGCCGTTGCGGTCGTAGACCGTGGCGAACAAAAGATGCTCACTTTGCGGCGCATAATAGATGATCCGGCCGCCAGCGGTCGCCTGATAGATGGGGCCCTCGACGGGCGCGGGACCAAATTCTTCGAAGCGCAGATTGGTGAAGGTCTGTTGCAACTTGACCTGGGCTTCATTGGCCGCGTTGCGAAGCGAAGCTGCTTCGCGCGGGATCAAGACAGGTTCGTTTCTCTCCGATGGAGCGGCTTGCGCTCCTGCGCCATGAAGAGGCATAACAGCTGCAAGGAGAGCGACGAGCATTGCCGCGCGACTGGAACATGTTCTGGTCATAACCGCAAAATCTCCCAAGAGGGGGATCGGAACGGATGCGGGCTGCCGATCGCTCGGAAATTCTCACCCTGGCTGCCGTCTCGACAGGGGCTTGAGTGGCGGGAAAAGCTTGCTTCTCGCAAGAGACAGGGAATTTCAGTTCCGGTTTAAGGTAGTTCAGTTCCGGTTATCGGAAATCCATTTCCGATAACCGGAAGTATATTTCCGGTTTCACCTTATGTTCCTTCGGCGAAAGCATCGACGTTGCGGAGCCACGTTGGACCGGCATTTGGATTGATCGCGAGAGAATCGCTGTTTGTGGCGGGAGAGCGAATATGGGGAGTCAGCAATCCAGGGCGTACAAGCTTCAGCTCTCCGCTGAGGGCATTCACCTATTTCTCCAGTGCCACTGTCGCTTGTGTCACCTGATTGGCGATTTTCTACCCTATGGAACAACCCTGTTCGTGGCGGTCGATCTTCTTCATCGATGCGAGGCGACCGATCTAATAGCCGAACTGCTCGATCCTCAGCTGGATCGACTTGTGGGGCGCAAAGTTCGACATGTCGGAACGTCCTCGACGCTTTCGCGGCTTATTGAAGATATCATCAGCACAGCAGTTCACTCCGCAGCCATTCATCCTTCGCCCCAGGTCTGGAAACTCTTCCTTTCAGCTCTTGTGCACATGCAGGGCACGGAGGATGCGCAGGTCGTACGGTCATTCCGGGATATGTCCCGCAAGACAGGACGGCCTTCCCATCGTTCTGAACGATAGTAGCCTGCGCGATACTATTTTTGCTCGCAGCGGAATTTTGGTCTCGCAAAAGCGACTTTCTTGTAGTTGACGCGCAGTTTTATTTACAACAAGTTGCCAAGCACAGGCGATGTGATTTGTACTTTTGAGCCGCTGCCAGGGGGACCTGCAGATGACGCCTCAAAGTCCACAAACAATCGATGGCGGAATATTATCGTTGATCAAGGAGCTTTCCGGGAAGCTTATCGAGCGGCGTCGCCGCAGAGACCGGATTTCTCAACACAGCCTGGCAAAGACCGTCGGCTGCAGCGAACGCTGGATTCGCGAACTTGAGGGTGGCGCTGGGGCACCTGCGCTTGAGGATCATATTCGCTGCGCGCATTCGCTGCGGATGACCACGACTCAGTTGTTCATTCCTTTGCTTGCGATGGAGCACAATATGAAATTGCCGCGTGAACTTTTGCTTCAAGATGATCTGTGGGAGCTTGAGAGAGATATCCTTGAGGTCGTGAACCGATATCAGGCCGTAGCGGTCGGGCGCCTTGCCTCGCGTGCTGGATCTGTCACGCAACCCGACCAGTACCGATAGAGACCGGCATGTCTCCGGAACCGGTGGTAGCTGAAAGAGCCTATATCCTGCTCAAGGCTGATATTATGGCGGGCCGCTTCCCGCCGGGCAGCATGCTCATCGAAAGGGCGCTAGCTGCCGAGTATGGCGTATCCGTGTCGCCGTTCAGAGACGGAGCCCAGCGCTTGGTCGGCGAGCATATGCTCGAAATTGCCTTCGGCGGTGGTTATCGCTTGCCTGATCTGACGCCGGACAGCCTCCGAGATCTTTACCGCTGGCATAGCCATCTCCTACGCCTTGTACTCAAGGGAAACCGCTTGTCTGAATTTGGGACTGCAAGGTCGCATCCTCAAGCCGAGATGAATGGCCAGGCATTGGCGAAGGCGGCGACTGATTTGTTTCTGTCAGTCGCATGGGCATGTCACGATAGTGAACAGGCAAGGGCCCTGAAGTCTGCTACCGAACGACTCCATATGGCTCGCCTGGGGGAGTTTCGCGTGTTGCGCAACTTGACCTCGGAATTGCGGTCGGTCGAGATCGCGACCACTTCCGGTCAAGGTTCAGACCGTTTTGAGGTCCTTTGGGCCTATCACAGGCGCCGAATTCGTCGTGTCGAAAGAATTTGTGAAAGCATCACTTCATAACCATGTGGTGCAATATGAAGACGTTGTCTCAATTCATGTCAGCCACATTTTGGTTGGATAGCATTATAGTACCGACTGGTTGCACATACGAGACCTTATAAGATGGCTGATCAATTGGGGCCTGACTTACCATGATTGGGCTGCAAGGAGTGCAGCAGTCCAAAGAAGGAGGTAAGTATGGAACGCGACAACCATCTGGAAGCCGACCTGGTCGACCTGGGATCGGTGACCGAGCAGACGAAGGGCAACAACGGCGTCGACATCGACCAGGCTCAGCAGCGGCTGCAGTCCGGGCTTTCCGACGACTGAAACGGTGGCGCGCAGGCCATGCTTGCGCGCCATACAGCTAGAGAATTGCTCATGGCCTATAAGCTGCGATCGGGTGTCTCCTATGTATGGGTTGGATCTGCTCCGGTATTTCTGGATCTCGATCATAACCGATATTTCAAGATGTCATCCAGTGGTGCATCCGCACTTATGCGGCTGGAACAAGGTCAGATGGCAATGCCTGGCGACGCCGAGATATTGCTCGGATCCGGCCTCATTTCCGCTGCAGAATGCGCTTCGCCTGTTGGACCAACGGGGAATATGCCTGAAATCACTGGTTCTTATTTTGACCAGGCGAGGCCGCCGACCTTGAGGCATGTCATGGTTGCCATCATCGACCAGCTATGGGCTTTCGCCGTGATACGCTGGGGCGGGCTGGCGGGCGCGGTAGCAAAGCTGGAACACCGGATACAGCAAACGCGTGGTCTTGAATGTCCCGATGATATTGGCCGTCTGGTCGGAGCCTACCGGCTCATTGACCTGATTCTTTCTGCCGAAAAGCGTTGCTTGGTGCGATCATTCGCGCTTGCCCGATCCCTCACGAGATACCGCGTAGGATTCAATCTCGTGATCGGCGTCCGCACGGGGCCGTTCGGTGCACATTGCTGGATTCAGAAAGACCAAATAAGCGTCACCGACCACCGCGACAAGGCGCGTGAGTATGTGCCGGTGCTCGTCCTGTGAACCGCGCTCGCTATCTCATATTGTCCGGACCCGGCAATCTCGTCCGCATGCGCGCTACGAAAGTCGCAGCGTTGGCCGGACTGAAAATGGCTATCAATCGGCCAAATTTCCTGCTGCTTGCCGATCAACCGGTGGCAGATTTTAACCAGCCGCTAAGGACGGCGGTCCTGCTAGGGTGGCTCTATCGCCGCGATGGCGCGAAGAAGCCAGTCGATCTCTTCGATCCTGCAGACGCGCGGGACATATTCACCCCGGAAGGAGCCATCCATGCCAAAAAATATTGGGGTTCATATGTTGCGATCCTTCACGATGAGGATCACGACACCACCACGGTGGTGCGTGACCCTTCGGGGGGGATGCCATGTTACTATATGAAATCGCAGGGCGTGACGGCAATTGGTTCAGATATGGCGTTGTTTCGTCAAGTCGGCCTTTTGGGCTCCGCCATCGATGATGAGCAACTGGGTCGTCATCTGTATTTCTCGAATTTGAGAACAAGTCGGACATGCTTGGCTGAATTGAATGAAATTCCGGCGGGCTTTCAGTTGGCCATTCAGCATGGGAAGAGCGAGCTGGCGCAACGGTGGAACCCTTGGGGTTATGCCAAGAGACAGGAATATTATAGCGAACCGGCTGCAGCAATATCGGATCTGCGAGCGACACTGACCTCCACAATAGGGGCATGGGTCTCGCGATTTCCGACGCTTGTCGTGGGATTATCAGGTGGACTTGATTCATCGATCGTAGCGGCGGCAGCCGTTCAGGCGGGGGCGAAGGTCACAGGCCTGACCCTTGTGACCGATGAAACTGCTGGCGATGAGCGCTATTATGCTCGCGCAATAGCAAAATTCCTCGACATCCCTATGGAGGAGGCGTTTTTCAGCGCCGACGATACCGATCTTGAAATGAGCCATGCAGCGCATTTGCCACGGCCGTTGGCCCGATCCTTTGCTCAGTCAGGAGACCAAGCCTACCTCGCTGTCGCCAGCGCGGTAAGTGCCGATGCATTTTTCACCGGGTCGGGTGGCGACAACGTGTTTTGCTTCCAGCAATCAGTCCTTCCAATCGCAGATCGGCTCCTCTCTGAAGGCGTTGGCCGAGGGGCATTGGTGACTGCTGCAGAAGTCGCTGAGATGGCAGAGACCAGCATCATACGCTGCGCGACCTTAGCTGCCCGCCGCGCGTGGCTGCGCAAGCCGCACTATCGCTGGAAACCGAAGGCGGATTTGCTGAGTCGGGATTTTGTGAGCCGCTTAGGCGCGGAATTTTCGCATCCATGGCTTGAGGTGCCAATCTGTGAGCTGCCGGGCAAGGCAGCGCACATTGCTTATCTCATCCAGATACAAAACCATCTCGAGGGATTCAGAAGAGAAACGGTCCTGCCGATGATAAACCCCCTCATGTCTCAACCGATCGTAGAGACGTGCCTGCGCATTCCCTCCTGGTTCTTTTGCATGGGAGGAGAAAACAGATCGATCGCAAGAGCGGCGTTCGAGTCCCGTCTCCCTGACTCGATCCTTCACCGCAGAACGAAGGGCGGCCCCGATGGCTTCCTGCAACGACTGGTCGAACGTAATCGGAGCAAAATTAAAGATATGCTTCTGGGCGGACATCTTGCAGCGGCCAATATCATCGATCGCTCAGCAGTGGACGCCGCAATTAAGCTGGAAGGAGACAGGCACAACCATATGCATTTCCGAATCCTCGAACTCGTTGATGCAGAAGCATGGGTAGCCGCGATGAAGGCGTCATGACGATATCCTATGGTGCCAAATTTTTTTGAGCCGCCATCGCCCGCCACCGATCATAGGTTGATTTCTTTTTAGCTGACGGGTCCTCCTCATGCTTCAGCCAGAATTTGAACCAGTCTATGTTCCTTTCATAGATAGCAAAACGGTGGGCAGGGCCGGTCTTGATATGGTTTTCATTCGGGAAAATATACAATTCCGTTGGGCGATTATTCGCCTTTAGGATCCCGTAGCTCTCCATCGCCATCAAATATTCGTTGTCCGAAACCTGCATCAGGATTGGGAGATTGAATTTGTCGACGTTGCGTTCGATGGACGTGGTTGACCAGAAATGCGTTTGATCATCGCTTAAAGATGGATACCCCATAGCGATAAGCTGCTTTGCCCATGCCGAGCCGCCGTAGATCTGCGTCGACTTCGGTTCCTGAAAGCCGGTCGAAATGGATGCGGCCGCGAACCGGCCAGGGGCGTTGACCAATGCAAATTGCACGGTCGAAACTCCGTCGCTCAAACCTGTGATACCTACATGATCGATATCAATGCCGCCGTGAGATTCAACCAAGGCGATGCCGTTCATCAGGGCGGAATGCACACTGCGTCGGTCATTCCAGTCGCGTTGATTGATGGTTCTTGCGTCCAGCGCTGTTCGGATCGAGCCATCCTTGACCGTCATATAATAGTCGGCAGGTCTCTGCAGGCTTAGGACTGCAAAACCCTGTTCAGCGAGTGGAAAAATCGGATACTCGTCTCCGACACCGCCACGCAAAAAGCCTCTTGTGAGATACTGGACCACAATCAGTGGGATTTTCGATCGGTTAGAATGCTTCTGCGGCAAGACCAAATCTCCGAAGCATTCGATGCCAATTGAATTTTTCCAGCGCAGGCGCTTTACTCCTCCCATCCGTAACCCGCGAAACGACGGATTGGGGTCGAACAAGATTGTTCTTGCGCCGCTATCGGAGTTGATACGAACGATCCGCCGCGGCTGATTGGACGCTTCGTGAAGGCAGATGAGCGTGTCAGAAGCCAACCGACAACCGGTGATAAGGTCTTCGGTCTTCAATATGGCCTTCGGGGCAGATTTCATATCCCAGCTATAGAATTGCAGCTCGCTATTGCCCCAGCCCGCGCGCCGGAGAAACAGCAGCCTTTTCGCTCCCTCAATCCACCACATATTCTGAATCCCGCTTGCACAAGCAGGATCATTGCAGCGCTCGCGGCGGCCATCAGCATTTTGAATCCACAGATCTGTGGGGGATGAAAGGCTGGTCCAATCCCGCCGCACTAGCTGAACCGCAAGGCCTCTGCTCCCCGGTACTGAGCGAAGAAGCCCCTTTGACGTGCGATAATCCGATCGTTCGGCGCGCTCGGAAATTTCTTCAATCGTCGCGAGACGCAAGTCAGCGCCGCTGGCCGTCAAAGATTGGAATCGGATCGGTATGGGGGCAGGGATGGAGGGACGGGCTGCCCTATTAGGTATGAAGCTGTCGTCATAAAGAAAGCCAGCGCGGCCTCGCTGATCGATATCAGCCTCTAATTTCGCTGCCTCTGGCTCGTTGCCAAACAATAGCATTCCCGCAGACGTCCATCCGATCTCGCGAACGGCTGTTTCAGACGTCGTGGTAAAGACCACGCTTGCGCTATCGACCGATACGACACGGGCCTGCGGGATGCTGGAAACCAGTACCAGATATGCGAGATACTGGCCGTCTGGCGACCAGAGCGGATTGTTGATGAGGGACGTCCCGTTGGTTGTGCGGAACCCGCGAATGCTCTGCACGTCGTTGATGAGGCCGCGGGTCATGTCCAGGATTTTCAAAGGCCTCTGGCTTTGGGAATCGATGGTGACCAATGCCTGACAATAGTCATTCAGCGCCGGACCGGCCCGGCTGAGGACAAAAGCGACATGCTTGCCATCAGGTGATAGCGCCAACGGGCTTTTGGGCAGATCGGTGCCGAAGTTCGGCCCGATATCGCGCAGACCGATCAGATCGGTCGTTGTGACACCGCGATTGTCCGCATGCCCATTTGCATCATCGTCAATAAGATTACGGCAAACCAGCGGGGCTTCAGTGGCGGTTGCCTCTGCATGAGAAGCCGCCACGATTATGCCGGCGCATGTCGCCAGCAGGGCAAAGAAATTCACGGCCCTTCACCACGACTTCGAGATCGAAAAGCTGATATATCGACCCCATGGTGAGTAATTCGCGGAATCGTACGGCGCCTGACTGACCTGGGTTGTCGCAATCACAGATGGCTTGTTGTTGAAGATATTTTGTGCGGAAAGCGAGAGGTCCATGCCGCGAAAAACCGGCGTTGAACTGTCTATTTTCAGCCTGGCAGTCAGATCGAATGTGGTCATCGAAGCGACGTCATATGTCACCGTTGCGCGTCGATCTTCCACCCCACCGATATAGTTCAAGATCGGGGTTAGCCTGAATGGCCCGTGGTCCCATGTGAAGCCAGCGCTACCCCGCAGATGCGGTGGAAAGAATAAGGTGCCGGCCAATTCGGTATCGGGCTGCAAAGCGCTCAGGCGTTGTTGACTTTCAATATAGCTCGCATTTGCCCAGAAAGAGATGTCCCCCATTCTACCGACGTCGGCATGATGGCTTACACTAATGTCGACGCCGTCGATTTTCTGACGTGCCGCATTGGCATATTGACTGTAAATGATCGCTCCCACTTTCGCAGGGTTCCAAGGATTGCTGGAATTGTTGAACAACAAGGCGCCGTCGAGCGCCGCATTGATCTCGTCAACGGCCGGGTTCACGCTTACAAGATCAGCATAAATCGGATTGCTGAGCGCCTGGGTGATGTAAGTGACTGGGGTCACGATCCGATTCCGATAGCGGATCGAATAATAGGTTATCTCAATCTTCGAATTGGGTGATATCGCGGGTTGAAGTATCGCTGATGCGGTCCAGTTCGTGGATCGTTCCGGTTTCAAATCAGGGTTTCCGCCGCCGCTGTACAGTCCCACTGTCCCTGTCGGAAACCCAGTTCCGCCAAATACCCCAATATTGTAGACGCTTGCGCCGCGGACACTATGCAATTGGTAGAGAGTGGGCGCCTTGAACGACTTGCCCCACGAGAGCTTGAACATCACCCCATAGCCCGTCGATAACACCGCGCCGAGCTTCGGCGTCGCCACATCTCCTATTCCAGGATAGTCCTCGTAACGAACTGCGCCATTGAGAATGAGCGATTGGAGGAACGCGCTGCTATCGTTTGATCTGACTATCGGGGCGTTGATTTCGAGGAACCCATAACGGTTATCCTGACTTGCTCTGATGCTCTGGCCGTTTTCGACCAGGCGATTATAGGAATGGAGGAAGTTCTTACGATATCCACCGCCCAGTGCAGCTTTGATCGCACCTGCGCCGACATCCAACAACGTCCCTTGGGCGATGCCTTCGACGCTGAATGCTTTGTTGCAATAACAGAGTTCAGTTCTCGTAAGAACGCTGTTCCAGTAATCATCGGACTTTGCGAGAGTTCGATCCTTGGCATAGACGCCCGAAAAATTCACCTTCCAAGAATTGCCTACGTCCAGGCTGATATTGGGTGCCACGCTAATCGTTCTGGTGTCCGTTACTCGGCGCAATCCCTGTATTCGATAGTCTCCAGCTGCTGACGATCCAAATGCCCGATCTGTCGTGCGTTCGCCATACAAGCCATCGATGCTCAACGTCACGCCTGGCATGAGGTCCTGGTGGCCGCTAAACAATATATTATCGCGCTCGAATCCTGGATACAGGGTCAGACCGGGCGAGCGAACTGCTGCATATCCACGTTGACTTGATAGAATCGGCGTTGAGTGCCCGAAATCATAGGCCAAGATGAAGCCGCCGGTGTTCCAGGTTGTGCCGCCGGTCACGCTATAATTCTGCTGTACGTTCCCGCCATCGGTGGAAGCGCCCCAATAGGCGCGTGTTGTCAGTCCACTATAGTCCTTGCGCAGGATGATATTGGCGACGCCAGCTATGGCGTCGGAGCCATAAATGGCTGATGCTCCATCGGTTACAATTTCCATCCTTTCCACAGCAGCAAGAGGAATGGCCGAAATGTCGATCGACTGAACCGCTGTGTTGAATGCTAGTCGGTGGCCATTGAGCAGCGTGATGGTGGCATCGGAACCCAGACCACGCAGGTTAATCGATGTGCCTCCTCCCAGATTGCTGCCAATGCTTTCTGGTACATTCTGGCCAATTCCCGGATTTTGCCCCGCGCCTGAAGCGACCGGCAAAGCTCTGATCGCCTCGCCAAGACTATTATATCCGTTGTCGAGCATCCTCTCGCGATTGATAACCTGTATTGGTGAGGGCGACGCGACGCCCGCAATCAGCGATCCTGTAACCACGATCTCGGTACTGGCGCTGTCCTGACTCACCTCCTTAGCGACTTTTGAAAATCGCTCCCGGATCAGAATGGCTCCGTCGCGCTCGACAGCCGTCCAAGATGTTCCCTTCAGAATGATTCCGACCGCTTCGAGCGCGGTATAAGTTCCGTTGAGCGCGGGAGCCCGGCGTCCCTTGACCGCCTCTGTAGGAAAGATGATGTCTTGGCTGGCTATGTTGCCGATAGCGCGTAATGCGGCGTCCAGATTTTGCTGGTCGAGGTTCCAGTTCAGCTTATGCTCCGGTTTGGCCAACGAGGGCGTGGCCATACTCATCAGAGCCAGAGCGAAAACCGAACTGACCGACTGCCATCTAACCTTGCTCATCGTTGTCCCCTATATTTTCCGGCGTGGTTCAAAGCCGGTTCCATTGGGAGTAGCGACGAGCGGGTTGCGCCAATTATGATGGCATTCGACAATTTCCTTTCGACGGCGTCGAGCAGTGGCGCGCAAGATGAATGGAACTGGGGCTGCTCATGACGACTAAGCCCAGCATGTCTCCGAGATTTCGCGCCAGCCGTGCGCTATGAGAAATACGAAAACTTCCCGATACGCGAATATCCTCGATATCGGGTGCCTCGCTGACCAGCGGAATAGAAGCATAGCGGTTAACTTCTGCGAACAGATCCCCAAGGCGAACATTCGTGAAATTCCTCAAGCCATTGGGCCAGTCGCTGTCATTAACGTCCACCTCTCTGATCTTTGTGGGCCGGGCGATGGTATCATTCTCAAGTTCAACCTGCTCGCCAGGGATGAGTTGGACTGGCCGCTGGAGAAGCGCCACTTTGGCCGCGGTTTCGATCTCGACGTCAACAGCGCCTCTTACCAGCCGAACGACAACATGGTTGCCCGGCAGAAGGTCGACGTCGAATATCGTGCCTCGAGCTACAACCTTCCCGCGGCCGACATGAACCGTGAAAGGCCTGCTCTCATGGGCGACGGTAAAGCGCGCGCGACCACGTAATAGTCGGAGGCTTCTTTGGATATCGTCAAAATTCACCAGCACAAGGCTGTTTGTATCGAGCGTGACGACGGAGCCATCCTTAAGATGAAAGGATTTAATGTCGCCGGTGGCGGTAACAAGCGTTGCCACGGCCTGATCGGAGAACCGTGAAGCGTCTTTCGTGGCGAACTGGGTCGTTGGCTCGTCTCGAATGGGGGCACTCCGCGCCCAATGCGCGACAAGGGCTGTCGCTCCGAGCAAACCGACCAGTAGCAGGGCATATTTTGTTGCTTTCGTGCGAGACCGGTTTTGCCGGGTGTCGATGTCAAGCGCCTCGCTCATGGTCACGTCCGCATCTTCGGGCAACTCCTTCAACCGCTTGCCGATACTGTAGGCTTCGGCGATGCGGTTGTAGGCGGCACGGTGAAGCGCGCCACGCGCCAGCCACGCCTCGAAATCCTTTCGCTTGATCTGCGCTTCTTCCTGGTCGCGCATGATCGCGAACCAATCGGCGGCCTCCTCCCTAAGTTGGCCATGGCGACGCGGCGGCTCGGTGTCTTCCATTATTCCTGTTCCAGGGCTGCGTCGATATGGGCGAGGGCGCGGGCAACATGATATTGCACAGTCGGGATGGAAATTCCCATGTTTTGCGCGATCTGCCGGTAGGTCAACTCGTCGACACGATGTGCCAGGAAGATTTCTCGCGTTTTTTGAGGAAGCTCCTCAAGTGCGCGCCGGTAGACCCGCATCACGTCTTCGGCCTCGATGCGGACGGCCTGGTCCGGCGGTATCGCCAGTTCAAAGTCCTCGCCGATCGGCACGTGGAAGGCCGCGAGGCGTGTCTCGAGTCGTTTGTAGCGATCCAGTAGGAGATTTTGCGCGATGCGCTGGAGATACGCGGCTGGTCGGGGAAGCTCGGCTCTGGCCATGCACCCAATGAGGCGGAGAAAAGATTCCTGTACGAGATCACCTGCATCATCCCGCGAACGCAAGCGCGCCTGAAAATAGCGTCGCAGCCGCGGCGCCTCAGTTTCGTAGATATGCCGAATGTCACTGACATCCGGTCCGGCATTTTGCTGAGCAGCATCCTGGCTCATCCCGTGTGGGGCGTTGCAATTATTTGACGACATGAAATCACGGTTCCTCACAGCACGGCAAAGATCCCCTGGCCCAAGCCAGGCGTTATCTTGAGTGAGGTGAGCCGTATCGCTGTCGTAACAGAACAACGTCGGCGCTCGACCCGCATGTCGAGCTTCGAGATACCTACAGGACAATCCTGCGAGCGACTGCCATAGTCCTCTCGCATAGCGATCATGCCTTGGTATCGGCGTTCGATCAAGCCCGGTCGATTAACGTCCAGTCGGCATATGTGGCTGCCGTCGCTTGTGGGAGAAGTTCCAGCCGGTCCCCTCCATTGAGGCGTTAATTGACCGGAAAGCGCATCGCATATAGATATGTGGGTGGAGTTAGACATGCAGAAAGTTGATCAATTCGATTCGCTTGATCGTCGGCGCGAGAAGCAGCGCGCCCGCGAGCAGGATGATCACGACCTGAGATCTGGTGTCATCTCGCCCGAGGCATTGGGGCAGCGCAACGGCTTTTTCTCCGGCATCGATTTTTCGCGCGCCTCTGTGCGCCGTTCGCGGCGGGGCGCTGCCTGAGCGACAATCACTTAGATCCAGCCGCCGTTCTCGATATTGCTTCCCATCTTGTTCTGGAGGATGGCGCATTCGTCATCGGCGGACAGGCATTGAACCTCTGGGCGGAATTCTATTCCGCAGCCGACGAGCTTCATCTCTACCGCCCATATACCTCCAAGGATATCGACTATTTTGGACGGCGTGAAGCCGCGCAAAAGTTGGCGCAAGCGCTCGGAGGCAAGCTGCTTATCCCAGGGATCGACAATCAGACACCCGAAACCGCGATCGTTGAGGCGGTGGTGGACGGGATAGCCATTCGTATTGATTTTTTGGGCCATGTCCTTGGCGTTAGGCCCAAGGAGCTGACGGCAGGCGTCGCCGAAATCATCGTGCCTTATGAGCGAGCTGGCTTCGCAGGGCAGGTTGCCATCCCTGTGATGAATCCACTTCACTGCCTGCAAAGTCGGATCGCCAATCTGCACATACTGAAACGACCAGATGATACCGCCCGACGGCAGGCTGCAGCAGCTCCCATCGTGCTGCAGGAATATATCAGTCACGCCCTGCGAGACGGCGATCATCGGGAGGCGACCCGTACCTTGCAAGGGCTGTTTCGTTTCCTCTCTCGAGATCCGTCAGGCCGGCAAGCGCACCGGTTGGTAGCCAGGGACCCCCTCGACGTCATGGTAGCGTTTGTGGATGATGACCGGATCGACGCCCGCTACCGCGAGAAGATATTGAAGCCTGCCATTGCGAAAATTGTGAGACAGCGATCGGCGTTTGGGCGTGCGATCGCTGGGCTTAGCTTCCGCCGGGAGAGATAGTAGGAGAAGATCAGGGATCAGCTCGCCCCGCAGCTACAAGTCTCACGATCTCCTTGTGCCGCGCAGTACCATACTATCTCTCCTTCGGCCATTTCCCTTCAATTGCTTATTTCACCGCGGCTTCCGCATTGATTTTCAACTTTGCGATGCGCCCAGAGCATACCTCATGCACAAGCTCTCCGAGTATCTGAATTCTGCCTTGAAGCCAGACGAGCTCTTCGGACGAAATCTCAAAATGCTTCGAATGTTGGCCCTTGCGATAGGCGTCCTTCAATTTTTGATACATGGCACGTTCCGCGTGCGTTGCGCGAGGCCAGGCATCAAAGAGCCGCCGGTCCAAGCCTTCAGCCATGCCCCTGAGAAATACGATATTCGTACTGCGTGGAGCATAGAATGTGAGGGTTGTCAGAACGCATCGGTAAAGCTTTTCCGTAGCCTGGTGAAAATCAAACGCGGCGTCACTGTGCCGATTATTAGTATGACTAAATTTTGCTAACTCGAATCGCCACATTGCTCCAGGAAATAGTTCTTTAAAGTATTCCGCTGCCATAAGATAAGCCTGTTCAGGCGTTTTGGGCTTGGCTTCTGCCAGCGGTCGATCATCAGACTGGTAAAGGATCACACCATCCCTGGCGATCTCGGTAAAGAGAAGTCGCCCATGAGAAAGGCCGTCATTCACCTGCTGCAACGTATGGACGATGAAGTTGACCGGCGTGCGGATGATTTTCTCGACTTGATGTGCGTCGAAAAGGCGTTGCTCGGTCCCTTCCCAGTAAAGCACGCCGTCAGTCAATTCCTTCTGATTGACGATCACCAGGATGTCATAGTCGGAGGTGAACTGGTTGGCATCGAATGGTGCATCGACCCAATCGCCCCTGGCATAGGATCCGAAAAGGATGACCTTGAGAATCCGCGCGGACTTGCGTCGTCCCGTTGCCTCTTGTGTCGCCTCGCGAAATCCCTGGAAGAGGATCTCCACAACGCGATCGAGTTCGCGCTGCTTGGACATCGGAAGATGATTGAGGTCGGTCCGCATCAGTTCAATCTCTAATCCTGTTATCAACGCCCGCCATGCGGGTCACCGGACCCGTTCTACCACGACACCAAAGTCGAGTGTCTCCCATGCCCGGTCAGCCGTCACTGCAATCGCTTCCCTACATAGTGCCAGCGCCAGACAGGAACGAGCACCAAGAGACAAGCCGATACTGCGCGTATCGCTGTGCAATTTCCCGCCGACGTCAGCCTGGTTTCGATCGACCGGTACGACGTCGATGTCCAGCGCTGCCAGCATCGTCTGCGCCTCTGCAAAATCGACACCTTGATCCGCAAGCATTGCCAACACCTCATGGTAGTTTACCGCCGACACCAGAGCACCGCTCAATCGCTTCTCCACCTGATCCGAGCCGGGTTCGCCAAATAGGAGACATAAAAGCGCCGATGCATCAAGAGCATACACGGCATTGGGCCTTTTGTCAGTCACGTGCAGCCTCGGCTCGCCGCTCGGCAATCAACGCCTCGGAGACGAGGCCCTCATTCGGCGCGAAGGCGCGTAATCGTTCCTGCGCCTGTCGCAAGGCCGTACGCGCTGGTCGTATACGAACTTCCTGGCCAGTGAGTTCGAAGAGAACCGTATCACCACTCTGCAAACCCAGAGTGCGGCGAACATCGGCGGGAAGGGCTATACGCCCCCCTGCAATGACCTTGCCTCGCAGGACAGTCATGGCACATCTTTCCTCGCTGGTGCCGATGTGGCGGCTATATCTTATTGGGCTCTTCGGTATCACGCTATTTTCAGGCGTAAATGCGGAGATCTCGTCGCCGAGGTTGATGCAATGTCCGATCAGGATATCGATCGCTTCATCTAGCGCCTGTTTCGTCAGGTCAGCCAGTTTCAGATCAGTGCACCTGCCATCGACTGGGTCATCCCCACGCACCAGCGCACCGAACTCCTCCAGACGCGTCGAGCGACGATGCGCTGTTGATGATGCATGGTCCGTGGAAAGACACGCCTGATAAATTCTTTCACCCTCGATCTCGGCAAGATAGACTTGGAGCAAAGAACCCAGATAGGGACTGGACGATAATTTGCGCCCCATCTTCTTAAGGATTGCAGCTTGCATTTTCAGGATGGTTCGGCACGCGATTGCCCGGCAGGATAGAGGCCAGCCGCCTCGATCGCGAATCTGCGCCGATATGTTCGACGCGGGCATCATCCATGACTTCCGATGGAGCGAAGGGAAGACCACTCTTGCGTCCATCCTCTGCCGGGCATGTCTGAAAGAAGGCCGGTGCCCGTCATAAATAGCCCGCCATTCGAAAGCTCGTCGTGCCTTTTCGCGCTACGACCAGATGATCATGGACGATGACGCTGAGGCTGGATGCTGCCTTGGCGATCCTTTCGGTTAAATCCCGATCTGCCAGGGATGGCCTGGAGCAACCGGAGGGATGATTGTGGACGAGGAGAATCGCTGTTGCCTCCAAGTCCAGGCAGCGTTTCAGGATTTCGCGGGGCCAGGCCTGAACGGCCGATACGGTTCCAACGCCCATCACCTCGTCCGCTATCAACTCGTTGCCCGCATTAAGGAACAGAACCCGAAACCGCTCGATCGGGTCATAGGCCATTTGCGCCCTCAAATAATCGAGCAAAGACTGATCGTTGGATAATATGGGCCGCTGCATCAGGGGAGCCCTCAGCATCTGTGTCATCGCACGCCGGAAGCTCAGGAAGGTTTGCTCGACCTGGATCGAACCATTCAGCAATTCGATCCTTGCCGCCGAGCGTGCTGAGACAGCCTCGCCAAGAGAGCCAAATCGGGTAAAGAGGCGTTCTGAAAGTTCCTGCGCGCGATCAGGGCAGGTAAGGCCGATCAGTTCTTCCAAGGCGCGTCGACACCCAGATGCGTCAATCGCATCTGGTGCCGCCAGGTGGCGATGATCAGGCCCAGTTGGGCGAACCAACTCCATACCGCCAGCGCCTGCATGTAGGCACGGGGAACCACAGCTGGTGCAACCATCAGCGCTACATGAATGACGACTTCGGCACCCAGCATCCCGGCGATCCAGATCGGCCAGAAACGGGTGCTCCGAATTGAAAGCCATAGGAAAATGCCCAATATCAGCAAATCGATGATCAGGATGCCGACTTCGACTCCCTGAAACCGGATCCCGAAAGGCGACGCGACAAACACAGTCAGGCTTGCGCCGCATAAAAGCGTGGCCGCACCGATACGTTCGGGTTGGCCGCCCTTTATGAAGGCATAGGCGCTGCTCAGAAGCAGAAGAGCCAGAAACAGAGCTTGTCGCGTCATGACGTAAAGGAACGACAAAAGTCCCGATCCGTCAATTTCTCTCGACGAAAGCATCACACCGCTCGGAGATGCTGTCCCTGGGCGGGCGACCCTGCCCTTGCCACCTTGAGAAGGTCGCCATAGCTGGTCTCCGGTAATCCCATTGCGTCACTGGCATGTTTGAGATTGGCGTGGGTGGTGACGATCTTTTCGCGCGTTTCTGCAACAAGCAGCATGGCCGAGGCGGAGCTTTGAATGGCGTCCTGACCGATCATGGCCGAGAGGCGGGCATCCAGCCGCGCGAGAGGCAATGCCGCGTTGAGTTCGGCGATACGCGCAGCTGCGATGTCGATGGCCTCTTCGGCAGCGAACAAACGCTCGGCAACATGTTTGGCGACGGATTGGCGTTGAGCACGCATGGTTTCTCCTTCCCGCCCATCAGGGCAGGCTATGGTGATGGATTTGAGGATTTGCCGCTCTATTTTGCCACGAGGTCGTTGAGTACCAACAGGAGGGATATTCCAGCCCCTACGGCAAAGAGCATCATGGGAGTGAGGATCGCGAAGGCGATCAGGGTGGAGGGTCCATTCAGGTCATTGCGTTGCCTCCCGGCTACGCGGAGTGGCACAATGTCGAGCAAGGAGGAGGGCTGTTTGCGAACGCCATATGGGCGTTGTCCTTCTGCGAACAGATCCTTGAGTTCCTCGTGTGTCGGCCGTGCGTCCGCCTTGGTTTCGATGGACGCATTTGACTCGCAATTGGCGCCGCCGGGAATAGTCATTGGATAGGGGGGTATAATCTGCCCCCCCTTGCCAGCCTCCCAATCCACGAAAAGCTGGGCTGCTTTCCATCGCGACACGTTCCCAAGTATCTGCCGGGTTTCGAGAATATGATTGTTCACTGTATGAGGGGACAGATTCAGGACCCGCCCGATCTCTTTGGACGATAGGCCTTTGGCGGCTTCTCGCAGGCAGTCGCCCTTGCGCGTGCTGAGCCGTTCAAGCCGGTCCGAATAGTCTTCCTCGTTCAAGGGCGTGTCCCTTCGCCAGTTCATGGCAACCGGAAGCGGCGTCCTCTCCAACCATATCATTCGAGTTTATTTTGCCGTCAGTATCCGGTTGCAGCCATTCTGTTTCAAACAAAAACCTTTCGAAAACATAATCGTTCTGCATCCGGTTTAACAGATTGTTTTGCAAGCAATCCAAACCGGTCACGCTACGACAGCGACGCCAGAGGATCATAGCTAGAGATAGGCTTGGCGCTTCACCAACCTCTCCCATGGTCGCCGGACACAAGACGGTCGGCCGGGCGCTGCTCTGCAGCGATCGAGCCTCGCGAAGGAGGGAGGGGGCAAGGCGAGCGGAAGAACCCAGAGGGATCCAGTTGCCATGCAATACTTAGAAGTCCGTGCTCTTCTGCAAGACATCAAAACATATCTTGTGACCGGAGGCTGGCCGCCATCACGCCGTCGGCGTCGCGCGCATCTGTTGCGGCGTCTCGATGCCATTGCAGCGCTATTGGACGCGGGGGCGCATCCAGCAGTCGCAGTCGCCATGACCAGACTGGAAGGCGCGCCGGTCCTGCGCATCGACGCAGAAGAGGCCTATATCGAGGAGACGCCTGAAGGCGTGTGGGTCAGTGGATGGATATGGGTGGAGCAGCAAGCCTTGGCGTCCTGCGATGCCATGCGAATGATGAAGTTGCGCAACGCGATTGCGGATTTGCCGCAGCAAACGCGCGCCGTTTTCCTTGCCCATTGCGTCGAGGGTTCTGCCTACCCGGCGATAGCCCGCAGGCTGAGTCTCGAAGTTGCTGAGGTCCAGCGCGAACTGGCGTCGGCGCTTTTGATACTTTCGCAGGCCCTCGACGAAACATGAAGGATAATTCGCCAGGGCGGCTGACAACGATGAAATCTCTTGAACTGGAATTTCAGGGCGAAGCCCTTTGCCGAAAGCTAGGCGGAACATGGCAGAAAGATCGCGGTCTATGCCTGTGTCCGGCCCATGATGACCATAATCCCAGCCTGTCGATCCGTGTTGGCAGAAGCGCGCTGCTGTTCAAATGCTTTGCCGGTTGCGACACGAGAGACGTTCTGCGAGCAATCCGGCATTTACGCCTGCCTTTTGCGGACCGGCACATTTCCGATTTGTCGCGCAACGTGCCCTCGCCTCGCGCGGGTGCAGGGCCAGCCCTACGCATATGGAACGCATCCGCATCCCTCGTGGGCACGCCTGCGCAAAGCTACCTGTCTGGGCGCCTGCTCACGCCGCCCTGGCATGATCTGCGCTATAATCTACGCACGCCGCTGGGACGAGGCAGCCGCGCGCTGTTCCGGCCCGCCATGATAGCAGCCGTGCGGGAGAGACGACGGCTCGTCGCCATTCACCGCACCTTCCTTGATCCCGCAACCGCCACCAAAGCAAAGGATCTTGCCGATCCCCGCATGATGCTCGGACGTCCGGGGCGCGGCGCGGTACAACTCATGCCTCCCGGCCCTGTGCTCGGCCTGGCCGAAGGCATCGAGACCGCGCTGGCGGCAATGCAACTGCACAAGATCCCGGTATGGGCGATCCTCGGGACAGAACGGGCCGGACATATCGTGCTACCCGACAGTCTCGAACGCCTCGTTCTGCTGTTCGACCGGGATGAGGCTGGATGGAAAGCCAACAAAAATGCGCGCCTCGCCTATGAGCGTCCTGGCCTTGAGATCATCAGCGCATGGCCGCCGCCGCCCAATAATGATTGGGCGGATGTGCTGGAAGGGCAGTCACGCGCTGCCTGATTACCATGATGCGGCTCCGCTGCCCTGCACCTGTCGGCAACAGGGCAGCGATTTCGATCAGCCGTTCAGGCGATCCTTGATCGCCTTGGCGGGCGTGAACGTCAGCTTCTTGGACGCCTTGATGGCGATAGTTTCGCCGGTTGCCGGATTGCGGCCCTCGCGCGCCGCTGTGTCCTTCACCTTGAACTTGCCGAAGCCGTTCAGCGAAATTTCGTCGCCTTTGGCCGCCGCGTCGGCAATGACCCCAAACAGGGCGTCGACGAGTTTGCGTGCTTCAGCCTTGGTCAGTCCATGATCGGCGCTGAGCGCTTCAGCCAGCTCGGAATTGTTCATAAAACGTCCTCCTGAAATTATGCAGCTGCCGTGTCTAGCGGCACGGCGCCGTGCCGTCACGCCCCAAACCGGTGCAAACGAAAGGAGAGGGGGAAGGAAGCGAATGCGCGGTTCGATGTGCGGGCCGCAGCTTTTGCGGAGTTTGTTGCATGACCAAGCCATCCATCCTCGTCCCGGCAACCCATCTCACCAAGTCGCCCGTCAATGTGCGCAAGCGGACCGATCCGCGCGCCGACGCTGAACTCGAAGCCAGCATCGCCGGACATGGACTTATCCAGAATCTCGTCGGCGTGCCGGTCTCCCGTAAAAAAGGTCATTATCGCATCACTGCCGGTGGCCGCCGCCTTGATGCGATCCATCGCCTGATCGAGAAGGGAAGGTTGCCTGCCGACTATGAAGTGCCCGTCCTTGTCCTTGCCAAAGCGAAGGACGGCCGCGAAATCAGCCTTGCTGAAAATTACGACCGGCTGCAGATGTCGCCTGCCGAAGATTGCCTCGCATTTCGCGATCTGATCGAGGTCGAGGGCCGCAGCACGGCGGAGATCGCCAAGCGCTTCGGCATCGAGGAACGTTTTGTTGTCGGGCGCCTGCGTCTCGCGAACCTCGCTCAGCCGATCTTCGATGCGCTCGAGGCTGACGAAATCACGCTCGATGTAGCCAAGGCCTATGCAACGACCGCCGACACCGCCCGTCAGACCGCGATCTGGGCGTCGTTGCGAGGCAGCTACTCCCGCGACAATGTGAATGAAATCCGGCGGGCCCTCAATGGCTACAGCTATCGCGCAACCGATCCCAAGGCCCTGCTGGTCGGGCGGGATTCCTATACCGCGGCAGGCGGCCGTGTAGAGGACGCGGACCTGTTCTCCACTGCAGCCGACGAGCGCTGGATCGACACCCATATTCTCGATGATCTGGCGGAGACGAAACTTGCCGCGCAGGCCGAGGCACTGCGTGAGCGCGAAGGCCTGGGGGAAGTGCGCATCGTCACCGGCGCGCGAATCCCCTATATGGAAACTTATGCGCTGCAACCGCTGACCGGCGTCGCCGAACCGCTCACGCAGGCGCAGGAAGCGCGTAAACGGGAGATTGAGGAGGAGATTGCCGAAATCGAACTGCTCGCCGAAAACGAGGCCTATGAGCCGGAAGAGGATGAGGAACAGCGCTATGCTGCCCTCCAGGCGGAACTCACGGCGATCATTGAGGGCGAGGTTGTGATCGATCCTGAGCAGAAAGCGACGGCTCTGGGCTATGTGGTGCTCGGCCAAGACGGCACGCCGCAAATCCATCATCAACTCTATATCGCGCCAGTGTCTGACGAGGAGAGCGGCGAGGCCGATGATGACGGGGAGGAGGGTGACGATAATGCCAGCGTTGAAACGCAGGAGAACGATACCGCCAATGACGCTCGCCCGGTGATGAGCCAGCGCCTTCGCGAAATGCTGGCGATGATGAAGACGGAGCTTCTGGCGGTCCACGTCGCCAGTGATCCCGCGTTCGCGTTAGATCTGGGCACCTTCATCATGGTCGATCGTGAATCCTGCCTGGCGTCCTTCGACATGCCGAGCGATCTGCGGGCCTCGGTGCCTTCCCGTCTCTTGCCCGACTTCAAGCCGGAAACGGCGGCGGCGGGTGAATGGACGAAGCTCGACGAGGCACTCGATCGGAGCTGGCTCCACCACCAGGCCGTTCCAGATCGTTATCATGCCTTCTGTGCGCTGCCCGACGATGCACGTGCGGCCTGGCTCGGATGGGCGATCGCGCGCACGCTTCATGCCGTTCCTGCCGGACGACGCGAGGCAGGCTTTCTCGATCATCTGGGGCGCAAGCTCGGGATCGATGTCGCGGCCTGGTGGCGGCCGACGGCGCTCACCTATTTCGACAAGCTGACCAAGCCAGGCATCCTCGCCTTGTTCGAGGAGATTGGCGGACTGGAACTCCGCATGCGTTATTCCGGGTCGAAGAAGCACGATCTGGCCGCGTCGGCCGAGCGGTTGTTCTGTGGCGATGTCATCATCGAGCCCGAAATCCAGGAACGGGCGCTCGCTTGGCTACCGGATGAAATGCGGTTCGCCGCGCCGGAAAACTGGGCCGCGCCGCCCTCGTCGGACCATGGCGGGAACGACCTTGCGGACCGAGTGAACGAGGAAGGCGACAGCGAAGGTGACGAAAGCTTCGCGCAAGCCGCCTGAATGCGACCCCGGGGGTCGGGAATTCATTCCCGCCCCCCGGGCTTGCGCCTTGAATTGGACTATTCAATGGTCTAAAATAAAAAACGATCGCCATAGTCAGGGATGACCATCTATGCATATTTCCGTATCTGACGCGAAAGGCCAACTCACCGACCTCGTTCGACGCGCGGAAGCAGGGGACGAAATCATCCTGACCCGTCATGGCCATGCTGCAGTCCGTCTTGTACCCGTCAAAATGCCTTCCGATCGGGCCAGCCGCCGCGCATTGCTGGAAGAGGTGCGCATGGCCGCCAAGGCTACGGCCGGCCCGGATGCGGCGCATAGTCAGGATTTCCTTTATGGCGATGAGGGCATGCCCGGATGATCGCGGTCGATACGTCGGCGATCATGGCAATATTGTTGAATGAACCGGAAGCAGAAACCTGTATCGCCGCTCTTGAACGCGAAGATGACGCGATAGTGATGTCATCAGGGACACTGGCCGAGACCTTGATTGTCGCCGGACGCCGTAACGTGGGCCCAGAGGCGCGTCGCCTCATTGAGGGGCTCGGCATCGAGATCGTGCTAGTGAATGCCGCTTCTGCCAAACGCGTCGCAGACGCTTATGCCCAATGGGGCAAGGGCGTTCATCCTGCTGGTCTTAATTTTGGGGACTGCTTCGCCTATGAGATCGCGAAGGAGCGGAACTGCCCGCTGCTGTTCATCGGAGACGACTTTAGCCGGACAGATGTCGATCGCCCGTTGCCTTCAGCGAATTGAGGCAGGCTGCTCGCCGTTTGCAAGGGCAGAGAACCGTCGAACTGACGGCCAAGCTGTCCCCTTCTCTGTTTGCGATCATTTAATTCAGACCGCAGCATTTCTTATACTTGGCGCCTGACCCGCAGCGGCATGGATCGTTACGCCCCGTCTTTTCGCGCTTGATGGTGACCGGTCGGTAGGGGTCATTTTCAATCCGCCACTGGTGCAGCATCTCAACCCAAGTCGGGATCAGGTCAGGTGCTTCCCGATCCCATTGGTCTTCCGCAGTGAGAGTCAGCTTCTTCGTCCCATCGGCAAACGCGCGAAGTTCGCGGATACCCTCGATCGCGGCGCGGCAACCGGGTTCCTCGTCATTGAGGACACGCTGCCAGCCCGAAGGGGCAAGATCCATCGCCTGTCCAAAGCCCTCGATCCACAACTCCCACAATGTCTCGTCCGACCGTGTGTCGATCTCCAGCACCGGTTCGAAGCTGCCCGGCTGACCTAGGCAGGCCAGGATGACATGATAATGGTGCATGACGAGGTCTGTGAAATGCTGAAGTCCGCCCACGTTGCCGAAATTCAGCATGCCCGTGCCATCTTCGCCGACCCAGATCATCTTCAGCCATTGGCTGGGTGCAAGCAGATCGGGGCTGACGAGGATTCCGGTGAGGAAGCCGTCCAGCTGCGACAGCAGCATGCAATCCTCGCCCTGATCAAGCAGGAGCCGATCAAGTTCGCCGAGATAGTCGAATGGAATAGCCATGCTCTTCCATAGCCTCGAGCCAATCCCCCGTCACCGGGTCTGATCTATCCTTCATGCACAGTCAGGGGCCGGAATGAAGGAGAGCGGGAAAGGGAGAGCCGGATTGTCCCATTTTCGCATGAGGTGCCCATGACCTTGCCCCAACTCGCTTTGTCGCAAACCCACGACGCGCCCGAACGCCTGTTCGAGGTTGCCCAGTCCCTTGCCCACCGCCTGCGCAATGGCGGCATCGTCAATCGCCAGTCCCTCAAGCGCATGATGACCCAGGCGTTCGGCGAAGATGATGCCGGCGGTGCATGGTCGATGCGCGATGCATATGATGCGCTGGAAACCGCGCAGGTCTTGCACCTCGCCGATCCGCAATGCGCGCTTCTGGCAGGAACACCTGCCGACATCTTCAAACGACTGCGGCAATTTGAGCGCGGATTGCCCACACAGACCTACCGCTCGGAAAAGCAGGTCGAGCTCCAGCAGTTCAGCACGCCCCTCAGCATCGCCTGGCTCGCAGCCATGGCGGCACGCTGTCGCTCTGACGATATCCTGCTCGAACCCTCGGCCAGCACCGGCATGCTGGCAGTCCATGGCGCACGCGCAGGCGCGCGGCTGCTGCTCAATAAGCATGATCCCGCCCGCGCCGACCTGCTGTCGCGAAGCTTGGGCGAGATCGTGACGGGCCATGATGCCGAACATATTCAAGATATGCTGACCACCGAGCAGATTCCCACGCTGGTGCTGATCAATCCTCCCTTCAGTCGGAGCGTTGGCCGCGGGATCGATCGCCATGCCGGCGCGCGCCACCTGCGCGGCGCGCTTGCATCTCTCGCACAAGGCGGGCGATGCGTCGCCATCATGCCGACAAGCTTCTCGCCAGAAGGTTCGGCCGCGCTTGGCTACAATGTAGTCGCGGAGCTTGTGCCGCCCCGCATCGAAATCGCCATATCGGGTAGCCCCTACGCCAAACATGGAACGGGGATCGATGTGCGTCTGCTGATCTTCGACAAGGGATGGATCGGCGCGCCGGAGCGGCACGTCGCCTGCAACATCGAGGCAGCACTGGACCTTGTCCTCGCCATCCCTGATCGGCTGGATCCCCTGCAGCCTCCACCTCTCCTTCCTCCGCCAGCCGTTGGTCTTTTGCCTTCCCGACCAGCCACTAATGTTGCGCGAGGAAGCCTCTTTGCGCATATGAGCGGGCAAAGGCTTGCGCCGCCGTCGCGCGTTGCAGCGGTGGCAAAGGACGCGCGGCCAATCACATATGTGGTTCGGGAGGAGCCGCTTACTCCCGGCGAGACCGTGGGCATCTATTCTGCCTGGCGGCCCGCACGGATCTCCATCGATGGTGCCTCCAGGCATCCCGATGTTCTTGTCGAATCCATTGCCATGGCCTCGGTGTCCCTGCCGGTGCCGCGCTATCAACCTCTGCTCCAGGACCGCGCGGCCAAGGCACTGTCTGAGGCGCAGCTTGAAACCGTCATTTATGCCGGGGAAGCGCATACGCGCGATCTTGTCGGCCGCTTTTCATCTAACCTCGCCGGCGATCGCCTGATCGAGGACAGGGATGGCAAAGCCTATCGGACCGGCTTTTTCATCGCTGACGGTACTGGTGTGGGCAAGGGTCGCGAGGCGGCGGGCATCATCCTTGATCAATGGAACCGGGCCAATCGCCGCGCGATCTGGATTTCCATGGCCGACCTCATCGAGGACGCCCGCCGCGACTGGACGGCGCTGGGCGGGCTTGCCATCGATATTCAGCCGATTTCAAACTTTCCCCTGGGTACGTCGATCACGATGGAAAGCGGCATTATCTTCCTCACTTACGCCGCCTTGCGCTCCGCGCGCCACGATACAGCCTCCCGCCTGCAACAACTACTGGACTGGACTGGCGAGGATTTCGTCGGCGTGATCGTCTTCGACGAGTCTCATGCGATGGCGCACGCAGGCGGGACTGAGACGGATTTTGGCAAAGCGCAAGGCTCGGAACAGGGGCTTGCCGGCGTTCGATTGCAAAATGCGCTTCCGCGCGCTCGCATTCTCTACATGTCCGCGACCGGCGCGGCCAGGCCGGACAATCTCTCCTATGCTGTTCGCCTGGGGCTCTGGGGACCGGGCACTGCCTTTGCCACGCGCGACATGTTCATGAAGGCGATGGAAGAGGGGGGGATCGCAGCCCTTGAGGTCGTTTGCCGCGATCTCAAAGCGATGGGTCTCTACACCGCCCGGGCGTTGAGCTTTGCGGGCGTCGAATATGAGCCGTTGGAACATGCGCTGACGCCAGATCAGATTTCGATCTACGATGCTTATGCCGATAGCTGGAGCATTATTCATCGCGGATTGCGCGATGTGCTGGCCGAGATCGGCATAGTCGATAGAATGTCGGGCAAGACCCAGAACGCCCGGGCGCGGGGATCAGCCCTCAGCGCCTTTGAATCCGCGAAATTGCGCTTCTTTTCCAGTCTCCTGGTCAGCATGAAAATGCCCTCGCTCATCAACGCGATCGAGCAGGAGCTGGCGTCGGACAATGTAGTGCTGGTACAACTCGCCAGCACGGGCGAGGCTATCATGGATCGGCGTCTCTCCGAACTCTCCGTCCAGGAACTGGCGATGATGGATATTCAGGTTTCGCCAAAGGAGACGTTGATTGACTATTTGAAGAATGGCTTTCCCGTGCGCCAGATGCGGGTCTTTCGTGCCGACGATGGCGCGATGTGCGCCGAACCAATGGCCGATGCGCACGGCAATCCGGTGCTTTGTCGGCAGGCGATAGTCGCACGTGACGAACTGATCGAGGAACTATGTGCGCTGCCCGCGATCCCGACCGCGCTCGATGCACTTATCGCGCATTTCGGGACCGACCGCGTCGCCGAGATTACGGGGCGCTCGCGGCGTATCGTGACCGACACCACCGGGCGACAAAAGGTCGAGAGGCGCAGCGCGCGCGCCAATCTGTTCGAGGTTCAGGCCTTTCAGGATGGCCGCAAACCCATCGCCGCCTTTTCCCTGGCCGGGAGTACCGGACGATCCATGCATTCCGATCGGAACTGTGCCAGCGCGCACAGGCGCCGCGCGCATTTTCTGCTGGAACTTGGGTTCCGCATCCTCTCGGCGGTACAGGGCTTTGGTCGTAGCCATCGGACGAACCAGCTGACGCCGCCCGTCTATCGCCCGCTCACCACCGATTGCCGGGGGGCGCGGCGCTTCCTCAGCACCATCATCCGCGGTCTGGAAGCGTTGGGCGCGTTGACCAGAGGGCAACGCCAGACCGGATCGCAAAACCTGTTCGATCCTTCCGACAATCTGGAATCCGACTATGCCCACGATGCGCTCGTTCAATGGTTCCATCTCCTCTATGAGGGCAAACTCCGCAGCGTCTCGCTCGCTGATTTCCAGGAGATGACGGGCCTTGAGCTTTGCGACGAAGGCGGGGAACTTCTGGAACGTCTGCCGCCCATTCATCGCTGGCTCAACCGCATATTGGCACTGCGGATCGCAACGCAGAACAGCATATTCGAGGAGTTTCTAGGGTTGGTCGAGGACCGCGTCGAAGCGGCGCGCGCTGCCGGCACGCTTGACCTGGGTATTGAAACCATCCGCGCCGAGAAAGTGGTTCTGCTTTCCGACCGTCTGCTGCGCACCGATCCTGTAATCGGCGCCGAGACACGGCTTTTGCGTCTGGAACTGCACCGGCGGCCACCGGTTACCAACTGGGCTGCGTTGCAGCTTATTTGCAAGAACACGGACAATATTGCCTGGCTCCGCAATGCCCGGTCCGGCCGGGTCGCACTGTGCATGCCGACATGGCCGGGACAGGACGACGATGGCAAATGGATCGAACGCTGCTATCTCATTCGTCCCAGCGGTCAGCTCCGCATGGATAGAGCGGCCCTAAAAGCCAGCCATTGGAGCGAGATCGAACCCGATGCTTTCCAGGTCTTTTGGGAGGGGGAAGTGGGTGAAGCGACGAAAAATCTCTTGGTCGAAACGATCACGTTGGCCACCGGGCTGCTGCTGCCCGTATGGCACAAATTGCCGGAAGATGACGTGCGCGTCTGGCGGATCGACGATGGCGCTGGCGGTTCAATCCTGGGGCGCATCATCCATCCAGCAGCCGTCGAACGGATCCAAAGGGAGTTCGGCCTCGATGGCGCGACAGCTCTTGGTCCCGACGAAATCATCGATGGTGCGCGTTCGGTGGGCGGAGTATCGATCCCAGGTCTTGGTCCGGCCAGACTTGCCCGGGTTCATGTCAACGACAGTGCGCGCCTCGAAATACGAGACTATCGACCCGAGGATCGGACCTGGTTGAAGGCTTGCGGAGCATTCAGTGAGATCGTCGCTTTCAAGACCAGGATTTTCCTGCCTCCTGACCGTGCGTGCGACATCCTTGCCAGGATTATGGCAGAGCGGAGCTAGTCTTCGCCGCGGTGCGCCCCATCGCGCGACCGATGACGCTCGCAAGGTCAGCGTTCAGACGAGATATGGGTTTGGATAAACCCATATCTCGTCGGTGACCATTATTCCGTAGATGTCGGTGCTGGAACAGGCGCTTTCTTCTGCTTTACACCGGATACCCGCCGCCCTGCACCTTTCGGCTTCGTGGATGCCGCAGCTGTTGGCGTTGCGGTCTTTACAACTGCCCTTTTCCCATTGGCTGGCTTGGCAGGTTTGGCCTTTGCGGGCTCTGCTACTGCGGGTTCCAAAGGCTCCTTCACGGATGCTGTCGGGGCCTTCGCAGTTCGCGGTGTGGTTTGTACGCCCAGTTTCTTTCTGGCAGGCTTTATTGCCGCGGCCTCCGCTTGTGCGGGCACATTCGCAGGTTCAGGCTTTGGCTCGGGCGCAACGATTTCGGCTTGATCGCTGGGTTTGGCAGCGGCTGCCTTACCACGGGCGCGCTTTGGCTTTGCTTCCGTTGTACTTACCGGCGCGACTTCGACAACCGGTGTCGCTTCGAGAACTGGTGCCGCCTCTACCACGGGTGATGCTTCCACTACCGGAACTGCATCCTGTGCTTTCGCGCCAACCCGCCGTCCAAGGCCGAGCTTTTGCGCGACGGTGCGCCGCTGTTCCGAATAAGCAGGGGCAACCAGGGGATAATCCCTGGGAAGATTATAGCGCTCGCGATATTCGGCGGGTGTCAGCCCGTTGACCGCCAGATGCCGCTTGAGGGTCTTGTACGGTTTTCCATCGAGCATACTGATGATGTGTTCGCGTGAGCCAAGGCTCTTGCGGATCGATACAGCAGGAACATGCTCGGGTGCCGCTGGCACTTCCACATCGGCCTTCCGTTCGAGCGCGCCGCGGGTCGCTTCGATGATGCCGGCGATGTCGCCGGCCGGGACCTGATTGTTGGAAAAATAGGCGCTCAGTAACTGCACCGTCATTGCGGTAAAATCAGGCTGCTCGGTATCGGCCACGAAAGGACTCCTGGTTGAGAAACGAATGGAGGATGCCGGTTATCGCCGGACTGGAACTGCGCTGTAGCTAAGCGGGAATCTGCAGCTCATGCAAGACGGGAATGAGTGACGGTCATACGGTCCGGTAAAGGGGAGGGGGTGAGGATGGAGAGACCGACTGGAGTTCAGTAACTATGAAAGGCATGTCATGGCCGACCGTGTATCCGCGCATATCATGATAGGGGGTGTGCTTCCCCGTTCGCAATACCCCGTTCTCGTTCAGTCGATCGGCAACGACAATGCGGCTGTCGACTGGGACGGAACGCCCTTCGATCCCGCCTATCTTCCTGTAAATTATCCTCTCACCTTAATGGATCACGAAGTGGCCAATGGATGCTTCGGGAGAATCGAAGAAAGCTGTCGATGTCTTGGCCTTCATTATGTCCGATGGTCGGGCGGATATGCGGAAAGCTTCCCCTCCGTGCGCGCCGTTTACAGGGGCCATGGCGAACCGCGACACTATCTGACGACTGAAGATGACCAGCAGCTCTTCTCGATCGAACGCATTCGGGAATTGGGAGGCATCGTGGCAGTCGAAAATGACTACCAGCTTGCACGCCAGAACCCGCCGCCGCTGGTGCTCATCGATGAAGAACCGATCGATGAAGCAATGATGGAGCCGGTCCATGGCTGACCATTATGTTCAAGCGTCCTTCGCGTTCATCTGCACGGCCGGTGACGGCGCGCTGATCGAGGAGGCGTGGCAGCACGCGTCCGACCTGTTGGGTGATTTTGCCCCGGGGGAACCGAGCGCTGAATTCCTCGCCGCCTTCATGCCGACCGATCTCGCCAATCCGTTCAACGGCCTCCTTGAGATTTTCGATGATCCGGACTTCCCGCATTTCGGGGCCGAGATCGAGATCGCGGGAGCAGCCGAGTGCATCGTCGCCATTTATGGCACGACCGACTTCCAGCCAGGTCCGATTGCAGAACTCATCCGGCGCTGTTGCCAGGAGAGCTTGCAGGCCGCGCCTGTCGGGTTCGACTGGAGCTATGGCTGTTCGCGCCCACGTCGCGACAGTTTTGGTGGAGGGTGGTGCGCGATATTTGCCGATCATGTCGAATTTGCCAGCACCCAGGAAGAGCTGGCGCGCCGTTTGGTCCGATCTGCAGTGGCCCCACCAGTGGAACCGCCTGATCCACGGATCGACTATCCACAATATCCCCCCGGGCGATTGTCAGGCCGAGGTCGCCAATGGCGACACGCGTCTTGGCTATCTCGACTAGGCTCTTGCCCGAACTGAAGCAGACCACAGCGTGCCTCCCTCAATGGAAGTGCCGCCGGCCTGACGCACTCGCCCCTCCAAATCTGATCGAACCATAAGGATGACATCATGACCGACGCTAACGCGCCGGGCGCGTCCGCGCGCCTCTATAGCCAGACCGACCATGACGAACGCGGCAATTTCCATTATGAAGGCGATCTCTACCGCGCCGGCGAAGCGTTGCCATCGCTCGCCTCCCGGATCGATCGCCATCTCGCCCAGCATTTGACTGGCACCAGCTTTGCGATCCGCACCGAGACATTTGCGGGCGGACGCAAGGTCATCGCGGAAATCCTCGATACACCTGACGACCTCACCAGCCGTGAAGCGCAGGACGCCTTCATCGTCGAGGTGCGCGATCAGATGGAACGGTTCGGGTTCACGCGGACCAATCCGTTGCAGGATTTCTGGTCATGCAGTTTCTACGGTGAGGTCCGCATCGGCCAGGCCTATTGGGCGGCATTGGCAAAACGTCAGGGTATCCGCAATCCCGTCGATACGGTCCTATCACTGGCGGCGTTCAAGAAGCGCGTAAAAGCAGGTGATCGGCTGAAGCTTCTGGACGCGCCGTCTGGTCATCGACTTCTTGGAACGACCCGCGACATCACCAAAGTGCGCTCGGGCGACCTGATCCTCGAAGGTCGTTCCTACCTGTCCTTTCCCAGGGCCTCCGCCTTCGCCTGCGACGGCCGCCTGATCCGGATCGCCATCGGCTCGCAATATGGTCCTGACGAACATCTTCTCTACGAATGGCTAAGGGCTTCCTGAGCGCCATTTCCTATGGTGATCGCGCTCGCCGAGGCCATGCGCGATATCGGGCAAATTATCAGCGGCACCTTCATGTGACAGCGAGCGATACGATCCGCGGGCGATCCACATGGCCTATATCCAGTTCTCATTGCTTCATATTCCAGCACATCTCATGGTCGGAAACTCCCTATCGGGTGAGATGCAGGACAATTGGTTCACCCCGGCGCATATATTGGGGGGATGGACCGCTCGGCTCGCCCTTCGTCGGCATCGCGAACCTCTGGCTGATACCGCCCAACGCGCGACCACCGTCACCGCCGCGACATCACCATCGCAAGGCGCCGTTTCGCCATCGCACGAACCAGGGGGATCGCAGCGATCCATGCCGCGACAGTTGAGCCTCTTCTGACATTCTCACGCCTGACATCATAGGAGATTGGCATGTCCCGACATGTCCATATCGACGCCCTGGGCCGGATGACGTCCGGCACGGCAATCATAACATTGGCCATCTGCGGACCGCGCGGCGGATTACGCGCCGTCGAGGATATTTCGATCGATGAAGCCGAGAAACTGGTGACGCAACTTCAGGCTGCGGTCGCTCATGCTCGAGCCGGGGCCGCCATCGCTCCAGTCGATCGCTTCATGCAGGACGTCATCGACCGGCTCGCCGATCAGGGGCTCGCGCTCGATCCTTCCTTCCGTACATGGTGTGCCGACAATCATGGCCTGCTCAGTCCTCGGCAGGCCGCTGAACGCTGGTGCTGCTGGCATGTTGCCTGACCGATCCTGGCGGTCGCGAGCATGGTCGGTTTCCCGTGCCTATGTGACGGTTCAATACAGGATGACGCCCGTCCCGGGAATGATCTGATCGAAAAAATCGAAGTCGCGCCGGTTGCCTGTCAGCAGGTCACAGCCGGTCGCCGCCGCCTGCAGAAACAGCAGGGCGTCGTTGAGCAGGGCGATCGAATGGGGTTGGCCAGAAAGCCTCGTGACCATGCCTGCCAGCATACCGGCCTCTCCGAACATGCGGGAGGAGGGGGCGCTCAGACGATGCTCCGGGATATCGTCGATTGTCCGTCCCAGCGTCTTGAGGACCGCCGCGGTGCGTTTGTCGGCCGGATCGAGCGCGCCCATCAGGTGGGTCATCTCGGCAAGCGCCACGCAGGAATGATTGACGATCCTGTTTTCCAGCAAACAGTCTACTTCAACCGGTGTCTTGCCCTGGAGCACATCAATATAGACACACGTGTCGAGCAGAAGCTCGCGGCCTATGACAGCTGCCTTGTGAACCAGCGGCAATTCCTCTTCGGGTCGTCGCGACAGCCTGGCACCAGATCGCTGCGGCCTTATCCGGCGCAACGAGGCCTTGCGATCAAATCCCAAGCGCAATATCCGCAGGGATCGTGCCCTTTCGGCGCACAAGCCTGGCTCCGAAATCATCCTCAAGCGCCACTTTGGCGAGCGCATATTCGACAAGATCGGTGGTCGAGGCGATGCCGCTGCGCATCTTGGCGCGATCGATGAGTTCACGCGGGACACGGGCGCCGACCGCGCTGTTCGTGCCCGACAGCAAACCCGCCGCCTTGGCAGCGGCCACGACCGCTCCATGTCGCTGGGACAGATGATCCTCGTGCTTCGTCGCCATCATGGCCTCCTTTCGTTGAACATATACGCCAATTTGTAAAACATACAAGCCGCCGTCGTACCTGCCGCCGCCGGTCGGGGTCTCGTGAACCCGATATCGCGGTGCGCGAAAGGGAAGGGAGGGGCGGGGATGTGACAGGAGCGGTGAAGCACCTGTCGCTCTGCATCTCAAGGAGACGATTTCCATGGCGACCCTTGCCCCCATGAACGAAAGCCCCCGCGTCACGGCACCCTATCGGATCGATGTCTCGCGCGGACGCATGAGCAGCCGCGTATCGTCCGAGTGGTTCTCCCGTCCCGACGACGAGAAATATCTCTCGCTGACCAGTCTCTATGATGCCGTGCGCGGCCGCGCGGACCGTGCGACCACGCGTATCGTTGAAAGCCGGTCGATCCGGGTCGAGGCGAAAAGCGACAATCCAGAGCGGCTGATGCTGGTGGCGCCTGGCGATGATCGACCGCTTGCCCCCACCAACTGGTCTTTCGGCCAGGTCGCAAGTCTCGTCGGTGTCCCGGCCTCTTATCTGCGCCAGCTTCCTGCCGCGCTTGCCGGCATCAACCTGCAGCATGGGTTGATCAACCACCGGGGCGAGCAGGTTAAACTACTCCAGACCGAGAATGGTCGCACCGAATTGCGGGCGGCTACCGGGTCGGAATATGGCAGGATCTTCGACTGGGAACTGGTCCAGGCGGTGATGGCCTTTGCCGGCGATGGCGTCGGCGACACGCGCTGGAAGGTGCCCGGAACCATCGATTGGGGCAGCATGACCTACAACCCTCATGTCGATATCACCAGGGAGACGACCACGCTCTACGCATCGGACCGGGACATTTTCCTGTTCCTCGTGGACGACACGCACCCTATCGAGGCCGGCAAGCTTCCTAATGGCGATCCCGACCTTTATTTTCGAGGGTTCTACGCCTGGAACAGTGAGGTCGGCTCCAAAACGCTCGGGATCGCGACCTTTTATCTGCGCGGCGTGTGTGCCAACCGCTGCCTGTGGGGTGTCGAGAATTTCGAGGAGGTCAATATCCGCCACTCGAAATTCGCCGGTGCCCGTTTCGCGCATCAGGCCGCGCCCGCGCTCGAGCATTTCGCAAACTCCTCGCCGTCGCATTTCATCTCCGGCATCAAGGCCGCTCGCGAGCGGATCGTCGCGCGCAAGGAGGAAGAGCGCGAACCCTTCCTGCGCAAGCGCGGCTTTTCCAAGGCCGAGACGGCAAAGATCATCCAGACCGTGCTGGCCGAGGAAGGCCGTCCGCCTGAATCCATCTATGACTTCGTCCAGGGCATAACGGCGCTCGCGCGCGCGAAGCCGCATCAGGACAACCGCCTCGATCTGGAAAACAAGGCCAGAAAGCTGCTCGAACAGGCGCTTTGAGGCCCGACGCCGCCGCTCTCATGCCTTCTCCACCTCCCTCCTCGCCATCCCGGTCATTCGCCGGGGTGGCCATCGTCATGAAAGGATGCCGCCATGCGCGCCCATTCGTCCCTTCCCCTGCCGCAATTCGTGGTGGACATCGCCTTCTTCAGCAGCGGCGAGCGATATGCCACCGAGACTTACACCGTTCCTGCATCCACCTGGTTTGCTGCGGAGCAACAGGCACTGCAGATGTCGGTAAACAGCGTCTATGACGATGCGCGCATTCCCGACCTCAGCCGAACCGCCACCGTCCGCACGGCCTGATCATGCTCTGAGATCAATCTCGATGACAGAACTTGCGAACCGGAATCCTGGGACGGGTGTGCCGATCCAGCCGCTGTCCGAACCGTGGGCGCCGTGCCACCTCCCCCTGGAGCCATCTCCATGACCCGCTACACATTATCCCATCTCGAAACCGCTGCTTGTCTTTGGGAAGCCGTCCTTGAATTGCGCGATCGGCCAGAGACCACTCCCGATGCAAGCAGTCTGGCGCTCGCCTTACGCAAATGCGTCGATACGCTCGGCACGGCGGCGCTGCGTCTGATCGTGGTAGGCTGGGTCGATGCGGTCGAGGCTGCATGGCGCACCGTCGAAGGCGAATATCCGTTGTCGTTCGATTGGGATTTCGTGCCCCGTTGGATTGACGACACGATCGACTGGTCAGATCCGCGCCGTCCGGTCATTCGCGCAACTGCGCCCGTTCGGTACGTCAGATCGACGTCGTTTCCACCTATAGGATATGACGCACCCCCCCAAACCGCGATCGGGACCAGCCATGAGGACCATCTGGCGATAGAGGTCCACACTGCCGTGATTGAACATCGGCATGGAATGAATATCCACGTCGCGGTCGATGCGATGGCTCTCGACGTGGAAATCGCTGCTTATTGCCGTGAGTATTGGAGCGAGATCGACGACGCGCGCGACCCGGATAACCTGTCCGACACAGAAGCGATATCAAGCTATTTCGAATGTCATCCGTCGGAAAGCTGCACGAAGGATCGCATACGTATTGCGCCCGTCGCAAACCCGTCTCCCCTTGCTGCCGGATCGATCGAGCAAGGCCGCTATTGTGTACTATCGACCGCCCATCTGACGGTTCATACCGCCTCATGCCTCGATAAATGGGCGTCCTGGCCGCCCAGTGATCGACCGATCGACATCGCGGCTTCGGTCTATGGCTGGTTCGTACCGACGCGCGCCATTGATGATGACCGCCGTGCGCAATTGCCGCAGGATCTGCTGCGGCTCATCGCCTTCGGCCGCGCGCACGGCTTCCAGTTCCTGCTCTTCGACTGTGACGGCAGTGACGTCGACGGACTGCCGCTGCACCATTGGTAGGGAGGTTTCCAATCTGGCCGCCCCGGCTTCTCCGCGATTATCCGAATTTCCCCGCGACTTGATTCCAGAAGCCGATCTTGCGTCCATGCACCTTGCGAAGATCGGCCAGCCAGTCCTCATGCGGTACGACATCGACATCGCCTGCGATACGGTCGGCCAAATCCGTCGCGGCTGCAAAGTCCCGCGCGGCATAGGGGTAATATTTCGAACTCGCCCGGTCGAGTACGCCAGTCACCAGTCGGCGATAGAGCAAGGTGGCCCCACCCGGATCGGCCTGAGACAATGCCTCGGCGGCAGGACGCAGAATGTCATAGGCCCGGGCTTCCAGACCTTCGAGCCTTTCCCTGGTCAGCCTGCCCGCGCGCTTGAGATCGGGCCAGGCAATGAGGAATTCCAGTGCCGATGTCGCTCGATCATAGGTCATGGCCTGATCGAGAGCCTGCCTCTCTGCGGCGACATCCTCGAAATCAGGCAAAGCCTTGAGCCAGTCGCGCAACGCCTGCCCGTCGAGCCAGCGGTCGAAGATCGCCTTGCGCTGCGCCTGTACATCGTCCCCGCGGCCGAGCGCCTCAAAGGCCCGTAATTTGAGATCGGCAAGCTCGCGCTCGTTATGGCTGCGCTCAACCGGTGCGTCGATCCAGTCAAGGGCTTCTGCCGCACGACCATGTGCGATCAATCGGGCGGCCACCTGCGCATTGAGCAGGGGGTTGCGACGATCGGGATCGACCGTTGCAATATAGGCGTCCACATCGCCGTCGAGATCGGCGAGTTTGGGTAGCAGCCAGCCGACCTTATAGTCGAACTGTCGCCGGTCATTCCCTGTCTTGGCCGCCTGCCGCTCAAGCAGCATCCCGCGCAAGGCTGCGCGGCCCTTCTGCCCCAAGGCTGGAGAAGCCGCTTCCGGCAGATCGTCGAAGACGCCATAACCGTCGCCCTCGACAAGCATCAGAATGTCACCTGCCAGCAGCTCGACATCGGACATGTCCGCCTGGCACCATAGTCGGCCAAGATCCTCACCGCCCTGCCGGAATATCTCGCCAAGCGACCCGCTGCTGTCGTCCGACCTTTCGAACACCGGCTCGGCAAGGCTCAGGAACAACTGCATGCTATCGATCGCCTGGCTCAGAGAGTGTTCGGCCAGCGGCCCCATGATCGCTTCGCGTAACTGATCGAGTTCGCGCGCGAGTGCAGGGGCCTTGTCCCATTCGACGAACCCGCGCGAACGCCGGATGGTCTTCAGTCGCTTGTCGATCTCGTGGGCCAGCGCGCCGCCATGGTGCTTGGCCGCCAGTTCCATGCGGACGGCGCGGGCGAAGACGGCGTCACGCTCGGCCTGGGCGAGAACAAGCCGGGCAAGGCGACCGGCTCCCAGCGCCGCGATCGCTTCGGACGTCATCTTGCCCGAACCGCGACTGCCCTTCCTGGAGGCCGCCATCAGCCGTCCTGCCCTGATACCGACCCTGCTGTTCCCTGGATCAGGGCAAGCAGCATGGCGTGCAGTGCCTCCTCGGCGCGTTCGCGCCGTGCTGGATCGGTGGCGGCGATGTCCCGGCGCATCCAGTCCGGCAGGCGCCGGAGCAAGGCGGTCAGTTGCGAATCCATATCCTGAGGCATTCCTCGTTCTTCGCAGCCGGGGACCGCTGCCGCAACAGCAGCTTGCACATGGGCCTCAACGGGCACCATGCCCTTTGACGACAAATGGAGGGGAGGAAGAGGGGAAGGGATGATGGGTTCCAGTCCGGAACCAGGGAGACCGCCATGCCCCTTCCCCCAACGATCCATAGTGCCGTCAGTCCGGACGCGATCCGCCGCGCTTCACGCCTTTTTTCAGGCGACAGCCGGGACTGCCTTCATGAGATGTTCCAGAATGCCAGGCGCGCCGGTGCCACCTGCATCGCGGTCGATCTGACCGAACAGGACGGCCGATACCTTCTGCAGATCCGCGATGATGGCTGCGGCATCGATGATCCCGCCGCCCTGCTGATGCTGGGCCATTCGGGCTGGGGCGATGACATTGCCCGCAGCGAAGACCCGGCCGGCATGGGCATGTTCAGCCTTGCCGGCCGCGCGGTCGAAATCCAGTCCTTCTCTCCCTCTGCGGGCATGGCCTGGAAAGTCCAGATTCCGGCAGACGCATGGGACAGCGGCGCGCCGCTTGCCATCGCCCCGGCCATGATCGGTTGGGGCACGCTGATCTCGATCGAACTGCCGCCCGACTGGAAGCAAGGCTTGTCTGCGGTCGTCGCCGATGCAGCCCGTCACTATCCCTTACCGGTCACCTTGAACGAAACGATGCTGCTCCGGGAAGACTTTCTCAAGGACGCCATGTTTGTCGAAAACGCCTGCGGCTGCCGTATCGGTGTCTATGACCGGGATCCTGATTGGCCAAGAGACCAACGCATCAATTTTCACGGGCACCGCGTCAAATGCGCCTTGCCGACGGTTCGGGAAGAAAAAGACAATGGCAGTCTCTGGACGGTCCGGATCGATATTATGGATGCGCCGGAAATTCATATGGTTCTGCCGGCGCGCAAGGAGGTTATCGACAACGCGGCATTGAAGGCCCTTCGAGACGCTGCCGAGCAGATCCTGTACAAGGCCATCGCGACCCGACCGGACCATCGGCTGCCCTTTACCGCCTGGCAGCGGGCGTGCGAGCTGGGCGTCACGCTGCCGCAGGCGCGCTCAGGGCTGGCGATCTGGCGGCCGCAGACCGCCGATGACTGTCATGGGCGAAGCAGCCGCATGATCGCTCCTGAAGGCGCAATGCTGATCGTGCCGGCGCTGGAGCCCGATATCGCGCAGGCGCTTGCGCTGGCGCGGGGCAAACCGCCCATTGAGGATGTGCAACTCGTCGAGGCGGAAGACGCGCTGCAAGGCTACGCCTGGTATGATGATCTCCCGGTCATCCGGGATATTTCACTGCGCATCGACCGGGAAGGCTCCGTGCATCGCTATGACGACGACATGTGTCTCCCCGCCGATTTCGCTTGTGGCCTGGTCGACCGGATCGTCATCGAGCTGACGGTTTGTGAAACCGGTCGCACGGACGCGCCACACAGCTTCCATTCCATCGAAATCCCGGCGCTCGTCTGCCGCAATGGCGGTTGGGATATTGCGGAGGCCATCATCCTGGCCACGCGCGATGATGGTATCACCCCGGACCGACTGAGCCGCATGATCTATGCGACGATCTTCTGTGGGGCTGATGATGGCGACTGCGACAGCTGGGACACCCAGTCGCGATCCTTCGAACGCGAGGCGCGGCAGCACGCTACGCATATCCTCCTTGGGGAGGACGCTGCCACCCTCGAAGCCATCAACATGAGCGCATGGGATAATCTGAGCTGGCTGATCCCGCTCGATCGCAAGATCGTCATTCACGCCGAGCGCGGTGCCATCACGGTCGATTTCTTGCCGAATTAAAAGGGTGCCCGAGTTTGCTCGCCGCGCCTGTCACCCCTGTCCCAACCCAATCAAGGAGACCGGCCATGCGCCGCTTCCCCGTGTGCGCCTGTTCGACAGCGCATCTTCCGTGCGCCGAGCATGACGCCATCGACCGGCTGATCCAGCACGCGCCGCGAAGGCGCGGTCGGATCATCGTCGATCATCCGATCTTGTCGATCGAAGCGCACCAATATGGCTTCTGGGCCCATCTTGGCTTTATCGATGACTGGCCCGACCGCCCCGATGGGCTTTCGCCCGAATTCTGGGCTTTGCTGTCGGACGCCCGCAAGGCTGGAGCGAACTGGCTGAGCTTCGACCGTGATGAACCGCCTTCCGATCGGTTCCCGGTCTTCGCGGCCGGGCAGGGGGAGGCAACGGGCGACGCCGGGACCGCAAACCCCGCTGCCAGGATCACGATCCGCTGTTCTGCATGTGGCAGCGCCGAGGTGATGCGCGATGCCTGGGCGCGCTGGGACGATGATGCCCAGGACTGGGCGCTCGGCGCCGTGTTCGACGCAGCTTTTTGCGAGGCCTGTGAAAAGGACGCCACGCTCTCCGAACAGTCGATCGAGGGATCGCAGCACAAGCATCCCTGATCGCCAGGCCCGCTGGCCATTTGTCGCCTCAAGCCCTTTCCCTCGACCAGAATCTCCGGCCGCTCTCAGCGCCGCCGGGCAAAGGCGCATATCCCATGACGATCGCCAATCATGATTTCACCCGCGACACGAAAGTCCCGCTCGGCCGCTCATCGACCAGTCCGCTCGAACTGGATCTGGGCAAGCTGATGGCGGGGCGCTGTCTGATCCAGGGATCTTCGGGCGCGGGCAAAAGCCAGACGCTGCGCCGGATCATCGAAGAAGCCTTCGACTATCTCACGACCATCATCATCGACCCGGAAGGCGAGTTCGCCAACCTTGCTACCCATATCGGCGCAACGACGGTCATCGCACGCGAATATGCCAATGATGGTCTCACAGCGCTCGCGCTGCGAACGCGGCAGCATCGTATCGCCCTCCATCTCGACCTTACCGATCTGGAGCCCGATCATCGCATCGAGAAAGCGGCGGCCTTCTTTGCGGGCCTGCTTTCGACGCCGCGCGAACATTGGGCTCACACCGTGCTGGTATGTATCGACGAGGCGCATCTGCTCGCGCCACATATGGCAGCCTCGGCCCGCGACGCGGAGACCCGCCGCCTCGGGGTCGCCACCTTGACGGATATGTGCGCGCGGGGTCGCAAGCGCGGCATTGGCACGATAATCGCGACCCAGCGCCTCGCCAAGCTTGCAAGTTCGGTGGTTTCCGAACTTCACAATCATCTGATCGGCCTCAACGTCTTCGACCGCGATGTCGCGCGCGCTGCCGACCTTCTGGGGTTCGGCAGCGATCAGGCGGCGCTGCTGCGCCAGCTTCCGCCCGGAGAGTTCTTCGCCTTCGGCCCGGCGCTCGCGGCAACGCCGGTGCTGGCGAAGATCGATACCACGATCACTCCCCATATCGGGCGCACGCCTGATCTCGTTCCTGCCGCCGATCTCGACGCGGACGAGAGCCGGACCCTGCTCGATCTTGACACCCTGCGCGAGGTCGCGCCGACCAGAGGGAACCAGGTGACCATGCGAGGCCAACGCGCGCTCGACGCCTTCCTCCTCGATCCCGCCGCCCCCGCCGCTGCACGGATTGTCGGCGCGCTGGGCAGCATAGCGCCCAACGCCACCACGGCTGACGATCTGGTGCGGCACCTTGCCCTGCCTGCGAACGATATCGATGCCGGGCTCGACCTGCTCGCCGCGATCGGTGCGTCCGACACCATGCCGCGCGGCGATACGCGGATCGCGCGGCTGTCTGCCCGGTTGCGCCTGCGTGTCGTCGATACGCCCGTTATCGGCCTGGTCTGAACGGAGAGTGCCATGAAAGAGACAAGCTTCGATCTCGACGCTGAAATCGTCGAACTCATCCCGTTCGTCCCTGACCAGCAAACGGGTACAACCGCGCCACTTGCCGAACTGGCTTTCCGTGCCGACGCATGGCTCCCCGATGAAACGCTGCGTTTGCGCGCCGCCTTCGCCGATGACTGCACGCTAGAGGAGATTGCCACAGTGCTGGGCCGATCGCGTGCCAGCATCGCCACGCGTATCTATGATTTTGGCCTCCGCCGAAACTCGCGGCGATCCTGGATCGCGTGGGAGGATGAGGAACTGGCGCGCTGCTATATGCACGAACCAACCGCGACACTGGCTGCCCGCCTCGGCCGCGCTGTGAGCGCCCTCTATGCCCGTGCGCAACTGCTCGGACTCTCCGAGCCCGGATCGCCGCCCTATAGCGGTTGGGAAGATGCACAGCTTCGCGCCGGGTACGCCATGGGTGTTCCCGTCGCCCAGATTGCCAGCCTCATCGGCCGTCCCTTCGCTGGCGTCATCTCCCGCGCTTCGGCGCTGGGTCTGCGCCATGCCTGCCAGCCGGACGACTGGAGCGACGCGGAAATGACCCGCGCACTTGAACTCGCGGCCACCGGCGCGCGCTATGTCGCCATCGCGCAGGCGCTTGCCGCCGAAGGTTTTCCAACCCGGAACAGTCGCAGCCTTGGACAGCGTCTTCGCAAACTGGGTTACGGAAGGGGTTGGGGTCGCCCTTGGATCACCGAAGAAGATGAGCTGCTGCGCCACGCTTATGCGACTGGTACGAGCCTGACGCCCCTGCGGGAGCGGCTTGGCCGCAGCCCGCATTCCATCCGCTGGCGTGCAGAGGCGCTTGGCTTGCGCGGCACGCATGTCCGCCGCGACGGGTTTCGGCAGGGACCTGTCTGGACAGCCAGGGAAGAAGCCCGATTGCGAGCGGATTATGGCAAGGTCCCGACACGGGACATTGCCCGGGACCTTGGTCGCGGCGTGCGCGCTGTCCTCTATCATGCCAATCGCCTGGGGCTGGTGCATGGCTTCATGCGCGCGTTCAGTACGGACGAGGATTGCGCCATCCGCAACGCCTGGATCCATGGCATCTCGATGGTCGACGTCGCCCAGGCGCTCGGCCGCGATCCCGCCGTCATTGGCAAGCGCGCTGCGCGTATCGGCTGTCGGTTCAATGATCCGGCCAGGCCCTCCCGAGGCCCCAGGACCCGGCGGGCAAAGCGCATACCCGTCACGCTCCAAAGCCTACTTGCACTTAACGCCGCTGCGGCGGTCGATGCCGACCGGTCAATCGCTGCCTGAACCCATTCCAGCATGGAGACCATGATGCCCTCGTCCGATCTGCCCGCCCGGTTGTCACCTTGCCGGCACCGCTTATGCTCATTCGATCACGCCTATAAAATCGCCCTCAATCTTCGGCGGGACACGGGCATCCCGCATTATGTCATTCGCGGGATCGTGCCCTTGCAGGCCTATCGGGTAACGACAACGCCGCCGGTCTGGCCGGACCGCTGGCTGGCGATGGCGGCATGAGCGCGGGCAAGCGTGCGCCCGTGGTCGCAGCATGGGGGGCAGGCACCAACTCGACCGCGATGATCATCGAACTTGTCCGTCGGGGCGAAATCCCTGACATGACTTTGTTGGCGGCAATGCCCGAGCAGCCTCATACCCGCCGGCTTATCCCTGTCTTCCGTCAGTGGATGGACGATCATGGCGTTCCCAATGAGATTGTCGAATATCAGCCCAGGTTCTTCAAGCATTGGCCGCCTTACACCTCGCTTCTCGATGCCTGTTTAACCAATGGCACTTTGCCCTCGATCGCATTTGGCCAACATAGTTGTTCGGCGCGGCATAAAATTTCCCCGCAGGACAAATGGGTCAAGGCATGGCCTGCGGCACAGCATGGCTGGGCCAATGGCCAGAAGGTCGTCCGGCTCATTGGTTATGACTGCTCGACCCGTGACAATCAGCGTTATGCCCATCGTGAAGGGCATATCTCAGATCTTTATGAATACCGATATCCACTGCGGGATTGGGGCTTTACGCGTGAAGATTGCGAGCGTGTCATAGCGCAAGAGGGCTTACCGACTTTCCATAAAAGCTCGTGCTTCTTTTGTACCGCCATGCAGGTGTCGGAGGTGCGCGCGCTGCCGCGCGAGGAATTGCGCCTCATCGTCCTTCTCGAAGCGCGTGCTGCACCGCGCCTGCGCACGATAGAAGGACTATGGCGCAAATCGACCCGAAAGCGCCCCGGATCGATGACGGCCTTCATTCGGGCCGAGGGCTTGCTCGATCCTGCCGATATTGACGAGATCGTAGCCAACGCACCGCTCGATCTTCTCGAATTCCAGCGTGCGGCCGCCGCTGTTCCGATCGAACGCCGCGCCCATATCGGCACATGGATCGAACGCTTCAATGCCGGACAGGCCTGCTCCTAATTGCCTGCCAACGCGATCAATGTCTCCGAGGATCCTGCCATGCGGTCCGCCGCCATCAGTTGATTGCTTGAGACTGGAAACGCACCGGTCCGTGCGGGTCCTCGCAATGCTGTCGGTTCTGCCTGCAGGTGCCCCCTGATCTTGCCTCGCGCACCGCTACCACTACCCGCTCGACCCTAGCGCCAACGCGGCTACCGCCTCACCCCCCAATTCAATGTGGCCGTCGCCTGCTCGTCTGCATTCGAGCCTAGTCGTGCTGCAGGTTTGCGCAGAATTGTGGGCCTGGCGTGGCGTTGCGCGTGGAGGGAATGGGAGAGCGTCGCGCCGGACGATGTGGAGCGCTGTTCCCGGGGCGGGCGGCGCGCGGGGCAAGGGCGGGACAGAGAGGAGAGAAGGGACGGGGAAAGTGTCGCCGGAAAATGGATTTCGAGCGACATTCGAAAGGTCAAGACGATGAACATCGGTGAAATCTTCAATCAGAACGGCCGCCTGACGGGCTCGATCGCCACCCGCACGATCGATCTCCCGCGCATCGGGCTGCGCAAGGTCATGAGCGAGAATGAGAAGGCTCCGGTCTACGAGATCCTGGCGCTCAACGTCGCGCGTCGCTGGGTTCAGGTCGGCGCATTGTGGGAGGCTGCGTCCAAGCGCACCGGCGAGGTCTTCCTTGCCGGCAATATCGACGATCCCAGCCTCCCTGAACCGCTGCCGATCGCGCTCTTCCCGGCCGATCATGGCGGCTACATGGTCGCATGGCGGCGCGACACCATGCGCTCCGACTTCGGGGGCAGCATGGGGACCAGCCGCACCAATTATGACGATCGCGGTTCGCGCGACGAAGGCGGCTTCGGCGACAGCACCGCAGGGGCTGACGGCGAGCTGGCCGGTGCAGGCGCGCCGTTTGGCGAGGAGGACCCGTTCTGATCACCCGTTGATCGGAACCCGTTCGGGGCCGGGGAGGCGTCAGGCTTCCCCGGCCCTTTTCCTTTCTTCGCATGAGGAGACAGTCCATGCCGCTTCCTTCTTTTCATGACATCGCGCCGTTGTCCGATCTCTCGGCGCTCTGCGCCGCGATCATCGCCAGTCCCGCTATCCGGGATCTGCTGGCACCCCAAAACACGCTTGCGGTCCGCTCGCTGGAAATACCTGGCGGCGTTACATGCGGCGAGATCATCGCTGCTATCTATGACCTGCTCGAAGGCACGCCCTTTGCGCCCCATGCGGCGCAAATCGTCGATGCCGTCCTGACGCGCTCAACCGCTTTCGCCAGCGTACGGGCGAACATGCACTGATCGACATAATGGGGCGGGACGCTTTTGCGCGTTCGCGCCTCTTTTCCTTTTCCATGATGAGGAGAAGTCCCATGACCCACGACCATTCGCACAGTATCAACCACTTTGCAGACCTGCCGGCGCTGTTTGCGCAGATGACGGCGACACCCGACTTCAAACGCGCTTTTGGCGATCCCATCCCGCTTTCGATCATCACGCCGGGCGATGAGCCGGGCGAGCATGACATGCCCGAACCGCTCCACGCGCAGGCCGATTGCGCGGGTGTGATCGCCACCATCTTCGATCTCTTGACCGATACCCGCCTCGACGCGCTTGCGCCCGAGATCGCCTGGGGCATGGTCAACAGCTTCCACTTCGTCGCTGGCAAGCTTGAACGACAGGAAGACATGCTGGTCCATGAGCTGCGCGATATGATCCGGCGGACCGAGCCTTCCGAGGTTTTCAACAGCGAACTGGAGGAGAAACAGCTTCTGTGCCAGTCGCTGACCGAACAGCGCGAGGCGGTCGAGTGCATGCGTGATTATGCCGCCGAAACTTTCCGCGTGCTGTCTGGTCGCCCCTGGTCGCCGGCACGCGGATCGCGTGTCTCGACGGCGGCTACCGCCACGCAAGTATCGATACAGGATTTCCTGCGTGCCCGGGAATTGGCCGAACGCGAGCGGTACCGCCCGCGTGGACCGATCGTCATCGCCTCAGGCCATGCCGAGTGGCATGATTGGCAATTGCTCTGGGATCGGCTCGACACTATCCTCGAACGCATCCCGCATATGACGCTGGTGACGACCGCGCAGCGCAAGGGCTTCGACGCGATAGTGGCCTCCTGGGCTGGCAATCGGGAGGTGCAACTTGTGACATATTCGCTGACGGGGTCGGGGCGCGGTGCGCCCTTCGCCCGCAATCGCAAGCTTGTGGACCTGAAACCTGTCGAAGCTTTGCTGGGTGAGGGATCGGGTATTCAGGCCAATCTTTATCAGGCTCTGCGCAAGGCCGGCGTTCCGATCCATGCCTTCCGTAAGGCCGATCAGGTTCCGGTCGAAAATGTCACTCTGCCCCAACGCAACCGACTTCGCCGCGCCGCCTGACATCACATCGCTCGCATTCCGTTCGGGGACAGCGCTACGCGTGCTGTCCCCTTTTTCATGGAACAGATGCTGACCCTGGCGATGAGGGCAAGCGTGGCTAGCTCTCTCCCGCAAGGGCAGCGCCTGGAGGCACCCATTTGCGAATCAGGGGCATCGAGCCCCAGATTCGCAACGCCTCTTCTCTCTCTCAAGAATTCCAAGGGTGGCACGGGACCGCGTCGGCCTCAAGGACGACGGGGCCCCACCATTTTTCGGGGCGGGTCAGGCATTGCGTCCAGCCTTCCACACTTGTGGCCGCCCCAAAAAATCGTGACCCCCATCGCCGGCTACGCCGGTCGCGTTCCGCGATCCTTGACCCCGCCGCTCGGAGCCCGTGCCCGAGGGGGAACCTCTTTCGTTTCAACAGGAGGTTCACATGACGAAGATCAACCAGTCTGACCGCACGTTTTCCAACATCGCCGCATTCATCACGCAGGAGACAGCGACCACCACCGACGACTTCCACGCCGCCTTCGCCTCCGGTCTCGAAGGCATCCGCATCGGACGAAGCGGTGAGGAAATGGCGACCGACATGCCCGATCCGAGGGAGGCACAACTCGCCGTCGAACTGATTGTCACGACACTTTTCGATGTCCTGCGGGACACGCGTTTGGAACCTGCCGCGCAACGCCTGGCATGGGGCATTGTCAACAGCTTCCATCACGTCGCTGACCAGTGGGAGGGCCAGGCTGACAAGGCGATACGGCAGGTTCAAGACCTGCTGCGTCGCGCCGATGGCAGCGAAATCCACAGCGTCGAACTCGAGCAGGCACGCGACGAACTTGAATATCTCGACGAAGCTACCGATGCACTGCGGTGCATGCGCGACCATGCCGCTGACGTCTTCCATACCGAAACCGGACGGCCATGGTCCGCGCCCAAGGGATCGCTGGTATCGAGTAAGCGCACCGCGTCGGTTATCGCCGCCACCGATTTCCTCGCCGCCCGTCGCCAGCGCAGAACCGACGCGCACAATCCGCAAGGGCCCATCGTGATCTTCTCAGGAGGAGCGGAATGCTGGTTCGACGTCTCCCTCATCTGGGAGAAGCTCGATGAAGCCAAATCCCGAAATCCGATGATGATGCTGGCGACGACCGCGCAAGACAAGGGGTGCGACGCCATGGCCGCAGCGTGGGCAGCGTCGCGCAAAGTCACGCTCATAACATTCCGGCTCAGCGCAAAGCTTGGCAAACGGGCGGGGTTCGTACGCAACGAACAGATGGTCGGATTACGTCCCGTCGAAGCGCTGGTCTGCGAAGGATCGGGATTGCAATCGCACCTCGCGCGGCTGGTCAGAGAGAAGCGTATCCCGGCACGGTTTGTGAGGCTCAGCGATCAGGAATGGGAGGCGCAGTGACGCCCGAGAGGATCGGTCCGTTTTGTCGGGCCGGTCCTCATTTCTTTTTCGAGCGCAGCACTCGCCCCCGCTCAGGGACCCGCAAGCGGGCCCGTCGCGGGGGCGATGCGGAACCGCCAGCGCGGTCCCGGCCTCCTGCGCGCGGCTTCGCCGTGCTCGTCGCAGGGACACCCTTCGGGTGCGGTTTGGAAGGGCGGGCCGTCGCGGAAACGTTCAGCGTGACCATCTGAGGAGGGGTGGGCCATAGCGCGGAATACCTCCTATGGCTTTATCATCTAGAATGATCGGAGCAGGGGAAGTCTCGCCAATATCCGTCGATGTGCAGAACGGGGATGCTTCAGCACTAACGGGTTTGCCCGGAAGACCACATCGTCATCCTGCGCTCTGATACCGACAGGAATGGGCTTCTTATGCTCCACCCCTGCCGGTCATCTTCAGATTGCCGCTTCGCGGCGGGTTAGGTCACCGGCGGCAACTTCTTCAGGGCCGTCAGCGCTGCGCTGCCACCAACCTGGATCGCCTGCATCAGAAGTTCGCGAAACTCGCGCTCCGTCAGCGTCTCGATCGGCACGTCGTTCACCATGGCTGCATATTTTCCGCGCAGAGCGCGGCGGGCGGTTTCCAGATCTTCCGTCAGCTTGCGCTGACGTGTTTCGAGATCGGCAAGCCGATCCCTTTCGGTCATCTTTGGCATTTCCATCGTCCTTCCCAGATGGGCTGCCCGTCATACGCAACTGTGCCATATCGATAGGCCAAAGCAAGAGCGGCTTGTCGCTTCTTGCGGAACTGGCGGGGTGGAGGGCGCGCCGACGAGGGGGCGATGCTGGCATGCGAAGCCTGTCGTTAAATCCCCTGATGAAGGTAATCCCGCTCGCGGGACCGGCCCTGATGCAAGGTCCTCTCTTTTATATTCTTGGAGAACAACCCAATGAGCTCTACCCGTCAAACCACCCCGATATCGGCCCCCGAAAATCAACCGAAAGGTTGCCCCGCGCCTACCGGCACGAGGCAGCGCAGCGCGAGCGCGCTGCGTAAGGCGGGACGCACGGCGCAAGGCCGTTTTGTAATGGACCCTACGCACGGGTGCTGCGGGCGCATTATGCCCTGAAAACATCGAGATAAGTCTGTATCACATGTCACACGTCGAACCGGTGGGCTGTCGTACGCGGAACACAGGGCTCACACGGGGCCACATATCGTATTGAAATGACTTCGGGAATTTCGTGATACGCGTCGTACGCCATTGCGGATCCCAGAATGCTGTGACGGCAGGTCACCGCCCGTTGAATCCTGGCCGAATTCATGGTCTTTTTGCCGCGGCAGAAAGGATAGCGCCATGACGGAATTGAACGAGGAATATATCAGCGACCTCCGCCGGGCGGTGGTCAAGGCCATCTGCGAAGTGTCGGCGCAAAGGCAGCACTCTCCGGAAGCGGGGAAGGGGGACACACTCTATATCGGCTCAGCCGAAGTCTGTCAGATGCTCACGATTTTGCTGGCCGAGTTTCTGGAGGGCGTCCCTGGTCTCGATACGCCCAGTGAGGTGCGGCGCATGTCGGACGTTGTAGCCAAGAAGATCAGACTGGGGATCGGCGAAATCCGTCGATACCGCGACGAGACAGGCGGAACGCCGCCGCCGTCCATCATCATCAGAGGCAACTGATTGAGCTGCTCAGCCTGTTCCTGTCGGCACATATCCTCAGCGCTCAATCTCTGGATCAATCTGGTGATAGGGCGGCTTGCGCCAATATTGCCATTCCGGTAATATGCGACCGCTTCATGATATTTTCGAAGGTCTCTGGATAAGGAGACCCTTCGCTTGCCCAAACTTAATTTCCGCCTCGATGAATCGCTGCATGCCGCCTTGATGCGCCGTGCGCTCGGTGCGAACCTGTCCTTATCGGGGTTCATCCGTCAGCTCCTTGAACAGGCGGTCGATGAGCGCAAACGCTATGTTTTCTCCTCCCAGGATGAAATCCTCGCCACGTCGATCCAGATCCTATCGATTGTCGCGACGTCCGTCGGCCAGCAATCCCCCAAAGCGCTGGAACAGGGCATGGCGCAAGCCCGAATGATCCTTGCCGAACGCGGACTGCTTGGCGGGGAGGAGATCCCATGAGCATCTTTCGCAACGACACATTAGGCTCCTGGACGCGCGGTGGCCAGGCGATCGTCCACAATGTCCGCATGACGACCCAGGTCTTTTATCAGACCATATTAGCGGGTTTCATCATCTGGATCATCGGCACACTCTGGTATGCGTTCGAGAAATCGACCGAGTATGAGCGGTTCGTTCTGGTCAAACTGGCTGAGGCGACGATCAAGGTGGATGCGGCCGCCGGGACCAATGATCCGGTGCAGTTTCGCACCCCCGAAGGCCAGGCTTACTGGACCTCGGCGGACTGGCTGGTTGCCTCCACCCTTGCGAAAAAGACCATGCATGCATTTGAAGTCTATCTGCTGCATGGCGCACTGCTCTCTGGCCTGTTCACCCTTGTTATGCTCGCCTGGGCCTGGTTCTACTTCACCCGGACGGGTAGGGGCCTTGGCTCCAACGAATATCTGCGAGGGGCAAGGTTCGGCACGATCCGCCAGGTGAAACGTGCGCTATGGCGACAGACCAAGGGACCTCTGGTGATCGGCAATGTGCCGGTGCCTGAGGCCTATGAGCCTGAGCATATCCTGCTGTGCGGTGCGCCTGGCACGGGAAAGACAAACCTCATCGTCGGCATGCTCGACGGCATCCGCAAATCGGGTCGGCGCGCCATCGTCTATGATACCGCCGGTACCTTCGTCGAGAAATTCTATCGGCAGGGCACTGACATGTTGCTCAACCCACTCGACCAACGCGCGGCGCGCTGGTCGCCCTGGGTCGATGTGCCACGCGATTATCATTATGATCAGATCGCGGAATCGACCATTCCCGACAAGCATGGCGATCCCTTCTGGGCGAAGGCGGCGCGGGGCACGCTGGTTGCGGTCATGCGCAAGCTGGCGCGCCAGAAACATACCTATGTATCGGTGCTGCTCGATCGTCTGCTGCGCTCCAAACTGAAGGACCTCGCCGCCTTTGTCACCGGCACTGATGCCGCCGCCTTCATCAGCACCGAAGGCGAACGGACATCCGCCGGCATCCAGGCCGAACTTGCATCGGTCATGCGCAGCTTCGGCTATCTCGATGATACCGAAGACGGCTTCTCGATCCGAGACTGGGTGGAAAAGGGCGCTGATGGAAGCTGGCTCTTCATCACAGTGAAAGCCGACCAGCTTCCCTCGCTACGCCCGCTTATCACCGTCTGGCTCGACATCGCAATCAGCGCGATCATGAGCCTGGCGCCCGATCGCGACCGACGGCTTTATTGCGTGATCGATGAACTGCCGACGCTGCATAAGCTGCCGTCGCTCTCGGACTTTCTCGCCCGTGCCCGCAAATATGGGGGGTGCGGCATATTGGGCTTCCAGTCCTATCCCCAGCTCAAGGCGACCTACGGCAAGGACGATGCGGCCGCTATCACTGGCTATTGCTCGACCTGGGTGGCGCTGCGCGCGAACGACACCGATACCGCCGAGCATGTTTCGATCAACCTTGGTCAGGTCGAACAGGTCGAAGCCAACGAGGGCATGTCCTATGGGGTCAACGACATGCGCGATGGGGTCAATCTGTCGCGGATGCAGGTGACGCGGCCACTGGTCATGTCGACCGAGGTCACCAACCTGCCAAACCTGGTGGGCTTCCTGCGCTTCGGCCGCAATTTGCCCGTGGTGAGGTTCGATAGCCGGTTCAACAATGTACCATCGTTGGGACCAGCTTTCCTCGAACGCACGACGCCCCCCATTCAGATCGACAAGGCCGGGATGCTCGTTCGCATCGCTCACGCCGAAGCGCGTGTTCGCGAAGCGATGGAGCGGGAAGCCACGCAGTCATCTCCGCCGGCGACACATGGCGAGATCAAGCCAGCGAAGCCTTCGGTATCTTCAGAATCCGTCCCGACGCCACCACCGCAGCCGGAACTGTTTACGCTTCCAGCGCAGAACATCGACCCGCAGCGCGTGGAAGATATATTGCTCAATGACGAGAATGCCGAGCTTCCTGCGCCCGCCCGCACCCTTTGGACGATCCTTGCCGGCAGGCAGGGAGAAATCCGGTCCGATCTTGTCCAGCATGGCCGGGATGACGGACCGCGTGAGCGGGCGAGGCCAGCATGATCCAGCCGCAACGTCTCCATGGTACACCAGCCAATATCGCCCGCTACTACACGGTTGGCGATTACTACACCAAGGGCGGCAATGAACCGTCTGCATGGAGTGGGCAGCTTGCAGCCGATCTCGGCCTCTTCGGCGCTGTTGATCCGAAGCTGCTGCGCGACCTTCTTGCTGGAAAAGTCGGCGATCAACAACTCGGGCGGCACCGCGCGGATGGCGAAATTCAGCATCACCCCGGTTGGGATTTTGCGGTCAATGCGCCAAAGTCGGTTTCGATCATGGGGCTGGTGGCAGGTGACGAACGCGTGCTTGCCGCCCATGAGGACGGGGTGACCGCAGCTATTTCCTATCTGGAGGAGCAGGCGCAGTTGCGCCGCCGCGATGAGGGCAAGATTGTTCATGAAACAACGGGTCGGATCCTGGTTGCTCGCTTTACCGAGCATGGCAGCCGGGAACTTGATCCGCATCTGCATACGCATCTCGTCGTGCTCAACATGACGAACCGCGAGAATGGCGATCCCATGGCAAGCCTCGAAAGCCGGGTCATGTATGGCGAACAGCGCGTGGCCGGGCAGATCTATCGCAACGCGCTGGCTTTCGGCTTGCGCGAAGCGGGCTACGAAATCGATGCTGATCCGCGTTCCGGATTGTTCGAGATACAAGGCGTGCCGAAGGACCTGATTGACCAATTCTCGCAGCGCGCCGAAGCGATCGAGGATCATGCGCGCGAGCATGGTCTGGTGGGACAGAAAGCCCAGCGTGCTTCCTTCTACGCCACCCGCAAGGCGAAGGTTAAGATCAGCCAGGAAGAACTCGGCGCGCAATGGCATCAGCGGACAGGCCAGCGTCTCGAAACGCTGCAGGAGATTGCTGCGCTGGCGCGGGGTCGGGAAGGGGAGCATCCGGCGCCCACGGAACGCGATGCGTCGCGTGCGGCTCTTTTCGGCTTGCGGCAACTGGAGACATCCGAGGCGGTCAACAATTTAGGCGATATATTGCGCACTGGTCTTGCTGCCTATGTCGGTGAAGTCCGGCTCGACCATATCCGTCCCCGGATCGCAGCACATGAGGTCCTGCGCAAATTGCTGCCGACCCCTGATCAGACCGGTGACAGGTTGTTGACCCGTGGCCGCACCAGCCGGAAGTCGTGGCGTCTGGAGCTGGCATTGACCCAGCATATCGCGCTTGGCCTTGATGACGCGCGTCCAATCGCCACCAGCGATCGCTTGCTGGCCGTGCTCGACGGGACGTCGCTCAACACGCAGCAGCAGCGCGCACTTGTCGAGACGGCGCTGACGCGGGATCGGGTCACGGCGATTCACGGTGTTGCCGGTTCTGGAAAATCTACGCTGGTGAGAGTTCTCGCTGAGGCGGCCGAGCCGGGAACGTCATTGATTGCATTAGCACCCACATCATCGGCCGCTGCGGAACTGGGAAGTAAGGCGAACATCATGTCTCATACTGTCGCCAGCTTCGTCGCGCGCGGCGGGCAGGGGATCACGGACCGCCATGTGCTGGTTCTCGATGAAGCAGGGCAGCTCGGCAACCGGCAGGCCCAGCGGATGCTGGAGATCAGCAGGACAACCGGCGCACGGCTGCTTTTCCTTGGAGACGAGAAACAGACAGGGGCAATCGAGCAGGGTAAACCCTTCTGGTTGATGCGAAGGCTGGGCTTGCCAACGGTCGAGTTGACGCACGCCGTGCGGCAGGAAACCAAATCAATCAAGGCCGCCGTCACAGCCGCGCGGACGGGGAACTTTGCCGAGGCATTGGCGAAGCTCGATAGCGTCAACACCGTCGACGACAATGAAAAGATGGCGGAGCAGGTCGTCAATGCCTGGATACGGCTCAAGCCGGAATCACGGACAGGGACCAATATCCTTGCTCTCGACAATGCGACCCGGCTGATCGTCAACAGTAAGATTCGCGATGTGTTGAAAAACGAGAATGGGCTGGCTGCCGAGGACAGCCGGTTTTCCATCCTGGCCCCGGCGGGCTTGACCGATATCCAGAAGCATATGGCCCGCTTCTACGGGGCGGGGCAGGTGGTGCGCTTTGATCGGGACATCGCTGGCCACGGTATCGCACAGCACGCCGATTATCGCGTCGCAGGACTAGGCCGGGAGGTCAATGGGCGCCAGGTTGTGCGTTTTGTCGACGATCAGGGGCGCGTCATACGCTGGGATCCGCAGACGACAAGGGCCCGTCACATCAATGTGTTCAATCCTGAAGAACGGGAAATCGCCGAGGGCGACCGTATCCAGTGGCGGCTCGTCAGTCGCGAACTTGGTCTGCGCAATGCCGAGCGCGGCACCGTGGAGAAACTTGACGGCCCCTTAGCGACGATACGATGGGATCGAGATGGGCGCGTGCAGCGGGTTGATCTGTCAGAACACCGGACCTGGGATCATGGTTATGCAGAGACGGTCTATTCCGCTCAGTCCAAAACCTATCCGCGCGTTTTCGTGCTAGCGCCCGTCGAATCTCCGCTGGTCAACGCCCAGAATTTCTACACGGCTATCACCCGCGCGGCATTCGGCGCCAGGCTCTGGACCAACAACGTCAAGGAACTGATTGCCAAGCTTGAGCGCCAATCAGGAGAGAAGACGTCTTCGTTGGAAGGGTTGGGCCGGTTGAAGACTGACCGCGTAGATGCCTTTTCGAAACGCCGGGAAGACCATTTGGCAAGTCTGAGGGCCGAGCAGGAGCGAGACCGAAACGAGCGGCGCGATTGGGCTCTCGATCGACAACACCACTATCGTGACCGCTCACCCCGTGGCGCGGCTGAGCATCTTGCCGACGGTGCCCGGAGCATCGCGCAGGTGCTCGACAGGTTTCTCGCAGGCATTCCCGACCATGCGCGCGCCGAAGGGAGAGCGCCGAAAACCGGCATCAACCGGGAAAATCACTCTCCTGCACCTCGACCCGAACCCTCCCATGGCCCCGAACGATAAGGTCACTGCCCATGCTTCGCTCCAAATTTGCCCTTCAGCTGACCCATGCAAAGCGCTTAGCAGTTGCCGTCCCGCCTGAGTATCTATTTGAATTCAGTACTTCGCGCCAGACCAGAGGGTGTAGAGTCTCCCTGAGCCGCATTGGATGGACCAAACCGCACAGCAGGACTTCTGTCAGTCGTAGCGCCGCCGCCGAGATCAATTCGGGGAGAGCGCTCTTTGCATTTCTCAAAGGTGGCCCAGCTGCGGCGCTGTCACTTTACAGTGATCCGACCAATTCGATCACTACGCCTGGAACCGCTATCCGGAGGGTCAGATGACGTCATACGGCATCCCCAGGCTGTTATGCACTGCCGTCATCAGTATGGCATTGTACACCACCCCCACACTTTCGAAGTAACTACCAACCTCCTCGTAGGGTCGCTCAGGCGGAGATAGCGCCCAGGATGGTGCGGAATGGCAGTTGTCCGGTGAGGCGCGCGGTGTCGACGGTTGACCGCAGTGCGGCCTCCGCGTCCGCAGCCCATTTGGCGCGATAGCCGTTGGTGACTTTTCGCTGGATGACGCTTGGCCTCAGCGCCCGCTCGCTCACGTTGTTCGTGGCATCGACCTTTCCGGCAAAGTCGCAGAAGGTGAGCAATTGGTCACGGGCACGGCGGATTTGGCCGAGCAGTTCACTGGCCAACGGACAATCGGTCGCGCTGGCGAGGATGGCGCCGAGGTCGCGCTCAAGCTTACGCTTATGGCTTCTTACGGTGGAAGAGGCCAGTTCGGCGATACTTCGGGCGAGGCTGAAGGCACGATCAAGCCAGAGCTGAAGACGCACGCCTGTCAGATCGCTGCCATGTTCGGCAACAAAGCGGGCCTTTCGGTCGAGGTGGGCGAGACACGTCTGGTGCAGCCGGCCATGCCCTTGCTGGGCGGTATAACGGTCAGATATCCAGACGTCGGGCTGGTGGCCATTCATGATGTCACGCACGACTTGGCCTGCCCGGGTAAAGTCGGCGGTATGGACGATGGCCTCAGCCGAGCAGAATACCCACTGGTAGGCATTGCACCCTTCGATCCGCACACCTGTTTCATCGCAAGCGACGACATCGGCTCGGCGCAATGCGGCCAGCGCGCTGTCGCGTCCCGTCTCCGCCTGTATTCGGCAAGCCTCGCTTGGTCAGCCCTGGCTCGAGAAAACGCTTTGGGGATTGCGTGATCAGGAAGCGGGCTGGATTGGCGCTGAAGTTCGTAACAGCAATGGCTCTTATGATCTTGGTCCCTTGCAGATCAACAGTTGGTGGATACCTCGCATCGCTGCGCTTGTTGGGCGTGCACCTGTTCAGGTTCGACATTGGCTGCGGTTTGATCCCTGCTTCAATGCGCAGGCTGCAGGGTGGATAACACCAGTTCCGAGGTCCACCCACGCAGGCCCTCAAGTTCTTCGACCAGCTCTACCGGATCGAAAGGCAGGCGCGGGACGAAATACCCGATGAGGGAGAAACGCAGGCCAGCTACACAGGCCAGCTACACAGGCCAGCTACACAGGCTTGCGATTACCCACAAGTGGCAAGCTCCGCGCCTATTTGGATATCGACGAGGCGTCGTAGGCCGCGCCAGACAACGGTGTTGCCAGGCGGGGGGTCAGACATCCGCGCAAGATAACCGCCAAGGCGGGACAATTTGGTGAGATATAGCTGGAGCGTTCCCGGCTTTGCTCGGCGGTTCCCGCTATCGGTAACGAGGCGGTCGAGGATTGCAATTTCCGTTGCTGTAAATGCGATCGCCGGATCGGCATCGGGGGCAGCACGTGCCATCATGGTCATCCACATCACGCGCCAACTGACGATACAAAACAGCGCGACAAGGTTGGCTAAACGATCGGCGGTGCGAAGCTTGGCATCTTCAGCACGACATCCTGACTTCAGAATCTTATGAAAAACTTCGATCTTCCAGCGCGTCGAATACCAACGTATTTTCTCGATCGCTGCGTCGAGGTCGGCAACTTCCAGATCGGTGACGAGCTTCCACAGTATCGGCTTCCGGCCCAATGGGACACCGACTTCCGACGCATGGATCACCGTCAGATCGAGCGCCGGGTAGCGTTTTTGCTTCCCGATCGGCGGGCAGACGTGGATTCGTTTGTACCGTATATCAAGGGTTACACGTTCGACCGTGTCATTATCGACCCTCACTTCGATGCTATGCATGCCCGCGCTTGGAGCCTCTTGCATTTCGATTTTCACGGTGTGATCGCCGTTGCCAGCGAGCCTGTCGACAACGGTGCGGACGACGAAGTGAGTGCCGAGATCTTTGGCGAGGCAATAGAGTTCGTAAATGTCGCTCTCTCGATCGCCGACATGGACACACCGATCCGGCTGCCCCAACAGAGCGACTGACTGGCGAAGATTATCGAGCCAACGAACGCTCTCCTTCGCTTCGATCGGAACCCGCGTCGGGTTTATTCTCCGCTTGAGCTGGGCAGTACCCTTGAACTTATCGCGGTTCCAGAATTTGACCGCGGCCAGGCCGAGGGGCAGTCCCTCATCCGTGACAACGAGGCTGGAATGCATAAGTATTCCGCAAACCGCATGATGGCGGAGCCGACCACTCTTGTCGCGACCACTGTTGACGCTTTTGGTGAAACCGATGTCGTGCGGGTTCCGCCGCTGATAGGTGAACTCTGTCGTATCCTGAAGCACCAAGATCGGTCCGTCAGATGCGGCATACCGCGCCTTCGTCGCCTCGATATGGCCTGCAAGGATGTCCCCTTCCTCGACCTTTGGGTTGGAAAAGAACCGATATGCGGCTTTGGTGCTCGCCCAGTCCTGACAGGCCAGAGGAATTGATCCTCCCATTCTGTCGCTCAGGCGGCGAAGCAAATCGCCGAACCGGCGCCCGAGACGAGCATCTCTGAAAGCTGTTTCATCGACCTCGCTGCGCGACCAGTGGTCACCCAAAGGCAGCAGTTTTTCGCTTTCGGCCTGCATCGCGCACCTCACGAACACAATCACGGTGCTCGTGAATGAATCACAACTGATTCATCCGATTCAACAATTTTCTCTCGGAGACACGCAAGCGATTCAAATACTTGTGGGTCGTATAATCGCGGCCCCGTCAAGGACGATTTCGTACAGCTGTCTTTGATCTACGATTGCGGCATCGCAGATGGCATAGTGTGAGCGAGGTTGTCAGCGGCTTCAGTTTCGGTCGCGCCGGTACTACCGTTTGTCGGGTACAGGGTCGTTTACGCGGTCGAGATATGCCCGCCGCAGGATAGGTCTTCGTGGGACGGATCTTCCAATGTAATTAACGCACTTTGCTACCAGAATAGTGGCAAGCGCAGCCCACAAAGCGGAATGATCCTGTCCGCGTCCCGACAGGGACGGATCGACGCGTCCACGGCATGGACGCAAACGATAGGGAAGTTGAGTTCAGCGCATCATAGCGGTCCTTGCTGTCATGTTGCTCATGTCAGGCCTCGGCAGGGATCGAACGGTCGAACAGCTCACCCGTTCGAAGCATGGTATGCATGATCACGGCGAGTTTGCGCGCGACCGCGACGGCGGCTCGTTTGAAGCCGATCTTCTCCTTGAGCTTCAGCCCCCAGATACGCAGCGCGCTATCCGCCGTGGTGCGCGTGAGGATCACGGTCGCCGCTTCGTACAGCAGTCCGCGCAGATGGTTGTCGCCGCGCCGGGAGATATGACCGTCGTAATCAACTTCGCCTGACTGGTAGCGCCTGGTCGTCAAGCCGACCCAGGCACCGACCGAACGCGACTTCCGGAAGTTTTCAGGGTCCTCGATTGCCGCAACGAAGGAAGAGGCGGTCACCACACCGACGCCTGGAATCGACGAAAGCAGCTGGCATTGCTCGCTCACGCGCGCGGAGGCAATAAGCTGCTTGCTCAATTCGGCAGTACGGGCGCGGATGCTTCGCCAGGCCTCGAGCACCGGCAGGATGATCTGCTCAAGCCCGGCGTTGCTCGCCAGCAAACTGCGCACATGACCCTCGAACACGCGCCCGGCGCCTTTGGGAACGACCAAGCCAAACGTCTTCATCAGACCGCGAATCTGGTTTGACAGCTGGGTCGTCATCTTGACCAGCTGATTGCGTGCTGCAACCAGCGTGCGGGTCTGCATACTATCGAAGCTCTTCACGCGCACTGCGCGGTAAAAGCCGACCTCGGCAAGATGCGCCAGGCCGTCTGCATCATTCGCATCGGTCTTGTTCCGCGCCATATCGAGCGCCGGCTTGGCATGGCGCGCATCAATGCAGATCGCGGGCAAGCCTTCCTGCTTCAGCGCGTGGTAGAACCAGACTGACAGCGGTCCGGTTTCAAACACGACACGTTCCGCGTTCGGCGCACGTTTGCGGATGATCTCCGCTATCAGCTTGGGATCAGATGGGCATGTGCCGCGCCAAATCCGCTGGCCACCTTGGCGCACCGAGATAAAACTCTCTTTTAAAGACACGTCGATGCCGATAAACTGTCCCATGGTTGTCTCCCGTTTGATGCTGGGCCCGGTGTCAATCGTGAGCCCGTTTTTCATCCTATCGGGGGGCAACCACCCTTCCAACGCAACGCTGATCGCGCCGGTGTTCCCAACCCCGCGATTACTCTATGTAATCGCAAGCTACACAGGCCAGCTACATGCGCCGCTTCCGCCAGAAACATAGCGTCCCGGTCCTGGACGCACTCAAGGCGTGGCTCGATGACATCGCACCTAAGGTTGTGCCCGACACCAAGCTTGGTGATGCGGTATCCTACACCCTCAACCAGTGGGAATACCTGACGCGCTACGTCGAAGACGGCAGGATGCCGATCGATAACAATCTTCTCGAACGCGACATCAGGGTTTTTGCAACAGGAAGAAAATCCTGGCTTTTCTGACACCGTGGACGGCGCACGGGCGAGTGCCGTCACCTACAGCCTGATGCTGACTTGCCGCGCCTGCGGCGTCGAGCCTCTCGCGTGGCTACGCCATGTCCTCACTGAACTGCCCCAGCGACCTCACGACGCCGATATCGACGACCTGCTGCCATTCAACTTCGAAAGACACGCCTGACCCGCCGACGTCGTTGCGGTGGCCTGTCTCGTCCAGCGTCAACTATGATGGCCGCTCTGCCTCCGGAAGCAACGTGCTGCGAAATGCGCGCTTACGATCAAATCGGGTGAGACGTCGATGCCGTAAAGATCGTGCAGGTGCCTGGTGATCTCGCGGGTGCTCATGCCTCGCGCGTACATCGACACGATCTTGTCGTCGAAGCCGGTAAAGCGGCGTTGATACTTGGCGATCAACTGCGGGTCGAAGCTCGACTGGCGATCGCGCGGCACGTCGATCGCCAACTTGCCGGTGTCGGTCATTACCGTCTTTCGACCGTAGCCGTTGCGCATGTTGCCGACGCCGTCTTCGCCAGCGAGGTGGTGATCCATCTCCGCATTCAGGGCACGCTCTGTCAGCGCCTTCTTCAGCGAATCGAGCAGACCGCCCTGCTCGAAAGCGGCACTGGCAGCGCCGCCCGCCAAAAGCTGATCGAGAAGCTCATTCGGTATGGCAGGCTCTTTGCGTCGAGACATAGTGGGACTCCCTTTTTACCCATTATGCCCGCCCGCACACGGAAATCCTGAAGCGCCCCGGGTTTCCAGGAGGCTCCAACTTGTGAGAAGGAGCATCCGTTATGAGCAAGACAACCAACAAATTTTCACCTGAAGTTCGCGAACGGGCGGTTCGTATGGTGATGGAGCAGCGGGCCGAATATGGCTCGGAATGGGAAGTGATGAAGTCGATCGCTGCGAAGCTCGGCTGCTCGCTGGAGACGCTGCGCCGCTGGTGCCGCGAGGAGGCGGGCCGACGAGCGGGGCCAGCGGCGTTGGCTGCCGATGACCGTGAGCGGCTAAGGCTGCTAGAGCGCGAAGTGAAGGAACTGCGCCGCGCCAACGAGATTTTGCGCAAGGCATCTGCGTATTTTGCGATGGCGGAGCTTGACCGCCCCGGAAGATGATGATGGCGTTCATCGACGCCCATCGCGAGGATTTGGGGATCTAGCCGATCTGCCGTGAACTGGCGATCGCCCCTTCCTCCTACCATGAACATGCCGCACGCCGTATCGATCCTGGCCGACGTCCGGCACGTACCCGGCGCGATGAGGAGATCAGGGAGCAGATCAAGCGGGTCCATGAGGCCAGCTTCGGCCTCTATGGCGCACGCAAGGTCTGGCACCAGATGCGGCGTGAAGGCATAATGGTGGCGAAATGCACGGTGGAACGATTAATGCGCGCCATGGGGCTGGCAGGCGTCCGGCGTGGAAAGAAGACGGTCACCACCGTCAGCAACCCGAATACGCCGTGTCCGCTGGACAAGGTCAATCGGGCATTTCGCGTCAGCCGGCCAAACGCCCTGTGGGTCGTCGATTTTACCTACGTGCACACCTGGACGGGCTTCGTCTATGTTGCCTTCGTGATTGACGCTTTTGCCCGGCGGATCGTCGGATGGAAGGTCAGAACGTCAGCCACTGCCAACTTCGTTCTGGATGCCCTGGAGCAGGCGATCCATGCCCGTAGGCCCGGTCCCGATGATGGACTGATCCACCATAGCGACAGGGGAGTTCAATATCTTGCCATGAACTATACCCAGCGCTTGGCCGAGGCCAAACTCGTCCCCTCGGTCGGTAGCGTCGGTGATTCCTACGACAACGCCTTAGCCGAGACGATCAACGGCCTTTACAAGGCCGAGGTCATCTGGCGGCAGCGATCATGGCCAAGCGTTTCGGCCGTGGAAATGGCAACGCTGCGCTGGGTCGATTGGTACAATAATCACCGGCTCTTCGGCCCTATCGGGCACATCCCGCCCGCTGAGGCCGAAGACAATTACTATGCAGCCCTCGAGAACCTCGATATGGCTGCATAGCCAAATGAAAACTGCCTCCTGAAAACCCGGGGCGCTTCATCCTGACACTCCCAAGGGGTGGCGGGAGTAGCTTGTGGCATTTTGTGCCTCGCTGCAGGGCTGATCCAATCAATCCTTTCCTACAGCAGAACAATACCTTACGCTACTCTCACCACCCCTTCAGGCACAGCCCCATGCATAATCCGGGTTAGCCCGCCTTATTCACCAAAAGTGTCCTGAAGGGTTGGCGGGAGTGGCGTAAGCCTCTGATCTGAATTAGGAACTGGGTGTCTAAGCCGAACCTGCCGCAGGGCAGAAAATGCCACGGGCCACACCCGCCATGAACGATGATATCGCAAGCTCATTTGGATTCCCAGCAGTCGGCCGCAAGAAAATCACAGCTGCGTTCGACGGTGGCCGGCTTACCTCGGATGGCGGTGTTCTACTGCTTGCACAGGCCGAGCGCGCGATGGGGATTTGCCAGCGCCTGGCGGCTTGTATTGCCGATCCGCGCGATCCAGCGCGGGTGATCCATCGCCTGGATGACATTCTGCGTGCCCGTGTGTTCGCGATTGCGTGCGGCTATGAGGATGCCGATGATCTCGATGCTCTGCGCGACGATCCAGGCTTCCGCCTGGCGCTCGGCAAGCTGCCGGAATCGGGCGCGGGGCTGGCCAGCCAACCGACGATGAGCCGGTGGGAAAATGCACCGACTACGCGCGGACTGGCCAGCATGATGGCCGCGATGATCGACATCTACTGCGCCAGCTATCCCGCCCCTCCGACAGCGGTCACGCTGGATATCGACGACACGTGCGACGTCGTGCATGGCTATCAACAGCTCTCGTTCTGGAACGGGCATCATGGGGAGCGCTGCTTCCTACCGATCCATATCTACGACACCGCGACCGGCAGGCCGGTGGCCATGCTGCTGCGCACAGGCAAGACGCCTTCTGGAAAGGAGGCGGCGGGGCACATCCGACGCCTGGTGCGTCACCTGCGCCGTAATTGGCCCGATACCCACATCACTATCCGCGGCGACGGGCACTATGGTCGACCCGAGGTCATGGCCTACTGCGATGCGGCCCGCGTCGATTACGTGTTCGGCCTGCCCACCAATTCAGCGCTGCGCGCCGATCCCGCCATTGTTGCGGTCGCCGATGCCTGCGCGGTCAAGCGCGCCCAGCGTCAGTGTCCCGTCCTGCGCAACTATGCCGAGACCCGCTATGGGGCAAAGACCTGGAAGTGCCAGCGTCGCGTCGTTGCACGGATCGAGGCCAGCACGCTGGGCATGGACATCCGCTATGTCGTCACCTCGTTGGCAACAGGATCGGCCGAGCACATCTACGACACGCTCTACTGCGCGCGTGGTCAGGCCGAGAACCTGATCAAGCGCCACAAGTCCCAGCTCGCCAGCGACCGAACCTCGTGCCGCTCGGCCAATGCCAATCAGATGCGCCTGATACTGCACACTGCCGCATACTGGCTGCTATGGCGCATCCAGCAGGCGATGCCCAGGACCGCTGCTCTGGCAAGCGCGGAGTTTACCACCTTGCGCCTGCGGCTGCTCAAGGTCGCTGCGCGCGTCGTAGAAAGTGCTAGCCGCATCCGCATTGCCTTCGCTTCCGCCTGTCCGGATGCCGACCTGTTCCGCGCCCTCGTTCTCCGGCTGAAGCCTGCGCCGACGTAGCCCATGCGGCAGCGCCGCAGAACTCCGAGCCCAGCCCTTCAACCCGAAAAGCCCATCAATCCGAATGCGGTGAAACAAACGCCAGCGATGCCGGTCGTCCGCGCAATACAGCCAGCCGCAGCAAATGCCCAGAGCGGGCCCGAAACCGAGCGTCGTGAATAAGAGAGGTTAGGTACGTCGCAATGGCGCAATGCTGCGTGCATACGCCTCGGCCTCAACTTTTTTACTTCTCACCCTGTTAGTGTGATTAATTTGGTTTCGGCCCTAACCCTGCCAACCGATGGCCCTGCTTGCACTGCGCGCTACATCAATTATCTTATCGATCTTGACCTTGCTGAAAAACGTCTTTGGTTCTGCACGAGCCAAAACACTCATCGTCGCGACCAAGCGATCTTGAGAATCCAGGACCGGCACCGACGTCGCAGATAGTCCCGGTACGACAGTTCCGCGAGTCTTGGTGAAACCCACCCGCCTAGCTTGCTCAATTTGCGCGGCAAGTTTGAGGTCATCGACGACTACACCCTCAGCCCGCTCGCGTTCGACCCGTTCCCTGGTCTGTTCAGGAGGGCAATGCGCCAGAAAGAGGATCCCCGCCGATGATGTCTGCAATGGCAAGACCGATCCCGTGTGCAGAGATGTAAACAGCGGAATTCCACCATCGATCCAACGAATGACAGTTGGGCCGTAATCGCCCCACACGGAAAGCAAGCCAGTAGTTTTCATTTCTGCCAGTAGATCTTTCAAATGCTCAGCGGCTATTCGCACGGTGTCCAGCCGTGCCATTGCCGCCAAGCCAAGACGGATGGTTAGCCCTCCCAAATAATACCGACCGCTCCTTTCGTCCTGTTCGGCCACCTCGGTATTCACAAAGGAAAGCAAATATCGGTGCGCTTGGCTACGGGACAGACCTGAATGTTCTGCCACTTCGCGGAGAAAGGCCCCTTCACCTCCTCCGGTCTCCACTAAAGCTAGTAAAACTCGTACCCCAACTTCAACTGATTGAATGGATTTTCTTTCATCTTTATCTTCTTTAAACCCATTTCCAGATTTTTCACCAATTTTATTCATATCGTACTCCATGATCTTCCAGTTTTTAAAATATGGTGATGATGAGTGAGATCCTATCCCGTATAATTCATCGGGGGTTGGCGGATGTAGCGTAAGCATCTGATTTAACGTATGATTTGGTTGTCTAATCCGATCAACGTCATTTCAAGAAAGCTACACCCGCCATGGACGATCCTACGCTGCCGCTACCTGGTCTGTCACCTGTTTCGGGCAAGCGGTTGGACGTCAGATTTGACGGCGGTCTGCTATCGTCAGACGGCGGGATTTTGCTGTTGCGCGAGGTGGAGCAGCGCCTTGGCGTTGCGGATCGCATGGCGGCCTGCATCAAAGATCCCCGCGCGCCGGATCTGATCACCCACAGCCTTACCGACATTATCCGCTTCCGGCTGATGATGATTGCGGCGGGTTACGAGGATGGCAATGACGCCTCCAGTCTGCGCGTCGACCCGATGTTCAAGCTGGCCCTTGATCTGGCACCTTCGGATCGCGCGCTATGTTCGCAGCCGACGATCTCGCGACTGGAGAACCTGCCTGATACGCGTGCGTTGCTGGGCATGGGCCGGGCGATGGTTGATCTGTATTGCGATTCCTTCCGCACCGTGCCCAAGCGTATTGTCCTCGACATTGATGACACATTCGATGCCGTGCATGGCGGCCAGCAGTTGCGATTATTCAATGCCCATCATGACGAATATGGCTTCCAACCCATCGTCGTGTTCGATGGCGAGGGCCGCTTCATCACTGCCGTGCTACGCCCGGCCAAACGACCCGGCGGCAAGGAAATCAGGGCTTTCCTGCGCCGCCTGATGCGTGCAATCCGCGCCAACTGGCCAAGAACGCAGATCATGCTGCGCGGCGACAGTCATTATTGCTGTCCCGAGGTCATCGACTGGTGCCGGGCGGGCGGACACGACTTCATCCTGGGCGTCGCGCCGACCTCGACATTGCGCCGCCATGTCACCGATCTCGAAACCAGCACCAAAGCGCGCTTCGAGGCCGCAACCGACGATGGCAAGGTGCGCCGCTTCAAGGCATTCCACGACGGCGCTAAAAGCTGGAGCCGCGTCGAGCGGATCATCGCCCGCGTCGAAGTCGGCGATCAGGGGGCCGACACCCGCTTCGTCGTCACCAATCTCAAAAAGGGCTCGCCCCGCTGGCTCTACGAGCAGGTCTATTGCCGGCGGGGGCAGGCGGAAAATCACATCAAGTCGTGGAAAACCCATCTCGCCGCAGACCGTACATCCTGCACAAAGGCCACGGCCAACCAGTTGCGGCTGTTCCTTCATGCCGGTGCCTACTGGCTTATGTGGGGTCTGCGCACCGCCATGCCGAAACGCTCAATATGGCGCACTGTCCAGTTCGATACCTTGCGCCTGCACCTCATCAAGATCGCTGCCCGTGTCGTCGAAATGAAGACCTTGATCCGCGTCCAATGGCCCACCGCCTGTCCCAACCAGCAGATCGTCCGGGTCGCCCTCGATCGTATCCCTCGCCTCGTTACCTGAACAACGGGCCTGGCCCCAAAAACCAAACCCGTCCCTTCAACCCGCAAGCCTCAACATACCCGACCTTCGGCTCATCCCCGGGAGTGATGCACCGCGCCTGCCTCCAACCAAAAACCGAAATCCTGACGCCCGATCAACAACGCGATGAATTATACGGGCTAGACGCTTTCCCTCAAATGTGGATAGGTCCTTTAATTCCGGGTAGCCGTCAACCTCAGCTCGACTTTGTACGTTTTCGGTCAGGTCCAAGTCCAGAAGATGCTGTTTTCAGCGATATGGTCGAGGGCCTGATCGAGTGGCAAGACGCATCCGCCCATATCGTCAATATCTTCCCATTTTCGCCGGTGTGACCAGTAGCCGAGCCTGACTTCGTCGCGCGTGCCGACAGGCTTGAGGCGGGCGATCGGCGCGTCGGTTTCCAGCAGATAGAGATGGTAAGCGCCTTTGTCCTCGTACCATCCGACGCCGCCGCCGTTGGCCGCGTCGAACGTCTCGATGCGCAGAATGATTTCCTCGTCTTTCATGGTGCATCTATAGCTGCCGTCGGTTCACAGCATATTCGAGTCACCTCGCCGCATGGCAACAGCCCAAGCGTTGCAACGTGCTTCAGTCGGGATTTTCAAGCATGGAATGTTGGACCAGAACAAGGCCGTTATCGGCGATCCCGTCCCCCAGATACTGCGCCAATGGCTGCAGGCATGGCGTCGCTGTTTTACGGCTCCCAGCTGGGAGCATGTACTTGTTCTTGTGATGGGCGGCCTGCTGGCCACGGGGAAACGGACCGTTACGTCTTGCCTGCGTGTGACCGGCCGAGCCGATGCTTCCAACTTTGCAACTTATCACCAGATCCTCAACCGCGCCCGCTGGAGCTCGCGTGCCGTTGCGAGGCGTTTACTGGGCATTGTGGTCGAACGGCTGCCATCGCCGACGGCTGCCACAATCGCTGTCGCCGTAATTGGGCCCACGCCCGGAGCAGTAGCCAGACGCTGGCTGTCCGGGTTGGATTTGTGCCAGGTGACGATCCGCTTCTCCATCTCGCCAAGCTTATCGGTTAGTGTGTCGATGTGCCGGAAAAGACATCGCAACGCTTCTCGCGCTTCGTCCGGGACGACGGTCTTGTCCGAGGTTGCAAGACGCTCGCTCAATATCGCGAGCTGTCGCACGCCCTTGCCCGCGATAAGCCCGTATTCGCCCAGCAGTCCGCGCAGTGCATTGATCGTCGCCGTTCGCTGTCGGACCAACAGGCTGCGGACACGATGTAAAGCCAGAACAGTCTGTTGCTGCTTCGTCTTGATAGGAACGAACCGCATGTTCGGCTTGGCGACGGCCTCGCATATGGCCTCCGCGTCGGCGGCGTCCGTCTTGTTCCGCTTCACTAATCACGAGGTTCCCATAATGCGGAGGAACGCGGCCTGATTGGCGGATTTCTGCCGATTTCATCCATGTTCCTCCGCATTATTTCAGAGTGTGTCGAGCCAGGCGAGCACGCTTGCATCGCGCTTCCAAGGTGGCTGGCCGCCGGGTGTTGTTGGAACGGCGACCTTCTCCAAGGCTTTCCGCTTCGTTTCGAGATTGGCCCTGGCATAGTGATTGGTCGTGTCGAGGCTCACATGGCCGAGCCAGCTTCGGATGACCGTAACGTCGACGCCCGCCGAGATGAGGTGCACGGCGGTGGCGTGCCGGAAGGCGTGTGGCGTCACATGCTTGGCACGCAGCGCTGGCGTTGTTTCGGCGGCGACCCTCGGTTCCGACGCCGGAGCGCGCTTGATCGGGATGTGGAGGATTTCGACGCATTGCGCGATCGATGCGGGATCCTTGGTGGCCACGAAGTGGAAGAAGCTGCGGATCGCAGCAAGCCGGCAGTTGCGCGTGCCGATCGTACTACTGCGTTCATGTTCGGCATGGCTGAGGAACGCGATGACCTCGCTGGCTGTCAGATCGGCCAGTGTGTCAATGACACTGTAAAATTCCCCACTTCCGGGCTCTCCCGCACTTTCGGTGCAACCTGGTGGAATCCCATTGATTCAGCGGAAGAATCTTAAGGAGGTCCTTTCGCCATGCCGAAACGCATCTTGCCGCTCATCCCGGCACCTTTGGTTGTCGATTATGTTCAACAGATTGCCAATGAAGTCGTGGTGCATTGCCGCGCCCGCTCACCTGTCGCTCGGTGCCCCAACTGTCGGCGGGCATCAACCCGTCTGCATAGCCGTTATAATCGGCGTATTGCGGATTTGCCCTGGCAAGGGCGCTCAGTAACGATCCAGCTTCGTGTGCGGCGCCTGCGCTGCGTCAATCAACGTTGCAGGCGTCGCATTTTTGCAGAATCTCTCAGCTCGACTTTGTACGATTAGGTAGCGAAGCATAGTGCTTGAGCCATACGTACGAGGCGGGTTGTCGGAATATAGTGCGTTTCTCGGTGCGGCGGGGAGTGTGGATTAATGTCGCCGACCCAGATCTGGAGGCGGACGGCACCGATGGCGTCACTGAATGTCGGGCTGGTTTTTCGATACCACGCGGCGGAATACGGGGTGCTTTTATTGGTCAGCAGATCGCAGGCCCATAGTGATATAAGAGTGTAGAGACCCAGCAGCGCCGGTGTGGTTCGCGCTATGGCTTTGTCGGTCCACTGGCGCTGTGTCTCGACACCCAGGTGAGCGCGGGTTTCGGCAAAGGTGACTTCGATTTGCCATCGGCGGACGTAGAGGGCGATGATGTCGGCGGGCTCGAGGGTAATGTCGGTACTGAAGAAGGCCTGCGGGTCGCGCTTTCCGTCAGGATCGCGAACCAGGACCCAGCGGACCGGCAAGACCGGGGTGCCGGGCCTGTACCATAGGGCGATGTCGGATGTGATCTGGAGCGTCTTGCCGTTGAGATGGCCATACCAGGCAGAGACGAGAATGCTGGTCCAGCGTGTCGCCGGATTGGCGAGCAGGGTCTTGAGTTTTGGTAATGCTCGCCCTTTCTGTGCGGGGCGCCCCATCGTGCGTGCCGTTCGCCCCGCAGGCTGTGCAAACAAGTTGGCATCGAGCCGCAGTCGGCTGATGAGTGTGGCCCGGCGGACGATCGCATGTGCCAGTTCGTGGACAGCAAAGCTGCTGTCGCCAATGAAGATGATCCGCCGACCCGGCAGCCAGCGAGACAGCTGCAGCGCGCCCTGCCGGGCCCAGTCCGTCAGCAATTTATGACGACAGCCGCGTTGACGGTTCGATCGTTCCGAAGGAGCGAGCAACGTCAAGACTGGCAGTGCCTTGATCAGGCGGGTCCATGACACCGGGGTGAGCACCATGAAGCTGAGCCAGCGCAGTCCGCTGGCTTTGACGAAATGGCCGTGACTGGAGCGGACCGGGTCGCGGTAGATACCCCGTGCGGTGATCCGGCGCCCCCATCGCCGCTCAATGGTGTCGTCCATACCGATGACCACAGGGCCCTCTGGCACGAGCCGTTCGACCACGATGCTGAGCAGTCGCCTGGCAACGGCACGGGAGCTCCAGCGGGCACGGTTGAGGATCTGGTGATAGGTTGCAAAGTTGGCAGCATGGGCTCGGCCGGTCACACGCAGGCAAGACGTAACGGTTCGTTTGCCGGTGGCCAGCAGGCCGCCCATCACAAGAACGAGTACATGCTCCCAACTGGGGGCCGTAAAGCAGGGACGCCATGCTTGCAGCCATTGGCGCAAGATCTGGGGGACGGGATCGCCGATAACGGCCTTGTTCTGGTCCAACATCTCATGCTTGGAATCCTAACCGAAGCACGGCGCAACGCTTGGGCTGTTGCCATGCGGCCAGTTGAATCGGATACGCTGTGACCTGAAGGCAGCTATGGATGCTCCATGAAAGACGACGAAATCATTATGCGCATCGAAACTTTCGACGCGGCCAACGGCGGCGGCGTGGGCTGGTACGAGGACAAGGGCGCCTACCACCTTTACCTGTTGGAAACGGAGGCACCGATCGCCCGTCTCAAACCTGTCGGCACGCGCGACGACGTCAGGCTTGGCTACTGGTCACACCGGCGACAATGGGAAGATATTGACGATATGGGCGGATGCGTCTTGCCACTCGATCAGGCCCTCGACCACATCGCTGAAAACAGCATCTTCTGGACCTGGACCTGACCAAAAACGTACAAAGTCGAGCTCAGAGCCCGATCCGAAACTAAGTTGAGTGGTATCAGTGGGTTAGCTTGACGCTTGCCGCAGTCGTTGATTCAGGGGTTTTGCAACAAACTTCCGGAGATCAACGATGTGGACTGATACCACTCGGGCGCAATATGCCCGCGCGGGACTGACTTTGCCAAGCGATTTGACCGATGCCGAATGGTCGGTGCTCGAACCGTTCTTGCCGCCACCCTCCCACGTGGGCCGTCCGCGCAAATGGCCGCTGCGACGGATCGTCGAGGCGATCCTCTATCTGCTGCGTGGGGGGCTGCCGTGGCGAATGCTGCCGCCCTGCTTTCCGCCGGTCTCGACGGTTCGGCGCTGGTTTTACCTGTGGCGCGATAACAAACTGTGGCTCTCGCTCAATCATACTCTGCTGTTGATGGCGCGTGAAGCGACGGGCCGCGAGGCTTCGCCCAGTGCTGGCGTGATCGATAGTCAGAGCGTGAAAACAACGGAAAGTGGCGGACCTCGCGGCTTTGACGCGGGCAAGAAAGTCAAGGGGCGCAAGCGCCACATCCTCACCGACACCGAGGGCCATTTGGTTCATGCGGTGATCCATACCGCCGACATTCAGGACCGCGACGGCGCGCCGCTGGTCCTGCGTGAAATCATCCACCGCTTTCCATGGCTGCGCCATGTCTTTGCCGATGGCGGCTATGCTGGCGACAAGCTCAGGGAAGCGCTCCGGCGTATCGGCAAATGGACTGTCGAGATCGTCAAGCGATCCGATGTTGCAAAAGGCTTCGTGGTTGTTCCGCGCCGCTGGGTCGTCGAGCGAACACTGGCTTGGCTGAACCGCAACCGCCGGCTCGCCAAGGACTTTGAACAGACCATCGCATCGGCAACTGCGTGGCTGTTCATAGCTTCCATCCAGCTATTCGCGCGTCGCATCGCAAGACTATGAAATTTCATCGGATAATTATGAATCAGGCTCTCAAAGATGTGGTGGCACGACGTGGCCGGCGGACCCAGCGACTTGGCGAAATTCAATGATGTGTTGGACTTGCGCTAGGCCGTGTTGACAAAAAGGGATTTTCAACCGGCCCAAGTTCTGATTCATATGTGGACGCCCCCTATGGCAAGGGCTTTTTGTCGGGACGGGTTTGATCGGTTGCTTTCATATGTCCGGCCTATTTGTGCGGGCGTGATTTGACCGCTGGCCCTGATGGAAATCCGCCGGTGAAGTCCCTGATCAAGTTGGCGCGCTTTTGAGGCGCATTGAATCAGACGGGTTGGTTTCACCATTGGCTCGATCGTTACTCATCATCGACTGCCATTACCAATTCGGGTGACCTGATTTGATCAGGCCAAATGCGCGTAGGGCTGATAGGCTTCCTTCCTTGTCAGCACGACCCAGGCGATCCGGGCCAGTTTGTTGGCAAGCGCTACGGACACCACCCTGAATGGCTTCTTCTCGCTCAGCTTCCTGATCCAGTTTGCCATGGGCGTGGGCTTGTCCTTGACGTGACGCATCACGGCAGTGGCGCCTACAACGAGCAATCGACGCAAGTATCGATCGCCTTGCTTCGATATGCCGCCCAGCCGAGCTTTGCCGCCGGTCGAATGTTGCTGCGGGGTCAGCCCCAGCCACGCGGCGAACTGCCTGCCCGAGGTGAACTGATCGGGATCGGAGACGGTCGCGGCGATAGCGGTCGCTGTGATGATACCAAGGCCGGGGATGGCGGCGAGCCTGCGGCTGGCTTCGCTCTCGGCATGCCATTTGGCGATTTGCTGGTCGAGCAGCGCAATCTCACCCGTCAGCGCCGTGATCTGGCGGACCAGCGTTTCCAGCGCGGTGCGGGCATAGGGCGGTAATCCGTCACGATCGGACAGCGCCTGCTCGGCCAAGGTCGCAAGATGTGCAAGCCCGGGATTTGCGACAAGACCGAACTCTGCCAGATGCGCCCGCAGCGCGTTCGCTGCCATAGTCCGTTGCCGCACCAGCAGCGACCGGGCGCGATGGGCCATCAATATCGCTTGCTGCTCGACCGTTTTTGTCGGCACGAACCGCATCGTCGGGCGCTGTACAGCTTCGCATATGGCCTCTGCATCCAGCGCATCACTCTTGCCGCGCTTGACGTAGGCCTTCACGTACGAAGGCGGAATCAGGCGAACTTCGTGCCCCATGGCGGCGAGTGTCCGTGCCCAGTAATGCGCCGTTCCGCACGCCTCCACGCCAATCAGACATGGCGGCAGCTTCGAGAAGAAAGGCAACATCTGCTTCCTGTGCAACTTCTTCACCAGCACCGCAGTGCCGGTCTCATCGATGCCATGTGCTTGAAAGACGCTCTTAGCCAGATCCAGCCCAACCGTTGTGATCGTCATCGTAAACGCTCCTGTTCCTGCTTCGGGTGACCGACCGACAGCATAGCGCCGGTCAGTGCGGGGGCGTCCACATCATCAAGGCTGCTCTTTAAGGAGCAGTCATGGACCGTGGGGACTTGTCGGATGCTGAGTGGGAACTGATTGGCCCCCTGCTGCCATCCGAGCGGGGGCGCTGGGCTCGACCATCTGGCGATAATCGGCGTTTTCTCAACGGCATGCTTCATGTGCTGCGGGTCGGCTGCCCCTGGCGCGACATGCACGAGCGCTACGGCAAGTGGAACTCCGTCTATGTGCGGTTCCGACGCTGGGCCGAGCAAGGCGTTTGGGATGCGCTGTTGCAAACGCTGGTTGATTTGGGCCTGACCGATGACTGGCAGCACATGATCGATAGCACCACGGTTCGCGGCCATGTCTCGGCAGTAGGCGGAAAAGGGGGGCTCTTGCGCAGGCTTTTGGTCGATCACGCGGCGGCTTTACGAGCAAAGTCCACGCCCGCTGCGACAATCAAGGACTGCCTATCGGGTTCATCCTGACTGGCGGCGAGGCTTCAGATTACGCTGCCGTGGATGAACTGATGGCCCTGCCGTTGCCCAAACCCAAGGCATTGCTGGCCGACAAGGGTTACGATGGCGACCGGTTCCGCGAAAACCTGCTCATGCGCGGCATTTTGCCGATCATCCCACCCCGGTCGAACCGCAAAGTGCCGGTCCATCCCGACTATCGGCGCTACAAGGATCGCAACCGCATTGAGCGAATGTTCGGCAAGTTGAAGCAACAACGCCGCATCGCCACCCGCTATGACAAACCGTCCTGTCGTTCGAAAGCTTCCTCAACCTCGCTGCTGCACGGATATGGCTGAAGTCTTTTGTCAACACGGCCTAGCACTACTTTGGCAGAAGTGTGGAATGCGTGGCTGATAGGCTCCCACCGCAGTGAGGGCATTGGTCTGGCGGAGGTCGCGATATTCGGTCAATGATGGCCTGTCGGATGGCGGGCATGCTCGGTTGAGGCGGCGGCCCGGAGACTCTTTTTTTTCCGGCCCGCCTGCGCGAGCCTTCGTGTTTGCAGGAAGGCATAGGCCATCATTGTCATGAGAAGGTGGCGATGCAGCCCCGTCCATGATCGTCCTTCGAAGTGGTCGAGGCCGAGTTCCTCCTTGAGTTGCTGGTGCGCCTGTTCGCAAATCCAGCGCGCCTTGATGGCGCCGGCGACGTCCTTGATCGCGGTGTCGGCGGGAAGGTTGGAGAGATAGTATTTTCGCTCGCCGTTCGAGCGATGCTCACCCACCAGCCAAGCCTCTTCGCCTGGCATATGCTGTGCGCCAGCAGCGCCGATCCGCTGTGGCGCACCATCGGCGACACGCACACGCATGGCCGCAAAGCGAGCCGTCAGGCGGCCTTTGGTCCCTCGGCGCCAACTGACCTGCCGCCATTTCGCATCTTCGAGCATGGAATGGGCTGCTCGGGATTTGACGTCGGGCACATGCCGAACCCGTGGTCGCCCACGTCCTGCCACCGGGAAGATCAACTGCACGTCGGCAGGATAGACCTTCTGGTGCCGGGGAATACCAACGGCCCAGCGCAAGCCTCGTGCACTTAGCGCCTGCCGGAACGGCGCTGACAAGCCATAGCCGGCGTCGGCAAGGACGCAGCCGAAGCGCACGCCGGCAGCAATGACCCGGTCGATCTCCTCGATGGCGATGTCGGGCTTCGTGCGATAGGATTGGAAATCTTCGGACACGCCGGCCCTCTTCATCCGGCCGGTGTCGCTGGTCCAGCTTTCCGGCAGGTATAGCCGCAAACCCAGCATGACCGGCACCTCCCCCGAAGCCAAGGTCACCGACACGAGCGTCTGGCAGTGCGCGTTCTTGCCCAGTACCGTGGCTGTCTCTTATACACATCTAGATGTGTATAAGAGACAGGCCCAGTACCGTGGCATATTGGGGCGCGACCCCGACCGAGGCCTTGCCCTTCTTGGGAAGGGCTGTGTCGTCGATGATTAGCCAGCCCTTGTCGCCACCGACCAACTCATCCGCTTGCCGCCACAACGTCGCCTCCAGCGGCGCGCTGTCCCAAATCCCGGCGCCGATGAAATGATGCAGCCGGTCATAGCTGAGCGCGTCTGCGCGGGCCGCCATGGGCTGGATGCTCTTGCGATCGCCGGGGCCAATCAAGCCGGCGATGTAGGCCGGGCACATCCGCCGCCGCGTCTTGTTACCCAACTTCTCCAAATACGGCTCAAGCCAATGCTCGAGATCCCGCTGCCAATCCTCTTCCATCGCCAGCCTCCATCAAAGCTGGCTCCCTATGAATCACGCATTTCCCTTGCAGGGAATCCCAAAAATCACACTTCTGCCAAAGTAGTGCTAGGCGGCGAGGCCGGCGCCCGATTGATCGACAGGCTCGGCATGCCTGCTAGTGAAGCGCCCCGGGTTTTCAGGAGGCTCCAACTCTGTCTCTTATACACATCGAGATGTGTATAAGAGACAGGCCGTGAACTGGCGATCGCCCCTTCCTCCTACCACTGTCTCTTATACACATCGAGATGTGTATAAGAGACAGGCCGTGAACTGGCGATCGCCCCTTCCTCCTACCACTGTCTCTTATACACATCGAGATGTGTATAAGAGACAGGCCGTGAACTGGCGATCGCCCCTTCCTCCTACCACTGTCTCTTATACACATCGAGATGTGTATAAGAGACAGGCCGTGAACTGGCGATCGCCCCTTCCTCCTACCACTGTCTCTTATACACATCGAGATGTGTATAAGAGACAGGCCGTGAACTGGCGATCGCCCCTTCCTCCTACCACTGTCTCTTATACACATCGAGATGTGTATAAGAGACAGGCCGTGAACTGGCGATCGCCCCTTCCTCCTACCACTGTCTCTTATACACATCGAGATGTGTATAAGAGACAGGCCGTGAACTGGCGATCGCCCCTTCCTCCTACCACTGTCTCTTATACACATCGAGATGTGTATAAGAGACAGGCCGTGAACTGGCGATCGCCCCTTCCTCCTACCACTGTCTCTTATACACATCGAGATGTGTATAAGAGACAGGCCGTGAACTGGCGATCGCCCCTTCCTCCTACCACTGTCTCTTATACACATCGAGATGTGTATAAGAGACAGGCCGTGAACTGGCGATCGCCCCTTCCTCCTACCACTGTCTCTTATACACATCGAGATGTGTATAAGAGACAGGCCGTGAACTGGCGATCGCCCCTTCCTCCTACCACTGTCTCTTATACACATCGAGATGTGTATAAGAGACAGGCCGTGAACTGGCGATCGCCCCTTCCTCCTACCACTGTCTCTTATACACATCGAGATGTGTATAAGAGACAGGCCGTGAACTGGCGATCGCCCCTTCCTCCTACCACTGTCTCTTATACACATCGAGATGTGTATAAGAGACAGGCCGTGAACTGGCGATCGCCCCTTCCTCCTACCACTGTCTCTTATACACATCGAGATGTGTATAAGAGACAGGCCGTGAACTGGCGATCGCCCCTTCCTCCTACCACTGTCTCTTATACACATCGAGATGTGTATAAGAGACAGGCCGTGAACTGGCGATCGCCCCTTCCTCCTACCACTGTCTCTTATACACATCGAGATGTGTATAAGAGACAGGCCGTGAACTGGCGATCGCCCCTTCCTCCTACCACTGTCTCTTATACACATCGAGATGTGTATAAGAGACAGGCCGTGAACTGGCGATCGCCCCTTCCTCCTACCACTGTCTCTTATACACATCGAGATGTGTATAAGAGACAGGCCGTGAACTGGCGATCGCCCCTTCCTCCTACCACTGTCTCTTATACACATCGAGATGTGTATAAGAGACAGGCCGTGAACTGGCGATCGCCCCTTCCTCCTACCACTGTCTCTTATACACATCGAGATGTGTATAAGAGACAGGCCGTGAACTGGCGATCGCCCCTTCCTCCTACCACTGTCTCTTATACACATCGAGATGTGTATAAGAGACAGGCCGTGAACTGGCGATCGCCCCTTCCTCCTACCACTGTCTCTTATACACATCGAGATGTGTATAAGAGACAGGCCGTGAACTGGCGATCGCCCCTTCCTCCTACCACTGTCTCTTATACACATCGAGATGTGTATAAGAGACAGGCCGTGAACTGGCGATCGCCCCTTCCTCCTACCACTGTCTCTTATACACATCGAGATGTGTATAAGAGACAGGCCGTGAACTGGCGATCGCCCCTTCCTCCTACCACTGTCTCTTATACACATCGAGATGTGTATAAGAGACAGGCCCAGAACGAATATGCGATGGAGGCCTTCAAAAAGATCCCATGATGAGAGTTGGATAGCGGTCTGAGGGAGCTCAGAGTCGGTTTGCTACCAANAAAACCCGGGACGCTTCACTTTCGGCGAAGCACGGTTAAGCCGGCCTCATCTACACCGTGAACTTGGAAAACCGTTTTGGCCAGATCAAGGCCAATTGTAACAACTCATACCATCCGTCCGTGATGCTGACACACGTGGGGGATTCCCAAAGCGGCGAAACTATGAATCTATGTCTTCGGGTTGGAGGGCATTGTCATGGGTGCAGCGATTGGATTGCGAGACGACTTTGATGCAGCGGGCTTGAGGCGACTGGCGCGGACGACGAAGAGCGCGANCGCTGGTCAAGGAACGCACGCTTCACACGAACCGGATCAAAGGCCTGCTCTTCAGTGTCGGCATTCGGGGTTATGAGCCGAACCGACGGGATCGGCGTGAACGCCTGGAAGAACTGCGGACGGTCGACGGCAAACCCTTGCCCTTGCATCTCAAGGCGCAGCTCAATCGTGAGCTCGACCGTCTCGAGTTGCTCTGCGAACAGATCAAATGCGTTGAGGCCGAGCGTGACGACATGGCCGAGACTTCGCCACAGGCGATGCTCGCAATGCTCAAGGGCATAGGCCCAGAGTTTGCGAATGTCCTCGCCAGCGAAGGGCTGTTCCGGCATTTCGACAACCGGCGCCAGATCGCAGCTTATGCCGGCCTTGCTCCCTCGCCATGGCGCAGCGGCTCGATCGATCGCGAGCAGGGCGTCTCGAAGTCTGGCAATCCACGCTTGCGCACGACGATGGTTCAAGCCGCATGGCTGTGGCTGCGCTATCAGCCGGACTCGGCTTTGTCCCGCTGGTTCCAGGAACGCGTCAGCCGCAACGGCGGACGCGGCAAGAAGGTCGCCATCATCGCACTGGCACGCAAGCTGCTCGTGGCCTTCTGGAAGTACGCCATGAGCGGTGTCGTGATCGAGGGCGCCGTCATGACGAAGGCCTGATCAACATACTTCATGTGACCCAATCCCCGGGGCACTGATCAGCCCCAATGGATCCAGGCGAACGGACCGTAAGCCCCCCTGGCCGCAACAGCCGTCTCAAAAGAATGGTCCCGTTCTCCTGAGCCCTGCCCCGAACGCGGGATTATGGTGCTGCCGTCTCGAACGGCGACCGGATGTGAGGTTGTACAGGCGAGGCGTGTTCGCCGGTACTCGTAACTCGGCTCAGCTGGATATCATTGGCAATTGGACGGACTGCTAAAATGCTTTGTCACCCCATTGACCGGAGAAACATCATGTGAGGGGGCTTTGCAACCCAGCTGGCAAAGATCAAAGCCGCTCTCCCGCGGGTCGTGTCCCGGCGCGTGGTGTAGGTTTTGAGGGTAGCGAAGCTGACCGGACGCGCGCTCATCGATAAAGCGCTGTAGCGGCCGGTCAGTTTCGCGGGTGGTCACCGGCGAACTTCGGATAAGTTTGGGTTGCGAAGCTCAACTTACGGAGACCTCCGATGACCAATGACAAGATGGACCTGCACGCTCTGGTTGGGAAGACAGCCGACGGCGATTTTCTACGCGACATGATCGGCTTTGCCGCGCAGCGGCTGATGGAACTGGAAGTGGGCGGTGCGACCGGCGCTGCCTATGGTGAGAAAGATCCTGAGCGCCTCGCGCAGCGCAACGGCTATCGGGATCGGGACTGGGAGACGCGAGCAGGCACGGTCGAGCTGCGGATCCCCAAGCTGCGCAAGGGAACATATTTTCCAGGGTTTCTGGAGCCCCGCCGTATGGCAGAGAAGGCACTGACGGCCGTCATCCAGGAAGCTTATATCCAGGGGATCTCGACCCGCTCTGTGGACGATCTGGTCAAAGCCATGGGCATGAGTGGGATCTCAAAGAGCCAGGTCAGCCGACTGTGCGTGGAGATCGACGAGCGGGTGAAGGCCTTTCTCGATCGTCCGATCGAAGGCGACTGGCCCTATCTCTGGATGGACGCGACCTACATCAAAGTGCGGCGAGCCGGTCGCATCGTCTCTGTCGCGGTCATCATTGCCGTTGGCGTTAACAGCGATGGCCGGCGCGAAGTGCTCGGCATGGCGATCGGTCATTCCGAAGCGGAGGTCTTCTGGACCGAGTTTCTACGCAGCCTTGCTCGTCGCGGTCTGCGCGGCGTGAAGCTGGTGATCTCAGATTCCCATGAAGGCATAAAAGCCTCCGTCGCCAAAGTGTTCAGCGCCACCTGGCAGCGATGCCGGGTTCATTTTATGCGCAATGCGCTGGCCCATGCCGGCAAGAGTGGACGCCGGGTCGTGTCGGCATTCATCGCCACCGCTTTCGCCCAGGAAACTCCAGAGGCCGCAAAGGCCCAATGGCGTAGCGTCGCCGATCAATTGCGCCCTACCGTGCCAAAACTCGCTACTCTGATGGACAGCGCCGAGGAGGATGTGCTGGCCTACATGACCTTCCCAGCCCAACACCGCACGAAGTTGCACAGCAACAATCCGATCGAGCGGCTCAATGGCGAGATCAAGCGGCGCACCGATGTTGTCGGTATCTTCCCCAACGAAGAGGCGATTACCCGTCTCGTCGGCGCTATCCTTCTGGAACAGAACGACGAATGGGCCGTCCAACGCTGCCGCTATATGACACTTGAGAGCGTCTCAGGTTTAAGCGATAATCCCATCATCACGTTGCCTGCCATGGCAGCATGATCAGCCCGGCTTAGCCGGAGGTCGCTGTGGCTATCCCAGCGAACCTACACCACGTTGTGGGGCACGATCCTCCCGCGCGACACGCCCATAGAGGTATGGTTCCAGGACGAGGCCCGTATCGGCCAGAAAAACAAGATCACCCGCCGCTGGGCCAGGCGCGGCACCCGGCCTTCAGCGCCCAAGGATCAGAGGACCAAATCAGCCTACATCTTCGGCGCTATCTGCCCTGAGCTTGGCAAGGGCGCTGGCTTGGTCCTGCCCTTCTGTAATACCCAGACCATGTCGCTGCACCTGGCGGAGATATCGCTCGCTATCGAACCAGGTGCCCACGGCGTGCTGCTGATGGATCAGGCCGGATGGCACATGACCGGGAAGCTGGAAGTACCCGATAATATCAGCATCGTTCCGCTGCCGCCAAAATGTCCTGAACTCAACCCGGTCGAAAATATCTGGCAGTTCATGCGCGATAACTGGCTATCCAACCGCATCTTCACGTCCCACGACAACATCGTAGACCTTTGCTGCGAAGCCTGGAACAGGCTGATCGATCAGCCCTGGCGCATCATGACAATTGGACGCCGCAAATGGGCACGTGGGTCGTGATCAATGCAGGTTGGTATGACATCGCGCTTCCTCCACTTTAATGGCACCACATAATATGATCGTTTGCATGGGGGTGGTCCATGCCATCAAATGGGCGGTCCAGCGCTCCCGCTGCATGACACTTGAGAGCGTCTCGGGATTAAGCGATAATGCCATCATCACGTTGCCTGCCATGGCAGCATGATCAACCCGGCTTAGCCGGAGATCGCCAAGGCTACGCCAGCGAACCTACACCATCAGGTGGGACACGATCCGATGCAGGCAAGAAGAGGGGACATCGCCGTTGTCCGGAGCCTGACTGGGCGCAGTTCCACCGCGAATTGAAGCGTACGCAGGTAACATTGCAGGTGCTGTGGGACGAGTACGTTGCGGAGCATCCCAGCGGCTATCGATATAGCCGATTTTGCGAAATGTATAGCAGCTGGGCCATGAAGTTGCCGGTTAGGCCCAGTGACCTCATAGGTCGAAAAACGGCCAACTTGGGGAACGGATCGGAAACGATCCGCGCGGTTGACTGTTGCGTTCGGATATTCGAATGTTGTGAGCAGGCGGGCCGGAGACGACAATGTCGGTGGTGAGTATATCGGAGACGGACGAGGATCTGGCCGGACGCTGGAGTTTGGTCTTCGAAGACTTCGCGCTTTTGAACGCAAAGTCTGCGGCGACCCAGCTCGGCTTTGCCGCGCAGCTGCTCCTGTACCGTATGACGGGACGCTTTGGTCGCGATGCCGGCGAGTTTCCGGATACCGTGGTTACGTATCTTGCCGAGCAGATCGGAGCATCGCCTGCAGAGCTTGAGGGCTATGACTGGCTCGGCCGATCGGGGCGACGGCATCGTGCCGATATTCTCGACCATTTGGGATTTCGCCGGGCGCGCCGACAAGACATGCAGGCAGCTGCTGCGTGGACTGGCTCCGAGCTTTGCCAGTTGGGCTTGCCCGCTTCCGGGATGATGGACCGTCTTCTTGGCTGGTTCGTCGCGCACCGGATTGCGGCGCCTGAGGAAGAAGCGTTGACGGCGCTGATCACCACGGCCCGTCGCGGGTTCGAGGATCAGGTGCTGGAGAAGATTGCCTCGTTTGTATCGTCCGAGCACGGGGAACGGCTTGATGCTTCGCTCGCCGATGAGGAAGGCGTCACAGGTTTTTCGGGACTGAAAGCGGATCCCGGGCAGCCCAATATTGACAACATACTGATAGCGGCACGCAGGCTTGCCTTTGTGAAGCAGCATGTGTTGCCCTTGGAGGCTTTGCCGGATTTGCGAGATCCCATTGCGCGGATTCTTCGCCGCAGAGCGATCAACGAGACCGCCTGGACGATGCGCCGGCACCCTGATGGCCGACGCTACGCGCTGTTCGGGCTTTTCCTGGCGCACCGGGAACGCGAACTCACAGACGGGCTGATCGACCTGCTGATCGAAATTGTCCACACGATCGGCAGCCGGGCTCGCAACCGGGTGCTCAAGGCGTTCGTGACCGAAGTCGAGCGGGTTCACGGCAAAGAGGGACTGCTGGTCCGGATTGCCGAGGCGGCCTGTCTTCAGCCCGAAGGCATGGTGTGCGATGTCGTGTTTCCGGCAGCGGGCGGCGCCGATGTGCTGGCGGCGATCGTGCGAGAGCATAAGGCGTCGGACGGTTTCGAGCGGCGCGTTCACCGGGTGCTGCGCGTCTCGTATCTGCGTCATTATCGGCGCATGCTTCCGGCGGTATTGGGTGTGTTGGAATTCCGTTCGAATAACCTGGTGCATCGCCTGGTGCTCGATGCGGTCGACTGGCTGCGCCGGACGAGTGGCAGCCGGCGCGTCCTCCGGCCTGAGGACGGCGTGCCGCTGGACGGTGTCGTGCCCCTCCAAATGGCGCGACCTGGTCGGGGAAAAGGACGACGACGGGCGTCCGCGGATCAACCGCATCAACTATGAGATCTGCGTACTGACCGCGTTACGCGAGCGTCTGCGCTGCAAGGAAATCTTGGTGGTGGGCGCGGACCGCTACCGTAATCCTGACGACGATTTGCCACGGGATTTCGAAACACGCCGCGCAGACTGTTATCTTCTTCGGCAAGGGCGGTGAGATCGCCACCAACCGCCGGGAGGATCAGGAGTTGTCAGTGCTGGCGCTCCATTTGCTGCAGAATTGCCTGGTCTATGTGAACACGCGGATGCTGCAGCGGGTCCTGGATGCACCGAGCACTGCCACGAAGATATGGGCATCACGGATCTCGCCAGTCAGCCGGTCGACCACGATCCCGATCTTTCCCCGGCATAATCGACGAACAGCTTCTCCCCAGGTGTATGGTTCTGCCGCAGGATAGCTGTGTGGTCGGCGCGGAGCCGAGTCAGAAGAGTCGTTTCGGATTGACCAGCAAGTCGGCTTGCTTCGCCAGAACGGCGAAACACTCTCGACGATAGAAGATGCGATCGTTCGTGGTTCAGTTGAAGCTGTCGGCGGTAACGTTGCACAAGCGGTCAGAGAATTGGGGCTGACGCATCTGCAATTCGCTTTCAGGGTTGCGAAGATGCGTCGTCACAGCTAGCCTTGCTTTTGATTTTGTTGCAATGACTTGCATAATATGCAAAGAGACTTCCTTCTGTGCATAAAGGGCAGGGGGAGAGTGAAGCCGTGAAACTGGGAGATATCGGGTGCGTTCGGTAGCGATTGTAGGCGCCAATCTAGCGGGTGGGCGAGCGGCGGAAGCGCTGCGGCAAGTAGGGTTCGACGGTCGGATCACTCTGATCGGTGAAGAGCCCTGGAGGCCCTATGAGCGCCCGCCGCTGTCCAAGGAGTTCCTGTGGAATCCAGCCGAAATGTCGGACAACTTTTTCCTGCAGGATGAAAACTGGTACTCCGACAACCGGATCGACATGCTGCTCAGCACCCGTGCCGAAGCGATTGATTTGAATGCGGGCGGCGTGCGCCTCTCGGGTGGCCAATTGGTCGCTGCCGACAAGGTTCTGCTGGCGACTGGAGGGCACGCCCGCAAGCTCAATCTGGCCGGAGCCGATTGCGTCAACGTACATTATCTGCGCACCCGGGACGATGCCGCCAGGATGGCCCTCGACCTTCGTCAAGGCGCACGGGTGGTGATCGTTGGCATGGGCGTGATCGGAGCCGAAGTGGCTGCTAGCGCGATCAAGCTTGGCTGCGAAGTAACTGCGGTAGAACCGTTGGCGGGTCCGATGGAACGGGCACTGGGCAAACGTTTCGGTCAGTGGCTGGGCGAGGAGCACCGCAAGCGCGGGGTCAAGACCCATTTCAACCGGGGCGTAACGGGTTTCAAGTTCGCGGACGGCCGCGTATCCGCAGTCGAGATCGACGACGGCACCGTCATCCCTTGTGATGCCGTCGTCGTTGGGGTGGGGATCATTCCTGCCACCTCGCTCGCGGTCGATGCCGGGTTGACTGTAAACAATGGGATCGTCGTCGACCGTCGATGCCAGACCAGCAATAAGGCGATATTTGCCGCCGGTGACGTCGCCGAGCAGGACGGTTTTTTTGGCGGTCGCTTCCGGCAGGAAACCTATCAGAACGCTTCCGACCAGGCCCAAGCGGCGGCCTCGGCGATGCTTGGTCACGAAGTCGATTACTGCAAGCCCATGTGGTACTGGAGCGACCAGTTCGATTTGAACATCCAGTTCTGCGGGCAAATTCCGGCACAGGCCGAGGTCGTCCTTCGCGGCGATATCGAAAGCAACGCTTTCGTCGCTTTGTTTTTGTCCGGCAATACAATTGATGGCCTGCTGACTGTCAACCGCGCGCCCGATATGGGCATTGGCAAGCGGTTGGTCGAACGGAGGACGAAGGCGAGCGCCGACCGGCTTGCGGATGCAGACGTGTCTCTGCGCGAATTGCTTATGCAGTCTGCTCGATAGCGCGTCGGCGGCGGGGGGCCTTATCCGATCCCGCCGCCCGCGACGAAGAGTGTCTGCCCGGTGAGGTAGGAGGCCTCCTGAGAGGCGAAAAAACAAATTGCAGCGGCCAGTTCATCGGGTTCGCCGAAGCGGAGCATAGGGGTGTCGCGCAAGGTCTGCTCCATCACTCCTGCAAAACCCGCCTTGAACGCATCGCTCATGGGTTCGGGATCGCGTGGGGTGACCCGTCACAGGTTCATTTAGTGCCTCAGAGCCGGAACACCGTTGCACGATGGGCAGCCAAGCGGCGCGACGATGCACAGGCACTAGAACCGCAGAGGCAGCGGTCAGCCTGGAAGGCCCCATCGCGGCAGCGCTGCGCGTGGTACATGGGCCAGGCTCCCGATCAGATCGGTGCCGAACATACGCTGTTCCTCGACCATCCCAGCGCATCTGGCTCGTCGACTTCCAAAACAGCTCAACAGGAATCTGCACTGGAGAGTTATCATGAGCACACGATCGAGATGGTCTTCGCCAAGCTCAAGCATCTGCTGCGAAAGGCCGGTGAGCGCACACGGGAAGGGTTATGGAACCGGGTCGGCTCCCTCCTCGACGACTTCCCGCCACACCAATGCAAAAACTACTTGCGACATCCCGGATACGCTACCGTCAGATCACAAACCGCTAATTCGGACACCGCTGGTTTCCAGTTCAGCGACAAAGCGGCGGTCAAAGCAGCGACTCCGTCCTTGGCGGCGGGATAGGGAGTCTTGTTCACGCCGCGCGTGGCCACTGAACCGATATTTACGACTGAACCGCGCCCGGCCGCGAGCATGTACGGCAACACCGCATGGCGGCACCAAAGTGTCGGCCACACCGAGCGGTTGATTTCGGCACAAATCTCGTCGGGGGTAGAATCCCAATAGGGCTTAGCCCAGATCGTACCACAGACATTGTGGACCGCCACGTCGATTTGGCCGAATTGATCTGCAACCGGCCGGTACAGTTCGGTCGCTCCCTCGCATTTCTCGAGGTCGAAGATGGCGGCATGAACATCGCAGCCATTGTCCCGCAGGCGATCGACCGTAGCCTGCGTAGCGTCAGCCGCTCGGTCGGCAATGATCACGATGGCGCCTTCCTCAGCCATACGCCTGGCTGGGGCTAGCCCGATGCCTTGAGCGCCAGCGGTCACAACCGCGATCTGGTTGTCGAACGGCTTGGCAGAAGTCATGATGTTGCTCCTCCTTTATTCACATTCCTGCAACGAAACGCAAGGCTGGGAGGTTGCCTTTCCTATATTCACGATCTATATCGAGAACGGAAATGCGTTGCGCAATGTCAAATGATTAGGCGCTGCAGCGGCGATCACCGGACCGGATTTGAGGAGAGAAACGAAATGGCCCGTACACTCATGAAACCAGACGACGTCAAAGGTGCCTGGGCGATTATTCCCACTCCGGCGAAGGATGATGCCTCGGATTGGCGCGCGACAAAGACAGTTGACCTCGATGAGACAGCGCGTGTGGTTAATGGCCTGATCGATGCAGGGATCAACGGAATTCTCAGTATGGGGACGCTTGGCGAAGCGGCGACCATGACCCACGACGAAAAGCTCGATTTCATAAAGGCGCTGGTCGATGCAGCAGCCGGCCGAGTGCCGATTTTCGTTGGCACCACCTGCCTCAACACGCGCGACACTATCGCGTTGACACGTCAAGCGCTTGATATTGGTGCCGATGGCACGATGCTGGGAGTTCCGATGTGGTGCGCGCCAAGCGTTGATGTTGCGGTGCAGTTCTACAAGGATTTAGCTGAAGCCGTGCCTGAGATGAACATTGCCATCTATGCCAATCCCGAAGCCTTCAAGTTCGATTTTCCACGCTCGTTCTGGGCTCAGGTGGCGGAGATTCCCCAAGTCGTCACGGCGAAATACATTGGCGTCGCTCACTTGCTGCCGGACCTTGCAGCCATTCGGGGACGGATCAAGCTGCTGCCGATCGACTTCGACTACTACGGCGCAGCTCGTATGGACGAATCGATCGACGCCTTTTGGTCGAGCGGTGCCGTGTGTGACCCGCTGGTGACCACGACATTGCGCGACCTTGTGTCGCAAGCGCGCGCTACCGGTGATTGGAGCGCGGCGCGGGCATTTATGGGCCGACTCGGCCCAACGGCAGCGCCGCTGTTCCCTAACGGCAGCTTCAAGGAATTCTCGACCTACAACATCGCGCTCGAAAAGGCGCGCATGAACGCAGGCGGCTGGATGAACGCCGGTCCGGTCCGCCCGCCCTACCATCTTTGCCCCGAACCCTACCTCGAGGGCGCGCGCCTTTCGGGCAGAATGTGGGCCGAACTTGGCAAGGCGCTCGCAGCCGAAAAATGAGATAAGCGCGAAAATTGGGAGAAAGCGAGTGACGGACTGAGGTGTTGGGTTGGACGGCTCCCAACGGCATCGCGATGTGCCAGAGTGAGTTTGTTAGAGGACTCATTCGAGGGAGCCGGCCATGGAACAGATTACCCGCATAGGCATGGACACGTCAAAGAACGTTTTTCAGCTGCATGGCGTTGATGCGGCAGACAGGCCGATCCTGCGCAAGAGGCTGACGCGACGGAAAATGGTCGAGTTCTTCGAGGAGTTGCCGCCGACCGTTGTCGCCATTGAGGCTTGTGGCAGCGCGCATTACTGGGCGCGTCTTCTTGGTTCTTTTGGCCACGAGGTAAAGTTGATCGCGCCGCAACTGGTGAAACCATACGTCAAGCGCGGCAAGAACGATGCAGCGGATGCTTAAGCCCTGTGCGAGGCAATGAGCCGCCCGACGATGCGGTTCGTGCCGACGAAGAGTGCCGACCAGCAGGCGGCGCTCATGCTTGTGTGTCCGTCGTCAGAACATTTGGCACAACTCGCGGCGTAAATTAGCGGAGTGCGGGCCTCGTCCTGGGGTTGATATTAAGCGGCGATCTTGCGGTGGAGCAAGCGGCGATGTTCGATGGTCTTCCGTTTGATCCTTTCGCGCTGTTTGATGATGGCATCGGCCCTGCCGAAGTAGGCGTCGGCGGGCGTCACGTTGTTCAGGCTCTCGTGGTAACGTCGGTGGTTATAATGCTCGACGAAGGCTTCGATCTGGGCCTCAAGGTCACCGGGCAGGAAGTAATTTTCGAGCAGGATGCGATTCTTGAGGGTCTGATGCCAGCGCTCGATCTTGCCCTGGGTCTGGGGATGCATCGGAGCGCCGCGCACATGGCTCATTTTCCGGGCCTCGATATATTCCGCCAGTTCACCCGCGATGTAGCTCGGGCCATTATCCGACAGCAGCCGAGGCTTGTGCAGCACCGTTGCGCTGTCGCAACCCGAGGCCTCGAGCGCGAGGTCCAGCGTGTCGGTGACATCCTCGGCTCGCATGTTGGTGCACAGCTTCCAGGCGATGATGTAGCGCGAGAAGTCGTCGAGCACGGTCGACAGATAGACCCAGCCCCAGCCAATGATCTTGAAGTAGGTGAAGTCGGTCTGCCACATTTCGTTCGGCCGCGTCGTCTTGGTGTGGAACGCATCGGCTGCCCTGATCACGACGAAGGCCGGGCTGGTAATCAGATCATGGGCCTTGAGCAGGCGATAAACCGTGGCCTCCGACACGAAGTAGCGCTTCTCGTCGGTGAAGCGCACCGCCAGTTCGCGGGGCGACAGATCGGTTGTATCCAGCGCCATGTCGATGATCTGCTGCTGGATATCGTCGCCGATGCGGTTCCACACCCGGCGCGGGGCCGATGGCCGATCCTCCAACGCCTCCGGGCCGCCTTCGAGATAGCGGTCGTACCAGCGATAGAAGGTCCGGCGCGGGATGCCCAACTGCTCCAGCGTGCGCCAGGCCGGGAGGTGCGACTGTTCGACGATCCGGATGATCTCCAGCTTCTCGGATGCAGGGTATCTCATTCGTCGTCGCCCCCATCCGCGATCATGCTTTTTTTAAGCAGGCGGTTCTCGAGGGTCAGGTCGGCCACGCATTCCTTCAGCGCACGGGCTTCCCGGCGCAGATCCTGGACCTCGCCGGTGGTTGCGGCACGGGCGGTATCGCCGGCGAGCCGGCGCTTGCCCGCTTCCATGAACTCCTTCGACCAGGTGTAGTACAGGCTCTGGGCGATCCCTTCCTTGCGGCACAGTTCAGCAATGCTGTCATCGCCGCGCAGGCCTTCAAGCACGATCCGGATTTTATCCTCGGCAGAGAAGTGCCGGCGTGTCGCCCGCCGGATGTCCTTCACCACCTGCTCCGCAGGAGCCTTCACCGATTTTTTCAAGGAGGATTTGGGCTTCATCTTCGTTCCTTCGTCACTACGACGAAGCCCAAATCCTCCTTAATTCACAACCTCAAATCTGTGCCATTGGCGCTGACGCCGGACACGTACGACCGTCCGCTCGAGTCATGAATACGGTGTAATTTGTTTGAGCCGTGATCTTTAATTCGTGTTCTGACACGATGCGAGTAGGCCCCAGAATATGACGATAGCTGTGCACCGGAAAGATATTTGCTTTGCGCAAGGATACGATGCGGTCGACCAGCATGCCTTTGCTATCGCAGAATATCGCCGAGACGGTCAGATTGCGGTCATGGTTCTCGCGCGCGATAACCTTGTAAATGCAGTCGTCCGCGAACAGCTCTGGCCATTCCTCAAGTCGATCATCATCTATCCACTCGGCATGGATGGCGTTGATTTCGGTTGCAAGATACTGCAAGCGAAGGCGCTCGGAAATGTTCGGATCCATCTCAGGCCACTCCTTCCAGTTGATCGATGCAGACCCACCCGTCTTCGATCCTGACGGGGTAAGTCTTGATCGCAACCTGGCAAGGAAAGGCCTTCGCCGCCCCAGTGGCGATATCGAACGATCCACCATGAAATGGGCATTCGATGATGCCGCCATCTTGGTACCCATCAGTCAGCATTGCGTTTCCATGGGTGCACATGTTGTCGGTGACGAAGATATCACCATCGACGTTGTAGACAGCCAGCGCGGGCAGTTGCTCCAGAAACACTCCGACCGGTTCGCCATCCTTGACGTCAGCAACCGGGCAAAGACGTACCTTACTTGTCATCGTGCTTCGTAATCCTTTGATGTATTTGATATAGCAGCCAGTCTGGAGGCGGCTTACTGGAGAGGAACATCCATGCCGTACCCCTGGGCCTCATTGCCGTGACCGAAAATGTCGCGGGTGTAGAATTCCTGCTGGGCAGGCGCCTTACGAGCACCCCAACCAAATTCCCACAGCCAGCCAGAAGGGTTGGCGCAGTAGAAGGTGAGGGCCAAATCGTTGGCATGCTTGCCGAGCTGAAGCGCGACATCAATCTGACGCTCGCGCACGATGTCGTGGGCGAGCCCGAGGTCGTCCAGTTCGGTATATTCAAACATCAGATGGTTAATGCGCTTTTCCATCGGGCCGAGGCCGAAGGCGACCGAGTGCTGCCGTTCATTGCAATGCATGAAGTACGGCATGGCCACCATGCCGTTGGGCAGATGCAACTGGTATTCAACCGATCCGCGCAGCCCCAACAGGCGGTAAAACGCGGCTGCGGCTTCGACATCGTCTTGGCGCAGGATGCAGTGACCGATCCCCTCCGACCCGGTGACGAATTTGCCGAACATGGGGCGTCCGGGATGGAAAGGCTTGTGGGCATCCACTTGCGGGCCGTAGAAGATTTCGGTGGGGTTTCCACCGGGATCGGTCAACTTGGCCAGGCCGAGCACGCGGCGCTCGCGGGCTTCGGCATGGCTCGCCACAGTCACTGCTATCCCGGCGTTGGTCAGCTTTTCAACCATTGCCTCGAACTCGGTCGGATCACCAAGCCGCCAGCCCATGTAGGCGAGATCGTCAGTGTCGCCTTTGATTAAGTGCTATGCGATGATGCCACAGATCCATCCGGAGATAGATGCGATCACTCTCACCTTCGTCGACGACTTCCATTCCGGCAACCTCTGCTGCGTAGGCTCGCCACGCATCGAGATCTGTCACTGACATGCCGAGATATCCAAGTTCGCTGACCGATGACATTGACTGCTCTCCCAAAATTGCCGCCTTTTTTGGCGCTGTGTCCAGCATGCTCGACGACGCTAAACATGCGGCTTCGGCACCTAATCTGGAAACTCTATTAGGCGAATGTTTCGCTGGGTGCAATACGTTGCACTGAATAATTTTTAGCGGTAGGATAGCGGCTTGGCATTGGCTGGTTGATTCGCCGACAGGTGATTGGCGAACTGGTAACTGTTCAGCGACCGGCATTTGCAATGGCGCCGGGGCCAATTGATCGCAGAAGCGACGTCGGGTCAAAAGGACGATGCGGGAGAGACAGGTAATGAACGCGAAAGAACGACTGGTTGGGCGTATCGCCAACCTGCAGGTCCTGCGGGGACGGCTCCAATCCTGGTTGGCCAAGGATGAAACGCGCGGCGTCTATAAAGTAGATCGTGCAGCTTTTACCGACCCCGAGATTTTCGAGCTTGAGCTTAAGTATGTCTTCGAACGCAACTGGGTGTTCGTTTCGCATGAAAGTCAGGTCGCTAAGCCCAACGATTTTATCACAACCAAAATTGGCAGAGTGCCTGTCATTATAACGGCTCTGTTGCAAAAATCGTGAAGCTTGAGCATGCTTGGCGGAGATTGGACGGACGGAACGATGACGGATTTCAAGTGGCGCCATTTCCAGGGTGATGTGATCCTGTGGGCGGTGCGCTGGTATTGTCGCTATCCGATCAGCTATCGCGACCTTGAGGAAATGCTGGCGGAACGCGGCATTTCGGTCGACCATACGACGATCTATCGCTGGGTCCAGTGCTACGCCCCGGAGATGGAGAAGCGGCTGCGCTGGTTCTGGCGGCGTGGCTTTGATCCGAGCTGGCGCCTGGATGAAACCTACGTCAAGGTGCGGGGCAAGTGGACCTACCTGTACCGGGCAGTCGACAAGCGGGGCGACACGATCGATTTCTACCTGTCGCCGACCCGCAGCGCCAAGGCAGCGAAGCGGTTCCTGGGCAAGGCCCTGCGAGGCCTGAAGCACTGGGAAAAGCCTGCCACGCTCAATACCGACAAAGCGCCGAGCTATGGTGCAGCGATCACCGAATTGAAGCGCGAAGGAAAGCTGGACCGGGAGACGGCCCACCGGCAGGTGAAGTATCTCAATAACGTGATCGAGGCCGATCACGGAAAGCTCAAGATACTGATCAAGCCGGTGCGCGGTTTCAAATCGATCCCCACGGCCTATGCCACGATCAAGGGATTCGAAGTCATGCGAGCCCTGCGCAAAGGACAGGCTCGCCCCTGGTGCCTGCAGCCCGGCATCAGGGGCGAGGTGCGCCTTGTGGAGAGAGCTTTTGGCATTGGGCCCTCGGCGCTGACGGAGGCCATGGGCATGCTCAACCACCATTTCGCAGCAGCCGCCTGATCGGCGCAGAGCGACAGCCTACCTCTGACTGCCGCCAATCTTTGCAACAGAGCCCGCGGCCGCAAGTGAATTTTTAACTGAAGCAAATTTATCAACCCCGTTCTCAGGAGACACCCCATGAAGACGAAATTGTTTATCAACGACGCCTGGATCGATTCAGGTGACAAAAAATACTTTGATCGCAAGCACCCTGTCAGTGGCGAGGTCGTGACCCAATGCGCGAACGCCACGGTGGACGATGCGGTCAATGCGGCTCGAGCCGCTCAAGAGGCGTTCAAGTCCTGGAAGGCCGTCGGACCCTCGGAGCGGCGGCGCCTTCTTTTGAAGGTGGCAGACGTCATGGAGAGCAAAACGCCCGAGTTCATCGAAGTGATGGCCAAGGAAGTGGGAGCCTCCGCGCTGTGGGCGGGGTTCAACGTGCACCTGTCGGCCAATGTATTCCGGGAAGCCGCCTCACTAGCCACCCAAATTCAAGGCGAAACCATTCCGACGGACAAGCCTGACACCCTGTCGATGACGCTGCGTCAGCCGGTCGGCCCCATCTTGAGTATCGCGCCATGGAACGGCACCGCAGTGCTCGCGGCGCGGGCCATCGCGTATCCGTTGGTCTGCGGCAATACCGTGGTGTTCAAAGGCTCCGAGTTCAGCCCCGGCACGCACGCGTTGATCGCGAAGTGCGTACAGGAGGCCGGCCTGCCCGCTGGCGTGCTCAATTATCTGAACTCGTCCCCGGACCGCTCGCCCGATATCGCCGATGCGCTGATTTCGTCTAAAGAGATTCGTCGCATCAACTTTACGGGCTCCACTCGCGTGGGGCGCATCATCGCCCAGAAAGCGGCCCAACATCTCAAGCGCTGCTTGCTGGAGTTGGGTGGCAAGTCCCCGCTGATCGTTCTGGACGACGCGGACATCGACGCGGCGGTCAAGGCAGCGGTGTTTGGCAGTTTCCTGTTCCAAGGCCAGATCTGCATGTCCACCGAACGCCTGGTGGTCGACGAGAAGATCGCGGACGAATTTGTCGCGAAGTTCGTCGAGAAAACCAAGAAGTTGAGTGCAGGCGATCCGTGCGTGACCGGGGACTGCGTCATTGGTCCGATGGTGTCGTCCAACTCGGGGGACCGGATCAATGGCCTGTTGAAAGATGCCATCGACAAGGGTGCCAAGGTCGTGTGCGGTGGTATGGCCGAGGGTGCGGTCATGCCCGCCACGATCCTGGACCACGTGACAGCCGACATGCAGATCTACGATGAGGAAACCTTTGGTCCCATCACTGTGGTTGTTCGTTGCAAGGGCGAAGCCGATGCCATCCGTATTGCCAACGACAGTGCATATGGCCTGTCATCGGGCGTGTTTGGCCGGGACGTGAACCGGGCCCTGCGCGTGGGCATGGCGATCGAATACGGCTCGGTCCATATCAACGGGTCCACCGTACAGACCGAGGCGCAGGCGCCTTATGGCGGCACAAAGGCCACCGGTTATGGTCGCTTCGACGGACGCGCGGTGATCGACGAGTTCACGGAACTCAAGTGGCTGACCATTGAACCATTCGAGCAGCAGTATCCCTTCTAAGCCGAAGCAACAAAGGAGTTAAACCATGAACAAGCCGGCAGCAGTCATTGAATTGGGGTACATGGGCATTTCGGTCAAGGATCCTGCAGCGTGGAAATCCTTTGCCGCAAACATGCTGGGACTTCAAGTCCTCGATGAGGGTGACAAGGATCGCTTCTATCTGCGAATGGACAATTGGCACCATCGGATCGTGGTTCATCACAACGGTCAAGATGACCTTGAATACCTGGGCTGGCGTGTCGCCGGTCAACCGGAATTCGAGGCATTGGGTCAAAAGCTCGTGGACGCAGGCTACAAAGTCCGCGTGTGCGACAAAGCCGAAGCACAAGAACGGATGGTACTGGGCCTGATGAAGACAGAAGATCCGGGGGGCAACCCGACCGAGATTTTCTGGGGACCTCGGATTGACCTGAACAATCCCTTCCACCCCGGTCGTCCCTTGCACGGAAAATTTCTAACCGGCGATCAGGGCCTAGGCCACTGCATCGTGCGTCAGAATGATGTTGAAGCGGCGCGCAAGTTCTACAGCCTGCTGGGCTTCCGTGGAGATGTCGAGTACCGCCTTCCTTTGCCCAACGGCATGACGGCTGAGTTGACGTTCATGCATTGCAATGCTCGCGATCATTCCATCGCTTTCGGTTCAATGCCTGCGGCCAAGCGCCTCAATCATCTGATGATTGAATACACTCATATCGAAGATTTGGGTTGCACACACCAGCTTTTCACGAAGGAAAAGATTGACATTGCCTTGCAATTGGGCATCCATTCCAACGATAAGGCGCTGACGTTCTACGGGGCAACACCTTCCGGCTGGCTGATCGAACCTGGGTGGCGAGGCGCCCCCGCCATTGCTGAATCGGAATATTACGTCGGCGACATTTTCGGTCACGCCATCGAGGCCACCGGTTATGGATTGGACGTCAAACTGAGCTAGCCATGCAAAAGATGCGAAATCGATCGCATCTGTTTTTCCCATTCTGTTCCATATAACAAAAGGAGACAATGATTATCAAAGAAGCCATTTCCCTCGCAGGACTTGGGATGCTGATGCTCAGCACCGCATATGCCGAGGATTCCCGTTGGTCATATCGCATCGGCGCCACCAACGTAGCCTTCGATGCGAGCGCCAAAGTTTCGATTGACGGAACAAGGGTTCCGGGTGGAAGCGCTGACGCTAGTGACAACAACGCTTTGACATTTGACTTCGGCTACATCATTAACGATAACTGGAACGCGCGATTAATTTTTGGCATTCCACCCACCACAAAAGTGACAGGCGCAGGCACGCTGCCTCCGATTTTGCTCGGTCGTGTTCAATATGCTCCTGCGGTTTTGTCGGCGACCTACAACCTGCCGCAGATGGGATTGATTCGCCCGTACGTGGGGGCGGGGATCAACTACACCCGAATTCTGAAAAGCAAAGATGCCAATCTGACCTCATTCGATGCAGATCATGCGTGGGCACCTGTGCTCCACATCGGTGCAGAAGCGAACATCAACCGCGACTGGTTCGTCAGCTTTGATATCCGAAAACTTTATCTGAAAACAGATGCATCGGGGTTTCTTGGGTCTCAAGTTGCTACAGCCCGCGTAACGTTGAATCCGCTGCTAACCTCGATTGCGATTGGCCGGAGATTCTGATCGGTCCACATTGATTCCCAAATTCTGTTTGCATCACCATTTTCAAGGGAAATTTTAATGACAAGAAAGACGAACAAAGCGGTGCGCCTGACTGCCGCGGATATTCAAGGCGCATGGGTCATCATGCCGACCCCGTCCACGCCGGATGCCTCGGACTGGCGCAGCACGCACACGGTCGATCTCGACGAGACGGCCCGGATTGTCGAGGAGTTGATTGCGGCCGGCGTCAATGGCATTCTGAGCCACGGCACCTTTGGCGAATGCGCGACGCTGACGTGGGAGGAGAAGCGGGATTTTGTTTCAACGGTCGTGGAAACCGCGCGCGGTCGAGTGCCCTACTTCTGCGGCACAACGGCCTTGAATACCCGTGAAGTTATACGCCAGACCCGCGAAGTGATGGACATTGGTGCCCAAGGAACCATGCTCGGCGGGCCGATGTGGGTGAAGATGGATCTGCCCACCGCCGTGCAGTTTTATCGCGATGTGGCGGAAGCGGTGCCAGATGCTGCCATCGCTGTTTATGCCAACCCGGAGGCTTTCAAATTTGATTTTCCTCGCCCGTTTTGGGCCGAAATGTCCAAAATCCCGCAAGTTGTTACAGCCAAGTACTTGGGCATCGGAATGCTGGACTTGGATCTGAAATTGGCTCCAAATATTCGCTTCCTTCCGCATGAGGATGACTATTACGCTGCGGCCCGAATCAATCCTGAGCGCATGACCGCCTTCTGGTCCAGCGGCTCCATGTGCGGTCCAGCGACTGCCCTCATGCTTCGTGATGCGGTGACACAGGCCAAGACGACCGGTGACTGGACCAAGGCCAAGGCCATTTCAGATGACATGCGCGCTGCCGACGCCACACTGTTTCCACGCGGCGATTTCTCGGAATTCTCGAAATACAACATTGGTCTCGAAAAAGCACGAATGGACGAGGCGGGTTGGCTCAAAGCGGGGCCGTGCCGGCCACCCTATACGCTGGTACCAGATGAATACCTTGCAGGTGCTCGAAAATCAGGCAACGCCTGGGCCGCACTGCATACCAAGTACGCCGAGGAATTGAAGAAAACCAAAACGGCAACCGGCTCGAAAAAGAAGTGAGGCGAGGCCAGGTCCTGAGTCAGATATCTCCGATCAGCAAAGCTGGCTGATCTGGGCGTCCTCTGGATTGGAGGAATCGGCGAGTATCAAATATGCGAGTACGCCGTAAAAGCGCCAAGAGCGCGGGATGTGGCGCTTGCCCTGAAGCAGCTCCACATTTCTGCCGTCTTTTTTTGGGAGAGCCTGAGCATGATGGTTGATTTTTATTTCGATTTTTTGAGCCCCTTTTCGTACCTGGCAAACCACCGTTTGTCGGTGCTAGCGGGGCGTTATGGATTCCCCATCCAGTATCACGCCATTGATTTGGCGCGAGCAAAGACGGCCATTGGCAACATCGGGCCGTCCAATCGGGATCTCAAGGTCAAGCTTGACTACTTAAAGGTGGATTTGCAGCGATGGGCCGATCTCTATAGGATTCCGTTGGTTTTCCCCCCTAACTTCAACAGCCGCCGGGTGAATGCCGGACTGTATTACCCGGCAGCCAGGGAGCGAGCCGCTGAATATGTTCGCCTTGTTTTCGATTCGGCTTGGGGGAAAGGGTGGGCACTGGATGCTGATAGCTTGCTGGCTGAGGTATGCGACAAGCTAAACTGGGATCTCGGTGAATTTGAAGATTTTTTGAACAGCGAAAATGCCGCCAAGGCATACGACGAAGAGACGCAGGCGGCCATTGACCGAAAGGTTTTCGGGGTTCCCACCGTGTTTTGGGATGATCAAATGTGGTGGGGAAATGACCGCCTTTTCATGCTTGAGAGCAGGTTGCAAAAGGAAACGCAACCATAAATTCTCAGTGCATCGATTTTTCTGATTTTTCAACCACGCCTTGATTTTAAGGAGTCTCATGAAGCTTTATTACAGCCCCGGCGCATGTTCATTGTCGCCTCACATCATCCTTCGTGAAGGTGGATTTGACTTTCAGCTAGAAAAGGTTGATCTCGGCACCAAGGTGACTGAGACTGGTGTTGATTACAAGACCGTCAATCCCGTGGGCAGTGTCCCCGCTTTGCAAATGGATGATGGGCAGGTGCTCACCGAAGGGCCGGCCATCGTTCAATACCTCGCTGACCGTGTGCCAGAAAAATGCCTGGCACCGGCAGCTGGCTCGCTGGAGCGTTACCGACTGATGGAATGGCTGAATTTCATCTCCACCGAATTGCATAAAAGCTTCGGAGCGCTGTTCAGCCCGGTGTTTCCACAGGATGCCAAGCCAGTCATCAAGGCCCAATTGGAAAGCCGTCTTGCCCATACCGAGCAGATGCTCGGTGACAAGGTTTGGGCCATGGGGAACGACTTTTCCGTGGTGGACGCCTACTTGTTTACTGTGCTTGGCTGGGGGGCTTACGTGAATGTGGACCTTTCGCCTTGGCCCGGCCTGCAAGGCTACCTCAACCGCGTGGCTGAACGTCCAGCAGTCCGGGCCACATTGTCGGCTGAAGGTTTGATCTGATTTTTTTAGACCTGCGTGAATGGCACGCGCGGAAGCACGCTTCGACATCTTCTATCCTCTCCTGAAGATGACCAGAGCGGCGGCAGCTGATGCTCTTCTTCGCCGCTCCGGAGGGGTAAGCCTATTCGGCGTCGGGCTGCCGGTCGGGTGAAGCCTTGGCGAAACTCTCCAGCGCAAGGCACCGCGCTTCGATGGCGAGAAGCCGCTCCCACTTAAGGTCGACGCCGAAGCGGCGCGCGTTTACGAGCTGGGGAACGAGGCAGATGTCCGCGAGCGAGGGAGCCTGGCCGAAGCAAAACGGTGTGTCGGTGCCGGCAATCAGCGCGTCGCACGCGGCAAGGCCCTCTTCGATGGCCGTACGTGCCCAGGCGTTGACATCATCATCAGCGATACCCAGCGCTCGCAGTCGAGCCAGGATCTTGAGGTTCTGCACCGGATGGATGTCGCAGGCGATCACTTGGGCGAATGCCCGAACATGCGCCCGCTCCATCAGATCGGCAGGAAGAATCGCGGGTTCTGGATATTTGTCCTCTAGATACTCGCAAATGGCTAGCGACTGGGTCAGCACGGCATCGCCTATCTCCAACGTCGGAAGCAGCCCTTGCGGATTGAGCTTGAGATACTCTGGCGCATTCTGTTCGCCGCGACGCAGATGATGGAAGGCGTCCTCGTAGCTGACGCCTTTGAGGTTGAGTGCGATGCGGACCCGGTAGGACGCGGTCGAACGAAAATATCCATGGAGGAGCAAGGCAAGTCCTTTCTATCTGACTTTGCGCAGGAGGAAGACGGCGGCGGACGCGAGCAGCGCTGGCACGATGGCAATGAGGAGCAGGTGCTGGCTCGACCAGCCCAGGCCCAGAAGGGCGCCACCAGCCACCGGGCCCAGGATCGACCCGATGCGACCGACGCCCAGGGCCCAACCGACACCAGTCGAGCGAATGGCGTTGGGATATACAGACGCCGCGACCGCATTGAGTCCGATCTGCCCGCCGACAATTCCGAACCCTGCCGCGGCGGCGCCAGCCAGCAGGAGAACAACATTTGCCCCTGCATGGGAGATGATGAAGATGAATGCCGCCGAGGCCAGGTAGGCCAGCCCCAACACGATGGCCGGCTCCCGCTTGTCGATCAACCGTCCCAGGACGATCGCGCCAAACACGCCTCCCAGATTGAGGATAGCCGTCGATGCGATGGCGATCTCCAATGATAGCCCGAGACTGCGCAGGAGAGAGGGCAACCAGTTGACCAGAAAATACATGACGAGAAGGTTCATGAAGAAGGCGATCCAGAGCAGCGCCGTGGTCTGCGCGCGACCGCCGCGGAAAAGTTCTGCGACTGGGAACTTGCCGATCGGGCCTCCGCCTGCCTCGCTTCGCACCTCTTCGATGAAATGCGCGGGGATGATCGAAGGATCGATCCGCTTCAAAATGGGGGTGAGCCGCCTTTCGGGGTCGGGTCTAGCGGCCAGGAAACGCGCCGACTCGGGTAGGGCGATCCAAAGGAGCGGGATGAGTAGCAGCGGCAGGATGCCACCTAGAAGGAACACCGCTTCCCATCCGAAACGCGCGATAAGCGGTGCGCTGACAATGCCTCCGATCGTCGAGCCCAGCGGAAATCCGCAGAACATCACCGTCACCAGAGTCGCCTTGAGGCGGGCAGGCGCATATTCGCTGGTTATGGCGATAAGATTGGGCATCGCCCCTCCCAGCCCGATGCCGGTCAGGAGACGATAGAGCAGCAGCTGATCCATGCTCGTTGCGCCAGCGGTAAGGAGGGCGAAGAGCGCGAATATCGCCGTGCACAAAATGATGACCAGTTTGCGACCGATCCTGTCGGCGACGGGACTGAGAAGGAACGCGCCGATCGTCAGGCCGAGCAGCCCGACACCGAAAATGGGGCCAAAAGCGGCCTTGTCGAGCTTCCATGCTTCGGCGATTGTCGGCGCGACATAGGCTATCGCCTGCGTGTCAAAGCCGTCGAGGCTTGCGATAAGTGCACATAGCGCAGCGATCCTGAACTGATAGGGACCAAAGCATGCGGCATCGATCGCGGAGGCCGATCCGGCCTCCGCTGTTAGAACTGCCATAACTACCCTCCTCGGATTAGCAGTCTTAGCGCCGCCTTCTGGGCTGATGAAAAATCAGTCGGCGGCTTTTGGGCCGATGGTGACTTCGGTGGGTTCGAGACCCTCGATCGTGACGGTCACCACGTCGCCCTCGACCACAGCTCCAACGCCAGCGGGCGTGCCAGTGTAGATGAGATCGCCCGGCTCGATACGATAGAGCGTGCTGAGGAACGCGATGACGTCGGCGACGGGCCAGATCAGTTCGGTCAGATCCGCATCCTGCTTCACTTCACCGTTCACGGTGAGGCGGATTGCCCCCTTGTCGAGATGACCCACCTCGGACACGGGGTGGATGAGGCCCAGTGGCGAGGATTGCTCTACGTTCTTGCCGGTATCCCAGGGGCGGCCCTGCGCGCGGGCGGCCAGCTGGAGATCGCGGCGGGTCATATCGAGGCCGGTTGCATAGCCGTAGACATGGTCGAGCGGCTTTTCGACCGGGATGTCCCTGCCGGCCTGCCCCACCGCAACCACCAGCTCCGCTTCATAATGAAAGTCGGACGTCGCACTCGGATAGGCAATGGTCTGTCTCTTATACACATCTAGATGTGTATAAGAGACAGGCCGTAGACATGGTCGAGCGCCTTTTCGACCGGGATGTCCCTGCCGGCCTGCCCCATCGCAACCACCAGCTCCGCTTCATAATGAAAGTCGGACGTCGCACTCGGATAGGCAATGGTGGAGCCGCTCGGTACGACAGTCTCGGCCCATTTGGTGAAGAAGAACGGAGGTTCCCGATCCGGGTCGCGGCCCATTTCGCGGGCGTGCGCGGCGTAGTTTCGCCCGACGCAGAAGACCCGGCGTACCGGAAAGTCGTCGCCGCCGGTGGTTTTTGCAAGCGTTGCGGGAAGCACTTCAAACAGTGTCACGAGAGTTGCTCCTTGTAGAGGTTGAGTTTCTGCTGGGAAGCCTTGTCCGAGAAACCGAACAAAATGAGTTCGTTTTGCGCGGAGATTTCCAGTGCCTTCCAAGAGGGAACGACGAAAATGTCGCGTGGCTTGAGCGCGAGGCTTTCTCCATCGACACGGGCCTCCCCTTCGCCCTCGACAACGACAAAAGTCGTGCCATCGGTCGAGCGGCGGGGAAGGGTAGCGTAGCCTTGTGGTATCAGCCTTACATGTGCCGAAATGGTGGGCATGATCGGGCCGCCATCGGCAGGGTTCAGGAACTCGAGCGCATGGCCCAGATGCGGATCGATTTCCGCGCTGGCCGCCATGGCAGTGAGCGCGGGGCGCCAATCGGAATAGGGATAGTGAAAGAGGGGTTGGTGGGAGGGACGACGATCCGCAACGCCGCCGCGCATCGGCCGCATATTGTGGCCGTATCGAGCGAGGGTATCTCCGGGCTTCACGGTTTCCGGGTGCATCGCCTCCGGCAGCTTCTCTGCGAAGCTTGCATCGAAGTGACGGACCGTCGGAATATCGAGCCCATCGAGCCATATCATCGGTTTGTCGGTGAAGTTGCCATGATCATGCCATTGCCCGCCCGGCGTCAGAACGAGATCAAACGGGCGCATGACCGCCTTTTCGCCATCGACTGCGGTGTAGGCGCCTTCGCCCTCGATCACGAACCGCAGGGCGCACTGGCTGTGCCGATGGCAAGGTGCGACCTCGCCGGGAAGGATGAGCTGCAGCCCCGCATAAAGACTGGGGGTGACCGCGGAAAGCCCTGTCAGACCGGGATTCTCCAGGATCAGAACCCTCCGCTCGGCCTGTTCGGCCGAGATGAGATCGCCCGCGCGCATGAGATAGCTGCGCGCTTGGTCGTAGCTCCATTTGTGGACGCGGGCCGGACTGTCCGGTTGTGTGAGAACAAGGGCGCTCAGCACTTCCCACAATGGGGTGAGGCTCTGTGGGGCCATCTCGGCATAGAGGGCTTCCAGCTGGGCGTGCTGGTCGTTTGGCAGCGGCTTTGTCATCTTGCCTCCGGTTGACTGCCGAGGCGCGATGACCGCACCTGGCGAATTATCGGCCCTGAAGGCCCAACCGAAAGGAGCTGGCCGGATGGCGGCTACGATTCTCGCAGGGCCTCTCCACATGCCGCCGATCTCCTGTCGGCCGCAGTCACCCTGCCCCTGTCATTTCTCAATGTCAAATGGTTTGCATAATGTCGAAGCGTAAAGTCAGTCTGCCGGTGGCTTGCCGCCGATCTGGGCGCTGATTGCCAGGCAGACATCGCGCAACCTATCCGCCGCCAGCCTGTCACGGCTCGCTTCGAAACTTTCGCTCGAGAGCATGGTGGCCGACAGTATCGGCCGGGATTGCAGGTCAAAAATTGGGAAGGCGGTGGCCCGCAGGCCTGGGATAACCGTACCGTCTACGCTTGATTCGCCTGCGGCGCGCACGCGCTTGCGCAATGCTTCAACGTCAACGGGCTTGAGGCCTTTGTCTGCCGCGAGTTCCTTGGTGACGAGGTCGCGGGTCTCACGCTCGGAGAGAAAGGCAAGGAAGACGTGGCCCGTTGCCGACCGCAGCAGCGGCAACATCGAGCCTACACTGAGCGACGTGACGACTGGCGGCGAACCCACATGCCACCGAACGACGGTAGGGCCGTGAGGACCAAGCGCGGCCATCTGCACGGTACGGCCGGATTCCTCAACAAATGCAGCGATAGCTGTGTCGGCAGCCTGGAACACGTCCGTTCGGGCCAATGCTCCAAGCCCAAGACGAAGGGCCGCCGGACCAAGATCGTAGTTTCCGGCCGCGTCCTGCCGCGCCATACCCGCCACGATCAGGCTGACCAGATAACGATGCGTTTGCGAAGGAGAAAGGCCGCATCTGTGCACGATGGCAGAGAGCGCAGAGGGCTTGCCCAGCCCGGCCAGGGCGTCGAGCACGTTGAGGCCGATCTCCACGGACTGGATGCCGGCTCGACGCTTGGGTGCGCTCTCTTCTTCAACGATCGTCATATCAACTCCCGGAATGGACCTGGGAGAGCTTTGCGGGGGAAAATCGCCAAATGCAAATCGTGTGCAGGTCGCTTTGGAGCGCGGCGTGCGATTACTCCTCGGGCGCGATTCTGACCCTCAAGCCGGAAAGATCTTCCGTGAAAGGGATTTGACAGGAGAGACGGGAATTTTCCTGCCGGTGGTCGGAGGATGCCAGCAGGTCGTCCTCATCCTCTCCGACGTCAGGCAAGGCGGCGGCGCTATCGCCATCGACGTAGACATGGCAGGTGGCGCAAGACAAGCAGCCGCCACACATGGCAAGCAGCTCGTCAAAACCCGCGTCCCTGATAATCTCCATTACCGACAAACCGACTTCACCATCGACTGTCGCTTCCTCTCCGGCGCGATTGATCACTGTCAGCTGGGGCATCCGTTTATCTCTTTCGGGCTGTGCCAATGGCGCCGGCTCGTACCGGCGCCAGGTGGTTTAGATGGGATAGATGAGCGAATTGGGGATGAGCTCGCTGTCGAAGACACACGCCTTTTCCGCGAAGCGCAGGCCTTGCGGGGTGATGACGATGCGATCGACATAGCGCCCGGTATTGAAGATCTCGCTGGGCATATCGCGTTTGGTCCGCACGACCAGATAATTGGTTTCAGTCAAAAGTCCGTCGTCCCCCTGCTCCTTGATGAGGGTGGGGCCTATGATGTGCCGCTGATAGTAGGGCGCGTGGAACAATGTGCTTTCGACACCATAGAGGCGATCGCGCAGCATTGGTACACCATGCAGACTAAGAGTGCTAAGAGGCAGTCCTGCATCATAGTTCTCGCGCGGCACGACGCGATAATGGCAGTCCTGGGTGAAGAAGTCAGGCCAGGCGTCGTAGTTGCCGCTGTCGAGACAGGCGACGTACCGCGCGAATAGGTCGATGACTTCGAGGCGAAGGTTCGTATCTGTGATCACAGTTCCATCACCTCCCGCCAGTAACGATACATGCCCCGGATCAGCGTTTCCGTGACCATATGGTCGGTGTTTTCAACATCGCGCCCACCCAGTTCGCACATGGTGCTGAAGTCGCCGTCCTGCTCGAAACCCTCCTGGCTGAATTCGATGACTTCGCCGTCGTCAGCCGAGACGAAGCCGGCAGGGCCAAAGAGGTTGGCCTGACGCATGCGGCGCTCCACCATGGCCTCGTCGTCGTCCTCGAAACCGAAGTGGGTCCAGACGAAGTCGAACTTGTCAGGGCCAACCGGAATGATCTGCCGGGTCGAAAGCGAATTCACCTGCTGCTGAAGGATCACGCTTGGAAAGAGCGTGGTCATGCACACAGTAGGGCTGCCCCACCACGGCTCATGAACGATATCAAGCAGGCGCATGTCGTTGAGCTTCATATTCTCGCGGAAGCTGGTCACCCCTTGGGTGACATCCTTGTCGACGGTCTCGCTGCGGCGAGACACCATCGCGGCGTGCCGCCCCTTGTCGTCCATCCATAGTTCGGACTTGTTGTCCGCACGCCAGAGGCCAAAGGTTACGAACCAGGTATGGAGAAGGCCCGGATGGTACGGGTCCTTGATATTCTCCATCATCAGCTTCCAGTTGCCCGGAATGCGCTGCCGCGAATAACCATGGAGCACCAGCTTGCGGCCGTCGAAGGTGCGATCGAAATAGCGCAGGATGTCCGGGCCAAGATAGTCCTCGAACGATTCCACATCATGATCGAAACTGGCGAACACCACGCCGTTCCTCACGGAAACCGCCAGCTTGTTAAGGCCATGATCCTCCAGGGCAAAGTCCTCGGGCATGCCGCCCTGGCCCTTCACGCCATTCTTGAAGGGAACTCCCAGAAGCTTCCCGTCATAATTGTAGTTCCACTGATGATAGGGGCAGACAAGCGTCTTAACCTTGCCGGTCCGTTCCTGGCAGAATCGCATCGCGCGGTGCGCGCAGCGATTTTCCAAGACGTTCACCTCGCCCTTTCGATTCCGGATCATGATAACGGATCGCTCGCCGATCGACGTGCGCTTGAAGCAGCCGGGTTCGGGAACCTCTACCTCAAGTCCCACGTAGCTCCAGTGACGACCGTAAAATATGCGTGACAGCTCGCGCTCATAGATATCGCGATCCGTATAGACGGCCGCCGGGATGCGGCTTGACCCCTCCTGGGTCCAGGGCGTCTGGATGCTTTCACCGCGTAGCGGTGCTTCGACCTCGTTCATGACGATCCTCTCGAGTTGACATCTCTCCGGCCAATCATACGCCCAAGCCACACTGTTCCGCAATAGGAAATCAATTCGACATTATAAAACGCTGACCCTCTAGCTTCATCATTATCAAATCCATTTGACATTGTGAAAGACTCGGCATAATTTTTTTATAGGATCAGGCACCAGTCTGACCTTGATCGGAGGGGTGGGGACGCAAATGCGTCCATGTCTGAAATTCCAAATTGGTTAACGAACGGCAACGTGCGTCTGTGCGAACGAGAAATCGTGCCCGTCGCTCAACGTGGCGCGGGCTCTAGGGGAGGAGTAACACCATGATTGACCAGGATCGGTCCGCTGCGGGCGCAAATGCTGCCCTGTGCACTGGAAGCCGCCGAACAGACCTATCTCTCGGGAAGGATCGGTCGCCGCGCCTTTATACGAATGGCCGCCGCGGCCGGACTTGCCGGCATCGCCATTCCTGCCCTTGCCGACGAGCTAGAGGCCATTCGGGCTAACCAGGATGCGAGGGGCCGTCAGATTGCTGCTGCTTACGACTATATCATCGTCGGCACTGGCGCTGCAGGATGCGCTCTTGCGGGCCGTTTGGCTTCCTCCTCGACGGCAAAGATACTGATAATAGAGGCCGGGGGATGGGATACGGCCCCGTCGGTAGCCGATCCGCGCGTCTGGTTCACCAACCTGGGAACGGAGCGCGACTGGGGTGACGTCGCCATTCCTACCCCGCATGTAAACAATCGGGCCATCGCCGAGCATATGGGCAAGGTGGTCGGTGGCGGCACCAGCATCAACGCGACGATCTGGGCCCGGCCTTTCAAGCAGGATCTTGATCACTGGGCCGAAGTTACTGGGGATGAGGACTGGGGCTACGAACATGGCCTCTCGCTCTACAGGAAGATTGAGAACTGGCAGGGTGGCGAAGATGCAAGATACCGTGGCAAGGGGGGGCCGGTATGGTGCCAGCCGGCTGCGTCTCCGCTGGCAATGGCCCCTGCGGTTCTCGAAGCAGCGCGGGCCAGGGGCTTTACCATCTTCCCCGATCAGAATGGCGCTCGCGAAGAAAGTGCCGGCGGCTTTGCCATGATGAATCAGATCATCAAGAACGGCCAGCGCAACAACATGGCCAAGGCCTATCTGTACCCGGTGCTGAGCAAACCCAATGTCACCCTGCTTACAGCCACCCATGTCGACCGGGTGATTGTCCAGAACGGTCGCGCTATCGGCGTCGAGATTGCGACGCCATCGGGACCGCGCAAGGTTCTGGCGCGTGAGGAAACAATCCTGTGCGCCGGAGGGATCAACTCGGCGAAACTGCTGATGCTGAGCGGCATAGGCGATGAGAGGGAACTGGCTGCCGTCGGCATCAAATCGGTCGTGCATTCGCCAGATGTCGGCGCTCACTTCCAGGATCACATTCTGCATGGCGGCTGCCTGTGGGAAGCTCCGAATGCCTTCGAGCTACGCAATAGCGGCGCGGAAGTGGCCGGCTTCTGGAAGTCCCGGTCCGATCTCGACCGGCCAGACATCAACATCGTTCAGATCGAACTCCCCTACGCGAGTGAGGTCATAGCGAAGAATTACGCCCCGCCGCCCACATCCTGGGCGCTATGCGCCGGCCTCGTCGCGCCTAAAAGCCGGGGCAAGATGCGCCTGCGCTCGTCCAACGCTGCCGACCGTCCGCTCCTCGACGCGAATTTCCTGTCGCATCCCGATGATGTCGAGGCGCTTGCCGCCGGCATCGAACTTGCTCGTGATCTGGGTAATTCTGCCGCGCTCAAGCCTTTCGCGAAGCGAGAAGTGGTCCCGGGGCGCAAGCTCGAGCGAAACGATATGGCCAATTTCATCAAGGACGGTGCGACCACCTATTTTCATGAGGTCGGGACATGCCGGATGGGCAAGGACGGCAATGCCGTCGTCGATCCTAACCCGTATAATTCATCGCGTTGTTGATCGGGCGTCAGGATTTCGGTTTTTGGTTGGAGGCAGGCGCGGTGCATCACTCCCGGGGATGAGCCGAAGGTCGGGTATGTTGAGGCTTGCGGGTTGAAGGGACGGGTTTGGTTTTTGGGGCCAGGCCCGTTGTTCAGGTAACGAGGCGAGGGATACGATCGAGGGCGACCCGGACGATCTGCTGGTTGGGACAGGCGGTGGGCCATTGGACGCGGATCAAGGTCTTCATTTCGACGACACGGGCAGCGATCTTGATGAGGTGCAGGCGCAAGGTATCGAACTGGACAGTGCGCCATATTGAGCGTTTCGGCATGGCGGTGCGCAGACCCCACATAAGCCAGTAGGCACCGGCATGAAGGAACAGCCGCAACTGGTTGGCCGTGGCCTTTGTGCAGGATGTACGGTCTGCGGCGAGATGGGTTTTCCACGACTTGATGTGATTTTCCGCCTGCCCCCGCCGGCAATAGACCTGCTCGTAGAGCCAGCGGGGCGAGCCCTTTTTGAGATTGGTGACGACGAAGCGGGTGTCGGCCCCCTGATCGCCGACTTCGACGCGGGCGATGATCCGCTCGACGCGGCTCCAGCTTTTAGCGCCGTCGTGGAATGCCTTGAAGCGGCGCACCTTGCCATCGTCGGTTGCGGCCTCGAAGCGCGCTTTGGTGCTGGTTTCGAGATCGGTGACATGGCGGCGCAATGTCGAGGTCGGCGCGACGCCCAGGATGAAGTCGTGTCCGCCCGCCCGGCACCAGTCGATGACCTCGGGACAGCAATAATGACTGTCGCCGCGCAGCATGATCTGCGTTCTTGGCCAGTTGGCGCGGATTGCACGCATCAGGCGGCGCAGGAAAGCCCTGATTTCCTTGCCGCCGGGTCGTTTGGCCGGGCGTAGCACGGCAGTGATGAAGCGGCCCTCGCCATCGAACACGACGATGGGTTGGAAGCCATATTCGTCATGATGGGCATTGAATAATCGCAACTGCTGGCCGCCATGCACGGCATCGAATGTGTCATCAATGTCGAGGACAATACGCTTGGGCACGGTGCGGAAGGAATCGCAATACAGATCAACCATCGCCCGGCCCATGCCCAGCAACGCACGCGTATCAGGCAGGTTCTCCAGTCGCGAGATCGTCGGCTGCGAACATAGCGCGCGATCCGAAGGTGCCAGATCAAGGGCCAGCTTGAACATCGGGTCGACGCGCAGACTGGAGGCGTCATTGCCATCCTCGTAACCCGCCGCAATCATCATCAGCCGGAAGCGGATAATGTCGGTAAGGCTGTGGGTGATCAGATCCGGCGCGCGGGGATCTTTGATGCAGGCCGCCATGCGATCCGCAACGCCAAGGCGCTGCTCCACCTCGCGCAACAGCAAAATCCCGCCGTCTGACGATAGCAGACCGCCGTCAAATCTGACGTCCAACCGCTTGCCCGAAACAGGTGACAGACCAGGTAGCGGCAGCGTAGGATCGTCCATGGCGGGTGTAGCTTTCTTGAAATGACGTTGATCGGATTAGACAACCAAATCATACGTTAAATCAGATGCTTACGCTACATCCGCCAACCCCCGATGAATTATACGGGCTAAGTTGCGCGTAAACGGTTTGACGGGCCTGCGCGTTGCCGACGCCTCCATCATGCCGCGCATTCCTGGCGTCGCAACCATGGCGACATGCGTGCTCATCGGCGAACGCATGGCCGAAATCATCTCGCCTAAGGCCTGAGCCGGCGAAATTCGCAACGGAGGTAAATATGGAAACCCAATTGGTGATCGGCAATGTCGCGGCGAACGCGGAAGGCGGGCGCACGTTCGAGCGGCGCAATGCATTAACTGACGAGATTGTCACGACAGCTGCTGCGGCAAGCGTTGCTGATGCCAGCCGTGCAGCTGATTCCTCGCAGGCCGCATTCGGGGCCTGGTCACACACCGGGCCCACAGAACGCCGAAGGCTCCTGCTCAAAGCGGCGGATATCCTCGAGGCTATGGTCCCTGATTTCGTACCGGTCATGGCGCAGGAGATCGGCGCGTCCGAACTTTGGGCCAGTTTCAATGTGATGGCGTCCGCCAACCTGATCCGCGAGGCCGCGAGCCTCGTCACCCAGATCCAGGGCGAGACAATCCCGACCGACAAGCCGGGCACATTGTCCATGACGTTGCGACAGCCGGTGGGCGTGGTGCTGAGCATCGTTCCATGGAACGGCCCCGTCATCCTGGCGGCCCGAGCGATCGCCTATCCGCTCATGTGCGGCAACTGCGTGGTATTCCGTGCATCGGAGGCTAGTCCCAGGACCCACGCGCTGCTGGCTCAGGCCTTCTACGAGGCCGGCTTCCCCAGCGGTGTCCTGAATTTCGTGACCAACGCTCCTGAAGATGCGGCCGACGTAATCGACACCCTGATCGCGCATCCTGCCATCCGCCGCATAAACTTCACAGGCTCTACGCGGGTGGGACGCATCATCGCGCAGAAGTCTGCGACCCATCTGAAGCGGTGCCTTCTTGAATTGGGCGGCAAGGCTCCCTTCGTCGTCCTGGACGACGCGGATATCGAGGGCGCCGTGAATGCGGCGATCTTCGGCAGCTTCCTGTACCAAGGGCAAATCTGCATGTCGACGGAACGCTTCGTAGTCGATGAGAGTGTCGCCGATCAATTTACTACGCGCTTCGCCGAACGCGCAGCCGCCCTTCCGGCCGGTGATCCTGCGGCCGGTCCGGGATGTGTCGTTGGACCGATGATTGGGCGGGCTTCGGGCCAAAGGATCAATAGTCTCGTCGAGGACGCTCTTGCGAAGGGCGCGAAGATTATCGCAGGCGGCTATGCCGACGGAGCGACCATGCCCGCCACGATCGTCGATCATGTGACGTCCCAGATGGAAATCTATGACGAGGAGACGTTCGGTCCGGTCACCACGATCGTACGCGTGAAAGGCGTCGAGGAGGCGGTGAGGGTTGCGAACGACACGGCATATGGTCTGTCCGCAGCGGTGTTCGGGCAAGATGTTACCCGCGCGCTGGATGTCGCTCGTCGTATCGATTCGGGCAGCGTCCACATCAACGGCGCAACCGTCCAGAACGAGCCGCAGGCGCCTTACGGAGGCATGAAGAACAGCGGTTATGGCCGGTTCGATGGCCGCGCTGTCGTTGACGAGTTTACCGAGCTCAAATGGGTCACGATCGAACCGGCCGGCCAGCCGTACCCATTCTGATCCCCTTGGGCGCGGTTGGCCGCGCCCAAGGGCAAGCCATCAAAATCCAAAAAAACCACGTGCGATGCCGTTCGAGGGGTGAGGCCGCACGTCTATCAGAGGAGGAAAATCATGCGGGCCTATTCCATCTTGATGTTTTCAGTCGGGTGCGCGCTTTCCGCTGCAGATGCCCATGCGACCGAAGGCGGCGGCGGCGCCTATCCAAATGGTGCGGAAAGTCTGATGGTGGCACCCCTGCCGCCGCCCGGTACCTATCTGCTTAACTATACGAACTATTACACCGCGGACCGGCTCAACGATGCCGATGGCAACAGCATGGTCCCCGACTTCTCGATCGACGCCTATGCCCAGGTTTCCCGCTTCGTACACGTGACCGACAAGAAAATCCTCGGTGCGACCTGGGCGATGCAGGCCTTCGTTCCGCTGGTCAGCCTCACCGTGCACGCGGGCGGCGCACGCGACAGCCGCTTTGGTCTGGGCGACATGATCGTCACGCCGGTGGTGCTGGGCTGGGAGGCCGGTAATACCCATATCACTGCGGCCGTCGATACGTGGGTGCCAACGGGAAAGTATAATCGTGAAAACCTCGCCAACATCGGGAGAAACACATGGAATTTCGAACCGGTGCTCGCGATGACATATCTCGATCCGGCCGGAAAATTCGATCTCTCCGTGAAGCTGATGTATGACTTCAGTACGAAGAACAAGGCGACGGACTATCAGTCCGGACAGGAATTCCACACTGATTTCGCAGCGGGTGTAAACCTCAAGAAGCTGACATTGGGGGTGAACGGCTACTATTACAAACAGACGACGGACGACAAACAGGGCGGGCTGCGGGTTGGCGCAGATGGTTTCAAAGGCGAGGCTTTCGCCCTTGGTCCGGTCGTGCGCTATCAGGCAGGCAAAATCCCGATCTCCTTTCAGTGGCAGCATGAGTTCATGGCGCATAACAAGCCGCAAGGTGACAAGTTCTGGCTAAAGAGCGTCTTCCGCTTCTGATACCCGCGCGGGGCGACGGCCCAGATGTTCGCCCCGCGCCGTTAAGACTTTCAACATGTCACGGATAGGAGTGTATGCCTGTCGACGAGCGCAAACCGAAGGATCGATAGTGGATGTCAGTGAGATGATGAAGGCGGCTGTTCTGCATGAGCCGGGCGGGCCTGAGGCACTCATAATCGAGCAGCGAGAGATACCGCAGCCGATCGCGGGCGAGATACTGATACGGGTGAAGGCCTTCGGATTGAACCGCTCGGAGCTATTTACCCGGCGGGGGCAATCGCCTGGAGTCACGCTGCCCAGGATACTTGGCATAGAAGCGTCGGGGGTTGTGGCGGCCGCGCCCGGTGGCGAGTTCCAGGTTGGAGAGACTGTGGTTTCGGTAATGGGGGGGATGGGGCGCAAGTTCGACGGGGGCTATGCAGAATATACCTGCGTACCCGCCGCAAATGTAAGAGCCGTCACGACTGCGCTGTCGTGGGAGCGGCTTGGCGCTTTACCGGAGATGTTGCAGACCGCATGGGGCTCATTGTCCCGAGGTCTGCGAGTGGTGCCGGGCGAGCGGTTGCTGATTCGCGGGGGCACAACCTCAGTCGGCCTAGCCGCAGCAGCTATTGCCAAGACGCTGGGTGCAGAGGTCGCCGCCACGTCGCGCCGTCAGACAGGCCAGGAGATCGTCCGCGCCGCCGGAGCCGACCTCTTCATCCTCGATGAGGGGCTCGTGGCTCCGTCGGTGCACAAACTCTGGCCCGGCGGCGCAGACAAGGTGCTCGAACTCGTGGGTACTACAACCTTGGCGGACTCCCTGGCGTGCATCCGTGAACCAGGTGCAGTGTGCATGGCGGGCATGGTTGGCGATGCATGGTCGCTGCGCGACTTCGCTCCGATGGACGTCATTCCCACAGGTGTTTCGCTCACCACCTATTCTGGCGACGTCGCGGACTTCATGGCGATGCCGCTTCAGAAACTGGTGGATCAGGTAGAGGGTGGCAAACTACCTGTCACGATCGGAAAGACGTTCACTCTCGACCGTTTGGGAGACGCACAGGATGGGAGGGATATTAGGCTATGCCCGCGTCAGCACCGGTGACCAGGACGTGGCCGGCCAGACCATGCGACTGGAGAAGGTCGGCGCCATCAAGGTGTTCACCGACGTCATGTCGGGCAAGAGCATGGAGCGTCCGGGTCTGGCCGAGCTGATCGCCTATGCCCGAAGGGGCGACACGCTGGCAGTGGTCCGCCTTGATCGGCTCGGGCGTTCGCTGGCCGAACTGCTCGCCACGGTCGAGGCGCTGCGCGGCCAAGGTATCGCGCTCCTGAGTCTTGAGGAAAAGATCGACACATCGTCGGCCGCCGGCGAACTCATCTTCCATGTGTTCGGGGCCATTGCCCACTTCGAGCGGCGGCTGATTTCCGAACGCACCAAGGATGGCATCGCCGCCGCCCGTGCCAGGGGCAAGTTACCTGGCCGTCAGCCGCTCGACATGAGCAAGGTCCATGCTGCCATCAAACTGGTCGAAGCGAGTATCTCGCCGACAGAAGCGGCACGGCAACTCGGCATCGGCCGATCAACCATATATCGAGAAATGCGCCGCCTTGGCGTGGAAAGGCCCGCCTGAATGTCCAGATCAAAATCGGTTCACGATCTTTCGGGCCTGATGAAATATGCGGAACGGGCGCCATGGGATGAAGCGATGGCTGAAATGCTGTCCGCGCATCTTGGCCCAGCGTGCGAAGCAACCGGACTCGAGCCAGACGCCATATTCGAAATCATCGGTGATCACTGGCAAGGGCCGCTATGGGGCTGTTTCTTTGAAGATCTGCTGACGCAGGAACTGGAACCTGACGGTGGCAATCTGGTCGATGACTATCTCAAGCGCCGGGGCTGGAACGAAAAGGCGCCGAACAAAGCCTATATGCGCGCACTACGCGATACGGTCATGTCGCTCTATGAAGTCAGCGAAGTGGTTCCCGGCCAATCGATGACCTTGCGCGATCTGCTGCGCGACGTCGCCCCGGTGACGGTGCGGGAACACGGTGCGACCCAGACCCTCGTCAACTGGGACAAAATCGCCGCAAGAATTGTTGACGTGAACGGTCGGCACGGCATTTCCGGGGCACTCCTGCCGTTCAGCGCAGATGGCGCCGTGCGCGTAATCGACGCGCTTTCCCGACTTGTGGACGATGCACAGGGCACTGTCGGATTGGATCCCCTAGACAAGGACGCGCTCTTGCGGGCATCGGGGCCGATGTTCACGAACATGTGGCTGCTCGACTGTCTGGGTAAGGCCATTCCCGGCAGCTCGCCGGATATGGTCAACGCGGACGGTGATGACCTTGTGTTCCACCGTATCGTTTTTCCGCTGGCAAAGGGCGTGATCGGCAAAAGCGTGGTTCGCAGGCTGAACGCGGCTCAATGGCTGGAACCTGCGAGCGACACGTTCTGGAACTGGCTGGCACCGGTGACGAAGAAGAGGACACCAGAAACGACCAAAGGCGGGCAGGCTTTTGTGACAACCATGGAGGACGGCACACCCGTTTTTGCCAATGTCGAGTTGGCTGGACGCAAACTGATCGTTGAGGTCAACAGCGCCGCCCGCGCTGAACAGGCGATTGCGCAGATGAGCGAGTGGCTTGGTGATTGCGTGAGCACACCTATGACCGAAATCCGGACTCTGGCCCAGTTCATGGCCGATGACGCCGCCCGCGCTCCGCAGGAAGTGCCGCTCGATATCCCGCCGGACGAAATCGAACGCATCGTTCATCAGATGCTGACACGCGAATATACCAAAACGCTTGATGAAGCGGTGCCGGCCCTCGGGCACAAGACGCCACGCGCTCTGGCCCGCACGAAGGCAGGCCGACCAAAAGTGGCCGACTGGCTCAAATATATAGAGAATGGCGCGGCAAAATCCGGTGCTGGTGATCCGATGGCCACCTATGATTTTACGTGGATGTGGCGAGAGCTGGGCATCATCGACCTGCGCCGTTGATCGCCATCACAGCGCCGTTCTTGCACTGTTCTCGCTTAGCGTTGTCTGGCGTACCTTCCACGCTATGCCCTCAGGGAGGCCCCGGCGCGCGTGAGCGCGCCGGAACTGGCCGAACTTGGCGTGCAACCCGGTCCTGTCGATTATGCTTCGGGAACGAAAGGGCGGGTGCCCTTGGTGTTCCCCCCGGTGGCAACTGCCACCACTGACGGGGCGCGGCCCTGGGCCGCTCGATCCTATGTGGCAGCTGACAGACTAGTAGGCGCGCGGCCCTGGCCGCTCATTTTCAGCGCTCGCGGTCCTTTGATTTCTCGGCCGCCTGTGTCGGTGATTTGCCTTCGCGCAATGTTGCGGCGACATGCGCCTTTGCGCTTTCGACGATCTGCGCCAGCTGTTCCTTCGATGCGCCGCGCTCGGTAGCTGTGGCGACGCGCTTATCAATGGCGAGCTGGAATTGCGCGAACCTGGCATCGGCCCGGTTCTGCTCAGGCGAGTTTTTCTCGAATTGCGCGGCAAGGCGTAGATCAACCTGACTGACGCCGGGAGGCATGACTTGCAGACGTAGCGCGCGATCGGCGGCCTGAATGTCGCGGTCGGTCATTTTCGAAAGGAAATCTGCGGCGCCCGCGCTGATGGCGCGGACTCTTTGCAGCGGGTCCATGCCCTCGGACCAATTGACCTCGATCTGATGATAGCGGCGTTGCTCAATCAGCTGAAGGTGGTGCATCGGCCCTTTGGGATCGCGGAAAAAGGCAAGCTCCTGCGCTGAACGTGCGGCCAGCTGGCGCATGTCAGCGGACGTTTCCGCGATCCGGTTAAGCTGCTCATGCTGCCGCGACGCAACGGTTTGCGCAGTAGGTAGGTAACGGCTAATTTGATCCTTGGCCTGCTCGATACTCATTGCGCGTCGTTCGCCAACTGGCATGAGAGATTCCATCGAGGGCGGAAACGCGATGCCCGCTGGCCCACGCGCTGGCTCGACGCGGTTCTGTTCGAGCGGCATTGCATCGCGGATGACTTTGGCGAGGGAGGCGTGATTTCCGGTATGGAAGCTATCGCGGCTCGCCTCCATCCAGTCCTTCGGCCCCATTGCCTGGATCGAGACGAATTTTTCGGCCGCAAGGGAATGTAGCTGCAAGTGCAGCCGCATGGTGCGACCATTGCCCTCACGGAACGGATGAACGGCATTTAATTCGGAAATATGTCGCCCCATGGTATCGGCAAAGCGATCACGATCCATCGACTTGAGGGTTTGGAGGTCGGGCAGCTGCTTAAATTCGTGCTCCATGCTGCGGGCAATGAAGTGCGCTCGGGCAAAAGTGCTGCCGGGTTTGCTTATGTCCACAGTCCGAAAGCGCCCCGCCCAATCATATACATCCTGAAACAGATGATTGTGCAGTTCGCGATACTCGCGCGCATTCGTCGCCGGCATGGCGCGCTGCACAATCAGCTCGCCATGCCGGACAACCGAGAAGAAAGCTTCTCGCTCCTTGAGAATATTATCGTCGCGGATTCCCAGCTTGTTCCGTAGAACGTCGCTGTTACGCCAGGTGTAAGGGTCGCTCACCAATCATGCAGCAAGTTTCTGGCGGGACAGAACATCACGGTTGTAGTCCTGCGCCAGACCAATCGCCACATCGACGGGAATTTGGGTTTCGACCAACAGCAAACAAAAAGAATGGTCATCCGAAACCAATTCAAGTCCTTCAATCTTGCAATTTGCGATTGCTTCGCAATAAGCTGCCATCACGTCAGGAATGTCTTCCTGCCGACGCGGCTCATACCCCATCGCCTTGATGCGATTCCTGTAGGTGTCGATGATATTTTCCATTTTGCACCTAAAAACGACCTGCTCCCGCCCATAGTTAACATGTCGGGATTTGTATATAAACCACATTGAGTAGCCCCCCATATTTCACTTTCCTGAAATGAGACGCCGCGCAAGCGCGGCGTCTCGTGCATTTTGCGGGGCGGGGCATTCAATCCGCTTGGTCGGTCATCATCGCCAACAGGTAGTCGGCGGCGTTCTGCGCCTCGCGGGCTGCCTCAAAAATGGCGCGCTTGTCGTTGCGGAGCGCGGTCAACCAGTGCTCGATATCCGCGGCATGGTCTTCGCGTTCCTCGACCTTGAAACCGACAATCGCGCCGAGGAAGGATGCGCCCAGCTCCACGAGTTCGTCCCTCGCATAGTCGGCGCGGCTCGTTGAAATCAGGGTTTTTCGGTTGAGGCGGCTTTCATGCCCTGCATGATGCACGGCCTCATGCGCAAGCGTGGCATAGTAGCTGTCTCTTATACACATCTAGATGTGTATAAGAGACAGGCGCTGGCCCAAAGGCTGAGGACAGTGATCCCACGATAGGCAACCCCATTGTGCCGGAGCGGAATGGTCGGCCCACCGCTCCACGGCTTCACCCAAGGCTTTGTCCCCGCTTCCAGCATCGCAAGAATGTCGTCGGTAACGGCCTGATAAATGTCGATCTGGTTCGTTTCCTTAGCCATTTTTCACTCCTTTAGGCGAAGCCGCTGCCTGCGGCCTGCGGCTCTGACCCGCTGGCGAAGCGCGGGATGGGGAGGGGGAAGCAAAATCGATGGGAGTGGTGCGGGCGGCCCGACTAGGGAGGCCCCGGCGCGCGCGAGCGCGCCGGAACTGGCCGCACTTGTCGGGCAACCCGGTCCTGACGATTATGCTTCGGGAACGAAAGGGCGGGTGCCCTTGGTGTTCCCCCGGTCGCAGCTGCCACCACCGGCAAGGTGCGGCCCTGGGCCGCTCGATCCTATGTGGCAGCTGACAGACTACTAAGCGCGCGGCCCTGGCCGCTCATTATGGCGGCGGGTTGCATGATTTCGTGTGGAATCTAAACCAGTTGCCAGATGAAACAGCAGGTGGATCAGAAATGGAGTTCGTTCGCAGAATATTTGGGGCCGTAGAGCCGCGCTACCTCATCCGGGCCTATATTTTTGGCGCTCTGTTCTTCGCCTTCATGATGGCGCTAGGCCCGAAAACCCCGTTCCTGATTATCTACTTTCTGATCTGCACGGCGCTATTCCCATTTGCCAAGATGGTTTGGGACACGGGAATGGATACGATGCGCGGCAACACGATATTCGTCATGCCAGCGCTGATACTGATCGTGCTCAAGCTGTTCATCAACATGATGCTGTGGTGCTTTGCGCTGTTCATCGCACCCATCGGAATTTTCTTCCTCAACAGGCGCATTCGCTAATCGCAAAGGCGGGGCGGTGGCAGCTGCCACCGCCCCCAAGTTTGCGGGGAGCGCGGGAGTGAAGCGCGCTCCCCGTGCCGTCATGCCGCTTGGCTTTCGCTATCGGCGGCATCGGGCAAGGCAGAGGGTCGAAGGGCGGGGGGCAGGATGCGCCGCCCCGCAAGGCGCTCGTTGACCGTCACGGCAAGGTCAGAGCGCTTCATGGTCCGGCAATTCTCTACAGCGTCGTTGCCGCAACCTTCGGCCAGCAGCTTCAAGAGCGTGGCCTTGCTAAGCTGGTCATAGAATACCTGATTAGGTTCCCACTTATCAGCCATGTCGATCTGCGCGGCTCCGACGATCTGCGCCAGCTGGCGGTCGCGGTCGCTGTGGAACGAAAGGCTCGTGATCTGCGAGGCAACGCAGTAGGCCAGCAGCCGCAATTTCGCCTCACTGTCCATCTGGCGCATGTCGTCCAGCGTGGGTGTTTCGGCCAAGCGATCAAGATCGGCCCTCGCGATCTCGTCAATGTCGGCAATCGTGGAATGGCCCATGACCGCATCGTCAACATGGAAGCGGTTCTTCTCGGCCGTAATTTCGGCGGCTTGTTGCCACGAATAAGCGTTGCCGCGAACCTGCCCCAAGAGGCCCGTCAAGAGCACGTCCAGCGCCAGTTCCGGGTCGCTGGCAAGGGCTTCCCGAACCGCCATCGTGCGGATGCCGCCCAGCTGATCCATGACCTTTTGCGAGTAGTCGGGGCGGGGAGGCTTGGGGCCATCGGCAGCGCTGCCCTTGGCGTGGCGGGTGAACGCGACCTGTTCGATACCGTCATGGCCGATGAAGACGATAAGGGAGTGCTCGGCCTTCTGCTCGGCAGTGAAAACACGGCAAGCCGATACGATAGCGTCCTGCTTGCGGGTCAGGGCGCGCAACTCGTCGTCATAGTCGTGCTCGTCCTCGTCCACCTCGCTTTCCCGCTTGGCGATTGCCGCCTCGATCTCGACCAGCTGCGCCGTTTCTTCCTCGGTCGGATCGCGCTCGCCAGCGGGTTCCAGATGGCCGCGCATCCAGTAGGAATCGGGCCGGTAGAGCTGCCCTTCTGCATCGCGCCAGCCATCTTCGCGCGCCGCCTTGGCGATGGCGTCGAGCCGATCTTGCACAAGGTCCATGACAAGGCCCGCATCATCGCAATAGCGACGTTCTCCGAAAAGATCGGTGGTGAAGGTGCCGCCTGCGGCGCAATAGGCTTCCTCGCCTACAATGCGGAAATGCTTGTCGGTATCGGCAACCTTCTCCTGGGTGAGCATGGCGCGGATTTGGTGGGCGTTGTCGCCGGTGCGCTTGAAAACCTCAAGCTGGCGGTCCTGATCGTCGGTCAGCGCGAAAGCCTGCGCCGCGCCCATGCCGATTTCGTCTTTCTGGAAGGCTTTGAGAATGGTCGGGTGCAGCGCCGCCAGCTTCAACACGCGGCGGACATAGGCGGGGGAGACGCCGAACGATGCTGCAACATCGTCAACGTCCTTGCCGCTGTCGATGATCGCCCGATAGGCTGCGATGGCATCGGCGGGGTGCATGTCCTCGCGCTGCGCGTTCTCGGCAAGCGAGATTTCCAGCGCCTCGTCCTTGCTGCGGATTTCAACGGGAACCTCGAAAGTGCCGGGGATGGTCTTTGCCTTCTGCAACAGCTTCAAGGCCCGGTAGCGCCGCCCTCCGGCGCAAATCCTGATTTTGCCGTCTTCGTCATAGCCGATCAGGTTTTGCAGCACGCCCCGCGCCTGAATGTCGGCTGCGAGGGCTTCGATTTCCTTGGGCTTCACCTTCCGCACATTGAGGTCGGAAAGCGCCAGCTTGTTCAGTTGGATGGTCTGGATGGTCATTTTTCACTCCTTTAGGCGAAGCCGCTGCCTGCGGCCTGCGGCTCTGACCCGCTGGCGAAGCGCGGGATGGGGAGGGGGAAGCAAAATCGATGGGAGTGGTGCGGGCGGCACGACTAGGGAGGCCCCGGCGCGCGCGAGCGCGCCGGAACTGGCCGAACTTGGCGTGCAACCCGGTCCTGTCGATTATGCTTCGGGAACGAAAGGGCGGGTGCCCTTGGTGTTCCCCCGGTGGCAGCTGCCACCACCGGCAAGGCGCGGCCCTGGGCCGCTCAAACTATCGCGTTCGCTTTAAGAAGGAGAACCAGCGGCGGCGGGGGGGCTTTACGACAATGGGAGGATCGACATGATCTGCGCCAGCTTCATTCCATAGGGCTTGCCAGCGTTCCGATTCAGCGCGGAGAGCTGCGGCTCGTTCATCAACCGCCCGCAAGCGTCTATGATAATCGTGAGTGGACCTGCTCATGAAAACGCTGTGCGCCTGAATGGCTAATGGATGGTGGTGTTCCAGGGTTAAGTCTGGATGGCTCTGTTGCAAAAATCGTGAAGCTTGAGCATGCTTGGCGGAGATTGGACGGACGGAACGATGACGGATTTCAAGTGGCGCCATTTCCAGGGTGATGTGATCCTGTGGGCGGTGCGCTGGTATTGTCGCTATCCGATCAGCTATCGCGACCTTGAGGAAATGCTGGCGGAACGCGGCATTTCGGTCGACCATACGACGATCTATCGCTGGGTCCAGTGCTACGCCCCGGAGATGGAGAAGCGGCTGCGCTGGTTCTGGCGGCGTGGCTTTGATCCGAGCTGGCGCCTGGATGAAACCTACGTCAAGGTGCGGGGCAAGTGGACCTACCTGTACCGGGCAGTCGACAAGCGGGGCGACACGATCGATTTCTACCTGTCGCCGACCCGCAGCGCCAAGGCAGCGAAGCGGTTCCTGGGCAAGGCCCTGCGAGGCCTGAAGCACTGGGAAAAGCCTGCCACGCTCAATACCGACAAAGCGCCGAGCTATGGTGCAGCGATCACCGAATTGAAGCGCGAAGGAAAGCTGGACCGGGAGACGGCCCACCGGCAGGTGAAGTATCTCAATAACGTGATCGAGGCCGATCACGGAAAGCTCAAGATACTGATCAAGCCGGTGCGCGGTTTCAAATCGATCCCCACGGCCTATGCCACGATCAAGGGATTCGAAGTCATGCGAGCCCTGCGCAAAGGACAGGCTCGCCCCTGGTGCCTGCAGCCCGGCATCAGGGGCGAGGTGCGCCTTGTGGAGAGAGCTT
>NZ_VDBZ01000004.1:204327-206105 GCF_007693735.1 Sphingobium sp. B2
CGACGATCTATCGCTGGGTCCAGTGCTACGCCCCGGAGATGGAGAAGCGGCTGCGCTGGTTCTGGCGGCGTGGCTTTGATCCGAGCTGGCGCCTGGATGAAACCTACGTCAAGGTGCGGGGCAAGTGGACCTACCTGTACCGGGCAGTCGACAAGCGGGGCGACACGATCGATTTCTACCTGTCGCCGACCCGCAGCGCCAAGGCAGCGAAGCGGTTCCTGGGCAAGGCCCTGCGAGGCCTGAAGCACTGGGAAAAGCCTGCCACGCTCAATACCGACAAAGCGCCGAGCTATGGTGCAGCGATCACCGAATTGAAGCGCGAAGGAAAGCTGGACCGGGAGACGGCCCACCGGCAGGTGAAGTATCTCAATAACGTGATCGAGGCCGATCACGGAAAGCTCAAGATACTGATCAAGCCGGTGCGCGGTTTCAAATCGATCCCCACGGCCTATGCCACGATCAAGGGATTCGAAGTCATGCGAGCCCTGCGCAAAGGACAGGCTCGCCCCTGGTGCCTGCAGCCCGGCATCAGGGGCGAGGTGCGCCTTGTGGAGAGAGCTTTTGGCATTGGGCCCTCGGCGCTGACGGAGGCCATGGGCATGCTCAACCACCATTTCGCAGCAGCCGCCTGATCGGCGCAGAGCGACAGCCTACCTCTGACTGCCGCCAATCTTTGCAACAGAGCCCGGACGAGGAAAACGCGTCGTATTTCTGCCGTTCGGCGGAAAATTCAGAGCACGGACTTGCCCTTGGCTTTATGTACGACGACTGCCGGGCGAGGCTCGAGGATCGCGTCACTTTCGTAAATGACATTTGGGTCGGCACATTCCAGGACTATCGTACACGTCATTTCGTGCAATTGACCAGCTATCATCGAACCGATGCAGCCACTTTGGAAATGCGGTCTAACTTTTCCGTGTTCATGACGCCTAAAGACAGTGGCATCACCCAGGTGCTTGCCGCAGGCCAATATCTTGACAGCGTGCGGCAACAAAAGAATGGCGGGCTGAAGCTATTGTCGCGGCGGGCTGAGCTCGATACCTCTGTGCTTCCACGATATTTGGTCTATCCGATATGAGAACACCGGTAATAAAAGGGGCCATTCATTGGCGGTAGCACCGGATTAAAAAGGGGCCACTTCTGCTAGACCTTCGCTTTTGTGCGGAGGCGGAGGGTGAAGAGAGTGGAGCTTTATCAGAAGGTTCGCCATGCCGTGCTTATTGACGGCATGAGCCGCCGGGCCGCAGCGGCGTATTTTGGGATTAATCGCAACACGGTCGACAAGATGCTGGTTTTCCCGGAGCCCCCGCAGCACGGGCGATGCGGAGTTACATACAGCCGGAAGCTGGCGGGGTTCACCGAGATCATTGATCAGATATTGATCGATGATCGTACAGTGCATTCCAAGCAGCGGCATACGGGAGGACGGATATTCGAGCGGCTGCGCGATGAGCATGGTTCACCGGGGGCATCACGATTGTGCGAGAGTATGTAGCGTGCGCGAAGTTACGCAGCCGTGAGGTTTTCATTCCGCTGAGCCACAGGCCGGGCCATGCACAGGTAGCCTTCGGCGAGGCGGGCGGGATCATCGGCGGCAAGCTGACGCGGTTCCATTATTTCGTAAGCGCGAAATTCCGCGCACCTGTTCGGTTGAGTGACGCGGTGTGAAGGATGTGTCCACCAAGGAAGAGGTGGACACATGGAGATGGCACCGATGGGCTCCTATGGGCTCGAGGTTGTAATACCATCCGTCCGTGATGCTGACACACGTGGGGGAT
>NZ_VDBZ01000038.1:0-363 GCF_007693735.1 Sphingobium sp. B2
GCCTGCAGCTTTTTCTGATAGTCGTAGGAGCAATATTGGCTACCGCGATCCGAATGGAAAAGGCAGCCCTCGGGAGGCTGGCGCAGGCGCACCGCCATATCCAGCGCCCTGATCGCCAGGTCTTTCTTCATCCTGTCGCTGACTGCCCAGCCTACGACGCGACGGCTATGCAGATCGAGAATGACGGCAAGGTAGAGCCAGCCTTCGGACGTCCAGATATAGGTGATGTCGCCGGCCCATTTACGGTTGGGCGCATCTGCGGCAAAATCGCCGTCCAGCCAGTTCGCTGCGACACCCAGGCGATGGTGGCTGTCAGTCGTAACCTTGTGCTTGCGCGTGCGGACTGGCTTGATCCCGTTGATC
>NZ_VDBZ01000039.1:0-330 GCF_007693735.1 Sphingobium sp. B2
AAAAGCGCCGCCTCTTGGGGCTTCGCCCCGCCGGCTCGCGCCCTACGGGCGCCCCGGATGGCTAAAGCCATCCTCCCACCCGGCATCCCCATGATGAGCCGGCTACGCCGGCACACTTTTTGTTTGTTTGGAATTGTTTAAACGCCGCGCCCAACCATCCAGCTCACCGCCAAGCCGAACCGTCCAATTGGCTTTCCAAAAAAGCCATGCGGATAGCGCGGCGATCAACATGAGAGGGCAGGGGAGACGGAAACGTCCCCGCAGGCGCGATTTCCGGCCCGCCCAGCCCCTTTTCAGGCGTCAGGCAAGGGGTGAGAGGGTCAACCGCCC
>NZ_VDBZ01000040.1:0-329 GCF_007693735.1 Sphingobium sp. B2
CACGGTCAAATTCAGATGTTGTTGTTTCCAATTGAGATTTAATGAGGTTAACACGGTTAGCAATTGCTTCTGCGCTTCCTGCTCCTTCAACGATAACTGTACTATCCTTATCCACAGTTACTTTCGAAGCCTGACCAAGTGATTCCATAGTTGCATCCTTAAGTTCAAGACCAAGATCCTCAGTAATAACAGTTGCTCCAGTCAATACAGCAATGTCTTCCAACATCGCTTTACGACGGTCACCAAAGCCAGGCGCCTTAACAGCAACGACATTAAAGGTTCCACGAATTTTGTTAAGAACAAGTGTTGGAAGAGCTTCACCAGCCACG
>NZ_VDBZ01000041.1:0-326 GCF_007693735.1 Sphingobium sp. B2
CAGGGTAATAGTAAAGAGATAACCATCTATCTGCGCAAAAATACATTTGCGCCTCGTCCCTTGTTCTTGATTCCTCGGGAAAAGTGCCCCTACCATAAGTTTGAGTTTCTCGCTCGTGGGGTTTACCTCGTTCCACTTCCGAGCATTTCTGCCGGAACTTCGTCACTGTGGCACCTTCAAGGTTATAAGACCATATCCGAAGACTTAGGTCATTCACCTGCCGTCAAACCGGAAATCCGGAATGCCCTGGCTTATTGTTTGACCAGGCACGATCACTACGGGCATCACAGCACCGTGCGAGCATGGACTTTCCTCTGCTTCCATAA
>NZ_VDBZ01000042.1:0-324 GCF_007693735.1 Sphingobium sp. B2
GCGATATCTCCGCCAGATGCAGCGACATGGTCTGGGTGTTGCAGAACGGGAGGATCAGACCTGCCCCCTTGCCAAGCTCTGGGCAGATGGCGCCGAAGATGTAGGCCGATTTCGTCCTCTGGTCCTTGGGCGCCGACGGCCGGGTGCCCCGTCTGGCCCAGCGGCGAGTGATCTTGTTTTTCTGGCCGATCCGCGCTTCGTCCTGGAACCAGACTTCTAGCGGCGTGCCGTGCGGGAGGGCAGCTTTGACCTTTGCCAGTTCGGCTGCAAAGCCCCCTTTTTGAAATCCTCCATCGCATATTCGTTCTGGGCATGGTGACGTGG
>NZ_VDBZ01000043.1:0-307 GCF_007693735.1 Sphingobium sp. B2
CACACCCCACGTGCTTCGTCATTCTTGCGCGATGCACACGCTCGCGGCGACGGGGGACATTCGCAAGGTCGCATTATGGCTCGGCCACGCCAGTATCCAGAGCACCGAGACCTACTTGCGCGCCGATCCCGAAGAGAAGCTGCAGATTCTCGCAGCCCACGGTGCCCCTGCGATCAAGCCGGGGCGCTTCAAGCCGCCTTCCGACGCCTTGATCACAATGCTCACCGACGTTCGAAGGCGGGCCTGACCCGTCTTCGAACACTCCCTCTAACCCGCATATTATCTGGAGTGAAATCATGGAAAACCG
>NZ_VDBZ01000044.1:0-304 GCF_007693735.1 Sphingobium sp. B2
TATTGATTTTGTAAATTCGAAGCCGGCCCTGACGCGCCTTGGCCTCGCCGCGCAGCTGAAATTCTTCGCTTCCCTGGGGTTTTTCGCGATCGATCCCGGCTCAATCCCTACCGATGGCCTCTCGTATCTGGCCGAGCAACTCGGTGTCGAGGCTGGCGAGATAGCCGGTTATGACTTTTCCAGTCGGACAGCACGACGGCATTGTGCGGAGATCCTGATCCATCTTGGATATCACCGCATGAAGCGGGTGGATCGCGCGCAATTGACGGAATGGATTGCTGGCGAGCTGTGCCCGGGCGGCCAG
>NZ_VDBZ01000005.1:0-195676 GCF_007693735.1 Sphingobium sp. B2
AAAATCGCAGCTTCGGGCCGACTGGGCCTGATAGGCGGCGATCAGCGCCTCGTTGACGGCAATGCGCTCGCCCGCGCGCATCTGCACGATCGTCCAGGCAAGGTCGGCCGGCGCGCTAACGGTTGGCAGGATCGCCTCAGGCGCCGCCACAGCGTTTTCTGACCCTTCTAAGCCGGTTTCGGTGCCCATCCTGCGCCACGCTCCTCAGCGGCCCTTGTAGCTCACCTAATAAAGAGAGGTCAATTCCGGATATGTGATAACTGCAATTATCGCATATGAACTTTTCGACGATAGCATGAGGCGAAACCAACTGCTGACTTTGGTTTCCTCACGCGCTAAGCGTAAGAGCGATGCAGGAGATCGTCGACCGCCGCGCAAATGACCCAATGTTGCTGCTCGGCCGGCTCGACGGCCGGCTTCATCATAGTACAAGCGCCGACATTTTCCTTGCGCGATCGCGCCTTCACGGCGCCGCGGCGTTAGCAGGTCTCGCCGGCGTGCCGATCGCTGTCGGCGACCTGCAGGATTGGATCGCGGGGCGAAGCGCCCCTCCCCGCGCCTCCGAAGGTCTCAACGATCCGATATCGGTGGCGTCCATTTTCCACCTCGCACTAAGTCGGGACGAGGATGTCAGAGACCCGGTTGGCCGCGCATCCCTCAATGCTCTCCGAACCATCCTCGACGACCGTGCAGAGGCTGAGCGCTATGGTGGAGACGATCTCGCACACTTCGGCCCGCTCTGGCGTCAGGTGAAGTCTGCGGCGGATGCACCCTTCCCCGTCGCCGATCTCCGGTCCATCGCCGAGCGCGTGTTCGCTCTTGCCGAAATGACCGAGCGTCTTCCGGTCGGCGCCTCGGAGGTTGTTGCGATCGACGGACGCTCGTTGGAGCTTCCTCCCCGCTGCCGCGATCGCAACTGGCTCGTCGCGACCGCTCTTCCTCGCATGCTCTACCGCGCTGGCTTCACGAGCCGCATCATCCCCTCACTGGTGCCGCTCCCCAAGTTCATGCCCCCTTCCCCTGCCGCGCTGACCGGGTTCCTCGCTAAGGAGATCGGGCAGATCAGCGCGGCGGGGCTCCGCGAGCTTTCCGCAATTGAGCATGACGTCGCCAAGCTCACCAATTTAGGTGCAACTCAGCGAAGTCGCCTGCCGCTTCTCGGGCGCCTATTGATCGCCTATCCAGGGCTCCAGGCATCCTCCGTTTCGAAGCTGCTGTCTGTGACACCTCAGGGTGCCCGAAAGCTCCTCGCGGCGCTGCCCACCACGCCTGCCGCGCAGCGCCGGCTGCGGGCCGAATAGCGACCGGGACGCCCTCCGTACTGAAACGCCGTCTCGCTTGTTTTGCTCAGCTCGCCGGCAACAGTTCTTCGATCGCTTTCATGAGCTCGGCCTTCGTGGCGCCGGTCCGGGGCACGATCTTGATCGTGATCCCCCCACCTCTGGCACTGGCATAGCGCAGAATCGTCTTTCCGCCTTTGCCCGTGATCTCTCGCTCGCCAGTCTCCTTCTTCTTTGCCTCAACGGTCGCACGAACAAGTCGCTTCGCCACCTCGGGTCCGGTCAGACTGGAACCACCATTCCTACGCTCGGCCTCGATGCGCTCGGCCTCGTCTCGCATTCGCTTCAGAGTTTTCGGTTCGCTGGTCAGCGGTTTGATATCGCGCGCCACTCGAACGGTAATGTCGTGGGTGTCCGAAAATGCCGCCACGATCTCCTCAGGAAGCCTCGCAACATCCAGCAGGCGGCTCAGCCATGACCGCGAGAGGTTGAGATGCTCCGCCATCTGGGACTGGGAGTTCTCGTAAAACTCCGACAGCGCTCGCGCATATTCCTTTGCACGCTCCCAGTCTGAAATGTCCTTTCGCGACCGATTTTCAACGTCCGAAACCCGGAATGCCTCTTCATCCGTGACGGTCTGGATCGTGACGAGATAATCAAATTCTGGATGATGATGTTCGCGGAGCCACTGGACGGTCCACCACCGGCGAACGCCAGCGATGATCTCATAATCGTAGTCAGGATCGTCCTTCAGACGACGCACGATCGCCGGGATGCGCTGCCGCTTCGCCGCGAGAAAGGAGTCGATCAGATCGCGACAGCTCTCTTCGGACAAATGGTCCAGGTCGCGATTGTGCATCCGCCAGGGACGGCAACGAGCCGGGTCCACCCACTCCGTTCGATCGGTAACCGTCTTGCCGCTCGCTATCCGCGCCAGGGTCTGGCTTCGGCTCGCCATGATCCCTTCCGAGGGGCTCGCATTGTCAAGCTCGGCCTCATTATCCAGGCCTTCGGTGAACATCGAGCCGAAGCCCTTATTTCCTTTTGTCATCGGCTCGCTCCTACTCGAATTTCCGGCATCTTGGAGACCCGATTTGTTGGTCTGTTGCCACGTGGCAACAAACCGAAATTCGCCTCGCCTTCGGCTCCCCTTTTCTGAGGGAAAACTGATCCTGGAATTTGGCTCATGATACTGTTTATAAACGCTTTCCTTGCTCGGTTGCCACGTGGCAACAACGCATCATTCTTAGCAGATTTCAGCCCCATAGACGGCGAACAATTGCCCGCTGTTGCCACGTGGCAACTGCTGCTCAAAGCTGCCCCCCTGCCCGGCTCGGCCAGGTCCGCAAAACGTCTTCTTCGATGTCTCGGCAAACCTCATTCAGATGCCTCATGCACCGGTTGTAAACCTCGTGCGAAGTGACGGGCTTTTCCAGTTCAAAGACCGTCTTCATCCGCGAGCTGGCATTGTCGATCTCCGCACTGGTGACCATCACCGAAGAAGACATTGAGCCTCCGAAAACGCTCCGCATCATCGAAAGTATCTCACGATGCATCGACTTGCTGTCGTCGACCCGGCTGCCGACGAGACGGATGAAATTGTAAGCCGGGCGCCCCCTCCCCGCGAGCTGCTCGAGCTGCTTCATCGTGGTCTTCGCCATGTCGATAAACGACACCGTCGATGCGAAGTCGACCAGGCTTGGCGGCACGGGGATCACCATCGCATTGGCTGCTTGAAGGACCGCCATGGAGACCATGCCGAGTGCTGGAGGCGGATCCATGATCACCACATCGTAATCTTCTACCACCGAGTCGATGGCCTCGGCGATCAGGTCGATGATGTTCAGGTTCTGATTGCGCGCGAGGTAGCCGGCGATCTCGTATTCGAGATTGTAGAGCCGCAAATTCGCAGGGATCAGATCGAGCCCATGGAAGTGGGTCTTCCGAATGATCTTTCGCACACCCAGCAATTCCGGGTTATGGAAATGCCCATAGAGCGTGTCGTCCTCCTCCAGATCGACGTCTGGTCGGTAGCCGAACATCATTGTCGATGAAGCTTGGCTGTCGCAGTCGATAAACAGCACACGATAGCCGTTGATCGCGAAGTGCTGAGCCAGGTGCAGCGCGATCGTGGACTTGCCGACACCGCCCTTGAAATTGCAGACCGAGAGAATGGCGGGTGGATCTTCCGGGCTGCGCCACGGACGCGTTCCGAACACCTCACGCATATGATCAAGTTCTTCGAGCGTATATTGGACGCGATGACCGGAAGCCGTCCGCCCACGCTCCGGCAAACGCCCGTCGCGTTCAGCTTCTCGGATCGCCGACGCGGTGCGTCCGACAAGTGATGCAGCCTTGGAGATAGGGAAGGTGGGGGCTCGCTTCTGCCCTGTCTCTGGATCGACCGCGCTGTCGCGGATCCGCTTGAGGATCGTGAGCGCTTTACGGTGAAGCACATCCAGGCCACCTTCCAGAAGGTCATCGGCGGGGACATTTGTGGGATCAGTGGCCATGAGATTCCGCTTTTGTGGGTTTGATGGCCCACAATAGCGACGTTGGCAGTTTCGAGCAACGATTTGGCCATCGAACTTACAACTTTACCGATGATCTCCGAGCCGTTTCGGATTTCAAGGTAATGCCAATGCGCCCTGGTAGAGACGCACCGATGATCTCCGAGTCGGTGCAAGCTTTCCGAAAACTTGCTGCGTCCGGCTGCACCGAGCGATGCCCTGTGGATAAATACCGATGATCTCAGTACCTTCCGATGATCTCGGTGCGTCCTACCAATGATCTCGGTGCCAACAGACCGATGATCTCGGAGCGCATACCTATTACATGAATCCCTGAATCAATCCGATTCGCGAATCGGCTTCAAAATTTCGATTTTTGAAAGTGGGAAGGGGCGATTCGGCAAAAGCGGCACCGAGATCATCGGTCGAATTGCAACTCTCACCCCTGATTTCCCGCCAAAACTGCCAACAGGGTTGATTTCGAAACCCAAACCTGTTGAGACAGCGCCATCACAGACCCCGGAGATTCGGGGAAGGGCGGAACAATGAACGGAGATCAGCATAGGCCGATTGGGCACCAATATGCACTCGCCATGATCGATGGCGGTGCAGAGAATGTCCGGAAGCTTGCCTCCACTGCCGGAACCCAATTGACGCTCGACGCCTTCCTGCGAGTCCACGACGAAGAGCCTGTCCCGGCATTTCTCCATTCCGCGCTTTGCGCCATGTCGCTCCCGACCAAGCGCCCGAAGGACGACACGCTCCCGATTATCCGGGAAGACGGCAAGTACGCGCTGGCAATCAACCCTCGGCCGGTTCTTCAAAATATCGATGGCAAGTCGGTCATGAGAAGCCTGGGTGTTCCATATGGGGCCTATCCCAGGGTTGCGCTCATCTATCTGCTTTCACAGGCGGTAATGAAGCGTTCGCGCGACGTCTATCTCGGCCGCAACTTCACGGAATGGATGCGGCGGCTTGGCTATCAAACGGTGTCCTATGGCCCCCGTGGCACCGCAAATCTGATGCGCGAACAGGTCGACCGCTTGCTGGCGTGCGAGTGGCAGATTCGCTGGGATGGCACCGAAACGGACGACAACGCCTTTGCGGTCCGCGATGTGAAGATCTCAAATGAATATGCTGGTTCACTCGACAAGAACGGCACCTTCGCGCGGGAAATCCGTATGTCGGAGGTCTTCTACAGTCACCTTATCGAGCACGCTGTCCCATTAAACGAAGTAGCGATCCGGGAGCTTAAAGGGACGCCAACGGCGCTCGATCTCTATACCTATCTTGCCTATCGCCTCCCACGGATCGGCTCCGACAAGGGGCAGATCATTTCTTGGGATCAACTGGCAAAGCACCTCGGCAACGAGGCTGACAGCAAGCGCTTTCGTCAAACGGTGCGGGAGACGATGCAGCTCGTCTCGGCGGTTTATCCCAACGCGAACGTCGATCTCTCCGGCAGGAAGGTGGTCCTTCATCCGTCTCCAGCGCCGATGGAGCGTAAATTGGTCGGACCCCATTTGCGACTTGTTGGGGCGCCAGGCGTCGAAACGGCACCGAGATCATCGGTTCGCACCGTTCCGCAGGCAACGAAACCCGCAGCGAAATCAGACGAACCGCTTCACGCATTCCCGCCGGGAACGCTTTCCTATGGCGACCGCGAACAGGCGTTTCGGAGTGTCGGTCTCACTAAGGGCCATCCTTGGTCAGTCGACGATATGGCCAACGCATTCCGCAAGGGATTCGCCGATATCAAGAGGCCCCGGACCGACACCGAATGGATGCGGCTCTGGGAGGCCTTCGTGATCAAATATGCGGATCGGCGGAAGAACCGGCCTGACGATTGACCGATGATGTCCGAGCCGTTCGTCGCCTGCGAACGAGCCCGAGTCGTGCCCGATGAAGCGATCAACGTGAGCGCGCCGACCCTCATCGTTGATAGGTCCGGGTCACAGCGCCATGCGCTGAAAGAGGGAAGGGGGGATGTGGCTACCGAGCAGGAGGTAGTCCTATGCCACTCACGGCCAAACGACCGACCCAGGAACTTGTTGACCTCGTAGGCGCTCTTGGCGGCACCTGGACCGGCTACAGGGCTATGGCCCGTTGCCCGGCACATGGCGACAACGATCCAAGTCTTTCGATCCGCCAAGGTGACCGCGGCATTCTGGTGACGTGCTTCGCGGGTTGCGCACGCGATGATGTTCTGCGGGAATTGCGTCGGGTTCGAACCGGCCAACATTATGCAATACCGGAACAGGATCGACCGCAAGGCAGCGCCAATGTCTCGCGCATCTGGGAGCAGGCCGTTGGCGTCAAAGGGACGCTGGCCGAGCGCTATCTTGAGCGACGCAACTTGTTGCCAGCGCCTGCCGACGTGCGCTTCCATTCGCGCTGCCCATACCTCCCGAAGCCGAAAACCGTTTATCGACCGGCTTTGCTGATTGCTGTTCGCGAGATCCGGCAGCTCGTCGCGATCCAGCGCAACTTTCTCGACCCTGCGACAGCGAAGTGCCTCCGAAAAGTCATGCTCGGCGTGCCTGGGACAGGCGCATGGCGGGGCCGGGCAGGGGGCGAGACGCTGGCGATCGCCGAAGGTTTCGAGACTGCCGGCGCCTACACCCGCATCAAGGACATCCCCTGCTGGGCCTCACTTGGCGCCAGGCGGCTCGATCAACTGGTCATTCCACCCGGCATTACGACCCTGCTGATCGCAGAGGACAATGATCCAGAAGGGCGTCGCGCCGCGGCGTCCGCCGAAGCGAAATATGCCCGTCCCGGGCTCATCATCCGCCGCGACCCGCCGCCGCCGGCTTTCAAGGATTGGGCAAAGTTCCTCGACGCGCACTGCCGGACCTGATCCCGGGGCGGAGAGAGGGGAGGGGGATCGAGGGTGTGTCGCTGCGACAGATGCAGCCGCGCAGGAGATTCCCAAATGACCGACCTTTTTCAGACCGCCGAGCGCGGCGACCGTGCCGCTGCGCACATCCTTCTATCCCAACTGGCGTCAGGCGAGCCGGTCACCCGTCAACATCTCAATCGGGCGATGGTGCAGGCGTTCGGCGGAACCGATGCCGAAGGACGCTGGACGCAGCGCTCAAGCTTCGAGGTGCTAGAGCACGCACTCGCCCTTCATCTCCGTGGATCATTGGCGCCTCTGGCCAGCCTCGCCGATGTCGCCGCGCGGATTGACCTCGCGCAGCGCCTCCCCACTCAGACCGTGCGGAGCGAAGACCAGATCGAATGGCAGCAATTCTCGACTCCTGTCGACATTGCGGCCGTCGCGATTCTGCTCGCAGATGTCCGGCAGGATGACGTCATTCTCGAGCCCAGCGCCGGCAACGGTTTGCTCGTTGCACAGCTTGGGGCTCATCGATCGCTGCATCTCAACGAGCTCGATCCGATCCGCCGCGATCGCCTGCACGGCGTTTTCCCCGGCGCAACGATCACCGGCCATGATGGGGCGATTCTTGATGCTGCTCTTGGCGACGCACCGCGTCCTTCCCTGATCCTCATGAATCCGCCGTTTTCGCGGTCGCTCGGCCGCGGCGTCGATGATCTTGCGGCCGTTCGGCATCTTCAGGCTGCACTTCGCCGATTGCAGACTGGGGGCCGCCTCGTTGCCATCATGCCCGACTGGTTCGGACCGACCACCCGAATGCGCGACCACTACGAGACCGTCCTTCGCGGATCGACAGTGCAAGCCTCTGTTCGACTTGAAGGCTGCTATCTCAAACACGGCACGTCTATCGACGTGCGAATCTTCGTCATCGACAAGGTCGCCGGCAGGCTCGCACCAGAAGTCATCCAGGGTGGATCAATCGCGGAACTGCTCGACGTTCTCACCGTGACACCTCGCCTGTCCCTTGTCGCAGATCAGCCGGCACCCGCGCCGAAGCGGGGCGGAGGCATCTCGCTCTTCAGAGCGGTCAAAAGCGCCAAGCCCATGCCCCGGGCCTTTCACGCTGCCGTGCGCAACCATGTCTTGCCGGTTGCTTACACCAGGCTCGAAACCCCGGCGCCGCTGCTCGAACAGACCGGCGTCTATCTGCCCTATCGGCCAAGCCGCCTGGTTTTCGACAAAGCCGGCGAACACCCGACTGCGCTCGTCGAATCCGTTGCCATGGGATCAATCCCAGCGCCGATCCCCGATTACGTCCCTTCGCTGCCGGAGCGGACTGTCACAGAGCGTTTGCTCTCGGCCTCCCAGCTCGAAACCGTCGTTTACGCCGGCCATGCCTGGGCTCAGACGATCCCTGGGCGCTTCTCACCGGACAAGGATGGTGTCGGCCTCGTTATCTCGGAGGAGGGCCGCGGCTACCGAAAGGGTTTCTTCCTCGGGGACGGAACCGGGGCAGGCAAGGGTCGCCAAATCGCGGCCGCCATTCTTGACAACTGGCTTCAGGGGCGGCGTCGCAATATCTGGGTCACCAAGAACGCGCCCCTCCTCGAAGATGCTCGCCGTGATTGGACGGCCCTCGGCGGGCTCGCCGGTGACATTCAGCCCATATCGAACTGGAAGATCGACGAACCCATCAGGCTTGACCAGGGCGTCCTTCTGGTCACCTATCCGACCCTTCGATCGATGCGCGGGGAACATAGCCGGCTGAAGCAGATCATCGACTGGGCCGGCGCCGATTTCGACGGCGTCATCGCCTTCGACGAAGCGCACGAGATGGGCGGTGTCGCAGGAGGCGAGGGCGCACTCGGAGCCAAGGAGGGATCGCAACAGGGCATCAGCGGCGTTCGGCTCCAGAACCATCTGCCCGCCGCGCGGATCCTCTACGCCTCTGCGACGGGGGCGTCCGAGGTCAACAACCTTGCCTATGCCGTGCGGCTCGGGCTCTGGGGACCGGAGACGGCGTTCGCCAATCGCGAGCAATTCATCTCCAGCATTCGCCAGGGCGGGATCGCCGCCATGGAATTGGTCGCACGCGATCTCAAGGCGACTGGGCTCTACATGGCGCGAGCGCTGAGCTTCGCCGGTGTCGAATATGAGATCCTGCGGCACGAACTGACGCCCGCGCAGATCGAGATCTACGACACTTACGCCAATGCCTGGTCCATCATCCACCGGAACATGGAAAAAGCCCTGGAACTCACCGGCGTCGTCGATGGTCTCGAGAACACCACTTTGAATAGCGGGGCGAAGGCATCGGCCCGCTCGCGCTTCGAGTCCACCAAGCAGCGTTTCTTCGGCCAGGTGCTGCTTTCGATGAAGCTGCCAACGGTCATCGCCGCGGTCGGCGAGCATCTTATGGCGGGCCAGTCGGTGGTGCTTCAACTGGTGACGACGGCCGAGTCCATCCTCGACCGGCGATTGGGCATGCTCAGCCCGGATGAGCGCGTCGACCTCGAAATCGACCTCAGCCCTCGTGAATTCCTGTAATGTGGAGCTCCACATTATATGTATTCTTTGCAGTCGCAGTTTATGTCGAGCGTGGCGGCGAGAGACGCAGGTTTCCTTCGGTTTTCCATGATTTCACTCCAGATAATTACGGTTCCCTCGACCTGAACAAGTCGAAGGAACCAACATGCGATCAAGATCATTATTGTCGTTTCGAGCGGCCCGGCTCCGGGTCGAAGACCCGCCCAGTCACGACGCTCTACTCACCGCATTCCTCTCCTCTCTGTCGCTCGACGAGAGGTCAGGCAGTGCGATTCTGTTTGGCGCTGCGGCCCGTCATTTCCTGCATTGGATGGAACTGCATGGGATCGCGATCCGCACGATCGACGATCGGACCGTTCGGCGGTTCGAGAAGCATCGGTGCCGTTGCCACCGGTATTCGGCGCAGCAGCCAGTCTATAAGGCGGACATTGCAGCGCGAGTCAGGCGCTTCGTCCGCTTCCTGGAGGATCAAGGCTACGTCGGTGTCGACGACGGGATCGACGATCTGCCACGGCACCTCGCCGACTATTTCGATGGGATCGATCGCTTGCAACTCGCGCAAGGACCGGCCCAGTCCTATCGATCCGAGGCCGAGCATTTCGCGGCCTGGCTTCGCATTGCGCGACGACAATGGGCCGATATCGATGACACGATCATCGACCAGTACGGCGCGCATGATTGTCGATGTCCGGTCTGGCGCAAGCGAGGCAAGCTTGTTGCCTCGGGCGCGAAGCGGCGGCGGCGAGGCGCTCGGCACTTCGTCGAGTTCTTGCGCGACCGCGGTGTCATCCCTTCAGTCGAACTGGTGTCGGATGACGACCCGCACATGGCGGCATATCTGGCATGGCTCAAGCAACACCGCGGCGCGACCGATGAGACGATCCGGCGCTACCGGGCCGATATCAGGCGGCTCGCGCCTATGCTCGGCGAGCCTTCACAATGGGATGCAGCCGTCCTCAGACGGGCGTTTCAACAACGAAGCAAGGAGACGCCGGGTTCGGCATCACTGCTCGTCACGATAATACGGAGCTATATTCGGTTCCTGGTCGTGCAGGGTATTTGCCGTCCAGCTTTGTTGCACGCGATCCCATCAGTGCAACGCTACCGTCTTTCGACGCTGCCCCGGCACGTTAACCCGGCAACGATCGAGCAGATCATCGGCGCATGTCCGACTGATCGCCCGGTGGAAGTTCGGGACAAGGCCATCATTCTCCTGCTCGCCCGGCTTGGCCTGCGTGCCGGTGATATTCGGGATATGCACCTCGACGATATCGACTGGCGCTCGGGCCACCTGACGGTCAAGGGCAAGACGCGTCGGCCTGATCGCCTGCCATTGCCTCAGGACGTCGGTGACGCGATCCTGGACTACATTGCCACGGCGCGTCCCAAGACCGCCGATCCGCATCTGTTCGTGCGCGCGCAAGCCCCGTTCCGTTCGTTCCGCTCATCGGCGGAGATCGCCGGCATCGTTGCACGCACGCATGAGCGCGGCGGGATCGAAGGCGTGCCGACCGGATCGCACATTTTCCGGCATTCGCTTGCCACCAACTTGCTGCGCGCGGGCGCAGGGCTGGAGTCCGTTGGAACGATCCTGCGCCACAGCTCGCCCGAGACCACCGCCATCTACGCCAAGGTCGACCTGCCGATGCTCATGAAAATCGCGCAGCCATGGCCGGGAGAACCGTCATGCTGAGCACGCAGATTGCCAGATACGTCTCGCTGTATCGCAGCTTGGGGCGGAAGTTCTCGGAACAGGAACGACTGCTGCGCCAATACGCCGCTTTCGCTGAACGCTTCGGTGACCGGCACACCCGAGTGCAGCGCATCTACGACTGGTGCCACACGGCAAGCTCGCAAAACGTGGCTCGCCATAGGTACGACGCTGCTCGTAACTTCAGCCTTTTCGCTCATGCCGAGGACCCAGACAACGAAGTCCCGCCTGTCGGCGTTTTCGGCCGGGGGAAGCGGCCACGTCCCACTCCGACCATAATCGAAGCGGACCAGGTGCGGGCGATCATGGCGGCGGCATTGAACGTTCCGCCCCATGGCACGATTAGCCCATACACGTACCATTACCTGTTCGGCCTGCTCGCGGCGACAGGTCTCCGGATTTCCGAGGCTCTCGCGCTACAGTGCAACGATCTGGTCGAGGATGGGCTGGTCGTCCGCAACGGCAAGTTCGGCAAGCAGCGACTGATCGCCTTGCAGCCATCGACGCGCCAAGCACTCGAAGCCTACATTGCGATCCGCGCGAAGCACCCGGCCAAGTGTAATGACCTGTTCGTCACTATCCGGGGGCGGGCGCCGCACAAGGTGCGCGCCCACGTCGTGTTCGTCAGGTTGGCCCGGCTTCTCGGATATCGTGGAGCAACCGGTACGGCAGGCATGCGACTCCACGATCTGCGACATACGTTCGCTGTTCGCTCGCTTGAGTCCTGCCCGCGTGACAGGGAGGCCATTGCCCACCACATGGCCGGTCTCAGTGTCTACCTGGGGCACGCGTCGATCGCCAACACGTACTGGTATCTCGAAGCCACGCCAGTGCTGCTGCGCGACATTGCGGCTGCAAGCGAGCAACTTTTTCAAGGAGAAGCGGCATGACGGCGCTTGCTCCCCATCTCTCAGCATATCTGCGGGAACATCTGCCGCGCGAACGCGCCGTCAGCCCGCACACGGTGAAGACCTATGCCAACTGCTTCGTCCTCCTCGTCCAGTTCGCTGCCGATCGGCTGAAGCGCCGACCGACCGATCTCGAGGTTGAGGATCTCGGCACAGACATGATCATGGCCTTCCTCGATCATGTGGAGATCGGCCGCGGCAGCTGCGTGCGGACCCGCAATGGCAGGCTCGCCGCGATCCGATCCTTCTTCCGATACATCGAGTACCGGATTCCAGCCTGCCTCGATCAGGCACTCCGTGTCAGAGCAATCCCGACCAAGAAGACAGACAAGGCGCTGATCGATTACCTCGACCGGGCCGAGATCAAGGCTTTGCTCGATACACCCGATCCCCGGACACGCCTCGGCACCCGTGATCGCGCGATGCTGCATCTTACCTATGCTGGCGGACTGAGGGTGTCGGAACTCGTAACGCTGCAACTGGGCGATTTCCCGGACCGCTCCCTGTCCACCATGCACATCATGGGCAAAGGGCGACGTGAACGGGTCCTGCCGCTGTGGAAGGAGACCCAGATCGCATTGCGCGCATGGCTTGCGATCCGGCCTCAAGTTGAGGTCACCGAGATTTTCCTCAATGCCAACGGGCAGCCGATGACCCGCGACGGATTTGCGTTCCGATTGGCCGAGCACGTCAAGACGGCAGCGACGAAGCAGCCGTCGATCCTTGGGAAGCGCGTCACACCCCACGTGCTTCGTCATTCTTGCGCGATGCACACGCTCGCGGCGACGGGGGACATTCGCAAGGTCGCATTATGGCTCGGCCACGCCAGTATCCAGAGCACCGAGACCTACTTGCGCGCCGATCCCGAAGAGAAGCTGCAGATTCTCGCAGCCCACGGTGCCCCTGCGATCAAGCCGGGGCGCTTCAAGCCGCCTTCCGACGCCTTGATCACAATGCTCACCGACGTTCGAAGGCGGGCCTGACCCGTCTTCGAACACTCCCTCTAACCCGCATATTATCTGGAGTGAAATCATGGAAAACCGAAGGAAACCTGCGTCTCTCGCCGCCACGCTCGACATAAACTGCGACTGCAAAGAATATGTCATCGATTATCTCGAGCGCGCTTTCCCTACTCGCCAAATGCGCGTCTTCACCGACGACACAGGCACGCAGCGCTCCGAGCCGATGACGGACGAGACGGGTAATCCCGTCTACAATCCCGAAGCCGAAGCTGCCCGCGCGCTGATGATCGAGCATCTTTGCGCATTGCCGCCGATCATGTCGGCGCTCGACGGCATCCTGGAGCATTTCGGGCATGATCGTGTCGCGGAAGTCACTGGGCGGACAAAACGCCTAATCTCGACGGGCGACGGCCGGCAGAAGCTGGAAACCCGTTCGACCCGTACCAGTCAGGCCGAGGCCGCGGCCTTCATGCAGGGGCTGAAGCGCGTCCTCATTTTCTCGGACGCCGGCGGGACGGGGCGATCCTATCACGCATCAATGGACGTGCCGAACCAGGAGCAACGCGTCCATCTGTTGCTCGAGCCGGGCTGGCGCGCGGACCGCGCCATTCAGGGCCTTGGCCGAACCCATCGGACCCATCAGGCGAGCACGCCACTGTTCCGGCCCGTCACGACCGACTGCAAAGGCGAACTCCGCTTCACCAGCACGATTGCGAGGCGGCTCGACAGCCTCGGCGCACTCACACGGGGTCAGCGCCAGACCGGCGGTCAGAATCTCTTCGACCCGGCTGATAATCTGGAGAGCGAATATGCTTGCGCTGCGCTGGTGACGTGGTTCCACTTGCTGGTCGATGGCAAGCTCAAGAGCATCTCGCATTCGGAATTCGAGGATCGGACCGGTCTCGAGCTCTGCGACAAGGACGGCGTCCTGAAAGAGGAACTGCCGCCCATCCAGCGATGGCTAAATCGCATCCTCGCGCTTCCCATCGGCCTGCAGAACAGCATCTTCGATGAGTTTCTGTCCCTGGTCGAGACACGGGTATCGGCGGCGAGGGAGGCTGGCCGGCTCGATGTCGGTGTCGAGACGATCCTCGTCGATTCCGTCACCTTGATCGACGACACACTGCTCCGGACCGACCCGGTCAGCGGGGCGACGTCGCACTTGCTGACCATCGAGATCGCGCGGCGGCGGACCCCTGTCACCTTGGAGCGCGTGCTGCGTATCGCCGACAGCGATAGCACCGCCGTATTTCTGCTCAACGCCAAGTCGGGGATGGTCGCGCTGCAGACCCGCGCCCGAGCGCTCATGGAGGAGAAGGACGGAACGCCGATCCCGCGCTTCGAGCTGACGAGGCCGACCCGGCGGGAATATATCCGCGAGCATGAGCTCTTCGAGAGCGCCTGGAAAATAGTCGATCGGGACGCCTTCTGCGCGAAATGGCAGGCCGAAGCCGATGAAGCGGCGAACAAGGTCGACACCGAGACGATCCGCCTCGCGACCGGCTTGCTTCTGCCGATCTGGTCGGCGCTGCCCAGCGATCATCTGGTGGTCAACCGCATCGCTGACAAAGCGGGAAATAGCTGGCTCGGCCGCCTCGTTTTCGACGAGCACGTTGTCCAGCTTTTCACCAAGCTCGGCATCGATCGCGCCGAGAACCTGCCGCCCTCGGACATCATCAAATCGGCCCATTCCGGTCGAAGCGTTGATGTTGCCCGCCCATTCCCCATGACGATCCGCCGCGCGATGGTGAACCGAAATCATCGCATCGAGATAGTCGGGGCGCCGTCGGATCAGCTCGCCTGGCTGAAATCCTTGGGCTGCTTCACCGAGATCATTCAGTACCGGACACGGGTGTTCCTTCCGGTGAGCATCGCCGCCGACATCCTTGGGCGCATTCTCGCCGATCCTGGGTGAGCGCGGGTCGCCCTTGGTCAAACGACCGAGGCCGCTCTTGGGAAAGAGGGAAGGGGGAACGGGGTGGTGTCCGGGAATTGCCGGACGCCAAGAGGAGTGACCCCGGTGATCCAGACCATCAAACTCGCCAAGCTGCGGCTCTCGCCGATCAACGTCCGTACCGCACCGGACGAACAGCTTCAGATTGAACCCATGGCCGCCAGTATCGAGGCCAAGGGCGTCCTTCAGAATCTGCTCGTCACGCCCGCCAAAAAGCCGCGCGGCACCTTCGAGGTCTTCGATGGCGGACGCCGTTGGCGCGCGCTTCGCCTGCTCGCCGAGCGCGGTACGATCTCGGAAGCCGATTTCGATGTCCCCGTCATGATCCTTACCGGCGACGATGCCGAATTGTCCGAAACGTCCACGGCGACCAACTTCCATCAGCTCAAGATGACCCCCGCCGAGGAATGCCGCGCCTTTCAGCACTTCATCGGCTCGACCGGCGATCTCGATGCTGTCGCAAAGCGTTTCGGCGTGACACGTCGCTTCGTCGAGGGGCGCCTGCGCCTCGCCTCGCTGGCAGCGCCGATCTTCGACGCCTTGAGCAAAAGCGAGATCACGCTCGACATCGCCAAAGCCTATGCGTCGACCGAAAGCCACGACAAGCAGCTTCTGGTCTGGAACAGCTACCAGAATGGCCACGTAACGGCCGACACCATCCGCCGCGTCATCGCCAATGAGACGCTCAAGGCCAGCGATCCGATCGCGATTCTGGTCGGCGAGGAGCGGTATCGCGCGGCAGGCGGCAAGGTCGATGGCGACCTCTTCACCGACGGCAACGACCGCTGGAACAATCCCGAGATCGCGCACCGTCTCGCCGGCGACATCATGGAGGCCGAAGCGAGACGCATCGGTGAGGAGACGGGCCTTGCCTGGATCAGGCCGATCGCCAGCAACTACGCCCACAACGCCGCCCACGGCCTCTACCGTGCCATCCTGCAGCCGCCCGCGCTCACCGAGGAGCAATCCGCCCGCCTTGGCGAGATCGAGGCGCGCCGCGCCGAGCTCGAGGCCGAAATGCAGGACGAATCCATCTCGCCCGATGCCTACAAGGCCCTGGACCAGGAGGATGACCGACTGATCGCCGAGGCCGAGGCGATCGAGCATCGCGCGCCCGTGCTGCCAGATGAGCTGCGGCCGCATGTCGGCGCGTTTCTGCTTCTGACGCCGCAGGGCGAGATGCGTCTCGACACCCAATTTTATAGCGAGCAGGAGCTCATCGTCGAAGAACCCGACGCGATCGATGATGCGGGCGGCGGAAATCCCGGCGAACCCGACGAGGGCGGGGCGGGCAGGTTTCGCGTCGGCGTGAAGGATTCGCCCGAGCCAGCTCGCCGACCCGAAGCTGTGGCACCTGGCGGCAAGCCGCTCAGCAATCGGCTCTACGACGAGCTTGCCATACAACGCCGCGATATTCTCGCATCCTGTCTGCTCGCTCAGCCGGCGCTCGCGCTCGATTACGCGCTGTTCGTCATGATCGACGCCCGGGTTTTCGCCGGCGGCGGTTCTGCCGACGAGATCGTTCAATATGGCACCACCATCTGCGCTGATGCCCCGCAGGATCCCGTCACGGCGGATTTGCCCGGCTCACGCGCCCGGTCCTACCTGGCCGAAGCGCATGATGGCCTTGATGCCGGATGGTGCGACCACGATCACGAAATCGATCGGTTCGAAGGGTTTCGCGCGCTCGATGACGACAGCAAGGCGCAGTGGCTGGCCTATATCGTTGCCATGTCGATCGAGGCCAAGCCGCGCGGGGCCAGCGGCCAGGTCGCGATCCACAATCGATTGGCCTCGATCCTCGAGATCGACGTTGCGAGCTGGTGGCGTCCGACCGCGGAAAACTTCTTCGATCGGGTCAACAAGGGCAGCATTTTGAGCCTGCTTCATGACGTCGGCGGCGGCGCGCTGACGGCTCGGCACGCCACCCTGAAGAAGGCGGAGATCTCGGAGAGCTGTGAAAAACTCTTCGCCGGGGCGGCCATTGTCGAGCCCGAGACGAAGGACGCTGTGCTCGCATGGGTGCCGGACGCGATGCGCTTTGGTGCTGCGGCCCCGTGCCCGACCGATCGTCTCGGTGGCGAGCCGGATCGCTCTGCGTTGTCGGATGATCACATGGCGGAAGGCGCTTCGGTCGCGGACGATACGGTGATCGAGCCGGTCGAAGCCTGACCCAGCAGGACAGGGGGGCGGTCGGCGCCACTTGCGCGATCGTCCCCTCCCGCACGCTTGCCTCTCCCGAACCCCATCGTCATCCCGCTGGAGCATCAGCCATGCCTGCGAAAGCCCGTCCGAGCCGCGACGTCGCGGCCGAAATCACCAACCTCATCATCAGAAAGCTGGAAGAAGGCGTCCCGCCCTGGACTCGGCCCTGGCGGGTTGCCGGCGCCGGTGGCCGTCCGCTCCGACACTGCGGCACGCCCTATACCGGGATCAACACGGTCTATCTTTGGGCGATCGCAGACGCGAACGGCTATCGCTCGCGCTACTGGATGACGTATCGCCAGGCCGAAGCGCTCGGCGGCCATGTTCGCCGGGGGGAGCACGGCTCGCTCTCGGTCTATTATTCGAGCTTCAAAAAGACCGAGTCGGACCGGGTGACCGGTGCCGAGAGCGAACGCAGCATTCGTTTCCTTCGCCATTATCTCGTGTTCAACGCCGATCAGATCGATGGGCTGCCCGCCTATTTCTATCCGGACGACGCGACCCCTGCGCCGATCGATCCATCTGCGCGGCAAGCTGCCATCGACGAGTTCTTCGATCATGTGCCGGCAGCTGTTCGACATGGCGGCGATCGCGCCTTCTTCCACCCGACATTTGATTTCATCCAGATGCCGCACCGGCGGTCATTCACAACGATGGATCATTACGCCTCGGTGAGGGCACACGAGACCGTTCATTGGTCAGGCGGCAGCTCGCGCCTTGCCCGGACCTTCGGCAAGCGGTTCGGCGACAAAGCTTATAGTTTCGAGGAGCTTGTGGCTGAGATCGGAAGCGGCCTGATTTGCGCGCATTTGGATCTGCCGAACGAACTGCACGACAATCATGCGAGCTACGTCGCCCACTGGCTCGGCATTTTGCGCGCGGACAAGACCGCAATCATTCACGCCGCCTCGAAAGCTGAGCAGGCCTTCAACTACCTTCTGGCGTTTGGCGACAGCGACGACACGGCGTCATCGGCCGAGGGGGTCAGGCAGATCCTCGAGGCGGCCTGACCGCCGCTAATCCGAATTTTCCCCGACATCACAGGAGATACCGATGGGCTGGCTCACCATGTCCCGTTTCCACATGGGCGGACACAAGACCGCCAAGGATTATCTGGACGCGCAATTCACCTATAGCCGCGAGGCGGACGGGACGATCAAGGGACTGAAGGTGCTCGCCTCATCCTGCCCCCAGAATCGCACCTATTATGCTGCGGCTCAGGTGATGATCGACGGCGTCGGCAAGGAGGTTTTCGCGATCGTCTGCAAGGTGATGTGGAATCCCAAAAGCAAGTCCGGCGAGCATTTCGGCTACAAGGATATGGACGAATCTGTCGGCCCCTATGAGGATAGCTGTCCCCGCCACATTCTCGACCTTCTGACCCCGACCGACCGGGAGCACGCCCTCGACTGGCGCGCGCGGTGCCGTGCCAACCTGGCCCGCCGATCGCGCAAGATCGAGGACGGCGACCGGATCAAACTGGCCCAGGCGCTGACCTTCTCCGATGGTCATGTGGGTGACGAATTTATCGTCGTGAAGCGCGGCCGCCGCCTGAGTTTCCGCGATCCCGCGACTCGCTGCGGCTATGCGATCAGCCGGTTCATGGAGCGCGACTGGACGATCCTGCCGGTCACTAAGGTTCACAAGACGATCTTTGCATGAGTGCGTCAGCCAGTATCATTCCCGCAGCAGGGAGAAGCCATCATGTTTGCCGCGTGTCTTGAATTGTCGCCCAAGCGTCTGCAGCTTTGCAGCCGCGAGAACGCCAATCGCGTCGCAGGTCGCCTATTCGACGAGCGGCCGGGTAGGCTGTCGATCGTCCGCACTGGCGATCCGCTGCAACCATTCCGGGTCTGCACGACGCCGGCGGCCGATGATCATGTCGAGGTGGAGATGACATTTTGATCCGGATCGCGGCGGCCATCATCCTCGCGGGCGGAGCCGCTCTCACATCGCCCTCATGGTCTCAGAGTTTCGACGCGAAGGCGCGGGCGCTCGATGGCGATACCGTGGCCGTCGATTTCCGGTTGCTTGGGGTCGACGCATTCGAGCGCGGGCAGCTCTGTCGGCGCGCCTCGGGATGTTGGCAGTGTGGGAAGGCCGCACAGGATTTCGCCGCGAACGCCCTGCGTTCCAAGGCCGCGACGATCCGGCTCGTGTCTTCGTCTTCTTATGGCCGCCCCGTTGCGGTCGTTACAGTCGACGGCGCGGATTTGGGAGAGCGTCTTATCCGCGCGGGTCTCGCGACCCCGCAGGCGAGTTATCTCAGAGACGATCCCGCTCGCCTGCGCGCATATAATGCGGCCTTCGCTTCGGCCAGGAGGCAAAGGGCAGGGGCCTTTGCCGGAGACTGGATCGAACCGTCGCGCTGGCGGCACGGGAACCGCCTGAGCTGCGAGCGCTGATGGTCAGGCCGACAAAGTCGGGTCGGCCCACCAAGATGGTCCCTGCTCGAAATTTCCGTCCATCCTGACCAACGGCCCATCGGGCGCGTCGGCCACATAGGGGTTCACGAGCGGCATCACCGTCTCCTTCAGGCGCTTCTGTTCGCCTGCGATGCGCCCGCGCTGCTCCAGCAGATCCTCCAGCCATTCAAGATCGTCGAGCATCGACACCACGCCGCGGCCGGCGAGGCAGAAATAGATGCAGCGCTGAAAATCGTCGGCACCATCATTGCCCAGGATCTCCGCCAGCTTCAGCTTGCCCGCCGAAACCCCTTCATGCACCCAGCTTACCGCCTCGCGCAGCTCCCGCACCGAATAGTAGGCGTCCTCGACATGAATGCCGATCGCCGCATTGGCGATCATCCGACGGGTCGGCCGGTTCTCCATATCCAGCGCCGCATCCCGCAGCGTTATGTCGAGATCGAACAGGTGTCGGATGCTGGGCGTCGTCATGGCAAATCTCCTACTCATTAGAACGTAACGTGAACATGCGCGACCGTCAATTGTCCGCGTGCTTCCGTTGCGAGCGGAGCGCGCATCATGCCCATCAACGTCATCGTCGGCCTTCCGCACCTGAACGATGGGCCGATCCTTCAGCGGGCACGCGCGCTTGGCCGGACCGCGCTCATCTCGGCGAACGCGCTTTCACGTTGGTCCGAAAAGCGCGGCTGGCGGGAATGGACCGGATGGCGCCTGGGGCAACTCCAGAATGCACGGGGTTTGTCCGGCCTCTGCCTGGACTCCGCAGGCTTCGTCGCGACTGCGCGCTATGGTGGCTTCCCGTGGTCCCTGTCGGACTATGTATCGCTCGCGGCGGCCTATCCATTCCAATGGTGGGCAAGTGCCGATTACTGCGTCGAGGCTGAGATCGCGCGAGATCGCGACGAAGTCTTCGACCGCCTGTCGCGCACCATCCGCGCCAATCGCGACTGCCGCATCCTGGGCGAGGATGCCGGAATAGCCGACAGACTGATGCCTGTGATCCAGGGCCGGCGACCATCCGACTATGAGCGCTGTGTCGATGCGCTCTGGGGTTCGCTCCGCCCCGGCGCATTGATCGGTGTCGGAAGCATGTGCCGGCGCGATATTCACGGACCGGAAGGCCTGATCGCGGTCATCGACCATCTCGATCAGATTCTTCCGGCCGGTGTTCTGCTCCACGCATTCGGCGTCAAGGGCACGGCACTGCCCTTCCTTCTGCCTTTCGCACACCGGGTCGCGTCGATCGACAGCCAGGCCTATGGCGTCGGTGCGCGTCGGGCAGCCCTGAAGGCGGGGATCTCCAAGACCGATCGCGTCGTGGCCGATTACATGGAGCAATGGCTCGCCGGTCAGTACCACCGACTAACCGAGCGGCCGCGCCGCCTTCCGCAGCAACGGCCTGCTGACGCAGATCCTCCGCCGATCGATCCCTGGGAGGCCGCAATCGCGCAGGCCCGTACCGAAATCCGCGATCTCATCGAGTCCGGCGATCTTGATCATGATGAGATGTTCGAGCCGTGGCTCGAGCAATGGGCGGCCGACATCTTCCATGACCAGACGGCGGAGCGGTGAAAGGGGAGGGGGAGTGGAAGGGTGAGCATCAGGCTCACCGAAAGGGTGCGCGTCGCGAGCAAGCGCGTGCACCGCCATTCTCACTAGGAGAACCGCCTTGACCGCATCGCACCCTGTCGGGACCGCCATGGTCCCGCTCGCCCGGATTGCCGTGGGCTATAATCCGCGCCGCTATTTCGACCGGAAGAAGCATGACGAACTCGTCGCCTCCCTGCGTTTGCGAGGCATGCTGCAGCCGATGCTGGTTCGGCCCGCTGCCGACCTGCCGGAGCATTTCACGATCGTCGCGGGCGGTCGCCGCTACCGGGCCGCAATGGAAGCCTTCGGCGAAAACGCCGAGGTGCCGGTCCTGATCCGGGAGATGACCGACCAGGAGGCGCTCGACGCGGCGATTGCCGAAAACGACGATCGCGATGATCCTTCCGAGACCGAGCAGGCGGACGCGGCCGTTCGCTATCTCGCGGCGTGCCAAGGCGACCGGGCTGAAGCTGCACGGCGGCTTGGCTGGTCCCGCGCAAAGCTGGACCGCCGGCTCGCGCTCGCCGACCTTTCCGAGACCGTCAAAACCGCGCTCGACGAGCGCCGGATCAAGGTCGGACACGCCGAATTGCTCGCCGCCGTTCCCGCCGACAAGCAGGACAAGGCGCTCGAGACGATCATCGCGGCCGGCCTTGACATCGCAAAGACCCGCGATCTTCTCATGAAGGTCACGCAGCGCCTCGCCGATGCCCTGTTCGACAAAACGGAATGCACCACCTGTCCGTTCAATTCAGGGACGCAGCGCGCCCTGTTCGACACCCATGTCGACGATGGCCACTGCACCAACGCTACCTGCTTCCAGCTAAAGACCGAGGCGGTCGAAGCTGCACGCCGTGATGCGGAGGCGGCCGCCGAGGCCGAGGACGCCGCCGCAGCGATCGAACACGATGACGGCGATGATGACGCTCTCGCCGACGATGGCGACGAAAACGAGGACGGCGGTGAGATCGGCGGTCTGACCGATGACGCAGCGCCTTCAGCACCTCTGGTCGGTCGCGGAACCGTCGTGCGCAAGGTTTCCACCAGCACCGGGCCCAGTGTTACCGCAAAGTCCATCGCAGGCCGCACGACCGACCTGCGGGAGGCGACATGGCGCACGGCGCTCGCCCGCGGGCTGGCCGACGATCCTTTGAACGCCCAGGCGGCGATCCTCGTGGCAGCGCTGACCGGCACGCTTTCGCACATCAAGTCAGGCACTTTGACCTCGCGCGCTGCACTGCTGGTCGACGCCGCGTTCCCCGATCGCGGTTTCAAGGAAAAGATCGCAGAGATCCGCGAGCTATCGGAGGTTCAGGCCACCACGGTGCTGGCTGCGATCGGGGCAGCATATGCCCGGGACGTCCAGTCGTTCGCGCACGTCGCCGATCTCGCCGGCGCCTTCGGCATCGACATCCGGACAGTCTGGCAGGTCGATCGCGCTTTTCTCGAACGATACACGAAGGACGAGCTCAAGTTCATTGCCGCCGAGAGCGGCCTGGTCGCGCACATGGGCGAGAAGGCATTCGCAAAGTTGCTCGGCGCCAAGAAGGGCGACCTGATCTCCGGCATGTTGAATGCTGTCGGGTTCGATTGGGCTGGCCGGGTGCCAAGCGCGATGGCCCTCGATGGCCGCTATGCGCCGCCCAATTCGCTTCCGCCCGCCAAGGCCGACGAGGTTGTCACCGAACTGGCCGCCTGACCTCGCCCAACTTTCCAATCAAGGAATCCCACAATGCTGATCACCAATCTTCTGCCCATGCTGGGCAGCTATTCGCTCGCCTTCGATCTTGTCGCCGGCGATGACGGTGTCGTTACCCTCATCATCATTCCCCGCGTCGCCGAAGGCAAAACGCACAAGGCCGAGGCCGGCGAGCTGCGTCCGATCTCGATCACAGCGACGGCCGCCGAGATCGATGCAGAGCTTGCGAAGGGCGCCGAGGGGGCGCTCGGTGGGCTGATTGCCACACGCATGGCGCTTGCCGATCAGATCGCGACCCAGCGGGACGCGGCCGAGGCCGCGCGCGCGGCGTCTGCGGAGGCGGCGAAGGCAAAGGCGGCATCGGCACCCGCCAAGCCGGTAGTCGCAGCGAGCACGCCGGCCGCGCCAGCGGCGGGCGCCCTGCCGGCCGATGCAAAATCGGAGGAGCCCGCCAGCCTCTGGTGATCGGAAGCAACCGACACCCTTTGCAATTCCAACAAGGACATTCCGATGCAGATCGACCATCTTGCCCGCGTCTACCGCTATGACGGTATCGACCTCCCGCAGCCGCCGTACCTTGCCAATGACCCGCAGGGCCTGCGCGCCTACCACGCCACCCTCTACCCGGCGATCCTCAATGCCGACCTGGTCGATGCCGGGGTTACTGGCGGTGTCCACGTCACCGAATATCGCCGAGCTGTCGGCACCAAGGGCTGACATGGCGCGCGTTCAAATGGCGGCCATCCCCGCCGCACCGCGCTGCACGCTGCTCCATTGGATCGAGAACGACCATGGCAACACTTCCGAACTCTCCCGGCCTGCTTGCAGCAAACAAGCCCAGGCCCTCCATGCGAAGATCATCCTCGACGCGGGCACGCGCGAGGATGGTCCTGCCGATCCTATCCCGCCACCCACAGGACTCTCCCTTCCTCCGCTCGGCTGATCTGGCAGGACGGACCGTCCATATCTCCCCTGATATTCCGGTGATGTTCGATCGACCTTTGGCGGCCCACCATAAGCTCGTCGGCAGTTGGGTCGCCTCGAAAGAGCAGGAGACAGTGCACCGCACGCGCCCTGAGGCGCGCCGACATATCGAACGGGTCTTCCAGACCGAGGTCCTCGAAAGCTTGCGGAGCTGCACGATCGCGGACCTGCGCGTCGTCGTGCTCAACGGCGAATCCTGCGGGGCGCCGGCGGTCGCGATCGTCTGCGACAGTGTCGGGCAGCTCGATCTCGGATGGATCGAGGACAGCAAGCGGCCGATCCCGTGGCGCGCGGCTGCGTATCGGGTGCTCGAGCGCACGCTCGGAAGTGCTCTCCCGATCTTCTGCTACGATGACCTCTTCGACAACATCTCGATGTACTATTGGGACGGCGAGACCGAGGACGCCGCTGCGCGCGAGGCCCTCGTTGCGCTCCATGGGGCTGACGACAGCGAGATCGCGGCCCAGACCATGCCGTCCGAAATGAACGCCAGGCGGCCAGAATGGATGCTCGCCGCGAGGGCAGCGCCCACGTCGAAGTTACCGACTGCCCTTCGTCGGGCTCTGCGCGAATTGCGGGATGCCCACGCGGCGCTCACCAATTTGCCTGACGAACATCACGCCTGGCGCCTCGAGATGGATGTTCTCTACGAATATGTCCCCGGTATCGAGGAATGTTCGCCGCTTCCGCCGCTGACACTCGTTCCCGTCGAACAGTTCGCGGTCGAGGTCGACGACGTCGGGCGTCACGGCATGGAATATGGTTTCATGGACGTGACGGGCCTTTGCCCAATGACGCACTCCACCGCGATCGATGTCTGGCATGCGTCACTCGCCGCCGGCGCGCGGCTGCTGCGGGCCGCCAAACATCTCATCGAACTCTATCCTCCCGAATAACGAGGCCGACATGACTGACCATTGCGTGCAGTTCGAGCGAACCGCAGGCGGCATGATGCTGACCAACGCCATCCTGCTCTACAGAAGCGACGGGGCTCGCGGCCTCGGCTCGCATCTTACCCCTGGCGAAGATGCCGAGGCATTCGCCAGCATCCATCAGATCGAGCACGACGCTATCGGCGCGCCGACCATCGCCGCTGGAACGCCTTTGACCCGGGCGCATCTGCGGCATTGGTCGCAGGCGCTCGGCCGCGTCGCCCCGCCGCAAATTCTCCCCGAAACGGTGCTTGTCGCCCATCCCGACCTGCTGGTCTGGTGGGTGCCCGCACAGGTGAGGACGGCCTATTTCGACCTCTCGGCGAAACTGGCTGGACTGCGTGCGCTTGGCGGCCGCGCGATCGTCCCGGTTGCCTATCCGGCACACGTCCTTGTCGCCACACGGCGCCGGCTTGGAGTCTTTGCGCTTGAGCGGAACGAGCGGCCCGCGGCCGAAACCGCCTTGCTTCATTCGCCGATCCTCAACGTCTTCCTCAACGGTTCCCTCTGCTGGGGTAACATTCCGAAGCCGACATCGCTGGATGTGTCCGCCATTCCCGAGTTCGAGCGCGCGCTTTTCGACTCCTGGTCGACCCATCCGAATCCGGGTCAGGAGCTGACGATCACGGGGAAGGGCGGTCTCGTGCGTCTCTGGGACACCCTCGCAGCGACCCGCGCGACCCGCTTCCCGGTCAAACGCTTGAGGCCGTTCCTCGGAGATCGTCGCCAGACCGCCCCGCGAGGCGCCGCCAAGGCCGACCCAGTGACGCTCGGCGACCTCATCTACGGAAGGTCCGGCCGATGACTGCCCTCGCCGAAGACCCGACCGCCGCCGCGGTACTGGCGGAGGCGCCTTGCTATCCCGTGCCGCCGGATGGGCGATCACCCGCGATCGAGGCCGTTCGCGAAGCCCGAGCAGGCAGCTGCCTCGCAATCGGCCGCGATGGTGTCTGCCTGATCTTGCGCCGGGCCTGGCTGGCTCTGGATCTGCCCGTGACACCGCCGATCCCGGCCTACCTGCCCTACGGGAGCATTGGAGTTCGCCGCGCGGACCTGCGTTGCGGCTTGATACCGGCGGAGCTGCTGCGGCAAGTCCTCGAGCACTTTCGCGCCGCGCTGCCCAACGAGGCCGCCGCCTTCATCCTCTGGGATGAGGCTAATCGGCGATTCTGGGTCGACTTCCCCCAGATCGACCGCGCGACGCCGTCACACCTCACTTATCGTCCGCCTGCGCTGCCGCCGCACCATCACCTCATCTGCGACATTCACAGCCATGGGCACGGCGCGGCCTTCTTCAGCGCAACCGACGACGCGGACGACGCGCACGCGACCAAGATCGCCCTGGTTGTCGGACGTCTGGGTCATACGGACGGCCCCGCATTTGCCTCGCGACTGTGCGCCGGAGGGATGTTCCTCCCGCTGCCGCGAAGCCCTTTTTTCAGGAGACGATCATGACCTCTGAGACGCCCCTTCGCCACTATCTGCCTGCGGCGCTCGGCAACCGCGCGATCAAAATCGTGCTTGTGGGATGCGGCGGCAACGGCGCGCAGATGCTGATGGGGCTCGCCTCGCTGGATACGGCGCTGCGGGCGATTTCGTCGCGTTCGCTCGATGTAACCGTCGTCGACGACGATATCGTCAGCGAGGCCAATCTTGGCCGGCAGCCCTTCTTCAGGTGCGAGATCGGCAACTCGAAGGCCCGGACGTTACCCGAGCGGATCAATCTCGCCCCTGTCTCTTATACACATCTAGATGTGTATAAGAGACAGGCCCTCTCCCCCTCCCCTTTCTCCCTGTCTCTTATACACATCTAGATGTGTATAAGAGACAGGCCCTCTCCCCCTCCCCTTTCTCCCTGTCTCTTATACACATCTAGATGTGTATAAGAGACAGGACGTTAACCGAGCGGATCAATCTCGCCCACGGTCTGGCCTGGACGGCGGTGCATGGCCGGGCACCCGAGGCCGCGAAGCTCGACGGCACCGACATCGTCATCACTTGTGTCGATACCGCATCGGCGCGCCGGAGCGTCGGTGCGGCCATCGCCTCGGCCAGGAATGCGCCGGCCTATTGGCTGGATCTCGGCAACCGCGCTGGCGACGGGCAATATATCATCGGTTGCCCGAACGCTGAGCCCGAGGCCGGGCACCAGATCCTCCCGACAGTCCTCGAATATTTCCCCGAGGTCGCGAACGAGAGCCTGCCTGACGACGACGCGCCGTCGTGCTCGATGGCCGAAGCCCTCGAGCGCCAGTCGCTTTTCGTGAACCGGGTGGTGGCGAGCCACGCGCTGGCCCTTCTCTTCGATCTCGTTGGCCGCGGATCGATCGGCCACGCGGGCGCGTTCATCAATATCGCCACCGGGCAGGCCGTGCCGATCCCGCTACCGATCGCTGCTTGAATCTTCGGTCGAGCCCGAGGCCGGCCACGGGAGAAAGGGGAGGGGGAGAGGGCCGTTTGAGCGGATTTTCGCTCAAGACCGGAGGGCCATCCCATGACTTACGACGTCGCCATGCGCCACCAGCAGGCGCTCGACCCCAGCGCGCTGATCACCGTCGGCACCACCCTCCACGCGATCGGAGCCGCGATCAAGGATTGCCGCAACGCCGGCAAAGACGCCGAAACCGATCCCGCCGTGATCCTGCTCGTTCGCCACCTCAGCGCAGTGTGCGAAGATCGTCCGTCCAATCTCGAGCTTCGGCGCACCTGCATGGACCAGATCGCCGAAATCCGCCGAACGCCGGTCCTGCGCAACCTCGCCTATCGGGGCGTGAGCCATGACGAGGCCGCCAAGCGGCTCTTCCATTCGGAGGGCCGCACCGCAATGCGGCGCCTCGCCGACGCGCTGGGCCTATGCGACGGAACCTATGACATCCGCTCCAGCAAGGGCGGCCCTGCGGTTTCCGGCGAAATCACGCTCCATGGCGAGGAAGCATGGGTGCAGCTCTCGCTTGGCTGTTCGGGCCCGGGCCGGGAAGTCCTCTATCGCCGGGTTCGTGGCCGCGATGATCACTGCGGCGCGCGCAATCACTGGGCATCGGTCAATGATCTCATGGCGCCCGACCGTTTCGCCGACCGTCTGCGGCGCGACCTTCGTCTCACGCCGCCGGTCGAACAGCCGATGCGCCTCTTCGCCTGATCTCGACCGAGGCCGACCACATGATCCATGTCGAAAAAATCCCGCAGTTCGACCCCTGTTCGACTGCCACCTGGCTGGCCCGGGGCCGCGCACCGGAACATGCCGAAGCGATCGCGAAAGCCTGGCGCGACTTTCCGGACCTGGCGCCGACGGCTTCACCTGAAGATCGCATGGCGCACACCCGCGCGCGCGTCCAGGCGATGAAGCCCGTCAACGACGCGATTGCCGCGCATAGCGAGGCCGAGCGCCAGGCGCGCAATTTCAGCTTCACCGAGGAGCGCGCCGTCTCAGGACGCGGTGATGACCGCGATGCGGCGATCCTGCGTGGACGCGATCGTTATGGTTATGACTGGAATCTCGCGATCCGCTATGCCGATGGCTGGTACGCGGCCCATGTAGGTTGGAACCATTGTTCGCCGTCCAAGGCCGCAGAACGCCCGGCCTATGACTGCGGGTTCGCCGACGGCGGCGGCGACGTTGACGATCTCTTCGATGCGGCGCGCCGGGCCAATCGCGCTGCCGAACGAGCGCCCATCTCGATGCAGTCGCGGGGTGCGGTGCGATCGCTACCCTCGGACTGGCCGAAACCCAGCGACCGGCCCCGACCGACACCATGGTCGCGGCGGGTTATCATCCTGGGCGATCATCCGGCGGCGGCGCTCGGCCGAGGCGATATTTTGGAGCGCTATCGTAAGACAGGCGGCCGCTGCGGCGGTCACGCCATCATTCTCACCGCCACCAAGGGCTTCATATCCGGTGTGACCGCGCAGCCCGAGGCCGAGGAACTGACGGCGGAGCGGGCCGACGAGCTCATTGCCAGTCCCGAGCAGGAGGACCGGCTTCGCGCGCTCCTCGCCGGCATCGACATCGAGGATATCCTTGTCGCGCTGCACGGCGAATATCTGCGGGTTCTCGATACCCATTCGGCCGCATTGCCAACCTGTCGGAATCGCGAACGCACGCGCAACACGCCGCTGCAGGTCAAGGCGCACGCGAAACTCTGGATGGATCGAGGCCGCGAGGCCGGGAGCAATGTCGGCGCTGGCCACATCCGTTGGTCCAAGGCGACCAAGGGCCTGACTGCGAAGCTAGGCGAGCTGACGGCGCGCTATCAGGGGCCGGCGCCCGGCAAGGGGCATCTCGTCTCGATCGAACAGGACGGCACCCTCGCGCACGGCTTCATCGACCCCGGCGGGAAACCCCTCGCGCCGACGCTCATCGTCGGCAGCAAGGCCCGGTTGCGCGACGAGATGGCACGCGCGCTCCGCCTGTTCGGCGGGGCGACGAGATTTGCCGCCCGCTAACATTCGAGGATCCAAAACATGGAAACGAGCCGCAGCCAGCGCTGGCGCGAGCGCCGGGCGCTCTGGGCCCGCGATCTCACGGTCATCGATCCCAAATCCTATTCCGTCGAGATCATCGGACACGATGCCGCGCGCGCTTTCATTGCCCGCCATCATTATCTGCCGACCTATCCTGCGGCGCAGCTCGCGGTCGGGCTCTATGGCGCCGGGGCAGTCCTGGAAGGCGTCGCCGTCTTCGCCGTTCCGGCCACCGGAGCCGTAATCACGCGGCACACCGGCTTTGCCGATCCGCTACGCGGCTGCGTGCTCGCCCGCCTGATCCTGACAGACGCCGTGCCCCAGAACGGGGAGAGCTTCTTCGTCGCGCGGGCCTTTCGCCATCTGCGCCGCGAGAAGCCCGGAATCGAGGCCGTGGTTTCGTACAGCGACCCAAGCGCCGGACATATAGGCCGCGTCTATTGCGCGCTCTCGGCGGCGCACCGCGCCATTACGAGGCCGCGAACCGTCCTGCGCGCCGGCGACACAACGATCGCGGGGCGCACGCTCTCGAAGATCCGCCTTGGCGAGCGAGGCCATGCCGGCGCCATCGATCAGCTCGTTTCGCTTGGCCTGCCCAGGCCGGAGTTCGGGGAGATGCCTGCGACATGGCTTTGGCGGCTGCAACGCGAACGCCATCTCGTGCGCCATCAGCAGCCGGGTCTCTACGCCTATTGCTTCGAGCTCACCCGCGAAGCCCGCCGGCACGGCCGCGCACTGCCGCGACTTCCCTATCCAAAGGCCCTGCCGTTGGCGCACCCCACCTTTCAGTTCGATCTTCGCATCGAGGCCGAGAACCGCACAGCCGGCCGAGAATGAGGGGAGGGGGATCTTGAGGGTTGCGGCGATGGGCCGCGATCGAGGCCGAGAACTCCATGCACATCCCAAGCAACAGACGAGCGGTCGATACCATTCTGGTCGCCGCCCCGCCGCCCGTGGTCCTGGCCTATGGGATCGGTGTCGATTCCACGGCGCTGCTGATCGAACTCGAGGCGCGCGGCGAGGCGCCAGACCTGGTGCTGAGCGCCGATCCGGGCGCGGAGAAGCCCGAGACCTACGAATATCAGCGGATGATCGCCGCGTGGATGCACGCGCGCGGGATTCCCTATGAGATCGTCCGCTACGTGCCCAGGCGCTTCAAGCACTGGCCGCCCTATTATTCGATCCTCGCCAATGTCCTGACCAATGCGACTTTGCCGAGCATCAGCCTGGGACGGCATAGTTGCAGCCTCAAATGGAAGGTGGCGCCGCAAGACGCTTTCCTGAAGCAATGGGCACCGGCTCGCGCCGCATGGGCGAATGGGCAGAAGGTCGAGCGGCTGATCGGCTACGACACGTCGCCCTCCGATTCCCGGCGTCATGCCCATGCTGCCGGGCTGGACGATCCGCTGTTCCAGTGCCGCTATCCGCTGCGCGAATGGAACTGGACGCGCGATCGCTGCATCGCCCGGATCGAGGCCGCCGGTCTCCCGGTGCCGCCCAAGTCGAGCTGCTTCTTCTGCGGCGCCATCCGGCCCGATGAAGTACGCGCCCTGCCGGCGTGGTGCCTTCGCTTGATTGTCCTGATTGAGGCCCGCGCCGAACCGCGCCTGCGCACCGTCGAGGGATTGTGGCGCCGATCGACCAGGACCCGGCCCGGCAGGATCACCGATTTCATCCGCGCCGAGCGGCTGCTCCCCGAGGCCGAGATCGACGCGATCCGTCGCGATGCGCCGACCGATCTCATCCGTTTCCAGGACGCCGCCAGCATCGTGCCGATCGCCGAGCGGCCGACGATGGAAGAATGGATCGCGAGTTTCAACGCCGGCTTGATGGAGGCAGCATGACCAGCACCATATCCCGGATCGCCGAGCTCAATGACCGCGTGCGGCTCGGCCTCGATCGAAACGCGCGGATCGTGATGACGGCGACCTGTCTCGCCACATTGGCAGGCGGCGACCGCATCGTCAGCGAAGCCGTCGCCCAGGCCGCGGTACTCGCGGCCGTCCGGCGCTACGAATTCAAGCCTGATGACGGCCCGGAACGCAACTACGGGCAGTTCGAGCTCGAGGGTCACATCGTCTGCTTTCGCATCGATTATTACGATCCCTCGCTCGAATGGGGCTCGGAAGATCCTGCCGACGCCGCGGTGACCGTCCGTGTCCTGACGATCATGCTCCCCTGCGACGATTGAGCCGATCAGTCGCCTCGCCAATTTCCAACCAAAATGGAGGTAATCTTGCGCCGCATCACACCCGCGACGTCCGAGGACGGACAAGCCATTGCGATTGCCGTTGAACGCCTGCGCGAAGCCCGTAACCTGCTGCGCAGGGCGGGCGCGCGCCGCGCGGCATCGGCAGCAGGTCAGGCCATCAACAGCGCCGAAGGCGCCGCGCGGCACGTCGCGCACAGAATGCGGAGGACACACGCATGAGCAGGCACATTCTCCCGCCCAAGGCCGGCCATCCCGACGTCATCTGCGCGGCGGTAGGCTGGGACCGACCGCTCCAGACCTATTATGCTCAGGTGTGCTTTCGCACCGATGATGAGCCCGATGAAGGGGAAGCGCTGATCTGGCGGGGCACGGAACCGGGCGAGCTTCCCACGCCCGAGGCCGCGATCGCCGTTATCACGCCCTATGCGGAAATCCCGCCGAGGCTTGCCGAACAGCTCCTCGCCGACATGACCGCGACGATCGGCGAGAAGGATGGCCGGCACCAGGCCGAGGTCAAGCGGCGGCTGTTCGGCTCGATTCATTAGGATCGGGCCGTTCGAGGCAGAAACGCTTGCGCCCGGGTGTCGCCTCGATACCCTCTGCGCGCGGAGAAAACCGATGACGTCCGTACCGACAGATTATGATTCCGCCCGTGCGGCGCTGACACGGCTTATCCCGCTCGCCATGGGCGACACCGGGCAGGCGCGCCGCGTCGCGAACTTTCTGATGGCCTGGTGGAATGGCCCGGAGCTTGGTCATTTCGAGATCGCCGACATGTTCGGCCTCGACATCGACGTGGCAAACGACATCACGAGCGTGATCGGCTTTCTCGGCCAGAACGACCGCGGCGCCGTCTATATCGACGGTCTCGGTTTCGCCGAAGAGATGCAGGATGTCATTGCCCTGGGGCGGCCATCGGCAAGCGCTCCCCAGACTTGACACGCATCGCGTGATTGCGAGGCCCTGAAGTACCCGACGGCGCCGAAGTGGCGCGTCGGAGCGGCGCTGGCGCGCCTTACTCGGCCGAACGGCCGAGGAGAGGAGCGGGTGAGAGAAGGTGTTCGGACAAGGGGTTCGAGCGCACTTTCTCAGGAGACTTCCCATGAACATCGGCCCCATCACCCAGAACGCCAGCGGCACCTACACTGGCAAAATCTCGACGCGCACGGTCGCGATCGTCATCGCCCTGTCTCTTATACACATCTAGATGTGTATAAGAGACAGCGAGCGCACTTTCTCAGGAGACTTCCCATGAACATCGGCACCATCACCCAGAACGCCAGCGGCACCTACACCGGCAAAATCTCGACGCTCACGGTCGCGATCGTCATCGCCCTTCGCACCGTCCATTCCGCCAATCCGCGTGCGCCCCAGTTCGAGATCCTCGCGCTCTCGGCGGCACGCCAGTGGGTCCAGGTCGGCTCACTGTTCGAGCTGGCGTCCAATGCGACCGGCGAAATGTTCCTCAACGGCAAGATCGAGGATCCCAGCCTCGACAAGCCGCTCTACATCTCGGCGTTCCGTCAGGACGACGGCTCGTACAACATCGTCTGGTCGCGTCCCAACCGCCGCCGCGATGCGCCGACCGACCCCGCCCCGGCCGACGACAGCCTGCCGCCGCTGCCCGGTGCGGACGAGCCGGCCAAGCCGAACGGCCTCGCCGGTACGGATGGCCTGGGTGAATCCTCGGCCGAGGGCGCGTTCGGCGGCGAGCCCGCGCAGGGCAATGGCCGCCGTCGCCGCACGCCCGAGATGGCCGACTGACGATCCTCTCTCCCTGCCGCGCGCGTCCCTCCGGCGCGCGGCAACCCCGCAGGGCTCGTTTGCCTCACGGCAAGCGGGCCCTGCCTTCGTTTCCCTGTGACCGTGTCCTCAGCTATCGTCCTCGCGCGCGCGACAGAGAGGACTTGAAATTTATCCGGAAACTCCGTACTTTCCGGACAGGAGAATCACCATGCCCCAGACTGTCAGTTCCGTTGAGGCGTCAAAGGCCTTCGGCCGCATCAGCCGCCAGGCGCTGGTTGCGCCCCTTACCATCACGCATCATGGCCACGATAGCCTCGTGTTGATGTCGGCCGCCGAATATCAGCGGCTCAAGCGGCGCGATCGCGAGGTCTTCACGTTGACTGACGTGCCGGAGGAAATCGTGGAGGGGGTTCGAGCGGCGCGAGCGCCGGCAGAAGCCGCTGCCTTCGATCACGAGGTCGAGTCCTGACGAGTGCAAATTCCCGATCCAGTTCCCGGCCTAGTAATTCGCTACTCGTATCTCTGGAGCCATGAAGCAAAGGCAGGTCACGAAGAAGGCAGCAAAGACCGTCCCTGCGCCGTGCTGCTCGCGACGACAAATAAGGCAGGCGCCAAGATGGTCACCATCCTGCCAGTGACCCATACGCCGCCGTCCGACACGAGCCTTGCCGTTGAAATTCCGCACGCGACGAAGGTTCGTCTCGGGCTCGATGATGATCGCTCGTGGGTCGTCCTCACGGAGCTCAACTATTTTCAATGGCCCGGGCCCGATCTTCGGACGGTGCCCGGAGATCCATTGGGCGAGGTTGCATACGGTCAGCTTCCAACCGCCTTCTACGAAACCATCCGCACCCGCTGGCTCGCCGCCTACGACGCCGGCAAGGTCACGCAGGTCAAGCGTACCTCCTGACCAGTATCGGCCGCGCCCGCATTTGCCACGCGGCGCGGATCATCGCGACTTCGGAGTGAGAACACATGGGAACGAACCAGCGGCACGGCAATCGGGCGGTGAGCACGGCCGAGACCTTGAGCGACAAGCAGCGGGCCGATCTCGCGGGCGCGCGACCTACGGACGAAGAGATCGCCGCCGACCGATGGGCTGATGAGCATGATACCGCGCGCGAAAGGTCCCGCCGCGCGAAACTCCGTCTGCCATTTCGCGCCTGAGGCCGCCGAGGCCGAGCAATACGAGGCTCTGCCCTCAATCCCGATCGCTGCGTCTAGCGGGCCTCGCCGAACGGGCTTGCCCGTGACCGATTGCTGAGCACGAACTCCTGAGGGCGCTCCGCCGCCGGCGCCGGGGTCAAGAGCAGCGCGCCGCGCGATCGTCCATCGGGTAGAGCCCCGCCGCGGCCAGCAGCCTTCCTTCGCCTGTTCCTGACACCTGCGGCGAGACGAAGACGTCCCGCAACCCCATCCGGTCGCCCGTGTTGCCGCTTCGCGGCTGCCCGCGCCAACTCCCTCCAGGGGTTCCCCTCCGCTGACGCTACGGTGCGGACCCTCTCCGCACGCCGCTCTTCGGTGTCACCGGCGGGAAGGCCGCTGGACCCAACGAGGAGCACTACCATGAACAACGTCAATCTCGCCGGCCGCGTCGCCAAGGACCCCGAGACCCGCGGCGCCGTCACCACCCTCATTGTCGCGACCGATCGCGTGAAGCTCAGGGACGGCAAGACCTATGTCGACGACGCCACCGGCTACACCGCCAAAGAGACAGAGTTCCACAAGGTCACCTGCTTCAACGGCCTCGGCAAGGCCGGCGCCTCGCGCAAGAAGGGCGATGTCGTCGCCATCACCGGCCGGCTGCACTATTCGAGTTGGGAGGATCGCGACGGAGTCACCCGGTACGGCTGCGAGATCATCGCCGACAAGATCGACTTCTTCTGACCCGGTAGAGCGGCGCCTGCGGGCGCCGCCCTTCAGCTCAACTGGCCCGGGAAGTTCGCGCGTCGCCCCGTCTCGAGGTTGTGGACCATGTTCTCGACGCCGATCGCGTAGAACTCGCCGACATGGAAGCTCGCCCCATCCCGGAGCTTCCACTCCTGATCGGTGACGACCTTGATCACGCTGTTCACCAGCGCGATCACGTCCTGCTCCGCCAGCGGATAGAGGATCGGCTCGATCTGCCACAGGCGGTCGCCATGAATATCACGTTGCCGCAGGAGCTGCTGATAGACGGCGAGTTTCGCCACCAGCCCCGGTGGCTCATTGCCATGCAACAGTGCAGCATATCGCGATAGACGCTCCTCATAGTTCGCCTGAATCTGGGCCTTCACTCTTCATTCCTTCAACATTGCCTGCGGCGTCGGTGCTCGATCATTTGGCGCATCCCGGCCCTTCGACAGGCTCAGGCCGGGACCGGCGCTCTACTCGCCTGCGGCTCCCGGAGCCACGGCCTTGCCGCGTCTCCGCCCTGCCGGGTTACGATCACCTTGCGGGGGTGATGGGGAGGGGGTTTCTCCTGGGACAGTATGGAGCGATTTGCTGTTAACCCGGCCGCCGCGCGGCCGGGGCAAATCCAATTCTCTCTCTAACATCTCGGTATCAGACAAGCTTCATCGCCGTAGTGTGATGTGCCTTGGGGGGCTTTCTCAAGGATGCGCGGTCCCCCCAATTTTCCCGGGACCGTCGCTGCGCTCTGGCCCCAAGAAAATCGGTTCCCCCACGCCCCGCCGAGGCGGCGCGGGGACTTGTCCCCGCGTCCCTGACAAAGCCCCGTCGGCCCATCCGATGAGATTTCATCTTTCATCCAATCCCGGATGAGAGATCGACTTGTTCGGAGGCTTTTATGACTTCTTTCAACAATTTCGCCGACCTTGCCAGCTTCGTCGCCGCGTCGCGTGAAAATGACGGACTGACCCAGACCTACGAGGGCGCGTTCATCGAACATAGCGAGATGGCCAAGCTCAGCATCGTCGAAGCGCCCGAAGCACTTGACATGCCCGATCCCGAGCAGGTGCGGGCCGCCACCGAGATGATGATGCAGACCATGTTCGACGTGCTGCGCGACACCCGCATGGAGCCGTTTGCGGCCGATCTGGCGTGGGGTTTCGCCAACAGCTTCCATGTCGTGGCGAAGCGTATCGAGGGCCGCGAGGATGACGCCGCCAAGAAGCTCGGCGATCTCGCACGCAGCTATGATCCGTCCGAGATCTACGCGACCGAACTCGAAGACACCCAGCTCCTCTGCCAGACCCTCCAGGGTTGCCGCGAGGCGATGGAATGCATGCGCGACCATGCCGCCGAGGTCTATCGGGTCGAAACCGGCAAGCCCTTCTCGCCGGTGCGGGGAAGCCGGGTTTCCAGCGCGCTTACCGCATCGATGATCGAGGCCCGCGACTATCTTGCCTCGAAAGCCCGGGAGCGCCGCGAGCAGTTCGCCCCCGAAGGCCCGGTCGTGGCGTTCTCCGGTGGTCAGGTGTGGGAGGACGTGGACCTGCTCTGGAACGGTCTCGACAGCATCAAGGCACGCATCCCGGAGATGATCCTCGCGACCACCGCGCAAGCGAAGGGCTGCGATGCCGTGGCGCACGCATGGGCGGCATCGCGCGGCGTCAAGGTCATCCAGTTCCGCCTCGATCGCAGTCAGGGCAACCGCGCCGCCTTCGTCCGCAATGACCGCATTCTCGGTCTCAAGCCGGTGGAAGCCGTCATCTGCGAAGGCTCGGGCATCCAGCAGAACCTCGCCCAGAAGCTGCGGCAGGCGGGGGTGCCGCTGCACATCGTCCGCCTCGCGCACCAGCGCACCCAGCGCAGCGCGTGAGTGCTCGCTTGGAGGGGCTCCGGCTTCGGCCGGGGCCTCTCCATCTTTTTCTGCGTGGACATGCGGCGCTCAGGGGCATCGAGCCCCTTCGCGCCGCGGGGGACTGAGCGCTGGCGCGCTCGCGCAATGGCCACCATTCGCACCGACTTCGCCCCGCCAGGCGGCCAGAGGGGAGAAGGGACGGGTGCTGCGTTCAGCAAGGGAGGACGAGATGTCCATTGTGTTTCGCATCACCACATCGGCCGACCATCAGGAACGCCAGACCGCCGTCATCAACGCCCGCCAGCTCGCCGCCTTCCGGGAATTTCTGCGCGGCCAAGGCGAGCGTCTCGACATGACCCTGCTGGATCCGGATTTCGCGGAGGACGACTATCTCTCCTATCGGTTCGAGGCGCGTGTCTGCCCGCTGGCGCTCGCCAGCATCGCACGCATCTTCGACTATCAGACCGATGTCATCACGGTGCTGGATGAGGCCCAGTTTCGCGGCCGCCGGGTCAGCGTCTATCGCGAGGGCGACACTGGCCCGATCACCCTGTCGGTCGGGCTGACCTCCGATCTCGGCCTCGAACTCGATCTGGCCTATCAGAATGCGTTCGCGCTGCTCGAAGGGCTTGGACTGCGACCGGAGAGCGTCGGCGAAATCCCGGTCGACAATGTCCGTGCCCGCCTCGCTGATCCCGCGATCCGGCGCAGCGTCGAAGCGCAGGGTGCAGCCCCATACCTGTCCCGGCTCGACCGCCTGATCGCGACCGGAGATCTTGACGACAGTTCCCGTCTGGAATGGGCATAGCCTCCGCCCGGACCAGACGTCGCGAAGGGGCGCGTCGCCGCGCGCGGCGCGCCCCGCAATGCCGCTGCGAGCCTATGCCGCGACCGGCGTTCGCGGTGTCAGCAGGGTATCGATCGCGCGCTGCAATTGGTCGGCGGCATCGACATCGTTTGTCGCCGCCAGATACTCTTTGGCCTGCCGCATCAATGCCAGCGCAAGCGCCCGTGTTACCGTCGGGTCCGTCTCCGAGAGGTCCATATCGCTACCTCGAGCGCGGTCCATCCTCGCGAGCTTCCGGGCCGTCGCTCCTCCCCGGAGAGCTCCCGCGCCGTGCGCGGGAGCCGGGGCTGCTAACACGTCGAGACATGCGCCTACGCTCTTAGTGCCAAGGCACCTGGACCTGTGCGCAGGCACCCCGGCGTGAGATCACACCGCGCTGCCTTTCTCGACGGGATTAGATGTGTATAAGAGACAGGGTAACACGTCGAGACATGCGCCTACGCTTTTAGTGCCAAGGCACCTGGACATGTGCGCAGGCACCCCGGCGTGAGATCACACCGAGCTGCCTTTCTCGACGGGATTACCAGTCCCGGCGCCGCAGCCTTCGCAGCGCAATCCGGCGCCTAACACAGACCTCCTGTGACACCAAGGCGAAGTCGTTTCGGCCCTGTCCAGCACCCTCCCGGATCAGTGGATTGTCCATCCGCTCCGCCCGCTGGCCGAGATCGGTGAAGGGTCCGTGCACGCCGTTCTCATAATTCGCAAAAGCCATGATGGGGCGGCGTTTCATCGTGACGACACCGGCTCGCTCGCGTGCCGCACGGACCCGTCGGTCCGCGCGCCGCTACGCCTTGCCGGAGGCGCTTCCCCGAGAGGAAAAATCTCTCACAGTCTTCCCATTCTGTCGGGCGGACGAGACCGTCTCAAGCCCGGCGGGGCCCCACCATTTTCTTCGGCGGATCGGGCGCTGCGCATCAATCTCGAACGACGGTGGCCGCCGAAGAAAATCGTGACCCCCACCGCCGCTTTGCGGTCGCCGGCAAGCCGGCGAGGCCTGACACGGTCCCGCCCGCCCGACGCCATTCCCCTGTCATTCAAGACGACAGGAGACGAACATGCAGACGATCACGAACATCGCCGCCGCCGATCAGCACGCCGCCTACTTCGCCGCCGTCGCCAATGCCGAGCGCCGCGCGATGCACAGCTACTTCGACCAGCATGTGGTCGAGCACGATGAGCTGGGGTTCCTCGCCATTGACGAGGGCGACTACGGCGCGCTCGGACAGGCGATGATCGACCGGATCGTCTACACCGCGCCGGGCGGCATCATCGACGAATTCTGAACGATAGGGGAGGGGCTGCGGCCTCTCCCCTTATGGGATGGCCCGCCCCTTTTCCCCGGCATCCGGTATGATGCCGGTGCTTGCAAAGGAAAGGAGCGGACCGCTGTCTATTGTTATCCTTGGCGTTGATTCTGTCTCTTATACACCTCTAGATGTGTATAAGAGACAGCGCTTGAAGCAACTGGTGGGTGAACTGCGCGCCGAATGGCACGAACTTGATACCAAGGTCGAGGCACTGAACGGCGAGTTTGTCGAACTGGCTCGCAAGATGTGTATAAGAGACAGCGCTTGAAGCAACTGGTGGGTGAACTGCGCGCCGAATGGCACGAACTTGATACCAAGGTCGAGGCACTGAACGGCGAGTTTGTCGAACTGGCTCGCAAGATGTGTATAAGAGACAGCGCTTGAAGCAACTGGTGGGTGAACTGCGCGCCGAATGGCACGAACTTGATACCAAGGTCGAGGCACTGAACGGCGAGTTTGTCGAACTGGCTCGCAAGATGTGTATAAGAGACAGCGCTTGAAGCAACTGGTGGGTGAACTGCGCGCCGAATGGCACGAACTTGATACCAAGGTCGAGGCACTGAACGGCGAGTTTGTCGAACTGGCTCGCAAGATGTGTATAAGAGACAGCGCTTGAAGCAACTGGTGGGTGAACTGCGCGCCGAATGGCACGAACTTGATACCAAGGTCGAGGCACTGAACGGCGAGTTTGTCGAACTGGCTCGCAAGATGTGTATAAGAGACAGCGCTTGAAGCAACTGGTGGGTGAACTGCGCGCCGAATGGCACGAACTTGATACCAAGGTCGAGGCACTGAACGGCGAGTTTGTCGAACTGGCTCGCAAGATGTGTATAAGAGACAGCGCTTGAAGCAACTGGTGGGTGAACTGCGCGCCGAATGGCACGAACTTGATACCAAGGTCGAGGCACTGAACGGCGAGTTTGTCGAACTGGCTCGCAAGATGTGTATAAGAGACAGCGCTTGAAGCAACTGGTGGGTGAACTGCGCGCCGAATGGCACGAACTTGATACCAAGGTCGAGGCACTGAACGGCGAGTTTGTCGAACTGGCTCGCAAGATGTGTATAAGAGACAGCTTGCAAACGGGGCGGGCCATACGTTTTTTTGCTGGGAGAGGAACGGTCACGGGGGGCATCGAGCCCCCCATGACCGTGCCGCGGCGTTGCCGCGGCGGGGGATGATTCAGGCCTTGAGCCGCTTTTCGACTTCCTCGAAACCCAGTGTCTTGATGCGGGCCGTCAGATCGGCGAGCCGCTTAGGTTCAAGCTTCAGCAGTCCGGATTTCTCGATCGTCGCGATCGCCTGCTCGCGCTCTTTCTCTTCGAGCTTCCTGCGCCGCTCTTCCAGCCGGCGCTGATCCTCTTCGAGAGCCTGTCTCTCCTGTTCCAGTGTCTTTGCCATAGGTGCCTCTTGTGAAGGCTAATCGGGCTATGAACTGGCTGAACATAGCGCTGGTTGGTGAGGGCAGGAAGAAGAAGATTCATGGGGCTGGGCGCATCGGGCCTGCGCCCGACGACGGCTCTATTCGCTAGGGCTCCCGATGCCCTTCAGGCAACGAGAGCCCAACCTCACGGAGCCAAGGCATGCGCCTTGTCTCCGCCCTTCGGGTCACGATCCTCGCCTTTCCAACGCGGCCCTTTGGCCGACGTTGATGCTGCGCATCGGGGCTTTTCGCGCCCTGATCGGATCGGTGACACCGGCCTCGCGCGTTCCGCCTCAGGGCGGCGCGTACCTCGCCGGTCCCGGCAACCGGCTCCTCTCCGACGACATCGTAACAGGCCCAGGGACAGGGGATCGGGCTCTTGGGATTAGCACACCCTACGCACCTGAAGGTGCATGAGTTCCGTTGTTTCACAACGGGTTAGCGCGGAAGGAAAGGAGACTACGTTGTAGTACGAGCTGGTGGGCGGGCAAAAACGGCGGAAATCAGCCATTCGCGCGTAGTCTGTGAGACTACGGCCTGCTGGTCCATGACGATCAACTTGCCGGAACCGGGTCGCTCGGCTATAAATAGAGCCATTCTTCAGTCCCCACCAGCCTCCCTGCTAGGAGGTTGGTCTTGGCTACCAGTTACCGGCATTACAACGTCCGCCTGGAGCGCGCCCAATGGGACCGCCTCAGCGTGATCGCCGCCGAACAGAAATTGAGCGTCGCCGACGTCATCCGGTCGGCCCTCAATGTCTTCCTTTCATCCTCCGACGTGCTGACCGCGAGCCAGCGCCGCCTGGCCCGGATCAGCGAGTTCCAGCAGCTCGTGCTCGACGTCATTCTGCGCGAGCAATATCCTGAGCTTCGCGACCGCCTCGTTGCCGAAACCGACAAGCGCCTGGTGCAATATCATGGCGCGTGAGGACATCCGCTCGAACGGGAAAAACATCCCGCTGACCCACCACTCTGCGCGCGGCCGCGTGCAGCGAAACTCGGGCAATTTCACCCGCGGCTCACAGCTTCTCACCCACGAGATGCTGATGTGGTTTTCGGGCGCGCGGCTGCCCATCATGGTCTGGTTCTTCGCCTTCCTCGCGGCCTGGTTCGTCATCCTCTCGATCCGCCTCGACGAGCACGGATTCCAGCTCGTCTGCATGAAGATCTATTCGGCGCTCTGGAACTGGGTCGACCTCAATCCCAACAAGCGCGTCAACGTCACCCTGCCCAATGGCGAGATCTACAAAACGGTCATGCCCGTGGTGCCCTATATCCCGGCCGTGCAGCAGGCCTGGGAGACCACCATCCGGGCGCTGATCGGCTCGATCCTCGTCTCGGTTTTCGTGGTCGCGCCACTCACCATCTGGTTCGTCGACATCTCGCGCAGGCGTGGGCGTTCGATCCTTCAGGAACGCCATGAGCGCGGCGCCATGCTGGTCGATCGCGCCGTGCTGGTCTCCGAAATCGCGCAGCACAATGCGGAAAAATTCGCGGAGGACGCGCGCGAGTTCTTCCCCGGCCGCTCGTCCGCCGCCGTGCTCAAATTGCCGTTCGCGACACGGAAGGCGGGCGGCATCCACCATCCCTATACGCTCGCCGGCATCCCCTATCCGCACCGCCTCGAGCAGTCCCATTCCATGCTGATCGGCACCACCGGCGCGGGCAAGACCACCGAGCTCAGGAGTCTGGTCAGCCAGATGCGCCAGCGCCAGGACAGCGCCGTGATCTTCGATCTCACCGGCGCCTATGTCGAAGCCTTCTACGATCCCATGCGCGACACGATCCTGAACCCGATGGACCAGCGCTGCCCGGCCTGGTCGATCTTCAACGACTGCTCGACCTACAGCCATTTCACGTCGGCCGCCGCGGCGCTCATTCCCTCCGATGGCGGCTCGTCCGAGCCCTTCTGGGCGCTCGCGGCCCGCACCCTGTTCATCGAGATGTGCGTCCGGCTTCAGGAGCGCGGCCAGACCACCAACCTGGCGCTCGCCGAGAACCTGATGACCGCCGATTTGAAGCGGGTGCATCGCTTCCTCGCGAACACCATCGCCGACCCGCTGACCGCCCCGGAAGCGGCCCGCATGGCGGAATCGATCCGCGCCGTCTTCAACACCAATGCGCAGGTCCTGCGTTTCCTGCCCGACGAAGGAGAGCCGTTCTCGATCCGGCACTGGATGACCACCGAGCGCGCGCCCGGATCGATCCTGTTCGTCACCTCCGACTACGACGATCTGGAGATGAACCGGCCGCTGCTGACGCTCTGGATGAACATCGCCATCACCAGCCTCATGACGCTGCCGCGCACGCGCAGCTTGCGGACCTGGTTCATGTTCGATGAGGTCGGCGCGCTGCACCGCCTGCCTGCGATCGAGAAGGGCCTGCAGACCGCGCGGAACTTCGGCGGCGCAATGATCCTGGGGCTCCACAGCTTCCAGAAGCTCGTCGAGGTCTATGGCGAGGAAGGCGCGCGAAATCTCGCCTCGCTCGCCCGCTCCAAGCTCATCCTCGCGACCAGCGAGTTCAAGACCGCCGAGGAGTGCTCGCAGTACATCGGCAACCGCGAAGTGCGGCAGATGGATGAGGCCTATAGCTACGGCTACAACAACAATCGCGACGCCTCGACCCTGACTCCGCGCAAGCAGGTCGAGCCCCTCGTGATCCCCGACGACATCACCAACCTGCCCTCGATGCACGGGTTCGTGAAATTCCCCGACGGTTTCCCGGCCGCGCGCATCCTTCTCGAATGGAAGAACTACCCCATCGTGGCGCCGGGCTTCCTGAAGCGTCCCGTGATGCAGCCCGTCCGGTCCAAGCGCGGGGAGGAGATTTTCGACGAGGAGGGCGGTGAGGCCGGCGGCAGGGACGGCGCCGTCCAGATCGTGGATGAGGTGGTCGAGCCAACCAATCTTGCGAAGGAAATGGCGGCGCGGATCCTGCAGTCGCCGAGCGAGGACCAGGCCGCCGAAACCCATCGTACCGCCCCGCGTAGCGATGACCGGCCGGTGCCCCCGCAGGCGAAGGGAGCGGGCGGCGGCAAGGAGGACGGCGCGCGCGGCAGGGACGCCCAGCAGGAGACCGGCCAGCGGCCCGCCGACGACCGGCGCGGACCGTCACCGCAGGCGCCGCAAGTCGAGGATCAGACCCTCATCGAACTGCGTCAGGGCTTCGCCGCGGGCCGTGACCAGGACGATCTCGACATGGGGATCTGATCCATGCTCTCGGTCGCCGCCGTCCGTTCCGCATCAGGCGCCGCGAACTATTTCGCGAAGGACGACTTCAAGGACAATTACTACACGGCCGATGGCTCCTCCGAGGTCAGTGCCTGGGGCGGGGCAGGGGCCGAAGCCCTCGCGCTTGAAGGCGAAGTCAGCCGCGAAAGCTTCGAGCAGATTCTGAGCGGCGTCCTGCCGAGCGGAGAGGGCGTCGCCCAGGTCGAAAACCGGCGCAACGGTGTCGACCTCACCTTCTCCGCGCCCAAGTCCGTGTCGGTCATGGCCTATGTCGCCGGCGACAAGCGGGTGCTCGCCGCCAACATGGTCGCGGTCCAGAAAACCATGGCCTGGGTCGAGAAGAATCTCGCCGAAGGGCGCAAGGACGTCGAGGGTCGCAAGGTGCCGGTGCCGACCGGCAAGCTCGTCTATGCGCTGTTCCAGCACGACACCAGTCGCGCGCTCGATCCGCAGGCCCATGTCCACTCCGTCATCGCCAATCTGACCCAGATGCCCGACGGCAAATGGCAGGCGCTGCACGCCGACAAGATCTGGTCGAATAACGCGGTCGTCGGGGCGATCTACCACGCCTACCTGCGCGCCGGGCTGGAGAAGCTCGGCTACCAGGTCGAGCTCAAGGGCAAGCACGGCACGTTCGAGATCATGGGCGTGCCCAAGGCGATCATCGATGCCTTCAGCCAACGGCGCGAGGCGATCCTCGAGAAGGCGGCCGAGCTCGGCATCGTCTCGGCCAAGGGGCGCGACGGCGTGACCACCACCACCCGCGATCCCAAGCTCAATGTCGAGGACCGCGACGGGCTCCTCAAAGGATGGATCGACAAGGCGGCGGAGCTCGGGTTCGACGGCAAAGGACTGCTCGCCTCGGCGCTGGCCCGGGCAGGGCAGGGCGCCGCCGACAACAAGCTGGAGCGGGGCTTCCGGGCGGTCACCGACGCGATCGCCGGCGCGCGCGATCTCATCGGCGGCTTCCTTCGCTCGCCCGATCCGCTGATCGACAGCGGCCTTGCCCGCGCCACCAAATCGCCGGCCGTCGCCCGGACGCAATTGGCGGTAGCCTCGGCCGTCCGCATCCTCGCCGAACGCGAGGCGGCGTTCGACGTCAACAAGCTCTCCAAGACCGCGCTGGACCTCGGCCTGAAGGGCGTCACCATCGAGACGGTCGAGCACCGGATCGAGCAGCTCTACGACAACCGCCAGCTAATCCCCGGTGTCGCCCGCGCCGGCGACAAGGGCGTCCGGATGGTGACCACCCAGGAGGCGCTGCGCACCGAGGAAGCCGTTCTCAAGGCGGTCGATGCGGGCGTGGGCAAGGCGGTGCCGATACTCCCCGCGCAGGATGGGCCCGCCCGCCTGCAGGAGGTCGCCGATCGCCCGCTCAATGCGGGGCAGCTCGCAGCCGCGACCCTGATCCTCTCCTCCGAAGATCGGACCGTGACTGTCCAGGGCGTCGCCGGCGCCGGGAAGTCGACCATGCTGCAGGCGGTTGCCCGGATCGCGGAAGGCGAAGGCAAGGATGTGCTGGGCCTGGCCTTCCAGAACAAGATGGTCGCCGACCTCGCCGAAGGGGCCGGGATCAAGAGCCAGACGATCGCCTCGTTCGTGCTCGCCAACGAGCGCTACCTGACCGAGCGCGATACGCCGCGCTACGAGGAGGCGCGCGAGCGGCTCGGCGGCGCGATGCTGGTCGTGGACGAGACCTCGATGGTCTCCAGCGCCGACATGCTGAAGCTTCACAGCATCGTCGAGGCGCTCGGCATCGACAAGCTCGTGCTGGTTGGCGATCGCCAGCAGCTCTCCTCGATCGACGCCGGCAAGTCCTTCGCGATGATCCAGGCCGCCGGCGGCACGATGGCCCGAATGGACGAGAATATCCGTCAGCGGACCGACACGCTGCGCACCGTCGCCGCGCTCGCCAATGTCGGTAAGGCGGGCGAGGCGATGAAGGTGCTGGGCGATAACGTCCACGAAAGCGCGAACCCGCCCGAAGAGGCCGCCGACAGGTGGCTCGCGCTGGGGGCGGACGACCGTGCCGCGACCCAGGTGTTTGCGTCTGGCCGGGAGTCCCGCGCCATCATCAACCAGCGCATCCAGGACGGCCTTGCCGCCGAGGGCACCGTGCGGGGCGAGGGCATCCATCTCATCGTCTATGACCGCGTGAACCTGACCCGCGAGGAGCTTCGCTACGCCGCCAGCTATCGGCCCGGCCTCACCCTCGATGTCGGCCGCGGCGGCGCGCAGGACGTCGGGCTCGCGCAGGGACGCTATGACGTCTCCAGGGTGCTGCCCTCGGGCAAGGTCGAACTGGTCGATGGGCGCCGCAAGATTCGCTTCGACCCGCAGCGCCTCTCGCCCACCGAAAAGCGGGACCGGCTCGAACTCACCGAGAAGAAGGATCTGCATGTCCGCGAGGGGGATCGCATCCGCTGGACCGCGAACGACAAGCCGCGCGACCTGCACAACGCGGCGCTCGCCCGGATCATCTCGGCCGATGCCTCGGGCATCACCGTCGAGACGGCGGGCAATCAGACCCTGACATTGGCGCCGGGCGATCCGATGCTCTCGCGTTTGGACCTCGCCTACGCGCTCAACATGCACATGGCGCAGGGCATCACCACCGACAAGGCGATCACGGTCATGGACAGCCATGAGCGCAACCTGTCGAACCAGCGCCTGTTCAATGTGGGCGTGACGCGGGTGCGCGACGAACTCACCATGATCGTGGACGATAAGGAAAAGCTCGAACGCCAGCTCGACCACAATGCCGGCAACAAGACCTCGGCCCTAGAGACGGTCGGCCGCCTCGATATCGACGGCAAGAAGGGCGGCGCCAAGCCGGTGAAGTTCGATCCCGGCCCGATCGACGGGATCAACCTCGCGGATCAGCCGGACATCCTCGCCGATCTTCCCCCCCTTCCGGACGGGCCGCTTGAGCCCGCAGCACCGATCAAGGGCGACGGCCTCAAGGCGCCCCCGGATCTCAAGCCCGAAAAGGCAGACCTGCTGCCGCCGCTGCCCGAGCGCAGCCTGGGCCTTGCTCTTTGATGACGAACGGTCGGCGCGGTGCCGGCTGAAAGCAAGGAGAGTGACGATGGCATGGGATTTTGACGAAGGCGGCAAGTTCGGCAGCGAGAAGGCCGCCGAGGACTATGCCCGGCGCAACGGCCTCAGCAATGCGGACTTCCGCACCCGGCGCAAGGGTGATGAGGTCGAGCTGGAGATCCGCCGCTCCGCCATCGACGGCCGAAACCTTCGTGACGCGGGCGAAGGCCGCAAGGGCGGTTGGTTTTGATCCGGACGTCGGCGGCCCGGACATTCGGCAGGAGGCGGCTGTCCAATGGGCATCGATGATCGCGACTATATGCGAGCGCGCCACAGACAGCGCGCCAACCGGACGAGATGGAACGAGGGTAGGGGGCGGATCGAGGCGGCCTGGCTTGATCCGCGCCACCAGCGATATCGCCGACAACCGTCTGCGGCGGCGATCGCTGTCCGTTTCGCCCTGCCGGTGCTGAGCCTGCTGCTGATCCTGATCCCATTCTATGGGGACGCGCAGCGTCATGGCTGGATTCCTGATCTCGAGCCGGCGCAGCCGTTTCCGGAGCGGGTCGGTTACGGTTGGGGCCAATGTTATCGGTCTGATCAAACGCAGCAATCTCACGATCGAGGCAGCCGATTCCAACACGGTGGTGCAATTGGTGGACCCGGATACGAACGCCCATGCACTGTCGATCTATGTTGCCGCCAATGACCGGGTGTCCCTGCCGGTGCCTGCGGGTACGTACCGGGTCCGCCTGATCGAGGGGCGGAAGTGGCACGGCGCGAGGCGCTATTTCGGGCCGAACACATCCTACGAGACGGTGGCCAGTCTGATAGAGTTCACGCCGACGATGGGTCACGTCATCGACCTGCATCGTCGGCCCGGCGGCAATCTGGAGACGCGGATGATGGGCTCTCGACCAGCGCCGCTTTGACCGGGGCGGCCCGCCCCACCAGAACCTAAGATGCCATCAATGACACTTTACCCCGAAACGCCTGGTAGAGTGTCATTGATGACAATCATTCGACGAGGGAAAGTGCGTCCATGATGCTTGGGCCAGGCAGGCATGTTAGCGAGGGCGACCACCATAACGACGAGAATCGCTACCTGAATGCCGCACCAAATCTTCTATTCCTGGCAAAGCGACACGGAGAACCGGATCGGTCGCGGCTTGATTCAGTGGGCGCTGGACCGCGCCATTCGAACCGTCAATGCGGACGCCGACGTTGATCCCGCCGATCGTGAGCTTCGCGCCGATCGCGACACTGTGAATGTGCCGGGCATGCCGCCGCTCGCGGACACCATCTTCGGAAAGATCGACCGGGCGGTCGCCTTCCTGTCCGACCTCACGCACGTTGCCACGCGCGCCAAGGGCCAGCTCTCGCCCAACCCCAATGTCCTGCTCGAGCATGGCTGGGCGCTAAAATCGCGCGGGTGGGGCAGGATGATCGGCGTCATGAACACAGCGATGGGCCATCCCGACGAGCATCCTCTTCCGTTCGACCTCACCCATTTCAAACGGCCGATCCTCTTCCACTGTCCGGCCGACGCGACCGACGAGGAGCGCCAGGCGGCGCGGGCAGGGCTTCAGAAGGATCTGGAGAGCGCTCTTCGCCTGATTCTCGACGACGAGGTTCTTATGGCGGCTGCGCCGCCGGCCGAACCTCACCCTCATGATGTTGAGCTGTTGCAGCGGTATCGCCAGCAAATCCCGGAGCTGCTGCGCCAGTTCCTGCGCGAGCATAATTTCGGGACGCCCTATCCGCGCAAGGCACTCGATCCCCTCGATGATATGGCTGCTACCTGGGCGGGCGCTGCCTTCGATTTCGAGGACACCGCGCTACAGGAGGCCGCCATGGCGCTTCGCGCGGCGAACACCTCTCTCATGGAGCTGGTCTATGAGCGCATCCATGTGATGGACCGGAACCCCAACATGGTCTGGCCGAAGACCGACTATGACGTGCGGCACGGCACGCAGCAGGTCACCCTGGATGCGATCCGGGAACTCAATGCGCGCGCCGGAACGCTGATCGGCGCGATAGATGCGTTCGAGAAGGTTGGGCGCTCCCGAATTCGTGTCGCGCCGCCGGCGCCAACGGCGCCGCAGGTGGATCCCCGCTGGGAGGCCGCGCGGACCGCGATTTCAGAGCTGGCGGCGGACCGGATGCGAGGAGGGCTTCCCGAGATCGTCGCCATGCCCAGCATGACGCTGCGCATTGTGCCGCTCGCTGCGATGGATCGGCCGGCTCTCGATCCAAAGACCGTCCTCGCTGCGGCGCTCCGCTTTCCGCCTGACAGCCAGGTCCGGGTTCAGTCAGATTCGGATGAGCGCCAATGGTGGAGCTATGGCCTGCCGCTCATTCAGACCGAAAATAACCCGGAGACCCGGTGGCGCACGCGCCTTGTTCGACCCGGCCTGATTGAATTCGAGGCGATGATCGGCGCCCGGATCGACGATGATCCCGAGATCCTGGTGAATGGTCGCGAGCTGGAAGCATCGATCGCCGCCCATCTCGAGCGTCTTGCCGCCGTGCTCGCCGACGTGGGCCTGGCCGGTTCCGGCCTCGGTTCCATCGCATTCCGGGGAGTGGAAGACGTCCAGTTGACGCGCGCCCGCGGTGGCGGTCGCAAGATCCGAAAGCCCGAGCTGTTCCTGCCTGAGCTTCAGGTGACCGATCTAGCCGCGCCGATGCAGCCGCAGCTGCAGGAGCAATTCAATATCCGCTGGCAGGCGTCGGGCTGGGCCGACGGCTCGCCGTCGTTCGACTGACCGGGTGCGCGCTGTGGAGCTCAAGCCCCCGTCACCGGAAGAGGGAGATGCCGGTCTTCAGGCGTTCCGTGAGGCAGCCAAGCTCCATGAGGATACGTTGCGCAGCCGGATGTCCCGCGAATTCTATCGAAAGGACCTGGCAAAGTGGCAGAAACTCTACGCGACGCTCGCAGGGAAACGCGCGGCAGGCTCGGCAACGGCCGTTCATTTCACTCGACTATCGGCGCTCTGCGGTGAGCTGCTGACAGAATATGGACCGGAGGCGCCGCCCAAGAAGCGGGTGCCCAAGGCGGTGGAGCCGGTGCCGTTGAGCTATCCCGACTTCCCCGACGACATTACCCATCGCATTCACTTCCTCGAAGGGCCGGGGATCCGGCGGCAACGCGCCGTTAAGCTTTCCGTCCATGCGCCGGGCATCTTCCGGCAGATCTCGGCGCGTGGCCGCGTCCTGCTCTCGATCGGGGTCCGTCAGGATCAGGTCCGGCTGTTCGAGCGCATCGTTGAAGCTATCGGCGATCTCGCCATGGCTGATTACGCCGCCGCGGGATTCGACATCGGCTATGTGATGCGGCCCGATGGAATCGCCCAAGGTCAGTCCTGGACGCCCAATCCCCTCGATCCAGCCTTGCCGACTGCCCGCGTATGGGAAGACAATCAACGGGCCCGGAGTTACGGATTGCAGGCACGCCTGCTTGGCGACCAATGGCGTGGCGCTGACGGCACCGGCCTCCCAGGTGATCTTCCGGATGTCGATGGCGAACCTTGGGATCCCGATCCGCATTGGCAGCGCGTTCTTGAACTCACACAGGCTGATCGGCTCGACGAGGCACTTACGCTGGTCGAGGCGGTGCCCGGCCGCGATCGTGAGCCTCTGTTCGACGAGGTCATCTATCTCAGATTCCTGACAGGATCGCCGCTGCGCGCGCAGGATATTCGCGTACTGGCGCGCAAACATGCGGAATCATCGCTCATTGCGGGGCGTCTGCTGGAGGAATTCGAGGCATTCCTGGGCCATCTCGATGCGCAATTCACGCTGGAGCCGCCTGTCCTGGAGGAAATGATCAGGCTTCGGCCGGATTTCGGGTCGACCATGATACCGCCCATGCCGCCCGCTTCGGATTGGGCCGCCTATCGGCGTCATATGGCGCAGTTCACGAACCACGGTGCGCGGCGCGGCCGGATTTTCTCCATCAACATCGGGGCCGCCGACACCGGGGCATCCGCGTTCTTTGCGACCGCCATGGTCGCTGCCGAAGAGGCGTTCCGCCGCGAGAGGTCGATTCCCGAGATCGGACGGGGCTGGGTGTCCGAGGTGGCGCTGCTCGATCTGGTTCGAACCCTATGGCCCTCCGCGGTCCATCAATGGCGCCCGGCGTTCCTCGGCATGCAGTCCGTCGATATCCATGTGCCGGAGCTGGGCCTCGCCATCGAGTATCAGGGGCAGCAGCACTACGCGCCCGTGACGCTCTTCGGCGGCGAAGAGGGGTTCAAGCTCACGCAATTCCGCGACGAGAAAAAGCGCGCGCTGCTGGCTCGCCACGGTGTGCGGCTCCTTGAATGGCGCTTTGATGTTCGGATCACCAGGGCAGAGCTGATCGCTCAGATGGCGGCGATGGAAATCCAGATCCCGGACTAGACGGCAAGCCTCTTCTGCCTCGGGCCGCCGTTTATTTCCTCGACGATGAAGGTGCGGGCCGGCGGTGTTTCGAGAAGGTCGATCTCTGGGAGCAGGTGGTCGAGCCATTGCATGCGTTGCCGGCGCAGGATGATGGCATCGTGTCGATCCTGATAGTGGCTGACTTCAGGATTGGCCGCGACGGTGATGACCCGGAAGGACAGGGGCCACTCTGCCATGGCCGGCTCCCAGATCGCCGCGAGATAGAAGAAATTGCCGTCTTCGAGCCGCACCCGATACTGCTTGCCGCCGCTAACGGTCATGTGGAATTCCGAGGCGGGCACCAGACAGCGCTGGCTGGGGAAGATCTGGCCCTCCGAGCGCACGAAGCGGAAGGAGGCCCCGCCGCTGAAGCGTGGATTGGAGCCCCACCGGGCCTCGACCATTTCCATTTCTTGCATATCGTCCGGATTTCGCCGGATGATGGGCAAGAGCTTTTCGAGGGGGGCCTCGGAGTCGAACGGTGTTGGCGTCGCCATGACAAGAACATATATAGAACGACGATGAGTCGCAAGGACCAGTGGAACGGATGACCGATGTGCAATGATTATCGCCTGGAGGTCGATATCGCCTCGATCGTTGAGGATTTCGACGACCTCAAGATCAAGATCAAAATGCCCGAAGGGACGCCCAATGTCGCGGCCCGCGCAGACATCAACATCAGCGACGTCGCGCCTATCGTGCGCAGCGGCGAGGGCAGGGGATCGGGCGAGCTCGTCAATCGGCGATGGAGCTGGCCTGGCCAGAATGGGCGGCCGGTCTATAATTTCCGCTCCGAGGGCCGCGAGTTCACTTCGCACCGCTGCCTCATTCCGGCCGACGGTTTCTATGAGTTCACGGCGCCGCTCGAACCGGGCCAGAAGCGCAAGACAAAATGGCTGTTCACGATGAAGGACCATCCCTGGTTCTGCATCGCCGGCATCTGGCGATCGCATCCGGAAATCGGCGAGGCGTTCACCATGCTGACGATGGAGCCCGGCGAGGATGTCGCGCCCTATCATTCCCGTCAGATCATCCCGCTACCGCGCGACCGGTGGGCCGACTGGCTTGATCCCTCAGTACCAGCAGAGGAGGTGCTTGGCCTCCTGCCGAAGGGCAGCCTCCTGCCGCTGCAGGTCTATCCACCGGCCGCGGCGCAAGCGTCGCTGCTTTGAGGTCTCAGGCCGCCGGGGGCTCGACATCCGGCGGGTTCATATAGACCCTGAATCCAGCAAGATCCTCGTCGCTCGGATTCTCCATCTCGGGGATATAGCGGATCGTCTCAGCCATATCGCGCCGCGTAACATAGTCGATGATCGAGCCACCGTTGGAGAGCTCATATTGCATCGATCCGCAATGGCGATCGACGGTGGCGAGCCCGGGCGCGAAGGCGATGGGCTTCTTGTTTCCCTTTTTGCTCACCTCATGCTTGGCGAGCGCAACGCGCAGGAATTCCAGCCTGGTGAAGCCCATTTCCGTCCGGCGTAGATCGATCCGCATCTGATCGACGAGTTCGGGTCGCTCCTGAGCATCGCGAAGCTGTTGGGCCCGCAGCTCCCTATCGTAATGCCGGTAGCCGAGATCGCGTTCGAGGTTGGTGGCCTTGAGATTGATCCCGCCATTCTCCGCGAGCTTGATGACCTCCTCGCACCGTTGGCGCCAGGTGCGGAGCAGTTCGTAGGCCGCATAGATCCACATGGGTGTCAGGGCCGACAGCTGCGCCATCCGGCCGCGCGGCGGTTCGTCGTCGAGCTGATGCTCAAGGATCTCCTGCTCGATGTGATTGAGCATGTTGTCGACCAGGCACAGCTGGCTCGCCTGCATCCTCAAAAATGGATTCTCGCCGAACCCTGCCAGGGTCATCAGGGCTTCGTAGAGTTCGGCCTGTCCGATCTCAGCCACCGGACGATATCGAGGCTCGTCATCCACCTCGTCGGGATAGGGTTCGTAGTCCACGGTCAGTCCTTTCGCGCCGGCCGTGATCGCGCCGGTCCGGGGGTGATAGTGCTCACGAGACCTTCTCCCGGAGCCAGGACGACAGCCCTGCGTCGAGGACCATTCGCGCGAGGCGCTGCGGCCCGAGTAGGATTACCCCGTCCGGGCCTTCATTCTCTGGGATGTTGCCGGTGTGCCATACGAAGAACATGCGATCATAGGCCTCCGCTTCGGCCAGCCGGCCGACATAGTCGTCGAGAGCTGCCCGAGTGGCTTGAGATTTCACTTGCACGAAGGCGCGTTCGGCAGTGCTCGGAAGCACGAGTTCGAGGTCGATCGTTTTCTGGGTCCGGCCGACCTGGCTGAGCCGGCGCCATCCGCTACTCGAGAAGACCAGATCAACCAGCAGTTCGAAATCCTGCCAGGTCAGCAGTCGCATCAGGGGAATGATCGCCGCTGTGAGGGCGCGTTCCGCCTCTTCCGCCGCTGCGACCTCCGGTGACAGCTCATCGCTCAACCGGCGCAGCAGATAGTCGGCCGCGCGCACGTCGCAGATCGTCCCGCGGAACATCTGGACCTTGAGCAGTCGCCCGGACAGCCGGTCAGCCGTCAACAGACTGCCGCCGACCGACGTGCTGTGCCAGCCATCCAGGGTCGCGCGGCGATGGCTGTTGTCGGGCAGGATCTCGATCTCGCCGACCGGCCGACACCAATAGAGCAAGCCGCCGACGAAGGTGATGAAGATGGTATCCTCGTCGCTCTCGTAAAATGCCCGGATTTGCTTCACATCGCGAGTTGCAGCGCCGGCGTCCCCTCGACGATCCTTCATCGCGTCCCAAACGCCGGGCCAGTCGCCTGCCACGCAAAGGTCGTGCGGCACTTCGCGGTAGCCAAAGCGCAGCACGCCGTCGCGGATGCTCTCCGTCTCCCAGTCACCGCCCCGGCCCAGCTTGATGTAAAAGACGTTCGCCGCCGTAACTGCGGTCATGGAATCCCCCGTTATAAGCAGGGCAATTCCGATCAGCCCGCCCGCATCGCAAGCTATACCTTCATCGTAGAAAAGATATTGAAGAGCTTGCCCTGATCGGGCGGCGGGCAGCAAAATTGGGGGGCAAATGGCTAAGGCAAACAGCAACGCACATCGCGAGAAATCGTCAAAGCCCTATAACGAACGCACCGATCTCGAAAAATTGCAGTCACAATGGACCAAATTATCCGGCCTGCACCTTCGAGAAGAGCCATCTGCGGCGATCGTCCGTTGCGCCACGGCAGCGGAGATCGCGGCCAACTATGCCATTCGGACGGAATGGGCCCGCAAGACCGAATTCGATGACACCATCGTCGACATGTTCCTGCGTTGGGCCAATGGCCTTCCGCTAAAGGTCACTCGGCTGTTCGTTCCGATCTATTTCGAGACGCCGGACAAGAGTCCGATCGGAAAGGCGCTCAAAGCGTCGGCCGAGAAGATCAACACGGTGCGCAATGCCGTGGTGCACCAAGGAGCCTTCAGCAATCCCGAGGAGGCTGAAGCCGTGATCGCCGAGGCGAAGGCCTTCATCAACACGATTGTCGGCCTGTCGATCGAAGGGTTCGACATCGAGGCGGCGGCGCGAGAATGGCAGGCGTCCCGCAAGAGCGAGGGGGGCGAATGACCTCGACGCTCGGCGGTCTGACCGTCACGCTCGGCAAGAAGCTCAAACAGTCCGACGATTTCCTGAAGGCCAAGCACAACCTGCTGACCCAGTTCGACAGCATCGACGATCTCGTCACGGACGAAACCAAGCTGTCTGCCAAGGATCGCCAGGCGATCGAGCATCATATCCTGCAGCTCCGCGCGGCGATCGCGCGCACGCTATGGTCGAACGAGTTCTACATCGGGCGCTCTCTGCTCGACGACTATATCCTGCACACCGCCAAGAATGGGGGCGGGGATGTGCCCGCGCGGGTCATCGCCGGGCTCGCGACCGCAGGCGCCGACAGGCCGGGCTTCGTCCTCTATCCGCTGACAGGTTTCGGGATGGAGATGCCGCGGATCTTCGCGAAGGACAGCAAGCTCCGCTCCGAGGCGATCTTCAGGAGCGCGGGCTTCGCCGTGAGTACCCAGAGCAATTCGTTCGACGCGGCCGTCGCCAGCATCGAGCGGATGGCAAGGGGGCTCGGCGTGAAGCAGCGCATAGACAAGTCGGATTTCCGGCACTTCGCTTACTCGGCAAAGTGGTTCGGAAAGAACCCGCTCATGCTGGTCCGCCTCACGTCGTTCACTGGCGATATGTACGAGAACCAGTTCGTCTATTCACTCAAGATCAGGGTGGCAGCGGCGAACCTGCTGATGCTGCATAGCCTGTCGCAGGAGGCAGTCGGGCCGCTCGACCGGCACCGCAATTCGTCCTTCGTCAACAATTTCGAGACGCTCGACATCGCCCATTATATGATCGGTGAGGCGATCCCTGGCCGCCCGATGTCCACGCGCCGCGTGCCCATGAACGTCTCCCAGCTCGAGCTGGCCAAGCTCTCTGACGTCGCCGCGACGCTCTCCACCACCGCACTGGCGACGTCCCGCATGCGGCGGCTTGCGGCGAAGGTGACGCAGGCGTTGAACACGGTGGAGCGAGGCTATTTTCGTCACGTCAGTATCGCCACGCATTCGAAACCGGAGAACCGCCTTTACCGCCGTCTGCTCACTGCCTTGGACTGGTTCCGGCAGTCGTTCAGTGCCCGGGCGAACGAGGCGGAGGCGATCGTCGCGCTGGCGGTGGCGTTCGAGACGCTGCTCACGGACCAATATGCCCCCGCGATTGCAGAGCGCCTGCGGCGCCGGATTGGGATTTGCATCAAAGGGGTGCCAGGCGTGGCGAACTATCAGGCCAGCGTTCTGGCGATCTACTATGCCCGCAGCGCCATCGTTCATACGGGCGAGCCTGACCACGCGATTGACATTCATCGCGGCCAGGTCGCCTTCGCGCGCTGCTTCTGTGCAATCGCCGAACGGCTCACGGCTTGGACACCGACCTCGAACAACGCCATGGGCGACCTGTTGGGCGATATTGCATGAGACCTTCGTCAGGCTGAACCTATCGATAGGCCGCCGCCCTACCGTTGAGGGCCTTCGACACTTTGCTATGATGATACCGATGCAGATACGACCCGAGAAACCTGCGGACGAGGAATTTATCCGCGCCGTAACTACTTCCGCTTTCCTCGCAGCGGAGCACAGTGACGGCAACGAGGCCTCAATCGTTGATGGGCTGCGCAATGCGGGTGCGCTGACGATCTCGCTTGTCGCTGCCAACGGTGGGAATATCGTAGGCCATGTCGCATTCTCCCCAGTCATGATCGACGGCATTCTCGACGGGTGGTTTGGGCTTGGCCCCGTGTCGGTTGACCCAAATTGCCAACGAGAGGGCGTCGGCAGTGCGCTGATCGAGGCAGGTCTCACCGACCTGAAGCGGCAAGGCTCGAAAGGATGCGTGGTTCTCGGCGATCCCGCTTACTACCGCCGGTTCGGCTTTGCCGTCGATCCCGACCTGCGGTTAGCAGGAGCCCCGCCAGAGTTTTTTCAGCGGCTCTCGTTCGATCAGCAGCACCACAGCGGCATCGTCACATATCATCCCGCATTTGGCGGCGAGTAGAGAGCCCTATTCGCTGTTTCTTGCGCTGCGTTCCGGGCCGGGTGCGTCAGCGGAAATCGCGCTATCGGCGCCCACACGCTAGACCGAGATCTTTCGATAGCCGCTTCCCTGCACGAATCCCTGTTCAAGGCACCATCGGCGGGTCAAGCCGGCGCCGGTGTCATTCGAGTAGGCGTGCGCGTTCGAGCGGAAGCGCAGAAATGAGGGCCAGGTCGAAGGGGCTGGGTGGTTCGTCGCTACATGGACAAGGACCTTCTCCCCGTTTCTGATATCGGTGGGCTTCCTGACGGCGTAATATTCGCCCCAATCGTCGCTCTTTTCGAGGACGGCCTGGGTCACCGTTTGCCGAGTGGCAGGCCGTCCGGGTTTACCGGCCTCTACCTGCGACGCAATTGTATCGCGATCGCCCCATTCCCGGAAATACACGTTGGCCCAGCAGCCAAGAACCTGATGGGCGTTGAGCGCCTCGATATCCTGGTGCCGATCGATGTCGATCCAGTGCGCCCGGTGGCCAGAGGTGTAGACAGCCCCGTCGTAAAGGATTGCGCAGAGAGAAGGTGAGAGCGGCAGGAAAAAGATGGCCCCAGCGGTCTTTACCCCGAAACTCGGTCGGCCCTTGCGCGGCCGTTGAATATGCAGGCGGTTGGTCAGGATGGCCGGATCGTCGGAGGTGAAGAATGGGAGGTCTGACCGGTTTCGCGCGATGCAAAGCGTGAGATCGTCGACGATCCGCATCGTGTCCTTGTAGTTCAGCATCGCGGCCTGGACGGCCTCCTTCGATGCCTCCTTCACCGTTGGCACGGGAAGGTCGGATCCAGGAACATCTTGCAGCGCCAGCGCCATTTCACTGGCTTTCAGCGAGGCGGCTTCCGTCCGGAGGTATTGGAGATAGATGAACCGCTTGAGGACGACCTTGACCGCTGAACCGACCGCGCCGCCATCGGACAAGTGGCGGACGATCGGCCCATAAGGGTCCTCGATGAAGTTGATCGCGTTCTCGAGAAGCTTGTTTTGCCCGTAGAAATAGTCGCCCGAGCATTGATTCCTGACGGGTGCGTTGGGAATGGCCTTCATGCGATCGAGATTGAACAGGTTGATCGCCAGCCCCTCTCCGTTGACCGTGAACGGCCGAAGGTGGACCCGAGGGACGAAGTGCTGGTTCTTGTTGTCGGCCATCTATCGGCGTGTCCGCATCATGCGTGTTCAACGGCCGGGTAGCTTGCCTCCATGATCCCCTGAAGTTTCAGAGGATCAAGGACATAGGTCGCGAGCGTAAGTCGCCTGTATCCCATCGCGACTTCCCAGTCTGTGGGGTCGAGCGCCGCAAGTTGTTTGGCGGCGATGGAATCGCCCTCGAGATAGGTCACAAGATCGAGCGCATGGAATTCGCTTCCGGCCCAGATCGACAGACTGCGCTCCTCACCGCTCAGCTTGCCCATGGTCAGGACATTGATGAGTTCATGCGCCTGGCGAACCGGATGGCCGTTCAGGGCCGCACCATGAAAGATACGATTTGCGGTGACGATTCCGGTGTGGACTTCGGCAGACGGATCGACCGCCCAGCCATGCTTCTTCAACAATTGGCTCTTGTGGGTCGTCTCCGAAAAGACCCGCCGCCGCTTGTCCAGCTGGTCGCGCCCGACCTTAATGTGATCATAGCTGTTGCGCATCTCGTGTGGTGAGCACGGGTGGTAGGCGTTCTTGCATTCGAAGAAAAACAGATGGCCATCGCGCCAGGCGACGATGTCGAGTTCAAAATCGAGCCCGCCAGCACGCAGTTCCACGCCGGATTCAACCTTGAACCCCGCGGATTTGAGCGCGTCGATCACTGCGTTCACCATCTGGTCTTCGGGGCCGAGTGCGATCGGTCGCAGGCCGTTGGCCACGATGGTGTTACGGACGAGATTCGAGGCGGCCAGCACCTGAGGGGCAATGACGTAGTAGCCGCCGAGGTCGATCAACGGTCGATATTGCAGATCGATGTGACCGGTGCTGATGGTCATTTTCATCAGATCGATCAGGGAGCGCACCTTTGCTTCGCTCCTAAAAATCAACATCATCTGCATGAAGAGATTGTCGTGAGACATCACAAAGACGGTCGACGTGAAGGTGAGGAATGTGCGCTCGGCCTCGTCCTCAATCCGCGCCAAGGCCCTTTGGTACACACCGCTCAGGAAGGTGAAGTACCTCTGAAATTTGAAGATGTCGGTGGTGGTGACATGCTCATTCACATCGGCGATCAGATCGCTGACGTTCCCAAAGTTGTTGACATCGAGGAGGAGGAGGCTCTCCACCTCCTCGCGAAACATCTGGTCCCCAGCGAAGATCGAGAAGATTTCCGGCGCCGTCGGCAGCATCATTCGATAGCGTCTGACCGGCTTTTCCGCGAGTTCGAGCAAGCCGGGAAAGGCGTCACGTTCAAAGCCCATGTCGAGAAAGTCACTCATGGACATCGGCGGGTTTGAGTTCCGGAAACGGTGGATCCGGATGATCGCTTGATTGTCGCTCTGAATGTAGCCCAAGCGGACGGAGCGCTCTATGTCCGGGTCGATCGATGAGATTGTGACGGTCTCGCCTTCGAGCGTCGCTTGATAGGGCAACCCATCAATCTGGGTTTCCGCGTCCTTGAATTTTGTGAGGCGCACGGCCGCGAGGAGCAGTCGTTCATAGACCACCGCGTCCGTCGTGATGGCAGCAATATCGACGTGATTGCAGCATTCGTCGGTGATCGGGAACAGCGAGGCATAGATCGAGAAGATCAGCGAGGCGCCGTCTACATATTCTTCCGTGGTGTAGCGGCGAGGCGACCAGGACGGCTGCGAAGGGTCGGCGACCCAGCCCTGGTAGAACTGGTTATTGAGAATCACGAGCAGGGTCTTGAGAACGCAATCTCGCCGGCTCCCGAGGATTTTGACGATTTCGTCGTAGAGCGCGCGCGCGTTGGAGGCCAATTTGCTGAGCGCAATCACGGACTCGAAATAGCGAGCGCGTTCTGGAGCGTTCAACAACGGCCGTATCTGGAGTGCGGTCTTGGCGAGGGTGCCGATCAGATTGCCGGCGTAGCCGTAACGCGAAGCACGCAGCACACCTGCCCGGCGCAGGCGGGGCACCACATAGGCGGCATCGATGTACAACAGCGCGAGGAGCGTCACGGTCGCCTCGCGGCGGCGTTTTGCTTCGATATGACCGCCGAGCGTCTCGATTGCGGACCGGATCTCGGCGCCGATCGCCTTGGACATCGCAGGCCGCGGCGATTGGCCCAGCTTGGCAATCATGTCGGTCTGATTCCGTGTCGCAAGCAGTGTCGCGATGAGGGCTTCAACTGTCGCGGCGGACGAAGATACCATGAAACGCTGCTTTCCTGCTCCGGCTGTTGCTGGCGCGCCTCGTTCACCCGCTCACACGTCAATGGCGTGAACAGAAACACTGTGACGCGTTGGCCGTAAGCTGGCCCCCGAAGGCGATATAGGAATGGTCCAGGCTCCCTGCCATGAGCTGGAATGATGTCTCTCGCCCGAATACCTATGCACCGACCGGCTAGTCTAATGACAAGCTCCCACTGCGCCGAACTTCTCTCGTTTGCCCCCGGAGCTGCGAGCCGGCGAGTTTGGACAGGATCAGCGGAAATCACGCGAACGGACCCTTATGCCGGGATCAGGCGGTGGCGTCAGCGATCTGCGATCCCACGATACCAGATCACGGGGATCGCACCGCAGCGGATGTTTGGCCACGTCAGCGCGACTAACCCGGTAGATATCGGCGACATCCGTGCGTGTGCCAACGCTGGCAAGGAGCGGCGACAAATCATCGAGCCGCTGGGCGACCACATGGATCACCTCGCCCTCGCGCTGCACCTGGCCTCGCACGCCCATCATCGACGCACCCAGGACGGCGCGCCGATGCTTCTCGAACACGTTGGTCCATACCACCAGGTTGGCGACGTTCGTTTCGTCCTCCAGCGTGATGAACATGACGCCCTTGGCGGAGCCCGGCTTCTGTCTGACCAGCACGATCCCCGCGAGATTGATCCAGCGGCCGTCTTTCATGGACTGCAGCTCATCGCAGGTGATCATCTTGCGATTGCGCAATTCGTCGCGCAGGAACGCCAGCGGATGAGCCCGCAGCGACAGGCCAGAGGCCCGATAATCCTCGACCACTTCCGCGCCGGCGCCCATAGGCGCAAGGATGACCGTCGGCTCGATCGCTTCCTGGCGTAGCTTGCCTTCACGTTCGTCCGCCGCAGCGAACAAGGGCAATGCTGCATTGCCGAGCCCCTTAACGCTCCACAGTCCCTCACGCCGATTGTTCCCCAATGAGCCGAACCCATCGGCTTCGCCGATCCGATCCAGAGCGCCGCGCCCCACGCCGGCACGCCGCTGGATTTCCTCGACGCTCTCATAGTGTTGATCGGCGCGCGCCGTGACGATCGCCGCGGCATCGCGGTTGGCGAGCTCATTCACCATGCGAAGGCCCAGCCGAACGGCGAGATAGCGGCCGCCCGTTGGCTCAAGGGTGCAATCCCAGCGGCTGTGATTGACGTCGATCGGGCGGATCTCGACGCCATGCTGACGCGCGTCGCGGACGATTTGGGCCGGGGCATAAAAGCCCATGGGCTGGGCATTTAGCAGCGCGGCGCAAAACACATCTGGATGATGGCATTTCACCCAACTGCTGGCGTAGGCGATCAGCGCAAAGCTCGCGGCGTGGCTTTCCGGGAAACCATAGGAGCCGAAGCCCTCGATCTGTTTGAAGGTGCGCTCCGCGAATTCCTGATCGTATCCGCGCGCGACCATGCCATCGATCAGCTTGTCCCGAAAATGTGAGACGCCGCCTGTCAGCTTGAACGTCGCCATCGCGCGCCGAAGCAGATCCGCTTCGCTCGGTGTGAAGCCAGCGCATTCGATGGCCACGCGCATCGCCTGCTCCTGAAACAGCGGCACCCCCAAGGTCTTCTCGAGCACGCGCCGCAGTTCCTCGGTCGGATAGGTGACGGCCTCCTCGCCGTTGCGCCGGCGACGATAAGGGTGGACCATATCGCCCTGGATCGGCCCGGGGCGCACGATCGCCACCTGAATGACCAGATCATAGAAGGTGCGCGGCGCCATCAACGGAATGGACGCCATCTGTGCGCGGCTCTCGATCTGGAAGACACCCAAGGTATCGGCCTTGCGGATCATCGCGTAGGTCGCCGGATCCTCGGCGGGGATGGTCGCGAGATCGAGCTTCAGGCCCTTGTCATTCTCCATGAACTCGAACGCCCGCCGCATGCACGACAACATGCCCAGCGCCAGGACATCGACCTTCATGAAGCCCAGGAGATCGATATCGTCTTTGTCCCATTCGATCACCTGTCGATCTTCCATCGCAGCCGGCTCGATGGGCACCAGTTCGTCAAGCCGATCGCGCGTCAGCACGAATCCGCCAGGATGCTGCGACAAATGGCGCGGCGTATTGATGAGCTGACGGGCCAATTCCAGGGTCAGCACCAGGCGCCGGTCGGCGAGGTCCAGATTGAGCTCTTCCGCGTGTTTTTCCTCGACGCCATCCTGGCTCCATCCCCAGACGGACCCGGCCAGACCCGCCGTCATGTCCTCGCTCAGGCCGAGCGCCTTGCCGACTTCGCGGACCGCGCCCCGCGCGCGATAGCGGGTCACGACGGCCGTCAGCGCCGAGTGCGTCCGCCCATAAGTCTCATAAATCCACTGGATCACTTCCTCCCGGCGCTCATGCTCGAAATCGACGTCGATATCGGGCGGCTCGCGCCGCTCGGCCGACACGAAACGCTCGAACAGCAATTCCGAGCGCACCGGATCGATCGAGGTGATGCCCAGCACGTAGCAAACGGCACTGTTCGCGGCCGACCCACGTCCCTGGCAGATAATCTCGCGCCGCCGCGCTTCGGTCACGATGGAATGGACGGTCAGGAAATAGGGCGCATACTCAAGGTCCGCGATGAGCTTCAGTTCGTGCACCAGTTGCGAGCGCACCTTGTCATCGACCCCCTCGGGATAGCGGTCGGGGGCTTTCTCCCAGGTCAGCCGCTCCAGCTCCTCCTGCGGCGTCCGGCCGGGCACATTGATCTCATCCGGATATTGGTAACGGAGCTCCTCAAGGCTGAAACTGCACCGCGCTGCGATCTCGAGCGTGCGAGAGACGGGCGACGCATCCTTGAGATAGCGACGGAACAGCCGCTCCATTTCCTGGCCGGTCTTGAGATGCCGATCGGCGAACCGCTCGCGCCGAGCGCCCAATTCGTCGATCGTGCATTTCTCCCGGATGCAAGTGACAACATCCTGCAGCATGTGGCGCTCCGCCGCGTGGTAGAGCACGTCATTGGTCGCGACCGTAGGAACGCGAGCCGCAGCCGCCAGGTTCGCGAGATCACGCAGCCGGATCGCATCTTTCGGTCGCCGCCGGATCGTCAGAGCCAGATAGGCACGGTCGGCGAAAATCCGTTTCGTCCGCGCAAGGGCGGCCTCGGTGCCGACGTCTGCCCGGTCAGGACTCAGGATCGCGATGAGCCCGTCATTCCATTGTTCGACATCCGACCAGTCGAGATGACAGGCTCCCTTGCCGCCGCGTTCTTTGCCGATGCTGAGCAGTCGGCACATTCGGCCATAGGCTGCGCGATCCGTCGGATAGAGCAGTAGCGCCGTGCCGTCGCTCAGATCGATCCTGCATCCGATGATGGCACGAACGCCGGTGGTCCGTTCGGCATCCCAGGCCCGGACGATGCCGGCGACCGATCCTCGATCAACGACGCCGAGAGCAGGCAATCCGAGCAATGCGGCCGCGGCGAACAGCTCCTCGGGGGATGATGCGCCCCTCAGGAAGCTGAAGTGCGTCGTAACCTGCAGCTCGACATAGTTGGCGTCGACCTCGCTCATGCGAACGCACCGTGGATGAACCAGCGCATGGTGCCCGTAGCCGGATTTACGCCGTCACCGAGCCGGAACAGCCAGTACCGACCGCCTGTCTCGGTCTCGACCTGATAATAATCCCGGACGATCAGCGCCTTGTCGGCCTCATTGCCGCTCTCGCGCCACCATTCGCCGTGCAAGCGTTCCGGACCATCGCCTCGGGTCACCCGATAGCGCTTTCGACGCCACACGAAGAGGCGAGGGGCATCGTCTGGCAGCAGGGCGACCACGTCGATTGGCTCGGGTCGATCCAACATGCGGGCGGGGCGAGGGAGGTCATCGTCCCACTGGGCGCCGCTATCTTTCGCAAGGGCGGGCATCGTGGTGATCGAGCGCTCAGGCATACTGCTCGCGTGCGGTGCCGCCCGATGCAGGCTCCGTGGACCAAAACGGTTGGCGAGCGCATCGACCAGAGAGGCGAGGTTCGGCCCGCGTCGCGGGCTTTCCAACCCTTCATCCTGTTGGGCCGCGAGCGCGTCAGCCAGCGGCGTCACGAGGGTCATTGCCTCAATGCCAAGCCCTGGCTCGACCGTCTCGATCTTAGCGCACAGCAATTTCGCGAGATGGCCTGCGTCGCGGGATGCGGTTGCGGTCCCGATGCGGATCGCCTGATTGTGGCCGTCCACACGGTGGAAATAGCAATCCAATCGGCGAGCACCCTTGCCGATACAGGTGAGCTGCCCCACCACATCGGCAACGAGATCGCCGATCACCTGGGCGAAGGCTTCAGGTGTCGCGATCGGCTCCATGAAACCTCGACGGGCCCGCGGCAGATGTTCAGGGTAGATCGGCTCGATCGGCTCGGGCACGAAGCCGAGCGCCTGATCCAGCCGCCGATGCAATTCGCGGCCGAACCGTTTGGCGAGAGGGCCGCGCGGCGCACCGATGAGCTGTTCGATCCGCTCAAATCCGAGCTTGCGCAAACCTTCGACCTCGCGTCCTGGCAATCGCAACGCCGATATCGGCAGGATGGAAATGGCAGTGCGGTGTCCGCCCGGCTCGATCGTGACCGGCCGGCCGGCGGGTACATGCCGCGCAACGGCATGGGCGCAGCCTGCAGTGTCGGCCACAGCGATCTGCAGAGCCAGCCCCGACGCGGCAACACGGCGATGGAGATCCTTGAGCAGCGCCTTCTCGGTGCCAAAGAGACCCGCGCAGCCGGTGATGTCGAGCCAGATTCCGTCGGGCGCATCCGGTGATACGAAGGGTGAGTATCGGCGGCCCGCCCATAGCGCGAGATCGCGAAGTCCCTGCAGGTCGCCCTCCGGGTCGGCATCGACGACCTGCAATTCAGGGGCAAACGCTCGGGCCTTCGTCACGGTCATGCCGACGCGGACACCGAGCGCCTTAGCCTCGGCATCGACGGCAGCAATGACTTTCCTGCCGTGATCGGGCACCGCGGTCACCAGCGGAAGATCAAGGACCAGGCCGTCACGGCACTCAGGCGACAATTTTGCGATCTTCCGCCGCAGCCGGTCGGTCGACCAGTGCGGCAGGAAGAGCGATACGACCCGTCGCATCGCACGCCTCCACGATCCAGGCGTGCGGATTACCACCGCGCACACGTTCCACATCCACATGCCAGCGAGGGCGACCCAGGCTCGGCAGACCGAGATCTTCGCTTGGTGAAGCGGTGATCCGCCAGCGTGTCATCGCTGCCGTCCCTTCGGCGACCTGTTCGGCCTTCGCCGCGCGACGAAACACGAAGGCCGCTACACCCGAGCTTTCCGCCGCCAATTGCAGGCGCTTCGATGCAGTAGTCGAATATTTCCCGACTTCGCCAACCACACCGGCGATGCCAGGGTGATGCAGGCACTCCTCCATCGCGAGCAGGACATTGGTGTCGCTGCCGGCCTCGACATAGATGACCCGATCTGGATGAAGACCGGCGAGATGAAGGGCAGGGGCAAACAGGTCGCGCCAGCGCAGGCACCAGAAGACGGGACCTTCCATTCGCGCCAGGATTCCCGCCAGAAAGACCGTCGCACTCGCCTCGTCCGCGAGATCGGGACTGCCCATCATTTCATGGAGAGCACCTGCAGCAATGCCTCCGCCCGGCAATCGCTGATCCAGTTCGTCGATGCCGAACGGGATCGCTTCGCGCTGAACGCCTACGCCCTCGATACGCGCGATGCGCGCTCGCAAATCTTCAAGGACGGTTGATTGACGCATGGCATTCAGGAGACTCGGGACTCGTTGATTCGTTCCTTATTTGTTCCTGTTCCCGGCGATGAGTCAAGCAGCTCAAATGCACCGCTTCCGAAGCCTGTGGAATCCGCCAGAAAAAAAGCGCCTTCGGTCCTTTGTGGGATTCACATCCACCAAAGTGCATAGTAGATTCATGCTATGTTCCATCAGGCAGACCTATTCGAAGCATCCGTCGAACCCGCGCGAGGGATGGACACGCCGGGGCTTTTGGCGGCGATCGCCGCAGCTTCGCCGCGGCCAAAATTCTCCTACATGCTCCTCCAGCTCCTGGAGGAAGTCGCTGACGAAAAGGGCAGGGCTGGACCGAGCGTGATGGTGAACGGCGACGCCGTGCCTGTCCGCGACTGGCTGTGCGATGCGCTGGCTCCGATCGCGCAGCGTACACCCTGGCGCCGTTCGACGATCGAAACCGTGCGGTCGGCACTTGAGCAGGCTGACGAACTACCGGCCGATCCGACACAGGCTGACCGTGTCATTGAAGAAAGGGTCCGTGAGCGGGTTCGCCAATCGGGCCGCTGCAATGTCAGCCGCGCAGTGTCGGATCTATGTCGGGGCGGCCTCCTGCGACGCCACTATCAGGGCTATCGGGTGGATCATCAAAATCGCGGCGCCCAGCGCGAGGCAGTCTACACGATCATGCCGGACACCTTGGCGGCGCTACGCCGGCGATGAGCTGCCGCTGATCGCAAGATCGGCTTCTACTGCGGTCGCGCGCATCAGGCGATCGGGCATCTCCAACAACTTCACGGCCGCCGCGGTGATCGCTTCGGCTTCGGTGGGATAGGATTCGGCCGAGCTGATCGATACCCCATCGGGCAATGCGACCGTTGCCTGAAATCCGTTGCCTTTAGGTGTCGCGCTCAATCGGACTTCCATGAAAGGTCTCCGCGTTGTATCGGGACTGATATTCTTATAAGATATTGATATTTAACATAATTCTTATTATCGCTCTAAGAATTTGTAAGCGCAACTTCGAAAAGAGACACCTCCGCAATTTCCAAATGAGACTCGTCTCTTGAGGACGCCCCTGCCGCGATCCAATGCTGCTCTTCGAAGCCCGACTTATCCCGCCAACCAGCGGACGGTCAACTTAGCTGACCGTCCACTCCTCGGTAGTGTAGCCTTCGTGGCCCGCCGTTAACTCTGGACAGCGGCGTCGATCTTGGATCGTTGATCACGGCGGACTTGCCACCGAGCAGCAAGAGCCGTGATCGCCGGCAAAACGAGCAATGTGAGCACGGTCGAGGTGATCAGTCCGCCGATGACCACGGTCGCGAGCGGCCGCTGGACTTCGGCACCCGTACCGGTTGCCAATGCCATCGGCACAAATCCGAGACTGGCGACTAACGCCGTCATCAACACGGGGCGCACGCGCTGCATCGCGCCACTGACGATGGCGTCTTCCTCGCCCGCCCCTTCTTCGCGTCGCTTGCGGATCGCGCTCATCATGACAAGGCCGTTGAGCACCGCCACGCCCGACAGCGCGATAAACCCGACCGCCGCGGTGATCGAAAACGGGATGCCGCGCAGGAGCAGCGCGAACACGCCGCCGGCGAGCGCCATCGGCACCGCGCTAAAGACGATCGCTGCCGGCACGAGCCCGCCGAGTGCCATGTAGAGCAGTGCGTAGATGGCAACGAAGCAGATTGGCACGACGATCAGCAAGCGCAGCCGGGCCGATTGCAGGCTTTCGAATGTGCCGCCCCAGGCTGTATACATGCCGGGCGGAAGATCGAGGTTGCCGATCTTCGCCTGCGCTTCCTGCACAAATCCGCCCAGATCTCGGCCGCGGACGTTGACCTGCACGACCACCATGCGCTTGCCGTTCTCGCGGCTGATCTGGTTCAGCCCCTGGGTGTAGCTGAACCGCGCCACTTCGCGCAGCGGGATCGAGCGGGCAATCTGGCCATCGGCCGCGGGCAGCATCACCGGGATGGCGCCGAGCGTTTCAAGATCGTCGCGCTGGGCGTCGGGCAAGCGAACGACCACCGAGAATCGCCGGTCACCTTCAAACAACAGCCCCGCCTCACGGCCTCCCAGTGCTGCGGCGACGGTACTGGCGACCTCCTCAACCGTCAGTCCGTAGCGCGCCGCCGCGAGCCGATCGATCTTCACATCGAAGGTCGGCGCACCGTCAGTCTGTTCGGCGCTGACGTCGCCCGCGCCGGGTATCGTGCGCAATACGCCGGCGATGCGCTTGGCCTGCGCGCTCATCGCATCAAGATCGTCGCCGTAAAGCTTGACCGCGACATCGGCGCGCACGCCCGCGATCAGCTCGTTGAACCGCATCTGGATCGGCTGCTGGATCTCGGTGCGGTTGCCGATCAGCGGCTTCATCCGCTCCTCGATCCGCCGCAGGATATCCTCCTTGGATTTGACCTCGGCGGGCCATTCGCTCTCGGGCTTGGGGATCACATAGGTGTCCGAGGCATTGGGTGGCATCGGGTCGGTGCCGAGATCGGCGTTGCCGTTCTTCGAGAAGACCAGCGCCACCTCGGGCAGCGTCTTCAGGGCGTTTTCGATCTGCAGCTGCATCTGGGTCGACTGGTCGATCGATGCGGAGGGCACGCGGAAGTTGGTGACGGTGATGTCCTTCTCGTCGAGCTGCGGCATGAACTCCTCACCGAGGAACCCGAACGCGAACACAGCCGCGGCAAACACGCCGACCCCACCGAGAATGAACGGCATCGGGCGCGCGACCGCCTTGTCGAGCAGCGGGGCGTATTTCTCCTTGAACCAGCGGATCGGCTTGACCTCGGTCTCGCTGACCCGGCCCTTGATGACGATCGCGATCATGGCGGGCACGAAGGTGATCGACAGCACGAATGCGCTGGCCAGCGCGACCATGAGCGTGATCGCCATCGGCGAGAAGGTCTTGCCCTCGACCCCCTGGAAGGTGAGCAGCGGCACGAACACGAGGAAGATGATCAGCTGACCATAGACGGTCGGCCGGACCATCTCCTGCGCCGCCTCGATCGTCTCGCCCATCCGCTCCTCGAGCGTGAGCAGACGGCCTTCATGCTCCTGCCGCTCCGCAAGGCGCCTGAGCGCATTCTCGACGATGATGACCGCACCGTCGACGATCAGGCCGAAATCGAGCGCGCCGAGGCTCATCAAATTACCTGATACGCCGAGCCCATTCATGCCCGCCGCCGTCATCAGCATGGTGATCGGGATGACCGCCGCCGTGATCAGCGCGGCGCGGACATTGCCGAGCAGCAGGAACAGGATGACGATGACGAGCAGCGCGCCTTCGACCAGGTTCTTCTCGACCGGGGCAATAGTCGCGTTGACCAGTTTCGAGCGGTTATAGACCGGCTCGGCGAAAACGTCAGGTGGAAGGGCCTTGTTGATTTCGGTGAGCCGCTCGGCCGCGCTGTTGGCGACGATGCGGCTGTTCTCGCCGACCAGCATCAGCACAGTCGAGATGACCGCTTCCGATCCCATGCGGCTGCCCGAACCGGTCCGCACCGCGCCGCCGATGACGACCTGACCGACATCCTTGACGCGCACGGGGACGCCCGCGCGGGTCGCGACGACGGCCTGCTCGATCTCGTCGATCGATCTGAGCCGCGCATCGGCGCGGACGAGGAAGCTCTCGCCCGCGCGCCGGACATAGTTGGAGCCGGCCGAAAGGTTCGCCTTCTCCAGCGCATCGGCGAGGTCGGTGATCGATAGGCCGTAGGTCGAAAGCGCATTGAGGTTCGGCTCGACCAGATATTGCTTCACATAGCCGCCGTTTGAATCGACGCCGGCGACGCCTTTCACGTTGCGCATCTGCGGACGGATGATCCAGTCCTGCACCGTGCGCAGATAGGCCGCCTTGGCGAGTTCGGTGGTGAGCCGCTCGCCCTCGGGCGTCAGGTAACTCCCGTTGGACTGCCAGCCGGGCTTGCCGTCGGTATGTTCGGCGCCGCCCTTGCCGTCGGGATGCCGGAACGCGACCGAATAGAAGAAGATCTCGCCAAGCCCGGTGCTGAGCGGTGCGAGGTTGGGCTGGATGCCGGCAGGCAGGCTGTCCTTGGCCTGGGCGAGACGCTCGGTTACCTGCTGTCGCGCGAAATAGATGTCGGTCGTGTCCTCGAACACCGCCGTCACCTGGCTGAAGCCATTGCGCGAGAAGGACCTGGTCATCTGCAGGCCCGGAATTCCGGCGAGCGCTGTCTCGACCGGGAAGGTCACCTGCTTCTCGATATCTACCGGTCCAAGCGTCGGCGCAAAGGTGCTGATCTGCACCTGCCGGTTGGTGACATCGGGCACCGCGTCGATTGGCAGCTTGGTGATCTGCCAGGCGCCGAACGCGACGACCAGCAGGGTGAGACACGCAACCAGCCAGCGGCCGCGCACCGAGAGTTGGAGGATGCGGCCGATCATTCCGCCGACTCCTTCTCGAGTTCGGCCTTGAGCAGGAAGGCGTTGATAGTCGCAATCGGCGTGCCGGCCTTTAGCCCAGATACGATTGCAACCAGTCCGCCGCTGCGGCTGCCGACCTCCACATTGGTCGCCTTGAAGCCGTTCGCCGTGCGGACGAACACGACCGTTCGGTCGCCGACGGTCTGGACCGCGTCCTGCGGCACCATCACGCCATCCTTGGCGGCGCCACCGCTGCCGAAGATGCGGGCCTGTATGAGCTGGCCGGGTGCCAGCATCGACACGCCGGCACTTGGTTCGATGACCACCGTCGCACCGCGCGTGTCGGGATCGACCACGCCCGTCGAAGACCGCACCCGGCCTTCGATGATCTGGCCGTCAGCCAGGCTGAGTTCGACGCGATCTCCCGCACGGACACGCGGCGCATCGGCCGACGGCAGGCTCGCCGTGATCTGGAGACGGCTGGGATCGGCCACTCGGAACAGCTCGGTCTCGGCCGAAACGAACTGGCCAAGGTTGGCGGGAGCTGCGGTGACACGACCTGAGACCGGGCTGGCTACCACCACCGATCGCCCGTCACGCGCGACCCGCGTTGCGCCGGCGGCAGCGCTGGCGCGCATTGCGTCGGCGCGGGCGACCGCGAGGTTGGCTTCAGCCGTTTCATAGTCCGCGCGCGGCGAGACGCCCTGCGCGAGCAGGCTGCGCTCGCGCGCCAGTTGCCGGGCCGCGAGCGTCACCCGCGCGGAGGCAGCAGACTGGTCTGCGGCGATCGCCGAGGCATCGCGACTCTCGACCAGCGCCAGCGTCTCGCCGGCGCGAATGGGATCGCCGATCCGCTTGAAGATGCGGCTCACCGTGCCGGCGGCGCGCGAGGTCAGCACCGCCTCCGCGTCGGGCGTCGCCTCGAGCGTTGCGGATGCCGCGATCGCCGCGTCGAGTTCGCCCGAGGCAGCGGGCGCGACCGAGATCTGCGAGGTCTTGATCGCCTCGGCGGTCATCGCGACGCTGTCCGATGGCGCGGCCGATTGTTCGGCGGCTGCTTCGACCTGTGGTGTGGGAGCGGTCAGGCGAGCAATGCCGAACCCGGCGCCGGCAGCCAGCACGAGCGCCAGCGCAGCGCCGGCAGTGAGTTTCTCATTGGCGTTCATTGGATGGGTTCCCCCGTGATGGTGCGGCCAGCGAGGCGAGCTAGGCGTGCGCGCGCTTCGAACCGGGCGGTTTCGGCGTCGAGAACGGTGCTGCGGGCGGTGCCGAGACCGTGGCGGGCGGCGAGCAGTTCGACGAGCGGCGACTTGCCTGCCTCATAGGCGATGCGGGCGAGACGATAGGTCTCGTCGGCGGTGGCAAGCGCGCCGCGCGCGGCGGTCACCCGGCTTTCAGCGGCGGAGCGCTCGGCGGCCGCCGATTGCGCTTCGGCACGGGCCTCGGCGCGTAGCACCGCAAGCCGGGCTTCGGCGGCATCGACCTCGGCGCGCGAGGCGGCGATGTTGCCGCGGTTGCGGTCGAACAGGTGAAGCGGAATGGTCACGCCGCCGAGCACCGCGGTCGCACCCTCATATTCCAAGCGGCGCACGCCCACGCTCGCGGTGATGTCGGGTGTCGCACGGCGGCTTTCGACATCGAGCCGGCGCGCTGCGGCCGCGCGTTCGGCTTCGGCGACGAGCAGCGCGGGACTGGCCGTCGGATCGACTGGGCCAACCATGTCCGGGCTGGGACCGGTATCGAGCAGCGATTCAGCGAGGCTGGCAAATGGCGCATCCGCTCCGACCAGTGCCGACAGCCGGACATAAGCGGAGATGCGGTTCGCTTTGGCGAGATCGAGCTGGGCGCTGACCTCGTTGAGCGCCGAGCGTGCCTGGAGCGCGCGGAGCCGCGTTTCCTTGCCCGCACCGACCAGCGCTTCGGCTGCCTTCAGGTCGCTCTGCGCTTCCTCGACTTCGTCTTCGGCAAGGCCAACGCGCCGGTCACCGATTTCGGCGGCGGCGTAGGCGCGTGCGAGATCATAGGCGAAAACGACCCGGGCATCGCGGTCGCGAGCACGCGACGCGACCACGCCGGCTTCTCCGGCAGCGATCCGTGCCGAGCGCTTTCCGCCCAGTTCGATCGGCTGGCTATATTGCAGCGTCGTCTCGGCGCGCCCGAACCCGGAATAGGGTGACGATCCCGCCACATTCTCGGTCATCACATTGATACTCGGATTGGGCCGTGCGCGCGCCTGATCGCGCAGCCCTTCGGCCTGGCGGACGCCGGCTTCGCTTACCGCGAGCCGCGGAGCGTCCTCGCTTTCACGCAGCAGCGTGGCGAATGGCGGCGCTACCTGCGCATAGGCGCTCTGGGCGACCGCCATGAGGCAGGTCGCGGCCAGCATGCCGGCAACCGCACGCCGCGGCAGCCGGCCTCGAAAGGCTTGCATCGGTATTTCCCCTTGAAGGCTTGAAGATCGGGCGCGCCAGACGGGCGCGCGACTTCAGCCTCGCGGGGGTCTCAGGAGTCCGTCGGGGTGGATCGCGCCGGGCGCCTGCGGGCCGGCAATGCTCCACTGGAGCGGCACCGGCTTGAGCATCGCAGCCAGCACGGGCTGGCGCGGTACATCGATCGTCTGGATCACGGCGTGCGCCGCCATGTGCAGGACATCCGCCATGTCGGGCGTCTTGCTTGGCGCATGCTCGTGATGATCGCGATCGACACTGGTTGCATGAACTGCGGCATGGCTGTGCGGCATGCCATCGTGCCACGTCGATAGCGCCAGCACGCCGATCATTGCGAACAACGCCATAAGCGCGGCGACGCGCCCGAGCGCGCCACCGGAGCCGAAGCGCCGCGTGGAGATCGACATTGCTGTCATACGACAAGACCTATCGCGAGAGCTGTGAACTCACAAGACGAACGCGCGATCATTGGCGCGGCCAATGCTGGTGCAGATCGTCGATCACGAAGACATGGCTCTGGTTGCCGCCGCTATGATCTTGGCGAAGATGCGGATGGTCCGGGCCAAGCGTCTCGTGATCATGCGCGATCTCTTGCGGATCGCTCTTCGGCCATAGCGCGACGGCTGCAAAGAACCCGATCCCGGAGAGACCTGCCATCGCGGTCAGCGCCGCGGGCATTCCAATCGTCGCGCCAAGCTGGCCGACCAGCGGATAGGCGATCAGCCAACAAACATGGCTGAGCGCGAACTGGGCGGCGAACAGCGCGGGCCGGTCTCCGGCGCTGGCCGAGCGACGCAGCAGGCGCCCCGATGGCGTGACGCTCATCGAATAGGCGATGCCGAGCAGCGGCCATGTGAGCAACAGCACCGTCCAGCCAATCCGCCCGCCGCCCGCGGTCGCGCCCCATGTGGCGAGGCCGGCGAGCATGACGGTCAGCAAGGCGGCGGCACTCACCATCACCGCGCGATCGGCAATACGATCGAGAACGCGCGGCAACAGCAGCGCCGCGAGCATCGAGCCGCCGCCATAGGCGGCAAGCGCCAGGGCGACCTGCGACTGGCCGAAGCCGAGTCCGCGGACGATGACGACGGTGTTGACGATGACCATCGCGCTCGCCGCGGCCGCAGCAAGCGTCACCGCGAGCAGGCCGCGCAGGCGCGGTGTCTTGAGATAGATACGGATTCCGCGGGTCGTCTTGTCGTAGATGCCAGTATCGGCCTTCGGTGAAGCGGCGCTCCTGGCGAGGCCTGATGAGACCACCAAAGCCGCCGAGGCGAGGAACCCGATCGCGGTCCCCGAGAACAGCCAGTGGAAATTGATGATCGTCAGCAATGCCGCCGCGAGCATCGGGCTGGTCAGGCTCTCCATGTCATAGGCCAGCCGGGACAGCGACAGAGCGCGGGTATAGTCGCCCTCGTCGGGGAGCACGTCGGGGATGGTTGCCTGGAACGTCGGCGTGAACCCTGCGGACGCGGCCTGCAGCACGAAGATCAAGACATAAACCTGCCAGACCTCGCTGACGAACGGCAGGCAGATCGCGACCGCCGCGCGGACCAGATCGAGCGCGACCAGCAGCGCCTTGCGCGGCACGCGGTCGGCGAACGCGCCGGCGATCGGACCAACGCCGATATAGGCGACCATCTTGATCGCCAGCGCCGTGCCAAGCACCGCGCCCGCATCACCACCGGCGATGTCATAAGCGAGCAGGCCGAGGGCGACCGTCGCCAGGCCGGTCCCGACCAGCGCGATGAGCTGGGCGAGGAAAAGATGACGATAGGTCCGGTTGGCGAGCACGGTAAGCACGCCCGCCCCATATCCCCCTGGGGGGATACATGTCTATCCCCCCAGGGGGATATTTTCTCGACAGTCGGTCGCCTGCATGCGATGCTATCTCATGGCCCACTATGCACACTCCAATCATCCGGCGATCATCAAGCGGCTGAACCGTGCCGCTGGTCACCTGAAAAGCATCGTCGGGATGATCGAGGAGGAGCGGCCGTGCGTCGATATCGCGCAGCAGCTCCAGGCGGTCGAAAGCGCGATCGCCAGCGCGAAGAAGGCACTGATCAACGATCATATCGACCATTGCCTCGTCCATGCCGAGGAGGGTGAAGGACCGGCGGAGGCGATCGCGCAGTTCCGCGCGATCTCCAAATATCTCTGACCAATGCGCTTTCTTGCGCAGAGCTTTCTTGACAGTCGCGGGCTCCGGAGGCTTATTCGCGGCATGGGGATCGCGATCACCCCATGAGGCGACAGGCTGAAGCATCGCGTCCTTCTTGATAACTCAAGGACGCATCATGCCTGCGCTCAATTCCATCCAAGTCGACAAACTATTTCGCCTGATCGGCACGCCCAAGGCGCCGGTCATCATCGATGTTCGCACCGACGAAGACTTCGCCGCCGATCCGCGCCTCATTCCCGGTGCGATGCGCCGACCCTGGGCCGAGGTCGCCAACTGGGCGGGCGGCTTCCGCGGCAGGCCGGTCGTGGTCGCGTGCTGGCAAGGCCACAAGCTCAGCCAGGGCGCTGCCGCATGGTTGCGGCAGGATGGCGCGGAAGCTGAAGCACTCGACGGCGGCGTCAAGGCGTGGGTCGATGCCGGTTATCCGCTGGTGCCCGAAGCGATCCTGCCAACGCGCGATCCGCAGGGTCGTACCGTGTGGGTCACACGCGCGCGGCCGAAGGTCGATCGCATCGCTTGCCCTTGGTTGATCCGCCGCTTCGTCGATCCGAACGCGGTCTTCCTGTTCGTTGCGCCCGGCGAGGTGGTCGGGGTCGCAGACCGGTTCGGTGCGGCGCCGTTCGACATCGAGGGCGACGGCATCCGCTGGAGCCACGACGGCGATCGCTGCACCTTTGACGTGATGCTCGACGGGCTCGGCCTGGCCGGGGTCAAGCCGCTTGCCCATCTCGCCATGATCGTGCGCGGCGCCGATACCGGGCGTCCCGATATCATTCCCGAGGCAGCGGGGCTGGTCGCGCTGTCGCTCGGTCTGTCGCGCATGTATGCCGACGATCTCGAACAACTCGACGCCGGAATGCTCGTCTATGACGCGCTCTATCGCTGGTGCCGCGATGCGACCGGGGAGACCCATGACTGGGTCTCGCATCAACCGAAAGGCGCGCGCGCGAAGCCGGTGACGGCATGAGCACCGCATCCGTGGAAGTGGGCGTCGCGTCGTCGCGGCAGCCGGGACCGGTCGCGCCGGTCACACTTGGCGAAGCCTTCTGGGTCTGGCTGCGCATCGCCGCGCTCTCGTTCGGCGGTCCCGCCGGGCAGATCGCGGTGATGCACCGCATCCTCGTCGACGAGAAACGCTGGATCGGCGAGCATCGGTTCCTGCACGCGCTCAACTATTGCATGCTGCTTCCCGGTCCCGAGGCGCAGCAGCTCGCTACCTATATCGGCTGGCTGATGCACAAGACGCGTGGCGGCATTGTCGCCGGCGCGCTGTTCGTGCTGCCCGGCGCGGTCTCGATCATGGCCTTGAGCTGGATCTACGCGCTCTACGGCCGGGTCGGCATCGTCTCTGCCTTGTTCTTCGGCCTCAAGTGCGCGGTGCTCGCGGTGGTGTTGCAGGCGGTCGTGCGGATCGGCAGCCGCGCACTCAAGAACACCATCATGCGCGGGTTGGCAGTGCTGGCATTCCTGCTCATCTTCTTCCTCGGCGTGCCGTTCCCGGTCATCGTGCTCGGCGCTGGCCTGATCGGCTATTTCGGTGGGCGCGCGGGGATCGCCGCGTTCCAGGTCGGCGGCGGGCACGGCGCGGCCAAGGGCGAGATCGTCGAGGATGCCGACACGCTGCTCGGCGAGGCGCTGCCCGCGCACGCCAATCCCACGATTCGTCAGTCGCTGCGCCAGGCGGTCGTCTGGATGGTGCTGTGGCTGGCACCGGTTGCGGTGCTCTTATTGCTCCTCGGGCGGACCAATGTGTTCAGCCAGATCGCCACCTTCTTCTCGACCATGGCGGTGGTGACGTTCGGTGGTGCTTACGCGGTGCTCGCCTATGTCGCGCAGCAGGCGGTCGAGGGCTATCACTGGCTCAGCCCGACCGAGATGCTCGACGGTCTCGGTATGGCCGAGACGACGCCCGGACCACTGATCATGGTGCTCCAGTTCGTCGGGTTCATGGGCGCCTATCGCAATCCGGGGATGCTCTCTCCGTTGCTCGCGGGGACGCTCGGCGGACTGCTCGCAACCTGGGTAACGTTCATTCCCTGCTTCCTGTGGATCTTCCTCGGCGCGCCGTTCATCGAGCGGATGCGCGGCAACAAGGCGCTCTCCGGCGCGCTCGCGGCGATCACCGCGGCTGTCGTCGGCGTAGTGCTCAACCTTGCCGTCTGGTTCGCGATCCACACGATCTTCCGGCAGGTGCGGCCGCTGCGGGCCGGCCCGATCGAGTTCGACATGCCGATGCTGACCAGCGTCGATCCGTGGGCGCTCGCCATCTCGCTTGCGGCGATCATCGCCATGTTCCGCCTGAAGGTCGGTATCTGCCTGACGCTCGGCGGCGCTTCGGCCGCAGGCGTCGCCCTTCACCTCGCCGGGCTGGTCGGATGACCGGCCACAGCCATTTCCAAAGGAGACGCCCATGACTGACCCCACGATTGATCGCCGCAACCTTCTCGCCGCCGGCGCGATGGTGACTCTTGGTGCCGCCGCCCTCGGTTCGGCCGAAGCCGTGGCACAGGCTCCGGCCGCGGCCGGTCCCGCCGGCAAAGCGTTCGCGCCGCAGCCCGTTCCGCTGCCGTTCGATCCGAAGTCGATCACCGGCTTGTCCGAGCGGCTGCTCGTCAGTCATCACGACAACAACTACGTCGGCGCGGTGAAGCGGCTCGGGGCGATCAGCACGCAGTTCGCGGGGATCGATCCGATCAAGGCGCCGGGGTTCACGGTCAACGGCCTCAAGCGCGAGGAACTGATCGCCTGGAATTCGATGATTCTGCACGAGCTCTACTTCGCTGGCCTTGGCGGAACGTCGCGCCCGGGTCGCATGCTTGGCCAGCTGATCGAGCGTGACTTCGGCAGCTTCGATCGCTGGGCAGCGGAGTTCACCGGGATGGGCAAGGCACTCGGCGGAGGATCGGGCTGGGTGCTGCTCCAGTGGAGCCACCGCGACAACCGGCTGACCAACCAATGGGCCTCCGACCACACCGCGACCCTCGCCGGGAGCACGCCGCTCCTCGCGCTCGACATGTACGAGCATGCCTACGCGATGGATTACGGCGCCAAGGCAGGAGACTACGTCGATGCGTTCATGCGATCGATCGCGTGGAGCCATGCCGACACGTTGGCCAGCCATTTCGGTGGCGGTTAAAAAGACGCCCGCCAACGAAGCTTTCGCTCTGTCTGTTCAATATTGAGGGAGCTCATCGCAGAGCGATGGTTCCTTTGGTTTGTCGACAGCGAGCGTCGTTATGAGCCGGGGCAGCGTTGAGCTGTGTGGAGGGCTCCACACTGCCCCGGCTCATAACGACGGTTGGGCAGCCCTATCGCCAGCGAGAGTCTCGTTTCTAACTTGCGCGAGAATGTCTCTTTTCAAAATTGGTTTAACAGAATTTGCGATTGTGGCACGTGTCCGCATCGGCCTATTCCGGTTTGAATGCGAAGTTACTCAATGATATGATGTCGGCGGTAGAAAGTCGCCCATGTTTGATACGATCACATACGCATTCACCAAAGATCTACCCGGCGGCCCAATCTATAGGCCGGCCGATCCGATGCCGCATGAGATCAATTCCGACGAGAGCGATGACGATACTAGCGAGCTTTCGCGTGGCCGCCTGATCGGTGGCGTGATTTCGCTTGTCCTGCTCGTGGCGACGGGTGCCTATCTTTACCTGACGCTCTGACCGGTCCTTTACTTCCGCAAGTTCGGATCGGTGAAGAAACCGCGATTGAGTTCGCGGCCGACCTCGGATTGTAGATCAACATTCGCGCCACCGCGATTGTTACGGGCGGCTTCCGCTGCCGCCCGATCACCGTCCAGCTTCGCCTGTCCATCAGCGATCATGCGGGCAGCGGCGCCAGGGTCGCCGCCTCCCCCACCGCTACCGATCCCGCTAACCCCGCGCGGATTATAGGAGCCGCGCACATCGCCGGCGTCGAGATCGATCCGCGACACGTCGACCAGCGACGGGTCCTTGATATCGCCGCTGATCTCGGACCAAAGCGCGTCTCGTTTTTCCTGTGCCCACTGTTGAATCAATTGGTCACGGACCGCGCGCTTCTGCGGCGTTAAGTCGGTCGCCCAAAGCTCGGGCGCATCAAGGTTGGGATGAAGGGCCTGTTGCAGCCTGTACCATTGCGCAAGATCCTGGCTCATATTCTCGCTGAGCTGCATCCCGTGCGATTCGGCGAAGCTCGCATCGCGCGCGAGGGATTGCGATAGCTCTTCCATACGCCGCGCGGCCTCGGAATAGGATCGTGCCCGCGAAAGGGCGTCCTCGGTGCTCACCGAGGACGATGACGTCACCGATGACCGGCTGAACGAGCCTGAACGAACATAAGTGCCGTCGGATGTGCTAGCTCCGCTGCCGTTGGAGTGCTCGTCGCGCACACCGCTTGAAGACGAGCTGGAGCTGTCGGAGGAACGCGTTTGATCCGTGCCATAGCGAAGATTGTCGACCTGTTGCCCGGTCTTGCTGACCCCAAGGGAACCGCCGACATTGGGAAGAAGTCCCCCGCCGCCTGCCCGCCCACCGCCACCCTTACGACCTCCGCCGCCGCCGATGCCGCCATTGATCCCGCCGGTCACCTGATCGAGCGTGCCGGCTGACCGATCACGGCCCATCGAGATCCGATCGGTCAACCCGGTCGAGGAGCGCTCCTCTAGGCCCTGCGAGCTCGACCCGGTAACACGATCGAACTTCTCGACATTTGTATTTGCGGTGGACCCGCTTCCAGATTCAAAGCCTCTGGATCGCTCGGACGAGACCCCAAACGCACTTCGGTTCGTGTGTGTGCTGGTCAGAATATCCTGCGCGGCATTCTCCCACGCTTGCGCTTGGCGATGCGCCGCGCTCGACATTTCCCGCCATTCCGCGACGGTGCCGCTGTTCATGGTTGGCGTGAACCCCAGCCGCGAGATCGCGCCCGACATGTCGATGACATCTTGTCCATTGCCGAAGCCCGACACCACGGCGCCGTTGTCCTGGCGCCAACCCACGCTGGTCGCACCGCCCGTGAAACTCGGCGCAATCGACCATTGGTCGCTCTGGCGCATGTTCGACGTCGCATTCGCCCAGCTCACATTGCCGTAAGAATAGTTTCCCGTGGTCTGTTCCAGCGCGGCAGCCTCGGCGGCGTTCTGTGCCGGCGCAAGCATCGAGGTCGCCTGGCCCGCGATCGACATCGCGCCCCGTGCAAGACCCGCGGCGAGAAATGGGATGCTCATCAGCATGAAGCCGGCGATCGTCGCAGTCTCTCCATTCACGGCGCCGATGCCGGCATAGGTGCCCAGCGTGACGCCGCCGGGCGCGACCCCCGCGGCGGCGGCCTCGGCTCTTGTCATGCAGATCATGTGCAGGATGACATAGAGAGGCCCCCAGGCTGCGAGATAGAAGAAGCCCATCGCATAGCCCTTCAGGGTCGCGAGACCCGTTTGCGGCATCAGGAACAATGGGAATATCACCGGGAACATCGCGAAGAAGACCACGGTCAGCACGATGTTGAGGATGGGCACCCAGGCCATCGCCTGCTGTGCGATCGAATTATAAGTGTTGCGTGCCTGAATGTCGGCGCGGGTCTGCGCGAAGGTGTCGATCGTCGCCGCGCCCGATCCGCCCGCCATGCTGTTGCGGGCTTGCATGAAGGCGTTGATCGCCGTGTTCTGCCGCATGGAATCGCTGTAGTTGCTGCCCGAGCCGGTGAACGCGGCATTGGCGATCGGCAGATCGTGCCTCAGCTTGTCGGCCGCCAGCGCGTTGCTCAGCTTCGGGTAAAGCTCCTTCCCCCAGAACGGCGTGTTCGCCTCGATCATCGGCGCCCACCGCGCATTTAGCATGTCGTAAGCCTGCCGGCAGGTGACGATCGCGCTGGTGACGGTCCCATCGCCCTGCCGTTCGAGCCATTCCTGCGATCGGGCTTCCGAGCCGGGACCGATTTCCGCCCAGAGATCCTTCGATTGCGCCAGGACGGTCAGCGACTTCCGGTAGAGCATCACGTCCCCGAAGACGCATTTCTTGAAATGCTCCTCAAGATTGGTCGAGAACTCGGCATCGCGGATCACGAAGTTGCGAGTGGCGTCGAACAGGCGCGCGCCATAGACCATGCCGTTGGTCGAATAGTTGAGCTCGCTCGGCATCACGAAAACGGTCTCGGCCGTCCGCGTCAGCCAGTCGCCAATCTGCGTGGTGAAACTTGCCAGAACACCAAGCCCGAGCGGCACGTTCGCGACCGTTGCCGGTGCCAGTGACGGATTGATCCGGTCGGTGACCTTCACGTCGATGGTCGGCACCATGAGGCAGAGATAGATCGCCGTCGATTGCAGAAACCAGTTCATCCACACGCGAAAGTTCATCGTGAAGGCGACGACGAGCAGAGAGTAGATGAGCCCCATCACCATCACGACGCGGAGGAGCGAGCGGTATCCACCTCCCCCGGACCAGGCAGCGACGGCGTTGAAGGTGTTGACGAGATATTCCCCGCCCCCGACCGTAAAGACCTCGAGCATCGCGCCGGCTCCCCTGCCCTAATTCAGCCCTTGTGCGTTCAACCCGCGCGAGAAATTGAGCGCGGACGCCATGCCCGGCGTCATCGAATTCTGGAGCGTGGATTCGAGCATGATGCTGCGATCGATGATCTGCATCGTCACCTGCAGCTTGTTGGAGAGCTTCACGTCACGCTGCGCGAATTTCTGCCGCGTCGCAGCGATTTGCTGTTTCCACTGCGTCGCGGTGGCCTGGTCGAACGTCTGATAGTGAGTCTGCGCCTGCTCGACGCGATCGAGCATGTTATCGAGCATCGCGGCCAGCAGATCGACTGCGACGATCTCTGAGAGCGTTTCGATTTCGCCGTCGGTCAGCGCGTAATGCGCATAGGCCTGGACTGACAGGATCTTGTAGAGCGGTACGGTCGCGAGGTTGAGGAGCTGCTTCTCCGAACCGTCGAGCGCGGTGTCCGTCCTGATCTTGCTGCTCATCGAGCGGATCATCCCTGCGATCCGCGGCCGCAACGCCGACGAGGCCGGCACCGTCAGGGTCTGCTCACCGACATCGTAGCAATCCGTGTCGTTGCACTTGAGCATCTTCACCGCCGGTGCGTTCGCCGTGCCGTCGAGCAGCGCCGTAACCACCGCCTCCTCGGCGGGCCCGAACATGATGACCTTCCCGCCTACGCTCGGATCGGTTGATGGCGTGGTGATCACCGTGCCGACGAGCGTCATGATATATTCGGAGAATGACTGGTCGAACGCCCCGAATTTGGCGGACTTCTTCAGCGCCTCCCAAGTGTAGTTGTGTGGCTCGCCGACGAGCTGGTCCTTCATGCTCGCATCGGTATTGCCAGCGATTGTGCTGTCCCGGCGGTTGCCGTTGTTGCAGCCTTGCCGTGAAGCGGCCCAATCGGAGAATATGCCCTGGCTGTTGCCGACCGCCTCGCAGATCGTCGAGCGGGTGGTTTCCATCTGCGGCCAGATTCCACCGACCAGCGCCTGCGCCGTCTCGCAGCTCGATATATTCATCTGGTTGAGAAGCTGCGCCTTCTGGCTGAACTCATCCATTACCTTCCCGATCTCTGGCGAAACGGAATCGATCGCGAGCTTGAAGGCGAAACCAAGGGCATTGTTGGCGGTCGCCTTCAACATCGCCACGATTTCCGAGGCGTTGATGAAGGAGAAGCTGCCTGCGAACAGGTCGATGCCGCCGCAGCCCGCCCGCGCGCTCGGAAGCTGCAGATTGAACGGCGAGACGCTCTTCTGCGGAAAGCGGGTCCACACGTTGCCAAGCGAGTAATAGCCCGCGGACTGACCCTGGAATGCCGTCGGCCCGGTGACATTTGCGGCGCCACCGGCATCGTTGAAGAAGCCGTTCATCTCAGACGCGACATCAGCGTGCGCGACGCCGACGATCGCGAAATGGGAAGCTGCGATTAACGCCAGACCAGAGCCGAACTTCCGGCGCAGGACGCCCTTTTTTGCCTGTGTCATCAATAGTCGCTCCCGACCTTGGTGTTGGTCAGCATGAAGATGCGGTCCATGATTTCGTCGGCGCTGAGCACGCCGTAGCCGACCGGAATCGTCCGCTTGGTCTGGGTATCGAACAGGACCAGCGCAGGCGTTTCATTGCCCGGCACACCCATTCGTGCCCGCTGCCCGGAATCGACGACGTAATTCGGAAAATCCCTGCTCGGCCCGCCGTCCATGGATACGGCCATCACCGTCATCCGATGACTATCGGTGACCGATCGCAGGATCGGCGCGAACACCTCGCACGCGCCGCAACTTTGGGCATAGAAATAGAACAGCCCGTAGCGCTGGCCGAGGCTGGTGAGGACAGCATCGCGGTCGGCCTTCCGATTATCGAGCCACAGACGCTTGCCGACCGTCGAAACCGGGCGTTGCAGCGTATAGTCGAGGTCCGGGTTCTGCCAGAGCGCGCGTTGCCAGGTGTCCGAGAATGTCGACGCGCGATCGAGCTGTTCGCGCTGGAAGCGGATATAGTTGATGACGTTCGCTTCCGTCGGCTCGAGGATGGCCTTGGCCTTCAGCTCGTCGAGTTGCTTGGCGATCGCGGCGATCCGATCCGTGGCGCGATCCGCTTCGACAGGCGTCGCCGGCTTGGCGTTGTCCATCGGCTTTGGCTTCGCGCAATAGAACCACTGCCCCAGCCTGCGCTCGCCGCAGTAGAATTCGTCCGGCCGATCCTGCTCGATGGTATCATTTCGGGCCGCGGGCGCGTCCTGGGCAAGCGCGGGCGCCCAAATCGCCGCCGAGAGAGCTGCCGCAAGGATCACCGTCCGGTCAAGAATTGCCATGTTCCGTCCCTCCCTCGGCCTTACCGGGCGACTGTGCAGGGCGTTCGCGGGGCGGGCTTTCTTTGCGCGCTTCCCAATCCGGTAAATGAACACAGCAATCGGCCACCGTTGCGGCGTGCCGGGAGGCGCACGGCGGGCGCGGCGACGGGCTCTCGTGCGCTGGCTGAAGCAGCAGCGCTGCCGCGATGACGGGCAGCTCAAGAAGCGGCATCGACATGATCATTCTCCCTGACTTTCTGGCTTCGGACGGCCTCCCCCCGGCGTGGTGCACATCTGACCCGCCTCATTTTCCGTGGAGGTCGTAGTAGGACTGAATTTTCGCCTGGATGTCCGTCATCGTCTGGACTTCGTCAGGCAGCTTCGCCGCATCCATGAAGTCCGCATACACCTCGGTGAAATTCATGACGGAGAGGTCGAGGCGGGCAAATTCGTCGACGGTGAAGCCCTGACACGTTTCCTTTTTGGCGCTCCCCCAAGGCTTGCCGAGCTGTGGCCGGCCCTGTTCCTGAAGCACGCGGCTGAGCTTGCTTTCAAAGCAGCAATAGGCGGTCCGCTTCGTTGTGCAGATGCCGAGGATCTTCGATGAGCAATAGGTTCCGAGATTGTGGCACAGACCCATCCGATCCTTGATGTCGAGCTTCATCTCGTCCTGCGAACAAGCGAACAGGGTCAGGAAGGGCGTCGCCAACGCGGCGATCGCCGCAGGCCCGCCGGCCAGTGCGGCTGCGCCTGCACCGACCGTCAGCAGGCCTGACGTTTTGCCGGCGCAGCAGTTGATGAGCCCGAACACCGGCTTGTGACAGGTCTCGCGATTGCCCTTGAAGACCGTGAAATTGGTCTCGTCGAACTCCTCACCGGCCTGGTCGATCGAATGCAAGGCGACGAGCGCATCCTTGAATTCGGTCGACGCCTCGCGAACGATCGGCTCGCAATCACCGTTGATGCAGTAGACATCGTCGCCGCAAATATATTGCGGTGCGTCGCTGGTCCCACTCAAGGGCGTCGGGCATTTATAAACCCGGTTTTCGACCTGACATGCGCCGCCGTTCGGTTCGTCATCAAGGCATTCGGTCCGCAAATAGGTGCAGGCCCGATTGCTCTCGAGGTCGCCGCAGTCGCTGGCGGGAGTCAGCGTGTGGCAGGTGAAGTCTCTTTTCCACGCCCAGCATGCCTGGGTTATCGGCACCCCATTGATGACGCGGGTCTCCGGGCCCTCGGTGCAAATCTCCCCCGCAGGATCGGCCATGCACATGGCATCCGCTGTAAGAGGTCCACAGCCGTCGGCCCTCTTGACGGTGACCTGCGTGTCGGTCGTTTTGGCATGCCAATCCCGTCCGGTAATCGGGCTAGGGAGGAAGGCAATTCCCGTCAGGTCCTGGGAGCAAACATATTCGGTGGCGTTGTAATCGTCGCAAAATTTGTTCGTCGAAACGCCGTAGATGCGATGGGCGGCGCACGCCTGCATCACCACGCCAGTCGGACGGCATGTCCCGGCCGTTATATGCGGCGCCATCGAATCGTACCGTGCGAACGGGGTGCCGTAGGCGCTGTTGGGAACCACAAAGAATTTGAAGGCGTCGACCGTCGTCGTCTCCGGCACCATCGTGATCGAGCAGGAGCGCGGCTGGTCCTCGATCTTCGTGCCCTGATTGCAGGTCGCTTCGTAGTAGCCTGCGTTCCCAACCGCCGGTGGCAACGGCACACAAGACCCGCCACCGCCGCTATAATCTTCACCGGCCAGATAGGTGGATGGATCGTTCTCAACCGACGTCGCCCTCTGCGTGGCCGCCAAGATCTCCGAATTGCTGAACGTCGCGCGCGTCCGATCGGCGTCCGTCGTGATGCGATATTGCTCGTTCGAGGACTTCGCCGATTGACCGGCCGCCTCAAGTCGCTCGGGATCGTCGAAATAGGAACCTTCGGGCAGGCTCGGGCCGGAATAGCCGGGGACCGCTGCCGCCTGGGCGTCACTCGACGGTACGAGCGTCGGATCGTTGCGCTTCTGGGTGCCGAGCTCCTTGCCCTGCTCCCGCGCCTCCTCGACGGTCGTTTGCGCCAGCGCCGGCGTTACGACCATCAGCGCGACAACGAGCGCAGCCGAGGCGGGGATCGACCTCACCGATTGACCTTGCGCATGTTGGAGAGCCCAACGGCGGCGACGCGGGCACCCGGGCCATTCCCCTCGGCAAACTGCTCGAGCGCATATTCAACCGAGACGTTGCCAATGAGACGGTCGTGGGGCGGAACCTTGGTCTGGCACGAGAAACCGGCGCAAAGGTCGAAATCGGACGAGACGGCGATATAGGTCGGAACAGCTTGGACGTCGAAAGCGCGGAAGAGGCGCGGATCAATACCGACATTGGCGAAATCGTCCTGCCGGGTCACGATCTTCCCGAGGGCGGACGAAAACTCCTTCATCGAATTGTTCGGAAAGCCCCGGAAGACGACCACACCGCCCGCGCGCGCGGTATCGCCGATCAATTGCTTGAGCGCCTGTGGCGGCATCGACAGGCTGGCAAACACTATGAACTGGGGTGCTTCGCCCTTCCCCACCGTCGCGTTCGACGCGGCGCCCGCTACGATTTCGTCGAAGTCGACCGGACCAGCGGGCCCCTTGGGCAGATCGGTCTTCGCAACGCGCTGCATGTTGGCCATGCCACCGTCATTCACATTGGCCGCCTCCTCGCGGAACGCATCACCCCTGTCCTTCACCTGATTGACGAACGCCTCGGCATCAGCCTGAAGCTCGGCTGAGCGCTTCTTGATCGCCTGAACGTCGATCCCATCGACGCTCTGCGCAAGCACCGCCGATATGCTGGCGATGCCGAGAACAGCAGTAGAAGCCCAAAGATATCCGCGCATCGAAAGGCCCCCCTAGAGAACGCAGCAGTTGCGTTTGCGCCAGACCAGGTAGCCCATGTCCTCGCCACCGGCGGGATAGGCGCGGCCTGCGTCGGGCGGCATGGTGGATGCCCCGATCGCGGAGCAAGCGAAGCGACCGCTCACGGTCGGGATCGGATTGACCATCTGAAAGCGGTATTGCTGCTTCCGCATGATCGGCATGAGGTACTTCTTGCAGAGGCCCGCCGACCCCATCGTTCCCCACGCCAGCGCCTCGCGGTGCATCTTGTACGCAAAGCGCGACAGCGCGAGCCGCGAGGACTGAACGTGGCCGATCGACGACGGCACGTTTCCATTGAGCGGATACATGCTGCCCTGGCAGCCAGCGCACCAGAATAGCGGATCGAGCGGCAAATGGGCGGTGCCGGCGATGCAGTCTCCGGCGCAGGCAACCTGGGCGATCGGATTGGCAAAAACGATGGCTTCCGGGTTGATAAGTGCTGTCAGCGAGTCGTCCTGCCAGAGCGGGTCGATCTCGGTCATGTACGCGATATCGAAACTTGCCTGCTCGAAGCAGACGAAGTCGGTCAGGATTTCCATCCAGTAGAGGAGCGGGTACACATACCAATGGACGTGCCATTTGGCCGTGCTCTGGGAGCGGCCGCCCACCATCGACGGGCCGGCCAAATAGCCCTGTCCGATGTCGAAGCCGGGTGCGATGCGGATACCACCAAGGTTCGGAAAGCACCAAGGCTTCATGGTCACGTCCGCGAGGCGCGCTGGTTCCCAGAAACCGACGGAGATACCGATCCGAGGAATGGGGCTGCCGCAGGCGCAAATAGGCGAAGCCGGATTGGCTGTATCCGGCCGGCCGCTCGGCCAGATCTTGAGGCCGCCCACCGACAGCGGGAAGAGGCACGACCAACAGACATCGGTGATCGGGTTGACGAACTTCCCGTGACAGGTCGGTCCCGCGGCCTGAGCGCTCGGCGCGAGAATGAAGGCGGCGATCATCGTCAGGAGGAGCCGCAGAGCCCATCGCGCGCTATGCATCATTGCTCCTCCCCGCTTGCTTCCAGAAATGAGGTGTCGGCGCGATGCTTCCGCGCGAGGTAGACGGCGGTCGTGCAGATATTGGCAAGCAGAAGTACTGCGATCGCGCATGGCGCCGCCCGCCCGAAGGCGAGCGATAGCGGCTGCAGGCCAATAATCGCGGCGCCGAGCATCAGACAAAGCATCTGCCAAATCAGGCGCAGACGTCGCAGCGCGCCGGTCTCGGGGGCCGCCATCGGCGTGCGAAGCATGTCTAGCCAAGGTGGCATCAGCCTGTTTTTCCGGGCTTGAGCGCGACTTCGGACACGCGCATCACCCTGCCGGCCTGGGTGACGATTGCCGGTGTGTGCTCGATGCCGAACCGGGTCGTGAGCTTGCCTGCCTGGTCGAAATAGAAACGCCGCTTTTTCGCGGTCATCAGCTCGACCGGCGAGCCATTGACCAGGATGATCTTGGCCTTGATGTCGGAGTAATGCTCGATGGCCCACGCCGTCTGCGCGGGGTCGTCACCATCGATGAAGACGAGGTCCTGTCGGACCGAGACGAAGTCGAGCGGATTGATACGCTGGCCGGCCGCGGCGATCAGGTTTCCTTTCTGATCGCGAATGTCGCGCTCCATCATGACCGAAGGATCGAAGTCCCAGCTTCGGGCCGCTCGCGCCGCGGTTATCCCCGCCACGGGATCAGGACGCCGAACCTTCGCCTCGACGCGCTTGGCAAACATCTCATTGGTGCGCGCGAGTTCGCCACTCGCCTCGGCCCTGCGCAGTCGGGCTTCGATCGTCGAAAGCAGATCCGGCTCGATCACCGGAAATGCCTGTGCCGCCTGGCCATAATCCTTCGCTTCCGACCGCATCGGGGGAAAGACGAGCGCCGCGCCTAGCGCCGCAACCGCGCACACGCAGCTCGTGACAAGCATCCTCATAGGATTGGCTCCCCTGTCCCAATGATCTGGCGCCCGCAGACGAAGCCAATTTCGCCGTAACGGCTGTCGAAGCCGTCCTTGTGAGGCGTCGCCGCGAAATAGCATCCGGCCGGCACCCGTCCGGTGGCGCCAGGAGTCAGCGGCTCGCCGAAGCGTGTGAAGGGCTTCATCTGCGCGACCGGGTGACCATTCACGGCGACCGTCCGGCCGATATGGCTGATGATGTCGCCGGGCACGCCGTAGGCGATCTTCCCGAACATCTGTGGCTTCGCGCCGAAATGGCGGCGGAGGAGCTCGCCGGGCGGCGGATCGAAGAACACATAGTCGCCGCGTGCCGGCAGCTTGTGGCGCTGGATGAGAAACGCCCAATTCGGGAGCGAGTCCGTCGTGTTGATCAAAAGGGCGTGGCCATCACGCCATTCGCCGATCGCGCCGAAGCCAAGCGTCCCGGCGACGGCCACCGCCAGCATCCCCCACATGCGCGTGCGGGGACGCCAACGCAGGGCTTCCACCCTATTGGCCGCCGTTGCCATCAGGTCCTCCGAACGTCGAGACGGACGCACCGGGAATCTGCGGCGGGATTGGCTGGGCCGGAAAAGCCTGGCCCGCGGGCACCTGAGGGCTGGCGCCGGGGACGCCAGCCATCGGATCGATGGTTGCCCCCGGCGCCGCCAGCGGTGCTGCACGCGAGGCGGCCAGCGCCGATTGGGCAGCCGAGAGCTCCTGCATCCGCTGCAATTCCTCGACGGACATACGCTTGGGTTCGGGAACGCCCGAGGCAAAGACCGCCATTTTCAGGCTGTCGGTGATGTCCGGCACGTTCTTGGTGAGCACGGCTTCACCGACAAGCACGATCTGGCCGTCTTGGCTCCTGCGCTGCAGTTCCTTGTCGAGCGAGGACATGAACGCCTGCATCTCGGCGCGCACGCGGTCGGGCGGCGAGCCTGAGAAGCGCTGTGCCTCGACATAGTCGCCGACCAGCGCCGACAACCGTGCCGAAACGATATGGTCTTGTTTCGACTGGGTCAGTGCCCGCGTCACCCACATTCCCCAGATGATCGCAGCGACGAGCAGCAACAGGATCAGCATCTGGACGCGCGTGAAGCCGCCAAAACCGACCCTGCGCTTCGCTGCTCGGGTCTCAGGCGCGGAAGGGGGAGGAAGGTCGAGTTGGGGTTGGTCAGCCATGAGGCGGAACTCCCTCATCCGCACGCTGCGGAAGGATGCGATTGGCGCGAAGAGCGACGACGGCGGTGGAAAGGATCATGTGCGCGATCGCGAACATGTTGAGGAAGGCGGCGGTGCGCGCCGGGTCCGCGGCAACGTAGCGCGTCGTGAAATTATTGAGCTGATGGACGAAACCATCGAACGAGAAGCCGCCGATCGCGAGGAAGAAGAGGCAGAAGAGGCCCCAGGTGATGAGCATCGTCGACGCGACAAAGCCGAGCCCATGCAGCAGGAAATGAAGCATGGTCTGCCATTCATGGCGCGTGAACCCGATGTATCGCCGGGCGGTGGTCGGGACCGGATGCGTCGCCATCCCTGCTACTCCGCCGCGATCGCGATCTCGTCCTCCGGGACGAGATTGCTGACCCACTTTTCGGGATTGTTCGGAAACGCGATCCGCTCGATCGCCTCGTCCATGCTGAGGCCCTCGGCGATCAGAGCGTCGATCGCCGCAAAAGTCTTCGGACTCGAGGAGAACAGCGCTGCGGAATAGGGGTCGAGGACCAGGCGGCCGACAGCGAGGGTGTCGGGCCCTTTGATCATGATGTCCGAATATTCGAAGCCGTTGCGCTTCAAGGATCGCAACAGCGCATCGGTGTGATCGTCCATCTCGAAGCGGTCATGCTTCTTGAAGTCTGCGATCGTCTCCGGCTTTTGCTGGAGGATCACGAACCAGTCGGAATTTTCGAGCGCCGCGACCGATCCGGCCGATTTGTAATAGTCGTTCAGCGATTGCGTCGCCGTGACCAGCGATGCGCCATATTTCCGGCAGGTACGCGCGTAGGTCTCGATGAAATCGGCCATCGCCCCGCCGCGGAGCATCTGCCATGCTTCGTCGAGGAGTAGCGCTTTCGGGATCGAACGATCCAGCTTGCGCATCATCTGCTGCGACATGAACATGATCGCCGTCAGGACGACGCTGCGCAGCTCCTCACGGGCAGACAGATCGGAGAGCTCGAAGACCGTGAGCTGGGCCGAAAGTTCGAACGAGACCTCGCCCTGAAAGAAGCGGCCGTAGGTGCCGCCCGACGAGAAGGGCCGCATCGCGATCGCAAGGTTCGCGGCCAGCCCGTTTCCGGTTGCCTCGAGCGCCTCGATGACAAGATCGATCGAGCCGCGGCTGCCGTGCGCCTCCCAGACCTGGTTCACGGCACCGTCGATCAGCCCGCGCTCGGTGTCGTCGAGCAGGTTGATATGCCGGGACATCTGATTGATGATGGCCTTCAGCATTGCCATGCAGTCGAGGAGATAGTCCTCGTCTTCGGCGGCCTGGGCCTCGTCGATCATCGAGAAGGGATTGAGACAGAAGCCCGAGCTCATGGTGAACTCGACAAAGGCGCCGCCCTGAAGTTTGGCCGAATGCTCGAACGAACGCCCGTCGTCGATCACGACCACTCGCGCGCCGGCACCGCAGAGCGAGCCGCATAATTCCTGCAGCGCGACCGACTTGCCGGAGCCCGATTTGCCGAACACGGCGACGTTGTGATTGCCGGCGGCATTCTCGAAGGGGCTCCAGAAGAAGGGCTGTCCGCGCCGGCCGATCAGCAGCAGGTGGGGAATGCTTCCGCCGAGATATTCCCCCTGCAGCGGCGCGAGATTTGCGGCCGTCGTCGTGAGCAGAGTGCGCATCCGCTTCATGCGCTCGAGATCCTTTGACAGGCCATTGGCCATCGTCATGGGCATCGCGCACAACAGACCCATCACCTGCAGGTAGCGGTCATCGAGAAGATCCCAGCCCGCCGCACGGTAGACCGACTTCAGCACTCGCTCGTTGCTGTCGCCCTGCCCTTTCGGCGAGAACGACGTGACGCTGAAGAACACGCGCACGAGCTTCCTGCCCTGCCGGATCTCTTCATTGACGTGTCGCCACTCCTGCGACTGCTCGCGGAGCTGCGGCAGGAAGCGGGAGGATTTGGAATCGGCCAGGCTGGTCGTTCGCATGAACTTGTAGCTGGCCTTGTTGGTCGACGCCTGCGGGTCCGGGAACTCGATGCACAGGTTGGTCGATACGGGGCATGGCATGCGCAGCTTGTCGGTAAAGATGTCGCCGATCAGCCGGGTTACGTCCCATGGCGCCCAGCGCGTGGGCAGGTTGCGCACCGAGAAGGAGCGCACATCGAACACGTCGGGGTAGATCTCCCCGATCTCCGGCGCGCCCTTCAGCGTTTTTCCGGTCGGCCGGAAGCGCTCGGTCCGCAGCAACATGCGGTCCGGCTCGATATGCAGCTCGATATCCCTTCGGATCGCCTGATCGGCGATCGGGTCGAGAGGGTTGTAGCTCACCGCATCGTCGCCAGCGGCGGTGGTCGGCGACGTGATATCGTCGATCCAGCCGATGAGCGCGACCGGGTCCATCTTGCGGGCGGATACGTTCACCGATTGAAGAGCCGAGATCAGCCCGTCCATGAGCGATACGATCTGCTCGATCGTGATGTTTGAGGACTCCGGCGTCGAGTAGGATATCGCGACCCGATGATGGCGAAGGCAAAACGGCGCGTCGGCTGAAAGCGAATTCCAGACGCCGTCCGTCAGGAAGTCGACCCGGTGCTTGGCCATCCGTTCGTAAACGCCGCGCGCCGAGTAGCGGGGCAGATACCATTTCGAGAGCTGCTCGCCGATGCGCGGCGACATCCATTGGTGAATCTGAAGGCAGCCGGGCGCGGGAATGCCTTCGGACAGGAACTGCGCCAGGATCTCACCCGTCCGCTCGTCCGCGCCGACCAGCGGCGCGGCCTCGATCACGAAGCCGCGCGAGGCGCTATTGTAGAAGATACCGGTCTTCGGGTCGAAGCTTCGATAAGGGAGCCAATGCGCAAGCATCGGGACCACCAGGTCCGGCCGCTGGGTGTCCGGTCGCTTGCTGTCGCCGAAGATACCGGACAGCAACTCATCGAGGAAGCCGCTCGCCATCTCAATTTTCCTCTGGAGCAGCGGCCGGGAAGTTCGCCGCGCGCACGGTGGGCTTCGTCTTGGGCTCGGGTGTCGGCGTCGATCCGGTCAGAGCTGCTGCCTTCGCGTCGCTCGCTGCCTGAGCCGAGCGCGCCTGGTATTCGGTAGAGCCTCTCACCCGCGTGATTGCTTCGCCGATCGCGGTCGCACTGTCTGCGCCCTCCGGCGCCGGGGCGGTCCCGGCCGAGGCTTTGTCTGCCGTTGCGAGCGGCGGCACCTTCGCTTCGATAGTCGGCGCCCCCGGCACTGCTCCCTCGACGCTGCGCGATTCCGCGCGCCTGGAGGAGACGTTAGTGGCCGGGGGCGTCGGTGTGCGGCCCGCCTTGGGGGCTAGACGGGTCGCAACATCGTCCTTGATCGCTTTGACCGGGTCGGCTGCACGGGCGCGGGCTGCCGCGACGGCCGCAGGATCGGGTAGATTGGGGTCGACGCCGCCCGTCGCTCGGCTTGCCAGTTCCGCTCGATCGACCGCTTCGGCGAGCGATTCCGGCTGCTCAGCAGCGACAATCGCATCTCGGTCCGGTATCGCTGTTGCATTGACGAGGAATTGTTGTTGCCATTCCCCGCTTTGCACCACGGCATGGACTGCCGTCACCTCATGAAGGCGGCCACGCTCATCGATATATGGCTGAAAGACAATGCGCAGCACGCGCTCCTGGGTACGGCGCGCATCGATCTGAGGTGCCGGCGCTTGTCCTAAAAAGGCGATGTGCGAGGATCTGGGTGCAGACTGCCTGGCCGGCCCGCTGCTGGCCGGCGATGAACGCTCGACAGTGCCCTCTCCGGTGATCATCGCGAGTGCTCGATCGTCGATCGAGGACGATGGCGCGCAGATGCCATCGGGCGCTTTACAGGAAAAACTTCCCTTCACATTGCTGCCGAACGTGGCGCACCCGCCAAGCAGGGACAGAGCGGCGATCGCGCAGCCGCGCAGCGACAGGGCGTGCCGCGCCGTCACGACCGCGTCCCCTGCAGCCAGGCCTCGAGAAACTCCTTGGGCCGATATCCTTCCAGGACGGCGCCATCACCCCGAACGATGATTGGCGTCGCATTAAGCCCATGCTCGCGCGCGAAGCGCTCGTTTGCATCGAGCCCCTTGGTGTCGCAGCTCGCCGGCGCTTTGAATGGCTCACCGGCATAGGCGGCATGCAGCGCCTGTTCCTGGTTTTTGGAGCAATAGACGCGGTCGGCGATGTCGCGGCTACCGAGGACCGAGATCGGACGCTCGACCACCTTCACATCCATGCCGCGCAAGACGCTGGCGAGCGCCCTGCAATAACCGCAACGGAAGTCCGTGAAGATGGTGATGCTCTGTTTGGCCGACCGGTTGCCCCAGACAATGGCCCCGTCGGCCGGAAGCCCAGACAGGTTGAGCGAGACGGGGCGGACCGGCGCGGATGTCTTGCCGACACCGCGCGCCGTCGCTGCGATTTCGCCAGCCTCGCCGTCATCGGATACCGCGGCGTTCGCCTTGGCGGCCCCGCCCACCAGCATGTCCGGATTGATCTCGAGCAGCCGCGCCGCGGTCAGGTCTTGGCGCGTCTCCATATCGTAGACACGACCGATGATCAGATAGCGCGCGCCATGATTGACGTAGAAGAGGTTCGCGCCCGAGGTGACTTCGCACAGCCCGTCGATCTTATCGCAATCGAGCTTGTTGATCGGCGTCTTCGGAAGCCTGGTCTTCAGGAGCAGGCTGACCTTGGCGTCATCCTTGCCGGCGACATCGGCTGCAAGAGCGATTCCGGCAACGCCGAGCGCGGCAGCGGCCGCTACAATCGGCGCCGGGCGAGCGAACGCGCGCAGCTTTCGCAGACGATCAATTGCGGACATAGACACCCTCCAGGAAAACGATTTCGACATCGATGCCGGTCGGCATCTCGATCACGGGCTGATATTGCTCGGCCCGCTCGATCAGATATTTCGAGACGTCCTTGCCCGATTCCGCGGCACCGCCGCCGAGCGCGCGCAGGCCGCCGCTGCCGAAGTTGGGCGTGCGGTCGACGCCCCCCTCCCCGTCGGTGCGGATGCTGGCGAGCGGCGGATTGAAAGCGGTGTTGAGAGCCTGTCTCTTATACACATCTAGATGTGTATAAGAGACAGGGCGTGCGGTTGACGCCCCCCTCCCCGTCGGTGCTGATGCTGGCGAGCGGCTGATTGAAAGCGGTGTTGAGAGCGTTGCCGCCACCACTGACCAGACCGGCCAGAAACGCCTGCATGGCAAGCGAGCCTTCCCGGCTGACCACTCGGCCGCGCACCCCTGTCTTGCCGCCAAAGGCGATGAACCCCTTGACCTCGGAGACGGCGTAGCGCCCGCCAGGCTGCGGGCACGTCATCTTTTGCAGTTTGACGTAGACCTTCTCGCTCGAGAGCTCGCCGCGGGCGGCACCGTTCACGAGGCAGCCTTCGATCTTGGTCGTTAGGAGGCGCCCGTTCTGATAGACGGAACGGGCCGGGCCAGTGACGCGAAGCACGACCGGCAAGGGGTCGGTCTGGCTGTTGACGCCGGCGCTCGCGTCAACGCCGACTATGACCTTGGCACTGGCGAAGCTGTTGGGCGGCAGATAGTTGATGCTGTCGCTGAAGGTGGTCGTTCCCTTAGCGACGCGCGTGGCATTGCCGGCATCTGCGGTCTGGAAACTGACCAGCTTGACCTCGGCGGCGCCTCCCATCGGCATCGGGCGACCATTGGCAGACGCGTTCGGCCCATCCGGACGCTGATAGGCCTGGGTCCCGTTGGGCCCGTACATCGCGCCCGGCCCGGTCGCGGGCGCTGGCGCCGGCGTAGTTCGGGCGGAAGCCACCTGTCGGCGCAGCGCCTCATTCTCTTGCTGATAAGCCGAGAGGACGCGCGAGCCGTCCGCCCGCATCGCCTGATTTTCCCCCTTGAGCAGTTCGACCTGCTGCGAAAGCTGGTCCAGGCGTTGCTGCTGGCCGTTGACCGATTTCAGTTGATTCTCGACCGATTGCATCTGGTTTTCGGAGAGCGCCATCCACTCCTGCTGGTTGAGATTCTTGTTGACCATGTCCTTGGTCGACACCTCGACCTTCGCGGTCCCGTCGTCGTTCGTACCGGTCGCCTTCTCGTCGCCGCCGAAGATCCAGAAGGACGATGCCACCAGGCCGACGCCGGCGACCCCGGCGAGCAGCATGCGCTGCTTTTTTCGGATGCTTTCGTTCGCGGACAGGTCGGCCGAGATGGGCGAGACGCCCTCAGTATCGCTGCCATCCAACGGCTCACGATTGCGTTTTAGGAAGTCATTCCAGGCCATGTCACTGCCTCCCGGTTTGTGAGACGAGGTAGGCCGTGGTGACCTTCCCAGGTTCCAGCTTCGGCTCGGCGATCGACACGGCGAGCGCACTGCTCGGCGCGACCGTGCTCTCCGTCAGCGTGACGGCTTCCCCGCCGCGATTCTCTATGCGCAGCACGCGACCGGTCAGTTCCGACCCCCGATATTCAGCGATCATCTGGACCTTGAGATTGCCGACATAGACCGGCCGCAGAGTGCGCTGGCGCATCTCGTAGCCATCGGCGACGCTGTTTGAATACATCGCCTGGATGAGGACGACCGCCGCTTCCTGCGGGCTGGTTGCAACCACCGCCTGGGGCGCCCCATTCTCCTCCACGTTGGCCTTCGCGATCGCCGGATTGGAGATGAAGAGCTGCACGGCCTGCTCGCCGGCGATCCGGCACACGATCTTGTAGACGTAGCCGCGCTTGCTGGTCGCAAAGAACGAAAGCGCCGGGCGCGCGAAGCCCTCCGGCACCGAGAGGTAGATGTCTCCCCGCACCGGTTCGTTGACGACGGAAAAGTCATCCTGCGGATTGCCGGTCGAGATCTTCGAGACCGACGCAAACTCGTCCTCGACCAAGCTGATCCTGGTGAGATCCTTTGCCGACGCTGCGCAATCAACCTGGCTGCCGTCGGCTGCCATCACCGTCTGGTCCGCCCAAGCCGGGGAGGTGATGAGGAAGAAGCTCACGGCGACTAGGGCAACGCCGATCATCCGGCTCACGATGCAATAATAGCGCGACAGGAAGACCGCGCCGGTCGCGGCGCTGCCGATGATGTAGACCGACATCACTGATCCTTTTCCTTGCCGGTCGTCACCATTCCGAAGCCCACGAGCTTCAGGGACAGTCCGGAATATTGCCAATCGAAGCGGAAGGAGCGGCGCTCGCTGGAGACGACCTTGTTGCCGACGATCGTGTGCAGGTCGCCGGTGACGGTCGACCGCAGATTCTTCGTATCCAGCTCCATAGTCTGGATGGTGAAGAACTGGGCGATCGACGAGCCGCGCTGCTCGTTGACGATCTTCATCAGGTCGGCGCGGATCTTTCCTTGCGCGCTGGGCGCGGTGATATCGAGTACCGACTTCATCCAGTATTCGAGATTCGCCGGGCTGCGATCGAGCGTCAGCACCGCGGTGTCGCGGGTGACCAGCTCGAGATACTGCCGCGAGACACCTGAAGAGTTCACGACCAACGGCGATGCCAGGATCGGTTGAAGGACAATCTCCCTGTCGCGCGTGACTGTCACAAGACCGAGGATGGCGCACAGGCTGCCAAGGACGCCGGCGACGATCACAAGCAGGTTGCGCTGCTTCAGGACCCGCTGGCTTTGAGCGTGGGTGTAGGAGATTTCCATCTCAGCCCGCCATCAGCCGGAGATAGGAGGGCGGTGTGGCCTTCATGCCGGTGAAGCCGGCCGGAAGATGCCAGTAGGCCATGTGAAGCAGCCAGGAGATCGCCCGTCCTGCCTTAGCCTTCTTCAGTCCCCACCAGCCTGCGCCCGCAAGCAACATGCCAATGAGAATATGCTGAGACAGGATACCCCAGACGAATGGCAAAACCATCGCTAGGAACTCATCCAGCGTCCACAGCCCGATTAGCTCGGGATCATCCAGATGAGACGGAACGACGTACTTGTCCGCGGCCATATCACCACCCTCCCCGCAGGCCGACCGGATCTGCTATTCCGGCCGACCCTTGGACTGTTCAGATTGTTGCCGTGACGGTGGAGGTGACGATCGGAATGCCGGTCCCGGCACCCACACCGACGCCGACAGGAATGGCGATCTGGCCCATCGAGAAGCGGCCTGAGGCCAACGCGACGATGCCGCCCGCGAGCGACAGGACGGTGATGATCTTGCCGCCCGACCCTTCGAGGAAGTCGGTGAACTTCGTGAGCGCCGTATCGAACGTCGTGTCGGCACCGGCGAGGGCCGGGCCGGCAAAGAGCAGGAGCGCGAACGCGAGTGCGACCAAAGCGAAGATCGCCAGCTCCGCACGACCGCTGTACTTTATGACAGACTGCATGAGAGTTTCCCTTCAAACGGAACGCGACTGACCCGCGCCCAATTGAAGGGTGGTCCCGGCGAGCGATCGGCGGCAACGCAGTTCCCGACGGCACGGTCTCGCAAACGAATTTTATGTGAGTCTGATCGGACCCTGCCCCGATGGCCGGGGCGGCGCGCCCCGGCATGCGGGGCAGCTCGCCCCACTATCTGGGGCACGCCGCCCCATTTCTCGGGGCAGACGAATTTTTGATTCGGCGTCCGCGCCTCTAATTGCGATCAATGACGGGCGAAGTTAGAATCGCTAACCGGATTCGGGGGGATCCCGTCAGCCCGGCTTAATCGTGTCTACGTTATCGAACCACAGCTAAGGATGGAGGATAGCCAGGTGCAGGTGCCATGACAGGAGATCAGTGCACCCTCGCGCTCGACATATCGGAGCATTTCTTCAATTTGACGACGGAGAGCCTGCGCCTGCGTTCGAACGAAACCAGGTGCTATCAGACCCTCGGAAATCTGGTTTCCGATCGGATCGGGTTGCCGTGTGCGCTGGAGGACCATGCACCTGAAACAATCCGGGAGCATCTGTCGGCGATCCCTACAACAGGCGACATTCGAATCGATCTGACCATCACCAGATCAAGTGCCGACAGCCTGGATGCAGTAAAGAAGCTCATCTCTGAGGGGCTTGGGTCCGAAATAAGCTTGGGGGACACACTTTCGATCATGCTCTTCCACTACGTGGTCGGCCAGAAAGCTGCGCGCGTTCTTGAGCGACTGGGATTGGAGGGTACAGATAATCCGCCACGAAAATCTGCGATCAGCGAAGAACTGGGTAACGAGAAGATAGTCCCGCTAAGATAGTTGCTGCTGGCTTTTGCTGCAGGCGCACAAAATGCAGAGGCTTGCTAAGTCACTGCCTGTGTGTTTCGTTTCAGGCCTTGCGTGCAAAAGGGGGCCATGACTTGTCATCGCTTGCCCATATCGAAGCTTCCGACGATGGCTGCGTTCCGGCCAGGGTCGAGCAGTGGGACTTCATCCCGCTGATCCTCGAAGCAATGTCTGAACAGAATGTAGGCCAACGCAAGCTGGCGCTGAAGACCGGCATCAGCAAAACGCGTCTCGGTCTCCTACTTCACAGTGATCCCGCTAAGCGCGCGCCGATGTTCGTGTATGAACTCCAGCAGGTTTTGGCCGCCCTGGACATCAACATCGTGCAAGCCATGATCGCGATCGAGACCTACAGTGATCCAGCCCTCTTCCTCGACGAGCGCTTCCAAACCTCGCTTGTGATGCTCGCCGAGTTATTCAAAGGCCTCCCGGCGATGCTCGTGGCGGCGCTCGACGAAATCGAAGGGATGGATGGCACAGAGGTACGCAAGGAGTGGGCCGGGCCGCTACGACAAGCGGTAGTTGAGAAGCTAGTCAAGGAGGTCAGTGCCGTGATGGCTCGGCGGGTACAACTCGCTCAGATTTCCACCCTCAGCCTGCTCTTGTGGATGTCGACGATGGCCACGGACTTGCTCGATCCGCTTCTCGCCTAGTACGAAAAAACTGTTACCCTTCGGGCTCTGTGCTGCTGCCGCACGGCAGCGAGCTCCGACATGACCTGGACCGTCGCCCGCGGCGGCAGCGCCGCCAAACGTCGCCAATTTAGAAGCACGTTATCGACATAGGCCTGGGTCTCGGCGATCCGCGGCAGCATCCCGTCCCTCACGCGGCTCGGTCCGGCATTATAGGCTGCAAGAGCCAGGTGGACCTGTCCGAAGCGATCGAGCTGCTGCCGGAGGTATCGCGCCCCGCCTCGCAGATTCTGCTCGACGTCGTAGCGATTGACTCCAAGGTCGGCGGCCGTGCCGGGCATGAGCTGCGTCAATCCGAAAGCGTTCTTTGGCGAATAGATCCCTGCCTTGTAACCGCTCTCCCGGATGATCATCGCATCGAAGAGGCCGACCGGAATGCCGTACTCACAAGCGATGCTGCTCATCATCTCATAGTATCCGGATCGTCTATATTCGGTGCGGGAATCAAGGAAACTCGCCGGTCGATAGCCGCTTGGGGCGCAGCCCGGCGCACTACTCGTTGGAACACTCGAGAAGACCACACCCTCGCGCATCCAACCTGGGATTGCTATTGGGGAAGTGAATGACACGGCGTCCTGCGACTGAAGAGGCGCAGTTGACGCGACTCCTACATGCGCAAAGGGATCCTGGTCATTGGGATCGGTTTGCGCTGTCGCCGCAGCGAAGCTGTTCGCCATCTCAAAGGCGACCCAACGCCTGCTCAGGTCATGGGTCCGAAATGCCGTAGGAAGCGAATTGGAAGCCGTCACTTGACGATTGCCTCCGTTATCCTCTGCGCGCGGAGCTGTGGCATCGACAGCAGATCCCCTCGGCGCTGGCTCCGTCCCCATCACGATCACCTCCACCGACCTGCGCTCCCTGCCTTTTTGGCTGGCACCGGCTTCCGAGCCATGAAAGGCAACGGATAGGGCGACCGCCACGAGCAAGATTGATCTCATTTCGCACCTCCTAGCCGTGCTCATGGGGAGTGGAGGTCAGGGCGAATATTGTTGTCAATCCTGAACGCTTCAGGGACGATCGGATCGAAACCCGCTTCGACAGGTTAGTCCATGTGGTTGATTGATCGCCATAGCGACGGACTTGACGCCGCTCGCATCCCCCTTCCGCTCCCCCTTCGGGCGGCTCTCGTGCGCTGGTACATCGGTGAAGGATCCCGACATGACGAAGAGGCCGGCATCACGTTGGTGCAGCAGGCGCGTATCGGCTCGAAGTGGATTGCCTGCAACTGCCGTGGCACCAAACAGGCACCACCCATTTTGACACCCGCGTTCCTGTCGGAAGCGGAGACCTATTACCTGCGGCGGCTCACAAGCACAAACCGGCCCGAACACGTTTCGTCCTGTCCCTTCTTTCGGGACCAAGCCACGAACCGCATCACGGAAACGCGGAGAGCCCAGACGCCGGCAGACCCCCCCGTCGGCTATTTCGAGGTTCTGCGCCCGGCGCCGGAAAAGCTCGCTCAACGACCAGATGACGACGCCAGCGACGACCGCACGCGAAGTGCTTCCGTTCCGCGCCTCGCCCGCCTGCTCTGGAGGCTGATCGCCAATGCCGGTCTCAACATTGCCGTCCCCAGCGATCAGGAGCCGTCAGAGCGTGCCATCGGCGCGGAGTTCAAGCTGCTCGCAGCGGCCGCCGCGAGGATCGAAGTTGCCCCTGGAATCGAACTCGATCGTGTTCTCTGGACTCACGGCGACGCGCTTCACAGCAGGCGGGCCTTCGCAGGCATCCGAGCGCTATCTCGCCGATGGCCGCGCGGCCATGCACCCCAAGGCTTTCTCACGATCTTTGCCAAGTCGTTCAAAGGCTCGACGATCTTTCCGGCAGGATCCGAGCCGATCGCAGTCGCCAATCGCGTCCAGTCGCCATCGGTGCGGGATAACTCGATCACAGGGCCGTATCTGGTGATTGTCGTTATCGGCCAATATCCCGAAGCGCAAGGCTATGCGCCACTGCGAGCCTACGCCCAACCGATTTATTCGGGTCTGAGGTTCATACCGGTCGATAGCAATTTCCATAGGACCTTGTTGAGAGCCCTCCTCCGATCGAGGCACCGCCTCATGCAAGATGGCATCGAACTAGCAATTGAGAAGCCAGTTTTTGACCGGCTGACCCCGCTTGGAAGCTGTCGACCGGAATTCCTCCTCGAAGCGCGCTCGCGTCTTACTGGTGAGATTCGACGATTCATAGTGCAAGCTCTAGAGGAGACGAGCGTCGAGCTACGTATCCCGAAGCTGGCTGCTCGCCGGAGCCTTGAACAGATCGCTCCCGTTCTTTCAATCACGCCGAAGGACGTTGAGGATGAACAAATCTGGCGCCTGATCGTCGAAGCGTTCTACCGATCCTGATGGAAGGGCGTAGCCCTAAGGCCAAGACAATGTCATGGCGAATGCACTCACGATGGCAAGCGTAACAGGGGTCGAAAGCAGGTACAGCTTCTGCCATCTCCACCAGGTTTTAGGGATGAGCCGGAGCAGGTTCCTCGGCGTGGTGACCGTTTCCCATGTCCGTTCGCGGCACAGCTCGACGGTGATGAAACCCAAGGACATGATAAGAGCAAGGGCGCAGCAAAGCCCCGCAGCGGCATAGAGCGCGATCCAATTCTGAAGCTCCGCGGCCGAAAGATGTTCCACGGTTCACAACCCTTCCATCCGCTCTGGTCGTATCAGTCGACCACGGCCGTCGTTTCCATGAGACTTACACCAGTCGCAATCAATCGACTACACACGCAAAGTTGCTCCAATTTGGAGACGATTTTCAGCGATCTCGAACGGCGTCGGGCTTAGCATGGTCAGCAGCCTGGAGACAGTTCATAAATTGGTAGGTACACAGGGCGAGCTTCAAGGTGTCATGCAGGTATCGGTTCTTGTGATACTCTATCGTGGGCGAGAGCGCATCACGGTTCACGACGACAGTGATAAGGCCTGGTCTGAACTTGTAAATTTTGTCGACGCCTTCTGGAAGAATTCTGACGTGGCGGTGCTGACCTCTACCCCCGCCTCAGAAGAGCAGCGCGTCAAACTATTCTTTTCCGAGACGGGTGCATCCTATATCCTAGGCCATGCGTACGCATCCGGTGAGGACCGCGGCTACTGACGGTTTGCTGGGGGTTTTGGCATCTTACTTGCCGAGGAAGGCCTCGACGCCTTCTTGAGCGAGCACATCGCGGAATGCAGCATCGGCATCGCGGTCGGTGGGGAATAGATTGTCCCAGACCGTCGAGGTGCCGTGCTCGTTGACGACCTCGAGGGACCAACCACGTTCGGTGGCGAGCCGCACGATGTTGATGGTCAGCCGTACGCCCGCCTGTTCGATGGACCGGCAGAGAGAGGATTCAATCAGTTCGGGTTGCGGGTCAAATTCCATGCCGTGATGCTATGAGGTCACGGCTCCAGCTTCAACGCTGTTGGTTTCCAATTCCATGGGAGCAGATCGCCAAGCCGATTAGCCGGATGACCGGCGACTGTCTCTTATACACATCTAGATGTGTATAAGAGACAGTCGCCGGTCATCCGGCTAATCGGCTTGGCGACTGTCTCTTATACACATCTAGATGTGTATAAGAGACAGTCGCCAAGCCGATTAGCCGGATGACCGGCGATGCGGGCAAGGACGTCGGCGAGCCAAGCCTGGGGATCGAGGTCGTTGAGGCGACAGCTTTGAATGAGTGAAAACATGATGGCGGCGCGCTGACCGCCGCGATCGGAGCCGCAACATAGCCATGCTTTCCGCCCGCGTGGCACACAGCGTAGCGCCCGTTCCGCTGCGTTGTTCGTGAGGCATACCCTGCCATCGACGAGGAAGCGGGTGAAGGAGTCTCAGCGCCGGAGCATATAGTTGATAGCCTTGGCGAGATCATGGTTACGCGACAGCTTGGCGCTGTCTCTTATACACATCTAGATGTGTATAAGAGACAGGCGTACGGCTGACCATCAACCTGTCTCTTATACACATCTAGATGTGTATAAGAGACAGGGCTGGCGGTTGGGAGCGTACAGCTCAAAATAGCCCGCATAGGCATCAGCCTGCAGAATCCCGGACCAGGACGCGAGGTGCGCCTGGGGATGTTCCCCGCGCCGGTCGCGCGAATAATAGAAAACCACCGCCGGCGGATCGGCGCCGCCGAACGGGCGGTCATCCCGGACATAATCCCATAATCTACCGGTATCGGTCTTGCCCTTGGCCATGCCCGGCACGGTGGTATCGTCGCCATGCACGCGCTCGGCGGCAAAGACATGGGCCTCGATCAGCCGAAAGATGGGCATCAAGGCGAAGGACGCCGCACCAACCTGATCGGCAAGCGTGGAGACGCTCAGCGGCACGCCTTCGCGAGCGAAGCGCTCCGCCTGGCGGTTGAGCGGCTGGTGCTGCCCATACTTCTCGAACAGCAGCATGGCGAGGAAGCTTGGCCCTGCCCAGCCACGCGGCACGACATGGAATGGCGCGGGCGGCTGCGTGATCTTCTCGCAGTCACGGCAGGAGAACTTCTCGCGTACGGTCTGGATGACCTTCCAGGCACGCGGGATTACCTCCAGCGTCTCGGTTACATCCTCGCCCAGCTTCGACAGGCGCATGCCGCCACAGGCCGGACAGGAACAGGGCGCCGGAACGACGACGCGGTCGCGGGGCAAATGGTCGGGGAACGGTTTTTTAACTGGCCTCTTGCGCTCAAAGGCGGTGACGTTCGTCGCCTTTGTCGCGGCGGTCTCGGCGGCCAGATTATCTTCGGCGGCGTCGGCCTCCAAATCTTCGAGCTCAAACTCCATCTGCGCAAGAAGCCGGCGGGTGCGTTCGGCGCTGGGGCCGTACTGCTCGCGCCTGAGCTTGGCGATCTGCAACTTGTAGTGCGAGATCAATGCCTCGGTGGCGCTCTCCCGGGCACGGGCATTGGCCAGTTCTGCTTCAGCGCTCGTGGCCCGCTGTTCGGCTTCATCGGCGCGCTGCGCACTGAGCCGTACCAACGCCTTGAGCGCTTCGATATCGTCAGGCAGGGGCGAAACGGCGGCGTCCACAACTTGGATGGAATCATAGAAAACCTCCCGGATGAAGCGGAAAATGCAGCCTCCGCCGAGAAAATCTGCGCCTATCCTGCGCTCTGTGGGCGCCAGCTATATTGCGGGTTCCGCCAGTCCACTCCGTCGAGCAGACAGGCCAGCTGTGAGCTCGTCAGCGACACCACGCCGTCCTTCGCGGCGGGCCAAATGAACTTCCCTCGTTCCAATCGCTTCGAATATAACGACATCCCCAGGCCGTCGTGCCAGATTATCTTCACAAGCGCCCCGCTGCGCCCGCGAAAGACCCAAAGATCGCCGGCAAATGGGTCTCGCGAGAAGCTCTGCTGCACCATTGCTGCCAAGCTCTGCATGCCGCGCCGCATATCTGTGTGGCCCATCGCAATCCACACCCGCGCGCCAGCTGGGATCATCGCAGGGCCTTGAGCGCTGCCGACACCAAGGCAGCTGGTGCCGACGCAGATATGCTCACGCGCCCTTTGCCACCCAGATCCACGATGATTACCGGCATTGCGGCCTGGTGCGCATTCTGCTGTTCGCCATCGTCAACCACCGCCTGGGCGAACTCCGTCAGGGCGGGCGGCTGCCGCAGCTTGTTGCGCCACGTGTAAATGCGCGCCGTGGAAATATCGTGCCGACGCGCCACAGCCAAAACGCTGGCCCCAGGCGCAAAGGCTTCTGCCAAAATCTGGAGCCGTTCCTCGTCGCTCCAGCGCCGCCGCCGTTCCGGCCCAGTCATCACCGTGATCTGCCGCATCCACTGCTCCTAAGCGTGCTCTCGAGAGCGTTCTTAAGAGCAGGCCCCTACCTCACGACAAGGCGCGTCTCGCCGGATGCATACGGCCATGCCGACGTGTCGGCGCTTGCTGCACACGTTATGGCAATGGAAGACTAAGCAAGGCCGAGTTGGTTCCAAGTTCTGTACCGTCCGGCAATCTCAGTCGCCTCTCTACACGAGGATGTGCATGTTCGCGTGCCTTGTTATCGGTGACAGCATTGGCGTCGGACTGTCGGGAGCGATCAATAACCGATACGCCAGTGGGTGCGATTCGGTGGTCGAGGCAGGCGCTACCATCGACCAGATACTGGCGTGGCGTAAACCCGCCAGGCTATATGGCGCCACCGTCCTCGCCGTCGGCTCCAACGATCAGCCGAGCCGACAGCTAACGCTCAAACTGACCAGACTACGCCAAAATATCGCGACAAAACGAGTGATCTGGATGCTGCCCTACTCCCGGGAGCGAGCCTATCTCATAAACTCGATTGCTGTGACGTTCGGCGACGACACGTTGGACATCGCGCGTTTCCGCACGAGCGACCGTGTCCACCCGATCAGCTACGATGAGATCGCGGCTGTTCTCCTGCCGAGGGGCCAACCACGGGGGAGCAGGAAATCCACTGTTGAGTGGTCTCAACGCAGTCGACGATAAAGCATCGACCTAAAACGCTGCATTTCATTCGAGTAAGCTGAGCTTAGTCCTCCATTGCTCCAGATGTTGGAGCGCAGGTCTCAAACCATGCGCCAATGGCCCCAAGCCATAGAGTTGATAGGATTCAGGCGGTGGCGACATCATTCGCGAGACCAGAGATACGCCTTCCAATTCCCGTAGGCGGACCGTGAGCACATTAGCGCTGATTTTCGGTATGGCTCGACGAATGGATGTAAATCGCAGCTCGTCTTTGCTCAGGGCTACCAGGATGTGCAACACCCATCGGGCACTCAATGTATGGAATATCGCGTCGGCCGCCGCAGGGTCTATCGCTTGAAAAAGCTGTCTTTCTGACTCGATGCACATCCAGTTACTTTCTCACCCTAAAAGGCGCACGGCCGGACTGAGTCAGCTACGCCGTTCGCGGTTCCGTCGGGCCCGGCTTGGCGGTGCTTGGAGGGTCGCCGACCCGCTCATGGACAATTGCGGAGGGCGTGCGCGAACGGCGGCGGCGAGCGGCCGAACTTGTGACCACCACTGCCTTGGTACGTCTTCGTCCCAGTGAAGAGCAGATGAGGGAAGGCGCTTTTTGACATCACGATTTGCCGATGCGCGAAGGTCCGATGAGGGACGACTCTGGGGCACCACGACGGATTTCATGTCACGCGATCCGCCAAATCAAGTGAAGCTACTCCCGACAAATCAAAGTACCGCAGTGCAACGCGCCTGATGCGTGCGTCACCGTTCGAATATAATACGCGGCGAAGCGTCCAACCCCTCAGCCTCGGCGCGGCGGAGCTTGCTCTTCGGGCCTCATCGCCTTACCTGCCGCCTCCCCCCGAGCGGGGTTGGAGTCGGAGAAACGAGCCGACCGACCACGTAGCCGCGGAACAAAGGCGGGTACGCGGTCCATATACGCACGATATGCCTGGCCAAATTCCGCGAGCGCCGCCTTCTCCTCATGCCGGGCAAGGCGAATATACATCACCACCAACACCGGAAACATGGCGAGCGTCAGTAACGTCGGCCATTGCAGCAGAAATCCGAGCATCACGAGGATGAACCCGATATATTGCGGATGGCGAACCTTGGCATAGATTCCCGTCGTTGCGGGCTTGTGAACGCGCTGGGCTGCGTGAAGCGGCGCCCATCCGGCCGAGATCAGCCAGAAGCCCGCGCCGATCAGCACGAAGCTGGCAAGATGGAACGGGCCAAAATGTGGGTTGACCCTCCAGCCGAACATCATCTCGAGCAGATGGCCGGCATCGTGGCTCCACCAGTCGAGGCCGGGGAAATGCGACTGGAGCCAACCCGAGAGCAAGAAGATGGTGAGCGGGAAGCCATACATTTCGGCGAAGAGTGCAACGATGAATGCGCTGAATGCGCCGAAGCTGCGCCAGTCGCGCCCGGTGGCGGGTTTGAAGAAGCTGTACGCGAATAGGATGAACACGGAGGCGTTGACCAGCGCCAGCCCCCAAAGACCATAGCCATAATCGGTATGCGTCATCGCGGCCCCCCTTCCACGCGCTCGTTCGAATTCGCAGGCAGTCCGGTCGGGACAGCACCCGGCATCTGGTCATGGCCATGCTGATGGCCGCCATGACCGTGATGCATGAACAGGTGCATGAGCGGACAGGCGAGCAGGATCAGATAGGGCAACACACCCAGGAAATGTGCGGTGTGCTCGGTGATGAGGAAAAAGCCCGCGACTAGCAGGAAGCCGATCAAAACGATCTTTCCACGCTTGCGCATGCGATGGTCATGCCCGTCCATATGCCGCTCTTCTCTCGCCAATGTCTTGCGAGCATAGATCCGAGTCCCGGGAGCAAGGTATAAGTAGAGACCGAAGTCCGTCATTCGCCCAAGAAGGCGATGCCGGCTGGTTCACAAACCTCACCATCCCTATCGGCGTTACGCAGTGGTCATGACGCGGCCGTCATTCTGCGGCTTTTGCGTATAGGCGTGCGCTGGTCGTCCACCAATGCTGCGCTAAGGACAATAAGCGTGAGAGGCAGGCCAGAGTTCATGCACAAGAAAAGGAAAAAGCATCATTCCCGCGGCCATGTCGGGGTGAACCTGCTCGAACGGGAAGCAAGGATCGACCTCGCCACGCGACCTGCCGACGGCCTTGGCGTCGCGTTCCTCGGCGCATCGGAAACGGTGACAGGGTCGCGCTATCTGGTGGACGACGGCGATACGCAGGTCGTGGTCGATTCAGGCCTGTTCCAGGGTCCGAGGGATTTGCGCCGCCTCAATTGGGCGCCGATCGCGCCCGAGGTTGCCGATGTCGGCCTGTTGCTGCTGACGCACGCGCATCTTGATCATTCCGGCGCGCTGCCACGCATGGCGCGCCTTGACTGGGACGGGACCGTCCTCAGCACCCGGGCGACCGAAGCTTTGTGCGAGCTTCTGCTCCCCGACAGCGGGCACCTCCAGGAAAAGGATGCGGAGTTCGCCAATCGCCACGGCTTTTCCAGGCACCAGCCCGCGCTGCCGCTCTACACGCAGGCTGACGCCCGCCTTGCGCTGCAGCTGTTCCGCACGGTCGAGTTCGGGGCGTGGCACCCGATCGCGGACGGCATCAGGGCGCGCTATCATCGCGCCGGCCACATCCTCGGCGCCGCCTCGATCGAGATCGATTGGAAGGGCCGCACGATCCTCTTCTCAGGTGATGTCGGGCGCTATGGCGACGCAGTCATGAAGGATCCCGAGCCACCTGCCCGTGCCGATTATGTCCTCGTGGAATCCACCTATGGCGATCGCCGCCACGAACAGGTCGATCCGACCAAGACCCTGGGGGACCATGTCGAACGGTGCGTCAAGCGTGGCGGGACCGTGGTGATCCCCGCCTTCGCCGTGGGCCGCGTCCAGTCCCTGCTCTACCATTTTTCCCGGCTGCGCGCCGAAGGCCGTCTGCGCGACATCCCGATCTTCCTCGACAGCCCGCTGGCGAGCAACGCGAGCGGGCTGATGTGCGAGTTCATGGACGAGCATCGCCTGACACGCGCCGGGTGTGAAGCGGCGTGCGGGGTCGCGCACTATGCTGTCTCTTATACACATCTACGAGCATCGCCTGACACGCGCCGAGTGTGAAGCGGCGTGCGGGGTCGCGCACTATGTGCGCGAAGTGGAAGAATCCAAAGAACTCACCGCCAACCCCGCCCCTAAGGTCATCATCTCGGCCAGTGGAATGGCGACGGGCGGCCGCGTGCTCCACCATCTCAAGCGCTTCGCGCCGGATGGGAAGAACCTCATCCTCTTCTCGGGCTTCCAGGCGGCGGGCACCCGCGGCGCCGCCATGATCGGAGGCGCCCGGACGATCAAGATCCACGGTGAGTATATCCCGGTCGAAGCCGAGGTCGCCAACCTGACGATGCTCTCGGCCCATGCCGACAGTGACGAGCTGATGCGCTGGCTCGGGTCTCTGCACGAGGCCCCACGCCATGTCTATGTCACCCATGGCGAGCCGACCGGCGCCCAGGTTCTGGCAAAGCGCGTCTCGGAGGAGCTGGGCTGGGCATGCAGCGTACCGGCGCTGGGTAGCTGGGGCATGCTCGCATGAAGCCCGGGATTATCGAGGACGCCGAAGCAGAGCCTGTCGCGACGACGCTGCGGGCACACCGCATCGGCCTGTCGGCTGCCGGAAGCGATCAGATCGCGGTCATGCGCCACGACTGTCCGGTCTGCCGCCCGGAAGGTCTCGCGTCGCGCGCGCAAGTTGCGCTGCGCGCCGGCGGGCGGGAAATCGTCGTCTCGCTGCTGCATAGTTCCGCGGAGGCTCCAGCGCCAGGCGAGCTCGGCCTGTCCGAATCCGCTTGGCAGCGGCTCGGCGTCAGTGACGGCGATCCGGTCGAGATCGCGCACGCCCAGCCTCTCGCCTCGCTCAGCGACGTGCGTCGGCGCGTCTATGGCAATCGGCTTTCCGATGGGGCTTTTTCAGCGATCATCACCGACATCGCCGAGCGACGCTATAGCGATGTCCATCTCTCGGCGTTCGTCACGGCCTGCTCAGCGGTCCCGCTCGATACGGACGAAACGATCAGCCTGACCAGGGCGATGGTCGATGTCGGCGAGCGATTGCAGTGGCCCGAAGAGGTCATCGTCGACAAGCATAGCGTCGGTGGATTGCCGGGCAATCGCACCACGCCGATCATCGTCTCGATCATGGCCGCCGAGGGCCTCATCATGCCGAAGACATCGTCGCGGGCGATCACCTCGCCGGCCGGCACGGCGGACACGATGGAGGTGCTGGCCCCTGTCGACCTCGACGTTTCCGCAATCCGCAAAGTGGTCGAGCGCGAAGGCGGCTGCATCGCCTGGGGCGGCGCCGTTAATCTCAGTCCGGCCGACGATGTGATCATCGGCGTGGAACGGGTGCTCGATATCGATGCCGTCGGGCAGATGGTCGCCTCGGTGCTGTCCAAGAAAATCGCGGCCGGTGCGACCCATCTGGTCATCGACATCCCGGTTGGGCCGACGGCGAAGGTACGCGGCGCCGATGCCGCCGACACGCTCGAGCGCGCGCTGAGCTCGGTCGCCCAAGCCTTCGGGCTTCGCACGCGCGTGATGCGCGGCCCCGGCGCCGAGCCGATCGGACGGGGCATCGGTCCGGCGCTCGAGGCGCAGGATATCCTTGCCGTGCTCCAGGGGCAGCCGGGCGCCGAGGATCTCGCCCACCGGGCCTGCGAGCTGGCGGGAGGACTGCTTGAGCTCGCGGACGCAGCCCCGGCCCGCGAAGGTTATGCGCGTGCGCGGGCGTGCCTCGAAAGCGGCCGGGCCTGGGCCAAGTTCCAACGTATCTGCGAAGCGCAGGGCGGCATGCGGGCTCCACCGGTCGCCCGGTTCCAACAGGATATGATCGCTCCCTATAGCGGCCGCCTGGTGAGTATCGACAATCGCAAGCTCGCGACGGTCGCGAAGCTTGCCGGCGCGCCGATGGCCAAGGCCGCCGGCGTCGCGCTGCAGTGTCGGCTGAACCAGATGGTGGATGCCGGGGCTCCCTTGTGCACCATTCATGCCGAGAGCCCGGGCGAGCTCGACTATGCGGCGGCCTATGCGGTGAGCGACGGGCCGATCTTCGGGATTGAAGCGCTATGAACCGTCCCGTGCTGTTCGCGCTGTCTGGCAGCGAGGCCCTGGCACAGCCGCTATCCGCCGCGCTCGATGCAGAGGTCGGCACGATCGAGCATCGTCAGTTTCCTGACGGGGAAACCTATCTCAGGGTCGTAAGCGACATCAGCGACCGCGAGGTCATCCTGCTGTGCAGTCTCGATCATCCGGACGCCAAGCTGTTGCCGCTGCTGTTCGCAGCCGACACCGCGCGCGATCTGGGCGCTCGCAGGATCGGGCTCGTCGCCCCCTACCTCGCTTACATGCGCCAGGACATTCGCTTCCATCCCGGCGAGGCGGTGACGTCGCGAACCTTTGCCGCGATCCTGTCTCGCCATCTCGACTGGCTGGTGACGGTTGATCCGCATCTCCATCGCTATCATGCGTTGTCGGAAATCTACCGCATCCCGACCCAGGTCGTTCATGCCGCGCCGCTTCTGGCCTCGTGGATCAAGCGCAATGTCGCTCGTCCGCTGATCATCGGTCCGGACCTGGAAAGCGAACAGTGGGTCTCGCAGGTGGCGGCCGATGCCGATGCTCCGTTTCTCGTGTGCGAGAAAATCCGGTCCGGCGACCGTGACGTCACCATCTCGATTCCGAATGCCCCAGCGTTTCTCGATCGCCAGCCGGTGCTGGTCGACGATATCGCCTCATCCGGCCGAACCCTCGCCGAGGCGGCGCGCCAGCTGGTCGACATGGGGTTCACGCGACCGGATTGCGTGGTCGTGCATCCGCTTTTCGCCGGCGATGCAGCGCAAGTCCTGGGTGGGCTCGTCGAGAGGATCGTCAGCACGAACGCTGTTGCACATACTTCGAATGATATCGACGTGATGCCGGCGATTGCGGAGTCCGTTCGCCGCGGGATCTGAACGGTGCGCTGCGCGTCAGTTCTTCAGTACTCAATGCTCAATGCACGATGAAAACGAACGCCCGGCAAACGCCGGGCGCATTCCCATTCATTGAACCTAAGCGAGTCCGAACCAATCTTCCGGGAACTCCGCTTTCGGAGAAAGTCGCGGCAGGAAAGGAGGATATGTCATGTCGCACACACGCTCGTTCCTTGATCCCTTCATCGTTGCTCGGCACCCGCAGCTTGAGCCCGAAGTGAAGCCCGCCATCCTTGCATCCTGGGCGTCCGATCGCTCCGCCGTCGAGGGCCAACCGGCCCTCCGTCGCCCGCCAGCATCCCGGTGCCGGTCGACGATGTGATGGCAGCGCTGCGCTGGCTCGATCGCGCTGAGCGCGGCGCGGGCCTGGCATCCTTGGTTCGTCAGGAACAACCCGGTATCGGTGCCATCCTCGCCGGGAATATCGAAACTGCGACACGGAAGGCGGGCGATCTCTGCGATGATCAGCCTTCGATCTCAAAACCCTATGATCACCGGTTCGTGCTGAATCGGATTCGCCGTGCCGTAGCGGCGCGCGAGCGGAGCTGCGATCCGCCCCGGACATCGGCGTTACGGCGCGCTGCTGACACAGAATAGCGATTATCAGCTTCTTGCCATGACAACATGACGCGTCGAGCTTAGGAGCAACCAGCGCGCTCATCCCCCAAGAGGCGTGCCCACTCCCGGCGGCAGCGTCTTGCGGCGCCTTGCCGCCGGGAGACCAGAGGGAGCGCCGCCCCGTTCGCAAGAGCGGTCATCTCGCAAAGTTCGGCACATGATGCCGGGTCGCTTACCCCCCTCTCGCCGAGCACCTGCCTTGCCTGTTGTGATGCGGCGGTATTTCGGCCTTGACCTTGGACCATGGTCCTACCCGTAGAAGGTCTCCCCTTTGAAGCTGTGCCCGCTGGGGTGCGCAGCAATGCCAACACGTCCGGGGGGCCATGGAGAGCAAGCGCGTCGTTCATGTCATTGATGACGAAGAAACAATCAGGAAAGCTGTAGGATTCACATTAAGGACAGCGGGATTTGCCGTCGAGACCTATGGCTCGGGAGTCGACTTTCTGAAAATTGCAGATGAAGCTGAAAGAGGTAGCATCGTTCTCGACATGCACATGCCGGACATGAACGGTCTACAGGTTCAGGCAGCGCTGACGCAGATGGATATAAGCATGCCAGTCGTGATGCTGACCGGCAACGGAGACATTGCGCTTGCTGTCCAAGCGATGAAGGCGGGTGCTGTCGATTTCCTGGCCAAACCTATCGAACGGGCGCTGCTGCTCGATGCGATAGACCGAGCGTTCGCGCGCATCGACACGGCCGAGGGGCGCGCTCTCGAAGAAGCCGAGGCATGCCGACAGGTCGATCTACTGACACCGCGCGAACGGGATGTTCTCGAAGGCCTTGCGCAAGGCCTTCCGAACAAGACCATCGCCTATGATCTGGGCATTTCTTCACGGACGGTCGAAGTCCATCGCGCGAGCATCATGTCCAAGCTTGGAGTCCGTACCCTTGCCGAAACCTTGCGGATCGCCTTTGCGGCTGGAATGGGAAGGCCGCTGTAGGTAAAGGCGGCCAGGGCTGCTGCGGTTGAATCTCTGCGTGTCACCTGATGGCGCGGACATAGTGCCTGCCGGGATGCATCGACGTTGTTCATCAGCGTTTGGCGGAATTTTCGTGAGCCCAGGCGAAGGGTCGCGCTTGATTGCTATCGCGAAAGGAGATGAAACTCTTCCAACAGCTGGGCGATCTCTGTGCCTTCAAGCTTCTTCATCAACAGCTTGCGCAGGAAGGACGGGCCGGGAATGTCGATCCCTTTGCCATCCCTGAGCGGCCCGATTGTGGCCAGAAGCGTGCGGATATCATAGGTTGAGTTGAACACTTCCGGCACGCCGCGTTCGACCTTCATCAGGGTGTAGACGGCCTCCATCGGCGTGCGCACCGAATATTCCGTCGTGAAGATACAATCACGCTGCTTCGACTCGGCAAACTGGCCGACAAAGGCGAAGTTGACCGCGCCCTCGGGCACCACGTCCGGCCGGTCGCCGGCCTGGCGCGGCATGAAGAAGGCGGTGATGTAGGGCATCATCACCGGCACGGTCTTCGCCCCCGTCGCGGCGAGGCCGGGGATGTCCTCGACCGGCACGCCGAGATGATAAAGCCATTCCTGCGTGATCTCCTCGCCCGTGCAGTCCTGCATCGGCTTCTTCACATAGTCGCCCGGCCGGTCGACGAACAAGGCATAGAACCAGGCGACGATCTGGTCCTTCGGCTGTTTCCTGAAGTGGGGTTGCCGGCTGACCGTCCAGCTCAGCAGCCAGCTCGAGTCCTTGACCGTGACGATGCCGCCAGTCACCACCGTGCCGCTGAACGGATCGCGCCTGGCGATCTTGCGAATGTACGCCGGAATGCGCGCGTCGAGCGTGGTGATGGTCGCCGACGCCCATTTGGTTTCCGGGATGTGCGATCCGAACACGTCGGGACGACCAAAGGCCGGGTCCTTGGCCGCGATCCGGCGCCACAGGTCCCAGGCCGGCGCCGGCCCCTCATTCAGCCTGGCCGGTGTATGATGATCGCCATTGTCGGAATTTTCGGTCAGCGATCCGATGGTGATGAAGACGAGATCATCGGCGCCGAGATCGACGCCGCCTTCGACGCCGTTTTCGATCCAGGCAATCCGGGTCGCCTGCTTGCGGCCGGGCTGGATGTCGAAATCGACGTCGGTGACCTCGACGCCGTAGCGAAATCTGACACCGCGATCCTGCAACCATTTGACCAACGGCAGGACCATCGATTCATATTGGTTGTAGCGGTTGAACTTGAGCGAGGAAAAATCCGCCAGACTGCCGATATGGTGGATGAAGCGATGCAGATAGAGCTTCATCTCGAGCGCGGAATGCCATTCCTCGAAGGCGAACATGGTGCGCCAGTAGAGCCAGAAATTGCTCCTGAGGAAATCATCGCCGAAGACTTCGTTGATCCGCTTGTTCTCCATCTCCTCCCGCGTCGCGAGGAAGACGGAGATCAGATCTTTTTGCGCGCGACCGCCGAGTGTCAGCAAAGCCTTGTCGGGCACATCCTGGCCCTGGTTCTGCGTCACGCGTTGAAGCGAAAAATTGGGATCGTCCTTGTTGAGCCGGTAGAATTCGTCGAGCACACTCGCATCCTCGATCTCCAGCGAAGGGATCGAGCGATAGAGATCCCAGAGGCATTCGAAATGCTCCTCCATCTCGCGCCCTCCGCGGATGACGAACCCCTTTTCGGGGACGTCGAGGCCGTCGAGCGCGCCGCCGGGAACATGCAGCTCCTCAAGGATGGTAATATGCTCGCCGGCGACGCCGCCGTCGCGGATCAGGAACGCCGCGCCTGCCAGTCCCGCAAGACCCGAGCCGACGAACCAGGCCGTCTTCCTGTCAGCGCCCTCAGGTTTGCGGGGCCGCACGAAAGCTTCGTAGTTCCCGCTACTATAGTGCATGCTCAACTCCATCCTTGATCCCGACGACAATGGCGGTTCTGCGGTTTCTTGCTGAACAGCAGAAATGCCTGCCCTGCATTCATTCTCGCCGATGTCGCCCGCCGCTCAGTTCGACGACTTCACTGGTGATCTGATCCTGACGCGTGAGGCGCTCCTCGAGGCGCAGGGCCTCGCCCTTGCGATCGATGTGGCTGCGGGCGGTCGCCATGGTGCGCAGCCGTGCCTCATTCTCGGCGACGAACGTCTCGACCGCAGCCGCGCAGATGTGGGCGAAGACATATTCCGCGGTCAGGTCGCCGATAAGGTCCGCCGCGTTGATATTGACGAGCGGCGGCAAATCCGCCGTGGACGCGGGGAAAGTGTCGAGGTCGAGCGGCAGGAGGCTCGCGCGCACGATCGAGACGCCCTTGCCGCTGCTCCAGACCGGATAAGCCATGGTGATGGGCACCGCGCCGACCTCGTCCAGATAGTCGTACAGCGCGTCGATGATGCTTGTCGCGAGTGCGGGCAGCGCATCGGCCTTGCTCGGCATGCTCGCGCTCCATGCGATGCGCAGACCGCGCTCGGCCGCAAGCGTGGCCGTGCGCGCGCCAATCAGAAGAATATGCCTGTCCTGCATGTCGGCCGCGGCGCCGTCGAGCAGCTGCTCCGGAAAGGCCCCGGCAAAGCCTTGCTCCGCACCGAACAGGATAAGGCCGCCTCTCGCACCACCGACCGCCCGCGCCGGAAAACGCGCCAGTGGCTCGTCAAGGCGGCGCGCCTGGCCAATGGCGGTGCGGGCGGTCTCCGCATAGCGTCGCACCGCAGGCAGCAGCGCGCGCGCCTGATGCGCCCGCTGCGCGGCGATGCCCTGCATGGCGTTGACCACCGCACCGAGCTGGCGGACGGTCTCGATCCGCTGGCCGATCTCGGCGAGGCGATCGCTCATGATGCAGAACCGGCCGGCTGGCTTTCGATCAGCGCTTTCACCGTCGTCATCAGAGCGGACCGCTGCGCGGTGTCGATCTGTCCAGTCCGCTCGATCTGCGCGCATAGATCGGGGACGTGATCGTCGATCCAGGCGGGCAGCCGCGTGCGGAGCGACGATATCTCCGAGACCGCCATGCCATCGAGCAACCCTTCGCCGAGCGCCACGACCAGCGCCACCTGGTCGACGACCCGTAGTGGACTCGACAGCGGTTGCACGAGCAAGGCGCGCAAGCGCTTGCCGCGTTCGATCTGGGCGCGGACACGCGGCTCGGGCTGCTCGCCGAAGCGGGTGAACATCTCGAGCTCGAGGAACTGCGCATAGTCGAGGCGCATGGTCCCGCTCGCGTCGCGCAGGACGCGAAGCTGCGTCTTGCCGCCGACCCGGCTCACGCTCGTGCCCACATCGATGGCGGGCTTGTGCCCCTGCGCGAACAGCTTCGCGTCGAGAATAATCTGACCGTCGGTGATCGAGATCAGATTGGTCGGGATATAGGCGCTGACGTTGCCGGCATCGGTCTCCGCGATCGGCAGAGCCGTGAGCGAACCGCCCCCCTTCTCCGTCGAGAGACGCGCCGCACGTTCGAGCAGGCGGGAATGGAGGAAAAAGACGTCGCCGGGATAGGCCTCGCGCCCGGGCGGCTGTCCGGTCAGCAGGGCGATCTCGCGATGGGTCGCGGCATGCTTGGTGAGATCGTCGAGCACCACCACCGCATGGCCGCCACCATCCCGAAAATACTCGGCCATCGTGAAGCCCGCGAACGGCGCGATCCATTGCAGCCCCGGCGCCGCGGCGGGGCTCGCCACGACGAAGATGGTGCGGTCCGGCGCGCCATGCCGCCGCACCTGGTCGACCACGCGCGCGACCGCCGAGCTTTTCTGGCCGATCGCGACATAGACGCAGATCATGTCGCTGGTGCGCTGGTTGATGATCGTGTCGACCGCGAGCGCCGTCTTGCCTGTGGCGCGGTCGCCGAGAATGAGTTCGCGCTGCCCCCGGCCGATGGCGAACATCGCATCGATTGCGAGCGTGCCGGTCTGCACCGGCTGGACGACGAGGTCGCGTTCGATGATCGCCGGCGCCGGCCGTTCGACAGGATCGAAGCGCCTGGCCCGGATCGGCGCGCCCCCATCGAGCGGACGGCCGAGCGGATCGACGACTCGGCCAAGCAATGCCTCGCCAACCGGCACGCGCACCACCTCGCCCGAGCCGGTTACGGTGTCTCCTGCCTCCACCTGGGCGGCATCGTCGAGCAGCACGCAGCCGATCCGGTCCCGGTCGAGCGTGTGGACGAATCCGGTCTGGCCCCGGGCGAAATAGAGCAATTCGTCGAGGCGCGCGTCCGGAAGGCCCGAGACCATGGCAACGCCGTCGCCGATCGATTCCACCCGGCCAATTGCATCGACACGCGGCCCGAGATTGGCGCGCGTGATGCAGCTCTGGGCCTGCGTCAGCCAGTCTTCAGGCGATCCGGGCATGATCGTCTTCATTGAGGCTCTCAACCATGGCGTCGAGATCGGCGCGCCAGCTGTTGCGCACGACGGCGTGGGGCGTGCGAAGCTCCGCGCCGGCGATGAGATCTGGATCGACTGCGAAGATCGGGGTCGCGGTATCCGGCAGGATTTCGCCAAGCGCGCGCGCTACCTGCGTCTGCAGATCGGCCGTCAGCGGCGCGGGCGTCGCGACGGTGACGGGCCCGGCGGCCGCCAGGCTGCGGCGATCCGCCTCGGAAAGGTCTCCGAGCCGCGCCTTGAGCGCGTCGACCATGGCCTGCACCGTCTGCTCGGGCGGGAGACGAGCGAGCAACGTGCCTGCCATCGAGGCGGCGAGGTTCGCTGCCTTTTCCCGCCACTGCGCCGCCACCCGCCCGCGTTCGGCATCGATCGCCGCATGGCCTTGCTCGACGACGGCGTCCGCCTCGAGCCTGGCCTGCGCGAGGAGGCGCTGGCGCTCCGCTTCGGCCTCGGTCCGGATCTCGGCGCGGCGAGCCGCCGCATCCGCGACGAAGCCGTCATTCTGCGTTTTGAGCGCCTGCGCTTCGGCCTGTGCCCGGTCCTTTGCCTCCCGCGCTTCGTCGAGCAGCGCCTGGGCCGATGCCTGGCGGGCAGCGATGGCATCCATCACCGGACGGAACAGGAAGCGTCCGAGCAGCCACACGAGGATGAGGACATTGACCGCCTGCAGCGCGAGCGTCCACCAGTCGATCCGCATGTCAGGCGAACGGGTTGGCGAAGAGCAGCAGCAGCGCGATCACGAGGCAGTAGATCGCCATCGTCTCGATCATCGCGAGGCCCACGAACAGCGTGCGCGAGACGGTGTTGGCGGCTTCGGGCTGGCGCGCGATCGCGTCCATCGCGGCGGCGACGGCCCTGCCCTGCCCGAGCGCCGGGGCGATTGCGCCGATCGAGATCGCGAAAGCGGCTCCGAGGATGCTGGCGAGATGGATCCAGTTCATGCGGGGGACTCCTGTTTGGATGGCGGGCGGGCGCCGTTCTCGCTGATAGCGCTCCCGATAAAGACCATGGCGAGCGCGCCGAAAATGTAGGCCTGGACCGCGCCGGTCAGCATTTCGAGCGCCATGAGCGGGATCGGGACGAGCAGCCCGGCGAGGCTCAGCACGACGCCGATCATGAAGACGCCGCTCATGACGTTGCCGAACAGGCGCACCATCAGCGAGAAGCTGCGGGTGAAGAGCTCGACGATATTGAGCGGGGCGAGCAGGATCGAGGGGCGCGCGAAGGTCGCGAGATAGGCCCTGGGCCCGAGCGCGCGGACGCCGAACCAGAGCGTCGCGCCGAAGACGATCAGCGCCAGCGCCGCGTCGGTTTCGAGGGTCGCGGTCGGCGGCTCGACGCCGGGGATCAGCGACGACCAGTTGGCGACCAGCAGGAACAGGAACAGCGTGCCGATCAGCGGCAGATAACGCTGCGGTTCCGCCTCCATCGTCTCGCGGATCTGGCCGGCGACGGTCTCGACGACCAGCTCGAGCGCCGCTTGGGCTCGGGTTGGGCGTAACGCAAGGCGGCGGGTCAGCAGCCAGCTTCCGATTGTAAGGAAGGCCATGATGCCCCAGGTCGTGGCGACCGGCTGGCTGATCGGCACCGGACCGATCGCGAACAGCACATGGCTTTCAAGTGGTGACGCGAATTTCATCGGGCGCCTCCGAGCCGGTGGAGCATGATCTGGCGCCCGCCCATGAAGCCGGTTGTTGCGGCAAGAAGCGCCGGCCACCCTTGCCGGCTGGCGATGACGAGAACCAGAATAGTGACGGCGAGACGCCCGAGCCTGAGCAGGATCGCGCGCGATGCCGGGCCGCCATGGGTGACGAGGTCGGCTTCTCTGGCGATGGCCGCGAAATGGGCGAGGCCGACCGCAAATCCGAGGGCCAGGAACAGGATGGGGGAGAGCTGGCTCATTGCCGGTGCATCCAGCGCCAGCCCGACCAGCAGCCGAGGGCGAGCCCGACGAGCAGGAGCGGCGCGGTCCAGAAGATGCCGCTATCCAGCCGGTGGTCGAGCCAGCGGCCGATCGCGAGACCGACCAGCGCGGGCAGGACGATCTGCCAGCCGAGCACGCCGATCTGGCCGAGATTGCGGGCGACGGAAGGAAGCCGCTGCGCAAGCCGCCGCCGTTCCGCGCGGGTCCGGATGGCTTCGACGATCGGCTGCTCGGGCTTGTCCGCGGTCACAGACCAAGCTCCCGGCCACCACCCTGCAGGGCCTCGACCATATGGCGGATCGCCTGCATCCTGAGCTTCGCCGACGCGGTCCGTTCGGATCGTTCGCCCTCGTCGCGCTCGCGGTAGCGCGCGAGCACGTCATGCTCGAGCGTTCCGAGGTCATCGCCGACATGGCCTTCGCGCGTCGCGACCGCGACCCCCGTGCCGTGGCTTACGGTCAGAATGCCGTTGCGCACCGCGCAATAGCCTGGAGCGCCATCGGCGCCCCGCCAGGAGACGATCGAGACGCCAAGCGCGGTCAGGAAATCGGCGTGGCCCGACAGGATGCCGAAACTGCCGCTGGCATCCTCGGCGCGAACCGACCTGACGTCCGTGTCGACGAGGATCGCGGTCGGATCGGTGATCCGCAGCTTCATGCGCCCTGCCCCACGCGAGAGCGTGCCTCTTCAATATCGCCTACCATGTAGAAGGCGCTCTCGGGCCAGTCGTCGGTCGCGCCGGCCAGGATGGCCGCGACGCCCTTCAGCGTATCGGCCAGCCCCACAGAACGGCCGGCTTGCCCGGTGAAGGCCTGGGTCACCATGAAGGGCTGGGTCAGGAAGCGCTGCAGCCGCCGCGCCCTGCCGACGATCAGCCGATCCTCGCGGCCCAGCTCCTCGATACCGAGCAGCGAGATGATGTCCTGGAGCTCGCGATAATGCGCGATCGTCTCCCGGACCTGCTGGGCGAGCGCGTAATGATGATCGCCCACGACCTGCGGATCGAGCAGGATCGACGAGGATCCCAGGGGATCGACCGCGGGATAGATGCCTTCGGCCGCCATGGCGCGCGAGAGCAGAATGGAACTGTCGAGATGGGCGGAGATGGCGGTGACCGCAGGGTCGGTGAAATCGTCGGCGGGCACATAGACCGCCTCGATCGCGGTCACCGCCGCTCCATGCACCGAGGCGATGCGCTCCTGCAGCGCGGCCACTTCGCTGGCCAGCGTCGGCTGGTAGCCGACGCGTGAAGGCATGCGTCCGAGCAGGCCGGAGACTTCGCTGCCGGCCTGGACGAAGCGGAACACATTATCCATGAGCAGCAGGACATTGCGCTTCTGCTCGTCGCGGAAATATTCGGCGATGGTGAGCGCGGTCAGCCCTACCCGCCAGCGCGCGCCCGGCGGCTCGTTCATCTGCCCGAAAACGAGCACGGTCTTGTCGATCACGCCCGAGCCGCGCATGTCCGTGAGCAGCTCATGGCCCTCGCGCGATCGCTCTCCGATGCCGGCAAAGACGGAAACACCTTCATAGCGCGCGACCATCGCGTTGATGAGTTCCATCACCAGCACGGTCTTCCCCACCCCCGCGCCCCCGAACAGCGCCGCCTTGCCACCCTGGGCGAGCGGCGCGAGCAGATCGATGACCTTGATGCCAGTCTCGAACATCGCCGTCGCCGCGTTCTGGTCTTCGAGCGGCGGGGGTGCGCGGTGAATGGGCCTCAATGGAACATCCGGCCCAAGCGGCGCGCCGCCGTCACCCACCTGCCCGGTCGGCGTAAGGAGCCGCCCCAGAACCTTGTCTCCGACCGGGACCGCGATGGGGGCGCCCAAGGCCGTCACGCCGACATTACGAGCGAGACCGGAGGTCGGCTGAAGCGCGACGGCGCGGACGGTGCGGTCATCGATATGGCTCTGCACTTCCGCGACCAGCGGGCCTGACGATGCATCGACGCGCAGCGCTTCATTGACCGCGGGCAGCGGCCCTTCGTCGAACTCGACGTCGAGGACGGGACCGCGCAGCGCCGCAATCCGGCCGAGCCTGGCTATGGACGGTATCACGCCCATGCCGGTTGCCGGGTCAGACCATAATCATGCCCGACCGTGCCGCGATCATGACGGGACGGGTAGAAGTCGCTGCCCGCGGGCACGACATGGACGACAAGCCAAAAGTGCATTGGCTGAGCGTCGCAGGCAAGCCGCAGATTCGGCATACGTAGAGTTACCGATTCTCTCTGATTCAGCCTCGCCGAATAACGGCGGCGCGACGCGATGGGCCTCAGGCCAGGGCGCTATGCCCGATATGCCAGAGCTCAAACGCGAAGAGAAAGGTTCACCGTTTCATGCCCTATCCCGTTGATCAACTCGCCGCGCTCGCCAAAGCGAATGTCGGCCTGATGCTGAAGCTCGCCGAAGTCGCCCGGAAAGGTGGCGAAGAGTCGCTCGAGGTCGGCAACCGCGCCGCCGGCCGCTTCGCCGAAGAGGCGCGTGCCTCGATTGCGGGCGCGACGGACAAGACGTCGGACGCCGGCGCGGTCAGCCCGGCCGGACCGCGGGCACTGTTCGAGGACATGGCCACGGTCCGCGAGCATATGATTGCCGGCACAAGATCGGCGTTCGAGGAATGGCAGCAGGCCTGGCAGGCCGTCGCGAGCGCTCCGACGGCTCCCGGGGCGCTGGATGCCTTTGCTGCCATTGTCGGACCATGGTTCGGGCAGAAAAGCCCGGGCGACGGCGAGAAGCAGGCCACCAGCGACAAATAGGATAGCCCCCGATCGCGGCGAGCCGCCCTAGCCGAGCAGGTGCTGACCGCCATCGACCGGAATGATCGTGCCGGTGATATGGCGGCCGGCATCGCTCACCAGAAAGGCGGCGAGCCCTCCGACATCCTCGATGGTCACGAGCTGGTGCTGCGGGACCGTCGCCGCGGCCCGTTCGAGCAGCTCGTCGAAGCGGTCGATGCCGCTGGCAGCGCGGGTCGCGATCGGGCCTGGCGAGATCGCATGGGCGCGAATGCCCTTGGGGCCAAGCTCAGCCGCGACATAGCGGGTCGCGCTTTCGAGGGCCGCTTTGACCGGCCCCATCAGGTTGTAGTGCTCGACCACCCGCTCCGACCCGTAGAAGGTGACGCACAGCAGGCGGCCGCCATCCGACATCAGCGGCTCGGCGAGACGCGCCATGCGCAGGAAGCTGTGGCACGAGACGTCCATCGCCAGCGCGAAGCCTTCGGCCGAGCTGTCGACGACGCGGCCGTGCAAATCCTCCTTCGGCGCGAAAGCGATCGAGTGAAGCAGGAAATCGAGGCCGCCCCATTCGGACTTCACCCGCTCGAACAGGGCCTCCACTTCGCCCGGCACCCGGACATCGCACGCGGCGAGCCATTCGACTCCCAGGGTCTCCGCGACGGGCGCCACGAACGGCTCGGCCTTTCCGTTGAGATAGGTCGCCGCCAGTCTCGCCCCACAGTCGTGAAAGGCCTGGGCGCAACCCGCCGCGATGCTATGCGCGTTGGCGATACCGATCACCAGGCCGCGCTTGCCAGTAAGATCGACGAGAGGTTTCATGCTTTCGGCTCCTCACGCAGCAGATCGGCGGCGTGGATAGCGATCATCCTTTCCTCATCGGTCGGGATGACGCGGACGGCGACACGGCTGGACGGCGCGCTGATGACTGCATCTCCTCGGAGGTTCGCGTCCGCGTCGAGGTCCACGCCGAGCCAGCCGAGCCGACCGGCGACGCGGGCGCGAATTTCAGGCGAATTCTCGCCGATCCCGGCAGTGAACACGAATGTGTCGAGACCCCCGAGCGAGGACGCGAGAGCGCCGGCCTGGCGCGCGATCTGCCAGACGAAGAGCTCGATCGCTTCCCCAGCGGCGGGCGTTTCGCTGCCGAGAAGCGCGCGCATGTCGCTGGAGACGCCGGACACGCCCAAAAGGCCGGACTCACTGTAGAGGAGATGCTCGACTTCACGCGCCGTCATGCCCCTCTGCTGGAAAAGATAGAGCACCGCGCCCGGGTCGAGCGCGCCGCAGCGCGTACCCATCACCAGCCCGTCGAGCGCGGTGAACCCCATCGTCGTGTCGATGCTGCGCCCCCCGGCCATCGCGCAAAGGCTGGCCCCGTTGCCGAGATGCGCGGCGATCGTGCGGCCACCGCCTGTATCGGGATCGATCGAACGCAGCTGCCGCGCGATATATTCGTAGGAGATGCCGTGAAAACCGTAGCGCCGCATGCCCTCTTCGCCAAGCGCGCGCGGCAGCGCGAGGCGCGTCGCGATCGGGGGCTGGCCATGATGGAAGCCGGTGTCGAAGCAGGCGACTTGCAGCACAGCGGGGCGCAGCCTGGAGACGGCGCGGACCGCGGCGAGATTATGGGGCTGATGCAATGGCGCCAGTGGGCAAAGCGCCTCGAGCGCGGCGAGGAGTGGCGCGTCGACCCGCGCCGGCGCTGAATAGTCGGTGCCGCCATGAACGATCCGATGGCCGACCGCGATCAGATCGTCGCCGACCGAGGCTTCGATCTCCCGCAGCAAATCCTCGAGCAGCGTCTCGTGCGTGATCGTGCCGTCTTTCGTCCAGCGCCGCTCGGCAAGGACATCCCCCTTCGCATCGCGCGCGATCAGGTGCGGCTCAAGGCCGATATTCTCGATCTTGCCGCTCGCCAGCAAAGAGGGCTCATCAGTGCCCGGCTCGGCGTAGAGCGCGAACTTAAGGCTCGACGAACCGGCGTTGAGGCACAGGATTTCAGCCATCGCGGCGCTGTCCCGCAACGCCGGGAGCCGCCTTGGTCGCAGCCCGCGCCAGCAGCACCGCGAGCGCGCAGGAGGCGAGGCGCGTGCGCACGCTGTCTGCCCGGCTGGTGAGGATGATCGGAGCGCGCGCGCCGAGCACCACGCCTGCGGCATCGGCGCCGCCCAGGAAGGTCAGCTGCTTTGCGAGCATGTTGCCGGCCTCCAGATCGGGCACCAGCAGGATGTCCGCCTGGCCGGCGACCGGCGAGACGATACTTTTCTCGCGCACGGCCGCCTCGCTGATCGCATTATCGAGGGCGAGCGGGCCATCGAGCAGCGCGCCTTCGATCTGGCCCCGGTCCGCCATCTTGCAGAGCGCCGCGGCATCCAATGTGGTGCGCATTTTCGGATTGACCGTTTCGACGGCGGCGAGGATCGCGACCCTGGGCTGTTCGATCCCGATCACATGGGCAAGGTCGATCGCGTTGCGCGCGATGTCGGCCTTGTCCTCAAGCGTCGGCTCGATGTTGATCGCGGCGTCGGTGATGATGAGCGGGCGCGGATAGCCGGGCACGTCCATCACATAGGCGTGGCTGATCCTGCGTTCGGTCCGAAGGCCCGTGTCGGACGATACGACCGCGCCCATGAGCTCGTCAGTATGAAGCGAGCCCTTCATCAGCAGCGCGGCTTCGCCGGCCCGCACGCGCGCGACGGCTTCGGCGGCGGCGGCGTGGCTGTGCGGGACGTCGATCACCCGGAAGGCCGCAATATCGACACCGGCGTCCTTCGCCGCATTCGTCATACGCGCCGCAGGGCCGATGAGAATCGGAACGACGATGCCGGCGTCGGCGGCCTCAGCCACTGCGCGCATGGCGTCGGCGCTGCACGGATGGACCACGGCCGTGACGCACGCAGATCCGTCCTTGGCGCGCGCCATCAACTGGCGGAAGCGGTCGTGGCTGGCGATCCGCACGTCGGGAAGCGGCATGCGGGGCCGGCTGACTTTCTCGGTGGGCGCCTTGACCTCGGCCTGGCCGCTGATGACGGTCTCGCCCTTCTGGTTCACACAGGTGCAGTCGAGAACGATGACATGATGCTCGGCGCGCTTCTGCGCGACGGTGACGCAGGCCGTGATGGTGTCGCCGACGCCCACCGGGCGGGTGAAGCGAAGCGATTGGCCGAGATAGATCGCACCGGGCCCTGGCAGCTCGGTTCCCAGGATCGCCGAGATGAGCCCCGCGCCCCACATGCCATGAGCGATGACCCTGTGGAACATGTCCGTTTCGGCATAGACAGGGTCGAGATGCGCCGGATTCACGTCGCCTGACACCGCCGCGAAGAGCTGGATGTCGTCGGCGGACAGCGTGCGGGTGAGGCTGGCCGTATCGCCGACGGCGATCTCGTCGAACGTGCGGTTCTCGATGAGGTTGGCGGCGGCCATGGCTCAGCGCTCCAGCACGTAGCGCCCGGGGGCATCACCGAGCGGCGGATAGTTCCGTTCGGGCGCGCCCATCGCCGGTGGGGCCGCCGCCTCGCCCGAGTGCGATCCAAGCCATGAACTCCATTCCGGCCACCACGACCCTTCGCGCACCTCGGCCCGCTCCAGCCAGGCATCGGGACCTGGCGCCGGGCCATCCTGCATCCGTGTCGCGATGCGATAATGGCGATGAGGATGCCCGGGCTCGGAGACGATCCCGGCATTGTGGCCACCGCTCGTCAGCACGAAGCGGATCTCCGCGCCCGTCAGCATGTGGAGCTTGTGGGTCGAGCGCCACGGCGCGACATGGTCGGTTTCCGTGCCCACCATGAAGATCGGCATGCGCAGCCCCGAGAGCGAGACCGGGTGGCCGCCGGCCTCGTAGCGCCCTTCGGACAGGTCATTGTCGAGGAACAGGCGCCGAAGATATTGCGCGTGCATGGCATAGGGCATGCGGGTGCCGTCGGCGTTCCATGCCATGAGGTCGGTCATCGGCTCGCGCTCGCCCATGAGATAGGTCGAGAGGATGCGCGACCAGAGCAGATCGTTGGACCGCAGCATCTGGAAGGCGCCGCCCATATGGCTGCTGTCGAGAAAGCCGCGCGCCCACATCATCGCATCGATCAGGTTGATCTCCGCCTCGTCGATGAACAGACCAAGTTCGCCCGGCTCGCTGAACTCGGTCTGGGCGGCGAACAGCGTGACGCTCGCCAGACGCTCATCTTCATCGCGCGCCATCGCGGCCGCGGTGATGGCGAGCAGCGTGCCGCCGATACAATAGCCGGCCGCGTGGATCTTCTCGGTGCCGGTAATCGCCTGGATGACATCAACGGCGGCCATCGGCCCAAGCAGGCGATAATCCTCCATGTCGAGATCGCGGTCGGCGCTGTCGGGATTGTGCCAGGAGATGCAGAACACGGTGTAGCCCTGCCCTACCAGCCAGCGGATGAGCGAATTTTCCGGCGACAGGTCGAGGATGTAATATTTCATGATCCATGCCGGCACGATCAATATCGGCTCCGGACGCACCGTCTCGGTTGCGGGCGCATATTGGATCAGTTCCATGACCCTGTTGCGAAACACGACCTTGCCAGCCGTGGCTGCGACCTTCTCGCCGACCCGATAGGCCTCCGTGCCCGCTGCGGGCTCCCCGCGTACCAGGCGTTCCAGGTCGTCGCAAAAAAATCGCGCACCCTCGACAAGGCATTGTCCTCCGGTTTCGAGGATGCGCTGCTGGAGCACGGGGTTGGTCGGGATGAAATTGGTCGGGGACACCATGTCGAGCATCTGGCGGGTCGCGAACTCGACGATCGCTTCGTGGTGCCCGGTGACGCCGCTCACGCCGGTCGTCGCGGCATGCCACCATTGCTGCTGGAGCAGGAAGGCCTGCTCGATCAGGTCGAACGGATGGCGCTTCCAGGCTGCGTCGGCGAAGCGCCGATCCTGGGGCAGCGGATCGATCGCCGGCTCGGGATCGCTGCCGGATGCGCTGCGCATGGCATAGTCGGCGAGCCGCATCAGCTTGCGCCCGCCCTTGGCGGCGAGCTGCAGCTGCCTGCCTGGCGAGCAGAGAATGTGCGTCCACCAGTCGGAAAAAGACTGCGCCAAAGTGGCGGGCGACTGGCCTGAAGTCAGCTGCGCGATGGCGGCGAAGCTCGACCGATCCAGCGTCGTGGCCAGACCGTCCAACGGGTCAGGGATATTGCTTCGACTCTGCACATTTTCGCTCCTGCTGCGGTGCAACAAGCCCTGAAGCGCAGGAAGCCTCTGCGCACTCCGTAGTCCTACGGAGGGATTGCCTCGCATATGCCAGCCCCAGAAGTCAGAGCTCAGCACGACATTGCTGTATGAAAAGCGGCCAAATACGATCAGGAGGCTCAGTGCGGTCGCACGGGCGAGCCAGCTATCCCGCCGAACCAGTCCCGCAATACCGGCGAAAGGGTCTGCGGGTTGCCGCCGATATGGCGAAGATCCTCCGCCAGCAGTGGCGGGCGGACTGCGAGGAAATATATCGCGAGGCCCGTCGTGAGAATGCCAAGTGCGATCAGCACCCCGGCCGCCAGAGCGGGTCTGGTCCGAGAGGCGGCCGGCGCTAACATTTTCTGTCGAGACTCAGTTCGGCGATGATGGGACAATCTGGCCGCTCGTCGCCATGACAGCGCTCGGCGAGATCGACGAGGGTCTCGCGCAGGGTCGTCAGCGCTTCGGCCTTGCGCTGCAATTCCTCCGCCCGCGCCAACGCGACCCGCTTTACATCGGCGCTGCTGCGGCCCGTGTCGGCCCACAGGCCGAGCAGGGTCCGGATCTCCTCGATCGGAAAACCGAGATCGCGGGCCTTGGCGATGAACCGCAGGCGATGGAGGTCACTCTCGCCATAGGCGCGATAACCCGCTCCCCGGCGCGGCGGCGCCGGGATGAGGCCGATCTTCTCATAATGGCGGATCATCCGCTCCGAGACCCCGCTTTGCTTCGACGCCTCCCCGATGTTCACAGCGCTTTCCGGTTGAGGCGCAGCGCGTTGGTGACCACGCTGACCGAGGAGAGCGCCATGGCGGCGGCCGCGATGATCGGCGAGAGCAGGATGCCGAACAGCGGATAGAGCGCGCCCGCCGCCACCGGCACCCCGGCGACATTGTAGATGAAGGCGAAGACCAGGTTCTGGCGGATGTTGGACATGGTCGCCTGGCTCAGCCGCCGTGCCCGCACGATGCCCATGAGATCGCCCTTGAGCAGCGTCACGCCCGCGCTCTCGATCGCGACGTCGGTGCCCGAGCCCATGGCAATACCGACATCGGCGGCAGCCAGTGCGGGGGCGTCGTTGACCCCGTCGCCGGCCATCGCCACCACGCGCCCCTCGCTTTTCAGCCGCGCGACGACGGCACTCTTCTGGTCGGGCAGTACCTCGGCTTCGACATCGTCAATGCCGAGCCGCCTTGCCACCGCCTCTGCTGTGGTGCGGTTGTCGCCGGTCAACATCACCACGCGAATGCCTTCGGCCTTGAGTGCGGCCAGGGCCTCCGGCGTCGTCTGCTTCACGGGATCGGCGATTGCAAAGGCGCCGCCGACGGTGCCGTCGACGCCGATGAAGATCGCGGTGGCGCCATCCCGGCGCAGGGCGTCGGCCTGCTCCGCCAGCGCGTCGGTTGCTATGCCCTCTTCCGAGAGGAACCGCGCATTACCGAGCACGATCCGGCGGCCGTCGACGGTGCCGAGCGCGCCGCGTCCGGTGGGGGAATCGAAGTCGGTGACGTCGCTCGTGGGGATGCCGCGATCCTTGGCGGCCTCGACGATCGCCAGCGCGAGCGGATGCTCGGAGGCCCGCTCGACCGAGGCGGCAAGCCGCAGCAGTTCGGCTTCGTCGAAGCCGGGCGCCGGCACGATCTGGGTGACGGCAGGCCGGCCTTCGGTCAGCGTGCCGGTCTTGTCGACGACGAGCGTGTCGACTTTTTCCATATGCTCGAGCGCTTCGGCATTCTTGATGAGGACGCCGAGCCCGGCGCCGCGGCCAACCCCGACCATGATCGACATCGGCGTGGCGAGACCCAGTGCGCAGGGACAGGCGATGATCAGCACGGCGACCGCCGCAACCAGCCCGTAGGCGAAGCGCGGCTCGGGGCCCCAGATGCCCCAGGCGATGAACGCGACCACCGCGACCGCGATGACCACGGGCACGAACCAGCCCGACACCTGATCGGCCATGCGCTGGATCGGCGCGCGCGAGCGCTGCGCCTCGGCGACCATCTGGACGATGCGCGCCAGCATGGTGTCCCGGCCAACCTTGTCGGCGACGATAACGAGCGCGCCGGTCTGGTTGAGCGTGCCGCCGATCACCGTGTCGGCCTTGGCCTTGGTGACGGGCATGGACTCACCGGTGACCATCGACTCGTCGAGCGAGGAACGGCCGTCCTCGACCACGCCATCGACCGGCACCTTCTCGCCGGGACGCACACGCAGGCGGTCGCCGACCGCAACGAGATCGAGGCTGATTTCCTCTTCACTGCCATCGGAACCGATCCGGCGCGCGGTCTTTGGCGCAAGGTTAAGCAGCGCCTTGATCGCGCCCGAGGTCCGCTCGCGCGCGCGCAGTTCGAGCATCTGGCCGAGCAGCACGAGGACAGTGATCACCGCGGCCGCCTCGAAATAGACGGCAACCATGCCGTCCTCTCCGCGGAAGGCGGGCGGGAACAGCTGGGGCGCGAGCGTCGCGACGACGCTGTAGATCCAGGCGACCCCGGTCCCCATCGCGATCAGGGTGAACATGTTGAGGTTGCGGGTCTTGAGCGAGGCCCAGCCACGCTCGAAGAAGGGCCAGCCCGCCCAGAGCACGACGGGTGTCGCCAGCACGAACTGGATCCATACCGAGATCGACATCGGCACGAGGCGATGGATCGCGGGAAAGAGATGCGCGCCCATCTCGAGGATCAGCACCGGGAGGGCCAGCATCAGGCCGACCCGGAAGCGCCGTGTGAAATCGACCAGCTCATGGCTGGGGCCGCTGTCGGCAGTCACGGTCGCGGGCTCGAGCGCCATGCCGCAGATCGGACAGGACCCGGGATGGTCCTGCCGAATCTCGGGATGCATAGGGCAGGTCCAGATCGTGCCTTCTGGCACCGCGACTGGCGGTGCCGGCGGGCCGAGATAGCGCTCGGGATCGGCGATGAATTTTGCCCGGCAGCCCGCGCTGCAGAAATGATAGCTTTCACCGCCATGCTCGGCATGGTGCGCAGTGATCGCAGGATCGACGGTCATGCCGCAGACCGGGTCCTTGACGCCAGCCGCTGGTTTCGCAGCGCCGTGGCTGCCGCAGCAACCGCCGCCATGCGCCGCTCCATGTGTCTCGTTCATCGCCTTGCTCCTTTCGACGCCTGACGATCTAGGGTCTGACACCGTGTCAGGGTCAATACGTAATCGCCTAAGCGGACAAATCGGCGGGCCCGTTCGCCTGGCCGCCATCAGCCAAGGTCATTGGCAACCGTAAGGCCGTGGTCCTGCGCCGGTCGATGCGCCGTAAACAAGTCGATCGCGCCGGTGATGGTCAAAAGCCGAAACGTCTCGGCCACATGCCTGAAGCCGGCCGCCGCGATCAGGCCGGGGAGCACGCCGTCGGCATTGGGCCGGGTATCATCGATGCCATCGAGCCGCTGCACGGTCAGGCGGAAGGCAAGCCGCATGAAACCCTGCTGGCGGCCATAATCGGCGATCACCAGGCGCCCACCCGGGCGCAGCATGGCGAACATGGCGCGCAGGGTTGCCGCCTTCTCCCTGACCGGCATCTGATGCAGCACGAGACTCGACACGACAGCGTCGGCGGTACCCGGGGCCACGTCCCTGGCAAATCCCTGACGCCAGTCGATATCGGCCCGCCGCACAGCGGCCTTGTGCCGCGCGATGTCGAGCGCCTCGGCATCGGGATCGAGACCGATCACCTGCGTCCTGGGCTCGGCTTGCTTGAGCATCAGCGCGAAGCTGCCGGTGCCACAGCCGACGTCGACGACCGTCTCACCGGCTTTGGGCGCCAGGGCGGCGAGCATGGCGGCACGCCACCGCTTCTCCCGCGTCCACAGGCGGATCGCGCGATCATAGTCTTTCGTCGATCCGGTCCCGAGCGGCGGGGTGTAGGATTGCATTGGCTTCTCCCAACGCGAGGCGTCCGAAACGATAAGCTACATCGACATGGGCGGCGATAGTGTCCCCAGCCAGGCGACGAGCCCGAGAATGACGATCGCAAGACCGCCTTCGACGACGAGGCTCGCGCGCAGCAGCGCCTGCGCCCGTGGCGCGTCCTCTTCCTCGATCGCCTGCGCAAGTGCCGGGGTCAGGCGATAACGGTTGAGCGCGGCCAGGCCCAGCATGCCGGCGAACAGCAGCAGCTTGGCGATGAGCAGCAGGCCGTAGGTCGACTGCCCGAGCGAGGCGATGTTGCCCGGACCGACGAGGAACCAGCCGTTCACCGTCCCGGTCAGGATCAGCAGGGCGACGATGATCGTGCCGACGAGGGAGAAGCCCCGCAACGCTTCCTCGGCGAGCGTGACCCGGTCCATGTCTTGAGCGGCGAGATCGTCGGTTGCGAGCCTGGGAAGTACCAGCGCGAGGAATGCGGCAAGCGCGCCGACCCAGGCGCCGGCGGCGAGCAGATGGATGAGATCGGCCCCCAGTTGCAGCCAGCCCGCCTCGCCTTCGCCAGCCGCGCCATGCCCACTCCAGGCGAGGGTCGCGAGTGCGACCGCGCCTGCCAGAGTGGAGGCGATGAAGGCAGGACGGGATTGCCGGCGATAGAAGGGGATGGAGAGCAGAAGAACGAGGAGCGCGACGAGGCGCGCCTTCAGCGCCGTTCCCATGGACGTGCCGTTGAACAGCTCTGCGACCATGGAAAGATCAGGCTGGGTGAGCGGCAGCCCGGTCATGGCCGCTGCCTGCAACGCGAACCCCAGCGCCGACAGCAGGAGGGCGAGACAGGCGAGACCGGCCACCATTGCTACCATCGGCAGATGCCGCTGTACCATCCGGCCGCCGCCGGGCGCATAGAGCGCGAACAGCGGCAGGCCGAACAACAGGCCGAGATCGACGTAGAGCGCCCAGCGGACGGCGACGAGTGCCACGTCGTTCATGGCGTCACTTGACGGTAAAGGCGAGATTGCCCTGGATGCGGTGCGTGTCGGTCGAGACGACGTGCCAGGCGACCTGATAGCTGCCCGCCATGAGCGGCTTGGCGAGCGTCAGCACGAGCGTCTTGTCGCCTTCGACGGACGTCTTGAAGCCGGTTACCGCCATGCGGTGGTTGGGCATGCCGGGCATGCCGGTCATCACGATCTCGGCGCCCGACAGCTTCGGCATCAGACCTTCACTGAAGGTGAGCGTTATACGCGACGGCGCCGGGACGCTGGCGTTGGCGGCGGGCGTCGAGGACACGAGCTTGGGATGGGCGTAGGCCGGAGCCGAAACACTCAGGCCGACGGCGGCGATGGCTGCGAGCGGCGAAAAGAAGCGCATTTGGACATTCTCCTGTCAGTGACATGAGAGAATACGCAGCCGCGACCTGCACCCCTCGCAATTTTCTTTTTGTTCCCGGACAAGGGTTGCCGGACCATCCTGCGTATTGAGAAGTGAAGACGGAGAAACATCATGGACCACCTCGACGACATGCTCAGCCGGTTGCGGGAAGCGCCGCTCGATCCCCGGCTTGCCGGGCTGGACAGCCGCGTCATGGCCGAGATCGCCCGGCTCCAGGCCATGCCCCGCCTGAGCGCCACGACATTCGGTATCGCCGCGGCAGCAGCCTTGTTCCTGGGAATTGCCGGCTCGGCCGTGCCTGTGCGGTCGACCGAAGCCGGGCCGATATCGCCCTTTGACGCGCGGCTCGCGCTCGCTCCTTCGACGCTGCTGAGTTCACAATGATGCGCGACCGCCGGCTCCTGCTCCTCGTCCTGCTGACCTTTGCCGCGGCGATCGCCGGTGTGGTCATCGGCCGCGTCTATGTGGTTCCGGTGCGCCCGGTCGAAAATGAGTTGCACGACCTGCTCCATCGCGATCTGAAGCTGGACACCGCGCAACATAGCCGTCTCGAGACGATCGAGAAGAACTATGCGATCCGGCGACAGGCACTGGAGGCCGAACTGCGCGCCGATAACGCGCGGCTCGCCGAGGCGATCGAGGCGGAGCATGGCTATGGTCCTCGGGTTGCAGGGGCGGTGGATCGCTCGCACCAGGCGATGGGCGCGCTGCAGAAGGAAACACTCGAGCATATCTTCGCGATGCGGGCCGTGCTGCGCCCGGATCAGACGGACAAGTTCGACGACGCCGTGGTGAAAGCGCTGACGGCCAAGTCCAAATGACCGCGTGCCTCCCCGACTGCTCGGACGGGGAGCTCGCGGCTCTGGCGCTTGGAGGCCGGCAAGCGGCCTATGGCGAGCTGGTCCGCCGGCATCAGGGCTGGGTGCACCGCCTCGTGCGCAGCCATGTCGGGAACCGCGACGAAGCGCTCGACGTGACCCAGGCGAGCTTCGTCGCCGCCTTCGCCGCACTCAACCGCTATGACGCTGCGCGACCTTTTCCGGTCTGGATGTCGCGGATCGTCATCAGCAACTGCCATGACTGGCGCCGCCGCCGCGCGGCCCGCAACTTCTTCTCCCACGCGCTGGCGCTGGGGGAAGCCGAACATGTCGTCGACGAGGCGCCACTACCCGACCAGGCGATCGGCGCCGAGCAGCAGCTGGCAGAGGCCATGAAAGCGATCGCCGCCCTGCCCGCATCGCTCAAGGACACGCTCGTCTTGCGGACGATCGATGAGAAATCGGAAGCCGAAACCGCCGAGATTCTCGGCATCAGCCAGAAGGCAGTCGAGACCCGCCTCTACCGCGCCCGCGCACGCCTCGCGGAAATGTTGAAGAAAGTTTGAGGGGGATGAGGCCACGCTGCGTATTTCCAATAGGTCCGCCCTCTTTCTTAAAGCTGAGACAACCGAATGATTTCTGCTCTCGACCGCCGCCAGTTCCTCCGCGGCGCGGCCCTCGCCGGCGGCGGCGCCGCCTTGTCAGCCTGGCTGCCGGCCTGGGCGCAGACGATCTCGCCGGGGATGCGACCGACGCTGCCGACCGTGTCGGGCGAAGACATCACGCTCACCATCGCCCGGCAGTCGATGACCATCGACGGGCGCAAGTTCCGGGCAATCGGCCTCAACGGCACGGTCCCCGCCCCGCTGATCCGGCTGCGCGAGGGCCAGCGCGTGCGGCTCAACGTCATCAATCAGCTGGAGGAGGACAGCTCGATCCACTGGCACGGGCTGATCCTGCCGGCCAATATGGACGGTGTGCCGGGCGTGTCTTTTCCGGGCATCAAGCCGGGCTCGAACTACCTCTACCAGTTCTCCGTCGTGCAAAGCGGCACCTACTGGTACCACAGCCATTCAGGCCTGCAGGAACAGGAAGGCCATTACGGCCCGATCATCATCGATCCCGCCGGTGCCGATCCGGTCGCCTATGACCGCGAGCATGTCATCGTGCTCGCCGATCACAGCGCGCTCTCGCCGCAGGCGATCTTCCGGCGCCTCAAGGCCAACCCCGGCCATTTCAATTTCCAGCGCCAGACCCTGGCCGGGCTCCTGTCGGGCAAGGATCAGCCGCTCAAAGACCGGCTCGACTGGGGCCAGATGCGGATGGACCCGGCCGACATCTCCGATGTGACCGGATCCACCTACACCTATCTCGTCAATGGCCATGGTCCGATGGACAACTGGACCGCGCTCTTCACCCCGGGCGAACGGGTGCGGCTGCGGGTCATCAATGCGTCGGCGATGACCACCTTCAACGTCCGCATCCCCGGCCTGCCGCTGACCATCGTCCAGGCCGACGGGCAGAATGTGGTGCCGGTCACCGTCGACGAGTTCCAGATTGGTGTTGCCGAGACCTACGACGTCGTTGTCAGCCCAGGCGATGACAAGGCCTACACCCTTGTCGGCGAGGCGATCGACCGCTCGGGCATGGCGCGTGCCACGCTCGCGCCGAGGGCCGGCATGGCCGGCGAGGTTCCCCCCTTACGCAAACGGCCGCTCGCCGACATGAAGGACATGGGCATGGACATGTCCTCGATGCCGGGCATGGAAGGCATGGACATGTCGGGCGGCGCTATGCGGGGCGTCGATCCGACGGCCGAGAAGAACGCGTCCGCGCGCCTCGCGACCGGCGCGGCGGCAGCGATGGCGACCATGGACAATAGCGCCATGGCAGGCATGGATCATTCGGGGATGGATCATGGATCGATGGCCGGCATGGACCACGGCGCGATGGGCGCCGATGGCCAGATGGCGGGCATGGATCATGGCGGGCACGCGATGGGCTCGATGAAGATGCGCGACTTCTCGAACGCGCCGCAGGTGAAGCGCGACCCGAGCGTCCAGACCATCTCGCCGATGCCCGTAGACCGCACCGGCGAGCCCGGCCAGGGCCTCGCCGACGTCGGCCACAAGGTGCTTGTCTACAGGGACCTGATGGCGCTCGATCGCAATCCGGACGTGCGCGCGCCGAGCCGCAGCATCGACATTCACCTCACCGGCAACATGGAGCGGTTCATGTGGTCGTTCGACGGCGAAAAAATGTCGGACCATCACGAGCCGATCCCCTTCATCGAAGGCGAGCGGGTGCGCGTCAATCTCATCAACGACACGATGATGGGGCATCCGATCCATATTCACGGGCATTTCTTCGAGCTGGTGACGGGGCATGGCGATCATGCGCCGCGCAAGCATACGGTGATCGTCCAGCCCGGCGGCAAGGTGACCTGGGACTTCACCGCCGACGCGGTCGGCGACTGGGCCTTCCACTGTCATCTCCTCTACCACATGCATGCAGGGATGATGCGGGTCGTGAGCGTCCGTCCGAAGGGAGACGCGCAATGACCCGCATCCTCACGCCGCTGGTGAGCGCGATCGCCCTTCTCTCCGCCGCGCCCGCCTTTGCCCAGGATCATTCGATGCACGACATGCCCGGCATGGCGCCGCCGGGCGGGGCGCGGCCGGCGCAGGAGAAAAAGAAGGACAAGGCCGCCGCGCCGCGCCCCAAGCCCGCTACCAGGCCGCGCGCTCAGAAACCAGCGCCGGGCACCATGCCGGCAATGGACCATTCGCAGGACCAGGCCAGTCCTGCGCCACAGGCAGATGCCGCCGGTCAACCGCAACCCGCTGCTCCCGCGATGGCGGAGATGCCGGGCATGGACCACTCCCGGCATCAGGACGGCGCGATGCCGGACATGCCCGGGATGGACCATTCGCAGCATGGCCAGACCGCCATGCCCGGAACCTCCGCCATGCCCGGCATGCAAATGACCGGCACGGCGCTTCCGGCCGGCAATGCGCCCCCGCCGCCTCCCCCCAGCGACCACTTCGCCGATCGTGATTTTCCCGGCGCCGAGATGGCGCGCTCACGCGACATCATGATGAAGGACAGCGGCGGCAACAATTTCGGGCAGGTGCTGCTCAACCTGTTCGAGTATCAGGCGCATAGCGGTCGCGATGGCTATCGCTGGGATGGCGAAGGCTTTTACGGCGGCGATATCAACCGGCTCTGGCTCAAGAGCGAGGGCGAAGGCGAGTTCGGCCGCGGCATCGACAGCGCGGAGGTGCAGGTGCTCTATAGCCGGGCCATCGACCCCTATTTCAATCTTCAGGGCGGTATCCGCCAGGACTTCGGCCGCGGGCCCGACCGCACTTACGCGACGGTCGGCGTCGAGGGCCTGGCTCCCGGCATGTTCGAAGTCGAAGGCGCGCTGTTCCTCTCGACCAAGGGCGATGTTCTGGGCCGGGTCGAGGGCTATTACGACCAGCGCATTACCCAGCGCCTGATCTTGCAGCCGCGCGCCGAGGTCAATTTCGCCGCGCAGGATATTCCGGAGAACGACATCGGTTCGGGGCTGGTCAACATAGAGCTCGGCGCGCGCCTGCGCTATGAGTTCAGCCGCCAGTTCGCACCCTATATCGGCGTCTCTTATCTGCGCAAAGCCGGCGACACGGCGCGGCTGTCGAGGCTTGCCGGCGAGGACGTCCATGCGACCAGCTTCGTCGCCGGCGTTCGCTTCTGGTTTTAGCATCAGGACGGCTGATGGCGGGGGCGAACAGGAGAGCGGGGCGTTACACTCATACCAAGGTCGGCCGGCGCCGAGCGAAGGAGATACGCCATGGACCATTCGTCCCACATGAACACCCGGAAGATGGGCGCCTATTGGAGCCTTGCCGTTCAGACCGTCATCAGCGGCGTCATCATGTATCTGGTGATGTTCGTCATGATCGACGGGCTCGACAGCTTCTACAACAACCTCAACATGCTCTACATGACGCTGATGATGGTCGCGCCGATGGTGGTGCTGATGATCGTCGCCATGCGGCACATGTTCGCGTCGAAAGCCGCCAACATCGCGCTGATCGCCGCGTCGCTGGTCGCCTTCTTCGGCAGCTTTGCGCTCATCCGCACCCAGACCACGATCGGCGACACGGCCTTTCTGCGCTCGATGATCCCGCATCATTCCGGGGCGATCCTGATGTGCCAGGAAGCAAAGCTCAGCGATCCGGAAGTCATCCGGCTTTGCGAAGCGATCAAGCGCTCGCAGCGGCAGGAAATCGACGAGATGAAGGCCATACTCGCGCGGCGCTGAGTGGCACGGTCGGGCTACGCCCGGATCCGTGCGCCCGGCCAGGCCCGTGAGCCGGGACGATGGTCGACACGAGGCGCGGGCCGGACGAGATTGCCAGCGACGTAGCGCGGCTTGCGCCGCTGTTCCTGCGACAGGCTGGCGGCCACGTCCTGACGCTGCTCGATCCTGCCGGGATCGTGCTGAGCTATAATGAAGAAGGCGAGCGTGCCGAATGCTGGCCCCTCGATCGCGTCCTGGGACAGCCCCATGACCTGTTCTACCCGCCCGACGAGATTGCGGCCGGCCGCCCGTGCGCAGACCTGGCGGCCGCCCTTCACGAAGGCACGCTGGAGCGCGAAGCGTGACGGGTCTGCGAGAACGGCGCGGAATATCTCGCGCGCCTGACGATCAGCGCCCTGTTCGAAGGCGACGCACATCGAGGCTTTGCCTGCATCAGTCGCGATGTCACCGACGAGGCGGCGGTCCGGGCGTCAATCGAGACCCGCGAGCAGCATCTCCAGTCGATCCTGGCGACCGTCCCCGATGCGATGAGCATCATCGACGAGACCGGCGCCATCACGTCGTTCAGCGCGGCCGCCCAACGCCTGTTCGGCTATTCGGAAACCGAGCTCGTCGGCCGCAACGTCTCCTGCCTGATGCCCCAGCCCGATCGCGACCGGCACGACGAATATATCGCGCATTATCTCCAGACCGGCGAGCGCCGGATCATCGGCCTCGGCCGCGTCGTGGTCGGCCAGCGCCGCGACGGCTCGACCTTCCCGATGCAGCTGTCGGTTGGCGAGGCCGGTGAAGACGGGCAGCGGTTGTTCACCGGCTTCATCCGGGATCTCACCGCCAAGGAGCAGGATGAGCTCAGGCTCAAGGAACTGCAGGCAGAGCTGGTCCATGTCTCCCGGCTGAGCGCGATGGGCACGATGGCCTCGACCCTCGCGCATGAGCTCAACCAGCCGCTTGCCGCGGTCGCGCTCTATCTCGAGACGATCCGCGACATGCTCGACGAGCGGGACGACGAACCCTTCGTGTCGCTACGGTCGGTGATGGATGATGCGGCACAGGAAACGCTGCGGGCCGGCCATATCGTCCGGCGCCTTCGCGATTTCGTCGCCCGCGGCGAGGTCGACAAGAGCCTCCACGAGCTGCCGCAGGTCATCGCCGAGGCGAGCCAGCTCGCGCTGGTCGACGCCCGCGAGCGCGGCATCCGCAGCTTCTTTGCAGTCGATCCCGCCGCGACGCCGGTCCTCGTCGACAGGGTGCAGATCCAGCAGGTGCTGGTCAACCTGATGCGCAATGCCATCGAGGCGATGGCGGCGTGTCCGGTTCGCGACCTCAAGGTGGCGACCAGGTTGCGCCCTGACGGGCTGATCGAGGTGACCGTGGAGGATACCGGCCCCGGCATCGCCGACGAGGTCCGCGAGCAGCTCTTCACGGCGTTCAACTCGACAAAGGCCGACGGCATGGGCCTCGGCCTTTCGATCTGCCGGACCATCATCGAAGCGCATGGGGGCCGTATCTGGATGGAGCGCCCCGACCGCGGCGGCGCGCGCTTTCATTTTACCTTGATCCATGCGCGGGCGGAGGAGGAACATGGGGGATAGACGCGTCATCCATCTGGTCGACGACGAGGAGAGCATCCGCAAGGCGGCGAGCTTTGCGCTCAAGACCGCGGGCTACGACGTCGTGACCTATGCCTCCGGCGTGGAGCTTCTCAAGGAGGCGAAGTCGGCGGCCGTCGGCTGCGTCATCCTCGACGTGCGCATGCCCGAGATGGACGGTCTCGAGGTTCAGGCCGCCATGGCAGCACGCGGGGTCAACATGCCGGTCATCGTCCTGACCGGCCATGGCGACGTGTCGGTTGCGGTGCAGGCCATGAAAGGCGGCGCGGTCGACTTTCTCGAGAAACCCTTCGAGAAAGCCGCCCTGCTCGGCGCCGTCAGCCGCGCGTTCGCGCGTCTCGACGATGTCGACCTTCGTACCCTGGAAACGTCCGAAGCAGGGGTGCGGGTCGCTGCACTGACGCCCCGGGAGCGGGAAGTGCTCGAAAGGCTGGCCAACGGCCTGCCCAACAAGACGATCGCCTATGACCTGGGCTGTTCATCGCGAACGGTCGAGGTCCATCGCGCGAGCCTGATGGCCAAGCTCGAGGTCCGCAATCTGTCCGAAGCCCTGCGGATCGCCTTTGCCGCGGGCATGGGCCGCAAGCCGAAGTGACTGCGACCTCTACGTAGCGACGGGACGAGGCGCGATATGCGATCGATGGTGCAATCGTCACACGGGTGTCCGCTTCTCGCAATGCCATCGGTCCGTTCCACCCAGCATGATGGCAGATACACCATCCTCGTCTCCGACGACGATCCCGGCGTGCGGCGTGGCCTCCAGCTGCTGCTGAGATCGCGCGGCTATGCCGTGTGGGGATATACGACCGGCCGCGCGCTGTTGGCCGACCCCCGCGCGAAGGAGGCGGACTGCGTCATCCTCGACTATCGCATGCCCGACATCGACGGATTCGCGATGCTGCGTCACCTTCGCGAGATCGGATGGTCGGGACGGGCCATCATGATCTCAGGCTTTCACGACACGCTGCTGGCCTCGCGGGCCGCCGAGGCGGGCTTCGATCACGTTCTCGCAAAGCCGTTGATCGGCAGGGCTTTGCTCGATGCGTTGGACCGGCACCGCGCCGAGACGCTTCGAAAGCATTGAACTGTGGCAACCTGCCCCCGGCGGCCTCAGCCCTGCGCGATGTGGACAGCGGTCAGCGACGTCAAAGCCAGTGGTTGCGTTTGAACCGGATGTAGAGTCCGATGCAGACCGCAGCGATGACGCCGAGGATGACGAAATATCCCCACTGCGTCTTCAGTTCGGGCATATTCTCGAAGTTCATCCCGTAGATCCCGGCAATCGCGGTAGGCACCGCGAGGATCGCGGCCCAGGCGGCGAGCTGACGCGTGATCGCACCCTGGCGCTGCTGTTCGAGCAGGTGACTCGCCTCGAACACCGAGATCAGGATGTCGCGGATGCCGGTGATGGCGCTCTCAACCCGGAGCATGTGATCGAGCAGATCACGGAAATAGGGTTTGGAGGCCTCATCAAGCCGCGGAAGCTGCAGGTTCACCAGCTTGCGACCGACCTCGAGCATGGGTCCGAGCACGCGCTGGAAGCGGACGAGCTCACGCCGCAGCGTGAAAATCCGGGTCACCTCCTCGCGGGTGAGAAAGGCTGCAAGCATGCGCTGCTCCATCTTGAGGACGTCCTCCTCGATCGCCTCGACGATCGGGAAATAGCCATCGACGATGAAGTCCAGAATGGCATGGAGCACATAGTCCGGGCCCTCGCGCAGCAGGTCCGGCGTGATTTCGAGATGCGCGCGAAGCTCGCTGTGCGAGCGTGCCGAACCCTGCCGAACGGTGATGAGGAAATTCTTGCCCAGGAAAATCGCGGTGGAGCCGTAGGCGATATGATCGCCTTCAAGATGTGCCGTCCTGGCGACGATGAACAACTGGTCACCGTAGACGTCGAGCTTGGAAATCTGGTGGCCGTTGCCGGCATCTTCCACGGCAAGCGGGTGAAGGCCGTAATTTCCGGCGATGTCGGCAAGTTCTGTTTCGCTGGGCTGGGAGAGGCCGATCCACACAAAGTCATCCTTGGCGATATGCTCGCACGCCGGATCGATCAGGGTCACCGGCCGCAGCCGTTTGCCCTCGTGATAAAGAAAGGCGGCGACGACGCTCATGGCACTTTCCGGTGCCGCCACCTGCGGCGGCGACCGGAAGCCGTGTGCCTCGCCCATTGAGACGCGTGCACAAGCAGGCGCGCCTCGCCCTTTAACCCCAGTCGCAGGAAGACGAAGGCGGCGCGCAGCAATTCGAGCGAGAGCTTATAGAAGATGCGGCGGAGCGTTGGGTTTCGCAGAAGGCCGCTCCCGTTCATGACGCGCGTGGCTGGGCGGCGCGCTGCCACATCAAGGGCACGCAGACTGCGAAGGTCCGCGCACCCTTGATTGGCGACCGCGAAGGTTTTCCTCTCTTGCGATGGTACCAAGCGATTGCCCGTTTGGCGCTTCGGCAATCGTGTCGGATGGCTATACCTAAGTATCGGATAGCGGCGCTGACGACAGGGGTTGCCGGGCCCCGGTGAGGCGCATCGCACCGCGCGGAGACGAAAGCTGGAAGACGGGAAAGCTCAACTGTCGAAAGCGACCGAGCGCGCGAGCGCTTCCTGGGACTGCAGAAAGGCGAGCCGCGATTGCAGCGCCGCCTGGACAACGCCGAAAGCGTCACCCCCCAGAGTCACGCGCAGCGGCGGATGGTCGCTGGTTGCGACATCGACGATCGCTTGCGCGATCTTTTGCGGGTCGAGCGTGTAGAGCTCGTTTCCGGCGGTCTCGAACATCTTGCGGATATCGCCGGCGGGCGTATCGCGATAGGCGGCGATCTCGCTGGCGAATTGCAGGTTGTGGCTGAAGCTGGTGCGCGCGCCACCCGGCTCGATCAGCGTCACGAACAGGTTGAAGGGTTCAAGCTCCTGGCGGAGGCATTCGCTGAAGCCCTCCAGGCCCCATTTGGCCGCATGATAGAGACTGCTCGTCGGAAGCGAGCCCTGACCGCTGGCGCTGGAGATCTGGATGATCCGGCCGCTCCCGCGCAGGCGCATCGCGGGGACAAAGGCGCGGGTGATGTGGATGGGCGCCATGAGATTGAGCGCGATCTGGCCTTCGACCTCGGCGTCCGACATCTCTTCGGTGGCGCCGATCACGCCGCCGCCGGCGTTGTTGACCAGAATATCGACGGGTCGACGCGCCTGCGCCCGGGCCACGACCGCAGCAATATCGTCCTTGACCGTGACGTCGAGCGCTTCGACGCGCAGCTGGCTCGGATATTTCGCCGCAAGGTCGTCGAGGCTTTCGGGCCTGCGAGCCGTCGCGGTAAGGTCGTCGCCCGCGGCCAGGATCAGTTCGGCCAGATGGCGGCCAATGCCGCTGGACGCGCCCGTGAGAAACCAGTGATTGGACATATGCTGCTCCATATATTACCAACTGGTAGGTAACTTCATATGTGGAATGCGTCAATGCCGGGAGGTGTGATGAAGGAACGAACCAGGCGGAATGCCGCACAGAGCCGCGAGACGCTCCTGGCTGCAGCGACCGAGGAGTTCGCGTCCCATGGGCTGGCGGGCGCGCGGATCGATCGCATTGCGCAGGCGGCGGGTATCAGCAAGCCGATGCTCTACACCTACTTCGGGGACAAGGAGGCGCTCTTCGATGCCGCGCTGACGCAGGAAGTGATGGACGCGGCGCAGGCCGATCGCTTCGATCCCAATGATCTTGAGGGTTATGCGGGGCGCACCTATGACTTGCTGGTCGAGCGCCCGCGCTTGTGGAGGCTGCTGACCTGGCATCATTTGGAGCGTGGCCAGGATGTTCTGATGCTCCCGGCCGGCGAGGTCCTTCTCGGGGAGAAGCTGGACGGGATCGCAGCGGCGCAGGCCGAGGGGCGGATCGTCGCCGACTTCACGCCCATGGACGTCGTCCGGCTTGTCGCCGCCCTCACCCAGCTCTGGTGCATGACCGGAGCCGCACGCGACGCTACCGAGCATGCGGCGCGCAGGGCGACGATCATGCGGGCGGTGGGGCGACTGCTGCGCGTGTGATCGTGCGAGGCGCGCGTTGCCCGCCCGCGCGCCGATCAGGACACAGCAAGCTCCATCGCACCCCGCGACATTACCCGACCGCGAAGATACGGCGGCTCATCTGCTCGCGCTGCCCGTGGACACGGCGGGCCGAGCGACGATCAGAATTGCGCGGCCACAGCCGAACCGGAGTGGATCGGCAAGTGAGCCCGTCGCAGCGCGATGACCTCAGGTCGCAGGCCTTGATGCGCGACGTTTCGTAAGCAGTCGTTTGAGATCCTTCGCAAGGCGATAAAACAGAATGACGATCCCGGTGACCACGATGAGCAACGTCGCCGATGCAGCGACAACGATCAGTGGATGGTTGTAACTGCGCGAGGCGCCAAGGTTCATGATATGGATTTTGTAAAAGAAATCATAGAAGTCCCACAGGTCCGAACGGCGACTGAGCACCTCTCCGGTGAACGGATCCAGATAGAGGCGACTATGCTCCTTGTCGGCGAAGCTGGCGCGCCACAGCGGCCCGCCGACCTGCGCTTCCTCGGGCGCCGTTTCCTGATAGTCGACCGCCTGCAGCCTGCCGGATCCTTTGTAGGACATCAGAGCATAGCGCCGAGCGTCTGCCAGACTGATCTCATCGACATTTTCGCCAGTGTAGGCGTTCCACCAGCTTTCGCTTCCGCCCCGCGCCTTGAGGACCCATATCGGACCGCGCGGCGTATTTTTGAGCGTGGCCTCGTTGAGGTCGGTGTGGCATGCGATCTTCGATCCCATGCGACGGAAAGCGGATAGTGCAGACGCCCCCGCCTGCAAAATCCCTCGCGAGCTATGGCAAATCCGGCTCGCCGCTGGATGCCCCCGCGCGCCACAAGCGCGCGGGGATCCGGGGGTCAGAAGGGCACGTCGTCGTCGAGCTCAGGATCAGGGTCGCCGGCCTCGTCGGACTTCGATTTCGCCCGGCTGAGGAAGTCGATCGTCTCGGCGATGATCTCGGTGCCGTAGCGCTCGACGCCGTCGCCATCGGTCCATTCGCTGTAATGGATGCGGCCGCGCACCAGCAGCTTCATGCCCTTGGTGCAATGCTCCTGCACGGTCTTGCCGAGGCCATTGAACGCGGTGATCCGATGCCATTCGGTGTCCTGGACGCGGTAGCCTTTCTCATCGCGAACGACCTTGCCTTCCGAATAGCGGGGACGCGAGGTCGCCAGGGTGAAGTGGGTGATGCGGGTCCCGCCCTGGGTGGTGCGGCTCTCCGGATCCATGCCGATATTGCCGGCAAGAATGACGATGTTCTGCATGATCAAATCTCCGTTGCTTCCGTCCGAGGGACCGTCCCTCCGACGAGACCCGGCCAAGACCGGCGGGAGACGAGGGCATCGACGCGCAAGCGGCGACCCGACCCACAAGGGCCGGAGTGGTGCGGGCAGGCGCGCGAGCGACAACCCGGTCCGGCACCGCGGGGGTTGCCCCACGGCAACCGTCCGGGCTTAGGGGATCAGTCAGGCGGAGGGCGCTTTCCCTCGGCGCCAGGCAACGGCAGAGCCATGTCGCAACATCGCGATGGGCCGAGCTCAGGACATGGACTGCCCGCAATGACTGGTCCGGTTGTGTAGTTAGTTGATCTGCGCCTCTGATACCAGCCTGGGCGGGAGGCGGAGCGTAGCGGAGCCGAGCGGCCAGGCTGGCATCTTGATCGTCTCCGGGGCCGGTGGTCGATATCCGAGACTGCTGTGGGGCCGTGCTCGGTTGTAATGATCGCGCCACCAGCCGGTGACGATCCGCACCTCCTCAAGGCTGTAGAAGATTTCGCCGTTGAGCAGTTCATCTCGCAGACGGGCATTGAAGCTTTCGATATAGCCGTTCTCCCATGGGCTGCCGGGCTCGATATAGAGGGTAATGACGCCAAGCCTGCCGAGTCACTCGCGCACCGCATTAGCGACGAACTCGGGGCCGTAGCACATTGGGAAGCTGCCCCTCGAAGGCAGCATTCGCCTTGATGGAGACAAGGGCGCGTAGCGCCCGACGGCTTCATCAAGGCGGCCATGACCGGCCAGCAGGTCTCTAAAGTGAAGTTGTCGACTCAACACTTTGGAGACTGACCGACCATGACCAAGCGCAGTTCTACTCCGGCCGATGCCGTGCTGGTAGCCATCGATATGTCCAAGCACCGCCAGGAAGTGCTGATCGAACGCCCGGAGGGCGGACGACGTCGCCGCATGACAGTCATGGCTACCAAGGCTGATTACGACCGCCTCGCGGACGATCTGGCAGCCATCGGCAGACCTATCGTCGTTGGCTTTGAGGCCACCGGCAACTACCACCGTACGCTGGCGCACCGACTGCTAGCTGCGGGTTTCGAGCTGCGCCTGATTTCGTCGGTCGCCTTGGCACGGACGCGTGAGGCGTTGCATAATGGCTGGGACAAGAACGATTCCAAAGACGCCCAGGTAATTCTGCACATGCTCCAGATCGGCGCCACTCAGCGCTACGTCGACCCGCTGGCCGCCGGCATCAACGACCTGCAGGAGATGTCGAAGACGCACGAGGCCATTTCCAAGGCGAAGACGCAGACCTGGCACCGCATCCTGACCCATTACCTGCCTTTGTATTTTCCCGAGATCGAACGTTTTGCGGGCAACAGCCGGTCCGACTGGTTCCTGGCTCTGCTCGAACGGTTTCCGACACCGGCCAGCATGACGACGCTCGGTCAGGAGGCCTTCACGCGCGAGGCCTGGTCACTGGTCGGCCGCAAGGTCTCCAAGGCCCGCTTAATCAACGATATCTACGAGACGGCCTGCGCCTCGGTTGCACTGCCGGTCGACGAGGAATCCGTCGCGGTCGCCATGTTCCGCATGGTCATCGCACAAGCCCGCAGCCTGATCCGGCAACGCGATGAGATCGAGCGGACCGCCAATGCCATGCTCAGCGAGAACCGCGACTATCAGCTCCTGCGCATGATCCCCGGGATCGGCCCGATCAACGCGCTGACGATCCTCGCCGAGGCTGGCGATCTTCGGCGCTTCAACCATCATCGCCAGTTCCTGAAGTTTTGCGGGCTCGACCTGGCCACCTGTCAGTCAGGCACCTTCCGAGGCCGAACCAAGCTCTCGAAGTAGGGTCGTGCGGCTGAGCGGAACAGGAAAGTGTCATAAGGCACTGTTTGGCTCGATACAGCGATAGATGGTGGCCGGGTGAACGTTGAAGGTCCTTGCGACGGCGCTAATGGACTTACCCTCGAGAACGAGTTGGCGAGCGAGCTCCGCCTGATCTGGGCGCATTTTCTTTGGGCGTCCGAAGCTCACACCGCGCGCCATCGCCGCCTTTCGCCCCTCCTCGGTTCGGCTCAATATGAGAGTCCGCTCGAACTGGGCGATCCCAGCGAATACGGTCATGATCATCACGCCAGACGGGGACGTGGTATCGGCCCAAGGTTCATCAAGCGATTGTAATCCTGCCTGCTTTTCCTTGATGCGTTCCGCGATGTGCAGGAGTTCGATGGTGGATCGCGCCAAACGATCGAGGCGGGCGACGACGAGAACATCGTCTTTGCGCAGGTGACCCATCAGCTTTTCAAGCTCGGGCCGGCCACGAGCGGCCCCCGATATTTTCTCTTCGAACATCATTTCACAGCCCGCCTCCGAGAGCCGACCGCGCTGGATTTCCAAGTTCTGATCCTCGGTGGAAACGCGCGCGTAGCCGAGCTTCATGCGACTGCTCCAGATATTGTGCGAAAGTTACTGCAAAACAATTTTGTTTCGCACATATGTTTTGCGAAGAAATTCGCCTTGTTTATCGGCATGGGCCGTCCCTGTCTCTTATACACATCTCCGACCGCGCTGGATTTCCAAGTTCTGATCCTCGGTGGAAACGCGCGCGTAGCCGAGCTTCATGCGACTGCTCCAGATATTGTGCGAAAGTTGCTGCAAAACAATTTTGTTTCGCACATATGTCTGTCTCTTATACACATCTAGATGTGTATAAGAGCCAGCGGTGGCACGTTTCCGGCTGACCCGATGGCTCTACGCCCTGTCTCTTATACACATCTAGATGTGTATAAGAGCCAGCGGTGGCACGTTTCCGGCTGACCCGATGGCTCTACGCCCTTTGCTGGAGCGGCGACGATCGGCCCGGCCCCCTGATTGATCGAGCTGCGGCCTGGCTGATCGCCAACAAGGTGCTGCTGCCGGGCGTCACGGTCGTCGAGCGCCTGGTTGGCAGGATCCGCGATCGTGCGCGGACCAGGCTTTGGCGCCATCTGGTCGCCAGCTTGAGCGATGACCAGCGCGTGCGCATCGCCGCGCTGTTTGACGATGGCGACACATCCACGTTCGCCGCCCTGGACGCGCTCCGGACCGTTCCCTCCAAGCGCATGCCGACCGAACTCTTCCGACACCTTGATCGGCTCGATGCGGTCCGGGCGTTCAATCTGCGGCCGGCGCCACCGCGGGGCGTTCCCGCCACAACCCTTGAGCGGCTCGCGCGGGTAGCGCGCGTCGGCAAGCCCTCGGCCATCGCCGCCCTTCAGGAGCCTCGTCGAACCGCGACCGTAGCCGCGCTCTTCCATACGCTCGAAGCGGCGGCCCAGGACGACGCCGCCGAGCTGGCCGAGGCTCTGCTCGCCGACTTGGTGAAAGGGGCTGAAGCCGCCGACAAACAGGCCCGCCTGCGCCTGTCTCTTATACACATCTAGATGTGTATAAGAGACAGGCCCTATGATCAACTGCGAACAAAATGGCGGAGCGCCCGGCGATTGTTCTTTGAAATCGCTACCCGCATCGAGACCGACGCTGCCCCAGGTGGCAAAAACGTCACGGCCGCGATCAGCTACCTCAAGGGCGTGGACGACTGGTCCTCTCTCGTCAAGATGCGCGGCGCACCGATCGCTGCGGTCTCGAAGGCGTGGAGGCAACATGTCCTGGATGACGATGGCAGGATGCGCGACCCGAAGGCCTATGTCTTCGCGATCATCGATGCGTGGCGTCTGGCGATCAAGCGTCGCGATGTGTTCGCCAAGCCCGGCATCCGATACGGGGATCCCCGGCGCGGGATGCGCGAGGGCGAGTCCTGGCACAATTCCAGGGTGATGGTAGCACGCGCCCTGGGCCGCTCTCTGGAAGCCGACATTGAGATTGACGGTCTCTCCCGCCTTCTCGACGAGGCATATCGACATGTCGTTGCGCGCGCCGGCGACAATCCGGACCTGCGCTTTGAGACGGTCGCCGACAAGATGGGGATTGTGGTCACGCCCCTCGCCAAGCTTGATGAACCCGAGAGCCTTCGAGCACTTCGCGCCGCCGTCCCAACGCGCATGCCGAAGGCCGGAATGCCCGACATCTGTCTTGAAGTCATGGCGCGAACCGGATTTGCCAAGTCCTTTACGCATCTGAGCGAGCGTCAGGCCACCGTCGAGCACTTCGAGATAAGCCTGTGCGCGACCTGTCTCTTATACACATCTAGATGTGTATAAGAGACAGCCTTTACGCATCTGAGCGAGCGGCAGGCCACCGTCGAGCTCTTCGAGATAAGCCTGGGCGCGACCCTGGTCGGCGGCGCTTGCAACATCGGGCTTGAGCCGATCGTGCGCCCGGAATTTGCGGCTCTGCGTCGCGACCGTCTTTCTTGGGTCGGTCAGAATTTCATTCGGCCCGAGACCATCGCCGCGGCCAACGCCGCGATCGTTTCCGCTCACAGTCGGCTGGATATCGTCCAACATTGGGGCGCAGGCGAGGTGGCCAGCGCCGACGGCATGCGTGTTGTCGCTCCGTCGAGCGCCATACACGCCGGGCTCAACCCCAAATATTACGGCCAGGAGCGCGGCGTCACTTGGTACAACATGATTTCCAATCAGTTCAGCGGTCTGACCGGAGCGGTCATCCCCGGCACGTTGCGCGACAGCCTGGTCGTCCTGGCTCTCCTGCTGGAGCAGGAAACCGAGCTCGATCCTCTGGAGATCATGACCGACACCGCCGCCTATTCCGACGCCATTTTCGGTCTGTTCTGGCTCTTGGGCTACCGGTTCAGCCCCCGTCTGGCGGACATCGGCGACGCCAAACTCTGGCGTATCGACCGCCAGGCGAGCTATGGGCCGTTCGATCAGACCGCCTGGGGCAGGGTTAAAATCAATCTGATCCGGGAAAACTGGTCCGACCTTATCCGCTTGGCCGGATCGCTCAAGCTCGGCCACCTCAAGGCCGCAGGCGTCATGCGAATGCTGCAGGTCAAAGACCGCCCAACAACGCTGGCCAAGGCCCTGTCTGAACTCGGCCGCATCATCAAGACGCTGCATATCCTGCGATACATCGATGACCGGCCGTTCCGGCGACGAATATTGTTTCAGCTCAACCGGCAGGAATTGCGCCACAAGCTCGGTCGGCGCGTCCATCACGGCGATCGGGGCGAAATCAGAAGCCCTCTGCGTCAGGGCCAAGAGGAGCAGCTTGGGGTCCTCGGTCTGGCCCTCAACTCCATCGTCCACTGGAACGCTGTCTACATGCAGGAAACCGTGCGCCAACTCAGCGAGGCCGGGACGCCGCCGCTGCCCGCCGATATCGCTCGGCTCTCGCCGATATCTTGGCGTCACATCAATTTCCTCGGCCGCTACGACTTCTCCGTGCCTGACGCCGTCGCAAACGGCGGCCTCAGACCGCTACGCCAACCTAATGCCGAATGGGACTTTTGAAAGGAAATAATGCCCCTTACGACACTTGCCTGTTCCGCTCAGCCGCACGACCCAAGTACGGCAATGCCCGGCTACGCCGCACCTTCTGGATGGCGACCCAGGTCGCCATTCGCCAGCGCGACAACAGTTTCCGCGACAAGCTTGGTCGCTATGTGGCCGGCCACGGCAACGACCCTGATCGCCGCCGCAAGGCGATGACCGCACTCACCGCCAAGATGGCGCGCGTCGCGCACGCCGTCATCAAGACGGGAACCGAGTACCGTCCGTTCGTCGAACGGACGGACACCAGATGGAAGGACCCCTCTCTGTGGAGCCGTGAGGGCGCAGCCGCGACCCTGTAGATAATGTTCGGGCCTTCCATCTGGCATCCGCATCTCATTTTAAGGACGGTGAGGACCACGACCGGTGCGGTCGCTGGATCCTGTGTTTGCTATGGCCGAGAGCGCATTCCTTGACGATGGAAGCCATCTGGATCAAAAAGTCATCAGCGCCGATCACGCTCGGCGCAACGAGACCTGCTGGCCTTTTCCCGCCGCTGCTTCCCAACCTAGGACGTTATCGGATCTGATATGCTCGGGCGGCCCATGCTCGATGAACAGATCGGTCAGCACGTCAATCACGTCGTTCGACCGGAAGCGCCGCAGCGGCACCATCGCCAGGCATTCCCGGCTGAACTCGTCGATAATGTCGAGCATTCGGAACTTGCGACCGTTGTGCGTCTGATCCTCGACGAAGTCGTAGGACCACACATGCCGCGATGCTCCGGGCGCAGCCGGATGCACGATCCGTCGCCGAGCCAGAGCCGCCGCCGTTTCGGTTGCCGCTTCGGCACTTTAAGACCCTCCCGCCGCCAGATACGCTCAACCACTGACAGGCTGACCTGCCAGCCCGCCTGGCCCAGCAAGACATGGATGCGGCGATAGCCATACCGGCCATAGTCCTTGGCCAGCGCGATGATGTCGGCTGTTAGCCGCCGCTCGTCGGCATCATCCTTCGGTGGATGGCGCTGTGTCGAACGATGCTGGCCCAGAACACGGCAGGTCCGTCGCTCCGATACCGGCAACGCGCGACGGATCTGCTCGATCGCCTCACGGCGACGGGAGGGACTCAAAAAGTCAGCTTCGACGCCTCTTGCAGGATCGCCTTGTCGAGCGCGAGGTCGGCCACCAGCTTCTTCAGCCGCGCATTCTGGCGCTCCAGATCCTTCATTCGCCGCGCCTGGTCGACCTTCAGCCCGCCATATTCCTTGCGCCACCGATATAGCGTCTGCTCCGCGATCCCGATCTGGCGGCAAGCCTCCACCGCTGTGCCGCCTCGCCCCACAATCACCTCTACTTCACGCAGCTTCGCTATGATCTGCTCCGGCGTAAACCTCTGACGTCCCATACATTTCTCCAATTCTCATGCCCAAATGGGCTCTCTTCAGAATTGGACCAGTTTTTCCAAGGTAGACCACTATCCCTCCGTCAGACCGATGCCAGCCTCACAGGAGGTTTCGGGCAACAGCGGCAAGACTGAGTGCAAGCGCGACAAGGCTGGGAATGATGACCGCCGCCCCGCAGATGAAGGCAAGGACGCCCACCCAATTCCAACTCGGTGCCTGCATCATCACTTCGTCCTTTGCCCAATGGTGTCCACACCACCATCCTTATCGCAAACGATTTGCCTCGCCCTCGGTTTCGGGTCGCCAATCATCAGGTTCGACAAGAGGCTGGTCTGACTTGGCGTCGGTCACGACTCGCTCGGCCGCTCCATCCAGATCATCATACTGCCCGGTGCGCATCGACCAAAGAAAGGCGCCCAGCCCAGCAAGGCCCATCAGCAGCGCGACCGGCACCAGCCACAGGATCCCGCTCATCGGGTAGCGGCCAGGGGAACGAGGGTCGGTGCCGGCGCTCGCCTGCTAAGCCGTGATCCGCGTGCTGCGGGAATTCGCAGAGAGTTCGCAACGACCGAAATCGACGAAAGCGACATGGCGACGGCAGCAAGCAGTGGGGTGACATAGCCCGCCATGGCCACAGGAATCACCAAAAGGTTATAACCGACGGAAAGCGCCAGGTTCTGGCGGACACGTTGCCGGGCCGCGCGCGCGATCTGCACAGCGCGCGGAACCGCATCGAGATCCTGGCCGAGATAAACAATATCCGCGGCCGCCCGACCGATGTCGGCGGCATTGGAAGGAGCCATCGAAACGTGCGCCGCCGCCAGTGCCGGTCCATCGTTCAGCCCATCACCCACCATCAAGGTCAGGCGCTGACTGTCCGCCAGCGCCTGAAGCCGCTCCACCTTATGCTGCGGCAGCAATCCGGCACGCCAGTGGGCGCTACCGATCGCGTTCGCGACCCCCGACACAGAAGCAATGAGATCGCCCGAAAGCAGTTCGATACGCAGCCCAAGCGCGTCAAGCTTGGCTACCGCTTCCCGCGCACTCGTCTTTTCAACGTCCAAGAAGGCAAAATGGCCGGCAAGCTCACCATCGACCGAGAACACGGTCTGGAAACCGCCACTCTCGCCCGTGCCTGGATTCAAAGCCCAATCGGCACGCCCCAGGCGAAACAGATGGCCGTTCCGCTGGCCCTCCAAACCCCGGCCCGGCAGCTCGGAAAAACTGTCCAGATCGAGGCCGGACAAGGCGCCGCCGTTGGCGGCAATCGCGCGTGCGACGGGATGGTTGGAACGCGACGCCAGCGCCATCACGATTGCGCGATAGGGTTCATCGATGGCGATCTTGCTCACTCGCAAATCGCCATGAGTGAGCGTGCCGGTCTTGTCAAAAATCACGGTATCGACCTGTGCAAGCCGCTCGAGCGCGCTTCCATCCTTGAGCGCGATGCCGTGCTCGAACAAGCGCTTCGCCGCGGCGACCTGAACCATGGGTATGGCGAGACCAAGCGCGCAGGGACAGGTCACAATGAGCACCGAAATGGCAATGGTCAGCGCCCGATGCCAATCGCCTGTGTCAAGGAACCACCCGGCAAACACGGCCAAGGCCAGCGAATGGATGATCGGCGAGTAATAGGCCGCAACACGGTCGGCGAGACGGCGATAGCGTGCTCTGCCCTGCTCGGCCGCTTCCATCATTCGCACCATTTCGGATAGAAAGGACCGCGCGTGGCTGTTGGTCACACGCACCTTGAGCGAACCATTGAGATTCAGCATGCCCGAAACGAGCGTGCTTCCCGGTCGTACCGGCACCGGCATCGCCTCGCCCGTGACCGCGGCAGTGTCGAGATCGCCCTCGCCCGCAAGGACAAGACCATCCAGCGGAACACGCTCGCCTGGCGCGACGAGGATGACATCACCCACCGAGACATCCTCGAGCGGTCTAAAAGCGCGCGATCCATCCGTGCCGATTACATTCGCGCCCGCAGGCGTCATTCGCGTCAGCCCGAGCACGGCCGAACGGGCCTTGTCACGCATGGCATGGTCGAGCGTTCGTCCGACAAGCAGGAAAAAGATCAGCGTCACGACCGCGTCGAAATAGGCATGGCGTCCGAAATGCAGCGTGTCGTAGATGCTGAGACCCAGTGTCAGGACGATGCCGATCGAGATGGGCACATCCATATTGGTGCGTCCCGCGCGCAATGCCGACCATGCCGACAAGAAGAAGATGCGCCCCGAAAAGAATACCGCGGGAAGCGCGAGCAGCGCCGAGATGAGATGGAACAGCTGCCGCGTAGCGGGGTCGGCGCCTGACCAGACCGACACCGAAAGCAGCATGATGTTCATCGCCGCGAAGCCGGCGACCGCTGTCGCGACGATCAGCCGGCGCTTTTCGGGATCGGCGCGTTCGTCCGGTTGGCTGAGAAGATTTGCCTCGAAGCCCGCCTCGTTCAGCGTTGCCAGCAAAGGCGGTGCACTCGCGGTTTGCGCTTGCCGCCATGTGACGGTCACACGCCGCGTCGATAGATTGACCCGAGCCGCTACGACGCCCTCGAGGTTACCAAGGATGCGCTCGATCTTCGCCATGCATCCGCCGCAATGCGCGGTCGGGACCGACAGTTGCGTCCTCATCGTTCCGTCATCCAGCGATTGGCTGGCGAAGATGAGTTCATCGACCGATTGCCCGGTCAATGATGTCGGCGCCTGGACGGCAGGCATGGCATGGCTGGCCATGTCTAGGCCTGCGTGTCTGAGACCGCGCGATAGGCATGCCATGTGGCATGTCCAAGCCACGGGAAGATGACGATGAGGCCGATCAAGCCCGTAGCCGCGCAGAGTATGAAAAGCGCAAGGACGATGGCGCCCCAGACGATCATCGGCGCAAGGTTGTTCCAGACGAGCGCCGTGCTTGTTCCCATCGCCGTGAGCGCATCGACCTTGCGATCGAGGAGCATCGGAATGGCAAAAACACTGATCGCAAAAGCGAATGAGGCGAACAGGCCGCCCACCGCCGTGCCGACGCCGAGAATAATCCATCCCACCGGCTCGGTCAGCAGGAAGGCGGTTATGTGAGGCAGGCCGGGAAAGGGGCGCACGCCGAAGAACAACGCATAGATGAGCACCGCGGATCGCATCCACAGTAGCATCAGCAGGCTGAGCAGGACCCCGGTGAAAAGCACCTGCGGGCCCGCCGCCGGTTTCACCAGGAGCATTTCGCGCAGCGACGTATCGCGTCCCGCTTCTCGGTTGCGGCTTTTCTCATAGAGTCCGATGGCCAGCAGCGGGGCAATGATCATGAAGCCGGCGAGCGCGGGAAAAAGAATATAGTCGCGGCCATACAGCGCGAGCATCGCGACAGCAGCGAGAGACAGAAGGAAAATGCCCAGACCGTAGGCCAGGCTCGGCATCGGCCGATGGAAAAGATCCTGCCATCCGGCCTTGAGCCATTGGAAGCCGATGGAAGCGGGAAGATGGCGCTGAAACCGCGCGCTCTTCGTCTCCTCGATGCCCGAGGTCTGGCTCAGCAAGCCATAAGAGGGGCTTTTATCGCTCATGTCCCGCTACCTTTCAGCATGCCGATTTCGCCGCGCGATACTGCCCGCTCCCGTTCGCGCGTTCCTTCAAATGTCCCACGCATTCGGGCTGCGAGCGAAAGGCGACGTAGAAAAAATGCGCGTTCGCAAGAACGAACAGCAAAAGGCCTGCTGCCACCAGCGTCCAGACCAGCCACCGGGATCGGGATCGCATGGCCGTCATCGCTGAGGCGCGCTCAGCGAATGAACATAGAGCGCCAATATCTTGATATCCGAGTCCGTAAGCCGCTCGTCCCATGTCGGCATATGCCCCTGGCGTCCGCCATGGACGGTCTCCACGATCTGATCGATGTCTCCTCCATAGATCCAACGCGCGTCCGTCAGATTGGGAGCGCCGACATCGCGCTTCCCGCGCGCATCCTCGCCATGGCAAATCGCGCAATTGGCCATGAAGACCTCGCGCCCCGATACAATCGACGTCCGATTGGCATTCGTCACGAACTTGGGATGCGACAAGGCGTAGACATAGTTGGCCGCCAGACTGACCTGATCGGCATCGAGTATCCCGTCGCGTCCGAACGAGGGCATCTGCGAGACGCGCCCCTGCGGATGCTCCACATTGACCCCAACACGCATGGTCTGCGCGATCGTCTCAAGGTCGCCGCCCCAGATCCAGTCGTCATCGGTCAGATCGGGATAACCATAACCCCCCTTGGCATTAATGCCGTGGCAGGCGGCGCAGTTGTCGCCGAACAACCGGTGGCCGGTGCTACGCACGATGGTCATGAGCCGGGGGTCGGCCGCGATCTGCTCGAGGTTCTCGCTTTCGATCCGCTTTATCCAGTCGGCCCGTCCCGCCTGCGAATCGACCAGGTGCTTTTCGACCGAGGTGCGCTGGTCGATGTTGAGAATTCCCTTGGTGTAGGTGTCGCCCAAGGGCCAAGTCGGCATGAGAATCCACCAGGCGAAAGCGAAGAGATGGGTGACGATCAGAAAAATCAGCACACCCTTGGGGACCGGCGTATCGAGCTCCTTGATGCCATTCCAGACATGGCCGGTCGTTTCATGACCGCTGACGGGATCGCGCTCTACGTCCATGGCTTGTCGTCCTGATCGAGAACGCTTTGTTTGGCTCGGTTGAACTTGCCACGATTGGACGGCCGGAACGTATAAATGAGGACACCGATCATCAGACCGATGAGGTAGAACAGCCCCCAGCTTTTCGAGAATGCAACAAGAGCCTCGTGGCTTATGTCCATGCCTGCCTCCTCATGTCATTTCACCGGCTCTGGCGGCTTCTGCGGCGCGGCCGTATTCTTGTACGGCACGTCGGTCAGCCGGCCGAGAACCTGAAGATAGGCGACGAGCGCGTCCATCTCGGTGACCTCGGTCGCCACATCGTCGAACACGCGAACCTGCGTTTCTTCGCCATACCGCTCGGTGATACCGGACGAGGTCGAGCTTTCCGGTGTCGCCTGGTCGAAGGCATCGACGCTCGCATTCTCGATCATGGCATCGGTGTAGGGCACCCCCGCGGCCCGCAGCGCCTTGAGGTGCAAGGGCAGATCAGCGAGGCGCAAGGGCGTCCGCGCCAGCCAGGGATAGGCCGGCATATTGGAATCGGGCACCACATCGCGCGGATTGGTCAGATGGGCGACGTGCCAGAAATCGGAATATTTGCCGCCAACGCGGGCGAGGTCGGGTCCGGTGCGCTTCGAACCCCAGAGCATCGGATGGTCATATTTGGATTCGACCGCGAGCGAATAGGGACCATAGCGCTCAACTTCGTCCTGCAGCGTCCGGATCATCTGGCTGTGACAGGCATAGCATCCTTCGCGCACATAGATGTTTCGCCCCGCCAGTTCGAGCGGCGTGTAGAGCCGCATGTCTGGCGCCTCCTCGACCGTCTCGTCGATCGTGAAAAGCGGAGCGATCTCGACGAGGCCGCCGACACTGGCAGCCGCGATGATGGCGAGCACGAAGCCGATCGCCGAACGTTCGAGCTTGCGATGAAACAGTTCCGCCACGGCTCAGGCCCTCCCCGCCGCCGTCGCGGCCTGTAGCGGGACGTCGCCTTCGAACGGCGCCTGGGCCGAGGCGGCGCGAATGGTCCTCCACATATTGTAGGCGCCGATCACAGCACCGATCAGGAACAGAAGGCCGCCGAGCGTACGCGCGATGTAATAGGGATACATGGCTCTGAGCGAATCCAGGAAGGAGTAGGCTAGCGTGCCTTCCTCCGTATAGGTCCGCCACATCAGGCCCTGGATGATGCCCGAGTTCCACATGGCAAAAATGTAGACAAGAGTGCCGGCAAGCGAGAGCCAGAAGTGCCACTCGACCAAGGCGGGCGAATACATCGCCTCGCGCTTCCACAAGGACGGCACCAGCGTGTAGAGCGAGCCGAAGGTGATGAGCGCCACCCAGCCGAGCGCGCCGGCGTGAACATGGCCAACCGTCCAGTCGGTGTAATGCGAAAGCGAATTGACGGGCCGGATGGCGAGGAACGAACCTTCAAAGGTCGAGATGCCATAAAACACCGCCGCGACCATCATGAAGCGGAGCGTCGCATCATCGCGCACGCGGTGCCAGGCGCCGTTCAATGTTAGCAAGGCGTTGCCAGCCGAAGCCCATGACGGCACGAGGAGCATCACCGAGAAGGTCATGCCCAGCGTCTGAACCCAGTGCGGTAGGGCGGTATAATGAAGGTGGTGGGAACCCGCCCACATGTAGAAGAAGGTAATGCCCCAAAAGCTCAGGATCGAGAGACGGTAGGAGAAGATCGGCCGCTGGGCCCGGATGGGCAGGTAGTAATAGAGCATGCCCAGGAAGCCCGCCGTCAGGAAGAAGGCGACGGCGTTATGACCATACCACCACTGCACCATAGCATCCTGGACGCCCGACCAGATGGTGTAGCTCTTCGCATGGCCCAGCGAGACCGGAATCGCGAGATTGTTGATGATATGGAGTATCGCGACGACGAGAATGAAGGCCATGAAGTACCAGTTGGCCACATAAATGTGTGGTTCCTTGCGGCGTGCGAGCGTCCGGATGTAGAGGATGAAGTAGGTCACCCAGACGATCACCAGCCAGATGTCGGCATACCATTCGGCCTCGGCATATTCCTTCGATTGGGTAACCCCGAGCAGATAACCGCTGGCCGCGAGGATGCAGAACAGGTTGTAGCCCACCAGCACGAACCAGGCCGAAAGCTGATCGGGAAGACGCGCCCGCGAGGTCCGCTGCACGACATGCAGCGAGGTGGCGATGAGCGCGTTGCCGCCAAAGCCGAAGATCACGCCGCTGGTGTGCACCGGTCGCAAGCGGCCGAAGCTCGCCCAGGCACTGTCAAACGTCAGGTCAGGGAATGCCAGCAGCGCGGCGACCCAGACCCCCACGAACATCGCCACCACCGCCCAAGCCATGCTGGCGATGATGCCGGCCTTGATGGGCTCGTCATAGTAGCTTTGCAAACGGGATTTTGGCGGTTCCGGTCCCCAGATGCCGCGGATTACGATGATGGCGCAAATGGCGGCAATGGCCAGGATCAGCCAGCCGTGGATTTCCATTGTGTCCTGATTGCCTGCCGCTGCGAGAACGAGGCCGCACAGACCGACGGCAACGGAAATGGCGAGCGCGATCTGGCGTTCGGTCTCGGTCAAGGTCAGTATCATGGCCGATCTATTTCCCCCCTCATCGGTCATCGCCACGGGCTGACAGCGCAGCAGCAGGTTCGCTCCCGATGGGAACACAGCTCGCGCCGAACCAGCAACACGCGGGTCGGACGGAAGTTCCCAACTATTGCCCTGCCGTCTCCCGCGGTAAACACCAAAAAATCAGTGGTCAGCGTCGCTCGCCACGCATCGCGGCCGAATTTGAACCTGTGTTTGGCGACGGCGCAATGGACTTTTGCCGATCAAGCTCTTGGACCGTTAAGCCTGTGTCCAAGACTGGCTCGACCTCCGTCTCCGATCGGTCAGGACTGAGCGGCAGCCGCTCTTCAGCATACTGCGGTCGAATCAGCGTATCGCCGCCAGGTATCGTCCGTCGTCGGCACGGAAGAGCACTGACCCATTGCTGTTGACGGACCATGAGGTCACATCCTGCAGAATGGCCAGGAACCTGGTTTCCTGGTTCCCGAGCGCCGGCACGCAAGCCCGGCGCGTCACGGCGAGCGGTCCGATCCGAAGCGACTGTTCCTCGATCGAATAGTCGCCGGTGAACCTGTTGCAGCCGGCCGATCCGCTCACTCGGCCGTCTTGCGAAAACTGCACCGTCACATTGGATTTGTCGATCAGACCGGTCTGATTGATGTCCTCCACCTTGAATTGCGGGCCGATCAAGCCTGAAGCCGCCGGGCGGTCACCAACGCGAACCATATTGAGCGTCCCCAGATCCTGCTCGAACCGCGTGGGATCGACCGAATGAACCGTATCCGTGGTCCATATCGGGTTGCCCTCGGGATCGGTAATCGTCGCACGGACTGCGTAACGCATGTTGGTCTTCAAGTCCTGTTCCTTCACCCTAATCGAAAATGGCAAAGGAACCTGCTGCCCTGCTGTCTCGCGCGTTTCCTTGGCAATGATCACCGATCTCGCATCGGCGCGCGAAACGTCCAGCAGTCTCACGTTGAATTTCGCGCGGGCGGGCAGAGCGATGCGCTGTCGATAGGATGCGTTGCCGGTTACGACCTTGTCTCTCAGCTCCGCAATGGGGGCTTGGGGATCGACGTATCGCGCGCCTGTCGCGCAGCCGCCGAGCGCGAGCATGGTCATCGCCAGTACGGCTGTGAATGGCTTGTTGAACATGGCGTTTCACTTTGCTGTGCGATTGGAGCGGAAGAGAGCAGGTCAGGCGGAACCCATGGCATCGGCAATAATGGGAGGGCTTCGAGCGGCAGTCCTGTGGGAATCGACTTCGCATAGGATGGTTCCGAACCACGAACGTCCGATGGCGGGCGGAAGATTGGGCTGGATTGGCGCGGGCGGCCCCGGCGGATATCTGATCCCCTCTTGGGAGACAGCCACTGAATTTTGGAACCACACGAAAAGCGCAGTCTAGAACCCGTGGCTTCCCGCCACTGCGCCGAGAACCGTGACAGCCGCGATACCCAGCAATATTCGGTGAAGTGTCTCCATTCGGGCAAAATCTGCGGCGGGCTTGACCGATGTCATCATTCGGCGGTGGAGAAACAGCGGCTCGATCACGAAAAGCATCGCGGCGAACACGGCCCACAGCCCTACCATCGCATGCATCCACCAGAAGCGAAGATCGAAAAAGCGGTCCCACATCTGCGCGCGATAGATCATCCAGAAGCCGCTCAGTCCTGCCAATAGCACCCAGATGCGCGCCTGCGCCGCAAAGCGCCCCTCCAGTCGATGAAAGGCCGCCAGCCGCTCCGCCGGCGGATTGGCGGCGCGCACGGACGGCATCACCACAAGCGTCACGAACGCCACGCCGCCGATCCAGACAAGGACCGCCAGGACATGAACGGCCCGGGCCAGGATGATGTCGTCCATGCCTCCGCTCCCTCAGGCCGCGAGCAGTTCGTCGGCCGGGCCGAAGAACTCATAGTGGATCCTGTCCGACGGCACACCCGCCAGCGACAGGGTCGAGACCGCATGACGCAGGAACGGACGCGGCCCGCAGATGTAATAGTCCGCTTGTGCGACCGGTGTGCTGGCGACCAACCATTCATCGGTAATTATGCCGGCCACATCGTAGTCGCTGCCCTCTGTTTCATCCTCGAGCGGGGTCTGGTGAAAATCGGTGATCGCGATCGATTGGCCATGGCTCGCCACAGCGCGGACATGGTCGCGCATCGCATGGGTGTCGCGGTCATGCGTGCCGTGGATGTAATGAACCGGCACTTCGGCGCCGTTCTGAACGAGGGCTTCGAGCATCGCCACCATCGGCGTCAGGCCCACGCCGCCCGACAGCAGTACGACCGGCCGTTCGACATGATCGGCGAGGAAGAATTCGCCAGCAGGCGCGGCCACCTTCAGGATCGTCCCGGGTTTCGCCTCGTCGTGCAACCAGCCCGACGCGAGCCCTTGCGGCTCGCGCTTGACCGAAATGCGATAGGTTTCGCCATTGGCGGCGGCCGAAATCGAGTAGTTGCGCTTGACCGGCGGATGTCCGGGAATTTCGAGCCAGAAGGTAAGATACTGGCCCGGCTTGTGGCGCATGACGGGGCCGCCGTCGACGGGGCGAAGGACAAAGGAATTGATGACGCTGCTTTCGCGCACAACGTCTTCGACGCGGAAATCGCGCCAGCCGTTCCAGCCGCCGGCCGCGTCCTTCTGTTCGGTGTAGACGCGCTGTTCCCGCGCGATCAGGATATTGGCGAGAAACCAGTAAGCTTCCCCCCAGGCCCCGAGGATTTCGTCGGTCGCCGCATCGCCCAGCACCGCCTTGATCGCACCGAGCAGTGCTTCGGCGACGTGCGGATAGTGCTCCGGCAGTATCTGGAGACCGACATGCTTTTGCGCGATGCGCTCGACCGCGGGAGCCAGCGCGCCGAGATTGTCGATATTGCTGGCATAGGCGAGAATGGCGCCGGTGAGCGCGCGCGGCTGCGAACCGGCGTCACCATGATGCGACTGGTTGAAAAGATCGCGAATGTCCGGGTTCTGGAACATCCTGGAATACATTTCATGCACGATATCCAGACCATGCGCTTCGAGCGCGGGGACCGTCGCCTTGACGAGCGCGATGGTCTGATCGCTGAGGGGCTGCGACATAAACTTCTCCTTGTTGGAAGGGATTCGAGTTTCCCGGCGATCAGGCGCCGGGCGGCTGATCATAGAAATCGACCCGCATTTTCATGGCGCCGATGGGCGTCACGAAGTGCGGCTGCTGCGGCAAGATCAATCCGGGCCGTTCGGGCGTCAGGACAACCTCCGACGGTGGATCGAGATAGGTCAGCCGAAGCTCACCCTCCAGAACGCGGATCAAACCCCAGACACCCGCCTTGGTATCATGGCGTGCCCGCAGGGCGGCCGGGAGCGTGTCCTGATCGAACACCGGCGTCGAACGATAGGGTAGAATGTCAGGCATGGGTGGGTACTCGCCGTTCGCAATGAATGGACCCGGCCTCGCCGTCAGCGACGCTTGGCCGATCGAGCCGAAAAAACATGGCAAGCTGCAGGCTCTCGGCAATCCGCTTCGCTTTCGCCTGCAGAGCCGCAGCTGCGTCGGGCGCCATCATCTCGTTTGTCGTACAGTCCCACAGCGCGAGCCAGCGGTCGAAAAGCGCTGGCGTTATCCTCGACCTGTGCTTCAGGTGCGCTGGCACGGGCTGGCCCTTGTATCGGCCACTGGCGAGCATGACGGATGACCAGAACGCCGCCAGCTTTTCGAGATGTTCCGGCCAGTCATCGATCGCGTCGTTGAAAATCGGCCCCAGGTCGGCATCTGCGCGAACGCGCGCGTAGAAGGCGTCGACAAGCTGCTTGAGCGCCTCATCCTTCAGTTCCAGCTCGGTCATTCGCCCGACTCCAATCATGTATCCGGAATGCATCTATACTTTTCCCTGAAAACATGCAAGATGAATACATCTTAATGCGACGAGCTGAGGAAGAGAGTGGGAACGCCCCATGAAACTGACCCTGTTCACCGACTATTCGATGCGCGTGCTGCTCTATCTGGGCGCGCGGCCTGACCGCCTGTGCTCGATCGGTGAGGTCGCGCAGGCCTACGGAATCTCGCAGAATCACTTGATGAAGGTGGTGAACCAACTCGCACGCAGTGGTGATGTGGAGAGTGTGCGTGGACGGTCGGGCGGCATCCGCCTGGGGCGGCCGCCCGAAGAGATCAACATCGGCGCACTCATACGCCAGACCGAGGACGGCTTCGATCTCGTTGACTGCGGCGGATGCGTGGTCGCGCCTGCATGTGGGCTGACGGGCGTGCTGAAGGAGGCGCTCGGCGCGTTCCTGGCGGTACTTGACCGCTATACGCTTGCCGACCTGCTGACGAAGCGGCGAGATCTCGCGTCGCTCTTCGAGCGTAACGCGGCCGATCGGTTCGAAACCCCTGCGGCGCCAGATGGATGATTGACGTCTTGGCGCATCGAAGCCGAAAAGGAGGAACGTGACATGTTCTGTCCAGAATGTGGTGAACCGGTCGATCCCGCTCCCTTTGACGGTCGTCGCCGCGCGTCGCGGTCATGGATCGCCGCAGGACTCCAAATCGGCGCGCGATGGGTAAAGGTATTGCGCGCTGGACGCTCCAAGCCGGACCGCACGCGGCAGTCCGCTTGCCCGTCTTGCTCCAATCATAAAACCACGAACACGGAAAGGAATTGAACGATATGGCCCTTCACCACGCAGCGCCCGGAGAAGTCGTCGATCTCTTGCCCGAGAACGTGACGACACATGAAGAACATTCCACAGCGATCGTGAAGGCGGACCATTTCGAAACCATCCGGCTGGTGATCCCGAGCGGCACCGAAATGCGCCAGCATCAGGTGCCGGGCAGCATCATGCTGCATTGCCTCGAGGGCCATGTGAAAGTCGAGCTCAGCGCAAGCTCGATCGAACTGCGGCGTAACCAGTGGGTCTATCTCGAAGGAGGCGCGCCGCACTCGGTCAAGGGCGCGGAAAACTCTGTGCTGCTTCTGACGATCCTCTTTCCGCCTGTAGAAGGATCACAGGCAAAAGCCGGCGCCGAGACCTTGGCGGTCGATGCCTATGACGATTGCGACTGTGTCGACCGGTGGGAAGCGGAAGGCGGTCCGGTCGTTCAATCGGATCAGCCTGCCCCCAGGAAGAATTGATCACGGGCGGCATGATGGCACGGCGCGCAGCGCGCTAGTCGCTTTGCTGTACCGCCTCGTAGCCCATAGGGGAGAACCATGGATCGAACACGTCAGCTCTGGATTTGGCTTCTATCATTGCTGGCAGTCTCTTTTGCCGTCCTGCTTCTGGTTGGCCGCGACATCAGCATTCAGGCGCCGCCGCTTCCCGCCAAGGTCGTGACCGCAAACGGCGAAACCGTCTTCACCCGTGCCGAGATGCAGCGTGGCCGCCAGGTCTGGCAATCTATGGGCGGCATGCAACTGGGCTCGATCTGGGGACACGGCGGCTACGTAGCGCCCGATTGGTCAGCCGACTGGTTGCACCGGGAATCACTGGCACTTCTCGATCTCTGGGCACAGCGGGATCTGGGCGGCGCCTTTGAGAGTTTAAACGAGGAACACAAGGCGCTCCTCCAGCGGCGGCTGCAAACGGAAATGCGCCGAAACACGTTTGAAGCGAGCACGGATACCATCACGATCAGCAACGATCGCGCGGTGGCAATCGAGCGGGTGGCAAAGCACTACGTCAATCTGTTCGGCAACGACCCCGCCACGGCCGAGCTGCGCGAAAACTATGCCATGAAGAACGATACGGTCCCCGACGCAGGGCACCGAGCCGCCATGACCTCCTTCTTCTGGTGGACGGCCTGGGCGGCCACAACGGAACGACAAGGGCGGACGACAACGTATACGAACAACTGGCCGAGCGAGCCGCTGGTCGGGAATCGCCCACCATCAAGTACATTCATCTGGTCGGCCTTCAGCGTCACCTTCCTGCTTGCCGGCATCGCGCTGTTGGGTTGGCACCATGCGGTGACGCACGGACGAAGGGAGAAGGAGCACGACCTCCCCGCGAAAGATCCGCTGCGCGAGATCGCGGTGACGCCTTCGATGCGGGCGACAGCCAAATATTTCTGGGTCGTTCTCGCACTGTTTCTCGCGCAGATCATGCTGGGTGCAATGACGGCCCACTATCAGGTCGAGGGGCAGCTGGTTTATGGCTATGAAGCGGCCGAGATCCTGCCTTATTCGATCACCCGCACCTGGCACACGCAGCTTGCCGTGCTGTGGATCGCGACAGCCTGGCTGGGAACGGGCCTCTACATAGCTCCTGCGATCTCGGGCCATGAACCGAGGTTCCAGGCTCTGGGTGCCAACATCCTCTGGGCCTGCCTCCTGATTATCGTCGTGGGCTCCTTTGCCGGGCAATGGCTCGCGGTGATGCAGAAACTGGGACTGGAGAGGAACTTCTGGTTCGGACACCAGGGCTGGGAATATGTCGATATGGGGCGCTTCTGGCAGTGGTTTCTCTTCATCGGCCTGATGCTCTGGCTTGTGCTCGTCGGCCGGGCGCTCTGGCCTGCGCTCAAAGAGAAGTCCGAATCCCGCCACATCACGATGCTGTTTTTCCTATCCGCCGTAGCCATCGGACTCTTCTACGGTGCCGGGCTGTTCTGGAATGAGCATACAGCGCTCTCCATGATTGAATATTGGCGTTGGTGGGTGGTCCATCTGTGGGTCGAAGGCTTTTTCGAGGTGTTCGCCACCGCGGTCATCGCCTTCCTCTTCACGCGCCTCGGCCTCATTCCGACACCCACCGCCACGGTCGCCGTCTTGTTTGCCACGATCATCTTCATGGCAGGCGGAGTGCTGGGAACGTTGCACCATCTCTACTTCGCGGGAACCTCGATCGCGGTGCTGGCGCTTGGCGCGAGCTTCTCAGCGCTCGAGGTCGTGCCGCTCGCCTATATTGGCTTCGAAGCTTATGAACACTGGAAGCTGAGCAGCGCGACACCCTGGATGCAGCGTTATAAATGGCCCGTCATGTTCTTCCTGGCGGTATCCTTCTGGAATCTCGTCGGAGCAGGCCTGTTCGGCTTCCTCATCAATCCGCCGCTGTCGCTCTATTACATGCAGGGTCTCAATCTGACGCCGCTGCACGGACACACCGCATTGTTCGGCGTATACGGCATGTTGGGCGTCGGGCTCGTCCTGTTCTGCCTGCGTGGCATGTTGCCGAACCTGATCTGGAACGAAGGCGTGCTGAAGACGAGCTTTTGGTGCTTCAACATCGGCCTTGCGTTGATGGCGCTCCTGACCTTGCTGCCACTTGGTACGCTTCAGCTGACCGCCGCGATTGACAAGGGCTACTGGTACGCTCGCTCGGCCGAGTTCATGCAGCAACCGGTGGTCGATCTGCTGGTGTGGCTGAGGGTTCCTGGAGATATCGTCTTTTCTGCCGGGGCGGTAGCGCTCGCCTGGTTTGTCGCCAGTCTTTGGCTCAGACCCCGGTCTGACGACAGCGAGGCGCAAATTGCACAGTGATCGATCGAGGAGTCCGATGCCGCGCAGTCCCAGCCAACCCTTGCTCGTGGGCTAGCCACGTTCTGTCGACAAACGCCACACTTGGATGCGAGTTTCGGTGAACCTTTTGTCCATGCGCACCAAACTTCTGTTCGCAGGTCTGGCAGCCGGGTCGATGGCTGCTCTATCCTCGCCCGCGATTGCTCAGATGCCGCCCGGCTCACGGGACTGTTCATTCCAGTCGCTATCGCCGGAGGAAAAGTCTCGGTACCAATCCCGTTACCGGCGCCGCGTGCGCGTCGATGGGCAAGCTTTTGCCGATAATGGCTGTATGAACAGGTGTGCATGACAGCCTCTGAGCGCAAAGCCCTCCGGCGTCCCCGCAAGGGCAAAAACTGCCGCGCCGTTTCGCGCCCCGTCACCAGCTTGGACGGATCCATGACAGTTGGCATCGGGCGCAAATGCGACTGACGCGCTCGATGCCGCACATGGCGATCATGGTGCGTTTCCAGGAGGGGACCAAATCCTACGCTAAGAATTTTGGCCAGCGATATTCTTCGCCGGTCAGGGTTATGTGCTCCCACCCCGCTCCTTACGGAGATCGAATCCACTGATCACTGAATTCTGACTTTAGAAACGTTTCTTGAATCGGGATCCATGGATGAAAAGGGGCCGACTCTCTGCATTCAGCGAATATTCGAACGCGAAGGCAGAAGGCCGGCCTGCTCGATCAGAAGCTGATCGTTGCCGTGCCCCAGAAGCGGCGCCCTTCATCGAGCATCCAGTGGCCGTCGAGACCATCAAACCGGCCGCGGTCATCGACCGGCACGATCTTGTCGGTGACGTTGAGCACCGCCGCCCTCAGCGCGAAATTCTCATTGATCGTGAAATTGATGCCGACATCGAAGGTCGTGCTCCCTTCACGGGTGCGGGTGTTGAGCGCGCCGTTGCGGAACCCGCTGAAAGTCTGCTTGCCCGAGTAGTAGCCGAGCACATAGGCCGCGATCTGCTCGGTCGCTTGCCAGTCCAGGCGAACGTTGGCCATGTGCCTGGGCGTCTTGTCGAGCGGCGTTCCGTCAAGCGAACTGCCGTCGAAAGCGGGCTCGCCGCCACCCTTCCGGACGGAATCGGTGTAGGTATAATTCGCGGTCAGCAGCAATGCCGGGGTGATCGGCAGTCTGCCATTCACTTTGTCAAACGGCGCGCAAACGGGACCCCGTATAGGCGTTGAAGGGGGACCCCCTTTTCGAGATTGAGCGGAGGGTTGATGCCCTGCGCTGTGTGCGGCGGAGGTCGGGCGTAGCCCGGCCGGAGGCGTACACAGCGCAAGTTCGTTTTGAAGCTGGGGTGAGAGTGGCGGCTAACTGCGGTTTTTGAAGCGCCAGCTGTCGTTGCCGGTCTCGACGATATCGCAGTGATGAGTGACGCGGTCGAGCAGAGCCGTGGTCATTTTGGGATCCCCGAACACGGTAGGCCATTCGCCGAAGGCGAGGTTGGTCGTGATAACGACGCTGGTGCGTTCGTAGAGCTTGCTGATCAGGTGGAACAGGAGCTGGCCACCAGAGCGCGCGAACGGCAGATATCCCAACTCATCGAGCACCACCAGGTCGAGCCGTGAGAGCTGTCCCGCCAGGGTCCCGCCCTTGCCGATCCGGGCCTCCTCTTCGAGGCGTGTCACCAGATCGACGGTGTTGAAGTATCGTGCCCGAGCCCCTTTGCGCACGACGTTGGCGGTAATCGCGATGGCGAGGTGGGTCTTGCCGGTGCCCGTGCCGCCGACGAGCACGATGTTGCGACGCGCCGGTAGGAAGGAGCCATCATGCAGGGAGCGGATCAGTCCCTCGTTGATCGGCGTCCCTTCGAAGCTGAACCGCTCCAGGTCCTTCACCACCGGCAGCCGCGCGGCCGTCATGCGATATCGGATCGAGGCGGCGTCGCGATGGGTGGCTTCCGCGCGGAGCAGATCGGTCAGGATCTCCATGGTGGTGCGCTGGCGCTGGAGGCCGGTGGTGACGGCCTCGTCGAACGCGGCCACCATGCCCTTGAGGCCCAGGCCGCGCATTGTGTCGATCATCTCATGCCGCTGCATCATAGCCTCGCAGTCGGTCATAGCTGGCACAGTCGGCGATCGGCGGGTGACTCAGCATCCGGTCTTCCGAAGTGACGATGCTATGGGGCGTCGCCGGCTCGCGGCGACGGGAGAGGATGTTGAGGATCAGGTCGTCGCTGACCGTTCCGCTCGCCAGCGCTTCGCGCACCGCCGCCTCGACCTGCTCCAGCCATCGGTGAGCACGGCCGAGAGCACCCGCACGAACCTGCGATCCGCCTCATCCCCGTGCCCCAGCCTGCGTCGCAGGCGATGGAGGGATGGCGGCAACTCCCAGTCCTGGAACGGCGCGCCGTTGCGCAGGGCACCGGGCTTGTGGGCCAGAACCGGCAGATAATGCCAGGGATCGTAAATGGTGCGGTTCCGCCCGAAGTGACGCTCATGTTCCCCGACGATCTCTTCGCCGCAGCGGATGACGATCCGGCCCGCATAGGCGCGCACCTGCACCGTGCGCCGCGCCGCCCTGGACATGACCGAGTAGCGGTTGCGGTCGAAGCTGATGAGGCAGGTGCCGGTGACGGCATGCTCGCTCTCATGGAAGCCATCGAAGGGCGCCAGGATCGGCTGCAGGACAGGCCGCTCCATCTCCAGCGCCTAGGCCACGGTGATATCGCCGCGCTCGGGATGGGTGTGGTGCTCGGCCCAGCGCCGGCACTCCGCCTTCCTTCTCACGATCTGGCTTTTGAGCCATTCGAGCATGGAATCTTTTGCCATCATGGGCGTCGTCGTCGCTCTCGGCAGCATCGTCTACCGGGCCAGCATCCGCCGGTCATCAACGTAGGGGTCACGACGGTGGAGCGAGCGGTCGGCTCTTCAAGCCCAACGCGATCGGCTCATTTCTCGCTCACCAGTCGTGAACTAACGGCAAATTTGTCAGAATTTGAGGGTGAAAGTGATTTATGGCCCTCATTTTTGTTTCAAGCAGCGCCTGCCGAATGCATCTCTGCGATTGATGTCTTCTGCAAAAGCTTGTTGGCATCGGATGCTCGCTGATCACACCTAACCCGTAATCGTGCCTCTGGCTGACATACCCGACAAACGTATAAGCTCGCCATGCGCGGGCGTCACCAACCCAATTCCGCGTGCGATCCCAAGCGCACAAGCTGCAAGGTGTCGTCATCGGGCTTGCGGTAAATCAGCACGAGGTCGGGCTTTATGTGGCAATCGCGATGGTCGCGCCAGTCGCCGGTCAGCGCATGGTCGCGGTGGCGCGGTTCAAGCGGCTCGTCGGATGCCAGCGCCTCGATGATCGGGATCAGGTCAGCGTCCAGCGTCTTGGCGTGCTGCCCCTTCTTCTCCCGCTTGTAGTCGCGCTTGAACCGCCCGAAGCGTTCAATCGTCCGCATTGAGGTCGGCCATCAGGTCGACCACCGTGGCGAACCGCTTGCCCTTTCCCTCGCGCGCTTCCTTCATGGCCTCGATCGTCTCGGCATTGGGCACCAGCGGTTCAAACGGCAAGGCCTTGTCGCGGGCAACGCGGGTCAGCATCAGGCGCACGGCATCGGAGACGGTCAGCCCCATAGCAGCCAGCACGGTCGCGGCTTCCTCCTTCACCGCTCCGTCGATCCGGGTCTGCACAAGAGCGTTTGCGGCCATGTCGATTTCCTTTCTGCATGACGATGTAATGCAAGCGAACGCAAAGTGCAATCAGGCAAAGCCCCGGCTATCGACATGGCGACCGGGCTTCGCGTTTTTCACCTTCAATGCTGTGAGTGCCATCGGTTCGGGGCCCTGATCGGGAATGTTGGGGCCGTTCTCACACTTTCGGTGGGCAAACGGTCCCACAATCGTTCCACATTTTGGGCCAAATTCAGGCAAATCAGGGAGACGACCGCGAACAACTTACAAGACAAATCGTTGCTTTTTCAGTGTAGGTAGGGGTAGGGACGCCATCAGCTCGCTTGACACAAGGTTCTACACTCGACAGCGGGGTCCTCTACCACCGGGCAATTCTGCAGGATGCTGCAAACCGCGCGATATCAATGGCGGGCGAAAATTCGCTGACCGGCGCTGCCGAAGGCCACCACCGTATAGGGTTGGCGGGCAGCGCCTGCCACTTCCATGCCCTCCGAACCGATCGGCATCCCCGCAACCGCAATGCCTTTGACGCCCGCAGGACGGGTCGCCAGCAAGCGCTTGACGTCGGATATCGGGACATGGCCCTCGATCATATAGCCATCGACGATCGCGCTGTGGCAAGATGCCAGCGTCCGGGGCATGCCGGCCTTGCGCTGAAGCTCGCTGCGCGACGCATCGTCACGCATGACGACCTTGCGTCCCAGCTTCGCGCGCACGGCCTGCGCCCACTTCTCGCAACATCCACATCCCGGATCCCGGTGGACGACGATATCACTGGCCGCAAGCGCTACGCCGGGCATGGCGAGGAACAGCAAGGCGACGAATAGGCGGGTCTTCATGAAATGACTCCCGGAAGAACGATAAGCATGGGGCAGAGGCCCCTTCTTTTCTATACGCATCAATGCGCCCCTCCCCTCATCACGCAGATGATTTTACGATGGCGGGCGGCCTCCAGGCTAGCGGCAGGGACACAAGCAGCGCTAGCGATAGACCACCAATCCCCCACAGAACGAGCGGCTGCGCCCCGGGAGCGACGATGGCTATCGCCAGCGGCGCGAGCGCCTGCCCGATGCTGGCGGCGGAATGCTGGAAACCGAGCTTCACGCCTGAAGGGGCCCCGCCGCCGCTGATCCAGAAGCTGGTGACCAATCGAAGGGTTGCCGAGCTCCAGCCGGCAGCAACGATGATCCCACTGAGTTCGGCCATGCTCGCGGCGACAGGGAACAGGAAAAGCGCCGCAGCCAGCAGGCCGAGCGTCAGCCCCGCAAGCCGCCTCGGCATGGTCACCAGCCAATCGAGCCTCGCATGGAAGATCTGTGCTGCCAGCATGCCCAATCCGCAGAGACTGAGCATCCAGGCGATCTCTTCGCGGCTCAGCGAAATGACGCTCCGCGTCACCAGGAGATTGACATGCATCGCCGCCAGCCCGCCGCCCGCGACGATCGTGACGAAAAGCAGGATCAGCGTCGCGCCGAGCGTCGGCGCGGGCAGGTCTCCGCCATCGATGCAAGGTGCACACCAGCGCGGCAGACGCACGGCGCAAAGCGCCGCCCCGACGGCACCGATGCCGAGAGCGAGGATCATGAGGGGAGCGCGGGGCAGGATCGCGGCCGAGACCTCCGCCACCAGCGGACCGGCGAGATCGCCCAGAAACACGAAGGCGGTCAGCCAGGTGAAGCGGCGCGCCTGGTCCGCGCGCCCGCTTGCGGCAAAGCTCGCGCAGAGCAAGCCCAACGGTATGATGGCGGCCGACGCCATCCCCGCCACCAGACGCAATGCATAAAGCTCAGGCAACCCGACGAGGCCGATCGGCGCGGTCACCAGCGCGAGGATGACCAGCGCTGCGCGCAACATCGCCCGATAGTCGACCCGGTCCGCGATCCAGCCCCAGAGCGGCGCCGCCAGCAAGGCTGCCAGGGGATGGACCGCGGTCAGGCTCGCGACGTGAAAATCATGAGCGCTTGACGATAGCGCGCCACGAGCCGGGTCGACCAGTGCCGGAAGGAAGGCGAGAATGGCCGTCTGTCCCGCCGACGCCGCAGCCGCCGCGAGCAACAAGACGAAAAAGGAGGCCGGCCAGCGACCGTTGGCTTGCGATCCAGCCTTGTCACGCGGCGCGTTCGCGGTCGATCCCTCGAGTGGCCATCCGCGGATCACCACCAGGCGCGCAAGCCGATCACCAGCCTGTGTTCGGAAGGCCCTTCCCTGCGCAGGCGACGGAAATCGGCCGTGCCGTCAAATGCGCGCTCCCAGACGAAGCCGATATAGGGCGCGAACTTGCGCGACACCTCGTAGCGCAACCGTCCGCTCAGCTCGACATTGCTGAAGCCGCTGCCGAGCTGCCGATCGCTCGACCGCTTCGAATAGATATTGGTTTCCACCTGCGGCGTAAGGATCAACCGATTGGTGAACAGGACCTCATAGGAGGCCTTGGCGCGCGCCGCGAGACGCCCATCGGTTCCTACATAGCCGGTGAGCTGGACGTCGAACCAATAGGGCGCCAGTCCCTCGACGCCGGCGGCGAGCCAGGTGGTCGCACCCTTGCCGAGATCCTGCCTGACCCCGAGCAGCGTGCCCCAGAACGGGTTCTTGCTGTGCCACCACAGCGCCTCGACGCTGCTCTCCGGATCGAGACGTTGGTCGCGGGAGTTCTTGAGCCCCTGGCTGCGCAGCCAGAGCTTGTCATTGTCCTGACCCTTGGTGACGAGCACGGTCCAGCCCACGCCCTGACCCTCGTTGCCGCTGGTGAACTCGAGCTCATCCACAAGTATCTTGGGGATCGAGAGCTTGTCGGCCATCTCATAGCCCGGCAGCGTCGAGTTGCGATAGCCGTCGGCATAATCGTCCGAGTTGCGCGCGTCCGGCGGGGCCTTGCCACCCTGCATCGAGCCCATGTCCATCGTGGCGCCGTTACCGGACGCCTTCGTGTCGGTCATATCCATGCCCGGCATGTCCATGCCCGCATGCTCCTGAGAGCCTTGCGCGGCAGGTGAGTTTGGATCGGGAGTGGCCGTTTGGGCAGGGGTGGCGGCGGGCGACGGGGGCAAGGCATCCTGCGCGAGGGCGGGAGCCGTGATCGCCGGCGCCAGGAAGAGGGCAACGCCAAGAGCAATGCCGCGCGAGGGGATAATCCGGATCATGCGACCACCACCTCCCGGAACATGCCGGCCGCCATGTGATAGAGCAGATGGCAGTGGAAGGCCCATCGGCCCATGGCGTCGGCGGTGACGCGGAAGCTCACCCGCTGGGCGGGCTGGACCACGACCGTATGCTTGCGGACCTGGAAGGCGCCGTCCGGGCCTTCGACATCGCTCCACATGCCGTGCAGATGCATCGGATGCGCCATCATCGTGTCGTTGACGAAGGTGACGCGCAGCCGCTCGTTCGGCTTGAAATGCAGCGGCCGGGAATCGTTGAGCTTGATGCCGTCGAGCGACCAGATGAACCGTTCCATATTGCCCGTCAGATGCAGCTCGATGTCGCGCTCGGGCTCGCGCGGGTCGGGATCGCCGCCCGGCGTGCGCAGATCGGCCAGCGTCAGCACGCGCCAGCCGCGCCCGCGCAGCCCGGCGCCGGGATCGTCGAGATTGGTGCGCGGATAGTCGACGCGCATGTCGGTATTGGCGCCATATTCGGTGCGGGCGTGCCGTGCCCTGGCCGGCATCTCGGTCATGCCGTGCCCGGCATGCGCGTCGCCTCCCATTGCGCCCATCGTCGCCATCGCGCCCATCATGTCGACCGGCTCGAGCCAGGTCCGGGCATCGAGCGGCGGCACGGCTGCCGCCATGCCCGGGGCCGGTGCGATCGTGCCACGCGCATAGCCGCTCCGATCGATCGCCTGCGCGAAGATGGTGCGGGCGCCGCCCTCGGGCATGGTGAACTCGACGTCGTAGGTCTCGCCCGGGCCGATCCGGAATTCCTCGACCGTGACCGGCTCGACCGGCTGCCCGTCGGTCGATACGACCGTCAGCTCGACCCCGGGGATCCGCACGTCGAAGAACGTCGCCGTCCCCGCGCCGACGAAGCGCAGGCGCACGCGCTCGCCGGGCGCGGCGATACCGGTCCAGTTGCCGGCGGGCGGCGCGCCGTTCATCAGATAGGTGTAGGTCGCGGCAGAGACATCGCTGTAGTCGGTCGGGTTCATCCGCGAGCTGTTCCACATCCGCCGCCGCTCGAGCGCCTTGCCCAAGCCCATGGTGCCGACATCCTTGAGGAAATCGCCGGCGGTCGGCTGCGCAAAATTATAGTAGCTGCTCTGCTTCTTGAGATTGAGGAAGATCTGCAGCGGCGGCTCGTCCGACCAGTCGCTGAGCACGATGCAATAGTCGCGATCGGGCGCCCGCGCCGCCGGCGCCTGTTTCGGCTCCACGATGATCGCTCCATAGAGTCCCGTCTGCTCGGCGAGCGTGTGAGCGTGATACCAGTAGGTTCCGCTCTGGCGGACCTCGAAGCGATAGGTGAAGGTCTCGCCCGGCGCGATGCCGGCAAAGCTGATGCCGGGCACGCCGTCCATCTCCGCCGGCACGATGATGCCGTGCCAATGGATGCTCGACATCTCCTTGAGGCCGTTGCGCACACGGAGCGTGACCGTGTCGCCTTCGCGCAGGCGCAGGACCGGCGCGGGCACGCTGCCGTTCACGGCGGTCGCGATACGGCGTTTGCCGGTGAAGTTGACTGGCAGCTCGGCGATCTCGAGGTCGAACTCGGTCCCGCTAAGCTCGGCGGGCGAGACTGGGGCGGATCGCGCGAGAAGCGCCGGGGCGAAGCCGGCAACCGCGCCGCCGATCGCCAGCCCCTGGACGAAACGGCGCCGTGCGATCGGCCGGATATGTAAGGGAGACATGAACTGTACTTTCGCGAAGTCGGGTTCAGGCGAGGTCGAGGACGATCCGGCCCTCGATGTCGCCATGGTGCATGCGGGAGAAGACGTCGTTGATGTTCTCCAGCTTGTCTGCATGGACCGTGGCCTTGACCTTGCCGTCGCCGGCGAACGCCAGTGCCTCGAGCAGATCGAGCCGCGTGCCGACGATCGAGCCTCGCACGGTAATGCCGTTCAGCACGGTGTCGAAGATCGACAGCGGGAAGTCGCCCGGCGGCAGACCATTGAGCGCGACCGTGCCGCCGCGCCGGACCATGCCGAGCGCCTGCTGGAACGCCTTGGGCGAAACGGCGGTGACGAGCGCTCCGTGCGCGCCGCCTATCGCCTTCTTGAGCGCTGCCGAAGGGTCCTCGCTGTGCGCGTTGACCGTCAGTGTGGCGCCAAGGCGTGTAGCGAGGTCGAGCTTGCTATCGTCGATGTCGACCGCGGCCACATTGAGACCCATGGCACGGGCATATTGCACCGCCATGGGGCCGAGCCCGCCGATCCCTGAGACGACCACCCACTCGCCGGGTCGGGCCTCGGTGGCCTTCAATCCCTTGTAGACGGTGACGCCCGCGCAGAGGATCGGCGCAATGTCGAGGAAGTCGACATTGTCGGGAAGGTGACCAACATAGTTGGGATCGGCGAGGACATATTCGGCAAAGCTGCCATTGACCGAATAGCCGGTGTTCTGCTGTTCGTGGCAAAGCGTCTCCCAGCCACCCAGGCAATGCACGCAATGCCCGCAGGCGGTGTAGAGCCAGGGCACACCGACCCGGTCGCCTTCCTTCACATGGGTGACGCCCGCACCGACGGCGGCGACATGCCCGACGCCTTCATGGCCAGGAATGAAGGGCGGGTTGGGTTTGACCGGCCAGTCCCCTTCTGCCGCGTGCAGGTCGGTATGGCACACGCCGGTTGCCGCAATCTTGACCAGGATCTGCCCGGGGCCGACCGTCGGGATCGGCGCGTCCTCGATGACCAGGGGCTTGCCGAATTCGCGGACGACCGCCGCCTTCATGGTTTTCGCCATGTCCGTTTCTCCTTTTGAGCGAGGGGTCAGAACAGGCCGAGCGCGTGCTCGTCATAGGAGACGAGCAGGTTCTTGGTCTGCTGATAATGGTCGAGCATCATCCGGTGATTTTCACGCCCGAAGCCCGACGCCTTGTATCCGCCGAAGGCGGCATGGGCGGGGTACTGGTGATAGCAGTTGGTCCAGACCCGCCCGGCCTCGATCGCGCGGCCCAGACGGTAGGCGGTGTTGCCGCTCCGGGTCCAGACGCCCGCGCCAAGACCGTAGGCGGTGTCGTTGGCAAGTGCGATCGCCTCCTCGACCGTCTTGAAGGTGGTGACCGCCAGGACGGGACCGAAGATCTCCTCCTGGAAGATGCGCATGTGGTTCTGACCCACGAACACGGTCGGCTGTACGAAATAGCCCTGGTCGAGCGCACCGCCCGGCAGCGCCCTGGCGCCACCGACCAGACACTGCGCGCCCTCGGCCTTGCCGATATCGATATAGCCCAGGATCTTGTGGAGCTGGTCCTCCGACGCCTGCGCGCCGACCTGGACCGACGGGTCGAGCGGATCGCCCTGGCGGATCGCGGCGACGCGCGCCACGGCGCGCTCGATGAAGCGGTCGAAGATCGACTCATGGATCAGGGCGCGCGACGGGCAGGTACAGACCTCGCCCTTGTTGAAGGCGAACAAAGTAAAGCCTTCGAGCGCCTTGTCGAAGAAGGCATCGTCCTCGTCGAGCACGTCCGCCATGAAGATGTTGGGCGACTTGCCGCCAAGCTCCATCGTCTGGGGGATCAGATGGTCCGCCGCGGCGTGCATGATCTGCTTGCCGGTGACGGTCTCGCCGGTGAACGAGACCTTGGCGATGCGCGGATTGGCGGCGATCGCCTGGCCGACGGTCCGTCCCGGGCCGGTGACGACATTGAGCACGCCGGGCGGCAGGATGTCGGCGGTGAGCTCGGCGAACATCAGCAAGGTGAGCGGCGTCTGGGATGCGGGCTTGATGACGGTGCAGTTGCCCGCCGCCAGCGCCGGGGCGATCTTCCACGCCGCCATCAGCAGCGGGAAGTTCCACGGGATGATCTGGCCGACGACGCCGAGCGGCTCGCGGAAATGATAGGCGATGGTGTCGGCATCGATCGTCGAGATGCCGCCTTCCTCCGCCCGGATGCAGCCGGCGAAGTAGCGGAAATGGTCGATTGCAAGCGGCACGTCGGCAGCGCGGGTCTCGCGGATCGGCTTGCCATTGTCGATCGTCTCGGCAAGCGCCAGCAGCTCCAGATTATCCTCGAGCCGGTCGGCGACGCGATTGAGAATCCTGGCGCGCTCGGCGGGCGCGATCCTTGCCCATTGATCCTTGGCGGCGTGCGCCGCATCGAGCGCGCGCTCGACATCTTCCGGCGTCGACAGCGCGAACTCGGCGATCTGGGCGCCATTGATCGGGCTCTTGTCGGCGAAATACTCGCCGCTCGCAGGAGCGCTCCAGCGGCCTCCGATGAAATTATCATAGCGGTGTCGGAAGGAGGCCGCCGCGTTAATGGTCCCGATCGCCTTCTCGAACATAACCTGACTCCATCTCTATCGATGGCCTGACGGAGTAGTCTCTTTGCCCGGGCGGCCTATAAGTAAGTTCCGCAGAAGGTAGTCTGGTATCGGTGTCGCGGGCTTTAAGGGTCGGACACGCCAACGGAGCCGATGAATATTCATCGACTCCTGAACCTATTCGCGCACGCCTGATCGGAATTATGCCGAGACAGGCGTTACTCGGCCGAGTCTTCTTTTGGCGAGGGCGGCGCTTGGCATTCCAATTCTGGCGTTACGCCCGGACGCGCTTTAGGCTCACCCAATCGCCTTTCTGAAGCGTCCCGTCCCTCACGCGGAAATGAGCATAATGGTCGTCGAAAATCTGGTCGACTTCGACATGACCGACAAGGCGGCGGTGGCGCGGCGTTGCGTGATAGACTTCGAGTATCTGCCCGATGTGCGCGCCATCGGCTTTGCCCAGGCAGGCCACTGTGCCGCCCGCATCCGTACGGACGATCTTGCCGCGCATGAACAAGCTATGGCCGATACCCTGTGCGAGGAGCGGCGTGCTGCCAAAGAGCAGAAAGCCAACAGCAGCACCGACGCCAAGATGCTTTCGCATCACTGTTTCCTCTCTCACGTTAGTTGCTCGGTCCCGGCTTTGAAAGCTGGGAGCACGGGGCGACGCTGGGCATCGTCAAAGAACTGGCCCGCCGCGGGGCGGCGGCGGGCCCTCAGCCCCGGGGGGTGTTTTATCGGGGCTGGAAACTTCACATGTCGCTCATCGGCTTGTCGGCCATGGGCTTGGCGGTCTTCTTCTTCGCGGCCGGCTTGGCCTTCTTCATCGGCATCTTGCAGCAGCCACTCTTCGCCTTACCGGCCATGCCCGAGCCGTTCGATGCTGGCGACCCGCCGGACATGCCGGCCATCCCCGACATGCCCTGTTGATCCTGCTGGGCCGGTTGCCCCTGCTGCTTCTGCGCGCCGGCCTGATGATCCTTCATCATCTGATCGTGCATCTGCTGCCCGCCATGATCCATGCCCTGCTGGTGGGCATGGGCCGGCGCAGCCTGCGCGGGCGCGGGCGTCGACTGGGCGAGAGCGGTGCCGGCGGCGAAGGTTAGCGTCGCGAAGAGGCTGACGGGCGCCGCGAGAAATGTCGTCTGTCGCATTGAGGGTCTCCGAGTGTTCTTCCTGTTGCCCGATCGACGTTCCGATCCCGGCAATTCCGAAGCTTCAATGCTGCTAGCGAGACGCTGTCTGTATACGTAAGTTACGAATCGAAATCCGATCGGCCGTGTGCCTGCTGGAGCAGGCGCGTAAAATGATGATCCGGGATCGATCAAAAATGTGACCCGGCCTGGCTTTCTCGTCCTGAGACCGGCCAGAAAAGCGATTGGCCCGCCGTGGGAACGGCGGACCAAGGCTTCGGTTGAAAGCGGCCATGATCTTGTCCGTCAACCTTGTCGTCTGATGGAATGATGGCAGGGTCAGCAACCACCGTCCGACCTGTGTGACATGCCGGAGGCGCCGTCCTGGTCCTGCGAATCCCGCATCGCCATTCGATGGCCCTGCATCATCTGGCCGTGCATCTGCTCCTTACCGTGAGCCATGCCCTGCATGTGGGCAGGATCGGGCTGGGCAGGCGCCGGCCTGGCCTTGAGGGTCTCCTCAAGATCGGGCATGCCCGGCGGCATCCCGTCCGCCAGCACCGGTCCGGCACTGACGGCGAGGAAGCCGAGAGCTGCGAGCGAAGCGATCATTGCCGTCTTCTTGCGCAAGTATCCATTCCTTCAAGTCTGGGTTTCTCGTTCGATCGAGCATATGCCCGGTCGATTGTCGCCCCTTCCGGAGCTTGCCCGTGAAATGGTGTCACCTTCCGCCTTGCTGTATACGTAATGTGCGAAGTCCGTCTCTGAGATGGCCATAAATTATCGCACTGGCATCGTTGTTGTGCCGATGTGTAACTATGGTTCGGACTCGAGAGCAGGACAGGTCGGCAACAGTGACTAATCCATGGCGGCCAGCAGACGCTCGAGAGGAATAGTGGCAAAAGTGGTGAAGCTGTCAGCAATGGCATAAGGCAGTACCAGCACCCGATTATGTACCATCGCGCCGCAGCTGTAGGCTACGTTTGGCACATAACCTTCGCGCTCATCCATGTCCGACCGCAAAAGCGGTAGCTTCGTCCGCGCCAGCAGCTTCGAGGGATCGTCACGGTCCAGCAGGCACGCCCCGATGCAATAGTTCCGAACGGCGCCGACTCCATGAGTTACGACCAGCCAGCCTTCGTCGATCTCGATCGGCGATCCGCAATTACCGATCTGGACAAACTCCCAAGGCCAGCGAGGTTCGATGGCTTTCGCTCCGCCACTCCAGTCGTGAATGTCCGCGGACGTCAGGAACCAGATATTTTCGTTATCCTCGCGCCCAAGCATGGCAAAGTGCCCGGCAATGCGTCGGGGGAAAAGCGCCATGCCCTTGCTACCGGTGGCATCCCCACGCAGCGGTCTGAGTTCGAATGTCCGGAAGTCCGGCGTGGACAACAACTCCTGCCGGACGGACTGGCCGCTAAATGCCGTATATGTACCGAAATAGGTGGCTCGGCCATCGTCGTCCAGGAAGCGGACCAAGCGAAGGTCTTCGATGCCACCACGCTGGCTGGGGGTTGTCGGAAAGATCACGATCTCCGAGAGATCGTGGCTGCCATCGCACTTGATCCGAATGCCCGCGTCCGGCCCGTCCTCGCCGGAGATGTTTTCAGTCTCCAGCACGAGCGGCATGGGGCTCGGAGGATTGATTGCTATGGTTCCGTCCGCGGCGCAAAACCCGGTGCGAAAGGTGACGGAGGAGATATGCCCCTCGCCCACGCCTCGCAGGGAAAGAATGAATCGGAGAGAGTTTTCAGGTACAGCAGACTGGTCAGGATGCAGGACGATGCTCGGATTGAAAAGCGCTGCTGCCTCATAGGAATATTCGTTGCAAAAATGGGCACCGATCAAGAGCGCCTGTTCATGGGTGACCTCGCAATCACAGACGATGATGCCATCAACCTCGTGGAACCGCCGCAAAAACAGGGACGGAACCTCACGATGCCTTCCCGAGAAATCATCAAGAATGCGTTGCAACTCATCGTGGAGCGATGCTGGGTCGAGCGCCAGGACGCGGTCGGCGATGCGCTGCGCACGTGGCTGATCCGGTACCGCATATTTATAGGTTTCCGTCGACGGCATATAGGGTCTGATCACTACCCTTGCTGGATTGGGGCGGAGCAATTCGGGTAGCCGGTTGACAAATTCGGCGGTTGACACTGACTTCTCCAATACAGATCGACCGTGGAGCGTTCACGCAATCGTAAAGATGGTGCTCGGCATTACCCGACTATCGGGTGGCGGCACGGAAGGCTCCGGCGATGGCGGGTGCGATGATTTCCGCCGTTGCCGGATACTCGGACTTTGTGCCACGTGCCATGATCGCTGTCCTGGCGTAGTTGTCGGACACACAAGCTGTGACCGGGGGCTCTGGCCTGAACGTGACTATGTGGGGCACGTGCGAAGCGCGCCGCTCAGCTCGACATGTCCGCCATCGTTCGGCAGCTCGCCGCGCATTTCTTGCAGGTGGCCGAGCAACGCGCGATCCGCTGGTCCGCGCTATGGCGTCCGCATTCCTCGGCGCAGCGCTCGCAAGCGTCGGCGCAGGCGCGGCAGACGATGCGGTGCAGGGCAGATTCCCGCAGCATCGAGTTGGCAGTCGCCTGGCACAGTTCCGCACAGTCGTTCAGCATGGCGATCAGCGACGCCGTAGCTGACGCGCCGCCTTGCTTCGTCAGCCAAGCGGCGGTTTCCAGGCACATGCGGTGCGAAGCCACGCAATCGTCGATGCAGTCCGTCATCGACATCGCCATCCCTTCCATTCGATGCTGCTGCGCCGCCGCCGGCGCAGCCAGCGTTCCGGCGGCGGCAAGGCCGGCGCCCGCCATCAGCAATTCGCGTCTCTCGATCATGATGCGCCTTCCATCTGCTATCGCTTGAGCGCTGTGCCGCATCCGGCGGCCTCAGCCGTAGCCGGCGACCCATCCGACGCCGCACGCGCCTTCTCCCGCGCCATCCGGGTTTCCTCCCAGGGCCAGTGGCCGTTGATCTCGACCCCGAGCGAGATGCTCAGGAAGGTCCGCACCAGCACAAGCCCGGCCAGCACGATGAGATCGTCGAGCGTCGGGTTGATCACCAGCGACTTGACGATGTCGCCGGCGACCAGAAATTCCAGGCCGAGCAGGATGCTGCGGCCGAGCGCCGATCGGAACGCGCTATAGGCCTCGGTTCGGTCGCCCGCCCTCGCCCGCCGCGCAAACAGAAAGGTTGCGAGCCCCGCGCCGACCAGGATGGTCAGCGTGCCCGCCAGTTCCAGGCCGATCACCGCAAGCCGGAAGAAGGCGCTCAGCCAGTCGGCCTCAATGGTGATCATACCAGCCTCGCTTGCGGATATTGTTGAAGCTGTCGGTGGCGTGACAGGCATAGCATTGGTCGACGCGCGCTTTCGATCCGGCTGCGCGCTGCGAGACCATGCTGAAATGCTCCATGAAGTGACTGGGCGGCGCCTTGTGGCACTCGGCGCACTGCGTCGAATTGACCGATGGATGGCGGTAATTGGCGATCTTCCAGCTGTCGGTCTTGTGACAGCTCGCGCAGTCGGTGCCGAACAGGCCCTGGTGCGGATCGCGGAACGCATGGCAGCTCGCGCAATTGAGCGCGGTCTCGGGGGTCAGGCTTCGAGTGTTTGTCGACATGCCCGCCGAAGGCTGCCGCCACTTTGCCATGTCGAGCAAGGCGGCGTGATCCATGCGGATGATGCCGCGCTCTCCCTCATGTTCGACGTGGCAGGAGGTGCACTGCGTCGCTTTCGCGTGGAACTGCGTCGACTGCTTCGTCCCGAAATCCGTGCCCGCATGGCAGGTGAGACAGGTCCGGGTTTCGACGCCCTTGCCCGGCGTGTGGCAGGCCGTGCATTGGCCGGCGAAGGACTGGTGGGCGCTCGAGAGCGGGCCGGGCGCTACGAGCTGCGCCACCAGGCCGGCATCCCTCGGCGCGTCCGATCGCATCCGGATCGCGACCGCGGCGACCATCACCAGCAGGGCTGCGATGAAGACGGCATAGGAAAGACGCTGCCAGCTCATAGCCAGCGCAGCCCGTAATAGATCGCCGCGCCGACGTGGAGCGCGAGCAGCGCGAAGATGAGACAGCCCAGCAGGATGTGCAGGAACCGCCATCGCGCGAACAGGGTGTTGGTCGCCTCTTCGGCGCGGATCGCGAATTCGGTATCGGCCAGCGCCGCGGCGATCCCCGCCCTGTTCTGGGGGTGCTGGCCCGCGGGCGCATCCCCGGCGACGAACAGATAGCGCCTCCAGCCCGACAGCGGCGCGGCTGCGGTATCGGCCTGCGCCGGCGCCGCCGGCTCCTCAAGGAAGGCGGCGCGAAGCGAGGCCAGTTCCGACCTGCGTCCGCGCAGCGCCCGACCAAGCTGGGCAAGCAGGTAGCGGCCGATGAAGCCGGTGATGACCGTCATCAGCAGGAGGACGGTCAGAAGCAGTCCGACCGGGCTTTCGAGCTTGTGCGCGGCGTGGACCAGACCCAGGATCGGCGCCAGCACGCCGGCATAGATGTGGATGGCGAGCAGGGTAGGCTTGCTGACGAGCCGGGAGAGCACTTTGTCGACCCAGGCGATGTGCTTGGCCGCGACATAGGGAAGCGTCAGCAGCATCAGCACGAGCGCTGCGATCCCGATGATCCCGCCAGCGAGGCTGCCCGGAAAGCGCGGTGACACATGCACGAGGTAGCCGAACGGGAACAGCAGCAGGAATGCGACCAGCAGGCCGACGGCGATGTCGCTGCGTTCGCGCATCAGGCTTCGACCACGAGCGGCGTGCCCGTGCCCTTCGCCTGGCACGCGAGCACATAGCCCTGCGCCTTGTCGGCGGGCGCGAGGCCGGACTCGACCTCCATCGTTACCTCGCCCTGCAGCAGCTTGACCACGCAGGCGCCGCATGTGCCCGCACGGCAGGCATAGGAGATCTCGACGCCCGCGCCCTCGGCCGCCTCGAGCACGGTCTCGTCCGCGGGCAAGGCCGCCGACACCCCCGACACGGAGAAGGTCACCGTGCTCGGCGCCACCTCGGCGCTCGGGGCCGGCTTATCCGCTGGCGCGGGCGCGGGTTTGACCTCGAGATCCTCGTGGTCGGCCGGCAGCGAGGCCGGACCGAACGCCTCGGTGTGCAGCTGCGCTTCGGGGACGCCAAGTTCCGCCAGCACGCCGCGCATCGCGCCCATCATCGCCGGCGGGCCGCACATATGGATCCGCCGGCTCGCGATCTCCGGCACCGCGGCCAGGATCATCTCGCGGGTGATCGGCCCTTCGGGGCCCATCCAGACGGTGCCGGGCGCGCGCTGCATCGCGGCGACGACATGGAGGTTGGGAAAACGGCGTTCGAGCCGCTCGAGCTCGTCGCGGAACACGAATTCCTCGGTCGACCGTGCGCCGTAGAAGAAGAAGATATCACCCTTCCACGCGGTGTCGGTGAGATAGCGCAGCACCGACATCATCGGGGTGATGCCGACCCCGCCCGCGATCAGCACGATGCTCTGGGCATCCGTTCCCGTGAAGGTGAAGGCGCCGAACGGTCCGCTGACCTTCAGCAGATCGTCGGCGACGACCTTGTCGTGCAGGTATCGCGAGACCACGCCCTGCTCCTCGCGCTTGACCGTCAGTTCGACATAGGCCCGCTGGGTCGGCGAAGAGGCGATCGTGTAGGAACGGCGCGCGGTCTTGCCCGCTTCGGGCTCTACCTCGACCTGCAGGAACTGGCCCGGCAGGAAGTCGAACGGCAGCCGGTCGGCGGTCGGGTCCGCGAGCCGGAAGGTCAGCACGCTCGGCGTCTCTCGCACGATCTGGACCACGCGCAGCTGCCCCGCCCAGCTTTTGGGCTTGCGCAGCGACGCCCCAGCGGGTGCGGCCGCATTGCTCGGCGCGAGCCCGGCGCTGTCGGCAACGGGTGCAGGCGCGGGCGCAACCCTGGTAGCGGGAGGGGCAGCCTTCGGCTCCGGCTTTGCTGGAACCTTGGCGGTGGCGACACCGCCGGCGATCGCCCCGATCCGCCGCAGGCGGAAGATCTGCAGCGCGATAAGCGTGGCGCTCACCAGCCCCAGGAACAGCATGAGAAGGAGGTGCGAGGGCGAGATGCCGAACCAGTGATCGGCATGGCCGGGCGCGGCCTGGTCGATGTCGAGCTGATCGCGCAGCCAGGCAAGCCCGACCTCCCGGGGCGGCTGCAAGCCTCCGATCGCGCCCTGCGCGGCGGTACCGGAGCGGAACAGGTCGGTCCCTTCGCGCATCCGGCGCGCCGCATCGAGCCGGGCCGAGACCGTTGTCGCACGCGCGCCGTCGGCCGAGGCGGCGTTGACCATCGACAGGCCCGTGCTTACCCGTTCCCCGGCCTGCGCAGCGACCCGCTGCCGGGCCGCTTCGTCGAGCGCGGGAAAGGCGAGCAACTGCGAAAAAAATGCGGTGCGGCGGGAATCGTGCCCATGTTCATTCTCGCCTTCGCCGTTGATCATGCGCTCCATCATAGAGTTCATCATCGAGGCCATATCGGAGGTGCCGACCTCGGGCTTTGCGGACATTGCGCCATCGGCCATCCCCGCACCGCCCGAAGTATCCCCATGATGTGCCGAATGGTCTTCGCCCTCCTGAGCGTGCACGCTCGCAGAGGGAAGGCTGAAAGCGAGCAACAACCCCAGACCCGAAAGGCGAAGGCTGGTCCAAACGCACATGTCGACCCCCTTCGCGCCCTTACATGTCCTTCATCGGCATCGCCGAATCCGCAGGCGCAGGCTCGGTCTTCGGAGCGCTGCTGTTCATGCCTCCCTGGCGCATCGCATCATGGTCCATGGCCTGCTGGTGATGCCGCTCCATCTCCTGTTCATTGGCCATGGCGTCCGAATGATCCATGCCGGCGGGATTTACGCTATCAGCGCCAGCCGCGGGTGCGGCGCTGTTGGCCGCAGCCGGCACCGTCTGATCGGTCTTGCGCTCACAGCCCGAAAGCGCCGCCATCGAGAGCAGGCTAACGCTGATTAGCGACAGTATGACTTTTCGATTTCCGACCATTGCTTCTTCCTTTCGTACTGGAGGAATCTCCGGGTGGGCCCGAGCCACCCGGAGCAGGAATCATTGTGCTTGGCGAAGAATCTTGCGGCACTGATCGTGCGACAGGTTCATGGGATTACGACCCTGCTGTTTCATCTCGCCATGGTCATGACGTGTCTGGAGACCCATATCGCCCTCCATGGCCCTACAGCTTTCGACCTGTGCGGAGGTAGGCGGCGTCGTCGCACAGGCGCCCAGAAGCAATGCTGGAACAATCCCAGCCACTATATGCATTCGTGTCATGATAAATCCCCTTTTAATAATGGTGTTTGTTCTTCCTGCGAGGCTTGCTCTTATATCTTTCGGTGATCAGATCTCCGCCTTTCCGTGAGGAACGTGAGAATAGGGCAATCGGAAACAGGAACTTCGCCCGGGCACTCATCGGCAAGCAATCGAAGCATGTCGCGAATATCGGACAGGCGCTTGAGCCGGACTTCGGCGTCCGTGATCTTGGCGAGCGTGATATCGAGCACGGCCTGCGCATGCGCGGTGTCCGATGCCCTGAGCGCCAGCAGCTGCCGGGCCTGATCGAGGGTGAAGCCAAGCTCCTGCGCCGAGCGGATGAAGTTGACGCGCTCGAGGTCCGTCGCGTCGTAGAGCCTGTAGCCCGCTGCCGTGCGCGCGGGCTCGCGCAGCAGGCCCATCCGCTCATAATAGCGGATCGTATCGCGGCCCACGCCTGCGGCCGCGGCCAGTTCGCCGATCTTGAAATTGCCCATGTCATCCGCTCGATCATGCCGGTTGGACCATGGTCCAGGGTCAAGCGGTTTCGCTTTGACCCCGAACGGTCTCCTCGTCGCCGGCGGCCCGCTGCCCCGACGCGTCGCATCAGGGCAGCCCGTGCCGCCGGGCCACCGGCTTGTCAGGTCTTGCGAAGCTCGACGATGTCGTGCGTGGCAGGCGTGCCGTCGGCGACGGCCACGTGCGCGAAGTGATCGTCCAAGATATGGTCGATTGTCACATGGCCGACGAGCTGGCGGTGATAGGTCTGTCTCTTATACACATCTAGATGTGTATAAGAGACAGACGATGTCGTGCTTGGCAGGCGTGCCGTCGGCGACGGACACGTGCGCGAAGTGATCGTCAAAGATATGGTCGATTGTCACATGGCCGACGAGCTGGCGGTGATAGGTCGGCGCCACGCCCTTGGACGGACCCGGATGGGTCACGACGCGATAGACCTCGAGCTTCTGGCCGACCTCGGCGCCATCGGCCTTGCCGATGCAGACGACCGTGCCGTTGCTGCCCGTGTCGACGATCGAGCCGCGCATGAACAGGCTGTGCCCGATGCCCTGGGCCATAGCGGGGACGGCAGCAAGCATCGAAATGCCGGCAAGCGCGACCATGAGAGTTTTTCTGACCATATTCACCTCCTTGGATGGTAAGCCACCGCCCGGACTTTGCCGAGGGGAAGAGCGTCTCTTCAGGCTTGGGACTACGGTCCCGGGTCCAGCCTCGATATACGTAGAGGCCGCAGCCGATCTTCTTCCCCGGGCCGGATCTTTATTGACGCGGAGTTGACGGAATCAGCCGTCAGCACTTCAAAATCCGCGCGGCGCGAGACTTTGGTTGGCTGCGCCCGCGAAACCCGCTAGATATCGAGGCCCGTGAAACGCCTGCTCGCCCTCCTGCTCGTCATCGGAGCGCTGTCCGGTCTCTTCGGAGCCCAGATGGCGGCCGCGCACAGCGTGCCGCAGGCGGCAGGCGCGCCGCTGGCCAAGGGCATGGATGCGGACTGCATGGCGATGATGGCCAAGCAGCAGCCTGCGCCCAGCGAAAAGCCCTGCAAGGGCCTGACGCTCGATTGCATCGCCGCGATGGGGTGCGTGATCCCGCTGGTCGCAGCGGACCTGGCAGGCGGCGTTGCGCCTGCGCGTCTCTACGACGCGCCCAGCTTCTGGACGACCGACACGATATTGACCGGCAAGGCGGTTGCGCCCGAGCCGGATCCTCCCACCAGCCTTGCCTGATTGAACGAGCACGGGCTGCGCGCATCGATCGATGCGTGCGCGCCCGGTTTCCTTCTTTTCAGTCAAAGGTTTTCGTGATGATCAAACTGCTTCCGGCCGCCCTTGTGGCGGCCCTCAGTCTCGCCGCGCCTGCGCTTGCAACCGACGCGAGCCGCACGCCGCAAGGCCATTGGGAATGGCGGTCGGCGCCGCAATATGGTCCGCGGGCGACTGGCCCTGCGCGTGTCCGCATATGGGTGCCCGACAGCCGGGACATGGCCAGCTGCGATTGCGCGATGATGCAGGCAAGCGCCGCCGACTGCATGCGCGGCGCAGTCAGGTCGGACAAGGGCTAAACCCGCTCCGGAGCGGCGCGTCACATCTTGGCGCGCCGCCTCTGTCATGAGGGGATGATATCCATGATCATGATGCCGAGGCGCGCTGTGCGACGCCTGTTGCTCTCTATCGGTGCGACGCTTGCGAGCGCCTGGGCCGTGCCGGTGTCGGCCGGCCCGCTCACCTACGAGCAGGCAGTGAGGCTCGCTGCCGCCAACGCGCCAAGCCTCAAGGCGCGCGCGGCGGCGACAGCCGGCGCCCGCTCTTCGGCGGTCGCGGCCGATCGCCTGCCCGATCCGACGCTCGACCTGGGCCTGCAGAACTTCCCGGTGAGCGGCCCCAATGCCGGCAGCTTCACGCGCGACGATTTCACCATGGCGACGATCGGGTTCAGCCAGACCTTCCCCAATCTCGCCAAGCGCCATGCACGCGCCGCGCGCGCCGCGGCCGATATCGGTATCGCCGAGGCGGGCGAGCTGGTCGAAGGCCGCAACGTGCGGCTCGAGACCGCCCTCGCCTGGGTCGATCTCTATTATGGAGAACGCCGGCTCCGGCAGCTCGACCTGCTCGATGCCAGCCTCGACGACCTGCAGAAGACCGTGACCGCACGCCTGGCGTCGGGCAGCGCGCGCCCGAGCCAGGCGCTCGAGCCCGACCAGCTCCGCGCCGCCATCGCCGATCGCCGCGCCGAGATGGCTGCGGTGGTGGCGCAGGCGCGGGCCCGGCTCGCGCGCTATACCGGCGACCCCGACCCGCAGGCGACGGGCGACCCGCCGATGCTCGATGTCGATCCGATCCGGCTGCGGGCCGGGATCGATGCGCTTCCCGCCCTGCGCGCGCAGGACGCGCGGATCGCAGTCGCCGAAGCGGACGTGCGTCTCGCGCGCGCCGACAAGCGCCCCGACTGGAAGGTCGGCGTCACCTATGGCCGGCGCGATCCCATGTACGGCGACATGGCCTCGGTCGGCGTGTCGATCGACCTGCCGCTGTTCGCCGGCAAGCGCCAGAACCCCAGGATCGCTGCAAGCGAGAGCCTTGCGCAAGGGGGTCGGTTCGACCGCGAGGCGATCCGCCGCGAGCTGGTGGCGCAGCTCGACGCCGATCTCGCAGACCATGCCATGCATCTCTCCCGGTTGCGCAATGCCCGCGAGACGCTGGTGCCACTCGCCAGGCACCGCGCCGAGCTCGACCGCGACAGCTATGGCGCCGGCAAGCTCGACCTTGGCGCCGCGCTGCTCACGACGCTCGGGCTCGCGGAGGCCGAGGTCGAGGCGCTCAACCGCGAAGCCGACGTCGCGCGCGACGCGGTCCGCATCACTATCACCTATGGGGAGGAGCGGCCATGACGCTCGATAAATCCGCGCTGCGCTGGGGCGCATCGATCCTGGCTGTCGCGCTGCTGGCCGGCGGCACAGGCTATTGGGCTGGCCATCGCCAGGCACCGCAATCGGAGGCGACCACGCCCGCCGGGGCAGGCAAAGTCCTTTACTGGTACGATCCGATGTTCCCCAACCAGAAGTTCGACAAGCCCGGCAAGTCGCCCTTCATGGATATGCAGCTCGTGCCGCGATACGCGGACGGAGGAAGCGCCGGCGCGGCCCCCACGGTCGCCGTCGATCCCGCCGCGCGGCAGAGCCTGGGATTGCGGGTCGTCGCGGCGAAGATGGGCAGCCTTGCCTCGGCCCTCGAGGTCACCGGCACGATCGACTTCAACCGGCGCGACGTCGCCGTCATCCAGGCGCGTTCGGGCGGGTTCGTGAGCCGCGTCTATGCGCGAGCGCCCGGGGACGTGGTCCGCGCCGGCGCGCCGATCGCGGACCTGCTCCTGCCCGAATGGGGCGGCGCGCAGACCGAATATCTGAGCGTCAGGCGGCTCGGCAAGCCCGATCTCACCGCGGCCGCGCGCCAGCGGCTGCGGCTGATGGGCATGTCCGACGGCCTCATCGCCAGCGTCGAGCGGAGCGGTCGGCCGAACGGCGTGGTGACCATCACGACGCCGATCTCGGGCACGATCCAGACGCTCGACGCCCGTGCCGGCGTGACGCTCGCCATGGGCCAGACGCTCGCCCAGGTAAGCGGGCTCGGCACCGTCTGGCTCAATGCCGCGGTGCCCGAAGCGCGCGCGGGCGATGTCCGGGTCGGCCAGAATGCCAGCGCCACGCTGGCGAGCTTCCCCGGCGAGCGCTTCGCCGGCCGGGTGATCGCGATCCTGCCGACGACGCAGGCCGACAGCCGCACGCTCACCGTGCGGATCGAGCTGCCCAACCGGGACGGGCGGTTACGGCCGGGCATGTTCGCCAGCGTCGTGCTTGGCGGCGATGCCAAGCCGGCGCTGCTGGTGCCGAGCGAGGCGGTGATCCGCACGGGCAAGCGCACGCTCGTCATGCTCGCCGCAGGCGACGGGCGCTATCATCCCGCCGAGGTCCGCATCGGCCGCGAGGCGGGCGGTGAAACCGAGATCCTTGCCGGCCTGTCGCCCGGCGAGAAAGTCGTCGCCTCGGGGCAGTTCCTGATCGACTCCGAGGCGAGCCTGTCGGGAATCGAGGCGCGGCCGATCGGCGGCGGTGCGGCATCGGCGACCATCGCCGCGCCGAGGTCGAAAGCCACGCTGTACGAGACGACGGGCAAGATCGAGCGGCTCACGGCCAATGCGGTGACGCTCAGCCACGAACCGGTCCCCGCGCTCGACTGGCCCGCGATGACGATGACCTTCGCGCTCGCCGATCCGGGCATCGCGCGCGGCTTCAAGGCGGGCGACCGGGTTCGGTTCGGGTTCGACCGGCCCCCGGCGGGACCGACGCTGCGGCGTATGGCGAAGGTGGCGGGCCGATGATCGCCCATCTCATCCGCTGGTCGGTCAAGAACCGCTTCTTCGTTCTGATCGGCATGCTGGCGCTGGTCGGCGCGGGCCTCTGGGCGGTACGATCCACCCCGATCGACGCCCTCCCCGATCTGTCCGACGTGCAGGTCGTCATTCGTACCAGCTACCCGGGTCAGGCGCCGCAGATCGTCGAAAACCAGGTCACCTATCCGCTCACCACCACCATGCTGTCGGTGCCAGGCGCCAAGACGGTGCGCGGCTATTCCTTCTTCGGCGACAGCTTCGTCTATGTGATCTTCGAGGACGGCACCGATCTCTATTGGGCGCGCAGCCGCGTGCTCGAATATCTGAACCAGGTGCAGGGGCGCCTGCCGGCGAGCGCGCGCAGCGCGCTCGGGCCCGACGCGACCGGGGTTGGCTGGGTCTATGAATATGCGCTGGTCGACCGCACCGGCCGGCATGACCTGTCGCAGCTGCGCGGTCTGCAGGACTGGTTCCTGCGCTATGAGCTCAAGACCGTGACCGGCGTCGCCGAGGTCGCCAGCATCGGCGGCATGGTCAAGCAGTATCAGATACTGCTCGATCCGGTGAAGCTCGCGGCCTACGGGGTGACCCACGCCCAGGCGGTCGAGGCGATCCGGCAGGCCAATCAAGAAGCGGGCGGGTCGGTGCTCGAGCTGGCCGAAGCCGAATATATGGTGCGCGCCTCAGGCTATCTGAAGACGCTCGACGATTTCCGCGCGATCCCGCTGAAGACGGCGGCCGGCGGCGTGCCGATCCGCCTCGGCGACGTCGCCACGATCCAGATCGGCCCCGAGATGCGGCGCGGCATCGCCGAGCTGAACGGTGAAGGCGAGGTCGCAGGCGGGGTCGTGATCCTGCGCTCGGGCAAGAATGCGCGGGAGACGATCGCGGCGGTCAAGGACAAGCTCGCGGACCTCAAGAGGAGCCTGCCGCCGGGCGTCGAGGTGGTGACGGTCTATGACCGCTCGCAGCTGATCGACCGTGCTGTCGAGAACCTCACCCACAAGCTGGTCGAGGAGTTCGTCGTCGTGGCCCTGGTCTGTGCGCTCTTCCTCTGGCATGTCCGCTCGGCGCTCGTCGCGATCCTCACCCTTCCCTTGGGCGTGCTCGCCGCCTTCGTCGTGATGCGCTACCAGGGCGTCAACGCCAACATCATGTCGCTCGGCGGCATCGCCATCGCGATCGGTGCCATGGTCGATGCGGCCGTGGTCATGATCGAGAACGCCCACAAGAAGATCGAGCGCTGGGAGCAGGACCATCCGGGCACGCATCTCGACGGCGAGACGCGCTGGATCCTCGTCACCGAGGCGGCGGCCGAGGTCGGGCCGGCGCTGTTCTTCAGCCTGCTGATCATCACGCTGTCGTTCATCCCGGTGTTTACACTGGAGGCGCAGGAGGGCCGGCTGTTCGCGCCGCTCGCCTTCACCAAGACCTATGCGATGGCCGCCGCCGCGATCCTGTCGGTGACATTGGTGCCGATCCTGATGGGCTGGCTGATCCGGGGGCGGATCCCGCCTGAGCAGGCCAATCCGGTCAATCGCTGGCTGACCGATCTCTACCGGCCTGCGATCGACTGGACGATGAAGCGGCCCAAGACCGTGCTGCTGATCGCGGCTTTGGTGTTCGCGACCACGGCCTGGCCGCTCAGCCGGCTCGGCGGCGAATTCATGCCCAACCTCGACGAGGGCGACCTGCTCTACATGCCCTCGGCCCTGCCCGGTCTCTCGGCCGCCAAGGCGAGCGAACTGCTCCAGCAGACCGACCGGCTGATCAGGACGGTGCCCGAGGTCGAAAGCGTGTTCGGCAAGGCGGGGCGTGCCGAGACCGCGACCGACCCCGCCCCGCTCGAGATGTTCGAGACGACGATCCAGTTCAAGCCCCGCGACCAGTGGCGACCAGGCATGACGCCCGAGAAGCTGATCGACGAGCTCGATCGCCGGGTGAGGCTTCCGGGGCTCGCCAATATCTGGGTGCCGCCGATCCGCAACCGCATCGACATGCTCGCGACGGGCATCAAGAGCCCGATCGGGGTCAAGGTGTCGGGCAGTGATCTCGCCGAGCTCGACCGCATCGCCCATGATGTCGAGACCGTGGCCAGGACCGTGCCGGGCGTCAGCTCGGCGCTCGCCGAGCGGCTGACCGGCGGACGCTATGTCGATGTCAACATCGACCGCGCCGCCGCTGCGCGGTTCGGACTCAACATCGCCGACGTGCAGGCCATCGTCTCGGGCGCGATCGGCGGCGAGACGATCGGCGAGACGGTCGAGGGCCTCGCCCGCTATCCGATCAGCGTGCGCTATCCGCGCGAATTGCGCGACAGCCTCGACGGGCTGCGGGGGCTACCGATCCTGACGCCCGCGGGCCAGCAGATCACCCTCGGCACGGTCGCCAATGTCACGATCGCCGAAGGGCCGCCGATGCTCAAGACCGAGAATGCCCGGCCCTCGACCTGGGTCTATGTCGATGTGCGCGGGCGCGATCTCGCCTCGGTGGTTGGCGATCTGCAACGCGCGGTGGCGAGACAGGTTCGGCTCTCGCCGGGGGTCAGCATCGCCTATTCGGGCCAGTTCGAATATCTCGAGCGCGCGGTCGACCGCTTGAAGCTGGTCGTGCCCGCGACGCTGCTGATCATCTTCGTGCTGCTCTACCTCATCTTCGGCCGCTTCGACGAGGCTGCGCTGATCATGGGCACGCTGCCGTTCGCGCTGACCGGCGGCATCTGGACGCTCTATCTGCTGGGGTTCAACCAGTCGGTTGCCACCGGGGTCGGGTTCATCGCGCTCGCCGGCGTCTCCGCCGAGTTCGGGGTGGTGATGCTGATCTATCTCAAGAATGCGCTGGCCGAGCGCACGGCTAATCCGGACGCCGCCGAGGTGAAGGCCGCGGTGCGCGAAGGCGCGCTGCTGCGCGTCCGGCCCAAGGCGATGACGGTCGCGGTGATCCTCGCCGGCCTGCTGCCGATCCTGCTGGGATCGGGCGCGGGCTCGGAGGTGATGAGCCGGATCGCGGCGCCGATGATCGGCGGCATGCTGAGCGCGCCGCTGCTGTCGATGTTCGTCCTGCCCGCCGCCTATCTGCTGCTGCGCCGGCCGAAGACCGACCCCATCCATCAACCCGCTTCATCATGAAGGAGACGATTATGAGACATGCACGACTGACCCTCGCCCTCGGCCTTGCCGTCCTGACCGCCGCGTGCGGCAAGAAGGGCGAGACCCCGGTTACAACCGAAACCAACCAGGCGGCGCCTGCCGCGACCATGAGCGGCGACATGGGCAACATGTCGATGGCGCCTGACGCGAACGCCGCAATCAAGGCCAAGGGCCATGGCACCGTCACCGCGATCGACAAGACGGCGGGCACGATCACGCTCAACCACGGCCCGATCCCCGAAGCCAAGTGGCCGGCGATGACGATGGCGTTCAAGGCGGCGCCCGCGATCACCGATGCGGTCAAGGTCGGCGACAAGGTCGATTTCGACCTCTCGCTCAAGGGCAGCGATGGCGAGGTCACCGCGATCACAAAGCAATGATCCGCTAAGTTCGACCAAAAGAAGCTGGTTGCGTCGCCGCTCCGGGGCGGCGACGCCCCTGCCGGCCGTCTGCCTGGCCGTGCGCCCGGTCTACGGATGCGATCGGCAACGCCCAACGCCAGCCGCGTTTCCCTGCGCGATCACAGGCAGTTTGAGCAAGCTTCGCGGATCGCACATTGAACGTGCAAGCCGCCCTTGCCCGCGATAGCCTGAGCGGCAAGGAGCCAGTTCAGGATGACCGAGCCAGTATGACCTTGTTACCCACGACACATCATGATCTCTTGAGCGAGCTTGTCCGTCGTTGGCGAGACGATCCGGGCGCCACCTATCGCTCCTGGTTTCTTTGGGACGAACGCCTGAAAAACTTCCGCTCCATCCGTCGGGGGCTGCAGCAGGTGGTCGTGGAAATCGAAAGTGGGCGGTTCGGCGTCGCCTATCGCGGCTCGTCACTGGAAACGGTTGTCCACTCGATCGCCGAACAGCGGCAGATCTTCAAGGGCGCCGACCATGCCTGGCTGTGGAAGCCCAAGCTGCGCATTCCCGACATTTACGAAAGCCCGGACAATCAGCGGGCGTTCGGTCGCCTGCTCGACAATTGCTCGTGCTGCGATACCGCCGAGGAGATCATCAGCCACATCCGCAGCATAGACGCGCTCAAGATCAAGGGGCTGGGGCCGGCGGCGGCCAACCTGCTCTATTTCCTTCACCCGACGCTGGTGCCGCCCTTCAATACCGCGATCGTCAAGGGCTACAATGCCGTCACCGGCGCCAAGGTGAAGCTCGGGTCATGGGATCATTTTCTCGCCATGCGCGCCGGCATCCTCGACCTCAACGACCGTTACCGCGAGTTGCTCTCCAACGATCTCGGCGCGATCGGCGGACTGTTGTTCGACATTGGCTCGGGCCGCTATCCCGCGCCACCGCTGGAGGATGACGCAACGGCGGCCGACGACTGGCTCGGCAGATTGGAACATGCCAGAGCGGAGGCAAGCCGGCTCGACAAGACAGCCGCCGCGCAGGGCGAAACCGATCGCACGCACGCCGAAATCCAGGCCTGGCTGCGCGACCTCGGCCATGCCCTCGGTTACGATGTGTGGATCGCCGCCAATGACCGCGGTCGACTTCACGCTGGCTGCCCGCTTGGACAGGGATGCCTCGAGCGCCTTCCAGACGCCATTGCGACCTCTCCCGGAGCGGACTCGATCCGCCTCATCGACGTGTTGTGGCTGGCGAAGGGTGGCGACGGCGTCGCCGCCGCGTTCGAGGTTGAACATTCGACCTCGATCTACTCGGGGATCGTGCGCATGCTCGATCTGGCGCTGTCGGGGAGCGATCTGCACGCTGCCGCCGGGCTATTCCTGGTCGCACCGAATGCGCGCGAGCAGGACGTTCGCGCGCAACTCCGTCGCCCGGCTTTCAGCCGT
>NZ_VDBZ01000006.1:0-184171 GCF_007693735.1 Sphingobium sp. B2
ACGATTGCCATGACGATCGCGCTGCGCGAGGTGCACTCGGCCAATCCGAAGGCGCCGAAGTACGAGGTGCTGGCGCTGTCGGCATCGCGGGCGTGGGTGCAGGTGGGTGCGCTGTTCGAGCTTTTCTCTAACGGCACGGGCGAGGCGTTCCTCAACGGCAAGATCGAGGATCCGAGCCTGGCCGCGCCGCTCTACGTGTCGGCGTTCCGTCAGGAGGACGGCAGCTACAACGTCGTGTGGTCGCGCCCGACGCGCCGCCGCGACCTCGCCTCGGAGATGGCGCCCAAGGCCGACGAGGGCCTGCCGCCGCTGCCCGGTGCCGACGAGACCGCCGGCCCCGCCACACAGGGCACCGAAGCCGGCCTCGGACAGTCCTCCGCAAGCCATGCCTTCGCTGGCTGATCGCACACGCCAAGTCACGAAAGGCCCTCGCTCTTCGCGGAGCGGGGGCTTTTCGCAATTTCCCCGGCCGTGCGGCCGCANGCTGCGAGCCGCAGCAGGAACAGCAGCAGGAAGGCGGACGCCGGCAGCGTCGTCAGCGCGCGCCGGAGCAGGCGGAGGAGCCCGAAACCGTCTGAACCTCCCCGTGCCCGGTCCCACACCTCCAGGCCGGGCACACCCTCCCGCTGGGCTCGCTTCGCTTCTCGCGAAGCGGGCCCTGTTTTCATTTACCCGGCAGCCCGCACGTCTGCATTCCGGCTTCAGTCTCCCTCTTGCGGAACCCGTCGTCGTGCCATGGCCAGCAGCGCAGCGACGACGCATCCCGCGACGATCCCGAAGGTCAGGTCCTTGACCAGGGTCAGCCCAAAGGTCGCCAGGAGCACCAAGGCCGTGGGCCAGCTGCGGATCAGGCGCAGAAACTCCGCCTTCTCGGCCATGTTCCAGCACACCACCAGAAGGACGCCGGCGAGCGCGGAGAGCGGAACGTACCGTGCGAGCGGTGCCGCGACGAGCATGAAGAGCAGGACGAACAGCGCGTGCATCATGCCCGACAGCGGACTGATCGCGCCGGCCCGAATGTTGGTTGCTGTGCGTGCGATCGTGCCGGTGACGCTGATCCCTCCGAACAAGGCGGACACGATATTGGCAAGCCCCTGCGCAACAAGCTCCATGTTGGAGCGATGCTTGCGCCCGGACATGCTGTCGGCGACCTTCGCTGACAGCAGACTTTCGACGCCGCCGAGCAGCGTAAACGACAGGGCCGACGGCAGCAGCTGGAGAACCAGCGCCCACGACAGCTGCGGCGCCTGCGGCGTCGGAAGCCCACGCGGGATCTCTCCGAAACGGCTGCCGATCGTCTCTGCCGGAAGCTGCAGCCAGGCGGCAGCTATCGAGGCCAGGACGACCGCGATCAGCATACCGGGCCAGTTCGGCCGGAACCGGCGCACCACGAAAATCAGCGCGGCGCATCCCAGGCCGAGCACCGCGGCCGCGGGCGTCACCGTCGAAGCCGCGTTGCCCAGCCCCACCAGCTTGGGGATGAGGGGGCCAGGTTCCGCTCCGTCGAGATGAAGACCGAAGAGGTCCCGGATTTCTCCGGAGAAGATCGTCACCGCAATGCCGCAGGTGAAGCCCACCGTCACCGGATGGGGAATATGGCGGATCAATGAGCCCAGCCGCGAAAGTCCAATCAGCGTCAGCAGGGCCCCGGACAGCATCACGGTGACGAGGAGGCCGTTCAGACCGAATTTCGTCGTGGTCGCCGCGACCAGAACAATGAAAGCCCCGGCGGGACCCCCAATCTGATAGCGGCTACCGCCCAAGGCCGAAACGAGGAATCCGCCGATGATCGCGGTATAGAGCCCTCGCTCGGGCGACACCCCCGAAGCCACGGCGATCGCCATCGACAGCGGCAGAGCGACGATCGCGACCGTCACGGCGGCCAGCACGTCCTTGCGAAACGACGAGAAGGAGTAGCCCTCGCTCAGGACCGTGAGCAGCTTCGGCCGGAAGAGATGCGATGTCGCCGTTCCGTCAGGCATCGCTATGACGCCGACGCATTGTCCGGCGTGCGCCGCACGGGCTCGCGCAGGGTCGGGCTGGTGGGATCGCGCAGCCGGACGCCACGCCCGCCACTCGTGCTAACGCTGTTTTCCCGGATGAGTTCGATGCCCTCGCGTTCGAGCGCGTCGACCACCTTGGTCAAGGTGTCGACGACGCCCCGGACATAGCCATCGCTCGCCGCTTCCATCCGCTGGATCGTGGGAAGCGATACGCCGGCGCGCTCGGCGAGCGTGCGCTGGTCGATTCCGAGAAGCGCGCGCGCCGCGCGAAGCTGGGCCGGAGTGAGCATCGGCATGATGTAAAATACATCAGAAATGACGTCAAGGATCGCTTAAAAGCGTTGTAGAGTATCTATCATGCTATCCTAAACTTGCTTTCAGCGCCATCAAACTGCTAACGCTCAGGCACCCAAACCACCTTTTTAACCGCGCGCGCTCGACGCGACGCCCAGGTATTCGGAGAGTTTCGATGTCGGACGCCCTTATCGCTGAAACGCTGGCCGCCCCGACTCGCCATCGTCGCCTCGCCGCCTGGGTGGACGAGATCGCCGCCCTTACCAAACCGGACCGGGTCCACTGGTGCGATGGCTCCGAGGCCGAGTGGGACGCGCTTACCGCGCAGCTCGTCGCCGCCGGAACCCTGCGCCGCCTCGATCCCGCGAAGCGTCCCAACTCCTTCTGGGCCGCATCCGATCCACGCGACGTCGCGCGCGTCGAAAGCCGCACCTTCATCTGCGCCGAGGACGAGGCCGACGCCGGCCCTACCAACAATTGGCGCGCACCGCATGAGATGCGCGATACGCTCCACGGCCTATTCGACGGCTGCATGCGCGGACGCACCATGTATGTCGTGCCCTTCTCCATGGGGCCGATCGGCTCGCCCATCAGCGCGCTCGGCGTGGAGATCACCGACAGTACCTATGTGGTGCTCTCGATGCGCGTGATGACGAGGATGGGCGCACCGGCGCTGGCAGCCCTGGGCGATGACGGCGAATTCGTTCCCGCGGTCCACTCGGTCGGCGCTCCGCTGGCGCCCGGCCAGGCCGACGTCGCCTGGCCCTGCAACGAGACCAAATATATCGTCCATTTCCCTGAAACGCGCGAGATCTGGTCCTATGGATCGGGCTATGGCGGCAACGCCCTGCTAGGCAAGAAATGCTATGCGCTGCGCATCGCCTCGGTCATGGCCCGCGACGACGGCTGGCTTGCTGAGCATATGCTGATCCTCAAGCTGACCTCGCCCGAAGGCGGCGTGCATTATGTCGCCGCCGCTTTTCCCTCGGCCTGCGGCAAGACCAACCTCGCCATGCTGCAGCCAACCATTCCAGGCTGGAAGGCCGAAACGATCGGCGACGACATCGCCTGGATGCGCTTTGGCGACGATGGCCGGCTCTATGCCATCAATCCCGAGGCCGGATTCTTCGGCGTCGCACCCGGGACGAGCGCAACGACCAACGCCAATGCCCTGGCCAGCCTCAACGCCAACACGATCTTCACCAACACCGCGCTCACCGCCGACGGTGATGTCTGGTGGGAGGGCCTGACGAAGGAGCCGCCCGACGGGCTTACGGACTGGCGCGGCCAGGCCTGGTCTCCCGATCTCGGGACGCCGGCCGCCCATCCCAACGCGCGCTTCGCCTGTCCCGCCGGCCAGTGCCCGGCCATCGCACCCGAATGGGAGGATCCCAAGGGCGTCCCGATCTCGGCGATCCTGTTCGGCGGCCGGCGCGCGACGACCGCTCCGCTCGTCACCGAGGCCTTCGACTGGCAGCACGGTGTGTTCCTGGCCTCGAATGTCGCCTCCGAAGGTACGGCTGCGGCCGAGACCAAGATCGGGGATGTCCGCCGCGACCCCTTCGCGATGCTGCCCTTCTGCGGCTACAATATGGGCGACTACTTCGCGCATTGGCTCAAGCTGGGAGCAGAAGCAGCGGATCCAGCCAAGCTGCCACGCATCTTCTACGTCAACTGGTTCCGCAAGGATGCCCATGGCCGCTTTCTCTGGCCCGGCTTCGGCGACAACGCCCGCGTCCTCAAATGGATCGCGGACCGGCTCGACGGGTGCGTCGAGGCGGAAGACAAGGCCATCGGCCGCCTTCCCAATAGGCACGACCTCGATCTGCAGGGGCTCGATCTGTCGGATGACGCGGTCACCGCCTTGCTCGCCGTCGATGACGATGAATGGCGCGCCGAGGCCGAGCGCATCCGCCGTGACTATGCGCGCTTCGGCGACCGCCTGCCCGCCGCCTTGACCGCCGAACTCGGCGCGCTCGAAGCCCGTCTGGCGTGAAGGGCGCCATCGATCGTGACCGACGCAAACGACGACTATGTCTATGACGAAGCCTCTGGCGACTGGATCACCGCTGCCGAGGCAGCCGTGAATGCCCGGACCGCCGAGACGATCGAGGTCCGCGATGCCGTTGGCAACGTCCTCGCCGATGGCGACAGCATCATCACGATCAAGGACCTCAAAGTGAAGGGGGCGGGGCAGACCCTGCGCAAGGGTACCGTGATCAAGGCGATAAGGCTGACCGGCGACGCTCAGGAAATCGACTGCCGCTACGAAGGCATCAAGGGCTTGGTCCTGCGCGCGGAATTCGTCCGCAAGCACTGACATGGCTGGCGAGGCTTCGCCGACCGCTCCAAGGACGAAGCAGGCCGGTGCCCCGCGGCCCGATGGTCATGGAGCCTGACCGAGTTGCGTGGACGGCGTCAGAACCTGCGCCCATCGCCGTCCACGCGGCCGGTGATCATGCCCGACCACTTGGCGCCGCGCCCTTCTCGTGTCTGGCGCTAGCCGAGCGCCGCCCGGCATGACCTGACGGCGTAACGCCGCCGTGGAAGGCGCGCCGATGTCAAGCTGCGACGCAGGCCGTCCCCGACCATTTGGGCACCGATGAATGTCTGACGCGCGCTGCAGTCGTGCTGCCGGCGTGTCTCGCCGTGGCGGGTCCGTGTGAAGACCGTCCATGCCGCGCGCCTTGCCGATATCACCGCGGGGCCATCCGCTTGTCTGGATGAACGCTACGCCCGTGCGGGATCCCCGCAACCCGCCATTTTCCGACCGTGTTGAGGCCTGACGGCCTCTGCCCGCACCACTCGAAAAATGGGGGTTTCCCCGCGCTGAAGCGCAGGTGCGGTGCCCCCTCGATCACGGGCCTTCGCGATTGTTCATCCCAGCGGGATCGGCCCGCTGGCGTGAAACGCGAAAGGCATCAGGCCATGAACAAGGTTTTTCTCTCGGGCCGCATCACCTCGGACATCACCCGCTTCGGCACGGACAGCAAGGGCGGCGTCAGCTTCAGCCTCGTCACCTCGAAGCCGGTGATCAAGGACGGCCAGGTCCAGAAGGACGACAACGGCTACACCGAAACCTACGACGAGTTCCATCAGGTCAAGGCCTTCAACGGCCTCGGCAAGTCGGTCGCCAACAACAAGAAGAAGGGCGACAAGCTCCTGGTGGTCGGCGAGATCCGCTACAGCCGCAACGAGCGCGACGGGCGCACCTACTACAACACCGACATCGTCGCCGAGGAAATCGAGTTCCTCTGACCGTCTCCCGGGCGGTCGCTCGCGGCCGCCCTCCACCTTCCTTCAGATGGAGAGCAAGATGTTCACTCTCACCAGCTTCGACGACATCGCCGGAATCGCCCAGGGCGTCGAGATCACCAACCCCAACATGGTCGAGCGCATCCGCCGCGCGGCAGACAGCCTTAACCGCCACGAGATCGCCGCGCACCTCGGCCAGGCGATCACCGAGGCGACCGACGCCGCGCATGTCCGCGACTTCGAGGAAGTGCAGTTCGGCGAGGCGAGCGCCGATGCGATCGTCGATTGCGAATATTACGAAGATCTCGCCGCAGCCTGGTCGCTGATCGCCAGCGAGCATCAGCTGACCATTCCCCATTCCATCTTCGCGCACGACGGGTCGGTCCACTGACCCGTCACACGCCTTTCGAACGGAGTACCGTCATGATCAAACCTGCCCCTTCGAACACCGCCGCCGCCCATTGCTACGGCATCGTCCTTCACCATCGGCTCGCCTGGTGGCTGGTCGAATTTCCCGAACTCGACGCGGCGCCGACCGCCGCGCGCAAGCTTTCGGGCAAGCTCACGCCGGGCATGGCCGACTGGCTCCGCTCCGAGACCGGCGATGCCGGTCTCGCGGCCGACGTCGCTGCGCTCCATCCCCAGAGCCGGTGCTGGTCCGGCGAATTCTCCTACCTCCCCGCGGCCGGCGCCGCCGACCAGATCGACATCGATGCCCATCCCTGGGGCAGCGAAGCCGGTGAACTCGAGACCCGGCTCGCGCGCACGATGATCGATGCGACACTGCATCCGGTTCCCGCGGGCTTCATCTCAGTCTTCACGGGCCTACCGCCGGAGAACCAGCCCGTGCTCGCGATCAGGTTGAGCGGCTACACCTGTTCGACCTTCGAACTGCTCACCGCCCGGCATATGCCGACCTATCGGCCGCGGTCGCCCTGGCGCGACATCTCGGCCGATGCGGTCAGCGATAGCGGCAGCGACATCATCGGCTGGCAGCCGGCGGCCGACTGGATCAGGCCTATCTGATCCGTGCGGCGAAGCCGGCGAGTGTCGTTGGCTTCGCCCTGCCTTTCGCTCGAGCCTGACTATCATCTGCCCGCGCGAGCGCACAGCCGGGCGCCACCACCGCTGGTGGCGTTTTCCACTTGCCGTGCCCACCTCCCGGTGAAATCCGGACGCCGGCGGCTCCTGTCGTGACCCGGCTCTCATGCGTGCCGCAGGTTGTGCCGCGCCTTGTGCCGCGTGAGGTTCATCGCCCTGCCGCGAGCCGCGTTCACTGCGCCCGGGCCCTATCGCTCAGCCCCGTTCGGACATGCGGGCGCGAGCGTGTCAGCCGGCGATCGAACTGCCTCGCAGCCAGCTCCTCAATCCAGGTGATCGATACCGTGACGCCCCAGGACGTCAGGCACCGGGGAGGTTTGCGGTGACCATCCAGTGCCGGGCGGGCCGGCGAGGTTTTGCCCGGACAAGAAGAAGAGAAGAGGGTTTCGGCGCATCCCGCCCAACGCTTCGCGCCGGGCGGGACCGGGGCTCTATTCGCTAAGCCGCCGCCCGCGCGTACCGCACGTGCCCCGGCCAAGCTCACGGAGCCAGGCCTTCGGCCCGTCTCCGCCCATTCGGGTGACGAACCCGCTTGCGGGATTCCCCCGGTGAGGTTTGAAATCCCTATTCCTCTCTTGTGTCTGCCTAGTTTGGCATGCGGGGTTGGCAGTCCGTCGAGGATGAGCGGTCCCCCCAATTTTTTCGTGCGGCCGCTGCCGCGCCCACCCGAAAAAAATCGGTTCCCCCGCTCCCCGCTGGTGCGGCGTCAACCGGGGTCCGGCCGCGGCCGGCTTCCCGGTTAACGTCCCCGACCTCCCTGACCGCCGCATGTCCTGAACAAGGCCTCATCGCGTGGATGAGACATCCAAAAGCCACGGAGGCCAACATGTCCAAGTCCTTCTCGAACTTCGCCGATTTCGCCAGCTTCATCGCCAGCGAGACGGGAACCGACCAGCGTAGCCCGCTCTACGAAGCCGCCTTCATCGAGCATGACGAGCGCGCCAAGCTTTCGCCTGTCGACGAGAGCGAGCAACTGGAAATGCCCGATCCGGAACAGAGCCGAGCCGCCGTCGAAATGGTGATGGCGACGCTCTTCGATGTGTTCCGCGACACCCGCCTCGAACCCTTCGCGAGCGATCTCGCCTGGGGCTTCGTCAACAGCTTCCATGTGGTGGCGAAGCGCATCAGCGACCGCGAGGACGATGCGGCCAAGGAGCTTGGCGAACTCGCGCGCAGCTTCGATCCCAGCGAAATCTACGCATCGCAGATCGAGGAGGCGCAGCTGCTCTGCCAGACGCTGCAGGGGTGCCGGGATGCCATGGAATGCATGCGCGACCACGCCGCCGACGTCTACCGGGTCGAGACCGGACGGCCCTATTCGCCGACGCGCGGCAGCCGGGTCTCGAAGGGCGTCACCGCCTCGATGATCGACGCCCGAGACTATCTCGCCGCCCGGATGCGGGAACGCCGTGAGCAGTTCGCTCCGGAAGGTCCGGTCGTTGCCTTCTCGGGCGGTCAGGTCTGGGAGGATCATGACATGCTCTGGAAGGGTCTGGACTCGATCCTGGCCCGCATCCCGGAGATGATCCTCGCCACGACAGCACAGACCAAGGGCTGCGATGCCATCGCGCAGGCATGGGCAGCAGCACGCGGCGTGAAGGTCATCATGTTCCGCCTCGACCGCCGGCTGGGGGCCAAGGCCGCCTTCGTCCGCAACGATCGGCTGCTCGCCCTCAAGCCGGTCGAAGCTGTCGTCTGCGAAGGCTCCGGCATCCAGATGAACCTCGCCCAGAAGCTGCGGCAGGCAGGCGTTCCCCTCCACATCGTGAAGCTCGAACCGTCAGCCAAGCCGCAGCCCGCCCAGCCCACCGGCAGAACCGCAAAGTCGCGGGACGAATTCGATCCCTGGACCCAGGACGACTATTACGCCGCCATGGTGAACGGCGGTGGTCGCCGTCGTCGGTGACGCGTCCGGGAGAGGCTCCGGCAATCGCCGGGGCCTCTCCTGCTTTTTCGCTGCGAGGATGCGGTGCGCGGGGGCATCGAACCCCCGCGCACCGCCGGGCGCTGGCGCGCGCCGCACGGACAATACCCGAAAGGGCCAAGGAAAGAGGGGAGAGGCGAGGCGCTTTCAGCCGAGGAGACCAAGCCCGTGTCCATCCTGTTCCGCATCACCGAGCCGGCCGACGATACAGCCTCGCCCAGCGCCATCATCACAGCCCGCAAGCTTGCGGCTTTCCGCCGGTTCCTCCGTTCCGAAGGAGATCGTATCGGCATCGCGCTGCTCGAACCCGACGAATATCTTGGCGACAGCTTCGAGGCGCGCGTCTGTCCACTCGCGCTCGCCGCGATCACGGGCATTTTCGACCACGAGGCCACTGTCATCGCAGTCGTCGAGGAGGCCCAGTTCAGAGGCAAGCGCATCGCGATCCATCACTGCCCGAGCAGCGCCGAGATCATCCTGCGCGTCGCCCTCACGTCCGATCAGGGCGTCGAACTCGATCTCGCCTACGGCAATGCCTACGCGCTGCTCGAAGCGCTCGCGATCGAGCCTGACAGCGTCGGTGACATCCCCATCGATCTCCTACGCGCCCGGCTGTCCGATCCGGCCACGCCGAGCCGCGCGGCGCTGCGCGGTGTCGGTCATTACCTGCCCCGACTAGAGCGTCTCGTCGCGAGCGCGCAGGAGCGCGAGGCTGCCCGCTTCGCATGGGCCTGACATGCGTTAGTCCCGGCAATTCTTCTCCGGCGGGATCCTGTCGGTCCTTCGACGCATGAGGCTGTCGATCGCCGCCTGTAAATGACAGGTCGCCATCTGCTCGCCAGCTTGCTCGAGCGCCGCCATCGCCTCACGCATCAGCACGACTGCGAGGGCCCGGCGGACGTTTGAATCGATTCCCTGCGGATCATATATGTCGATTGATTCCGGCGTGCGCGGTGCGGCTTTCGCGCGGCGGGGAACAATCTCTCGTCCCGAATTGGTCATCCCCAGGCTCCCCGCAATGCGCAAAGGTCGAACCCTTGCTCAAAACTCCCGCGCACGAGGCGCGGGAGCCGGGGCTGGTAACACGTCGAGACATGCGCCTACGCTTTTAGCACCAAGGCACCTGGACATATGCGCAGGCACCCCGGCGTGAGATCACACCGAGCTGCCTTTCTCGACGGGATTACCAGTCCCGGCGCCACGGCCTTCGCGGCGCAAACAGCCACCTATCACAGACATGGGAAGACACCAAGGTGGGTCGTCTGAACAGCGAGCCACAGTGCCTTGCCGGCAGGCACGGACACGTGCCTAAGATGGGAGACGGGACCCAAGCTCTCTCACATCTCGGCATCAGACGAGGCTTCATCGCCAAAGCATGACGCTGGGTGTCGATCGGCCGTCAAGGATCAGCGGTCCCCCCAATTTTGCCGGCCGGCGCGCTGCGCTTCCCGGCGACAAAATCGGCTCCCCCCGCTGCCCGCTCACGCGGCGGCCATGCCGTCCCTGACCGCCTCAACACCGCGTCCAGATGAGCCCATCCTCATCGATGCGAGATGGGGAGCGCACCATCATCAACGGAGGCTTCGATGGACAATCTTCACCACTCCCTGCGCACGCTGTTCAGCACCCCATTCTGTCCAAACTGCACGACCCTCTTCGACGCCGAGCAATATGATCATGTCGACGAACGCGCGCGCTGCTCGCACTGCGGAACCGTCTATCGGATCCCCGACGACCATGTGCCGGACAATCCGGATGACGACATCGACGACGTCCGGCCGGATACCGCCCATATTGTCCAACCGCACGAGCCGGGCTACTGGCCAGCGCAAGCGACTGGCTTCCGGCTCATTCGCCTGCTCGAAAGATATCTCGCACTTACCCAGACCTGCGGGCGCTTAGTCAGCGTTGCCCAAACCTCCACCGAACGGGATTTCTTCAGGGCCGAGCATGACCGGCTCTACCGCCTAACTTGCCGCATCGCACGCCAGGTCGCCCGATCGAACGGCTACGCGATCCTTCGAGCACTCTCGGACGATAGCCCGGCCTATCGCGTGGTGATCCAGAACCAGCCTATCGCTCTATCCGGGGGTTCGTGCATCAAGGAGACGCCGCAGTTTCTGACCCTCGAACAGTTGCGTGCCGACGCGGAACGGCTCGCCGAAGCGGAGATGCGGGCCACCGCCGGCGCGACGTACGAACTCTACGCCCGCCAGTTCTCCACGGCCTGTGCACGCGCCATCAACAAGCTTGATCCGGACCTGCGCCGCTACGCCGTCAAGATCGCCAATGACCACGGCTACATCGCGGGCGAGGACGAGCGATATGCCGACTTCGGACCCGGCCTATGCTCCCTGACCGGCATCGACGAACACTATTGCCATTGCGGCCGTCACCCCTGACGGCAGCCGGGACCGGGCCACGCGCTCGGTCCCGTTCTTTCGACGAGATGGCTCGATGCCCCGGCTCGCTCGCGTGCCATGCGGACCCTTCGGTCCGCACGTCGCTACGCCTCGGCCGAGGTCTCCCGACGAGAGGGAACATCTCTCACAGTCTTCCCATTCTGTCAGACGTCCGAGGCCGCCTCAAGGACGGCGGGGCCCCACGATTTTCTTCGGCGGATCGAGGGGAGGCGCTCGTCCTTCGGCGTGGTGGCCGCCGAAGAAAATCGTGACCCCCACCGCCGCTTCGCGGCCCGCTTCGCGGGTCCTTGACCCGGCCTCGGCCGCCTGACGCGCCGCTCCTGTCATTCAAGACAGACAGGAGCGAATCCATGCAGATGATCTCGACCAGCGCCGCCGCCGACAACGCCGCCTTCTTCGCAGCCATCGCGAACGCCGAACGCCGCGCGCTTCACAGCTACTTCGACCAGCACGTCGTGGCGGACGACGAGGCGGGCTACATCACCATCGACGAGGGCGATTACGGCGCGCTGCCGATGACGATCATCGACCGGATCGTCCACAGCGTGCCGGGCGGACTGCTCGACGAATATTGAGGCAAGACGGGGAGGGGCGCGCACGCGCCTCTCCCTTATGGGATGGCCCGCCCCTTTTCCCCGGCATCAGGTATGATGCCGGTGCTTGAAAAGGAAAGGAGCGGACCGATGTCTATTGTTATCCTTGGCGTTGATTTGGGCAAGAATGCCTGCAGTGTCGTAGGCGTTGATGCAGCAGGCGCTGTCATCGTGCGTAAGTCGATGCGCCGACAGACACTTATCGATTACGTGACCAAGCTTCCGGCTTGCGTGATTGCAATGGAGGCGTGCTGTGGTGCCCACAACCTTGGTCGCCTTTTCGCCGCGCAGGGGCACGAAATCAGATTGATGTCGCCGGAGTACGTACGCCCGTATGTCAAAGCGCAGAAGAATGATGATCGTGATGCGGAGGGGATTGCCGAGGCCGCCTCGCGCCCGACTATGCGCTTCGTCGAACTCAAGACTCAGGAGCAGTTGGACATCCAGACCCTCCACCGCGTCAGGTCCCGCCTGGTAGCCGAGCGCACAAACCTTATCAACCAACTGCGGGCGATCCTCCTGGAGCGGGGGACCATTTTTCCGGCCGGCCGGCGCAAGCTGGAGTTGGGCATTGATGCCATGCTGGCCGCCGAAGATACGGCCCTATCACCACGCTTGAAGCAACTGGTGGGTGAACTGCGCGCCGAATGGCACGAACTTGATACCAAGGTCGAGGCACTGAACGGCGAGTTTGTCGAACTGGCTCGCAATGATGCAGCTGCCCGGCGGCTCACGTCCATCCCCGGCATCGGCACGTTGAACGCAACCGCTTTGATTGCAGCCGTGGGCGATGCCAGCAGCTTTGCCAAAGCGCGAGACTTGGGTGCTTGGCTCGGCTTGGTACCCAGGCAACATACTACCGGCGGCAAGCCCCGGCTGCTCGGCATCTCCAAGCGTGGCAACACCTATTTGCGCACTTTGCTCATCCATGGCGCCCGGGCAGCATTACCGTCACTGGCGCGCAGCGAAACCCCGCTGGGACGTTGGTTGACAGGAATGATCGAGCGAGGAGTTCATCGCAACGCAATCGTCGTCGCATTGGCTAATAAACTGGCGCGGATCGCTTGGGCAGCCCTTCGCAAAGAAGTGAGCTTCGAACGCGGCTATCCAGCAGCGGCATAACGGATCGGCTGCGTGCTTCTGCGCGCGTAGCCCAACGATGTTTGCAGGAAGGATCGTGAAGATGGCCTGACAGTCGATCGGCGTCTGGAAAGCCCGGGCAAAAAAATGGCACCTGTTGCCGGTTCCCTTATTGTGGCTCCAGACGTGCGGATGTCCATCTTGGCCACGGGATGCTCCCGTGAGACCGCATACGTTGACGCAGACTGATCAGAACACCGTAAAATCCTACTTGCAAACGGGGCGGGCCATACGTTTTTTTGTGTGGCGATGTTACGGGCATGGGGGGCATCGAACCCCCCATGCCCGTGCCGCGACAAGGGTCGCGGCGGGGGCTGTTCAGGCCGTGAGGCGCTTTTCCACTTCGTCGATGCCGAGCGACCGGATACGGGCAACGAGCCCACCCAATCGCTTGCCGTCGAGCTTCAGCAGGCCGGTCTTCTCAAGAGCCTGGATCGCGGCCTCGCGTTCCTTCTCTTCCAGCCGTTGCCGTCGCTCCTCGAGCTTGCGGCCTTCCTCTTCTATCGCTGCTCTTTCCTGTTCCAATGTGCGTGCCATGAAGGGCCTCTCGGTTCACGCTGATCGGGCTATGAACAGGCCCACTATAAGCGCTCACCGGCCATGCCGGAAGCACGGAATGCGCGCCCGCCAAGCGGTTGGTCAACTGCCGCAACCATGGCTTTCCTTCCGTCCACCGGACGGCCTGGCGTCCCGCCGGAGGCGCTTCCCCATGCCATTTGATCGCGTCACAAGACGCCCCGGGGAGTGGATCAGCCCTGGTGCAGAGAAGCACACCGAACGCACCTCGGTGCATTGGGTTCTGGAACAATTCCAGCGACTTATGGCGGTCTTGGTGCGTGTGCGGCTGTGGGACAGGATTTCGCTGCCCACAAAACACACGAAAATCGGCCATTTCAGCGTGTTACACGAGAACACGCTCCGCGCCGCGCATGCGATTTTCTTGCTCCACCGACACGATTGCGCTATAAGTCGGATCGGTTTCTGAGACCCCACCAGCCTCCCTGCTAGGAGGCTCGGTTTGACCATTCCCTACAAGCATTGCTCGGTCCGGCTCGACCGGAGCAAATATGATCGCCTCGTAGCGCTCGCCGCGGAGCGCGGATGCACGCCGTCCGACCTGCTGCGCGCGGCCGTCGATGCCTTCCTGGGATCCGGCCAGCTCTTGACCTCAAGCCACCGTCGGATCGCCCGCATCAGCGAGTTCCAGCATCTCGCGCTCGACATCATCATCCGCGAACAATTCCCCGAATATCGCGACCGCATCATCGCGGAAACCGACAAACGTCTGGAGCAATATCATGGCGCGTGAGGACATCCGCACGGACGGGCGTCCCGTCCCGCTCACCCATCATTCGGCGCGCGGCCGCGTGCAGCGCAATGCCGGCAATTTCACCCGCGGCAGCCAGCTACTCACCCATGAGATGCTGATGTGGTTCTCGGGCGCCAAGCTGCCCTTCATCCTCTGGTTCTTCGCCTTTCTCGCCGCCTGGTTCATCATCATGTCGCTCAAGCTCGACGAGCATGGTTTCCAGCTCGTCTGCATGAAGGTCTATGCGACCCTCTGGAACTGGATCGACCTCAATCCGAACAAGCGCGTCAACGTCACGCTGCCGAACGGCGACCTCATGCGCACCGTGATGAAAGCGGTGCCCTATATTCCCGAGGTCATCACAGCCTGGGCCGTCGCGATGCGGGGCCTCATCGGCGCTTTCCTGATCTCGGTCTTCATCACCATTCCGGCCGCCATCTGGTTCGTCGACATCTCGCATCGGCGCGGCCGTTCGATCCTTCAGGAACGGCATGAACGCGGCGCCATGCTGGTTGATCGCAGCGTGCTTCTGGTGGAGATCAACGAGCATAACCGGGTGAAGTTCGAAGAGGAGGCGGCCGACCTCTTCCCCGGCCTGTCCTCGCGGCAGGTTCTCGCGCTCCCGTTCCGAGCGCGCAAGGAAGCCGGCATCCATCATCCCTACACGCTCGCGGGCATCCCCTTTCCGCACCGCACCGAACAATCCCATGCGATGCTCATCGGCACCACCGGATCAGGCAAGACGACCGAGCTCAGAAGCCTCGTCACCCAGATGCGCGAGCGCCAGGACACGGCCGTCATCTTCGATCTCACCGGCGCCTATGTCGAAGCCTTCTACGATCCCACACGCGACACGATCCTCAATCCCATGGACGCGCGCTGCCCGGCCTGGTCGATCTTCAACGATTGCCGCACCCACAGCGAATTCACGGCCGCCGCGGCGGCGCTAATCCCTTCGGATGGCGGTTCGTCCGAACCCTTCTGGGCGCTCGCAGCGCGCACCCTCTTCATCGAGATGTGCATTCGCCTGATGGAGCGGGGGCAGACCAGCAATCTGGCGCTGTCCGAGAACCTGATGACGGCCGACCTGAAGCGCGTCCACCGCTTCCTCGCCAACACCATCGCCGACCCGCTCACTGCCCCCGAAGCGGCCCGCATGGCGGAATCGATCCGCGCCGTCTTCAACACCAATGCGCAGGTCCTTCGCTTCCTTCCCGACGAGGGCGAATCCTTCTCGATCCGCGACTGGATCACGCGGGACAAGAAGCCCGGATCGATCCTGTTCGTGACGTCGAACTATGTCGATCTGCCGATGAACCGGGCGCTGCTCACGCTGTGGATGGATCTCGCGATCAACCGGCTGATGACGCTGCCGCGCACCCGCAGCTTGCGCACCTGGTTCATGTTCGACGAGCTTGGCGCACTGCATCGCCTTCCGGCGATCGAGAATGGTCTCCAGACGGCGCGCGCGTTTGGCGGCGCGATGATCCTGGGCATCCACAGCTTCGAGAAGCTGGTCGAAGTCTATGGCGAGCAAGGGGCACGCAATCTCGCCTCGCTCGCCCGCTCCAAGCTCATCCTGTCTCTTATACACATCTAGATGTGTATAAGAGACAGCTCCAAGCTCATCCTGTCTCTTATACACATCTATCCACAGCTTCGAGAAGCTGGTCGAAGTCTATGGCGAGCAAGGGGCACGCAATCTCGCCTCGCTCGCCCGCTCCAAGCTCATCCTCGCGACGGCCGATCTCGACACGGCCGAGCAGTGCGCGCGCTACATCGGCAACCGCGAGGTTCGCCAGATGGATGAGGCCTATAGCTACGGCTACAATAACACCCGCGACGCTTCGACCCTGACCCCGCGCAAGCAGGTCGAACCACTCGTCATCGCCGATGACATCACCAACCTGCCCTCGATGCACGGCTTCGTGAAATTCCCCGACGGCTTCCCCGCCGCGCGCATCCTGCTCGAGTGGAAGGACTATCCCCAGGTCGCCCAGGGCTTCGTCCAACGGCCCGATGTCGGGCCGGTACGCTCAAGGCGCGGAGAGGAGGTGTTCGAGGAAGACGGGGCAGGGGAGGCGGGCGGGCGCGACGGCTCGTTGCAGGTCGTGGAGGAAGTGGCCGAGATCACCAATCTCGCCCGCGATCTCGCCGCACGGATCCTGTCGGCCGAGGTCGAGGAGGAGGACGATGCCGCCCGCCGCGCGGCGCAGCGGGCGGACGACCGGGACGAACAGGCGACGCCTGGCACGCATAGCGCGGACAGGGCGCAGGCGGCGCGCGCCAGCGGCGAGGAACAGCCGGTTTCCGCGCGCGACCGGGACGATCGTCGTGATGGCCACCGGCACGGGGAGACGAGCCCACAGGTCGAGGACCAGACCCTGATCGAGCTGCGCCACGACTTCTCCACCGGCCGCGAGGATGACGGCATGGACATGGGCATCTGATGCTCTCGGTCGCCGGCGTCCGCTCCGCTTCCGGTGCCGCGAACTATTTCGCGAAGGACGACTATTACACGGTCGAGGGCTCGTCCGAGATCAGCGCCTGGGGAGGGGAGGGCGCCGAGGCGATCGGCCTGTCCGGAGAAGTCTCGAAGGACGCCTTCGAGGGCGTGCTGAACGGTATCCTCCCAAGCGGCGAAGCGGTCGCCCAGGTCGAGAACCGGCGCGCCGGCTACGACCTCACCTTCTCCATGCCGAAGTCGGCTTCGGTCATGGCCTATGTCGCCGGCGACAAGCGCGTGCTTGACGCCAATATGGCCGCGGTCAAGGCGACCATGGCCTGGGTCGAGAAGAACCTCGCGGAAGGGCGTCGCGACATCGAGGGGCGCAAGGTCCCGGTCCAGACGGGCAATCTCGTCTACGCGCTCTTCCAGCACGACACGAGCCGGGCGCTCGATCCGCAGGCCCACATCCACGCCGTCATCGCCAACCTCACCCGCATGCCCGATGGCAAATGGCAGGCACTCCACGCCGACAAACTCTGGAGCCACAACAGCATCATCGGCTCGATCTACCATGCTTTCCTGCGCGCCGGGCTCGAGCGGATCGGCTATCAGGTGGACCTCAAGGGCAAGCATGGCACCTTTGAGATTGCCGGCGTTCCCAAGGCGGTCATCGGCGAATTCAGCCAGCGCCGCGAGGAGATCCTCGATCACGCAACGCGGCTCGGCATCAAGTCGCCGGAGGGCCTGCGCGAAATCACCAAACGCTCGCGCGATCCCAAGCTCGACGTCGAGGACCGCGCCGCGCTGAAGCAGGGCTGGATCGACCAGGCCGCTGCCCACGGCTTCGACGGCAAGGACCTGCGGGCAGCAGCCGAGGCGCGCGCCGGGATGGCGTCTTCGGAAAATGCTCTCGAGCGCGGCTACCGCGCCATTGTCGATGCCGTAACTGGTGCCCGCCAGACGCTGGGTGCGCTGCTCCGCCCCCAGGACCCTTTAGTGGACAATGCGCTCGCCCGCGCGGTCAAGTCGCCAGCGGAAGCGCGCGCGCAGCTCGCGGTCGCGTCCGCCGTCCGGATCCTCTCCGAACGTGAGGCCGCATGGCCCGTCAATCTGCTCGGCAAGACCGCGCTCGATCTCGGTCTCAAGGGCGTCACCGTCGACCTGATCGAGAGGCGGATCGACCGGCTCGTGCAGAACCGTCAGCTCATCCCGGGCGTCGCGACAGCCGCGGACCGGACTGGCCGCATGGTGACCACGCAGGAGGCGCTGCGGACCGAAGAGAAGATTCTTGCCGCCGTCGAGGAGGGGAAAGGGAAGTCCGAGCCAATTGTGGCGGCCGCCGATGCGCCGCAGCGATTGCAGGATGCCGCCGAACGGCCGCTCAATCCTGGGCAGCTCGCCGCCGCGACGATGATCCTGTCATCCGCCGATCGTACCGTCTCGGTGCAGGGCGCCGCCGGCACGGGCAAGTCCACCATGCTCCAGGCGGTCGCGCGGGTCGCCGAGGAGGAGGGCGCCCGGATCACCGGACTTGCCTTCCAGAACAAGATGGTCGCGGACCTCGCCGAAGGGGCGGGCATCAAGGCCCAGACGATCGCTTCCTTCGTGCTCGCCAACGAGCGGTTCGTGACCGAGCGTGACACGCTGGGATATGAGGCTGCGCGCGAGAAGCTCGCCGGTACCATGCTTCTCGTCGACGAAACCTCGATGGTGTCGTCGAACGAAATGCTCAAGCTCCACCAGATCACAGCAGCCTTGGGCGTCGACAAGCTCGTTCTGGTCGGTGACCGGCAGCAGCTCTCTTCGATCGACGCGGGCAAGGCCTTCGCCATGATCCAGGCGGGCGGCGGCACGATGGCGCGGATGGATCAGAATATCCGCCAACGCACCGACCAACTGCGCACCGTCGCGGCGCTCGCCAATATCGGCAAGGCCGGCGCGGCGCTGAAAGTGCTGGGGGACCGTGTCGTCGAGGCGGGGGAGCCGGCCGCCGCTGCGGCCGACATGTGGCTCGAGCTCTCCCCTGGCGAACGGGAGGCGACCGCTGTCTTCGCTTCGGGCCGCGACGCGCGCGCCGTCATCAACCAGCGCATCCAAGATGGCCTGATCGCGGAAGGGAGCGTCAAGGGCCAGGCGATCCATCTCACTGTCTTTGAGCGGGTCAACACCACGCGCGAGGAGCTGCGCTATGCCTCGACCTACCGTCAGGGCCAGACGCTCGAGGTCGGCCGCGGCGGCGCGCAGGACGTCGGGATCAAGGCGGGACGCTACGACGTCCTCAAGGTCCACGCCAACGGGAAGGTCGAACTGTCGGACGGTCGGCGCAGGATACGCTTCGATCCCCAGAAGCTGTCGCCGACCGAGCAGCGCGATCGCCTGCAGCTTTCTGAAAAGAAGGACCTTCAGCTGCGCGAAGGGGACCGCATCCGCTGGACGGCCAACGACAAGCAGCGCGGCCTGCACAATGCCGCGCTTGCGCGCGTTGTGGGCGTCGATGCCGATGGCGTGAAGGTTGAGACTGCGGACAAGGTGCTCCTCACGCTCAGCCTCGGTGACCCGATGCTATCTCGGCTCGACCTTGCTTATAGCCTTAATATGCACATGGCCCAGGGGATCACCACCGACAAGGCGATCACCGTCATGTCGTCGCATGAGCGCAACCTCTCGAACCAGCGCCTCTTCAACGTCGGGGTCACGCGCGTGCGCGACGAGCTGACAATGGTCGTGGACGACAAGGAGAAGCTCGCGCGGCAGCTCGACATGAATCCCGGCAACAAGACCTCCTCGCTCGAGACGCTCGGCCGCCTCGATATCGACGGCAGGAAGGGGCCGGGCGCGCAACCCCGCGAGAAGTTCGATCCCGGTCCGATCGACGGCGTCAACCTGTCCGATCTTGCTCCCGTTCCAAGCGATCTGCCGCCTCTGCCCGATGGCGCGGCATCTGCGCCGGCCGCGAAGGCCCCACAAGCGCCGCCCGATCTGAAACCCGATCGCGGCGATCCGCTGCCACCGCTGCCCGAGCGCAGCCTCGGGCTCGACTTGTGAATGGAGAAGTCGCCGGCGTGGTGCCTGCGGCGAAGAGAAGGAGACGAACGATGGGTTGGGAATTCGATGAGGCTGGCAAGTTCGGGAGCGAACGGGCAGCCGAAGACTATGCGAAGCGCAACAACATCGATCCGCGTGATGTCCAGCTGACCCGCAAGGGTGAGGAGGTCGAACTCAACATCCGCCGGTCGGCCCTCGATGGCCGTAAGCTGCGCGACAATGGCGAAGGTCGCCGGGACGGCTGGGGCTGAACGGAGGGCTACAATGAGCACATTTGAATTTCTCGCCTCGCTTCTGCTGGTGGGCGTCATCGTCGCGCTTGGCTGGTCGAAAATGTCCCGAGGCTTCACTCCACAGAAACCGCTCGACCCAGTGGCGCGGCCATTCATGACGCAGCGCGAGCAAGCCATGCTGGCCGCGCTCGAGCACATCCTGCCCATGTACCGCCTCCATGCCCAGGTCTCGATGGGAGCCCTCCTCAAGGTTCCATCGGTGCCGGGCCGGCGGCCGACCCCAGCGGACTGGAATCGCTTCCAGCGAAAGATCATCGACTTTGTGGTCGAGGATCCCACGACGGGAAGGGTGGTCGCCTTGATCGAGATCGACGATCGTTCGCACGATCCCGGCAAGGATCGGGAGCGTGACGCGATGACCGCCCGGGCCGGCTATCACACATTGCGGATCCCCGCTGGTGCAAGCCCCACGGTACAGACGGTGCTCGGTTTCGTGGGTGACCTTCGCGACGGTGCGGCGAGCGCCGCATATCAGGGATAACCGGCATGGGGCTCAAAGATCGCGACTATATGCGCGAGCGCTATCGCGCGCGCGCGAAGGGAACCCGATGGAACGATCGGGCCGGGCGCGTCGAGGGCGCCTGGTTCGATCCCGTCAACCGCGGTTTCGATTATCAGCGCGGCCGGTTGAGGGGATCGCGCGGTAATGCCGGCGGGATGCTGCGCTGGATGTCGCTCGCGTTGAGCCTGTTTCTCATCGCTATCCCGGTGTGGCATTCGCTGAAGCGGGAAGGCTGGCTGGCGGATAGTGAACCCGGATTACCCTTCCCCGAAACGGGCAGCGTGACGGTCAACCCCGCATTGGATCCGGCCGGGGCGACATCGCGGATGGCAGTCACGACCTCCGATGCGAACGCCGTCGTTCAGCTCTTCGACCCTCAAAGCGGGCGGCATGTGATCTCGGTCTATGTCCGCAAGAACGATCGGGCGATAATCGCGGTTCCACCTGGAACCTATCGGATGAAAGTGGCGGAAGGGCAGCGTTGGCACGGCCCGGTGGACTTTTTCGGTTCGTCAACGACCTATGACGCCGTCGTGCCGCTGATGGTGTTCACCAGACAACGGGGCAATGGCATCGACCTGCACAGGCGTCCGAACGGCACATTGCCGACACGGCCCAACTGGCGCGGTCCAGCGCCCCTGTAACGAACGATCATGCGGAAGCGCGGCCGAAGACCCGGTCCTATCGAGCGGCGGGCGCCGATACCTCTTCGGTTTTCAGCGCATGGGCAATTTCGAAGATATGAAGAATGATCGGGTCCTTCTCAGCAGATCGGATCGCTGCCTGCAACAGAATAGGAGGCGGTGACTGATCGAAAACGCGAACGATCTCGCCACTAGATATCTTCTCTCCCACCATGTTGAGAGGAAACAAGCTTACGCCGCCGCTGGACACGATGATATCGATCAGAGAATGCAGGTCGTTGCAGGTGTTTATCTTCCCGTCATGATATCCCAGTCCACCCAAGGCATCATGCATGATCGCATGCATGGGGGAGCTTCGTGCCAATGACCAGAACAGCAGGTCTTTTGGGGGCACGAGTCGCTGCTCCAGCATGTTCGCGAGGCTGGGAGACGCGAGCCATATCAACTCGACCTCGCCGATCCGCCGCGTCTTGATGCCGGGCATTTCAACGGGACCGATCGCGAAAACCAGATCGGCCGCGCCACTTAGAAGTCCATCGATCAGTTTCGATGTCAGGTCGATTTCGATCTCCAGTGAAAGCCCTGGCATCTCCTGACGGATCGCATTCACGAAAGCGGACAGGCAACTGGCGGCCGCAATTTCACCCGATCCGATACGGACGATGCCGGCCACGCTGCTGAGGTCCACCGGATTGAGCAGGGCCTGTTGAAGCGACGGCCACACCTGCTCGCATCGGCGCACCAGTTCACGGCCCTGGACAGACAGGATCATGTTACGCCCTTGTCGCGCGAACAACGGAATTCCCAGGTGATTCTCAAGTTCGCGTATTCGCGCGGAAATGCCCGGTTGCGTGGTGTTGAGGCGATTCGCTGCCGCGCTGAACGAGCCAAGGCGGTTGATCCAAAGCAGGGTTTCCAGATGGTAGAGCGCGATCCGATTCATCACCATTGGTTATACATACATCGAATGAACTATGATTTGAACTGATGTGACATTTATCTCATGGCCAGACCCCGAAAGCGCAGCAGGCAGGGGAAGGGAAGGGTTCGTGGCCAAAGAGCAGCATGTGAAGGCAGAGAGCCGAGCCGGGCCGGCAAGGCGGGCTTCGGTTTCATCTGGATCCGCCTCCAATCGCGAACGTCCGGCCGAGCCCGTCCGCTATCAGGCGACCAATGCGGAGATGCTGGAACTCTACCGCCAGATGCTGCTGATCCGCCGTTTCGAGGAAAAGGCCGGCCAGCTTTACGGCTTCGGCATGATCGGCGGCTTCTGCCATCTTTATATCGGGCAGGAGGCCGTCGCCGTCGGCCTGCAATCGGCTATGAGGGTGGGCAAGGACAGCGTCATCACCGGCTATCGCGACCACGGCCACATGCTGGCCTACGGGATCGATCCCAAGGTCATCATGGCAGAGCTGACCGGCCGCGCTGCGGGCATTTCACGCGGCAAGGGCGGGTCGATGCACATGTTCTCGGTCGATCATGGCTTCTATGGCGGCCACGGCATCGTCGGCGCGCAGGTGGGGCTGGGCACGGGCCTAGCCTTCAAGCATAAATATGCGGATGATGGCGGCGTCTGCCTCACCTATTTCGGCGACGGCGCGGCCAATCAGGGACAGGTCTACGAAAGCTTCAACATGGCGGAGCTGTGGAAGCTGCCGGTGATTTTCGTGATCGAGAACAACCAGTACGCCATGGGAACCAGCGTCAACCGCGCGTCGGCCGAGGACCAACTCTATCGGCGCGGCGAGAGCTTCCGCATCCCCGGCATCCAGGTGGACGGCATGGACGTGCTCGCTGTCCGTGGCGCTGCTGAGGAAGCCCGGCAGTGGGTGCTGTCCGGCAAGGGGCCGATCCTCCTGGAATTGAAGACCTACCGCTATCGGGGCCATTCCATGTCCGATCCGGCCAAGTACCGCTCGCGCGAGGAAGTGCAGGCGGTCCGCGACAAGTCCGATGCCATCGAGCATCTCAAGCAGGAGTTGGAGGCGGCCGGCGTCACCGAGGATGAGTTGAAGGCGCTGGAGAAGGAGATCCGCCAGATCGTTCAGGAAGCCGCCGACTTCGCCGAGCAGGCCCCGGAGCCCGAGCTTGCCGAACTCTATACCGATGTGCTGGTGGGGCAATATTGATGGCGATTGAACTGAAGATGCCGGCGCTTTCTCCCACCATGGAGGAGGGTACGCTCGCAAAGTGGCTCGTCAAGGAAGGCGATGCGGTGAAATCCGGCGACATCCTCGCGGAGATCGAGACCGACAAGGCGACGATGGAATTCGAGGCAGTGGACGAGGGCATCATCGCCAAGATCGTCATTCCTGAAGGCACCGACGGCGTGAAAGTGGGCGCGGTGATCGCGCTGATCGCTGGCGAGGGTGAAAGCGCCGTGACGGTCCAAGCCGCCGCCCCCGCTCCCAAGGTCGAGGCACCCGCGCCCAAGGCGGCGGAGCCGGCCCCGCAGCCGGTTGCGGCGCCTGCGCCCCGCGCGGCGGTTGCCGATCCCGATATTCCCGCCGGCACCGAGATCGTGAAGACCACGGTGCGCGAGGCGTTGCGCGACGCCATGGCCGAGGAGATGCGCGCCGACGACCGCGTCTTCGTGATGGGCGAGGAAGTGGCGCAATATCAGGGCGCCTACAAGGTGACGCAGGGCCTGCTGGAAGAGTTCGGCGATCGCCGCGTCATCGACACCCCGATCACCGAGTATGGTTTTGCCGGCATAGGCACAGGCGCGGCGATGGGCGGCTTGAAGCCGATCGTCGAGTTTATGACCTTCAACTTCGCCATGCAGGCGATCGACCACATCATCAACTCGGCGGCCAAGACCAACTATATGTCCGGCGGCCAGATGCGCTGCCCGGTGGTGTTCCGCGGCCCCAACGGCGCCGCCAGCCGCGTCGGCGCCCAGCACAGCCAGAATTACGGGCCCTGGTATGCTGCCGTTCCTGGCCTGATCGTGATCGCGCCTTACTCGGCCGCCGACGCCAAGGGGCTGCTGAAGGCCGCGATCCGCTCGCCCGATCCGGTCGTGTTCCTGGAAAACGAGTTGCTCTACGGCCAGAGCTTCGACGTGCCGAAGCTGGACGATCATGTCCTGCCGATTGGCAAGGCCCGCATCGCCCGCGCGGGGCGTGACGTGACCCTGGTGAGCTACTCCATTGGTGTCGGTGTCGCGCTGGAAGCCGCCGACAAGCTGGCAGATGAAGGTGTTGACGCGGAGGTGATCGACCTGCGCACGCTCCGCCCGCTCGATAAGGAAACCGTGCTGAAGTCGCTCGCCAAGACCAACAGGATGGTGGTGGTGGAGGAAGGCTGGCCGGTCTGCTCCATCTCCTCGGAGATCATCGCCATCGCCATGCAGGAAGGCTTCGACGACCTCGACGCCCCGGTGCTCCGCGTCACCAACAAGGACGTGCCGCTGCCGTATGCCGCGAATCTGGAAAAGGCCGCGCTCATCAAGGCGGATGACGTGGTCGCGGCGGTCAAGCGCGTCCGTTATCGCTGACGCCTGCGGAGTTTCGAAAATGCCGATTGAACTCAAGATGCCCGCGTTGTCTCCCACGATGGAGGAGGGTTCGCTCGCCAAATGGCTGGTGAAGGAGGGCGATGTGGTGAAGTCTGGCGACCTGCTGGCCGAAATCGAAACCGACAAGGCGACGATGGAATTCGAGGCGGTGGACGAAGGCATTATCGCGAAAATCCTCATCCCCGAAGGTACAGAAGGCGTGAAGGTCGGGACCGTCGTCGCCATGCTTGCCGCCGAAGGCGAGGATATCACCGCTATCGGGGAAGGGGCTGTTCCCGCGCTTCTGCCGGCCCCCGAGATTGCCGACAAGGTCGCTACATCCATTCCCGCCGCTGTTCCTGTCGCGTCGTCAGCCGCACCCGCAATTGGTGCCAGCCGTATCAAGGCCAGCCCGCTTGCCCGTCGTCTGGCGGAGGCAAGCGCCATCGATCTTTCTACGATAAGAGGCTCCGGGCCTAATGGCCGCATCGTCAAGGTTGACATTGATGGCGCGACGCCTGCCTCGATGCCGGCCGTCGCTCCGGGGGTCCCCGCGGCGTTTGCCGCCGCAGTACCGTCGATCGAACCCGACATTCCACACGAAGTCGTCAAGCTGTCAAACATGCGGAAAGTCATTGCCCGACGGCTCACCGAATCGAAGCAGCAGGTTCCGCACATCTACCTCACGGCCGATATCCACCTCGATCCATTGCTGAAGCTTCGGGCCGATCTCAACGACGGGCTTGCCGAACGCGGTGTCAAGCTCTCGGTCAACGATCTGCTGGTCAAGGCCTTGGCGGCCGCCCTTATCGAAGTGCCCAGCTGCAATGTGCAGTTTGCCGGCGACAATCTGCTGCGGTTCAGCCGCGTCGATATTTCGGTGGCGGTATCGATCCCCGGCGGCCTGATCACGCCGATCATCGCGGGCGCGAACGCCAAGGGCGTTGCCGCAATCTCCAGCGAGATGAAGGATAGGGCGGAGCGCGCGCGCAACGGTAAATTGCAGCCGCATGAATATCAGGGCGGCACCGCCAGCCTGTCGAACATGGGCATGTTCGGCATCAAGCAGTTCGAGGCTGTCATTAACCCGCCCCAGGCCATGATCATGGCGATCGGCGCGGGCGAAAAGCGGCCTTATGTAGTGAACAATGCGCTGACCGTTGCCACGGTGATGTCGGTAACCGGCAGCTTCGATCACCGCGCGATCGATGGGGCGGACGGTGCGCAACTGATGGCCGCTTTCAAGCGCATCGTTGAGAAGCCGCTGACACTGTTGGCCTGAATCTCAAGGAATTTCCGAACATGGCTGATAGTTACGACGTGATTGTCCTTGGCTCAGGCCCCGGCGGCTATGTCGCCGCGATCCGCGCCGCTCAGCTCAAGTTGAACACGGCGATTGTCGAGCGCGAGAATCTAGGCGGTGTCTGCCTCAACTGGGGTTGCATACCCACCAAGGCGTTGCTGCGCTCGGCGGAGGTTTTTCGCTACATGCGGCATGCCAAGGATTATGGCCTGGTCGCGGAGAAGATAACCGCCGATCTGGATGCAGTGGTGAAGCGCTCACGCGGCGTTGCCAGGCAGCTTAATCAGGGTGTCTCGCACCTGATGAAGAAGAACGGGATCGCCGTTTATATGGGTGAGGGGAAGCTCACCGGCAAAGGGAGGCTTTCTGTCACAGCGCCGGATGGTAAGACCAGTGAGTTGACCGCGAAGAATATTATCATCGCCACGGGCGCGCGTGCTCGCGATCTGCCGTTCCCGAAAGCCGATGGAAAGCGCGTCTGGACCTATCGCCACGCGATGAACCCGCCGGAAATGCCGAACAAGCTGCTTGTTATCGGCTCGGGCGCGATCGGCATCGAGTTCGCCAGCTTTTACAACGACATGGGCGCGGAAGTGACAGTCGTCGAGATGCTGGACAGGATCGTTCCGGTCGAGGATGCAGATGTCTCGACCTTCCTGGAAAAAGCGTTGGTGAAGCAGGGCATGAAGATCTTGACGGGTGCAGGTGTCCAAAAGCTCGATATCGGTGCCACCGGCGTAACAGTCGCGATCAAAGCCCGGGATGGCAAACTTGTTTCGGACGAATACAGCCATGTCATCGTGGCAATCGGGATCGTCCCAAACACCGAAACCGTTGGGCTTGAGGCACTGGGTGTGAAAACGGAGCGTGGCCACATTGTTACCGATGGCGCATGCCGCACCAATGTCGAGGGAATCTGGGCGATCGGAGACGCCACGGCGCCGCCTTGGCTAGCGCACAAGGCCAGCCATGAAGGTGTTATCGCGGCAGAAACCATAGCGGGTCAGCATCCGCACGCAATGGACCCCAGGAACATTCCCGGCTGCACCTATTGCCACCCGCAGATCGCTAGTGTCGGCCTCACCGAAACAAATGCGAGGGAAGCAGGTCACGAAGTGAGGATTGGCACCTTTCCCTTCATCGGCAATGGCAAGGCTATCGCGCTCGGCGAGCCAGAAGGCTTCGTCAAGACGGTATTTGATGCCCAAACTGGCGAGCTGCTGGGCGCACACATGGTCGGCCCGGAGGTGACCGAAATGATCCACGGCTTCACCATCGGTCGTACACTGGAAACAACCGAGGCGGAGCTGATGGAAACGGTTTTTCCGCATCCGACCATTTCCGAAACGATGCATGAAAGCGTGCTTGCTGCCTTCGGGCGCGCAGTCCATATTTAGGCTATCTTCCATATTTGGGAGAGATCATGCCTCCTTCTGCTGCCGAACCACGAGCGGCGAGGCGTCAAGGTCAGCTACGTACTCTTGAAAGAACCCGTGCGGCGACATTGCTTCGCACCGCGAGCTTTCTACCGTAACGTAGCGCGGTTGTCGGTGAACTCCATCGCAGCGCCTGCGCAATGCCGGCTCCGTCCTCTCCGGCGGCGAAGAGGTCCTGGGTCAGGCCAACGCGCAGCGAATGTGTGGACAGCGCCTGAACCGCATCGGCCAGCTTGCTGGCGCTCAGGTTGACCAGCCCCATTTCGTAGGCGGCACTCGCCACGCGCCTGTAGATCCCATTGACCCCCTGCCGACTGAGGGCCTCCTTGCCGATGGTGTAGGTCGTTCGGGCCAGTGCCGTTTCCGGATCGGAGCCGCGCGCGCGCCGGCGATAGACACCAACCCTGCGAAACAGCAGCCCGTCCTCGATCGCGCTTTCGGCCTGCCACAAGGCGACCCTGCGCATCGTCTCGGCCGACAGCCACGCCCACGCGCCTTCCTGCTCCTGGTCGGTTTTGGAGAAGGGGATGAACAAGGTCGCCGAGCCGTCGTCCTGCGCATCGATATGCGTGGCTTCAACCCTAGTGAGCTCGCTGACCCGGAGCCCTGCGTCATAGCCGAGCGAAAGCAACGCCGCGTCCCGTAACCCCTGAAGATCGCCGCCACACGCTTCGAGTAGCGCAGCCAGGGTGAAGCCTTTGGCGGCGTGGTGATCCAGCGCCTTGCCTAACCGCAGAGGCGCAGCCTGACGCTGAAGTGCGCCTCTCTGCCGGCGGATGGCCTTCAGCGCGGCGCGAACCATCGGGGCGTCGGTCGGCGCGGCGGGCGAGGCCAAGCCCAGCATGCGGTGGACCGAGGCGATGCTGGCGATGCGCCGCGCCAGCGTCGCGGGCTTCCTGCCTTTGGCGTCCAGCGCGTTTACATAGCGCACCATATCTTCGGGATCGGCTGGCAATGGCCTGCGGCCTTCTTCACCGCACCAGTCGCGCCAGCAGTCGAGATCGGCGGCTATCGCCGCCTTCGTCGCGTCGGCCATCGCCGCCAGGGTCGTCTCGAGACCGAGCTGACTGATCGGCGGTAGATCGGTCGGAATGATTTCCCCGATCGTGCGCAGCAGCCGCACATCGACGGATTCGGCGTCTGTCTTGCGCGATCGTGTCGGCAGAGCAGTGTCGTTCGTCCTGACGACGATGATTTCCATGGGGGAGGATTTGGTGGAACTCTCGGTCATCGTTCGCTATATGTCTTCCCGGAGGATATGATGCAGCTCAACTCGGCAAAAGCTCTGGCCCTTGGCCGGGAGGTCCGCGAAACCTTCGGCAGCTGGAAGAAGGCACGCGAGGCGGCCGTCCAGCGCGATGGCGTCTATGTCATCGATCGGGCGAAGATTCGTGCTGAAAAGGCCAAGAAGCTCGCCAAGACGGCCTGATCTCGAATGACATTCGGCTACGCGCTGCTTGGCGCTCTGGTTCTTCTGCTTCCCGGGTTTGCGGGTTATTTCGGTCTTCGTATTGGCGAGGCGAGTGATTTTGTGTCGCCGCGGCCCGACCGGCCCAATTCCAATCTCACCATTTTCCTGATTGTGCTGCTGGCGCTCGCTGCGCACACCGCCGGGGCGGGAATTTTTGCCTTCAACGAAGCGATAGCGGCGTGGAAGCCGCTGATCTCGCTTCCCTATGATCCCAATCCCTACAAGGCACTTCTGTCCGGCCAGGTCCCATCGGGGCTTTCCGCGCTCGCAATCGAACTGGAACTGCTGTTCTGCCTGGCGCTTTCCTTTGGGACCGGCTGGGTCTGCGAGAGAATGGCGCGCGCCAAGCCGATTACGACCCGAACCGCGCCCTTGCGCTTCGGATGGCTCCTGCCGATCGTCGAGAAGGTCGAGGCCGGTGGCCATGTCGCGGTCGGTTATGTGCGCACGACGAGCGGCCACAACGGTGCCTGGGTCGCCTATGAAGGCAGCATCCGGCGCCTGACGCTCGACGATGACGACGGAATCCGCATGGTGGTGCTCGAGCAGTGCGATCGCTTCATTGTCCGGATGACGGACGACAAGATCGAGCGGGTCGACATGGACAGCGCGCCGATCGCCATGATGCATCTTGCCGCCGACCAGATCGCCGATTTCGCAATCGAACTGTTCGAGGTTCCCGAGATCGGCGCTGACTGAGGCGAGCGGCGGCGTTCTGCTCAAAACATGCGGCACAAGGCGCGACACATCTGTGCCGCATGGTTTTTCCCCGTTCGTCATCATCCGCAAAATTTGCCCTTCCCTGCCGTTCCAGCAGCCCTGTACTTACCATAATCTCCCATTATGGTAAGTGAGAAAATCACGCGGGGAGGGCGGTTTACGCGGAGAATCGGCCTTGCACATCCCGCCTGGCCGGATAGCGGATTGGCGCCGTTCTTGTTTTGATAACGCCGAAGCGCTATATGCGCTGAACGATCCACGAGATCATGGTACAGGTTAGAAATGGCAAAGGCGGTAAGCTTGGTGTTGGCGACGGTGAACGCTCCTTATGGGGCGAACCTTTCCGCGCATCAACTCGCTGCGCTGATCGCCGACCCAAAGAGCGCGAGCGATTTCAACGCGCCCGTGTTTTCCTTCTTCTCGGAAGTAAGCCCGGCTCTGCAGCTGCAGTTCGTCGAGGAAATGGGTGTCGACGCCGACAAGGTCTGCGCGGTCGCCGACCAGTTCTCCCACCTCTCGGGCTACGCGCTCCCGCTGGCGGCGTAACGCATGGTCGAGCGCGGCCCAAGCCAGTGGCCGGTCCTGTTCGATCTTGCGATGGAAATCTTCGCCCAATTCGAGGAGAACGTCGGCTTCGTGCCCTCGTGGAGCTTCGGCGGCGGGACGGCGCTCATGCTCCAGATCGATCATCGTGAAAGCCACGACATCGATATCTTCCTTGATGATCCGCAAATCCTGCCTTTTCTCAATCCAGAGATCCAGGATTTCGCAATGACCCGTCGGCCGGACGAATATAAGAGCGACGGGACGCAGGCGCTCAAACTCGCCTTTGACGAACTGGGTGAGATCGACTTCATTTGTTCGTCCGCCATCCTCGATGTTTCCAGTGAGCGCCACGATGTGAGGGGGCGGACGGTCGACCTTGAAACTCCGGCCGAGATTGCAGCGAAGAAAGTTTACTTCCGGGGCTGGAACTTGCAGCCACGCGACATGTTCGATCTTGCTGCCATCGCCGAGCACCATGGTGACGACTATGTCGTGTCAGCATTGCGTGAATGCGGCCATGAGCGATGCCGCAAGGCGCTGGAAGTCGTCGAGAAGGTCAACCCGAAGGCTGTCGAGACGGTGATTGGCCAGCTGCTGTACAGGGAAAAGAACAGCCATCTGGTCGCAGAGGCGCAGGCGATTACGCACCGAATTTTAGGGGCTTCACTTTCCGATTAAGACGGTCGCAGCACGGGCGCGAGGAGCCGTTCGGCACGAGCCGAACCGTATTCCTTCACCGCACGCGCGAGCTGCGCGCTATTCATCTCCCCTGCCTTGGCAAGCGCACGCGGCAGGATGGCCACCTTGTCCTCGGGCAGCCTGTCGATGTTATGGAGGAGGTCGACAAGCAGGACTTCCTTGGACAGCCGCCTGGGCACCGACGGCCGCATCCGGAAATCGTACATCCGGCCATCCAGTTTGAACCGGCCATGGCGTTTGCGATTATAGACCACGGGCTCGTTGTGGAGCTGGGTCGTGCACACGCCAAGCCCATTGAATGCGCTTGGAGAGACCAGCAGGAACCGATCGTCGCCGAGAAATGTGAAGCTGCGATCCTACCGCGCCGCAGCCGCTCGAGGCTGAGCGTGTGCGCCTCGTACATAAGGCTGCCGCCGGTTTTCGCTGGTCACGATGCTCGGCTGAAGCGCGGCGCGGACCGCATCCGTGACCGTATAGACCGCATGACGCTGCGCACCGCGGTTCTCATGGTCCACGAAAAAGCCCTGGTAATGCCGTCTGATCAGTCCTGCCTTCACCAACTCCGACACCGCCCGGCTGATCGCCGTCATGCCGGTTTCGCGGATGCGCTCGCTGAGTTCCGCGTCGACGCGGCGCGCGGCCTCCACCGGATCGCCCGGCAATTCTCCTTTGGCTGCGAGCGCAGCCCGGACGTTATCGGCGGTGGCCCGGCGCTGGTGGTGACGCGCGCCGCTCGGCGCAATCGCCGCGGCCAGCCATTCGCGGATGGGCACCAGAACCTCGCCTTCTCGAACCAGAGGCCCCGCCTCCCCGTTCGTCCGGGCGGCCCTGGCGATGAGATCGAGCACCATGAAGGTGTAGCGCGGCCGACCCGAGTGCTCCGCGATGATGCGCACGATATCCGGCAGGCCAACTACTGGTGCTGGCGCCGGGGTTGGGATCGATGGCGCGAAGAGATCGAACTGAAGCATGGAACGAATCAAGCACAAAGCACGACTCTTGTGAATCCCCCAATCGCTCACAGAAACGACCGAAAGACGTTTTGCCATCCGTGTCACTTTACCCGACCGGTACCTGAAGGGTAAAGTGACGCAGCCGTCATTGATCGATGCATCTGCCCCGTGGCCACAATCATTGACATTTTGTGGCCACGCCCTATAACCATCGTCATTGGCAGCGAAGGTTGGTTGGTATGGACGTGCAGCTTCTAGCCGGAATCGAGAGGATCTGCTCCCTTCCAGAGCATCAGCTAGAGGTTGAACTCGGCAAACTGCTCGAAGGTCGGGCTCCGATGGCCACTATCACCATTCGCGCCGCGCGTGACAGCTTCACCAAGCTGCTTGCGCGTGCGCGTGACGGATCGGTTCAGCTTGTCGGCAAAGACAAGGGAGAGCAGACCGTGATCCTCTCGGTTGCGGCTTTGGCGAATGTCATTAAGGCAGCCGCTGGCGGTATTTCCGCCGGAGAATTTCTTGCCGCCACGCAGTTCCAGCCGTCACGCGGAAAGCTCGTCCATGTCGAGAGCGACGACGACAGCAGCCAGGAATTCACTGTCCGATCCGGAGAAGCTTCCTGGCAGCAGGCCAGCGCCTAAGCGGCCATGTATCTTCTTTCGACCCAATGCCTGCTTGACCGGATCACGGGTCAGGCGCCGGCCTCGATCGATGCGCTGCCTGCCCGAGAGATCCACCTGAGCGCGGTTTCCCTCGGGCAGGCGCTGCTGGCCATCGAGCAAAGCCCGGCGGGTGAACGCCAAGGCCACCGCGATGCGCTGCGCGGCTATGTCGGCATGGTGCGCAGCTTCGATAATATCGTGCCGTTCGACGAAAAGGCCGCCATGCTGTGGCCTGGTCTGCGGGCTCAGAAGCTGATCGCCACCAACCCGGCCGGTGCCGTGATCCCGGTCAGCGAGGCGACGACGATGGTCGTTGCCTCGGCTCTCGCTACCAATCTTGTCTTCGTCGACTATCCGCAGCCCTACCATAGCGGCGTCAGCGGGCTGACGGTGGTGAACCCTTGATATGACCGAGAGCGACGTCGGGATCAGGGAAGGTGCGCGCGCGCAGCCGGCCAAACGGTTCCGCATTCTGGCGCTGACCGGAGGTGGGTATCGTGGCCTCTTTACCGTTCGGATCCTCGAACAGATCGAGCGGACGATCGGAAAGCCGATCAAAGACCATTTCGATATCATCGCCGGCACTTCGATCGGCGGCATCGTGGCCATCGGCCTGGCCCAAGGCATTCGCCCAGCCGTGATCGGCGCCGCGTTTGAGAAGCACGGCCAGGCGATCTTCCCGAAGCGGGGTTTACTCGGTCGCTGGGGGCTGGCGCGCTCGCGCTATGACGCGGCTGGCCTCGCGCAGACGATCGACGCCGTTCTTGGCGAAGCGGGAAAGACGCCCCTGTCCGGCCTGAAGACACCCCTGATCGTGACCGCGGTCGATTTCGGCGCCTGGGCGCCGGCAATATACGAAACCACTGGCATGTCACCGAAGCTCGAAGGAACCTCGCTACGGGACATTGCCCTCGCCACCTCCGCGGCGCCAACCTATTTCCCCGACCATGTGATCGACGGGCATTCCTATGTCGACGGCGGACTGATCGCGAACGCTCCGGATAGTATCGCCCTGATGCGGGCGCTTGGGCGCTATGGGCGCACGCCCCAGGAAATCGACCTCATCAGCGTCGGGACCGCAGGAGAGCTGCGATGGGATGTGCCGCGTGCGCCCAGGCGCCGCGGCGGTGTGATGCTGATCGCAAAAGACGAGCTCGTGTCGAGGACGATGAAGGCGCAGGAGAGCCTGTCGCTCGACCTCGTGCAGTCCGTCCTGGGCTCGAGCTACGTCCGCATCGATAGGGTGCCTTCGCTCCAGCAGCAGAAGGAACTTGCGCTCGATCGGGCAACCGACAAAGCGGCCGAGATCCTGGGACAGCTCGCGCGCGACGCCTATGCGGGAGCCTCGGCGAGCAGCACGTTCAAAGCGATGCTTCGATAGGGGACGGGTGGCGGACTGACCAAGCCTTACGTTCCAGAAAATGCTGCCTGTCCGTCAAGCATCTGCCCAACATGACCTCAACACGGATCTACTCTGACGATGGCGAAGAAAACGACCAAAAGAACGCCGAAGGTCTTCCTGGATGCGAACATCGTCATCAGTGCCGGCAAACCACCAGGCGGGCCTGAAATCGCCCGTGTCGTCGATCTTGTCGATGCCGGTCTGATAACGGTGTTGACCACCGATCTCACCATCACCGAGGTTGCCAAAAAGTACATCCAGAGTGATTTCGACGCGATCAAGGAGATCAGCCAGCCGCATTTCCGGAAGATTGTCGAGGGAGCGACCGGCGTTGCGCTTCCCGCGCTCAAGCGGCCGGAGCTTCGCGCAAAGCTGAAATCGATCTACGATGAGTCGACTACGCAGATGTTCGATGCGCTGGAGGCCAAGACGCTCCAGATCGACGAGGTGAAGCCGTCGGCAGTGTTCAGCGCCTATGCGGCAGGGGAAGGTTTCTTCTCAGGCGACGGCAAGAAGGACCAGTTCCCCGACGCCTTTGCCTTCGAGTGCCTCAAGAAGGAGGCGTCGAGAAATAGCCCGGTGATCATCGTTTCGAACGATGGCGACTTTGATGGCCCGGTCGGGTCTGCGAAGCATATTTCGCTGGTGAAGTCGTTGCCCGAACTGTTCGCGGCGCTTGGCCTCGAGATGGCCGCGCCGCAACTCGATCCCTTCCTGGAGACGCAGGAGGAACAGATCGTCGACCTCGTCAGTCAGGAACTTACGAATTGGGGACTGCACAGTAGCGACGTCATGGATGCGGAGATCGACGAGATCACCGTCAATTCGGTCGAAGTGAAAAAACTCACCGCCTTCAAACCAAGTGAGGCAGGTAAATCAATCCTTGTGGTCGGCACGATCGAGGTCGCAGCATTGGTGTCTTTCACTCATCCCAACTGGGATGAAGCGATGTATGATTCCGAGGACAAGGTGCTTATCCCGTTCGAGGATGAGAGCGGGGAGACCGAGATCGAGCTTACCATCGACGTCGCCATGTCGATCGCGGTCGACGAGGCAGGCAATCCCGAGGAGATTGAAGCCTTGCGGTTTCGCAACAGCGATTTTCAGTATGTGACGCTCTATCCACCCGACATGTACAAATAGGGTCCGTGGATGAGACGATTCGAGGTCGAGAAGCAGTTCTGCGACATGGTCAGCCGGATCACATCGTTCAGGTCGAGTCGGCGACTCTGTTTCGGGTAGAAAAAAGCCGCCCACAAGGAGGCGGCTTGATAGTTGGGAGAGGATGCCTGAAAGGCCCGTCTCTTGTGCATTGCATCATAGAATATTGCAACTGCGAAATTCGCAACTATGGACACGCCTGATACCGGCGTTTGCCACTAGGTGCCGGCAAAAACTATCGCTCATGGCCTGTCCGGCCAATAAGCCGGAATCCTTCAATAAGGTCGAGCATTGAGATAGCGCCGCACGCTCCTCGCCACTATTAGAGGAATCCCGAAAAATTGCAGAAGGAACAGCATGATGAACAATAGCGACCTTGCCGATCATCTCGCCGGTGCGACCGGGGCCACCAAGGCTGATGCCCGCAAGGCGGTCGATCTCGTCTTCGCCGCAATAGCTGACGCCGCCGCCAAAGGCGAAGAGGTGAGCCTCAACGGCTTCGGCAAGTTCAAGGTCAAGGACGTTCTCGCCCGCGAAGGCCGGAACCCGGCCACCGGCGAAACCATCAAGATCGCAGCGTCGAAAAAACTCTCCTTCAGCGTGGCGAAGGCCGTCAAGGACCGGCTCAACAGCTAAAGCGGGCTTGACGCCTCGATACCAAGAGATCGAGGCGTCCCCCTTCCCCGCAAGAGGCTTCCCGCAAGACCGCCACTCGCGGCTTTAATGATCGAACGACGCGATAATCTCCGGGAAGAACATTGCAACGGCCTGTATCGGCGAACGGCGTGACCTGCCTGGACCTGCTGACACGACAGATCGCCATCCATGTTCCAGCATTGCAGGATTGGTCGTTCGTAGCGGTCGATGTCGAGCTGGCGGTACATGACATTGCCCCTCGCGAGCAAGGTACGCAAATTCTCGCGGCTATCGTAGGGATTGTCCCGCACGCAGAGCAAGTGCTGAATTCGGGCACGTCGATACCGTAAAGCCGGGAGTGACCAAACGCCTCGCACCGGATTATAGTCGCCGTCGTAGATGTAGGGGCGGATGCACGGCACGGGCTTGGTCTGCGCGGTCGAGAAATGACCACATCCTGAGTCCTGAAGTAGTTTGCCGGTGCTCTAGCACCGACATTTGGTAACGAGTCTTTGCAATGACTGTTGACAAAACACGTCCTCTATCTGTTGGCGCCATCGCGCAACGTAGCGGAGTCGCGGTTTCGACGATCCATTTCTACGAGGCGAAAGGCCTCATCAAGGGCGAGCGCACAGCCGGCAATCAAAGGCGGTATCCTCGATCCGTATTGAGACGGATCGCCATTATCAGAACCGCCCAATATGTCGGGCTTTCGCTCTCCGAACTAAAGGATTTTCTTGACCGGATTCCAGAGGGGCCGGTTACGTCAACGGATTGGCGTCGGCTCAGTGCCGAGTGGAGTACGCTATTGAACGAGCGGATAGCTAGTCTCATGAGGCTGCGTGACCGCCTCGAAACCTGCATTGGATGCGGCTGTATGTCCCTCACCGACTGCCCCTTGCGAAACCCCGAAGACAGGTTGGGCGCAGTTGGGTCAGGCCCTCAGCTCCTCTTGGTGAATTTCGCTCGTGAACCTCGTGATGATGAAGATAGCCCCGTTCATTTTCGCACCAAACGTCGCTCCTTGGCGGCGGTCAAATCCACTCTTGACGTTAACCAAGACACAAAAGGGAACGATGACTCATAGCTTGGTGCCCTTCCCCGGTCGTTCGGGGCGGTGCTTCAAAAATCATCCTTCCGGCATCACTCTTCGCATGAATGCATCGAACAGGGGCACGGTGAACGCTGTATCTCCATGCGCGGGACTATAGAGCATTCCTTTCGCGATCAGGCTGTTTCGCGTCGGCGCCACGCTTGAAACCTTCACGTGCAAGGCATCGGCAACATCTCCCGACCTGTGCGGTCCAGTGCCCAAAGTGGCCATGGCGCGCAGATAGCGCTTCTCGGCAGGGGTCAGACGATCGAACCGAACGCGGAAAAAGCTGGCGTCAAGTTCCGCGAGCGCGCTACGCGTTGCCGCCGCAACATCGTCTTGGGTGATCGGCGACGCCTCAGCTGCATCCCAGCTATGCTTTCCCCACTCCTGGAGGAAATAAGGGTAACCTTGGGTCTGCTCGCAGATCGCGTCCAACGCCGCATCATCGACAGCTTCGCCTTCCCGCTCGATTGGAAGCCGAATGGCATCGCGCGCGGCGTGATCATCGAGCGGTCCGACGGAGACGAACTCGAAAAGTCGCTCCGCATAGGACTTGGCCCGGCCCATCTGCCCAACGAGTTGCGGCAAGCCAGCGGCGATCATTGTAATGGGAAGCTGCTTCTGGCTGGCCCGGTGGAGCGCACTGATCAATGCGGCCAATTGCTCTTCAGGCACATATTGGAGCTCGTCGATGACGAGTACCACAGCTGACCCCTTCTCTCGCGCCGCCTCGCCGATTGCAACCAACAGATCGGCGAGATCAGCTTCAAGGTCGCCGCTGTCGGCCAGGCCCGGCTCGACGTCGAAATCGAGTCCCACTTCGAGATCGTCATATTTGACCTTGAGCTTTGCGAACCCGGCCAGCGCGCGAAGCGCGCGCTTAACGCCGTCCGAAGCTTGCTTCATGCGATCGAGCCTCAGCAGCGTCGCCCGAAGGGCAGGCACGAGGATGCCGGGGAGCGAACGGTTCTCGGGAGCCTCGATGGCGACGATAGCCATGCCCTCCCCCTCGGCTGCGTCACGCATCGTCGTGAGCAGAACGGTCTTGCCTACACCGCGCAGTCCATAGAGGACGCTCGGGCGTGCCGCGCGCCCCGCGCGGATTCGGTCGAGCGCGACCGCGTTGCGTTCAAGCAACGCATCTCGCCCCGCCAACTCTGGAGGGCGAGTGCCGGCGCCAGGCGCGAAGGGGTTACGACGAGCATCCATAGCGAGGTTATGGTGGTTTATCGTTTTTTTGTAAACTTGATAATCTCGCTATAAGTCGCGTCTCAAGGGTTGCGGAAAAGCGCCCCAACCGCTATTCTCCGTCACAGGAGAAAGCATGCGCTTCCCAAAATTCGACCTCGACACATATAATCGAACGAAGGATTTGTCCGGCGGTCCCATCTACGCGATTGTCGAGGAAGAGATTCCTGAGATCGAAATGATCACCGACGAAAACGGGAACCCCACTCGTGGCGGTCTAATAGGCTACGCCCTCGCCTACGTTTGCATGGCCGGCCTCGTGGGAGCGATGTTCTACATCCTCTAAGCTCTATTCGCGAAGCTTGGGGTCTTGGAAGAATCCGCGATCGTGGTCGCGGTTCACCTCCTGCTCAAGATCAGCGGCCCCTTGAACCCGCTGCCCTCGCATCGTCTGCGCCGCAGCGCGGTCGCCCCCCAGCTCTGCCTTGCCGGCCTCGATGATCGCAGCGGCGCCGACATCCCCGCCGCCGCCAGGACCGGCGGGCAGCCGCCCAGGACCATGCGGCCGGTAGGAGGCCCTGACATCCGCCTCGTTCCCCACGCTCGGCCGATTGACATCGACCAGGTCCGGATCGTGGAGGCGCCCCGCAATCTCCGCCCGGATGCCATCCTGCTTGTCATGCATCCAGCGCGTGATCATCTCCTGGCGCACAAGCCGCTGCTGGTCTGTGAGATCGGTTGCCCAAAGCTCGGGCGCGTCAAGCCCCGGATTTTCGACCTGTTGGCGGCGATACCATTGCGCAAGATCCTGGCTCAGATTCTCGCTGAGCTGCATGCCATGCGTCTCGGCATAGCTGGCGTCGCGTGACAGCTGCTGGGAAAGCTCCTCAAGGCGCCGGGCCGTCTCAGAGTACGACTTTGCCAGCGCCAGAGAATCCTCCGTACTCGCCGACGCCGATGATGTGGCGGATGCCCGGCTGAAGCTACCGCTGCGCGAATAGGTCCCATCGGACATCGAGGCGCCGCTTCCGCTCGAATGTTCGTCACGCACGCCACTCGAGGATGTGTTGGCGCTGTCGCTGCCGCGGGTTTCGTCAGTCGCATGCCTTAGCGCATCTGTCTGAGACCCTGATTTCGATACGCTGCCGCCAATGCCGGGAAGGCGGCCCAAAATTCCTCCGCGACCGCCCGACCCTCCAGCCGTCTGCCGTCCCGTTCCTGCGGACACCACCCCGGAGATCTGGTCGCTCGTCTGCGCCTGACGATCATGGCCCTGAGATATTCGCTGACCTTGAGAGATCGTATCCCGTTCCTCCAGACCCTGCGTGCTGCTCCCGGTCCGCCGGTCGAATTGATCGACGGACGTGTTCGCCTGCCGGCCGCTGCTCGAATCCCAGCCGGACGACCGCTCGGTCGAGGTGCCGAATGCACTGCGGTTGGCATGCGTAGCGGTCAGGACCTCGGCCGCGGCATTCTCATAAGCCTGCGACTGTCGGTGCGCCTCGCTCGCCATCTCCCGCCATTCCGCGACCGACCCGGTCGTCATGGTAGGGGTGAAGCCGAGGCGCGAAATGGCCCCCGACGTGTCGAAGACGTCCTGACCATTGCCAAAGCCGTTGATCATCGCGCCATTATCCTGGCGCCAGCCCATGCTCGGGGCGCCGCTCATATAGCTCGGCGCCGTGGTCCACTGATCGGCCTGCCGCATATTCGAAGTCGAGTTCGCCCAGCTCACATTGCCATAGGAGTAGTTTCCGGTGGTCTGCTCGAGCGCGGCGGCCTCCGCCGCGTTCTGCGCCGGCGCCAGCATCGACATGGACTGGCCAGCAATCGACATCGCGCCGCGAGCAAGACCGGCCGCGAGGAAAGGCACGCTCATCAGCATGAAGCCGGCGATCGTCGCCGTCTCGCCGTTGACCGCGCCGATGCCGGCATAACTTCCAAGCGTCACGCCTCCCCCGGCCACGCCGTTCGCCGCGGATTCCGCCCTTGTCATGCAGATCATGTGGAGGATGACATAGAGCGGGCCCCAGGCAGCCAGGTAGAAGAAGCCCATGGCATAGCCCTTGAGCGTGCCAACCCCCGTCTGGGGCATGAGGAACAGCGGGAAGATGACTGGGAACATCGCGAAGAAGACGACGGTCAGGACGATGTTGAGGATCGGCACCCAGGCCATCGCCTGCTGGGCAATCGAATTATAGGTGTTGCGCGCCTGGATGTCGGCGCGCGTCTGGGCGAAGGTGTCTATCGCGGCCGCGCCTGCCCCACCAGCCATGCTGTTGCGTGCTTGCATGAAGGCGTTGATCGCTGTGTTCTGCCGCATCGTTTCGGTGAAATTGCTCCCCGATCCGGTGAACGCCGTGTTCGCGATCGGCACGTCATGCTTGAGCTTGTCGGCGGCCAGGGCGTTGCTGAGCCTGGGATAGACCTCCTTACCCCAGATCGGAGCATTGGCCTCGATCATCGGCGCCCATTGCGCGTCGAGCGCCTGGTAGGCCTGGCGGCAGGTGATGATGAAGTTCTGAACGGTGCCGTCGCCCTGGCGCTCCAGCCATTCCTGCGAGCGCGCTTCCGAGCCCGGCCCGATCGCGGCCCACAGGTCGGGCGCCTTGGCGAGGTTCGTGAGCGACTTCTGATAGAGCATCACGTCGCCGAACACGCAGTTCTTGAAATGGTTTTCGAGGTTGGTCGAGAACTCCGCGTCGCGAACAACGAAATTGCGGGTCGCGTCGAACAGGCGCGCGCCATAGACCATGCCATTGCTCGAATAATTGAGCTCGCTGGGCATGACGAACACCGTCTCGGCCGTCCGCGTCAGCCAATCCCCGACCTGCGTCGTAAAGCTCGCCAGCACACCCAGGCCCATCGGCACATTGTCGATAGTCGATGGCGCGAGGCTCGGGTTGATCCGGTCGGTCACCTTGATGCTCACCGTGGGCACCATCAGGCAAAGATAGATCGCCGTCGCCTGGAGGAACCAGTTCATCCACGCCTTGTAGTTAAGCGTGAAGGCGACAACGAGCAGCGAGTAGATGAGGCCCATCACCATCACGACCCGCAGGAGCGAGCGGTAGCCCCCTCCCCCTGACCAGGCAGCGACGGCGTTGAACACGTTTACGAGATACTCGCCGCCCCCGACCGTGAAGACCTCCAGCATCGACGCGCTCCCGCTTCAGTTCAGCCGCACTAATTCAGACCTTGGGCGTTCAGCCCGCGCGAGAAGTTGAGCGCGGACGCCATCCCCGGCGTCATCGAGTTCTGCAGGGTAGACTCCAGCATGATGCTGCGGTTGATGATCTGCATCGTCACCTGCAGTTTGTTGTTGAGACGGACATCCCGCTGGCTGAACTTGGCGCGCGTGGCCGCGATCTGTTGCTTCCACTGCGTCGCGGTCTCCTGGTCGAAGGTCTGGTAGTGAACCTTCGCCTGCTCGACCCGGTCCAGCATATTGTCGAGCATGGCAGAGAGCAGGTCGACGGCCACAATCTCGGACAGCGTCTGGATCTCGCCGTCGGTCAGCGCATAGTGGGCATAGGCCTGCACGGCGAGGATCTTGTAGATCGGCACGGTCGCGAGGTTGAGGAGCTGCTTTTCGGCGGCGTTGAGCGGCGTGTCCGACCGGATCTTGTCGCTCATCGACTTGATCATCGTGGCGATCCGCGGGCGCAGCGCCGACGATGCCGGGACCGACAGGGTCTGTTCGCCGACATCGTAGCAATTCTCGTCGTTGCACTTCAGCATCTTGACCGGCGGCGCGTCCGCCGTGCCGTCGAGCAGCGCAGTGACGACGGCGTCTTCCGCCGGACCGAACATCACCACCTTGCCGCCAACGCTCGGGTCCGTCGACGGCGTCGTCACGACCGTACCAACGAGCGTCATGATATATTCGGAGAAGGACTGGTCGAACGCCCCGAACTTGGCGGACTTCTTCAGCGCCTCCCAGGTATAGTTGTGCGGTTCGCCGACCAGCTGGTCCTTCATCGACGCATCGGTGTTCCCGGCGATTGTCGAATCCCGCCGATTGCCGTTGTTGCAGCCCTGACGCGAGGCGGCCCAGTCGGAAAAGACGCCCTGGCTGTTGCCGACCGCCTCGCAAATGGTCGCCCGGGTCGAATCCATCTGGGGCCAGATTCCGCCGACCAGCGCCTGAGCGGTCTCGCAGCTGGAGATGTTCATCTGGTTGAGGAGCTGCGCCTTCTGGCTGAACTCGTCCATGACCTTACCGATCTCGGGCGAGACGGAATCGATGGCCAGCTTGAAGGCGAACCCAAGCGCGTTGTTGGCCGTCGCCTTCAGCATCGCCACGATCTCGGACGCATTGATGAAGGAGAAGCTTCCAGAAAACAGGTCGATGCCGCCGCAGCCCGCACGGGCGCTCGGAAGCTGAAGATTGAACGGCTGCACGCTCTTCTGCGGGAAACGCGTCCAGACATTGCCGAGAGAGTAATAGCCGGCCGACTGACCCTGATAGGCCGAGGGGCCGGTCACGTTGGCAGCGCCGCCCGCGTCGGAGAAGAAGTTGTTCATCTCGGACGCGACGTCGGCGCGCGCGACCCCGACGATGGAAAAATTGAGCGCGGCCATCATGGCCATCGAGCCGGCGGCCGAGCGGAAGAAGCGGCGGGCGCGCCCTTTGCGATGATCCTGTCCCATCAGTAATCGCTCCCCACTTTCGTGTTCGTGAGCGTGAAGATGCGATCCATGATCTCATCGGCGCTCAGGATGCCGTATCCAACCGGAATGGTCCGTTTGGTCACCGTGTCGAAGAGGACCAGCGCCGGTGTCTCATTGCCCGGCACGCCCATGCGCGCCCGCTGCCCGGAATCGACGACATGTTCCGGAAAATCGCGGCTCGGCCCCCCGTCCATCGATACGGCCATGACCGCCATCCGGTGGCTGTCGGTCACCGAGCGAAGGATCGGGGCGAACAGCTCACAGGCGCCGCAGCTCTGCGCGAAGAAGTAGAACAGCCCGTAGCGCTGCCCCAGGTTGGTCAGGACCGCGTCGCGATCGGCCTTTCGATTGTCGAGCCAGGCACGCTTGCCGACCGTCGAGACGGGCCTTTGCAACGTGTAGTCGATGTCGGGGTTCTGCCAGAGCGCGCGCTGCCACACGTCGGAGAAAGTCGAGGCGCGGTCGAGCTGCTCGCGCTGGAAGCGGACGTAGGCGATGACGTTCTCTTCGGTCGGCTCCAGGATCGCCTTGGCCTTCAATTCGTCGAGCTGCTTCGTGATCGCCGCCATCCGGTCGACCGCGCTCGGCGGCGGCGACGGTTGCGCCTCGCGCGGCAAGGGTCTGGGCTTGTCGCAATAGAACCATTGTCCGAGCTTCCGCTCGCCGCAGTAGAAAGCATCCGGCCGGTTCTGCTCGATCGTGTCGCGTGACGGCGGCGCATCCTGCGCCAACAGGGGAGCAGCAGTCCCAATCGACAGGGCGAGCAGCATCGAGAGTTTAGCGACGGGGGACATCACGCTTCGTCCTTTCATCGGCTGAGGCGGTTTGCGCGGAAGGGAGTGCGAGCGGTGGGTTGGGTGTCAGACTGTCCCAGGCTGCGGGGTGGACGCAGCAATCGGCCACGGTCGCGGGAGAGCCACCGCAACGATGGTGGGGCGTTGGGGCCGACGGTTGCAGCGCCAGGGATGCCAGGACGAGGGGCAGCTCGAGAACAGGGATAGGCATGGTCACTTTCCTTGGGTTTGCGCTGCGGCCCCTGCGGCAAGGAGATCGGATCGGCCCATCTCACTTGCCGTGGAGGTCGTAGTAGTTCTGAATTTTCTGCTGGATTTCGGTCATGGTCTGGACTTCGTCCGGCAGCTTGGCCGCATCCATGAAGTCCGCATAAACCTCGGTGAAATCCATTACCGACAGGTCGAGCCGCGAGAACTCGTCGATCGTGAAGCCAATGCACTGTTCCTTTTTCGGCGCCCCCCACGGCTTGCCGAGCTGCACACGGCCCTGCTCCTGGAGGATGCGGGAGAGCTTGCTCTCGAAGCAGCAATAAGCGGTGCGCCGCGTGCTGCAGATGCCGAGGAAACTCGACGAGCAATAGGTGCCGAGATTATGGCACAGGCCCATCCGGTCCTTGATGTCGAGCCTCATCTCGTCCTGTGAACATGCGAAAAGGACCAGGAAGGGGGTCGCGAGCGCGGCGATCGCCGCGGGACCGCCCGCCAGCGCAGCCGCGCCAGCGCCGACCGTCAACAAACCCGACGTCTTGCCCGCACAGCAGTTGATAAGGCCGAACACCGGCTTGTGGCAGGTCTCGCGCGTGCCGCTGAAGACCCGGAGATCGGCTTCGTTGAACTCCTTGCCCGCCTGGTCGATCGCATGCAGCGCAACGAGCGCGTCCTTGAACTCGGTCGACGCTTCGCGAACGATCGGCTCGCAGTCGCCGTTGATGCAATAGACGTCGTCGCCGCAGATATATTGCGGCGCATCGCTCGTGCCTCCGGAAGGCGTCGGGCACCTGTAGACGCGGTTCTCGACTTTGCAGGGCCCGCCATCAGGCTCCTCGTCAAGGCATTCTGTGCGCAGATAGGTGCAGCTCCCGTTCGCCTCGAGATCACCGCAGTCATTGGCTGTTGAGATCCGGTGGCATTGATAGGTCCGCTGCCAGGCCCAGCAGGGCTGGGTGACAGGAACGCCGTCGACGATCCGGGTGACCGGGTCGCTCGACGTGCACACTTCGGTCTCGAGCGTGCAGTTCGGGTCGCCGGCATTGGCGGCGCATAGCCCCTCGTTGCGCGTGATGACCGGCACGGCCGGTTCTTCCTGCTTCGTGAGCCAGTAATTGCCGGTCGAGAGCACATAGCCCGGATGATACTCGCCCGGCGTGATCCCCTGGGCCTCGGCGGTGCATTTGACCTCGACGGCGGTGTGGCCAAGGCTTTTGCAGGTCGGCGCCGCAGTATATCCATAGGCGCTCATATTGTCGCAATAGTCGATCGGGCGGCTTTCCCAGCAGATGCCGGTGGCGATCTCGTCGTCAAAAGCCGCGCGGGCGGGATAGGGCCCGCCATCTGTCGGCAGGAAGCTCAACCGACCCGTGTAATAGGTGTAGATCGTCCGCTTCTCGGTGTGAACGTCAAGGCTGACGTTGCAGGTCCGGGCTTCCGTGGTGACCTTGCTGCCGGCGTTGCAACTCGCCTCATAATAGCCCGCGCTCCCCGGCGCGGCGGGCAGCGGCACGCATGTGCCCTTGGTGCCGCCCATTTCCTCGCCAGCGAGATAGGTCGAGGGATCGTTTTCGACCGATGTCGCGCGCGCCGTGGTCGCGAGGATCTCGGAATTGCTGAACGTGGCCCGGCTGTGATCGGCATCGGTGGTGATGCGATATTGCTCGTTGGACGACTTGGCCGCCTGGGCGTCGGACTCAAGCTTACCGGGATCGTCGAAATAGGATCCTTCGGGCAAGCTCGTGCCGGAATAGCCGGGGACCGCGGCGGCTTGCGCATCGCTGGACGGCACCAGCGTGGAATCGTTGCGCTTCTCCGTACCCAGCGCCTTCCCCTCCTGGCGCGCCTCGTCGAGCGTCATCTGGGCAAGCGCGGGCGAACTCGCCATAACGACGCCGAAGAGCGCAGCCAGGACGAGATACGCCCTCATGGATGGGCCTTGCGCATGTTGGCGAGGCCAACCGCTGCGACCCGTGCGCCCGGGCCATTACCGTCCGCGAACTGCTCGAGCGCATATTCGACCGAGACGTTGCCGACGAGCCGATCATAGGGCGGCAGCTTGGTCTGGCAGGAGAAGCCGGCGCAAAGATCGAAGTCCGACGAGACACTGACGTATGTCGGCACTGCCTGGACATCGAAAGCGCGGAACAGCCGCGGATCGATGCCGACATTGGCGAAATCGTCCTGCCGGTCGATGATCTTGCCAAGGCTCGTGGCGAACTCCTTCATCGAATTGTTGGGGAAGCCGCGGAACACGACCACCCCGCCGGCCCTGGCCGTGTCGCCGATCAGCTTCTGCAGCGACTGCGGTGGCATCGACAGGCTCGCGAAGACGATGAACTGGGGCGCCTCGCCCTTCCCTGCCGTCGCGTTCGACGCGGCACCGGCCACGATCTCGTCGAAATCGACGGGGCCTGCCGGTCCCTTGGGCAGATCGCTCTTGGCGACCCGCTGCATGTTCTCCATGCCAGCGTCGCGAACGGTCTGCGCGTCCTCGCGGAAGGCGTCGCCCCTATCCTTCACATGGTTGACGAAAGCCTCGGCATCCGCCTGTAGGTCCGCCGAACGCTGCTTGATCGCCTGGACGTCGATCCCGTCGACGGTCTGCGCGAGCAAGGCCGTCACGCTCGCCAAGCCAAGGATCGCTGCGAAGCCCCAGAGGTATTTGCGCATTGGACGGCCCCCTACAGCACGCAGCAATTGCGTTTGCGCCAGACGAGGTAGCCCATGTCCTCGCCGGCGGCGGGATAGGCGCGACCTGCGTCAGGCGGCATGGTGGATGCCCCGATCGTGGAGCAGGCGAAGCGGCCGCTCACGGTGGGGATCGGATTGACCATCTGGAAGCGGTATTGCTGCTTGCGCATGATCGGCATGAGGTACTTCTTGCAGAGCCCGGCCGAGCCCATCGTCCCCCAGGCAAGAGCTTCGCGGTGCATCTTGTAGGCGAAGCGCGACAGTGCGAGCCGCGAGGACTGAACATGGCCGATCGAGGACGGCACGTTGCCGTTGAGCGGATACATGCTGCCCTGGCACCCCGCACACCAGAACAGCGGATCGAGCGGCAGGTGGACGGTCCCGGCGATGCAGTCGCCGGCGCAGGCGACCTGGGCGATCGGGTTAGCGAAGACGACGGCTTCCGGATTGATCAGCGCCGTCAGACTATCGTCCTGCCAGAGCGGATCGACCTCGGTCATATAGGCGATGTCGAAGCTCGCCTGCTCGAAGCAGACGAAGTCGGTCAGGATCTCCATCCAGTAGAGCAGCGGATAGACGTACCAGTGCACGTGCCATTTGGCCGTGCTCTGCGAGCGGCCGCCCACCATCGAGGGGCCGGCCAGATAGCCCTGGCCGATGTCGAACCCCGGCGCGATGCGCACACCCCCGAGATTAGGAAAGCACCAGGGCTTCATTGTGACGTCCGCGAGCCGCACCGGCTCCCAGAAGCCGACCGAGATGCCGATCCTGGGAAGCGGGCTGCCACAAAAGCAGATCGGGGAAGCGGGATTGCTCGTATCCGGCCGGCCGCTCGGCCAGATCTTGAGGCCGCCGACCGAGAGTGGGAACAGGCAAGACCAACACACGTCGGTGATCGGATTGACGAACTTCCCGTGACAGGTCGGCCCTGCCGCCTGTGCGCTCGGCGCCAGAAAGAAGGCTGCCAGCGCCATGACGAGAAGCCGCAGAGCTGATCGAAAGCCGCGCATCACTGATCCTCCCCGGCAGGTTCGAGAAAGGCGGTGTCCGCGCGATGCTTGCGCGCGAGGTAAAGCGCCGTGGTCAACAGCGTGGCCGCCAGCAGCGACGCGATCGCACAGGGCGCCGCCTGACCGCTGATCCGCATCAACGGCTGCAAGCCCGCGACACTGGCGGCCAGTAGCAGGCAAAGAACCTGCCAGATCCGGCGCAGCCGCCGAAGATCGCGAGTCTCGGGTGCCGCCATCGGCGTTCGGAGCATGTCGAGCCACAGCGGCATCAGCCCGGGCTCCCGGACTTCAACACCACCTCGGAGACGCGCATCACCTTGCCAGCCTGGGTGACCACGGCTGGCGTATGCTCGATGCCGAAGCGGGAAGTGAGCTTGCCTTGCTGATCGAAGTAGAAACGCCGCTTCTTCGCGGTCATCTGCTCGACCGGCGATCCACGCACGAAGATTATCTTCGCCTTGAGGTCCGTGTAGCGCGTCGTGGCCCAAGCGAGCTGCTCGCTATCGTCACCGTCGATGAAGACAAGGTCCTGACGGATCGAGACGAAGTCGAGCGGGTTGATCCGCTGTCCCGCTGGGGCGATCAGGTTGCCCTTCTGGTCGCGGATGTCGCGTTCCATCGTGACCGACGGATCGAAGTCCCAGCTCCGGGCGGTCCGGGCCGGGGTGACCCCCGTGACGGGATCGGGTCGACGAACTTTCGCCTCGACGCGCTTGGCGAACATCTCGTTGGTCCGGGCGAGCTCGCCGCTTGCCTCTGCGCGGCGCAGGCGGTTTTCAATGGTGGAGAGCAGATCGGGCTCGATGACCGGGAACGCCTGCGCGGCCTGGCCATAGTCCTTGGCCTCCGACCGCATCGGCCCAACGACGATCAACCCGCCGACCGTTGCGGCGATGGCCAGCCCGCCTGAGATGAGCACCCTCATAGGATCGGCTCCCCGGTTCCTATGACCTGGCGCGCGCATACGAAGCCGATTTCGGCATAGCGGCTGTCGAAGCCATCCTTGTGCGGCGTAGCCGCGAAATAGCATCCCTGCGGCACCGGGCCGGTTGCGCCCGGCGTCAGGCGTTCACCAAAGCGTGTGAGCGGTTTCATCTGCGCGACGAGGTGGCCGTTCACCGCAACCTGGCGGCCAACGTGGCTGATCGTGTCGCCCGGCATGCCGTAGACGATCTTGCCGAACATCCGCGGCTTCGCGCCGAAGTGGCGACGCAGGAGCGTGCTTGGCGGCGGGTCGAAGAAAACATAGTCTCCGCGCGCCGGCAGCTTGTGGCGCTGGATGAGGAAGGCCCAGTTCGGAAGCGAACCCGTCGTGTTGATCAGCAGCAGATGATCGTCGCGCCATGCGCTGATCGCGCTGAGCAGAACGCTGCCCGCGATGAACAGGCCGAACAACAGCCATAGCCGCGTGCGTGGCCGCCAGCTTGGGCGCGCCTCACTGGCCGCCGATGCCATCGGAGCCTCCGAAGGTCGAAACTTGCGCAGCTGGCGGAGCATATTGCGGAACCGGCTGCTGCTGCCCTGAAGACACCATTCCTGGCGCCGCCATGCCCTGTGCGGCCATCATGGGATCGATCGGAGGAGCAGCCCCGGGCATCTGGCCCGGCATCTGAGCCGGGGCTGCAAGTTGGGGTCTCGCGGCCGCCATCGCCTGGGCATTCATCTGCTGCAGCTCCTCGGCCGAAGCTTGGCGCGGCCGCGGGACGCCCGAGGCGTAGACCGATTGTCTGAGGCTGTCGGTTATATCGGGCACGTTCTTCGTGAGCACGGCTTCGCCGACGAGCACGATCTGGCCGCCAGCACTGCGCCGCTGCAGTTCCTTGTCGAGCGACGCCATGAAGCCCCGCATCTCGGCCTCGACCTGCGCCGGAGGCGATGTCGAGCGCGCCTGCGCCTGCACATATTCCCCGACGATCGAGGAGAGCCGCGCCGAGACGATATGATCCTGCTTGGGCGTCACCAGTGTCTTGGTGACCCACATGCCCCAGACCACAGTGGCCAGAAGGATCAGCCCGGCGAGGATCTGCATACGGCTGAAGCCAGCGAAGAATGTTCGTCTGGGCTTCGCTGGCGCTGCTGGCGATACCGGTGGCGCGGGAAGGTCGAGTTCGGGTTGCTCAGCCATGGCGGGGGTCTCCCTGCGATCGGGCCGAAGGCAGGATCCTGCCTCTCCGCAGGACCATGAGCCCCACGGAAAGGATGAGATGTGCGACGGCGAAGATGGTCTTGAACGATGCGACCCGATCCGGGGTCGCGATGACGTAGCGGGTGCTGAGGTTGTTGAGCTGGTTCATCAGGCCATCGAGCGAGAAGCCGCCAAGGGCGAGAAAAAACAGCGCGAACAGGCCCCAGGTCATGAGCAGCGTTGATGCGAGGAAGCCGCCGAAATACAGGGTGAAATGAAGCATCGCGCGCGCGTCGATCGACGGCGGCGCGGATGGCTGTACCCTCGGCTCTGTGCTGCTGGCCATGGCTCACTCCGCCGCTTGCGCGAGCTCGGGATCCTCGTGAGAGGCCCATTTTTCCGGGTTGTCCGGGAAGGCGATCCGCTCGATCGCCTCATCCATGGTGAGGCCCTGCGTGACGAGATCCTCAATGGCGGCGTAGACGGCCGGACTGGAGGAATAGACCGTGGACGAGAAGGGATCGAGCACCAGGCGGCCGACCGCCAACGTCTCTGGCCCCTTGATCAGAATGTCGGAATATTCGCGGCCGTTGATCTTCAGCGAGCGCAGCAGCGCGTCGGTATAGTCGTCCATCTCGAAACGATCATGCTTCTTGAAGTCGGCGATGGTCTCCGGCTTCTGCTGGAGAATGACGAACCAGTCGCTGTTCTCAAGGGCGGCGATCGAACCCGCAGACTTGTAATAGTCGTTGAGCGACTGGGTCGCGGTGATGAGCGACGCATAATATTTACGGCAGGTACGCGCAAAGGCCTCGATGAACTCGGCCATCGCCCCGCCGCGCATCATCTGCCACGCTTCATCCAGGAATAGCGCCTTGGGGATCGAACGGTCGACCTTACGCATCATTTGCTGTGACATGAACATGATCGCGGCCAGCACTACGCTGCGCAGTTCCTCACGTGACGAAAGATCGGAGAGTTCGAAAACGGTGAGCTGGGCCGACAACTCGAAGGACACTTCGCCCTGGAAGAAGCGGCCATAAGTGCCGGCGGAGGAGAATGGCCGCATAGCTATGCCAAGATCGGTGGCCTGCTGGTTGCCGGTCGCATCCAGGGCGGTGATGATATCATCGATCGAACCAGCCCGCCCCTTCTCCGCCCAGACCGTGTTGACTGCGCCGTCGATCAGGCCGCGCTCGGTATCGTTGAGCCGATCCATGTGGCGCGACATCTGGTTCACGATGGCCTTGAGCATTGCCATGCAGTCGAGGAGATAGTCCTCATCGGTCGCCGCGAGTTCCTCGTCGATCATGCTGAACGGGTTGAGACAAAAGCCCGAAGCCATCGTGAACTCGACGAAAGCGCCGCCCTGGAGCTTGGCGGAATGCTCGAACGAGCGTCCGTCGTCGATGACGACAACGCGGGCGCCGGCGCCACAGAATGACGCGCACAGCTCCTGCAGCGTCACCGATTTGCCGGAGCCCGACTTGCCGAAGACAGCGACATTGTGGTTGCCGGCCGCATTCTCGAACGGGCTCCAGAAGAAGGGCTGACCACGTCTGCCGATCAGCATCAGATGGGGCACCTGGCTCCCGAGGAACTCGCCCTGAATGGGGGCGAGATTAGCGGCGGTCGTGGTCAGCAATGTGCGCATCCGCTTCATGCGCTCGAGATCGCGCGCGAGACCGTTGGCCATCGTCATCGGCATCGCGCAGAGCAGACCCATGATCTGCAGGTAGCGATCGTCGAGAAGATCCCAGCCCGCTGCCCGGTACACGGATTTGAGTACCCGTTCGTTCGCGTCCCCCCGGCCCTTCGGGGAGAAGGCGGTGACACTGAAGAAGACGCGCACGAGCTTGCGGCCCTGGCGCAGCTCGTCGTTCACATAGCGCCATTCCTGGCTCTGATCGCGCAGCTGCGGCAGGAAGCGCGACGATTTTGAATCGGCCAGGCTCGTTGTGCGCATGAACTTGAAGCTGGCCTTGTTGCTCGCGGCCATCGGATCGGGGAATTCGACACAGAGATTGGTCGCGACCGGGCACGGCATGCGCAGCTTGTCGGTAAACATGTCGCCGATCAGCCGGGCGACGTCCCATGGCGCCCAGCGTGCCGGCAGGTTGCGCACCGAGAACGAGCGGACGTCGAAGACGTCCGGCAGAATTTCACCGATCTCCGGCGCTTCGTCGATGGTCTTGCCGGTGGGCCGGAATCGCTCGGTGCGAAGCAGCATCCGGTCAGACTCGATATGCAATTCGACGTCCCGGCGGATTGCCTGGTCCGCGATCGGATCGAGCGGATTATAGCTGACCACGTCCTCGCCGGCAGCAGTAGTCGGCGAGGTAATGTCGTCGATCCAGGCAATGAGTGCCTGCGGATCCATCGTCCTGGCCGACACATTGATCGAGGCAAGCGCCGAGATGATGCCGTCCATGACGGCGACGATCTCCTCTGCCGTCACGCTCGAGCTCTCGGGCGTCGAATAGGAGATCGCCACGCGGTGATTGCGAAGCGAAAAGGGCGCGTCGGCCGAAAGCGACTTCCAGACCCCGTCGGTCAGGAAGTCGACCCGGTGCTTGGCCATGCGCTCATAGACGCCGCGCGCGGAATAGCGCGGGAGATACCATTTGGAGAGGCGCTCGCCGATCCGCGGACTCATCCATTGGTGGAACTGCAGACAGCCGGGGGCAGGAATCGCCTCCGAGAGAAACTGGGTCAGGATCTCGCCCGTGCGTTCGTCCGCGCCGACGAGCGGCGCTGCTTCGATCACGAAGCCGCGCGATGCGCTGTTGTAGAATATCCCGGTCTTGGGATCATAGCTGCGATAGGGCAGCCAATGCGCCAGCATCGGCACGCCAAACTCCGGCCGCTCGGCGTCGGGCCGCTTGGCGTCGCCCAGGATCCCGGACAGCAGGCTCTCGAAGAAGCTCCCCGCCATCTCACTTGTCCTCCGGCACGGCAGCAGGGAAGTTCGCGGCCTTCACCGTCGCGCCGATCGCCGCCGGCGCGGCTGCCGCTCCGGTCTGCGCAACGCCGGCATCCCGGGCATCCTTAGCCGCGCCATTGGCGACCTCCTGATAGTGGGGATCGGCCTTCACGCGCGCGACCGCCGCCGCGCCGGTCGCGCTCATAGGCTGCGGAGCGGGTGCCGAGGCCGCCTTGGCTTCGGGACTGCCGCTCGCCGGTGCATCAGAGGGGGGATGAGGCACCGTCGAAGCGGCAGCCGGCGGAGTATGGCTCAAAGCCGCCGCCGTTCCCGAACCGGATGTCGCTGGCGCCCTGGGAGCGAGACGCGCCCTGACATCCGCTTTGATCGCACTGACCGGATCGGGGGCCGGATCAGGCTTGCGCGCCCGGGCAGCCGCAACGGCCGCCGGGTCCGGTCCGTTCGGATCGCTGTCGGCGAAGCCTGTCAGCGGCGGATCGATGCGGTCGACCGCATCACCAAGCGATTCCTGGATGTCTGGTGCCACCGCCGACGCCCGCGCCGGCATGGACGCCTGCATCAGAGCCTGCTGCCGCCATTCCCCGCTCGCGACGACCGCATGGACCGCACTGGCCTCGTGGAGCCGGCCACGCTCGTCGATATAGGGCTGAAAGACGATCCGCAGCACCTTCTCTTGGCTGCGTCCGGCATCGGTCGAGGCAAGGCGCGCGGATTGGCCCATCGCCACGCGATTGGTTTTCCCGCGCATCGGCTGCCGCATATTGCCGGTGGGCAGAGCATCGCCGTCCGAAGGGTCCGCCGAGATGAGCGCAAGCGCCCTGTCGTCGATCGTCGAACTCGGCGCGCAGATGCCGTCGGGCGCCGCGCAGGAAAAGCTGCCGCGCACATTGCCGCCGAAACTGGCGCAGCCATTGAGCGCCAGGAGACTGGTCAACCCGAGCACACCCGGCAGCCACAGACGACGGCGGCCGCCGCCATGCCCAACCAAGGACCGCCGGATCACGACTGGCCTCCCTTGAGCCAATTCTCGAGGAAGGCGCGCGGCCGGTAGCCCTCGATCACCGCACCGTCGCCGCGCACGATGACCGGCGTGCCGCTGAGACCATGGCGGTGGGCGAAGGCCTCGTTCGCATCGAGCCCCGAGGTGTTGCAGGAAGGTCCTGCCTTGATTTCCTCTCCGGCATAGGCTGCATGCAGCGCGGCCTCCCGGTTCCTGGCGCAGTAGACGCGGTCGGCGACATCGCGGCTTCCGAGCACCGAGATCGGCCGTTCGACGACCCGCACGTTCATGTCCTTCAGGACACTGGTGAGCGCCCGGCAATAGCCACAGCGGAAATCGGTGAAGACCGTGATCGTCTGGCCCGAAGGATTGCCCCAGACGATCGCACCGTCTCGGGGCAGCTCGGCGAGCGAGAGCTTCTGCGGCGTCGCAGGGCGGACTGGCTTCTCCACCCGGCCCGGCGTTGCCGCAGCGAGCTGTGAAGTATCGTCTTCGCCGCCCGCATTTGCCGCCGCATTGGCCTTCGCGGCTGCGCCGACGAGCATGTCGGGGTTCATCTCGAGCAGACGGGCGGCCGTGATGTCCTGCCGGGTCTGCATGTCATAGACGCGGCCGATGACGAGGAAACGCGCGCCCGTATCGACGTAGAACAGGTTGGCGCCCGCGGTAATCTCGCAAAGGCCGCTGATCTTGCCGCAATCGATAGCGGTGACCGGTGTCTTGGGCAGCCGCGTCTTTAGGAGCAACCGGACCCGGTCTTCCGGGCTGTTCGTGTCGGCCGCGAGCGCGATGCCGGCGACGCTCAGCCCGAGGAGCGTGGTGAGGACGAGGCGCGACGGGCGGCCCAGCGCGCGCAGACGATCAATTGCGAACATAGACACCCTCCAGGAAGACAATCTCAACATCGATGCCGGTCGGCATCTCAATCACGGGCTGGTATTGCTCGGCGCGTTCGATCAGATATTTGGAGACCATGTCGCCAGTCTGGGCGACGCCCTCGCCGAAACCGCCCTCGAGGATGTCGCCCGTCGAGAGCTTCTGGCGCTGGCCGTTGGTCGTGATGTTGGTGCCCTGGAAGACCGAGTTGGCATTCGCCGAGAAGCCACGGCCGAAGCCGCCAGCAAGGCCCGCCAGGAAGGCCTGGGTCACGAGCGAGCCTTCGCGGGACACCACCCGGCCACGCACGCCCGTCTTACCCCCGAAGGCGATGAAGCCCTTGACCTCGGAGACCGCGTAGCGGCCGCCGGGCTGCGGGCAGGTCATCTTCTGAAGCTTGACGTAGACCTTCTCGCTCGAGAGGTCGCCGCGCGCCGCGCCGTTGATGAGGCAGCCCTCTATCTTGGTCGTGAGCAGGCGGCCGTTCTGGTAGACCGAGCGCGCCGGACCCGTCACACGCAGCACGACGGGCAAGGGATCGCTCTGGCTGTTGACCCCCGCGCTCGCATCCACGCCCACGATCACCTTCGCACGCGCGAAGCTGTTGGGCGGCAGATAGTTGACGCTGTCGGTATAGACCGTGTTGCCCTTGGCAATGCGGGAGGCGTTGCCGCTATCCGTCGTCGTGAAGTTGACGAGCTTCACTTCCGCGGCCGAAGCGATCGGAGCCGCCGCTTGCGTTCCGCCCTGCGCGCCCGGTCGCTGATAGGCCTGCGGACCATAGGGCCCGTACATTGCGGCCGGGCCGGGCGCCGGTGCTGCGGCAGTCCGGCGATCAGCGACCTGCCGGCGAAGTTGCTCGTTTTCGGCCTGGTAGGCGGACAGGACCCGCTGGCCATCGGCCTGCATCGCCTGATTCTGGCCCTTCAGCGCCTCGACCTGCGCGGTCAGCGCCTCGAGCCGGCTATTCTGCCCGTCGATCGACTTGAGTTGGTTTTCTGTCGACTGAAAGCGGTTCTCCGAAAGCGCCATCCATTCCTGCTGGGAGAGGTTGCGGTTGACGAGATCCTTGGTGGAGACGTCGACCTCGCTGACGCCGTCGTCGGTCTCCTTCGATTTGTCGCCGTCGCCGCCGAAGATCCAGAAGGACGAAAGGACCAGGCCCACGCCCGCGACGCCGGCGAGGAGCAGACGCTGGCGGCGGCGGACTGCGTCATTGGCACCGAGATCGCCCGACAGCGGGGAAACTCCCTCTTCGGTGCCGCCCTCGCTGCCGCCGTCGAGAGGACGGCGACTGCGCTTCAGGAAATCGGAAAGAGCCATATCCTCACCTTCCCGTAGGAGTATTTTGGCCAGCCAAGGGGCTCGGACCATTTTGCGAGACGAGGTAGGCCGTGGTGACCTTGCCCGGTGCGAGCTTGGTGTCGGCGATCGAGACGGCGAGCGCGCTCGAAGGAGCGACCATGCTTGTGGTAAGCTCGACGCTCTGGTCACCCTTGTTCTCGATCCGAAGCACCCGGCCGGTCAGCTCGGAACCCCGATATTCGGCGATCATCTGGACCTTGAGAGTGCCAACATAGACGGGGCGCAGGGTGCGCTGGCGCATCTCGTAGCCATCGGCGACGGCATTCGAATACATGGCCTGGACAAGCTCGACGGCGGCATCCTGGGGTCCCAGCTGATTGGCGGGACCATTCTCGGCCGCCTTTTCGTTGGCGATCGCAGGGTTCGAAACAAAGACCTGGGCGGCCTGGTCCCCGCTGATCCGGCACACGAACTTGTAGACGTAGCCGCGCTTGCTGGTCGCGAAGAAGGAAAGCGCGGGTCGGCCAAACCCGTCTGGCACAGACAGGTAGATGTCACCGCGGACCGGCTCGTTGACGACCGAGAAGTCGTCCTGCGGATTGCCGGTCGAGATCTTCGACACGCTCGCGAACTCGTCCTCGACGAGGCTGATGCGGGTCAGATCCTTGGCCGACGCGGTGCAATCAACCTGCGCGCTGTCGCTCGCCATGATCGTCTGATCGGCGAAGGCCGGCTCGGCGATGAGGAAGACCGCCAGGGCGACGAGGCTTGCGCCGATGAAGCGGCTCGCGTGGCAAGTCACGCGCGAGAGGAAGGCAGTGCCGAGCGCGGCACTCCCGATAGCATAGACCGGCATCATGATGAGCTCCCCTGTTGGTCTTTCGCGGAGCCGGTCTTCACCATCCCGAAGCCCACCAGCTTCAGCGACAGGCCGGAATATTCCCAGTCGTAGCGGAAGGTGCGGTTCTCGCTGGAGATGACCTTGTTGCCGACGATCGTGTGCAGTTCGCCGGTCACCTCCGAGCGGAGGTTCCTGGTGTCGATCTCCATCTTCTGGATGGTGAAGAACTGCGAGATCGAGGAGCCGCGCTGCTCGCTGACGATCTTGAGCAGGTCGGCCTTGATCTTGCCCTGCGTGCGCGGGCTCGCAATGTCGAGCACCGCATTCATCCAGTATTCGAGGTTCTGCGGGCTGCGATCGAGCGTCAGCACGACCGTGTCGCGCGTGATCATCTCCAGATATTCGCGGCTGACGCCGGCAGAGCTGACCGTCAGCGGAGAACGCAGCACTGGTTGCAGCACCACCTCGCGGTCGCGCGACAGGCTGACCGTGCAGAGCAGCAGGGTGATCACGGCGAGCGCCACCGCGGCGACGGCCAGAATGTTGCGCTGGCGCAGGATCCGCTGGCTGTTCGTATGGCTGTAGGAAAGTTCCATATCACCCCGCCATCAGTCGAAGATATGAGGGTGGCGTGGCTCTCAGGCCGGTGAAGCCGGCCGGAAGATGCCAATAGGCCAGGTGAAGCAGCCAGGACGTCGCCCGGCCTGCCTTAGCTTTTCTGAGACCCCACCAGCCCGCCCCCGAAAGAAGCATGCCGATAAGGATGTGCTGAGACAGGATCCCCCAGACGAATGGGATAACCATCGCCAGGAACTCATCCAGCGTCCACAGCCCGATCAGCTCGGGATCGTCGAGATGAGTTGGAATGACGTACTTGTCTGCGGCCATTGCACCACCCCCTCCTGGACCTGGGCGGAGCTGCTACTCCGCACAGGCCTGGGATCGGTTCAGATCGTCGCGGTCACGGTGGACGTGACGATCGGCACGCCGGTTCCGGCACCGACGCCGACGCCGACCGGGATCGCGATCTGCCCCATCGAGAAGCGACCCGAAGCGAGGGCGACCACGCCGCCGGCGAGGCTGAGCACCGTGATGATCTTGCCGCCGGATCCCTCGAGGAAGTCGGTGAACTTAGTGAGCGCGGTGTTGAACGTCGTGTCGGCGCCGGCGAAGGCGGGACCGGCGAAGAAGAGAAAAGCGAACAGGAGTACGGCGAGGGCGAGGATCGCCAGCTCCGCGTGTCCGCTCTTTTGGAGGACAGACTGCATGTGGATTTCCTTCGATTGGAGACGCGACGGAACCGCGCCCAAACAAAGCTGGCCAATCACATCGCCGCACCGCAACGACGTATGGGATCAGCCCCCTCCCGAATCGGGAAAATTTTCGATCATGTTCGATGTCGGTGATGAAAATGGGGCACCGTGTCCCGGTGATCAGGGCATCCTGCCCCGTCATATGGGGCAAATTGGCCGGGTTGACGGGGCGTTATGCCCTGCAATTGCGGACAGGCTTCATTCGCGGTAGATTCGCGGCGCAAGACTCGTCAGATATTAACCATTGCCTGTTCATAATCCCGGCAAGGCAACCGACCATCGATCGGGCTCTAATGGATGAGGGCAGTTCAGGACGTGGGCACTATGGGCGCTGACTCACGAGACTTTACACTGGATATCTCCGAACGCTTCTTTCATCTCACGACTGAGAGCCTTCGCCTTCATTCTAATAGTACTAAGTGCTATCAGACGCTCGAAAATCTCGTGAACAGCCGCGTTCCAGGAATAGAAAAGATAGATGATGAGGATGCGGAGAACCTAAAGCGCCATCTGGTGGCTGTCCCTACAGGCGGAAGCATTCAGATCCATTTAGAGATTACGGAGACGAGTGCCAAAAATCTTGAGAGAATAAAAGAATTGCTCGAAACAAGACTCGAAACCAACATTTCTGTTGGGGACGCTCTTTCTGCCCTTTTATTCAACTATATAGTCGAGCAGCGGGCAGCTCGCGTGATTTCCAAGCTCCAGTTGGACGAGTTCGATCAACCTCGCGAGACCGGCCCATTCAAGGGGTCCCGGCACTAACAAGCGCGGTCACCAATGCGTTAGCCTTTCGGTTCGGACAAATCTGGTCGAAACCACGCTTGCATTGGCTTTTCTGCTATGATTGTCTTCCCCATCCGAACGGCATTGGGGGATCGATATGACATCTCTTGCCAAGTTAGGGGCGTAAGTTGTGGAGCTCGCCCAAGGCGACGAGCTGCAGAGGGACTATGTGCCTCTGATCCTGCGGGCGATGGCTTGCAAGAAAGCAACTCAACGCAAACTCGCCCACCTGACCGGTATCAGCAAATCGAGGCTGGGCGTTTTGCTGCACAGCAAGCCCGAAAAACGCGTCACCATGACGCTTCCTGAATTTGAAACAATATTGCACGCGCTCGGCATGAATCTAGTGCACGCATATGTGTGCCTGAAAACCTTCAAAGGTCTCGATGAATATTATCAGAAATGTTATTCGACGGCTGTCTTCATGCTCTGCGACATATGCGTGCGCGCGCCTGAGCGAATGATTGATGTGCTCGAGGAATTGGGTGGCTTCGATGGAACCGAGATCAGGCTGGCCTGGAGCCCGTCGCTCCAAAACGCATTGATCAAGAAGGTGACCGAGGAGGTCCAAGCTATTCATGAGCGCAGAAATCGCCTCACCCATGGCGACGATTTCGACCTCTAGCCGAACTGTTCGTGGACATGGATCAGCAAACCATGCGGCTAGAATGTCGAGACGGACGCCTTCCTTCCGATTGTTGGGCGCAGCTGCGTGTTAGGGCCGGCTGTCGTCGAAATGATTGTCGCCTGGCGCCCGATCCCGCTCAATCGCGACCAGTTGAGCAGAACATTGTCCACATAGGCTTGCGTTTCAGGGATCTGCGGGACCAGGCCATTCCGAATCCGCCCCGGTCCTGCATTGTAGGCGGCGAGCGCGAGATGATAGTGGCCGAAACGGTCGAGCTGCTGGCGCAGATATTTCGCGCCCCCGCGCAGGTTCTCATTGATGCTGTAACGGTTGACGCCCAGTGCAACTGCCGTGTCGGGCATCAACTGTGTGAGCCCGAATGCGTTCTTGCGCGAGAAAGCGTCGGGCCGATACCGGCTTTCCCGGATGATCATGGCATCGAACAGGCCAACCGGAATGCCATATTGGCATGCGATGTTGCTCATCATGTCGTAGTAACTAGCCCGGCGCATCTCGGCATCGGACGTCAGAAATCCGGTCGGCCGGTAACCCGGCGAAGAGCAGCCAGGCACATAATGATAAGCCGCCGACGCGAACATGGCGCCGCCTCGCATCCAGAGCGGGACAGGCACGCTGGATGCAGGCGGGAGCTGTGCTTCGACCGCCATCGCGCCCAACTGCGCGACGCCCACATGGGCGAACGGATCTTCGGCATCGGCAGGCGCCGACCGGGGATTTGTGTCCATGAAATTGTTCGCCATCTGGAATTCCACCCATTGCCGACTGAGGTCATGCACCCGAAAGTCCCCAACCGGCGGCAACAGTGTCGCATCTGGCAGATCCCGAACTGGCGCAGCCGGCGCCGCGACGTCTTGCTTCACCGGGGCGCCCATCGCGATGAGCTGGACGCTTCGGACCGCGTGTTCAGGCCTCGAGACGGCGGGCGCTTCGACGGAACAGATCAGGCCGACGGTGGCGACACCCAAGAAAAAAGCACGCATGACGACCTCCCCATTCTTGAACCGAGGAAAATGGACGCCAGCCGAGTCCATCTTGTCAATCCGCCCCGAGACACTCTGACGGCCGGCCGCACAGCTCTTGCGAGAGCGAAATGTGGCTGATCGCGCGATACAGCAATGGCTGCGGAAAGGGCCGAATTCCTCTTCCAGAGGCCGTTCGGAATGCCCTGGTTCGCTGGTACATCGGCCAAGGTGCCCGGGCCGATGAAGAAGCGGGGATCATGCTCGTCCAGCAAGCGCGCATCGGCGAAAAGTGGATCGCCTGTGACTGCTTGCCGCCAGGTGAACCGCCGCCCATCCTGACTCCCGCCTTCCTCTCGGAAGCTGAAACCTACTACCTGCGGCGTCTTACGAGCACTGATCGGCCCGAGCATCAACCCGATTGCCCGTTTTTCCGCGAACAGGCAACAAACCGCATCACCGAAGTGTGGACACAGGAAAGCCCTGCGGAACCGCCCGCCGGCTATTTCGAGGTTCTGCGCCCCGCGCCCGAGAAGCTTGCCCAACGTCCCGAGGAGGACAGCACCGATGATCGTACCCGTCAGGCATCGATCCCGCGCCTGGCGCGGTTGCTTTGGCGGCTTCTTGCTCTTTCCGGCTTGAATCGTTGCCTGCCTCCATCGTTCGATACGGCCGAGCGTTCCATCAAAACCGAATTCCGCGTGCTCTCCGTTGCGGCCGGAAAAGTCGAAATCGCGCCAGGCATTGAACTGGGTCGCGCGTTCTGGACGCATGCTCAGGCGCTACACAGCCGACGCATGTACGCGCGTCTGCGTGAACTTGCCCGAGGCTGGCCCCGCGGCCATGCTCCGCAGGCGTTCCTGGCCCTATTTGCTCAGGATGTCCGCGGCTCCACCATATATGTGCCGGGAAGCGATCCGGTTGTCCTCGCCAATCGCGTCCAATCGCCGTCGATCCGTGGAAACCAGATCAAGGGGCCTTACCTGACGATCGTCGTTGCTGGGGAATATCCTGAAGCCCATGGGTATGCGCCGCTCCGTGCCTACGCCCAGCCTATTTTCTCAGGGAAACGCTTCGTTCCGGTAGATTCCGAATTTGAACGCGCAGTGCTCCGCGAATTGATCAAACTCCAATGGACGTTCGATCGCATCGGAATCGACCTCACCATTGAGAAACCGGTTTTCGACACACTTACGCCGATCGGCGCCTGCCGGCCTGACTTCATCCTGGAACTGCGCTCTCGCGAAACCGGCGAGATCAGGTCGATCATCGTGGAAGCCATGGGATCAACTGATGAGACGTATCTAGCCGCAAAAGCTGTCACTCATCCGCGCATGGCGCAAATTGGTCCACTCGTGTGTGTATCACCGGCGGATGTGGAAACGGGCCGCATCGGCGCTATCGTCCGTCGCGCGGCGGGCGCCTAGCTCCAGCGCATCGATGTGGCGAAGAGAATGACGATGCCGAGCGTCACAGGCATGGAAGTCAGGTACAGCTTTTGCCAGCGCCACCATATTTTCGGGACAAACAGGATGGCGGACCGAAGGGAATTGACGCTGGACCAGCCGCGCTCGCGAACCACTTCCACCATTGTCGTCGCGCAGGAGAGCGCCATGGCGATCACGCAGCACGAACCGGCAGCGACATAAAGCGCCATCCAGTTCGCCAGTTCGATCGCCGTCAGATATCGCATCTCAGCAACCTGTATAGCCGATAATCGTGCACAAAGGCTAATCGGAGTATCAGGTACCGCAAAATTGGAACTTGCCTCATCTGAGATGCACAGATGCCAAAGGTCGGCGTTGCAACGCGATGCAGAAGATGCGTGCGCGTCAGTCCGGGTCCGACCGCAGTAGTACCCGCGCTACGAGGTCGTAGCGCGTCGGGTGTATCCGATCCCGCGTCGGAAAGCGCAGCAGATCGATCGTCTCATCAGCATAGGTCGCAGCGACCGAGTTCACAATGTAGGCATGTTGACGACTGTAAGGAAGAAGCCAAATGACCCGATGGCAGATGGTCCGGATACGGATACTCGTCAGCCTGGCGGCGAGATCAGACCTTGCATCGTCGTTGGATCCGACCGAAAAGACGCATGCGCCGTACTTCTTCGTTGGGAAACGCCATCCAAGTATCTGATGTGCATGCACACGCTCGGCCGCTAGCACATCGCACTGGGGGGCATATTTCGCGTTGATGGCGCGTGCGGTCCCCAGCCCGATGCTGTCGCCCAATATGAGGCACTCAAATACGGACCTGCTCCCCGGCATCGGGAACGTTGCTGTCTTGGTCTTCGATTTGTTGCCGGATTTCCGATACGTCCACCTTGCCGATCAGGTAATCCCCCTCATCCTTGAAAAACGCCTCAATCCGCTTCGTTTCGTCCAGAGGTGGCAAAAGCGAACCGAAGCGGGCCTGCCATTGCTGCTCTACAAAACCCAGGAGTGCCTTCCAGGAAGCCGCCTCGCTTGCGTGGACCTGGAGCATCTTATGACCCTCATGCAGGATGATAAGGACGGAGGCGTGCATGATGCTATCCATCGTAAGCGGCAAATCAGTACGGGCAGGCACGACCTGCCTTTTCGTCGCAAAACATGCAATTCCGGCCACCCGAAATCAAAAATACATATCAACTATGTCTATGTACTGCCAAACTGATTCTAGAAAATACAAGAAAAACCTTCACATGTGTAAAGAGAAAGTTTCAGTTAATTTTGTATATACTCAGAAATTTATCAGAATTGTTATTATAACAACAGTTCTATCAACTCACCAAAAGTGACTTGATAGGAATCTCAGGGTTTGCAAGTACAGATTTATCAGGAGTGGCCTGCGTGATAACGAGTGCCTTACCCTGAACATAGTCCTTCACAGAGTTGACGCAGTCAAGGGCCAGCACCTTACCCTTGCTAAGATATACGAGCGTGAAGCTGCGCGCTGCGCTCTGGCCCCGCACGACGACTTCATCGTATCCCAAGCTAAGCCCGATAGTCTGGAGCTTGAGATCATATTGGTTCGACCAGAACCAGGGAACGGCGTGGTACGGCGCGGCGTCACCAGCAATATGCCTGGCGGCCGTTATGGCCTGGTCATTGGCGTTCTGAACTGACTCCAACCGGATCCGCTGACCGCCAGCAAAGGGGTTGGCATGGATCGCGCAATCGCCGATCGCGTAAATGTTCGGCAACGAAGTCTGACAGAATTCATCGACTTCTACCCCGTTCCCGCTTGCCGCACCCGCCGCGATCAATGGCTCTACGGCCGGAACGATCCCGATGCCGACGACAACCATGTCTGCGGGTAAGACCGAGCCGTCAGACATCCGGACACCCGTTACCCATCCATCATGTCCAATCAGGCAATCCATTTTGGCGTTCAAATGGATCTCAACGCCATGCGCCCGATGTTCAGCCTCATAAAAACGAGAAAGCGGTTCACCAGCGACCCTTGCCAGCACACGATCCATCGCTTCCAGCACCGTCACTTGCTTGCCGAGCTTGGCGAGTACCGCAGCCGCCTCGAGGCCGATATACCCGCCACCGATCACCACGACATTCTGCACTTTCGGCGTCTCGGCCAGCATGCGGTCAGCGTCAGCACGAGTGCGGACGTTGTGGACACCCATGAGATCGCTTCCCGAACAGCTCAAGCGACGAGGCGCACCGCCAGTTGCCCAGATCAGCTTGCCATAGCCAATGCGGCTTCCGTCGGAGAGCACAACATTTTGCTCCGCCGGATCGACGGCCACAACCCGTCGCAGGAGCTGCAACTCGATATCGCGCTCGGCCCAGATTGCCTGAGGTCGAATGAGAATTCTTTCGAAGCTCTTTTCGCCTGAGAAATATTCCTTGGAGAGCGGCGGGCGTTCATATGGCGGATCTGGCTCATCTCCCAGCAGTGCCACACTTCCCGCATATTTATGCTGGCGCAGCGCGAGCGCGGCTTGAGCTCCCCCATGCCCGGCCCCAACAATAAGAACATCGTACCGCTCGCTCATGGGATAGATAGCTTCCTTACAGGATTACATAAGCCGTGCTTTGCTTGTCACGCCGTCGGTTAACGGCAAGAGCCTGATTGAGCTCTCTTTGCGAACTCAAGTGCCCTCAATCTTCCGGCGCAATCGTGATGCAAAGTCCGTCCAGAGCATCAGAGATAGTCAACTGACAGGATAACCGAGATCTTGAGCAACGGTGCTCGGACGAGTCCAGAAGATCGTCCTCATCCGTACTCATGGGTGGCAAGCGATCGAGAAACGCTTCATCGACCTGGATATGGCAGGTTGCGCAGGAGCAACACCCTCCGCACAATGCAAGCAACTCGTCGATGCCTGCGTCGCGGATCGCTTCCAGTAACGTGGTTGCGCCATTCGGTGTGACGGTCACGCGCTCGCCAGTGCGCGTTGTAACGGTAATCTCCATTAGTCCTCTAATTTCCAAATATGCTTTTTGGCAGTCTGCTATCGACTGAAAAACCTCCACGCCGCCTTGGCGCGCAAGGCTCATGGGGAAAGCGCGTAGTCCAATCCGATATCGGCCGCGGGAGCACTTTGGGTGATGCGCCCGACTGATACAAAATCGACGCCAGTCGACGCGATTTCCCTAATCGTATCGAGCCGCACGCCGCCTGACGCTTCGATGGGGACGCGGCCGCCGACAAGGGCGACGGCCTCTTTGAGCTTGGCAGGAGACATGTTGTCGCAAAGCAGACGATCCGCCCCCGCCATCAGCGCAGGCTCGATTTGTTCGATCCCGTCAACCTCGACCTGGACTTCCAGCCCGGTATTGGCGGCTTTCGCAGCCTTGACCGCTTCGACAATGCTGCCAGCGGCGGCGATGTGGTTGTCCTTGATCAGGATACCGTCATCCAGACGCATGCGATGATTCCGCGCCCCGCCCACCTTGGCGGCATATTTCTCGATCGCCCGAAGACCGGGAATTGTCTTGCGCGTATCGAGAAGGACGCAATCCGTACCGGCGATCGCTTCGGCATAAGATCGCGTCACCGTCGCGATGCCGGTCAGGTGCTGGAGCGTATTGAGAGCGGACCTCTCGGCCGCGAGCATGAGCTGCGCGCTTCCCGCAATTCGCATGAGGGGCTGCCCAGCGGCAACATTGTCCCCATCCTGCACCAGGAATTCGATAGCGACCTCGGGGTCGAGCTTACCGAAAAACGCGGCTGCCAGCTGGAGCCCGGCAACCACTATCGGTTGCCGGGCAGCCAGAACGGCGGAAAAGCGCGCGCTGGCGGGGACTGACACACGGCTCGTGACGTCTCCGCTCCCCAGATCCTCACTCAGAACATAATCGACGAAGTTGTCGAGTTGTTGCTGATCCAGGCCCGCGATCAAATCCGACTCACGCATCAGGAAACCGCGTCCGCCAGATCTTCAACTTCTTCCTTGTCGGCGAAGACGCCGGTCAAGCGCCTCTCCTCCTCGGAGACGTTGATCAGCCGCCAGTCATCGCCCTTGGGGACCATGCCCTCGAACGACATGAGCTTCGCCAGTGGCACGCGCGGTTCTACAGCACCCAGTGCCGGCTCGCCTTTCTGAACAGCCTGGGCGGCGCGATACATCTGGGTGCGGAAGGTGAAGATCGCCTTGTCGCTCGAGCCGAGCAGATCCTCGCTGCGGTCGGCGATCGGCCCCATCGATTCCCACATCGCCATGTCCTGACAGGGAATGCCGTAGATGCCGGTAAAGTCGCCGGCTTTCATCAGGGCCCGGTCCTGCAGATAGTTGTTTTCGGCGTTGCGCCGCTTTTTGAAGGTAACGGGCTCGACGTCCTTGCCAATCTCCGCCCCGCAGAACTTGCGCCAGGCATCCTGACTGATGCCCTTCGTCGGATGCCAGGCGATCCAATAGAACATGGTGTTCACATCGTCGATCGGAACCAGCATCTGTGACAGATGATATTGGTCGTTGGACGGGATGTGCACCGTGAACGGAGCCTGGAACAGAGTCATGCGTACATAGTCCTGCTTGTCCGCATCGATGATCGGCTTGCGGATAGCAGCATAACGAAAGCCGAACGGCGTTTTCTGCACTTCAATCTTGGGCGCCTTGTCGGCCGACGGGCGAAGCCACGCGGTGTCCGTAGCCGTCGAGCCGCTTACTTCGGTGGCCGTCGGCATGTTCGATGAATGCAGGCTCGAACTGTGCGCCGAATCGATCGACCCTTCGAGAACCTGCGCCCAGTTGCAGCCGCCATGCATTTTCACGATGCTGATCTTCTCAGCCGGCGCGGCCGACCAGTTCGGCGGGCTGAAAGGGATGACATTTTCCGGGTCACCCATCCACACCCAGACGAAACCAGCAGATTCTACCACCGGATATGCCTTGGTCTTCATCGTGCCGCGTAGCTTTGCATCGACCGGCTCGGAAGACATGTCGACGGCATTGCCGTCCACATCGAATTTCCAGCCATGATAAAGGCAACGCAGGCCGCATTCCTCGTTGCGACCGAAGGCAAGGGAAGCGCGCCGGTGCGGGCACAGCTCGTCGAGCGCACCGATGCGCCCCTCCGTATTGCGGAACACGACCATGTTCTCACCCAGCAAGCGAACACGCAACGGCGTGCCGTCTGGCTCGGCGACGTCCTCGATCATGCAGGCGGGCAACCAGTGCTGCCGCATCAGCTTCCCCATTGGGGCCTCGCCCTCCACACGGCAAAGCAGATCATTTTGTTCCGGAGTCATTAGCTACCCTCCTCATTTTGGCTTGGCACGAAGACGAATCACCCTCAGGATGCGCCCTTGAAATTACTTCTATATCGTAGTAATGGCTTTTTCAAGCCTGATTTTCGGGTTGAAGGGAGCGGCAGGCAAAGAATGGCAAATGCGTTGCGACTAGGAATCATTGGGCTCGGCCGGGGTTTCATGCTCACTCTGCCCGCGCTGAAGGCCGATTCTCGCGTAGCGCTTGCCGGGGCTTTCGACCTGCGCCGCGAAGCTCGGGAACGCTTCGCGGACGAATTCGGCGCGCCGGCGTTCGATACGCTCGACGCGCTCTTGTATTCGCCGGTTATCGATGCGGTTTATATAGCCACCCCGCATGAGTTGCATGCCGAGCAGGCCATCGCCGCTCTGCGGGCTGGAAAGCATGTGCTGGTCGAAAAGCCGATGGCGACAACGCTTGCAGATTGCGCGCGTATAGAGCGCGCCGCCGCCGATGCCGGCAAGGTGCTCGTGGTCGGACCCAGCCACGGCTTCGATGCACCCGTACAGGCTGCCGCGCAATTGGTTGCCTCAGGCAGGTTCGGTGCCGTGCGGATGGTCACGGCGCTCAACTTCACCGATTTCATGTTCCGGCCCAGGCGTCCGGAAGAACTGGATAGCGCCCGTGGCGGCGGCGTCGTCTACAGCCAAGCGGCGCACCAGATCGATGTCGTGCGCCGCCTTGTCGGGCAGCCCGTTTCATCTGTTCGCGCCGTCGCCGCCAACTGGGATAGCAGCCGCCCGAGCGAAGGCGCCTATACGGCGCTGGTGACATTTGAAGCCGGTGCTGCAGCGTCGCTGACCTATAGCGGATATGCGCATTATGACAGCGACGAACTGGTGGGGTGGATAGCGGAGCTTGGCTATGACAAGGACCCGGATCGCTACGGCGAGGCGCGTAAGAGGCTTGCGACGCTATCATCGCAGGATGAAATCGAAGCCAAACTGAAGCGCACATACGGCGTCCCGGCTGTCGCTGCCGACACGCCAGCGCCGCATCATGAGCATTTCGGTTTCATCATCGTCAGCTGCGACCGCGCGGACCTGAAACTGTCGCCCAAGGGGCTCTCAATTTATGGGGACACCGAACGCGATTTCCAGCCGATCGAGCCCCCTGCCCTGCCGCGCAAGGAAGTCATCGACGAGTTTGTCGGCGGTTGCCTAGCCCTGTCTCTTATACACATCTAGATGTGTATAAGAGACAGGCCCTGCCGCGCAAGGAAGTCATCGACGAGTTTGTCGGCGGTTGCCTAGCCCGTATAATTCATCGGGGGTTGGCGGATGTAGCGTAAGCATCTGATTTAACGTATGATTTGGTTGTCTAATCCGATCAACGTCATTTCAAGAAAGCTACACCCGCCATGGACGATCCTACGCTGCCGCTACCTGGTCTGTCACCTGTTTCGGGCAAGCGGTTGGACGTCAGATTTGACGGCGGTCTGCTATCGTCAGACGGCGGGATTTTGCTGTTGCGCGAGGTGGAGCAGCGCCTTGGCGTTGCGGATCGCATGGCGGCCTGCATCAAAGATCCCCGCGCGCCGGATCTGATCACCCACAGCCTTACCGACATTATCCGCTTCCGGCTGATGATGATTGCGGCGGGTTACGAGGATGGCAATGACGCCTCCAGTCTGCGCGTCGACCCGATGTTCAAGCTGGCCCTTGATCTGGCACCTTCGGATCGCGCGCTATGTTCGCAGCCGACGATCTCGCGACTGGAGAACCTGCCTGATACGCGTGCGTTGCTGGGCATGGGCCGGGCGATGGTTGATCTGTATTGCGATTCCTTCCGCACCGTGCCCAAGCGTATTGTCCTCGACATTGATGACACATTCGATGCCGTGCATGGCGGCCAGCAGTTGCGATTATTCAATGCCCATCATGACGAATATGGCTTCCAACCCATCGTCGTGTTCGATGGCGAGGGCCGCTTCATCACTGCCGTGCTACGCCCGGCCAAACGACCCGGCGGCAAGGAAATCAGGGCTTTCCTGCGCCGCCTGATGCGTGCAATCCGCGCCAACTGGCCAAGAACGCAGATCATGCTGCGCGGCGACAGTCATTATTGCTGTCCCGAGGTCATCGACTGGTGCCGGGCGGGCGGACACGACTTCATCCTGGGCGTCGCGCCGACCTCGACATTGCGCCGCCATGTCACCGATCTCGAAACCAGCACCAAAGCGCGCTTCGAGGCCGCAACCGACGATGGCAAGGTGCGCCGCTTCAAGGCATTCCACGACGGCGCTAAAAGCTGGAGCCGCGTCGAGCGGATCATCGCCCGCGTCGAAGTCGGCGATCAGGGGGCCGACACCCGCTTCGTCGTCACCAATCTCAAAAAGGGCTCGCCCCGCTGGCTCTACGAGCAGGTCTATTGCCGGCGGGGGCAGGCGGAAAATCACATCAAGTCGTGGAAAACCCATCTCGCCGCAGACCGTACATCCTGCACAAAGGCCACGGCCAACCAGTTGCGGCTGTTCCTTCATGCCGGTGCCTACTGGCTTATGTGGGGTCTGCGCACCGCCATGCCGAAACGCTCAATATGGCGCACTGTCCAGTTCGATACCTTGCGCCTGCACCTCATCAAGATCGCTGCCCGTGTCGTCGAAATGAAGACCTTGATCCGCGTCCAATGGCCCACCGCCTGTCCCAACCAGCAGATCGTCCGGGTCGCCCTCGATCGTATCCCTCGCCTCGTTACCTGAACAACGGGCCTGGCCCCAAAAACCAAACCCGTCCCTTCAACCCGCAAGCCTCAACATACCCGACCTTCGGCTCATCCCCGGGAGTGATGCACCGCGCCTGCCTCCAACCAAAAACCGAAATCCTGACGCCCGATCAACAACGCGATGAATTATACGGGCTAGGCATTCGCCGCCCGATCCATGACGGGCGCTGGGGACTTGATACCATGGCCTGTTGCGTCGCGCTCCTCGAATCGAGCCGACGCAATACGGACGTAGCGCCCAACCAACTTCTCGACACTCTATCGGAGAAACCGTGACAATGACCAGACTGAGCCTTTCCCTCGCCTGTTGGGGCTATGACCGCACCGAAGCCCTCCAGACGGGCGCGGTCCGGCCCGACGGCATCGACCTCAACTTTCAGGTTCTGGATGTCGAGGAAACCTTCTTCCGCATGCTGCGCAATCGAGAATTCGATGTCGCTGAACTGTCGATGTCGTCCTATTGCGTGACCCTGGGCCGCGAGAATCCTGGCTTCATCGCCATTCCCGTCTTTCCTTCGCGCTTCTTCCGCCACTCCTGCATTTTCGTCTCCGCCAAAAGCGGCATCGAAAAGCCCGAGGATCTCGTCGGCAAGCGGATCGGCGTGCCTGAATATCAGATGACGGCTCCGGTCTGGATCCGCGGCATCCTGCAGGACGAGTATGGCATTGATCCTGCGTCGGTCACCTACGTCACGGGTGGTGAAGAGGAGCCGGGGCGCGAGGAGAAGCTGAAGCTCAATCTACCCGACAAGTTCAAGGTCGAGCCGATCGGACCCACCCAGACCTTGAAGCGCATGCTGGCGGATGGAGAGATCGATGCGCTGCATACTGCGCGGGCGCCGTCGACCTTCTATTCGGAGCCGGGCAAGGTTCGGCGCCTCTTCCCCAATTTTGTGGACGTTGAAAAAGCCTATTTCGCGAAGACAGGAATCTTCCCGATCATGCATGTCGTGGCCATCCGGCGAGACGTGTATGAGAAGAATCGATGGATTGCTCAGGCGCTTTACAAGGCATTCGTAGAAGCCCAGCGGTTGAGCTATGAACAATTGTTGGTGTCGGCATCGCTGAAAACGATGTTGCCATGGCAGATCGCCGCAGTGGAGGACACTATTGCTACGATGGGCAGGGAATGGTGGCCCTATGGCATCGAAAAGAACCGCCACGTCATCGAGACATTCACGCGTTACCATCACGAGCAGGGCCTGTCGCCCCGCCAGCTCACCATAGAAGAGATGTTCGCGCCCGAGACTTTCGCCGAGTTCCGCATCTAAGAAACCATCCTGCACGAGGCCAGTCTACTGCTCACATGATGGTCCTCGGGACACGTTTAATATCCCGAGGACCATCATAGGAATATGGGTTTCGGGTGCCGGGTACGGTTTTGCGATGCGTTCGTGCGGCGTCTGTGCGAGTGGAGGATCGGTTGAACCCGTCAGGAGTGAACAGATGTCGAAGCACGCCCCCAAACTCGATCCGGAACTGAGTTTGGGCTATCAGGTTCGGCGCTGCCACCGACGGTTCGATCGGCTCTTGAGTGCCTATTTGGCCAAGCACGAACTCAAAACCGGTTTCTGGTACTATCTTCGTGTCCTATGGCTCAGGGACGGGGTGACCCAAAAATATCTGAGCGACATGACTAACGTCACCGAAAATACGACGGTCGCCATGATAAACGCCATGCTTCGGCAAGGGCTGGTGCAACGCGCCAAGGACAAGGATGATCGTCGAAAATTGCGGATTACTCTTACAGATCATGGCCGTGCGCTCGAAAAGGAGCTGATGCAATACGCGATCGACATCAACAAGGTCGCTGTTGCTGGCATCGAGCCGCGCGAAGTTGAAATCTGTCGATCGGTCCTCGAGCGCATATCAGCCAATCTCGCTGCCGAATTTGATAGGCTGCCTGCGAAGCCTGCTGACGAAGGATGACTCCTCCACATCATCCCTGGATCAGGGGCAACAGGCCATGAACAGGGAGGGACGTGTGCGCCATGGCTGAACGGGAAGGCCTCACGGCCACTCCAACTCCCGATAGAGGGAAGCCTTGGCGCAGCCTGACCGACCGTTTCGGCCGAACGATCACTTATGTCCGCCTGTCCGTCACCGATCGGTGCGACCTGCGCTGCCGTTATTGCATGGCCGAGCGCATGGAGTTCCTGCCGCGCCAGGACCTCCTCACCCTGGAGGAACTGGCGGAACTGGCCGATGCCCTGATCGCGCGAGGTGTGCGACGCATCCGCCTGACCGGTGGCGAGCCTCTGGTCCGTCGCGGCATCGTCGGGTTGGTGGAGGCGATCGGCCAACACATCGGCAACGGCCTTGATGAGCTGACGATGACAACCAACGCTACCCAGCTCGCCACAGTCGCGCGCGACCTCCATCGATATGGCATTCGCAGACTCAACATCAGCCTCGACAGCCTCGACCACGAGCGCTTCCGGGCGATCACCCGGCGCGGCGACCTGGACCAGGTGTTGGCCGGGATCGCCGCCGCGCAAGACGCGGGCCTCGCCGTGAAGATCAACATGGTTGCGCTCAAGGCGCTCAACGAAGATGAAATCGGAACAATGGTTGGCTGGTGCGGCGAACGGGGATTCGATCTCTCGCTGATCGAGACGATGCCGTTGGGTGCGGTGGAAGAAGACCGGACCAATCATTATCTGCCCCTCGACCTCGTGAAACGTCGGCTGGCGCGCGAATATGTCCTGATTCCGTCGCTCCACCGAACCGGCGGACCGGCGCGCTATTATGACGTTGCCGAAACCAGTCGGCGGATAGGCTTCATTACGCCCCTCACCGACAATTTCTGCGCCGGCTGCAACCGCATCCGCATATCGGCTACTGGCACCATTTTTGGTTGTCTCGGCCGCGACCAGCGCATCGAACTGCGCGATGCGATGCGTGTTGGTGGCCGGGATGCGATCGACGCGGCGCTGGATGCCGTAATGACCGCCAAGCCACTCCGCCACGAGTTCGACATTGCGCGATCACAGCCGGCTGTCGAACGCCATATGAACGTCACTGGCGGTTGAGCGCCTCCATGATCTTTTGTTCGCCGACGCAGTATGGCCGTTACTTTTTGCGCGGCTGGTCGATTGATTTTCATAAAATTGGTCTGCCTTGAGAAAATTGGTCCATTTCTGAAGAGAGCCCGAGCGGGCGAAAGGAATGGAGAAATATATGGGACGTCAGCGATTTACGCCGGAACAGATCATCGCGAAGCTGCGTGAGGTTGATGTGATTGTCGGGCGAGGCGGGACCACCGACGAGGCCTGTCGTCAGATCGGGATTGCCGAACAGACGCTATATAGGTGGCGTAAGGCGACAGCCGCTGCTTCATATTCGTTGATAATGTCGGTCTTCTTCGCCATGATAAGCTCGTACGCACTACGTTGTTCGACTGTCGCACGAGCTTAATCGCGCGGTCGATTCAGCTACCGTAGTAACGGCCTGTCATCAACAGCCAGCGCGTTCGTTTTTTGCCGTTTCTCTTTGACAATCCAGTTCTAAAGAAACGCTTGGAATCGGATGCGTCCTAACCGATCTGATGACAGACGAATTTCAAATTGAGATACTCATCGATCCCATATCGTGATCCTTCCCGCCCGAGACCGGATTCCTTCACCCCACCGAAAGGCGCGACCTCCGTCGAAATCAGGCCGGTGTTGAGCCCAACCATCCCATATTCAAGAGCCTCACTCACCTTCCAACTGCGCTCAAGGGATTGCGTGTATACATAAGCCGCCAAGCCGCTGTCCGTGGCATTCGCCAAATTGATCGCCTCATCCTCTGTCTGGAAACGGACGAGGCCGGCAAGGGGGCCAAAGGTTTCCTCCCGACATAGGAGAGCATCCGGCGAAACATCTACGAGAACGGTCGGCTCGAAGAAATGGCCTGCCCCGGGCACTCGTCGCCCTCCGGTCAATATCCTGGCACCATGTTTGACGCCGTCTTCGATATGGCTTTCGACCTTTGCAACGGCACGTTCATCGATCAATGGCCCCTGATCCGCGCCGGTCGAAAGACCCGGCCCGACGGCAAGCGCGCGAACACGTGCCGCCAGCTGCCGGGAAAAGGCTTCATAAACGCCGGATTGGACCAGAATGCGATTTGTGCAGACGCAGGTCTGACCTGAATTCCGGAACTTTGATGCTATTGCGCCTTCAACCGCATCGTCGAGTTTCGCATCATCAAAGACAATGAACGGCGCGTTTCCACCCAATTCGAGGGAAACCTTCTTCACGGTGCTCATACAACGGGCGGCGAGCATCTTGCCAACGCCTGTCGAACCAGTGAAGGTGAACTTGCGAACGCGCTTGTCAGCCGTCAGCACATCGCCGATCGGCGCGGGCTGACCGGTCACGATATTGAAAACTCCCGCCGGCACTCCGGCCTGGTCGGCCAGCCACGCCAAAGCGAGCGCTGAAAGCGGCGTCAATTCCGACGGCTTCAGCACCATGGTACAGCCGGCAGCCAGAGCTGGCGCTGCCTTTCGGGTGATCATGGCGAGCGGAAAATTCCAGGGTGTTACAGCGCCTACCACACCCACGGGTTCGCGTCGCACCAGGAGACGGTGGTCGGCCGCATGAGGTGCTAAGACATCTCCGTTCACACGCTTCGCCTCCTCCGCGAACCATTCGATGAACGATGCCGCATACACCACCTCGGCCTTGGCCTCGTGCAACGGTTTGCCTTGCTCGGCCGTCAGAAGGCGCGCCAGATCATCCGTATGGACGAGCACCAGATCATACCAGCGCCGCAAAATCGCGGCCCGCTGCTTGCCTGTAGCTTTTCGCCAATCGGTCAAGGCACGATAGGCCGCGTCGACGGCACCTTCGGCCTCGCGATACCCGAGATCCGGGACCGAGCCGACCAAGGAGCTGTCTGCCGGATTCAAGACGTCGATTCGCGCTTCGCCGTCGATCCATGCGCCATCGACAAAAGCTTGCGCCCGGAGCAGTTTTGGCTCCGCAAGGCTAAGATTCACGTTTGCTATTTCCCTGAAATCCAGTTTGGCATTCCCTAACAAATCCGGCCGATGGATGCCTTCGCGGTATGGACACTCTCATTTGATGAGAAGCCATCCATTCTGATAGCTGATGCATGTAAACGCCCGACGATACTCGCGGAATCTTGATTGCGCGAAACCAGATGAGAAGCGTTAGTCCGGCGTGATAGCGACCAGTTTCGAGACACGCACCGCGCTTCGAGGGCGTCGCGCACCGCTCATCAAGGCATCGTCTGCGATCGCATGGATGCTATAATAGATCAGCGTTGATAGCGCGTGGGGATCATCCACACACCATGCGCCCTCCAGCGTTCCTTGTGAAAGCAGATCGCTGATATAGCCCACAAGCCCGTCGTTCACGGCCACGGATCTGAGCGGCGTATCCCCACTGAAGAAGATCACATCCCGCAACTCGGGCGTGTCCAGATAACTTTCCACCGCCGTCTCGACCAGAAGATCGATCCGCGTGAAAAAATCGTCGGATTCGCAAAGACTGATCCTGCTTTTGACACGGTTCAATATCATGTTGCAGAAGTTGTCCCGAAGTGCCGCACGCAATTCGGTCTTACTTGAAAAATAATGGTAAAGTGTGCCCTTAGCGAGGCCAGTTTCAACGCAAACGTCATCCATCGTCGTCGCGTCATAGCCTCGCTCAACAAACAATCGCCTCGCCGCTTCCAGAATTTCGACGCGCCGAAGCTGAGCCTTCCTCGGACCGGGCGGGGCACCGGCCGGCCGGCGAACTGCGGCCGCGACCCTGCGTCGCCGGTCCCGAACGACCCGTTTCACCTGAACAGTCTAGCTGGCAAGCGGCTCACCCTCCCAAATCTCGGTACCAATTTGCGATTGGGCTTCCTTTGAATAACGAGGTCCCGAAACGGCGCCAAAAGCGAAAAGGGCGTCCACTTGGTCAAACACGACCTCGGAGATGGTCAACGACAGGGTATCCAGAATTTCATCGAGATGATCAATGTTCGTGGTCCCGGGGATCGGAACGACGAAGTCGCGCTTTGAAAGCAGCCAGGCGAGGCAGAGCTGCGCCGGAGTGCAATCTGCAGCCCGGGCCAACCCAGCCATCTGATCATAAAGCCCGAGGTTCCGCGTCAAATGAGGTTCCTGGAACCGCGGCATCGCGGCTCTCAGGTCGCCTTGCTGGAAACCTGCCGTACCCACACTTCCCGCCAACAAGCCGCGAGCCAGAGGCGAGAAGGCGATAAAGCCAATCCCGAGCTCCTCGCAGCAATCGAGTACGGCAAGTTCCACATTGCGCGTCCAGGGCGAATATTCGGTCTGGACAGCTGTCACCGGATGGATCGCATGTACCGCGCGGATCGTTTCTGCCGATACTTCCGACAAACCGATCGTGCGAATTTTTCCTGCCTCCACTGCCCGCGACAGGGCGCCGACCGACTCTTCCATCGGTACCTTCGGATCGAGGCGGTGAAGATAGTAGAGGTCGATGACATCGGTCCTCAATCGTATCAATGCTTCATCCAATGTCTGCGTGATCGCCGCCGCCGAACCGTCGAGACCGCGTTTTCCATTGATCTCGCCAAGCGCGCATTTGCTGGCAAGGACGAAATCCTTGCGGCGATGTCCCAAGGCACGCCCGATCAGCGTCTCATTTGCTCCGAACCCGTAGAGAGCAGCCGTATCGAAGAACGTGACGCCTCTATCCAACGCATGTAACAGTAGCCGTTCAGCTGCTTCAGCCTCGGGACGCGGCTGATACCCATGCGAAAGGTTCATGCAGCCAAGACCAATTGCTGACACGGAAAACGGGCCTAAAGCGCGCTTTGGAAGGGTCGCGGTCATACTATGCTCTTCCTGCCTGTGGTAGCGCGAAGGGATCAGCGGACAAGCTGCGCTTCCAGTTCGCCAAGCACGCGATAGCAATCGAATACGCCGGCGACTGAGGAATTGGGCTCGCGACCCTCGCGGATGGCCGCGACGAACTCACGATCCTGTAACTCGATGCCGTTCATCGACACATCCACCTGGGAAACGTCGATCGGCTCCTCCTTGCCGTTCACCAGGTCGTCGTAGCGCGCGATGTAGGTGCCGTTATCGCAGATATACCGGAAATAAGTGCCGAGCGGTCCGTCATTATTGAACGACAGCGAAAGGGTGCAGATAGCGCCGGTTTCGCTCTTCAATTGGATCGACATATCCATCGCGATCCCAAGTTCCGCATGGATTGGCCCCTGCAGCGCATGTGCCTCGACGATCTTTCCGGCCTGATAGGCGAAAAGGTCCACCGTATGCGCGGCATGATGCCACAGCAGATGGTCCGTCCAGCTACGCGGCTCACCCTTCGCGTTGATGTTCTTGCGGCGAAAAAAATAGGTCTGGACGTCCATCTGCTGGACGTTCAGTTCTCCGGCCCGGATCTTGTTGTGCACATATTGGTGCGACGGATTGAACCGACGGGTGTGGCCCACCATGCAGACCAGACCCGTTTCCTTCTGCTTGGCCAGGACCGCTTGCGCGTCTGCCCAGCTGTCCGCCAGCGGAATCTCTACCTCGACATGCTTGCCTGCCTCCATGCAGGCAATAGCTTGCTTAGCGTGCATCTGCGTAGGCGTGCATAGAATGACCGCATCGACGTCGTCGCGGGCAAGCGTTTCATCGAGTTCTGTAGTGACGTGGCCGACACCGTATTTCTCGGCTATCGCCCGGGTCGGCTCCAGCTCGCGGCCGACCAGCGAAGTGACGGTCACGCCATCGATGTTCTTGAGGCCATCCAGGTGCTTCTCGCCAAAGGCGCCCGCACCAGCCAGTGCAATCCGCATATGTGACATTTCCTTATGTTGGGTTGCTTCGCGAAGCAGCCAGTTGCAGTTCAGCGAGCCCCTGCTCGAGGTCATCAAAGGCCTTGCGTATGCGTCGAGTAGACGCCTGAAAATCAGTCGCTCTCTCGTCTAGCGCCACCGCCGGCCAGCGAGCTTGATGCTCAGCCAGCGCGGCGCGCAAGACCGACAGGTTTTTGCGAAACCGCGACCAGGCAGCCGAAGCACTCGCGTGCGCTTGCCAGTCATTCGTAGAATTGCTGACAAAGCCCAGCTTGCGCGACAATTCGAGCCTCAAACGAACCACTTCCTTCCGCCAGTCAGGCGGTTGGTCCTGGACAACCGAGGCGATCGATTGTTGCGTCTCACGCAGTTCGATCACTCTGGCCTTGAGGTCTTCGAAGTCCACTAGACCTCCGATGACGAACTCTCAGCCGGCCTCAATATGAGATGTCCGACCGCGGTATTGGACGCCGGGACGTGATAGTGCCGATGCAATGGCTTGACCATGCGGCCCAGCGCCCCGCGCATGATGAGCCACATCACCATTTCGATGCCTTCGGAGCCCGTCTCGCGCAGATATTCGATATGGGGAATGGTACGAAGCGTCTCCCCGTCATTTGTGCTCATCAAATCGAGGAAGCGGTTGTCCCATTCCGCATTGATCAGGCCCGCTCGAGGCCCCTGCAACTGGTGGCTCATACCACCCGTACCCCAGACCTGCACGTTGAGATCTTCGGGGAAGCTCGCCACTGCCCGCGCGATCGCCTCGCCCAATTGCCAGCACCGGTTGCCCGATGGCGGCGGATATGTGACCACATTCACGGCAATCGGAATGACCTTTACCGGCCAGGCCTCGGGCTGACCGAACATGAGACTGAGCGGAACGGTCAAGCCGTGGTCGACGTCCATCTCGTTGATGATGGTCATGTCGAACTCGTCCAGGATCAGGCTTTGCGCAATGTGCCAAGCAAGGTCTGCATGCCCGATCACCTCCGGCACCGGCCGCGGTCCCCAGCCTTCATCACAAATACCGTAGCGATCGGCGCAGCCGATCGCGAAAGTGGGGATTATCCGCATGTCGAAAGCCGACGCATGGTCATTGTAGACAATGATGACTACGTCGGGCTTTTCTTCGGCGATCCATTGCTTCGACCAGTCATAGCCGGCAAATACCGGCGCCCAATAAGGCTCGCCCGTCTTGCCGTTGTCGATCGTGGCGCCGATCGCGGGAATATGGCTTGTCGCGACGCCGGCGGAAATGCGGGCCATCACCTTTTCTCCCGAATCGAGCGGACGCCTTCAGGCGAGCGGCCGCCGGCAATCATCATCGCCTGATAGTCCTGGGGGCTCATGCCGGTCATCGTGCCGACGGCCTGTAGGAAGCTGAGCCCATCCGTCGAGAAGACCTTGGCCAGAAAATAGATATTGCCGCCGAGATCGAGGCAGCGATTATAGTCCCGATCCAGAACGGCCTGCTTCTGATCCTCGGTCATCGGCCATTCATCGATATAGGCACGCTCATCGGCTTTCCAGCGCTCACGGTTTTCGGCTTTCATCAGGCTCATCGCGAACTGGTTCATCCAATAGCCCTGCCGGGCACGTTTTGCCGTATAGACCCGCGTGCCGGGGATATCGTCGAACTCGGCCAAATAGGCGTGAATATCCCTTGTTCGACCAGTCACCGCCCATCCTCCCAGGTATAAGACAAAGGGGCTTCCCGAAAGGCGAACCTGTCGAGATGGCTCTCGATTACCCCCCGCAGGGTTTCAGCCTCTTCCGCGCCTGATGTGCGCAGGACGATACGGATACCCTCCGGATCGCTGGTAAAGCTCGCTGAAGCCACGTCAGAAAAGGGGACTAGGCCTTCTCCATCGGCATAGGACGTCTCGAACCGGTGGCTCCAATGCTTGATGAGCTGCTGGACATATTTGTCACCGGAAGCAGTCGAAACGAAGGCTTTCGAAACGAAGCTCACAGCCCTCTCTCCTTCAATCGGGAATCGAGCCGCGGAAAAACCCGGCGGGCGTTCCCTTCGAAGATCGCATGACGCTCCGCGTCGCTGATCACGAGCGCGTCCACATAACGCTTGGTATCGTCGAAATAATGGCCGGTGGTAGGATCGATGCCGCGCACCGCACCGACCATTTCCGAACCGAACAGGATATTCTTGTTGTCGATCACATCGGCCAACAGGTCGACGCCTGGCTGGTGATAGACGCAGGTGTCGAAGAAGATGTTGTTCATCAGATGCGCATCGAGGGCCGGCTTCTTCAGCATGTCGGCCAGGCCCCGGTAACGCCCCCAATGATAGGGGACGGCACCGCCGCCATGCGGGATGATGAAGCGCAAGGTGGGGAAATCCTTGAACAGATCTCCCTCGAGCAACTGCATGAAGGCGATCGTGTCGGCCGCGATGTAGTATCCGCCCGTGGCATGCATCGCGGGATTGCAGCTGCCCGACACGTGGATCATCGCCGGAACGTCCAGCTCCACCATCTTCTCGTAAAAGGGATACCAGTAACGGTCTGTCAGCGGCGGATGCTGGAAATGGCCGCCGCCCGGGTCGGGGTTCAGATTGCACCCGATAAATCCCATATCGACGCAGCGTTCCAGTTCCGCGATGCTGTTCACCATGTCGGCTGCGGGCGATTGCGGCAGCATGCACACGCCAACGAAAGTTTCCGGATAAAGGCCGACCACGCGCGAGATCAGGTCGTTGCAGCGGATCGCCCATTCCTTCGCGACACCGGCATCACCGACATGCGGGGCCATCGCAGACGCCCGGGGAGAGAAGATCGTGAGGTCGGCGCCACGCTCTTTGATCAGGCGAAGCTGGTTGGATTCGATGGTGTCACGGATTTCATCGTCGGAAATCTCCGGATAGGCCGGCGCAGGCACGCCCGCTTTGAAAGCCGCCTTCTGCTCCTCTCGCCAGGCATCGTGCCCCTTGGGCAGCACGGTATAATGACCATGGCAGTCGATAATCAGACTCATGCGGCGTCAACCCTCCCCACTAGTTTGGATTCCAGATCGGTGATTTTCTCGATTTTCGCGGAAAGCCCTTCCGGCGGAGGTGTGACCCCCAATCGACGGGTCGTGCGGCTGAGCGGAACAGGAAAGTGTCATAAGGCACTGTTTGGCTCGATACAGCGATAGATGGTGGCCGGGTGAACGTTGAAGGTCCTTGCGACGGCGCTAATGGACTTACCCTCGAGAACGAGTTGGCGAGCGAGCTCCGCCTGATCTGGGCGCATTTTCTTTGGGCGTCCGAAGCTCACACCGCGCGCCATCGCCGCCTTTCGCCCCTCCTCGGTTCGGCTCAATATGAGAGTCCGCTCGAACTGGGCGATCCCAGCGAATACGGTCATGATCATCACGCCAGACGGGGACGTGGTATCGGCCCAAGGTTCATCAAGCGATTGTAATCCTGCCTGCTTTTCCTTGATGCGTTCCGCGATGTGCAGGAGTTCGATGGTGGATCGCGCCAAACGATCGAGGCGGGCGACGACGAGAACATCGTCTTTGCGCAGGTGACCCATCAGCTTTTCAAGCTCGGGCCGGCCACGAGCGGCCCCCGATATTTTCTCTTCGAACATCATTTCACAGCCCGCCTCCGAGAGCCGACCGCGCTGGATTTCCAAGTTCTGATCCTCGGTGGAAACGCGCGCGTAGCCGAGCTTCATGCGACTGCTCCAGATATTGTGCGAAAGTTACTGCAAAACAATTTTGTTTCGCACATATGTTTTGCGAAGAAATTCGCCTTGTTTATCGGCATGGGCCGTCCCCTTCGCAAAAGTTGAAAGTTTCGCACGGTATGCCCACCCGTCACCTCACTGACGCCCAGCGTCAGGGCTTTGCCCGCTTTGATGGCGAACCGTCGGCCGATCAACTCGCGCGATATTTCCATCTGGACCAAACTGATCGCGACCTCATTGGAACTCTGCGCGGCGACCACAATCGGCTCGGCTTTGCCGTGATGCTGACGAGCGCCCGGTTTCTGGGCGCATTTCCAGTCTCGCCCGCCGAGATCCCAGCGTCGGTCCTGGCGGCCGTGATCGAACAACTCGCTCTTGAACCCGGCACGGACGTGGACGCCTATTTTGCGGGAAGCCGACGCATCCGGCACCTCGCGCTCATCCGGACGCACTGCGGCTTCACGGACTTTGGCGACAACGCGGTGGCACGTTTCCGGCTGACCCGATGGCTCTACGCCCTTTGCTGGAGCGGCGACGATCGGCCCGGCCCCCTGATTGATCGAGCTGCGGCCTGGCTGATCGCCAACAAGGTGCTGCTGCCGGGCGTCACGGTCGTCGAGCGCCTGGTTGGCAGGATCCGCGATCGTGCGCGGACCAGGCTTTGGCGCCATCTGGTCGCCAGCTTGAGCGATGACCAGCGCGTGCGCATCGCCGCGCTGTTTGACGATGGCGACACATCCACGTTCGCCGCCCTGGACGCGCTCCGGACCGTTCCCTCCAAGCGCATGCCGACCGAACTCTTCCGACACCTTGATCGGCTCGATGCGGTCCGGGCGTTCAATCTGCGGCCGGCGCCACCGCGGGGCGTTCCCGCCACAACCCTTGAGCGGCTCGCGCGGGTAGCGCGCGTCGGCAAGCCCTCGGCCATCGCCGCCCTTCAGGAGCCTCGTCGAACCGCGACCGTAGCCGCGCTCTTCCATACGCTCGAAGCGGCGGCCCAGGACGACGCCGCCGAGCTGGCCGAGGCTCTGCTCGCCGACTTGGTGAAAGGGGCTGAAGCCGCCGACAAACAGGCCCGCCTGCGCAGTCTGCGCGATCTCGATGGCGCCGCGATGCTGCTCCACGCAATGGGTCTGTTGGTTTTGACCGACGACGCCCTGCCCCTCAATGAATGGCGAGATGTGCTCTTCGAGCGGTTGCCCCGTCCCGACATCGAGGCCGCCATGTCCAAGGTGGAGGCGATCGCCAAGCCCGCGGAGACCAAGCCCTATGATCAACTGCGAACAAAATGGCGGAGCGCCCGGCGATTGTTCTTTGAAATCGCTACCCGCATCGAGACCGACGCTGCCCCAGGTGGCAAAAACGTCAAGGCCGCGATCAGCTACCTCAAGGGCGTGGACGACTGGTCCTCTCTCGTCAAGATGCGCGGCGCACCGATCGCTACGGTCTCGAAGGCGTGGAGGCAACATGTCCTGGATGACGATGGCAGGATGCGCGACCCGAAGGCCTATGTCTTCGCGATCATCGATGCGTGGCGTCTGGCGATCAAGCGTCGCGATGTGTTCGCCAAGCCCGGCATCCGATACGGGGATCCCCGGCGCGGGATGCTCGAGGGCGAGTCCTGGCACAATTCCAGGTTGATGGTAGCACGCGCCCTGGGCCGATCTCTGGAAGCCGACATTGAGATTGACGGTCTCTCCCGCCTTCTCGACGAGGCATATCGACATGTCGTTGCGCGCGCCGGCGACAATCCGGACCTGCGTTTTGAGACGGTCGCCGACAAGATGGGGATTGTGGTCACGCCCCTCGACAAGCTTGATGAACCCGAGAGCCTTCGAGCACTTCGCGCCGCCGTCCAAACGCGCATGCCGAAGGCCGGAATGCCCGACATCTTTCTTGAAGTCATGGCGCGAACCGGATTTGCCAAGTCCTTTACGCATCTGAGCGAGCGTCAGGCCACCGTCGAGCACTTCGAGATAAGCCTGTGCGCGACCCTGGTCGGCGGCGCCTGCAACATCGGTCTTGAGCCGATCGTGCGCCCGGAATTTGCGGCTCTGCGTCGCGACCGTCTTTCTTGGGTCGGTCAGAATTTCATTCGGCCCGAGACCATCGCCGCGGCCAACGCCGCGATCGTTTCCGCTCACAGTCGTCTGGATATCGTCCAACATTGGGGCGCAGGCGAGGTGGCCAGCGCCGACGGCATGCGTTTTGTCGCTCCGTCGAGCGCCATACACGCCGGGCCCAACCCCAAATATTACGGCCAGGAGCGCGGCGTCACTTGGTACAACATGATTTCCAATCAGTTCAGCGGTCTGACCGGAGCGGTCATCCCCGGCACGTTGCGCGACAGCCTGGTCGTCCTGGCTCTCCTGCTGGAGCAGGAAACCGAGCTCGATCCTCTGGAGATCATGACCGACACCGCCGCCTATTCCGACGCCATTTTCGGTCTGTTCTGGCTCTTGGGCTACCGGTTCAGCCCCCGTCTGGCGGACATCGGCGACGCCAAACTCTGGCGTATCGACCGCCAGGCGAGCTATGGGCCGTTCGATCAGACCGCCTGGGGCAGGGTTAAAATCAATCTGATCCGGGAAAACTGGTCCGACCTTATCCGCTTGGCCGGATCGCTCAAGCTCGGCCACCTCAAGGCCGCAGGCGTCATGCGAATGCTGCAGGTCAAAGACCGCCCAACAACGCTGGCCAAGGCCCTGTCTGAACTCGGCCGCATCATCAAGACGCTGCATATCCTGCGATACATCGATGACCGGCCGTTCCGGCGACGAATATTGTTTCAGCTCAACCGGCAGGAATTGCGCCACAAGCTCGGTCGGCGCGTCCATCACGGCGATCGGGGCGAAATCAGAAGCCCTCTGCGTCAGGGCCAAGAGGAGCAGCTTGGGGTCCTCGGTCTGGCCCTCAACTCCATCGTCCACTGGAACGCTGTCTACATGCAGGAAACCGTGCGCCAACTCAGCGAGGCCGGGACGCCGCCGCTGCCCGCCGATATCGCTCGGCTCTCGCCGATATCTTGGCGTCACATCAATTTCCTCGGCCGCTACGACTTCTCCGTGCCTGACGCCGTCGCAAACGGCGGCCTCAGACCGCTACGCCAACCTAATTCCGAATGGGACTTTTGAAAGGAAATAATGCCCCTTACGACACTTTCCTGTTCCGCTCAGCCGCACGACCCTCGATGCGCTCGGTTACCGCTGGATAGCTCCCATCAACTCAACCGCAGCAGCGCCGAGCGCACCAGGCGCTGACGAGGACTGGCGGGTACATCGCCTACGCCTTGGCGTCGCGGAAGGACACAAGGAGCTTGGATCCGGCGAGACATTCTGGCTCGAATGCAATGCAATGGAACTCCACGGGGTCAGCTTCACCAAAGGATGTTTCGTGGGGAACGAGAATACCGCTGGCATGAACTGGCGTCAGAAGATCAATCGCAGGCTGCTGGTCGTGCCTCTCGCTCAATCAGATCAAAAGCGGCAACGGGTAGCATATCCGGCGCTCGGACTTGCTGTGGATCTTGTCAGGGTAGAGAAACTGGGGACAGCAGGTTTACCCAAATGGCTCATTACCGATCCAGATCACGCGGCCTAGAATACGGTACAGGCGGCGGCGTGCGCCGTCTTGTTGGTTTTCAAAAAGTGGTGCTCGACGCCGGCAAAAGCCAGGATGTCGACATCGTGATCGACCCGCGCCTCATCGCGAAATTCGATACGGCCAAAATGCGATGGGTCTCGCAAAGCGGAGCAGTCGAAATTGAAGTCGGTCATGACAGTGCTGCCTTTGACCTTCATTCGAGTATCACAGTTCCTGCGGTTGTCAGCCGGTGATCAGGAGCCGAATGCTGGCAGGCGTGCCGATCCGACGTCTCGTTCACACCCGGCTTCACCCATCGTGCGCAGCGCAAAGGGAGCGCGTCAATCAGGGGAACAGATTGTAGCGACGACGCGGAAAACTTCGATTGGCTAATAAAAATGGCCATCGAAAGAATGCGCGCCTCCCACCTCAATGGCCGGCGCCCCGGATTTCTTGCAACCGGCCATCCCAGACCTGCGATGCAAACCACCGCGTTGTCCCGGGGCCCTTCGATCACGGCGCACGCGCAAAGGGGGCCGAGAATACACGAACAGGAGATAGGCGCCGTCTCTCCCGAAACAGCGCCTTTAGCAGGCTGCGGAAAAAGGCGCTTGCCTTGATGTGGCATTGCTGATTCCAGGATCCCGTAGAGGGATGTTGAAGGGATCGGGATGCGCGGCGGTGATGAACGGAGCGAGGGGCTGTTCTCGTACGTGAGTTGCGAGGCTCGGGTGCCGGCGAACCATGCTCTTCGCGCGATCCGGGCGATTGTCGATGAAGCGCTCGAAGTGCTGTCCGCGGACTTCGACGGCCTGTATTCTCGTATCGGGAGGCCGTCGATCCCACCCGAGAAACTTCTTCGGGCCTTGCTCCTGCAGGCCTTCTATTCGATCCGCTCGGAACGCCAGTTGATGGAGCAGATGGACTACAACCTGCTCTTTCGCTGGTTCGTCGGCCTGGCGATGGATGCGCCGATCTGGGATGTCACGGTCTTCACCAAGAACCGCGAGAGGCTGCTGTCCGGGGACGTTGCCGCCAAGCTCCTGTCGGCCATCATCAACCAGCCACGCGTGCAAGCTCTTCTTTCGGACGATCATTTCTCGGTGGACGGCACGTTGATCGAAGCGTGGGCAAGCGCGAAAAGCTTCAGACCCAAGGATGAAGGCGGCCCCGGAGATGACGATGACGCCGGGTTGGCTTCCAGCCGCAGCGAGCAGGCAGCAGCGCCGACCGACCGTAATGCCGAACGCGATTTTCGCGGCGAGAAGCGCAGCAATGCAACCCATGCATCGACCACAGATCCTGATGCCCGACTATTCAAGAAGGCGCGCGGCCAGGCAGCGAAGCTGTGCCACATGGGCCATGTCCTGATGGAGAACCGCAACGGCCTCGTCGTCGATGCGATCCTCACCCACGCCACCGGCACCGCCGAACGCGAGGCCGCGCTGACCATGTTGGGCCGCATGGAAGGACGCCACCGGATTACACTGGGCGCGGACAAGAACTACGACACCGCCGCCTTCGTCGCGGCGCTGCGCGAGATGGAGGTCACCCCGCACGTAGCCCAGAACAACACCAACCGGCGCTCCGCCATCGACAGGCGCACGACACGCCATCCCGGCTACGGCCTCTCCCAGAAAATCCGCAAGCGGATCGAGGAGGTGTTCGGATGGACGAAGACCTGCGGCACCATGCGAAAGACCCGCCATCGAGGCCAGGACCGCGTCGGATGGTCCTTTACGCTCACCGCTGCCGCCTACAACCTCATCAGACTGCCAAAACTTCTGGCCGCGGCCTAATCGTGTCGCTCACGTCACCACGACCGCGCCAACGTGGCCGGTATCTCCGAATTTCACCCTGAAACGAGCGACAGACCAGTCCCCCTCCTTCGAACGCAGATCGACGGTGACCACTGCGGCGCCTTTTTCCGCAGCCTGTTAGAGCACTAGCCGTTGAGCTTGTCCTTGACCATCTTGGCAGGGGTGAAGGCCAGCTTGCGGGCCGCCTTGATCGTCATCGCTTCTCCGGTGGCCGGATTACGACCTTCGCGCTCGGGCGTATGACACAATCACAGGGTCGCAGCGCGGCAAACTTCCTTCTCCTGGGTCTGATGCGCAGCAAGCTTTTTACTAGAGGAGCCATGGATGAAGCGGTCGAAGGATAAAGCCGCCTTCTGGATTTGATGCGCGAATTCCTATCCACATATTCTCGAATGAAAATGGCGGCTTTAACAATCTGCTGGACTTGACCGATATCACCAACCCACCATCGTTTTCTGGAGCGCGCTCGCTTGAGGCAGGCAATGGCTCGCGCGAGAGCGACTCAAATCAGTTCCTTGAGTGGGCTACCTGCATCGGAGAGGCGTTCGAGATCAGGCGTAGCTCCGGCTTCCACCAGCTTGCGGCCCTGGACGTAGTCCTTGACCATGTTCACGCAGTCCAGAGCGACCACGCGGCCGTCCTTGAGGTACACAACCGTGAACGAGCGCCCTGCCACGTCGCCGCGGATCACGGTCCGGTCGAAGCCCATGTTGATTCCGGCGGTCTGAAGCTTGAGGTCATACTGGTTGGACCAGAACCACGGGAACGCCTTGTAGGGCTTTTGATCCTCGCCATTTTGGGGGCTGCAGATGCCCTTGGCCACGCAGGTCGCCATGTCGTTGGCGTTTTGCACCGATTCCACTCGCATCACCGTACCACCCGCATAGTCGCAGGCAAAGGCCGCGCAGTCCCCGATGGCGTAGATGTTCGGCAGCGAAGTGCGGCACAGCTCGTCCACGTCCACACCGTTCGCACCCGAGGCGCCCGCAAGGATCAGCGGGCCGACTGCGGGAACGATGCCAATGCCCACGATCACCGCGTCCGCCGGCACGATCTCCCCGTCGACCAGCTTCACGCCGGTGACCCGGCTCCCATCGCCCTCAAGGCAGTCGACCGCGACGCCGGTGCGCAGGTCGACGCCATGCGCGCGGTGCTCGGCCTCGTAGAATTCGGACAGTTCCTCTCCGGCCACGCGCGCCAGCACGCGCGGCAGGGCTTCGAGCAGGGTGACTTCCAGCCCCATCTTCGACAGCACCGCCGCCGCCTCAAGCCCGATATAGCCGCCGCCGATGACGACGATCCTGCGTGTCCCGGCATCGATTTCGGCCATCAGCGTGTCGCAGTCCTCGCGGGTGCGCACGGCGTGAATGCCGGCAAGGTCCGAGCCGGCGCAGGACAGCCGGCGCGGATCGCCGCCGGTCGCCCAGACCAGCTTGCCGTAGCTCATCGCGGTGCCATTCGAGAGCGTCAGTTCTTTCGCCGCCGGATCGACCGCCGTGACCTCGGTATTGAGCCTGAAGGTCACGTCCTTCTCGGCCCAGAACGTCGGCGGGCGGATGTAGAGCCGATCGAACGTCTTCTCCCTCGCGAAATATTCCTTCGACAGCGGCGGCCGCTCGTAAGGGTGCTCTGGCTCACGCCCGATCACGGTGATGGTTCCCTCGAAACCGTTCTGGCGCAGCGCCAGCGCGCACTGCGCTCCACCATGACCCGCTCCGACGATTGCCACATCAACGTAATCCATGCCTGTTCCTTAGGTTTTTATCCGGCCTTTGACCTGAGGGCGCGATCGCAATCAATCTTCGGGCGCAATGGAAACGGCCATTCCTTCCAACTCGGGAGCGATGTGGATCTGGCACGACAAGCGTGAGTTGGCGCGCCGATGACTTGAGGAATCCAGTAAGTCGGACTCGTCTTCACTCAGTACCGGAAGCAGATCCACATAAGCGTCATCGATATAGACGTGGCATGTCGCGCATGAGCAACACCCCCCGCACAGCGCCATCAACTCATCGTTATCGGAAGACCGGATAACCTCCATGAGTGAGCCGCTTCCGCTTGCTGGAACCTCAATGGCATCGCCACTGCGGGATATGATCTTGATATTCAAGAACGCCTCACTACACCACAATCCGTCAGGCAGATGCGGGAACTAGTTTCCCCAAATCTCAACAAAACACATAATCGAGCCCGATATCGGCGGCAGGCGCGCTCTGCGTAATTCGCCCTACGGAAACGAAATCAACCCCCGTTTCTGCAATGGTGCGGATGGTCTCAAGCGTGACGCCCCCCGAGGCTTCGATGGGCACGCGACCGGCTACGATCCTGACTGCCTGAACGAGTTCGGCAACGGACATATTGTCGCACAGAAGCCGGTCCGCTCCAGCATCGAGCGCCGGGCCGATCTGTTCGAGCGTATCAACCTCCACCTGGACCTCAAGCCCGGTCGCTGCCGCCTTCGCTGCGCGAACGGCCATCTCCACACCGCCACATTGCGCGACGTGGTTGTCCTTGATCAAAATGCCATCGTCGAGCCTCATCCGATGATTAGCACCGCCCCCGGCACGAACGGCGTACTTTTCGAGAGCGCGAAGGCCCGGTGTCGTCTTTCGCGTATCCAGCAGGACACAGCCGGTGCCCTCGAGCTTTTCCACGTACTGGCTCGTCAGCGTGGCGATACCACTGAGATGCTGTAATACGTTGAGTGCCGAGCGCTCCGCGCCAAGCAGCGCCCGGGCATTGCCATGAACGCGCATGATCGCATCGCCAGGTTCAAGGCGGTCCCCGTCTTTGCACAGCAAATCGGCTTTCAGTTCTGGATCCATTTCCCTGAACACCGCGACCGCCGCATGAATCCCCGCCAGTACGAGACGATCGCGGCTGACGACGGCCGCCGTCAGCCGCGCCGTTTCTTCGATGGTGACCCGGGAGGTGACGTCCCCGCCGCTCCCCAGATCCTCCCGAAGGATGTTCACGGCAAATTCGGCCAGATCGGCGTATTCCAGTTCGTCGCGGATGACATCCGGCTGCGTGACCGTATCGTACATCAGGCGACCACACCTTCCTGCTCGGACGGTTCCTTTTCATCCCGCAGAGTGATCTCGCGCTCTTCCGCGGAGACATTGAGAAGTCGCCAGTCCGCTCCCTTTTCGACAATGCCTTCGAAAGACATCAGTTTGCCTTGAGGGATATGCGGTTCGGTAGTTCCAATGGCGGCTTCTCCGCGCGAAACGGCCTGCGCCGCCCGGTACATCTGTGTCCGGAAAGTGAAGATGGCCTTGTCACTTGATCCAAGCCGGTCATCTCCGCGATCCGCAATAGGACCCATCGATTCCCACATCGCCATGTCCTGCGCAGGAATGCCATAGATACCGGTAAAGTCACCGGCCTGCATTGCATCGCGGTCTTGCAGGTAGTTATTCTGTGCGTTTCGAACCTTAAGGTACGTGACCGGCTCCACATCCTTGCCAACCTCGGCACCGCAGAACTTGCGCCAGGCATCCTGGCCGATACCCTTTTCCGGGTGCCAGGCGATCCAGTAGAACATCGTGTTCACGTCATCGATCGGAACCAGCATCTGGCTGAGGTGGTACTGATCGTTCGAAGGAATATGAACGGTAAACGGCGCCACGAAAAGCGTCATGCGGATGTAATCGGTCGTCTCCGCGTCGACGATCGGCTTACGAATCGCGACGTACCGGAACCCGAAATTCGTCTTCTGGACTTCGATCCGCGGGGCCTTGTCGGCGGACGGCCGCAGCCATGCCGTCTCGGTTGCGGTCGATCCCGCAACGTCGGTGGCTGCCGGCATGTTCGAGGAATGCAGGCTCGAGCTGTGCGCCGAGTCGATCGAACCCTCAAGGACCTGAGCCCAGTTGCACGCACCGTGCATCTTGACGATGCTGATCTTGTCCGCCGGAGCAGAAGCCCAATTCGGTGCATCGAACGGCGTCACCTTCTCGGGATCGCCCATCCACACCCATACGAAGCCGCCGGCCTCCTCGACAGGATAGGCCCTGGTTTTCATCGTCGTGCGCAGCTTGGCGTCGACAGGTTCCGACGACATATCAACCGCGTTGCCGTCGACGTCGAACTTCCAGCCGTGATAAAGACAGCGCAGACCGCATTCCTCGTTCCGGCCAAACGCCAGAGACGCTCGGCGGTGCGGGCACTTCTCATCGAGAGCACCCACACGCCCCTTGGAATCGCGAAATACGACCATATCCTCGCCCAACAACCGAACACGCACGGGTGTACAGTCGGGTTCGGCGACTTCCTCGATCATGCACGCCGGCAGCCAGTGCTCACGCATGAGTGCACCCATCGGCGCCGAACCTTCAACAAGGCAGAGCAGGTCATTTTGTTCAGGAGTCATCAGACAGCCTCTTCGATTGCGTCATGGATCAGCGGGACCGACTCTTCGCACGGTCGCCCCTTGCCAACACTTCTATAGCGAAGTATTTGCCGTTTCAAGCCCCGGTGTTTGAACGAGGCTCAACGATGCAGAGAGAGGAGTGACGTGGAAGTTCTCAGACTTGGTGTCGCAGGGCTCGGAAGAGGCTTCATGCTCACCTTACCGGCGCTGATCGCGCATCCCGGCGTAGTGCTCGCGGGAGCCACTGATTTGCGGCCGGAGGCGTTGCAGCGTTTCTCCGAGGAGTTTGGCGCTCCGGGTTACGCCACTCTGGACGAACTCCTTCAGGACGAGACGATCGATGCGGTTTACATAGCCACGCCGCACGACCTCCACGCCGTCCAGACACTCGCGGCGTTGCGGGCCGGAAAGCATGTCCTGGTCGAGAAGCCCATGGCCACCTCGGTCGAGGATTGCCTGGCCATGGCAGGAGCCGCACGGGAGGCAGGCCTGGCGCTCATTGTCGGTCCGAGCCACGGCTTCGACGAGCAGGTCCGGACAGCGGCATCACTCGTCGCATCGCGGGAGTTCGGTCAGGTGAGGATGGTGACCGCCCTGAACTTCACCGATTTTATGTTCCGCCCGCGCAGGCCCGAAGAGCTGGATCCGGCTCGCGGAGGCGGCGTCGTGTTCAGTCAGGCAGCACACCAGATCGATGTGGTGCGCAGGCTGGTCGGCAGTCCGGTCACCGGCATACGCGCGGTGACAGCGAATTGGGACAGCCAGCGACCGAGCGATGGGGCCTACACGGCACTGATGACCTTCGAAGGGGGCGCTGCCGCATCGCTGTCCTACAGCGGCTACGCCCATTACGACAGCGATGAGCTGCTGGGATGGATTTCGGAACTTGGACAGACCAAGGATCCGGAACTCTATGGCCAGGCGCGCCGCCAGCTCGCTCGGATCGGAACCGAAGGCGAGCAATCAGCAAAAGCCGCAAGGACGTATGGCGGTGACGGTCCTCGATCTGCAAAAGCGCCGCACCATGAGCATTTCGGCTTCATCATCGTGAGCTGCGAGAAGGCAGACATGAAACTTTTGCCGACCGGCATCGAGATCTACGAAAACGAACGGCGGATATTCCATCCCATAGCCCCACCGAAGGTCCCGCGCGCCGCGGTGCTGGAGGAGTTCGTGGCGGCGGTGGCTGGCCGCCCGACCGGACTGCATGATGGCCAATGGGGGCTCGAGACAATGGCGTGCTGCCGCGCCCTCATCATGTCCAGCAGTCAGGGAACAGATGTCGATCCCCGCAAGATAATCACCGACCTACAAGTGGAGAATTTCAAGTAATGAGCCGACTAGAACTTTCGCTCGCCTGTTGGGGCTATGACCGTACCGAGGCGCTGCAGAACGGCACCGTGCGTCCGGATGGCATCGACCTGAACTTCCAGGTGCTCGACGTCGAGGAAACTTTCTTCCGCATGTTGCGCAATAAGGAATTTGATGTCGCCGAACTGTCGATGTCGTCCTACTGCGTGACGCTCGGGCGGGAAAACCCCGGCTTCATCGCGATCCCTGTATTTCCATCCCGTTTCTTCCGTCATTCATGCATCTTCGTGTCTGCCAAGAGCGGGATCGAGAAGCCCGAGGATCTGGTGGGCAAGCGGATCGGCGTGCCGGAGTATCAGATGACCGCTCCGGTCTGGATCCGGGGCATTCTGCAGGATGAATACGGGATTGCCCCCGATAGCGTCACTTACGTGACAGGCGGCGAAGAGGAACCCGGCCGTGAAGAGAAGCTGCGCCTCGATCTGCCAGAGCGCTTTCGCGTTGAGCCGATCGGCCCTACCCAGACATTGACCCGAATGCTGGCAGATGGCGAGATCGATGCCCTGCATACGGCGCGTGCACCATCGACGTTCTACAGCGAACCTCACAACGTACGCCGCTTGTTCCCTGACTTCGTGAACGTCGAGAAAGCCTACTACGCCAAGACCGGCATTTTTCCTATCATGCACGTTGTCGCGATACGCCGTGAAATCTACGAGCGGCATCCCTGGGTGGCCCAGTCGCTTTTGAAGGCTTTCTCGGAATCTCAGCGACACACTTACGAGCAATTGCGGGTCTCCGCCTCGTTGAAGACTATGCTCCCATGGCAAATCGCGGCGGTCGAAGACACGATTGCGACCCTGGGAGATTCCTGGTGGCCCTACGGCATCGAGCGCAATCGTAACGTCATCGAGACATTTACGCGCTACCATCACGAACAGGGCCTGTCTCCGCGCCGTTTGACCGTCGAGGAAATGTTTGCGCCCGAGACCTTCGCGGAATTCCGCATCTGACGCTTCGCTTTCTCCACTGAATTGTGGGGTGGCTGAATTTGCTGGTCCATCGGGTACGACCGATCGGACCAGCAAATCACCGTGCGGGTCCTGGGGGCAGGACCGTCCGATTCCTCCAGTATCGGGCTGCGGTCAGCAGCCATCTTTGCGCATCCCTCACCTTCCCGGTAGAGATCGCGTAAGCCGGTATTTTGCGACCGACTCGTCATGCTGGAGAGAACGATGCCCCGAAAGAAGCCTCACTTGGAACCGGAGAAAAGTCTGGGGTATCAGGTGCGCCGCTGCCATCGGCGCTTCGACAGACTTTTGAACGCTCACCTTGCGCGACACGACATAAAAACCGGGTTCTGGTATTACTTGCGAGTTTTGTGGCTGGGAGACGGCGTTACGCAAAAGTATCTCAGCGACATGACCAATGTCGCTGAGAATACTACGGTTGCGATGATCAATGGAATGGTCTCGCACGACCTCGTCGAACGGGTTCGCGATACCAAAGATCGCCGAAAATTCGGAATCTTCCTGACCGAACGGGGCAAAGCCCTCGAGAAGGAGGTCATGCAATATGCAATAGACATCAATCGCGTGGCGCAAGCCGGCATCGATCCTGCGGAGGTCGCGATTTGCGCATCCGTGCTTGCACGCATGTCCTCCAATCTCAAATCGCATCTTGACAATCTGGATCTGGATAATTCGTAACGCATTAAACCAGTTCACATGGTCAGAACTTGATGTTTACATTTTTCAGCTGACTGAACTCGTACATTTCCTCCAGACTCTCTTCACGACCTAGCCCCGATTGCTTGTATCCGCCAAATGGCGCCCCTGGAAAATGCTCGCTGACATTATTGATCCATACGTAACCTGCTTGAACACGCTGCGCAGCAAGGTGCGCGGTGTTTAAATCTCGTGTGAAGATCGCCGCAGTAAGGCCGTAGTCCAGCTCGTTCACCTGCTCGAACAAAGTGTTTTCATCTGACCAGCGGATCACCGATAGGACAGGCCCGAATATCTCCTCACGAGCTATCGCCATTTGTGAGGTGACGTCGGCAAAGACTGTCGGCTCGACGAACCAGCCGGACGCAAGCGCAGGATCATTCGGCACCTCGCCTCCTGTCACGAGCCTTGCCCCCTGCTCCTTTCCCTTCGCGATGAACTCAAGCACTTTGTCATGTTGCGCCTTGCTCACGAGCGGGCCCATCGTCGTTGCATGGTCGGTCGGCAGGCCGGGTCGGTGCCTATCCCGGGTCAGCCGGACGATCTTCTCCAGAACCTGATCATGGATGTCCGAATGCAGGAACAGCCTGCTCGTAGAGCCGCAGGATTGACCAGCCCAGGTGAAGTTCATGCCGCGCACTGCCCCGTCGGCCACCGCGTCGCAGTCCGCATCCGGATAAGCGATCAGCGCATTCTTGCCGCCAAGTTCGAGGATCACCGGCTTGAGTGTCTCCGATGCCGAGCGCATCACGGCGCGTCCGGTCGGAATGCTGCCGATAAGCGATACAGCAGCAATCCCTGTATGTTCTGCCAATGCCCTGCCGCATTCGACACCGCCGGTAACCACATTGAGGACACCATCGGGAAACAGTCCTCCAATCAGTTCCGCCAGGCGAAGTGCCGACAACGGAGCTTGCGCAGCAGCCTTGATGATCAGGCTGTTCCCAGCCGCCAAGGGTGCGCCGATCTTGGTCCCCGCGAACATGAGCGGGTGATTGTACGCGACAATGCGCGCAACCACCCCAAGGGGTTCGCGCAAGGTGTAATTGAGGTTGCCATTGCCCAGAGGTATGGTTTGCCCCTTCAACTCGCCGGCCAATCCAGCGAAATAGTCGATCGAGGCCGCGGCGATATGCGCGTCCGCAATCATCTGCGCCACCGGGTTTCCCGTATCCAGCGCATCGATAAGTGCAAATTCCTCGGCATGACGGCGCAAGATCGAGGCGGCCTCACGCATGATGGAACCACGCTCGGACGGCTTCAATTTTGCCCAGACAAGAAAACCCGCATGAGCGGCGCTCACCGCAGCGGCCACATCCGACGTCCCGCCTTCGGCAACGTCTCCCAGCGAGGCACCCGTCGCCGGATCGATCGTCTGCTCGTAGAGCCCGGAAATCGGGCTGTGCCAACGGCCACCGTAAAAAAGTTCCCGGTTCGAGGGAAGGCAGCGCAGCAGTTCATCGCGATCCATAAATCACCTTTTGTGTGCAGCGGTCGTCCCGCTCATGTTGGAGCTGTATCCGGGCTGTACCCGTGCATCGACGACGACCACGCCCCCGCCCTTGACAATATCGAGAGCGTCTTCGAGGCAGGTCTTGAGCTCGATCCCGCTCGACACAGGCCCGATCCCGATCGCGCCCTGCGCACGCGCCATTGCAGCAATATCGATGTCCGGTCCGGAAATCGCCTGCCCGATCCACTTGTTCTCGACATTCCGGCCGCGTTGGATCGCCACTTTTTCCTGGTGGGTCTCGTCATTATAGAAACTGCGGTTATTGGCCACCACGATCAGCAACGGGATGCCGTAATGAACGGCGGTCCAGATGGCGGTCACGCCCATCAGGAAATCCCCGTCGCCCAATACCGCTATGGTCGTGCGGCCCGTGTCGATCAGCCCGAGAGCCGTTCCAACGGCCATCCCCGGCCCTGAACCGATTCCCGCGCCTCCGTCATATCCCAGGTAATCAAGCGGATGCGACCAGTTGCGGTAACCGCCGTTCCACCCCAAGGGCAACCGTGCGAAGCAAACAGGCGTTTCGCCGATCGCAACATCCAGCGCTTCCGCCAGTTGCTTCATCGTCAGCGGCCCATGGTCATCGAGCCCATGGGCCCGGGCTTCGCGCATCGCCTCAAAGGCCCGATCTCGCGCTGGGCGTCGCTCGACCTGCTCGAGAAGCAGCGGCGTTGCGACGTCAGGATCACAAAGCAGATAGGCATCGGTTGGTGCCAGACCGAAATACTCCATGTTCCAGCCCCGATGAAGATGCTGGTCGAGGGATATCTGCAGAACCTTTGCCGCCGTTTCCTCTCCGCCGCAGCATTGCCGCAGCGTACCTCCCAGATCGATCCAGTCGAGCGAAACAACAACGTCTGCGCTGCGCACGATCTCGCAGGCCTCCGGTGTCAGGAAGAAACCGGGAGCGGACACGAGGAGCGGGTGGGCCGTCGGAAACGTTGCGCCGGTTTTCAGGTCACAGATCACGGGCATGTCCAGAGCTTCGGCTAAAGCGACCCTGGCGGCCCATGCCTTTTCGTCCCGCCCGACCCTGCCGACAAGCATGACCGGATTGCTGGCCTGCGAGAGCATCTGCGCTGCCTGCCGGACAAGTTCCGGCGAAGGATGCACTGCCGGGGGCGGCAAGGCCCGGGAAACGTTCCTGAGCGGCGGTTTACCCCCCACCTCGGCCTCCTGGATCGCCGCATCGAGATTGACGTATGTCGGTCCATAAGGCGCGGTCGTCGCAATCAAGCGTGCACGCGCAAGAGCCTCTACGGCCGCCGGCACGGAGGCAGGCTGGTCGTCCCATTTCGTATAATCGCGCACAATCGCACCTTGATCGGCCGACGTGTGCAGCCAATCGATCCATGGGCGCCGGCGGGCAGCGTCCACAGGTCCGGTTGCCCCCAGAAGCATCATGGGCACTCGATCGCACCATGCGTTGAAGATCGCCATCGACGCATGCATCAGTCCGACATTGGAATGGAGAACCGCACCCATCGTTCTGCCGGTAGCTTTCGCGAAGCCGTGTGCGATGGCGACAGCACTCTCCTCATGCAGAACCAGCAGCATCTGGGGGGACTGGTTGCCGAGGTGGTTTACGAGACTGTCGTGCAGGCCCCTGAAGCTCGCGCCAGGGTTGAGCGCCAGGAATGGTATTTCGAGATCGCGCAATGCCTGCGCGATCACGTCGCTGCCAAATAGCGGCTTCTCGGCATCTGCTTCGATTTGATTGGGCGTATCATGCGTGATGGATCGCACCTGGACCTCTCCTGTTCATAATCGTCTTGATCAGGATGGAGCTGGATCGGTATGTCGATCAAGATTGATAGATGAATCAACGTGACGATTGAGGGCACGATGACGAACAGTTTGCTTACTGCGGCCGAAGCGATCGAGCGCCTCAAGGTAAAGCCGCAGACCCTCTATTCGTACGTAAGCCGAGGTCTGATTCGAAGTGTTCGGCATCCCGACGGCCGATCGAGGCTCTATTTCGGCGAGGACGTCGCACGCCTCCATGAGCGCGCCGCCGCGCGATCCGGGCATGGCCCTGTGGCAGCAGACGCCATGCACCATGGCGAGCCGATCATTCCGACCCGGCTGGTGGAAATAACCGCAGCCGGACCGCGGTATCGAGGGCACCTTGCAACTAAGCTCGCGGCGGAGAAAGTGACCTTCGAAGCTGTGAGCGAACTGCTCTGGACGGGACTACTGCACGAAGGAGCGTTTGCATGGGACACGTGCTCTCTACCGCAGAACGCCAAAGCGCTTCCATCTCCCGACGCCCCGGAGCAAATGCTTGAGACATTCGCCAGGTTGACGATCGAGCTTGGCATGGCTCGCGGGACGGCATCTGCCCGCTTGCGCAAGGGCGATACACTCCACGCCGCCCGCGAGCTCATACAAGCGACAGCCTGCTCACTTTCCTTACTGAACCGCAGCGCCCCGCGAACTGAATTGCTGCCTGAAGAAAAAATCTCCGATTGCATCGCTCGGGCCTTCGTTCCTGCGAATTGCGATCTGGTCAGCGGGATAATCGAGGCTTTGCTCGTGCTGTTTGCAGATCACGAACTGTCCCCGGGCACATTCGCAGCGCGGATCGCTGCATCAAGCGGCGCCCCTCTCCATTCCTGCGTCACGGCAGCGCTCTGCACGATGACCGGGAGCGAAATCGGACGCCATTATGCCCAGATGGAACAGGTGTTTGTGCGATCCGGCGATGCCAGCCGGATCATCGAACGTGCGCGCGCCGCCATCCGGTCAGGCAGTTCCCCGCTGGGATTTGGACACCCCCTCTACCCGGCAGGCGACCCCAGAGCCGAACATCTTTTCCAGTTGATGCGCCAATGTGGCCCGGCAACGCAAGATGGGGAGAATATCCTGCTCTACGCTGAAACGATCGCTCGCGAATTTGAGATCCACCCTCGCCATGAGTTGGCGATCCTCGCCCTGACGACCGGGCTTGGCTTTCCGCACGGTTCCAGCGCCGGGCTGTTCGTCCTGGCGCGACTGCCCGGCCTTGTTGCGCACATTCTCGAGCAGCGTCTCGATGGAAGGATATTGCGGCCCAGAGCTAAGTTCGTCGGGCTAAGTTCCTTGGGCTAAGCTCGCTTTGGCACGCCGAGCCTTGAGACCGGCCACAAGCGCAGCCAAAAGCGCAAGGAGCGCGGCCATTGAAAGGCCCGCGTCCGACCCGGCGCCGAAGAAATGGAAGCTGCACGCCATGAGAGCTGCACCGATGGTCTGACCCGTCAAGCGCGCGCTTGCCTGCATGCCGGCAGCAGCTCCACTGCGCTCCAATGGCCCCGAGGCCAGCATCGTTCGATTGTTGGGGGTCTGAAACAAGCCAAATCCAAGGCCGCTTATGAGCGAACAGCCGAGCAGGCTGACCAGATGATTTCCTGTCGGCACAAACGTGAAACAGACCAATCCCAAGGTAAACAGGAGAAGACCGCAAGTCGCGAGCGCATCCAGTGGAGAATGCATGGAAATCCTGCCAGAGGCCAGCGCGCCTGCAGCGACGGCGAATGCCCAGGGTGTAATGATCAGCCCGGTCATAAAGGTGTCGATGCCGAACCTGAAATTCAAAAGAAAGGGCAAAGCGATGAGAGCCATCGTCTGAGCAGCAAACGTAAGCAGCGAGGCAAGGTAGGCAAGACGTAAGGCGGGATAAGCCAGCAGGTCGACGGGAAGCATCGGCTTGCCGGAATTCCTTTGCTTGCGCACCAGAACTACAAGCGCAGCCACGCCGAAAGTAGCCTCGAATACGGTTGCATAACTCAAGCGCCACTGCGCGAGATTGATGAACGACAGCGCAAGCATCCCCAGTCCTGCGGCGCAAAGAACAGCCTGGACCTTGGCAAAGCCTTTGGCGCCACCCGTCTCGTCAGGCAGCGCCCGCCAACCCGCTAAAAGCGATAACGCGCCGATAGGCAGGTTTATCGCAAAGAGGATCGGCCACTCTGCAACCCGCAGCAGCACGGCAGCGACAGTGGGGCCGGCTGCCGAGGCAATGGCGACGACAAGAGCATTGTAGCCTATGCCGCGTGCGACCCTGGATTGCGGATAGATATATCGAATAAGGGCGCCATTGACGGACATGACCCCGCCCGCACCAAGCCCCTGAAGCGCCCTGCATATCGCCAACCCCTCCAGGTTGCTCGACAGTGAACAGCCGATCGATGCGATCACGAAACAAATCAGCCCCGCCTGATAGACCTTGCGGTAGCCAATCCACTCGCCCAGAGCCGCGAGCGGAAGCAAAGTCATCATGACCGCGATCTGATAGGCATTCACGATCCAGATGGAAGCAGCAGGCGAAACATCGAGCGCCGCGCCAATCGCAGGCAGCGCGACATTTGTAATCGAGCCGTCGATAGTTGTCATGCCGATGGCCAACCACATTGCCGCCGCCGCCATCCAACGCTTTCGCGGCGCAAGCCCCCGGTATGGCTCACCCAAACTCATCGCGCATGCCTTTCGTCCATGTCGGTGCTGAAAAGCCGCTCAATATCGCAGCGTCAGGCTCATCATGCCATAAGTCCCACCGCCATAGCCCGCCCGCTTCAGGACGTTGCCGGCAAAGAGATGCTCGCTTTCGGCAGACAAGGTAACGTGGTCGTTTACTGCCCAGGAAGCCACGACCCTGGCTTGCGAGCCTACCGTCCGACCGGAAACGTTCTGTGTTCCAGCATAAGGTCGCATCAGACCGCCATAGACTGCGTCATTGCGGGCCAGACGGTGAAGAAAAGCGTAATCAGCGGTGATAGTCACCCCTCTTGTGGGAATAACGGCAATGGTCGGTGCCAATATAGCGACGTTGCTCTGACTGATGAGCAAACCTTCACCCAGATAATTCGAGCTCGCGTAAAGCTGATTGAAGCTCTTGATAGGGCCATCCGGGTCGAAGCTGTTGCCTCCTGAGCCCATATCAAGACGAAATCCGGCACGAACTCGAACGCCCTTTTCCTTCACGAGGACGCTTTGAACCAACGACGCGGCCCAGGCATCGATGTTTCGGCCCTTGTGCTCACCCGTCTGACGAATGGCGGTCCAGTCCACCGACACGGGACCACGGCTGCCCCACAAACGTATGCCAAAACTCTTGCGCTTGTCGGCCCCTTGCGATGGGCCAGCCAAGCCCCTGACATTCGATGTCACAAATAGAAAGGGATCGAGGTAGATATTTCCCGCTCCCTTTCCGCGGGCGACAACGATACTGGCGTTCACACCCTTAAGACGTTCATCGCCATTTACCTGTTCATCGAAGGCACCATTGCCAAGCCGCGTCACTTTATACGAGAAGGCGCCGACGCGAAAATTGCGACCGTGCACGTATGTTCTGAGACCATTCCATGTCCGATGCAGATTGGGGCCGTCGCTGATTGCGATCAACTGTCGCGGTCCATCGGAGAACTCCATCCGTCCAACCATCGCACCGATCAGATAATCACCGACATGCGTTGCCGCCTCTGCAAATAATTGCTGGACCGCCACATCATTCCGGTAATTTCCAGGAGTGACCGTGCCTCTATAGTTCGGCGTAAAGCCGTTCCCATGGCCACCGACCTGAGCGCTCCCAAGTTCACCATACACACGAAGATGCTCTCCCAGATGCATGTCGGCACCAGTGACTACGCGAGACTCCAACTGACTGAAATCGTTTCCTTCCATCAACGCGGCGTCGTCGTAAGCGTCGATGCGAACGCGCGCTTCCGCGCTGAGCGTCAAGGTCACATCGTCGCCGATCAGGGGCATGGCCTTTAAGGCAGGGGCCTCACCATCACGCCTTAGTCGAGACCAGTCTTCAGCCCATCGTTCGACAAAGAACGGTCCGGCAGCAGGCCCCCAGCCTGCCGCCTGCATCGGGTACGGCTCGTTCTCAGGAGTAACACGAGAGCCTGATGAAGTCTGGCTCACGACCCCCTTTTCCTCGCGAGGCTTGTCGCGAACTGCTGGCGCAGCACTTTCCTGCGCGCTCGCCTCACAAGCGCACGCAACAATCAAAAACCCGGTGACTGCACCAGAAAAGGCACCCATTCTTGAATCCTCTCGCAGGGTGACCGTCGTTGCGGTCGCTATTTTTATGGGGCCCCGGCACGCCAGGAACGCTGTTACCTGAGCCGTGCAGGCGGCCACTGAGATGCCCCGCCGCCCCCGGAAACACATCAGAAATCATTCTATATCGAAGTTATATAGTTCGATATAGATGTTTTTTGCAATCATCTGAAAATCTTCGCACCTGAAGGGGGTAGCAGCCCACCGTATTGGTTTTCCTTACTTTTCTGGCCTGACATGCGAACCGAAGCGAGGTCGAGGTCGATCCGCAAAGGCGTTTGCCCGTCCCTCCCCCTTGCCAAGAAAGATCGCGGATGGCTCTTGCATTACTTCTATCTAGAGGTATTCTCGCTCGAGTCTCTGATCAGCAAGCCGACGTAAAGATCGGTTGCGACGGAGGCGAGAAAGTTCCGCTGCGACCATGCCACAGCGGCAAATCTGGAGACTGGAATGCCTGGGATAGGAGCCCCCGCCAACGAGCGGACGTCTGCGCTAGCGCAATTGGATGACGCACCGCTGGGCGCAATGCAGATCAGAACTTTTGTATTGTGCGCCCTGGTGGCACTGCTTGACGGGATCGACAATCAATCGATCGGGGTTGTGGCGCCGCTGATGGCCAAAGACCTCGGGCTGACGAAAACCTCCCTTGGACTGATTTTTTCGATCGCGCAGATCGGTGCGACCCTCGGAGCACTGGGTTTTGGACCATTTGCAGATCGATTTGGTCGCAAGACCGCGACGCTCGTTGCGCTTTCCGGCATTACAATATTCACTTATCTGACGGCCCTGACGCCAACCTTTGCCGGGCTTCTGCTGGTGCGGTTTGCAGCAGGCATCGCATTAGCCGGCGCCATACCCTGCGTCCTTGCCTTGGGGTCTGAATACGCGCCCCTGAGGCTGCGAGGCACGGTCGCCAGTGCAATCTTCGCAGGCTATCCCCTGGGAGCATCGATCGGCGGCGTTGTCAGCGCTTACCTTCTGGCCTCCTACGACTGGCGTTGGGTTTTCTACATCGGCGCACTCATGCCGTTTCTCACGCTTATTGTCCTGTGTTTCTATCTGCCGGAATCGCTTCGCTTCCTGCTGTCAAAGGGCGGGCGCGAAGACAGCATCAAACGCATAGCTGCATCCTTGGGGATCACCATCGAGGCTTCGGAACAGACGGCAACGCCCATTGCCGCCCGCAAGACCAAAGTACCGATCTCGCGCCTTTTCACGAATGGATTGCTCGCATCGACCATGCTTTTGTGGGTGCTGTATTTCTTTTGTTATGCAATGACGAAGATCATGGTCGTGTGGCTGCCAAGCCTGCTTACCGATATCGGCTTTGGCGTTTCGGATGCCGCCTTAGCCCAGGCAAGTTTCAACCTCGGCTGTGCATTGGGAATGGCAGTGGCCGGACATCTCGTCGATCGTTTCGGCGCCGCGAGGGCTCTGGCGCCGGCGCTCATGCTAGGCGCTGGTTCCGTTGCCCTTCTGGGCATCGCGGGGCACAGCTTCACGCTCGTCCTTGGCGCGGCCGCCGGCGTGGGACTGCTCATCGGTATCGGGGGTTCGGGAGCGCATTCGATCGCCGCTACCCTGTACCCAACCGAAATCCGCACCACCGGGCTCGGTTGGGGAATGGCCTCCTCGCGGCTGGGCCAGGTTATGTCGCCGATGCTTGTGGCATCGCTTCTTTCCGTCGGCGTTGCAGGCAGCGATGTCTATTTTGTCCTCGCCGTGTTCCCAGTGATAGCGGCCTTCGCTGCAATCGGGTTGGGCGCCTCGATAAACCGCCGCACCCGGGCCGCCGAGCGCCACACGGCGACCGAGCAAACAATGCAAGTGACTGCCGCAGGATGATCGAAGCCTCGCCTGCCGCACCGAAGGCCCGGTCTCTTTCGTTTGTCTTTATGGTTTTCACGGGCTTTCTCGCCATTGGAATTCCTCTTCCGGCGATCGTGTCTTTTGTGCGGCAGGAGTTAGGGCTCGGGTCGACCTTGGCGGGTTTGGCTTTCGGTTCGCAGTCGCTCGCCACGATCCTGTCCCGCCACGCAGCAGGATCCATGGTAGACAGGCACGGTGCGCGCCCCATTGCCTTAGCCGCCATGCCGGTTCTGCTGCTTTCGACAGGCCTGTATCTGGGCAGTACCCTCACTGGCTCCGCTTATACCCTTGTCTCACTTGGCCTTCTACTTTGCGGCCGTGTATTCGCAGGCATTGGAGAGAGCTTTCTGCTCATAAGCGCGATGGTTTGGGCGATAAATCTATCGGGGATATCGAATTCAGGACAAGTGATGGCACGACAAGGCCTCGCAATGTTTCTGGCGATCGGTGTCGGTGGATTTGTAGGTGTCGAACTTATGACGACTTCCGGCTTTGCTTCGGTCGCGTTCGTCGGGGGGGGCCGGTCTGCTTGGCGACGTTGATTGCGCTCACGCTTCCTAAAACCACCAGTGCACCAAATCCCTCATCGAAGGGCGCTACGGTTTTCGCGGTCCTTGCTCGCATCTGGCGTCCTGGCCTTGTTCTGGCGTTTGCTACCCTTCCGACCGCTGCCATGTCCGGCTTCATCACTCTAGCATTCGAAGCTCGTGCTTGGCATGGAGCAGGCGCCGCATTGTTAGCCTTTAGCGCCGCGTTCATTACCGTCCGCTTGGTCGGGGCACGTCTCATCCTTCGATACGGTCTGATGACAGTGTCACGGATATCGTGCATGATCCTGTTGGCAGGTCAACTCTCCCTTTTCCTCGCCACCAGCCAGTGGCTTTCCGTTTTAGGCGCTATTGCTAGCGGTATAGGCTACTCACTCGTTTTTCCTGCAATGGGTATCATCTCAATGAACGCCCTCCCAGTGCAATTTAAGGGCAGGGTAATAGGCCTCTATTCGGCCTTCTTCGACGGTTCGCTGGCAATCACCGGCCCAATTGTCGGCATGTTAGTTGCCAAATTCGATGCCGACATGATATACTTATTCGGCGCCTTCGGAGCAGCATCGAGTTTGGGCTTGCTCCTCAGCATACATTATCACGATTCCAATCGAAATCCTTAAGTCGATTTACAATCTTTTATAATATTTTTATGTTGGATTAATTTTCCAAATATAGCATCTTACACTGCAAGCTCGATGTGTCAGCAATTACAAAACCTCGCTCAAAACTATTCCCGATTCAACGAAATGCACTCGCATCGATCACGTAGTTCATGCGCAACTCAACTGGCTTCGCGGCCGAAATTGAATTCATCTCACTGTTCAACTCCAAACAGCCGTTCTTGGTGAAAGCTTGAGATAAGGCTGCGATAGCGGCACCGTAGCTGGAATATTTAGATGATGCGCTTGCCCGCCGGATCGCTCTGGCAGGCAACCGCATCACATTTCCTCAGGCCAATACAGGCGCATCGGATTGGTCACCAGCAGTTTGCGCTGCAGTTCCGGCGTCGGCGCGATGCGCGGGATCATGTCGACCAGATGCCCGTCGTCAGGGATCGCGTCCTGCATGTTGGGGTGCGGCCAGTCAGTGCCCCACAGCACGCGGTCCTGATAATCCGCGACCAGCGGCGCCACGGCCTCCGCAAAGGCATCCCACGGATCGCCAGTCGGATCGAGACGGTCGGGGCACGTCGCCTTGAACCATATGTCATCACGGCTGTTCAGGAACGCGCGGAACGCCTTCATGTCGGGGCCGTCCGGCCCCTGCGTCACGTCGGGGCGGCCCATGTGATCGATCACCAGCGGCACCGGGATCGCGTCCATGAAGGGGCGCAGTTCCTCAAGAATGTCCGCCTCGAAATAGATCACGACATGCCAGCCTTTCGGCAGGCGGTTGGCCACTTCGAGGAACTTGTCCTTGGGCGCATCGTCGACAAGACGCTTGAGGAAGTTGAAGCGGATGCCGCGAATGCCGCCTTCGTGCAGGGCCGCAAGCTCGCTTTCCGAGATCGCCGGATCGACAACGGCAACGCCGCGTGCCTTGCCCTCACTTTTGGCGATGGCATCAAGCGTGGCGGCATTGTTCGTGCCGTGGCAGCTTGCCTGCACGATCACGTTGCGGGCAAAGCCCAGATGATCGCGCAGGGCGAACAGCATGTCCGGCCCGGCGTCCTCGGGCAGATACTTCGCCTTGGCGCTGAACGGGAACTGCGCCATCGGCCCGAAGACATGGCAATGCGCGTCGATCGCGCCTGCAGGCGGGGTGTAGAGCGGCTTCGACGGAGCGCCGTGCCAGGAAACGATACGATCAGACATAGACAATCCCATCCATCAGCTTGCGCGCAGTGCGCAGCAGAGCAGCGCTGGTAACCGCGCCGTTTTCATCGGTTTCGAGCACGCAGGTCATCTCACCGGTCGGGTGTTCGACCGATAGGGTCTTGCGCGCAGCCGCCGGAACATGCGCCACTTCGGCAGCGGGTGAACCTTCGAGCAGGCAGGCCGTCGCCACCGATACCGCGCCCAGCACGCCGATCGTCGCATGGGCGCGATGCGGGATGAAGCTGCGCACCGTCACCGCCCCGCCATTCTTGGGCGGCGCGACGAGCATCATCTTGGGCACGGACTTGTCCGTCACGTCGCCCAGATTCATCCGTTCACCCACCGCAAGGCGGATCGCCTCTATCCGCGCCTTGAGTTCTGCATCGGCATCAAGCGTTTCGCGATCCTCGTAACCGGTGACGCCCACGTCCTCGGCCTTGAACACCACGCAGGGCATGCCGTTGTCGATCAGGGTAACCGGCACGCCGTTCACCACATCGACCGCATTGCCGGTAGGCAGCAGCGCGCCGCATGAGGAACCGGCTGTATCGCGAAACTCCAGCGGCACCGGGGCATGGGTTCCGGGCACGCCGTCGATGGCGGCATCGCCTGCGTAAGTCACCGTACCACCCGGCGTCTTCACGGTGGCGACGGCAACCTGCCCGGTGTTCTCCATGTAGATCGCCACCCGCGTTTCATCGCCGGTCGCAGCCACAAGTCCACGCTCGATCGCGAAGGGACCGATCCCTGCAAGGATATTGCCGCAGTTCTGCGCGTCAGTGACGACAGCCTTGTCGACGAAGACCTGCAGGAACAGGTAATCGACGTCGATCCCTTCGCGCGCAGATTTCGCCACGACGGCGACTTTGCTGGTCAGCGGATCGGCGCCGCCCATGCCGTCGATCTGGCGCGGATCGGGGGACCCCATGACGCCCAGCAGAAAGGCATCGCGCGCCGCCGGGTCGGCGGGCAGATCGTCCTTCAGGAAGTACCCACCCTTGGACGTCCCGCCGCGCATCCACATGCAGGGAGCGCTGACGGAAGGGTCAGACATACTTCAGACCTTCCTTCTCCAGACGCTCACGCATCTTATACATATCGAGGCCAAGCACGCCGTTCGCCAGCTTCTCGCGCTTTTCGCCTTCGTTGGCTTCGCGGGCCTGCGCGGCGGCAAGCACTTCTGCGGCCTTTTCGCGCGGGACCACGCAGACGCCGTCGTCGTCAGCCACGATCACGTCGCCCGGCTGCACCGCGGCATTCGCGCAGACCACCGGCACGTTGACCGAACCCAGCGTGTTCTTGACGGTGCCTTGCGCATAGACCGCCTTGGACCAGACGGGGAAGTTCATCTCGGTCAGGTCGCGCACATCGCGCACGCCTGCGTCGATGATAAGGCCACGGCAGCCGCGCGCCTGCGCACTGGTGGCCAGAAGGTCGCCGAAGTAGCCGTCTTCGCAAGGGCTGGTCGGAGCGAGCAGCAGGATATCGCCGTCCTTGAGCTGTTCGATGGCGACGTGCACCATCCAGTTGTCGCCCGGCGCCGCGCTGATCGTCACCGCCGACCCTGCGATACGCGCACCGCTGTAGATCGGGCGCATATAGCTGGCGAGAAGGCCCGTGCGGCCCTGCGCTTCGTGGACGGTGGCCACGCCGCACTTGGCAAGACCGTCGATCACCGCCGGATCGGCACGCTCTATGTTCTGGACGACGATACCACTCATGACATGCACTCCTAGTTTTGTCCCGAGATGGCGAAGGCGGTGCCACAACGGAAAGAGAACTTTGGAAAGTGCGATAGGATTTGGCTAAGAGTGGGTGCATGGACATCTGGACTCTGAACCTGCGGCACCTTCATGCGGTGGAGCGAATTGCCCGTTTGGGAACGGTCAATGCCGCTGCCAGCGCCGTGAACCTTAGCCAGCCTGCGATAACACAGGCATTGGGCCGTCTGGAGGACACGCTTGGCCTGCCGCTGTTCGAGCGCCGCCATGACGGTATGATCCCGACGCGCGCTGGCGAAATCCTCAGCCCTCGCATCGCCGCCGCGCTGGCCCATGTGCGCAGTCCGCACGTCACCATGTCCCGGATGCGCGCGATGCTTTCGGTGGCGGAGACGGGCAGTTACACCGGGGCCAGTCAGGCGACGGGTCTGTCAGTGCCGTCCATCCACCGGGCGGTCAGCGACTTGTCGCTGGCGCTGCGCCGTGCGCTGGTGAGCCGCCGGGGCAAGTTCGCGATCACCACGGACGCGGGCAACCAACTGGCGCGCGAATTTCGGCTGGCGCAAGTGGAGCTGGAAGCGGGCCTGTCCGAAGTCATGGCCCTGCGCGGACACGAAACCCGGCGCATCGCCATCGGCGCCATGCCGCTTTCGCGCGCCCGCATCCTGCCCGCCGCCGTCGCGCGGTTTCTTGCGCGCAGGCCGCAGGTTCGGCTCACCATCGTCGAAGGATCGCGCGCGGAACTGGTCGAGCCGCTGCGGAGCGGCGTGATCGACGTCATGGTGGGGGCCTTGCGCGAACCCCTTACCGAACCGGACCTTGCCCAGCACCGCCTGTTCGATGACGTTCCGGCCTTCTATGCGCGCCATGGCCATCCTTTGGCCGGGGCTTCACTGAGTGGCGCGGACATGGCGCGGTTTCCCTTTACGCTCGCACCGCGCGGCACTCCGCTGCGGGACGGTTTCGAGGGCTATTTCACGAACCTTGGCTTGCCTTTGCCGCCGGTTCCGGTCGAGTCCGGGTCCGTCATGATGATCCGTCAGGTCCTGATGGGAACGGACTTCATAACGCTGCTGTCGCCCGATCAGGTATCCGTGGAAGTGGAGGCCGAATGGCTGCGTCCGCTGGCCCGCCTGCCCGAACGCTTCGCCCGTACAATCGGCATGACGACCCGCGCCTCGCTGCTTCCCACCGAGGTCCAGTCGGAATTCTTCGCCGATCTAGAAGCCGCCTCCCGCGAATGCGGCATCACACAAAGTTAGCGCAGTCTTATAGCCCTTCGCCAGTTCCGATTTGCCGCGCAAAGGCCGCGCCGCCACCTAGAGCGGCATGAGAGGAACAATAGCCCTGATCGGCTTCGGCGAGGCCGGGTCGACTTTCGCCAGCGCCGCCGGATGGGAATCGCAAGCCGCAGCGTTTGACGTTGCCGCTGCCCGTCGTCCCGCGATCGACGAACTGGGCGTGACGTCCTGCGACAGGGCGGCGCAGGCGCTCTCCGGCGCATCGCTGGTCCTTTCGCTGGTGACCGCCGATCAGGCGCTGCATGTCGCGCAGGAATGCGCCGGGCTTATCGCACCGGACGCCCTGTTCTGCGACATGAACTCCGTCGCGCCCGGCACCAAGCGAGAGGCCGCCCGCGCCTTTGCGGACGCTGGCAGGCGCTATGTTGACGTTGCCGTGATGGCCCCGGTCAACCCGGCCCGCATGGCCGTGCCGCTCAACATATCCGGCCCTGATGCGGCGGAGGCGAAAAGCGCCTTGCATGATGCGGGCTTCACCAGAATCGCCGTTGTTGGCGATGCGATCGGCCGCGCCTCCGCGATCAAGCTGGTGCGCTCGGTCATGGTCAAGGGCGTGGAGGCGCTGACCGCCGAGATGATGCTGGCCGCCCATGCCGAAGGTGTCGCCGATGCCGTCCTCGCCTCTCTGGACGCTAGTGAGAAGTCGATTTCCTGGGCGGAACGTGCCGACTACAACCTCGACCGTATGCTGGTCCATGGCCGCCGCCGCGCCGCTGAAATGGCCGAGGCTGCGCAGATGTTGCGCGATCTGGGCATCGACCCGCTGATGACTGAAAACAGCGTCGCCCGCCAGCAGGCACTTGGCGATCTGGACATCGAACCACTGCCGGAGGGCTTCGCAGCGAAGCTCGCCGCCATTACCGCTACACCTAAGGGAGAGAACTGAGCCATGTCGCTCGTCATCGACTGTCACGGTCACTACACCGTCCTGCCCAAAGCCCACGACGCCTGGCGCGAGGCCCAGATTGCCGCGTTCAAGGCAGGCGAACCGATCCCCGCTTACCCCGAGATTTCCGACGAGGAAATCCGCGAGACGATCGAGCAGAACCAGCTGAAGCTCATCAAGGAACGCGGCGCCGACCTGACGATCTTCTCCCCCCGCGCTTCGGCCATGGCGCACCACGTCGGCGATCAGGCGATTTCCGAAGAGTGGGCCTTCCACTGCAACAACCTGATCGCCCGCGTGGTCGCGATGTTCCCCGAGACGTTCGTGGGCGTGTGCATGCTGCCCCAGTCGCCCAAGGCGGACCTGACGGCCTCCATCAAGGAACTGCGCCGCTGCGTTGAGGAACTGGGCTTCATCGGCTGCAACCTCAATCCCGATCCGGGCGGCGGCCATTTTGAGCACCCGCCGCTGACCGACGAATACTGGTTCCCGATCTACGAAGTCATGTCCGAACTGGACGTGCCCGCGATGATCCACGTTTCGGGTTCGTGCAACCCGGCGATGCACGCCACCGGCGGCTTCTACATCGCGGCGGACACCGTGGCCTTCATGCAGTTGATGCAGGGCGACCTCTTCGCGAAGTTCCCCAAGCTGCGTTTCATCATTCCGCATGGCGGCGGCGCAGTGCCTTATCACTGGGGCCGTTATCGCGGGCTGGCAGACATGCTGAAGAAGCCCAGCCTTGACGAATATATCATGAACAACGTGTTCTTCGACACCTGCGTCTATCACCAGCCCGGCATCGACCTGCTGGCCGATGTGATCGCCAACAAGAACATCCTGTTCGGCTCCGAGATGGTCGGCGCCGTGCGCGGCATCGATCCGCAGACGGGCCATTATTTCGACGACACCAAGCGCTATGTCGACGCGCTCGACATCAGCGACGAGGAGCGCCACGCGATCTTCGAAGGGAACACGCGCAAGGTCTTCCCGCGCCTCGACGCCCAATTGAAAGAGCGCGGCCTGTGACCGACAAGCCTGTGAGCGACATTCACGAATACCTCGGCGCGTTCGACGATATTCCCGGCACGCGCGTCTACACCGCCGCGCGGGCGCGTCAGGGCTATCATCTGAACCAGTTCGCGATGAGCCTGATGAAAGCGGAGAACCGCACGCGCTGGCTGGCGGACGAACGCGCCTATCTGAACGAATGGCCGATGACTCAGGATCAGCGGGAAGCCGTGCTCGCGCGCGACTATAACCGCCTGCTCGATCTGGGCGGCAACATCTACTTCCTGTCCAAAGTCTTCTCCACCGATGGCCTCAGCTTCCTGCAGGCCGTCTCGACGATGACCGGCATGAGCGTGGAAGAATACAAGGCGATGATGGACGCCGGGGGCCGCTCGCCTGAAGGTGTGCGCTCGATCAAGGGGAACTATTGAAATGGCCCGCATAACCGCAGGCATCGCCACCAGCCACGTGCCGCTTCTGGGCGTCGCTGCCGATACCGGCAAGGATCGCGACGCCTATTTCGGCCCGATCTTCGCAGGCTACGACTGGACGCGCGAGTGGATCGCGCGAGCAGAAAACAAGCCCGACGTCGTGATCCTGGTCTACAACGACCACGCATCCGCCTTCGACATGAAGATCATCCCGACATTCGCGATCGGCTGTGGCGAACGCTACAAGCCTGCCGACGAAGGCTGGGGTCCGCGCAAGGTGCCCGATGTGGAGGGCCACCCTGATCTCGCCTGGCACATCGCCCAGAGCCTGATCCTCGACGAATTCGACATGACCATCATCAATGAGATGGACGTCGACCATGGCCTGACCGTGCCGCTGACGATGATGTACGGCGCGCCTGAGAACTGGCCCGCCAAAGTCATTCCGCTGGCCGTCAACGTGGTCACGTATCCGCCGCCATCGGGCAACCGCTGCTGGGCGCTGGGCGAAGCGATCGCGCGCGCCGTCGCATCTTTCGGGGAGGACCTCAACGTCCAAATCTGGGGCACCGGCGGCATGAGCCACCAGCTTCAGGGGCCGCGCGCCGGGCTGATCAATGCCGAGTGGGACAACATGTTCCTCGACGGCATGGTCGGCACCACGCAAAAGCTACGCACGATCCCGCATATCGAATACCTGCGCGAAACCGGCTCGGAAGGTATCGAAATGGTGATGTGGCTGATCATGCGCGGCGCGCTGGGCCGCGAGACGAAGGCGCTGCATCGCCATTACCATGTGCCGTGCTCCAACACCGCGATCGGGCATATCGTGCTTGAACCGGTGGACGGCACGGTGCCGCCCAGCCCCACGCTGGAAGGCAACAATGCCGCAGCGCAGGCTGCGATCTGAATTTCATCCATTTCCAAGGAGAATACCATGCGCATAGCCCTCGTGGGCGCCGGTGCTTTCGGTGAAAAGCACCTCGACGGCCTCAAGAACATCGACGGCGTGGAAATCGCCTCGGTCATCAGCCGGTCGGCCGAGCAGGCCGCCGAAGTCGCCGCGAAGTACGGCGCCCCGCACTCCGGCACCGACCTTGCCGAAGCACTGGCCCTGCCCGACGTCGATGCGGTGATCCTGTGCACCCCCACGCAGATGCACGCCGAGCAGGCGATCGCCTGCATGGATGCCGGCAAGCACGTGCAGGTGGAAATCCCGTTGTCGGACAGCTGGGCGGATGCCGAGACGGTCGTCGCCAAGCAGAAGGAAACCGGCCTCGTCTGCATGGTCGGCCACACCCGCCGTTTCAATCCTTCGCACCAGTACGTGCACAACAAGATCGCCGCAGGCGAGCTGACGCTGCAACAGCTGGACGTGCAGACGTACTTCTTCCGCCGCAAGAACATCAACGCAAAGGGCCAGCCGCGTTCCTGGACCGACCACCTCCTGTGGCACCATGCCGCGCACACGATAGACTTGTTCGCCTACCAGTCGGGCCGGATCGTCGCCGCCAACGTGTTGCAGGGGCCCAAGCACCCGGAACTCGGCATCGCCATGGACATGTCGATCCAGCTCAAGGCGGAAACGGGCGCGATCTGCACCCTATCGCTTTCGTTCAACAACGACGGCCCGCTGGGCACCTTCTTCCGCTACATCGGCGATAACGCCACCTACATCGCGCGATACGACGACCTTGTGAACGGCAAGGAAGAACCGATCGACCTGACCGGCGTAGCCGTATCCAACAACGGCATCGAACTGCAGGACCGCGAATTCATCGCCGCGATCCGTGAAGGACGCGAACCCAACTCGTCGGTGGGCAAGGTGCTCGACTGCTACCGCGTGATTGGCGAACTAGCCGCCAGCCTCGAAGCGCAGGACGGCTGGTCCTGATGACGACGCGCATCCTCGCGGACCGGCGGGTCCATTGCGTTGGCCTTGGCTGCATGAACGTCGCTTGGGCCTACGGCAACCCGCCTTCGCGCGAGGATGCGCTGGCCCTGTTCCGCCACGCGCTGGACAGCGGCTGCGATCATTTCGACACCGCCAACATCTACGGCAGCGGCGCGAGCGAGGATATCCTCGGCGAAGCCATCATGGACCGGCGCGACGAGTTTCTGCTCGCGACCAAGACCGGCATACTCGTCGATGGCCCGCACCGGGGGATCGACTGCAGCCCGGCGGCGATCACGGCCTCGCTCGATGCCAGCTTGAAGCGCCTTCGCACCGATCACGTCGATCTGTTTTACATGCACCGCTTCGACCCCAAAGTGCCGATCGCGGATTCGGTCGGCGCGATGGTTCGCGCGATCGAGGCGGGCAAGATCGGTTCTTACGGCGTGTCGGAATGGTCAAGCACACACATCCGCGAGGCCCACGCCGTCCATCCGATGGCGGCGGTGCAGACGGAATACTCGCCGTGGACCCGCAACATCGAACTCGGCGTGCTGGGCGCCACCGACGAACTTGGCATTGCCATGGTCGCCTTCTCGCCCATAGCGCGCGGAGCGTTGGGGGGTGAACTGCGGGATATCGGAACGCTCACGGAGAAAGATCTGCGCCGGTCGCATCCCCGCTTCCTGCCCGAGAACTGGCCGGCGAACCGAGCGCTGATCGATCAATTCGATGCGCTGGCCGCGGCAAACGGTGTGACCCCTGCCCAACTTTCTCTCGCATGGGTGCTCTCACGCGGCGCCCATTTGCATGTCATTCCGGGCACGCGTTCGATCGGGCATTTCGATCGAAACCATGCGGCGACGGACATAGTCATCCGGGCCGAGGTGCTCGATCGCGTTGGCAAGCTGATCAACCAGGAAACGGTAAGCGGCCATCGCTACCCCGAAGTGATGCGCGGGACCATCGATACCGAAGACTATCCTGCCAAGTGAGCTCAAGCTTTCGGTGCAGTCGCCGTCGGCGAGCCGATGATTGCGGCGGCAGCGATCAGCGAGCCGAGGGCCATGGCAAGCGCCACTCCGCTGAGCCCCAATCCGGCCTGGAACATGAACCCTGCAATGACTGGTCCCAGCGCCGCGCCACCGCGACCGACGCCGCTCACGAAGCCGGTGCCCCCGCCTCGCGCCTCGGTGGGGAAGGAGGCGGCAATCACGGCGTAGAAACCGACCATCCCGGCATTGGTGAAGAAACCTGCCGACGCCCCCCGTGAATGTAAGGCACGACAGGTCTGCCTGTCCCTGACTGAACCATGCGACCATCGCCGTCGACAAGCTCAAAGTCCCGATCATGATCGGGCACAGCGGTAGTTTCAGCGTCAGCGCACTAAGCAGCAAGGCTCCGGCCAAAACGCCGATGTTCGCATAGACCAGCACGCCACCTGCGGCAGAGAGCGCGTACCCCATGTCGACCACGATTTTGGGCACCCATTTCAGGATGAAGTAGAACGTCATGAGATGGCAGAAATAGGCTGCCGCCAGCAGCAGAGTGGTCCGCCGCAGATCGCCGGCGAACAGCCGCCGCATCAATGTAGCGGGCCCCTCAAGGTTTGTTCGCCAGACAACGCTAAGCTGGACAAATCACGAACGCTTAACCTTATCTTTGTGCATGCCTCCCCTGGCAACCGGGTCTAGCGTGACCGAACAGGGGCACCCCGACTCGGATGAGGTGACATGGCGCGGCGCAATCTTCTCTCGCGGCACGAACTCGAGCGGCTTTTCCTGCTGCGAACGGATCACTTTTCGATCGTCAGAAACTGCACCCTGCCGACCGAAGATCTCGATGCCATCGGCAAGCGTCGAGGTGGTGTCAATCGGCTCGGTGTCGCTGTTCACCTCGTGCTGCCGCGCCGCTCGGGGCTTGGGCTGCGCACCAACTCGGATATCCCTATCCCGCAGGCTATACTCAGCTACCTAGCTGCACAGCTTTGCGTCTCGCCGGACATATTCGAACACTACGGTCAACGCCCGCAGACACAAACCGATCATAGCGCCGCAGCAGCCAATATCCTCGGTCTCCACCCATTCACGCGCACCGATGTTGCCTACGCTATCGACCTGGCATGCCGGACAGCAATGCTGAGCGACCGTGGAGAGACCATTGCCCTGTCCCTGATGGACAGTCTCAGGGCGGACCGGTTCATTCTGCCGCCTCCCGACACCCTCGAACGGTCCGGGCTTGCCGGCCGGGCCCGTGCTCGCAAGCTTGCGGCCGCAGAGATCGTCGCGGAGTTGGACGACGCAACATTGGCATCGCTCGATGCGCTCCTGGTCGGTGACCCTGCGCTAGATATAACTCCCTTGGCGTGGCTTCGGGACATGCCCGGATCACCATCGGCCAAGAACATGAACGCGCTGCTTACGCGCTTGAAACATTTACGGCAGCTTGGAATTGATCCAGGGATCAGCCTTGCCACAACAGGATTCCGCTTCAGCCAGTTCATGCGCGAAGGCGGTGTAGCTCCCCCGTTTCTACTTGCCGACTATTTCCGGAATCGCCGCAGGGCAACGCTGGCAGCCGCAGTAGTCGCACTTGAAGTCAAACTTGCCGATGCGGCGATCCTGATGTTCGAACGCCTGATCGGCGGACTGTTCGCCCGCGCCAAGCGGGGCAGGAACGACGGTATCAGCAAACCGCACCATCCGTCGGCAAACTGATGCGGCTGTTCGGAGCGACTATCACCGCACTCGACATGGCGGAGGAAACCGGCGGCGATCCTCTAGTCCTGATCGATGAAATGGTAGGTTGGCACCGCTTGATGGCGGCCCGTCCTCACGTCGATGCCTTGGCTGATCTCACCCAGGAGGACACCCTGATTTCGGCCACCGAACGATACGCAACGCTGCGTCGGTTTTCCAGCAACTTCCTCGACACGTTTACGTTCAAGGCCTCGGGCAGCGGGTCGAACCTGCTCGCGGCGATTGATCTCCTCAAGCAGATAAACAGAAGTCGCGGCATGCACCTGCCGGATAATCCGCCGTGCCCTTTGCCAATCGTCAATGGGCCAAGCTGATCACGGCGGGCGGAAAGGTAAGCCGTGCCCACTACGAGACAGCCATAGGTTTGTAAGAACAAAGAGGGAGGCGGTCTTTTCCTGAAACGCCGCCTCCCGAGAATTAACCGTTGAGCTTGTCTTTCACTCCCTTGGCGGGTGTGAAAGCAAGCTTGCGCGCCGCCTTGATCGTCATCGCTTCGCCGGTGGCAGGATTACGTCCTTCACGCTCCGGCGTATCCTTCACCTTGAATTTGCCGAAGCCGTTGAGCGAAATCTCCTCACCCTTGGCCGCTGCATCAGCGATCGCATCGAACACGGCGTCGACGACCTTGCGGGCATCCGCCTTGGTAAGGCCGGCGTCGGTGGCGATCGCTTCGGCCAGATCATTGTTATTCATAGCAGTTCCTTCTTCTTTGATGGGCGCGGGCCTCAGTATCCACCGCCAGATTCGTTATGTCCGAGCAGTACTGGCCCGGTGAGTGGGGCCGAGATTCAGCTCGCGTCGTCCGTGGTCGGCTTGGGCGTACGCGCCATGCGCTTGGGCCTCGGCGCTTTGCCCGGCTTGTCGGCCTGCAGCGGTTCAGAGTTGGTTTCGCCCTCAGCAGCGGGAGCACCTTCACTGGGCGTCGCCTGCCCTTTGCCGAACAGCCCCAGCTTGCCGCGCGGCTTGCGTGGCGGCTTCGCATCGGGTTCCGGCGCTGCCGACGGAGTTGCCGCAGCGATAGCAGCCGACGCGCCGTCCGCCTGTGAGCCTTTCCCCGCCGCACGCTTCTTTGGGGTGGGTTTCACTCCGGTCACTTCGGAAGTCGAGCTGCTCTTGGGCTTGGCTTTCGCCTCGGGTGCGACCGGCTCGACCGATGGAGCCTTGTCACCTTCAGAGGCAGCAACGACTGGCGCATCCCCGTCAACTTTGGTTGGCTTGGGAGCCGCCTTCCGCTTCAACTTGCCTGCAGGTTTTACCGATTTCGGCGATGCGCCCTTGCCGGTTGGCGTTTTGGCCGCCGAGGTTTCCGCTTTTGCTGGCTTGCCGTCGGTAACCGGCTCGGCATTCGCGGCAGATGCAGCCGCGGTGACCGGCTTCTCGGCGCTCTCCGAAACAGCAGGCTTCGGACGATTGCCAAGACCGATCCGCTCGGCAATGGCGCGGCGCTTGGCTGTGAAGTCCGGAGCGACCATCGGATAGTCGGCGGGCAGCTTGTACCGCTCCCTATAGGCCTCCGGGGTCAACCCGTTCGACGCCAGATGGCGCTTGAGCGTCTTGTACGGCTTGCCGTCGATGAGGCTAACGATATGCGCACTCGACGACAGGCTCTTGCGGATCGACACCGCCGGCGTGAACGTCTGCTGTTCCTCCATAACCGGCTTGGGTGCCGTATCTTCGGTCAGAGCGAGACGGGTCTCCCGGATCAGTCGGGGCAAATCCTCGGATCCGACAGTGTTATTGGTGAGATAGGCGCTGAGGAGTTCTACAGTCAGTGCCGTGAGATCGGCGGGGTTTTCGGTTTCGGCCATAGTAGATAATGCTCCTGCAGCGTTTTATGGATCTGGAGATTGCGACGGCTCGCTTTTCACGAGCAAAAGAACTTAACACAAGAGGGAAACTGCCCGTTTTGGCGGCTGCGCCGATTTGAATCGCACCCAAACCATACACTGGATGGTATTCGTTCGTCAGAAGACCGGCACATTGTTCCTTCAACTGACAGCGCCGATGGGATGGCTGAAAGAACGCATGCACGGAACGGGCGCTCCAGTGCAATCCGCGCAATTGCCAAACCCCTGCCCTGCTATCATATGCCGCCATGCCTTTCAGGCATCCTCTCCCAAAACTTTTCAAGCCGGCCTTTGGGTCGGCTTTTCTGTTTCGAAACAGACTTCCGACAGGGAAGGATCTGACCTTGGTTCGCCGATGATCATCGAGCGATCCACTGTGTATCCGCAAGTTCTCCGCCCATTATCCGCAAAGTTATCCACACCCTGCCCGGTCTCGACATCTGGCCGGCATCAATTCGATGGCCCCATGGCATGCAGTACGATCACGACGACAGACAACCTCGTCGGATTTAACAAGGTCGAGCGCGCCCTGTACCACGTATCTCTGCGCGACCATTGTGCCTCGTGCACCGACATCGACCCATTCACTATCGGTAACAACGAAACTGTTTCGCCCCGTATCTAGTGGACAGGGTACACGGCTTGTGCCCATAGGCTGATCCATGGATTATCCGTTCACTACAACCATTCTTCAGGTCATCGAACGTGCCCCGCAATGGGTTCGCCACGACCTCGAGGCAAAGGATGCGGCGATCCGCGCGCGCGCCGAGGAAACGCTGGCAGCGATGATTTCAGCCGCTCTACAGGACATGCAGATCCCACCTCCGGCTTGACTGAATTGCAGGACGCCTTCTCTTTCCGAGCGAACGGCCCGGAACCAATCTGCCTGTACTCCCTTGATGAAAGCGAAGGAGACCATCGCATGATTGGCAAGATTATCGGGGCGATCGCCGGCAGCCACGCCTCGAAGCACGTACAGGGCCTCAATGGATCGGGCGGTGCACTTCTCGGCGTGGCCGTGCCGACATTACTGCGTCGACTAAGTCCGCTGAGCCTGATTGCCGTGGCGGCAGGCGGATATGCTTACAAGAAGTATGCCGACCGCCGCGAAGCAGACAAGCTTGAACGCGCACGGCCGAGCGGATTTGCGGAGCCCACGCGTACTCAAGCCTAAAGCATAACGCGGCAGCCTCAGGCCCTGAAGCGCTGTGGCTGCCGCCCCCCTGCTCCACCTCAGCCCAGCTTTTTCATTAGCCTCCCCGCCGCGCCGTTTTCTGCGGCGAGGTTGCGATTGTAGGCGAGCGGCATGCGCGGGCTCTTCCAGCGCAGCGCATCCATAATCCCGGCAAGATCCTCGCCGCTGGCGAAAAGATCCTGGTTGAGCCCGACCCGTGTGGAGTGCCCGCTGATCCGCTTCAGCCAGTGCTCCAGATCATCACGGGTAAGATCGGGCAAGGCCCCGCTGTCGAATGCGCGGCGTATGATCGCGCGCCAGATCGGCCCGATCGAGCCCGGATGCAGCGCCGTATTGCCGACACTGTATTCGGTACGCGCTTCGACCGCTGGCCTGGGGAGCGCCTTGCGCCAGTCATAGCCCTCACGCCCCGACAGGGTCGCAAGATCGCGCCCCGGTTGACGCGGCCGTGCCTTGTAGCGCCGGACGTACACCCTCCGAAACACCGGCCCTTGCGTGATACCGGATTCCTCAAGCCATGTTTCGAGCGCGCGGACCGTGCGCGGGGACAGGAAAGCTGTTGCCCCCTCCCCGTCCGGGTCGCCCTTGCTGCGTGGGATCGCCAGAAGCCGCGCATCGCGATCGGTTGCCGGGAGGATGTCAGCGAGCCTCACGGCCACCAGTTCACTGGCCCGCAGCCCGGTATCGTAAGCAAGGCTAAGCAGAGCCCGGTCGCGCAGACCGACGGGGTCGGCACCGCAGCTTTCCAGCAAGGCGCGCAGATTGAGGCCGCGCGCCGGATCGCGCTCGACATCGGAGACCGGTCCCTTGAAGCGGAGCGGCGCGGCCTGCCGCTGGGCGACGCCCTTGTCCTTGCGGATCGCAGCGAGCGTCAGCTTGACCATCGGCGCTACGGTGGGATCAACGAGCCCCAGCAACTGGTGCAGCCGCGCGATCGACGCCTTGTAGCGGGCGAGCGATGCGGGCTTTGCCCCTTGCCCTGCCCGCGACCTGAGATAATCGGCAACGTCCCCGGGCCCCGCAGGCACGGTGATCCGGCGATGCTGGCGGCACCACAGGTCGAAGGCGGAGAGGTCGGAACGCAGCGCGGCGAGTGTGTGCTTCGAGGCTGCAGCCTGGAAAGCGTCGAGCAAGGCCGCATCGACCACCACCGGCTCGGCGGTGCGCAGCGAGGTGACCAGAGGAACCAGGATGCTCGCCGCTTCGGGTTGATTGTGCCGATCTTCGGCAGAAAGCTTCGCTCTGGCCGCAAGTGATAGACCCGCGGACGGGAGCCATGCTGGGACAGGGTCTATCGGTTTGCCTTCCACCTTCGAAGAACCTTCCCGGGATTCGCTGATTTCCGCCAGTTTTCCAGATCTCGCCCGGGTATAGCCCAATGCATATGGTCATGCAATAAGCGCAATTGTCGGACGCCAAAGTAGAGCACATTGGCATGCAATACACGACGATTTGCGCGCCAGAGTAGACTGCATCCATAACGGTAGGCGAGGGTTCTTTCGACTGGCATGCTGAGAGGCCCATCCTGGTAGGGCATATATGCGAATGCAAAAACCGCGCCGAGATCATCTGTCTCGGACGACTCATGACGGGTTCTACATTGGATAATGGTTTTCAAAGAGAATGCGTCTACAGAGTGCCCATCCCAAAATTTCTACCCTCCGCACGAGAGCCGCTTCGATGAAATCCCAACTCGTTTCGAAAGCACTTCAGTTTGCGACAGACGCACACGGGAGCATCAATCATGTCCGCAAATACACTGGTGAGCCCTACATAACCCACCCAATCGAGGTCATGGAGATCGTTCGCAGCGTTCCCCATACCGATGAGATGCTGGCAGCCGCCCTGCTCCACGACACGATCGAGGATACTGCCGTAACGCGCGAGGACATTGGCCGCGAATTCGGCGAGACCGTGGCGGGTCTGGTGATGGAACTGACCGATCAGTGCCACGAAGGGAACAGAGCCACCCGCAAGGCGGCAGAAGCAGCACGGCTCGGCACCATCTCCCCTGCTGCCCAGACGGTGAAGCTCGCAGACTTTATCAGCAATACCAAATCCATCGTTGCCGGCAATCCTGGGTTTGCGAAGGTCTACCTTCGCGAAAAGCTCCGCGCGCTGGAAGTCATGACTGCAGGCGACCCCACGCTCTTTCAGCGCGCCCTGGACTTGATCGAGGACGCGAAGACCAGCATCAATTTTCGCCCCTGACGGCTAAGTCCGTTTGCCCGAGGCGCCTGGCCAGACGCGCGCTGGCACCGCTCTTGACCGCGAGCCGCGCCCCGTAGCGCATGACCGTGCGGGCATCATTCCAGCGATAGGCCTGCATAATCGCCGGCAGCCCCTCGCCCGCAGCAAAATTGTCCTGCGCCACACCGACGCGGATCGAGTGCGACGATACCGCTTTCAGCCAGCGTTCGAGCTCGTCCTCGCTCATCGCACCCAAGAGCTTCTTCTCCCAGGCGCGGCGGATGATCCGCTTGTAGATGAGGGTGATGCTGTTGGGGTGCAGCCGCCCTGCCCCGATCCTATCGAGCGTACCGTCGAAGTGGCGCACGATCCGGCGCAGCAGCGGCCCTTGGTCGATGCCGGCCGCCGCACGCCAGCGCGTGATCGCGACCATCGTCGCCGGCGCCAGGTAGGCTTCGGCCCCGGCCTGCGCCCGGTCGGTCTTGCTGCTGGGGATGTGCACCACCCCGGCCCCTTCGGCGTCGGGTCCATCGATATGCGCGACCTCGATCGCGACGAGCTCGGAGCGGCGCATGCCGGTGTCGTAGGCGATGCGCAGCAGCGCAGCATCGCGCAGGGCGTGTTCGTCACGCCCGCAGCCCTTGAGCAGGTTGGCAAGACATACGCCCGTGGCCGGGCTGTCGAGATCGGCAATGTCGCCCTTGAAGCGAATGCCGCGTGCCTGGCGCTGGCGCACACCGAGGTGGTTGCGCGCCGCCTTGCGCTCGAACTTGATCAGCGGCCCCGCGGTGGGATCGGGTAGCCCTGCCATGCGGTAGGCCCAGCCCACATGGACGAGGTAGCGGTCGATCGTCGCCATCGCCCGCGGTTTGGTGTCGCTGGCATCGAGTCCGGCAAGCGTGCGGATCCAGGCGGCGACATGCTCCGGCTGCGCCCGCGCCGGCAAGACCCGGTGCGCCGCGCACCACCGGCTCCACAGCGCGAGGTCGGAGGCGAAGGCGCGGCGGGTGTTCGCCGACCAGGCGCGCATGGCGGCATCGAGCAGGCCCTCGTCGAGGGCGGCGGCGGCCGCAGCGCCCTGCCCCACCAGCGTGCGCACGTCGGCGATCAGGTCCGCAGGCGTGATGCGCCGGGCAGTGGCAGCCGGGATGGCGGTGGTAGAAAGGCGCTTTTGCGTCATGGCGCCGAGCCTAGCAGGGGGATGTGCGGCAGTACAGAGGCACGATAAGCATCTATTATCACTACTGCGGATGCGAGTAGATGGACTGAACCGCACCTTTCAGTCTAGTATCAGGCCATGACGCGCCCGCCTTTGCCCTTCACAGCGCTCGCCTGGACGCCCGATCTTGCCGCCGCGCTGGGCGAGGCGATGGCCGCGATCGCCCGCCTCGATGCCCGGATTTGCGTGAGTCCGTTCGCCCCCGCCTGGACATTGCGGGCCAGCTGGGCCGGTTATGCCACCGCGCTTCGGCTCCAGCAGCTGGAGCTCGAGGAAATCGACATTATTGCCGAGCAGTGCGGCCTGCGGCTCGCGGGCCGCCCCTTGCCCCAAACTACCGGCACGCCTTTCGACGCCTATGGGCCCTGGCTCGCGCGCCTCGCAGAACCTGAGGGGCGGCACTGGCGCGAGGACTTACCTTTCACGTTCGATCCGCCCGCAGGCTGGCGCGAGGCGCCCGTCCTCGTCCGCGCGCTCACCCTGCTCGATGCCTGGGCGCTCACCGACCGCAGTAGCGCGCCCTGGCTCGGCTTGCCGATCGTGCTGCGCCGCATAGGGATCACCGCAAGCCCCCTGCCCTGCCTCGTCGCCGGCGGTCCCGGCCAGCGCTTCGCGCTCGATCCAAGAACGGCGGTGCTGAAACGGCTATGCAAGCAACTGCGCCGATCGGCCGAGGACGGCCTCGCGCGGCTCGACCGCCTTGAGGCGGGGGCCCGGCGCAGCGCCGCCGCGATCGCCGCCGAGCACCGGCCCGGCGCGCTCGCCAAACTCGGCCGCCTCGCGCTGGCCCGACCCTGCCTGGCCGCACGCAGCGTCGCCCCCCTGCTCGGTATCACCGTCTCCGGCGCCGGCAAGCTGCTCGACCGCGCCACCCGTCTCGATCTCCTCGTCGAGATATCGGGGCGCGGCACCTGGCGCTCCTACGTTACCCCCGATGTCGCTTTAGCGCTGGGGCTGATAGCCCCCGACCGCGGGCGGCCGCGCACGCCGCCTCCGTCCTCCCCTGCCCTCGATACCGTGCTGGCCACCTTCGATGCCGAAATGGCGGCGCTGGACGCCCGGCTCGACCTGCTGGGCGTCGGGTCTCCGACCGGTTTTGCCCCAACTAACTGACATATAGAGAAAAAATAAGTCTCTCCAAAGACCGGCCTCCGAGCGCGAAAACAACCATTCGGATAGGCAAATGCCTACACCCGTTCGGCGCGCTCTACGGGCTTCACAGGGCATTTTATGCGCAAATGGAGCTTACGGCGCCCTCGCAGCGCGCCTTCGAGAGCCAGGAGCGGACAATAGGCCACGTGGGGTTCGCCCGGGTGCCGACACATCGCGCCGCTCCTGCACATGGGCATAGGCCAGCACCACATCGAACAGGTGCGAATCGACGGGGCATGGCGTAGCCCTACCCCGGCCGATGCGCCAGTTTCGCGGCAACCGCGTGGGCGGTTGCAGCGACGCTGCGTTCTGCACGGGACGTTCGGGCATCGTCATCGCGACCAACCGCTCGAATCCCCACACCGCTCGGTCGAGGTGGCTGTGGGCCAGCGCGAGCATGGCGACGCGATGGCGCGTGAAGTGGAACAGATTACCCTGAAAGCGTTCCAGGTAATGCTGCTTCTCCCCCTTGAAGCGATTGAGGCTGCCCCGCAGTAGCGTGTCGATACACAGCGCGTTCCACGCGAGCCGGCGCCCACGATAGGCGATCCCCCCGCGCACACGCTCTGCCTCGGCGAGTGCATCCACAAGCCAGGCATCCAGAGCCCGATCGGACATCGGCCCTTCTTCCACCGGCACCCGACTAAGCAGACCATCGTGGAGCCGGCACCGCCAGCTCATCCGCAATATCCATTCCTTGCGGATGATCCGCGGTTGCCCGTCCCGCCGGGCCTGCTGCCAGCAGCGGGCACAGACATACTGGCGCATGCGGCGCGGCAACAAGGCGGACCCATCGACGCTGAGAAAAGTGCCTTTGACGATCGAAGGCTCAATCTGCACCGCCCAGGCAAGGCGTTCGACCATGTGATGAACGCGAAGATATTCGGCAAACCCCAAACCGCTTTGGCCTCGGGCAAGATCCTGCCTTGCCAGCGCTTCCTCGATGCCTAGATGCCGAAACAGATCAGACCGCGTGGTGTCATGCGCGAAAGCCACCCGATCGATCCAGGAATCAAAGCACTCGTCCACCTGCGGGCGCACCCGGAACGCCAGCGGCTCCGGCTCTAGCCCGAGCGCGGTCATCGCGCCGCATAGTTCGGCAGCAGTGTTGCCGCCTCGCGGATATCGGAAAATTCGACACATTCGCGGCCGTGCCGGCGCGCCACCTTGTGCCCCCAGTGCAGCAGCCGCTTGAAGTTGCCGGTGACGCCAAGGCTGTTCTGCCAGAGAAACGCTGCGACCTCGGGCTCGGCAAGCCGTTCCGGCTCGATCAGATGCATACCCTGCCCGAGCGCGCGGATCAGCCGCTGCGTCGCTTCGCCCTGCGACCAGGGTTTGAGCCGCAATATGATCGAGCGGTACGCAAGCTCGACATCCTCGGAAAATATGTCGGCAGCAACATCAAGCCCCGCCACGACCATCGGCACATTGCCTTCGCTCATCAGGAAACGGAACGCATCAAGAGTGTCGCGCCGCGCCCGGCCACTGGCGGTCAAGATGGCATGGACATTGTCGATACCGACAAGCCGAGTGCGCTGGCGCCGCAGCAGTTCGACCACCTTCAGGTCCGCAACGCGCTGGGTCTTCCCGGTGATCGGCCAGCCCTGCTTCCACAGTAAGGTGAGGTTGATCTTGAGCGCCGTCGAGCCGGCGGGGATGACCGTGCGCAGCATCGGCTCGTAGCGCGCCTCGTCGAAGCCTGCCGGTTCGGGAAAATCATGGACAATCCGCCGCTGCGTCTCGCGCAGAATCGAGGTTTTCCCCATGCCCGACTGCCCCACCAGAACCACGCAGGGCGGCCGCTCATCCGGCTCGTCATGGGCAAGCTCGACCAAGGTCTCGACATGCTGCCTGGCCTCATCGAAATCGATCCAGAAGGCCTGCGACAGAGCGGAGATGCCATTCGGGGCCATCATCGATCGATCCGCTTCAGCCACCCGTCCTCTCCCAATTCCGCCACGGAAACCCAGTTGGCCTCGGACGGTGAAGCGGCGGTGGTCGCCACGGCGCCATGCGACGTTCCCTCACGCTCCTGACGCTTGCGCGCTTCGCGTATCCGTCGGGTTTTTGCAGCAGAGGTCAGGACCTCGCGACGATTGGCGTGAATCAGGCGGGCCGTCTCGGCCCGTACCCCACCCTCCTGATAGGCCCTGCCAGCCTGAGAAATCTCCGCGCGGGCCGCTTCCCATTCCGCCAGACTGACCTGCGGATAGCTCCCCACCACCTGGGCCGCGACGAAAGCACCCTCCACTTCAGGATAGACTTCCTGAATGGTGCGTTCGTCGACATGCACCATGATCTTCTGGCCTATCCTCGGCGCAAGGCTCGCATGCCAATAACGGCGGTAGCCGATCTGGATGCCATAGGCTTTTATGGTGCGCTCAACCCATGGCAGAAAACGGCGGGTCAAAGCCGTTCCGTCGATGCCCGGCGGCAATAACGGCCCGTGCGCTGTAGCCTCCCGTGCCCATATCTGCGCCGGCGCTAGCCCGCCCAGGCCCGCATGCGGCTCGCCATGATAGAGGCAGATCGCCCGCACGAACCAGCGCTCGAACTCCTCGATCGTCATCGTCGCGGTCGTCCCGGCATCGTAGCCATCGCGTTTGGTGGCGTTCGATCCCGTCGCACCGGGTAGCAGTCGCATCTTGCCCATCATCGTCCCGATCAGGCGCTCGATATGGCCGCCCCAATGGGCAGGACCTCGCGGCCGAACATCCGGATCGATGCCGTAGAAGAGACAGGCAAACCGGAAGGATTGCGCGCGATGCGGCGCCGCATGATCGGCATGCAGGCGTTTGAACAGGCCATACATCGGGTAATCGACGTCAAGACCGAGCACCGCAAGGAGCGGTCCCTTGGGCAGGAGGGCATTGGCGATCGCGCGCCCACAGCGGAAAATCGAAGGATCCCCAAAACTCACATAGAAGCCCAGGATGCACCGGGTCTGAACCTCGATCAGCAAGGTCACCCAAGGCCGGCCGAGCTCGCGGCGCTGCACACTATCGACCAGAATGACGTCGGCCCGCGTATGGTCCATCTGGACAAGATCGAGAAAACCACTGCTCACATATTCGCCGGCATGCGGCTCATGGGCACTGCGCGCTTTCGAACCCATGCTGGTTCGCGCGCGCGTCGGCTCCGAAATCGCCGAAATGGATCGCTCGATACTCCGCTCGCTTGGCACGGTGGCAGCTTCGAACCGAAAATCGCCATTGTCGGCGATCAGCAGTCCCCGTACCTGACGCGCGGTTTCCTTCACACTTGCGCCAGACATCTGAAGGTAGATCTCACCAATCAGGGTGTCGATGGCATCCAGCACCTCGTGACTTCCCCGTCGGCTCCCCGCCTTTGGCCCTTTGGGTAAGGGCGCCAGTGATTCCGCGACCGGATGCTGCCGGAACCGCCTGGCAAGTTCCCGAATTCGTCGCTCCTTGAGCCCCGTCGACGCCGCAATCGCGGTCACCGCCTGTGCCGTCAGAGCCGCTTCAAGCGGAACATAGTGACGAAACAGCGGATACAAGTCCGCGCCTGTTCCCAACGCGCCTTCCGAACGCCGGCGCGCAGGCGGAGGTTTGCGTTCGATCATGCCGCCGAATCCTGCAAAAATACCCGCGCTAATGTCACCTATTATGGCATGCTGGACAACAAGGCTTTTTGGGCGCGACAGAGAATGCAGCACTCTGGCACATGTATCCTGTTGATAGTGAACGATATATTATGAATGCTATCTTCTATGGCGTGCGACAACCGCCCTCCCCCGCGGATATCGAGGCGCTGTGCGCAACCCAGGTGCACGCGGCCCGCGCCCTCGGTCAGCTTGATGCCGCCCTCACGTGGTGTCCGCCCGACATATATCCCATCCTCGCTGCGCGTCTCATTCGCGAGACGCTGATCTCGGCGCTGCGGCAGGAAGGGCATGCGTTCACCGACGCTCGCTTCCATGCCTGGTTCGCGGGGCTTGTACCACTTTCCGACGAACCGCTCCAGTTCGCCCTCGCCCCCCGCGCTCTGGTGACCACCCTGCTCGCCGAGATGACCCGCAGCAGCTGGGCGCCGCTGGCGGACGCGGCACGTGGATTTGAAAAAGCCTGTCTGGCCCTGCGGGACCTCGACAACCATCCGGCCGTCGAAGCCGCGCTGGCCGCCATCGACGAGGCCGCGGCGCTGGTGGCAGATCTGGAGCCGGCCCCCCTCCCCTTTGCGGCCCTGGCCGCCCTCCACCGCGCCATCGGCCAAAGTCCGCGCTTTGCCCCCGCCGAGCGTGCAATCGAGCCGATCACGCTCGGTGGGCGACAAGTGGCGATTGAGCGGGCGCGGCCGCCCTCGCCGCGCTGGGCGGTCGAATACGCCTTTGCCGCCCATCTGCGAGCCACCGGCGCATTGAGTGCGGTACTGCCGCTGAACGGCCTGATCCGGCTCGATACGGTGCGCGCGGCCGACGTCGACGAAAAACCGGCACATGCCGCCATCGTTCAGTCCGAAGCGCTGCGCGATGCCCTGAATCACCTCAACAGCCTTCTGGTTGAGGCCCGCGACATATGCAGAGACCTCGCCGATCGTTATAGCGGGAAGCGCGCGAGTTCACGTGCCCCGCAACTCTACGGCCTCCTCTCCGGCTTTGGCCCGCTGCGTTCGTCCCAGATCGAAGCCGTGCTGGGCGCCACCCGCCTCGGGGTGCGGACCATGCTTGCCGCCCTGTCGCAGGCAGGCGACCTGACCATCGAAACCCTGTCGGGGGTCAAGCTCTATTCGGTTACGCACACTCGGGCGCCCCTTGCGCCATCCGCGCTGACCGATGAACCGGGCCACTTTTCGAGTGAGGCGCTCGAGGACTATGATGCCGCGCTCGCGCAGATCGACGCCCTGCTGGCGCGCTACGACGATCGAGACGATCGATCGGACGGCGAAAGCTGAAATCCGGCGAAAATCGCGTCCCCGCAAATGCCCCTTACAGCGCCAAAACGACACTGAGCCAGGCACGACTATAGCAAGGGCCTCAAATCGCGCTGTACGGGCTTCTCAGGGCAAATTTACATGCCGAGCGCGCCACGCCGACCGTCATCCACCCAATTTTGCACCAATGAGCTGCCTATGAAGCCGAACAAGCCATGTCCGTAATCGCGCGCCGCATGGCGACCGATCGGACCGCCCCGTCGGGCGCACCGCACGCGCCAAGTCGCGCGCGGCCTTATCGAGGCGTGCCAGCGACGTCGCAAGCCTGTCATCGCGGCGAGACCCATCGGATGCCGGCATCACCGACAAGGGCAATTGATGCTCGTGACACCACAAGTTGGCGCTCGATATTCATTCCTTGCGATATGAAGCGACCGCCCTTCGGCTAGCATGCCGGACCAGCAGCATGCGCACCCATAGTGGCGCAGGGCGGGTGGCAACAACCAATGCGCGGGCCACGCGGAAAAACCGTCCATCACCGCAGCGCTGCCGATATTCACTGCCCATCCCAGCCCGGTAACGAGTTCGTCGATGGCCGCATGATGCCACGTCGGCAGGTCGAGCTTGCCGCGCGCCGGATCATAATCTTCCGGATCGGTATCGAAATCGAAATAGCGGAACAAGGTTCTGCGCGAGGTGTCGTGGCGCCGCGCGATCCGGTCAAGCCACGAATCGAAACACTCTTCAGGCTGGCGCTACCATCGTTGGAATTCGTCACCACCGGCCTTGCTATGATGCTCTCGCTTGTGTTGCAGCCTTCCGAGTTCGTTTCCCCTTCCCTCTTGAATCTCTTTCAAAGAGAGGAAGCGCCGCAGGCGGCGTTACTTCGTTTAGACTCTAAGGTTCAAAAGTTAGCCTGTGGACGGCTTGCCTGCGACTCACGGATTCATCACGAGTCGCGCGCATTGCCCCGTTCCTAAAATACCGTTCGGCCGTTCCCGAAGTACCTAGCTATCCGTTCCCATTGAACCGTGATTCGGTTCCCAAAGTACCGTGCTGCGTTCCTGAAATACCGTGCCTCGGCTCGTGCTGTCCTGTGAGTAAAATGCGTTTTACCGGGACCTATATACCGGAAAACAGGGTCTTTTCCAGCGTTCAGGCTATTTCAGATTGCCTCATTTGGCGGGCGGTTGCGTCCGCGGGTTAGCGGCTTACGGATCGATTCGGCGACCCCAGATTCGCAATAGCGACTCGCCACGGTATTTCAGGAACGCCGAGGTGCCCTCTGGGGTGCTTCGCCGCTGTAGGACATCGCCGTTTGGTTAAATCGATGGCGCGAGACTGGCTCATAGGTGCGTGCCGGCAGCGACTTCGTCCGGCCGTTCGGGCGCCCTCCTGGCCTTTGGACCGAATTCATCGGGCCGTACACGGTACTTGGGGAACGGCTATTCCAGTGGCCCCGCAACGGAGTTGGGCGCCGGCTCCGCCAGTGTGGGGCATTCTCACGGTATTTCAGGAACGGCCTTGCGCTCAGGGCCTTGCGCATCTGTTGGTCAACATGGAGAGGCCCCCTACCCGCCCGCTCGGCGTGGCTCCCGTGACCGTCGGGCGAGCCTGAACATTGACGTCGTGCAGCCTGATCCGGCCTCGGCGCGTCTTGCAGGCGTCTGGCGCGCGTTCCCAATATACCGATATCTTGCGGTCGCGCTCTGTTGTGCTGTTCTGCTTTCAGATTTCTGAGTGCCGGGCGCTGGACGTCTCACTGACCGTCGCCATTGCGAGGACCCTATTGCGATCACGGCGTACGGATCGGGCGGAGAATCCGCAGGTGAGGGTGGGCCGCCGGGCAGGGTGATTGGTCAGCCGCGATGCCGGCGGGTTTGACGCGGTACTACAGGAACGGTCGGTCGGGCAGTTCCACGGTCTGCGGCTGTTGACCTAGAGGGCAGGGCGCTGCTTGGAGCAGAACGTCGCGAATATCTGGGTGATGTTCTTGGCGTTGTAGGCGATCTCGCGTTGACGCAGGAACGCACGAAAGTCGCTGGCCACCAGGCCGTAGTCTCGCTGCGGGCTCGGTAGGTTGGCGCGAGCGATCGCGCCGAACGGTGTGTGCGCAATATGACCGTCAGGGAAGACGATCTCCCGTTCGTCGGCCGAAGCTTTGCTCAACACGGTTTTGGAAGCTGGCGCGGGGACCGGGGCAGGGGAGGGGGTTCCTACTGCCTCCTGGGACAGGTCTCGGCGGACCATGCGCAGGAAGGGTTCAGCGTCATCCCGCGATTCCAGCTCGAGCGAATAACCGGGTAGGGAATCCTCTTTCACGATCTTGGTCATCTCGAACTTGAACCGACGGTAGTCGCCTTCAGCGCCGGATTTCTCGAACAAGGTGGGCATGGAAATGGCAAATCCATCGGAACCAGCGCCGCCGGCATGCTTCCTGGCAACCCGATAGAGCCACCGCTCGCGTCCGCCCGTTAGCGAGAAATACGCAGGATCGATCGCGAGGACGCCGCCCTCCATGAGCACGCCGTCATAGAACCATTTGGCGAGGGTGATCCGCATGCCGCGGATATTGCCCGTGCGATCCTTCAGCTGGCTATAGCTATCGATCCAGGAGAATGTCGTTTCGACCGAGTCTCCCGAGCGGATGTTCGTCTTGACGGTCGTCGACTGCAGCCTGTCGAGCGCATTGCCGAGGAGATCATAGGCGCGCCCGCCAACTTCGCGCTTAAGCGTCCGGAGCATGTCATAGGGCACGACATGCAGGGTCTGGGGAATGTCGTTCGTTCCGCGGCGCTTGTGTTCGATGAGCACCGACGCGCAGTAGATGAGAATGTCGAGATCGTAGATCGTCGCCAGCCCATACTCCGAGTTCGCCGTGACATGCACGGTGATCTTCCGGTCGGGGCTTACATAATCGATCGGCTTCAGGCGCTTGCGCTTGGACAGAGAGAAGAACGGCCGCTCCATCGTCTCGCGCTGGTCCCGGAGGGGCAGCGTCGTGAGCTGAGGAAGAAAGAGGTCGACCTGACCGTCTTCGCGGGCGTTCTTTGGCATCGCATGTCCTGGGCGGAGTAAAACACGTTTTACTCTCATCTAACTGATTGTTTTACAAATATAATCCCTAAATCCGTCCGTCGTCACCGAGTGAATTTCGCAGCTTCCAAAACCGGCCGCAGGGTCTCGAGGATCTCATCGATCGAGGCCGCGCCGCGCGGATTGATATTGACCGTAATCCCCTTGGCCCTGGTGTCGACGAGGATCTGCCCGATCTGCGCACCGCCGGCCATCGTCAGAGCCGCCTTTGCCCTGCGAGCCGGTTGCGCCTTGGTCGGCTGCGCTGCGCCGGCAAGGCGTTCGCACACTTTGCTGCCTTCGATCCGGTCGGCACCGGCATTACGCAAGGCGGCCTGCTCAGCCGCGATCTCGATCGCCGCTGCAACGATGCCATCGCGATGCCGCTCGTCCTTCAGCAGAGGCGCCAGGCGCATGCCGTGACGAACCTTGATATCGCCTGGATCAGCAAAGGCGGAAACGACTTCGTCCGGGAGCTCCGAGAGCTGCAGGAGGTTGTGAAGGTTCTGCTTGGGGATCGCGAGCCGGTCAGCCATCTGCGTCCGGACACCGCCATAATAGGCATCGACGGCATGACGGTAGTTGCGCGCGCGTTCGAGATCGGTGACATCCTCCCGTTCGCGGTTTTCAAGGTCCGCTAGCCGGAAGGCACCTTCGTCGTCGAGCGTTTCGATCCGCGCCACCAACTCGATTTCCGAGTGGTTGTTGGCGTGGAGCCAGGACACGCAGAAATGGCGCCTCGTTCCGACGATGAGCTCGTAGGGCCGATCGCTATTGGGAGTCCGGCGAACGACCACCGGCTCGCGGTTCGTGCCTTCTTCCCGAATGGATTCGATCAACGAGGAACAACGATCGTAGCTGAGCGCCGCGTAATCGCGCGCGTTGCCGCGCCAGATCGAGCATTCCGAGGGCTTCAGGCGAATCGTGGGCCGTTTGACGGTGCGGGCGATCTCATCGAACGCGATGCCGCGCCGCTCCAAGAAGGACGGGGCAGCGGGCTCCTCGCCCGGCAATTCCTGGACCGCGAGGTCCTGGCCATCGTCTTTCGCAATCGGGGTTGGCACCGGCGTCGTGCCGATGCTCTCGATGGCGTTTGTCAGGAGACTCCGTCGCTTGCCGCCCGCGCTGCTCATGCCGCCTCCGTCAGCCGATCGGTGCCAAGCTGCGCCATCCGGGACGGCCACTGCTTGCAGATATCCTTCTCAATCTCCCGGAACACCATGTTCAGGTTGTCCCGACAACGCGTGTAGGTCTGGTGCGAGCCATAGGGCTTGTTTATCTCGTAGATCGACGACATTGAGAGCCCGGCGTTCTTGACCTCTTCGGAGAGGAGGATCGGTGTCGAGAGCATCTGCCCGGCATAGGTCTTTTCCATGACCTGCAACATCTGCGCTTCATTGGTGCGACTGGGCTGGAACATGGTGCAGACGATCCGGATGAACCCGTAGTCGATCGAAGAATCGAACTTCGACACCAGTTCCATGGCCTCACGGCAGGTCTGCATGAAATGAATGGTCGACAGATAGTCGAGCTGCCTCGCGGGAACGGGAATCAACAAGCCATCAGCCGCGGTCAGCGTGTTGACGCCGAGGAACCCCATTGCCGGGGGCGGATCGAGAATGACGACGTCATAGTCGTAGCGAACCTCTTCCAGCCCGATCCGCAGCATCCGGAAAGCCCCGGCGATGGCCGTCGGACCCTCCTCGATCGTCGCCGTCAACTCCCACTCGGTATCCTGCAATCCGAGGTTCGCCGGGCAGATGTCGATATTCGGCCAGCAGGTCCTCTGGATCGTCTTGCGGAGCGAATCGGCCTCGTCGATGCGCGGCGACAGGAAGTTTGATAGCGTGTGCGTTTCGTCGACCAGCGCTTCGAGATTGACGTCGAACATCACGCTCATGGAGGCCTGCGGATCGCAGTCGACCACTAGGACGCGGTATCCGCGCAGACCGAGATAATCCGCAAGATGCTTGGCGGTCGTGGTCTTGCTGACCCCGCCCTTGAAGTTCTGCGTGGCGAGCACGACCGCCCGTTCCTCGGGCAATTTGCCCATTTTGATACCCAGGGCCTCGCGAATCGCGATCAGGTCCTCAACGGTATAGAAACGGCGTCCATTGGCCGCCGTCTTGGGCGCGGGAAGCCGCCCGCGCGCTTCCGCTTTGGACAACGCCTCAGGCGTGCGGCCGAGAAATTCCGCGGCGACCGTAGCGCCCATGGAGATGTTCAAGGTCTTCCGGTCGGAGGGGTCGATCGCCGCCTGGCGAAGCACGCTTTTGGCATTCTCGCACGAGGTGATCATCGCGTCGAGAATCTGACCCGAAAGCATCGTGATGTCCCCCTTCTCAGCAATATTTGGCAGGGGTTCGTGAAAACGGACCCTGAAATGACCATAATTCGGGACAACTATGCCAAATTGAGGGTGGTTAGTCAAATTGGTGCCATTGCGGGTCAACGAGCCGGTACAGACCCGAGAACGGCTGAGTCTTTCAGGACGCGTCCAGCAGCCGAAATAACCCCAAAAATCTACACACGGCAGGCAATACTCACAAATGCCATGCGGCGCGGCGTATAGATTTCCGCGAGCCCCTATCCAAAGAAGACCGCAGCCACCAGCGATCCCAATCACGAACCTCGTCCGAATCGCGCAGGCCCAAGACGCGCAAATCGATGTCTTGCGACTCACCGTGGGGAAACGCCTGATCCTTGCACGCACGACATGAATTGAGGAGCGTGGTTCGATGGTTGAGCGCCTTTTTCGCCCAAGAGCCTGGCGTTCCGACATTCCACCATCCTCAATGCTGCCCATGTGCGATCTTTGGCGCTCTGAAAAAGGGGAGGGGGAGACCCGCTGGTGAAAGGAGCTGATCAATGGCTCTCACCGCGATACGACCAACCCAAGACCTCATCGATCTCGTCGGCAGCCTCGGAGGCAGCTGGCACGGTCGTACTGCCATGTGCCTTTGCCCCGCCCATGCCGACCGGGAACCAAGCCTGTCGATCAGGCAGGGGGATCGGGGAATCCTGGTGACCTGCTTTGCTGGCTGCAGCCGGGAGGACGTGCTTCGCGAGCTGCGCCGGATACCGATCAGCCGCCGTTTCGCCTACACCGACACGCCGACCACGGTCGCGGGCAATGCGCTACGTCTCTGGGACGAAGCCTTGCCGGTCGAAGGAACCCTGGCCGAGCGCTATCTGAGCGGCCGTATCTTGCTGCCGATCCCTGGCGACCTGCGTTTCCATCCGCGCTGCCCTTATCGACCGCGTCCCTGGACCACCTATCATCCAGCCCTACTCGTGGCCGTGCGGGAAGGTCGGACGCTTACGGCGGTGCAGCGGATCTTCCTCGTTCCGGAAACGGCGCGCTACCGCATGAAGTTGATGCTCGGCAGGCCGCTGCGGGGGGCATGGCAATGCGGCGGGACCCAGGAGGGCAGGCTTGCGCTCGCCGAAGGGTTCGAGACCGCACGCGCATTCACGCTGCTCAATGCGATTCCCTGCTGGGCGAGCCTTGGCGCGCGGCGCCTCAACCAGATCCTGCTACCGGAGCACGTCACCACGCTCGTTCTTGCGCAGGACAATGATGCTGAGGGTCGCCGAGCCGCCGATCTTGCCGAAGACGCCTATGCAAGGGCCGGTCTCGTGATCGAGCGGATGCCGCCGCCGCCCCGCATCAAGGATTGGGCACGCGTACTCGAGCTGAGCACATCCCTCTAACGCGCTCTGAACGAATGCCCGGTTGGCAAGCAGGCTGCCGCTATCTGTCATCGTTTTTCCGGCGCGCGTTTTGCCGGTCATGCGCGCGTCCCCCAGCGACAGTGACCGCGAAACACAGGATCAGCAGCAGGATCGAGACGACGATGATCGCGAAAATGACCATGATTACCTTCTTGCGGAACGCGTGGGAATGCAGGCGTGTGATGGTGTGCTCATCAGGCCGCGCGGCGCCCGCCCGATCGACGTGGCCAGCGCAGCCGGCGTAGGATCCCGACACCAGCACGCGGAGCGCGCGTGTCGGTGTCATCGCTGCTCCGCTCCTCTTTATCGAGAGATTGGGGATCGAACGGTGACGCGAACCGGCCAGGCAAGGCGAACTCCCACAGGACTGCCGTCCGATCGGCATGATCCATCGTTTGGCCCTATCCTTATACGAAACGCTTGCCTGCATCGTTAAGATGCGAGTTTTGATGTTTGAAACATCAATAACCTTGACGCGGCGCGCTGTTCGGCAGGGCGTCTGCCACCCTATGGGTGCAGCCGGCGCGGTCGGGCACCGCGGCGGAGAAGTCAAAGGGAAGGGGGAGCGAAGGATTGATGCTGCCGATGGGGCAGCCAGTCCGGAGACCCCACCATGTCCGATCTCTTCGATACCACCACCGCGGCCGAGCGCCGCGCGGCCACGATTCTCGTCGATCGTCTGCGTTCGACCGAGCCGATCACCCGCGCCGACCTCAACGCCGCGATGGTCGAGGGCTATGGCGGAACGGATGCCGATGGCCTCTGGACCCAGCGCGACAGCTTCGAAATCCTGGAGCACGTTCTCGCGCATTACCTCCAATTCAGGCCCTATCCGCTCGGCTCGCTGAGCGATGTCGCGGCGGCGTGCGACCTGCTCGACCGGTTGCCCACCCAGACCGTGCGCAGCGAGGACCAGATCGAATGGCAGCAATTCTCGACGCCCGTCGATCTCGCCGCGGTCGCGGTCCTGCTCGCCAATGTCCAGACCGGCGATGTCATTCTCGAACCCAGCGCCGGCAACGGTCTCCTCGTAGCACACTGCCGCGACTTCTCCGCGCTCCAGCTCAACGAATATGCGCCCGCCCGCCGCGCGCGGCTCGCCGACGTCTTTCCCGACGCGGTCGTCACCGGACATGACGGCGCCACGATCAACTCGACCCTCGCCGATGCGCCGCGCCCCAACCTCATCCTGATGAACCCGCCCTTTTCCCGCTCGGTAGGACTGGGCGCGGACGCCCACGCCGCGGTGCGCCATCTCCAGGCGGCGCTGCGGCGGCTGCAGATCGGCGGACGGCTGGTCGCGATCATGCCCGACTGGTTCGGGCCCAATGCGCGGATGCGCGATCTCTTCGAGACGACATTGCGCGACGTCAGCGTCCGGACATCCGTGCGTCTCGAGAAATGCTATCTCAAGCATGGCACGTCGATCGCCGTCAGGCTCTTTGTCATCGACAAGATGCCCGGCACAGCCATCCCCGCAACGATCCAGCGCAGCTCCATCCGCGAGCTCATCAGCGCTCTCACCATCCACGAACGCGGGCCCCTTGGCGCACCCTCGGCACCGGCACCAAAGCGGTCGAGCAGTCCTTCGCTGTTCCGAGCGATGAAAAGCGGCCGCGCTCAGCCCCGTCCGTATCATGCTCCCGTGCGCAACAACGTGCTGCCGGTCGACTATATGCCGCTCGACACGCCTGCGCCGCTGCTCGAACAGGTGGGCGTCTATCTTCCCTATCGTCCGAGCCGCATCGCTTTCGATGCCGCCGGCGAGCATCCGACCGCGCTGGTCGAATCCGTCGCGATGGGCTCGATCGCGGCACCTATCCCGGCCTATGTCCCCAATCTTCCCGAACGAACCGTATCGGAGCGCCTGCTCTCAGCCTCGCAGCTTGAGACCGTGGTCTATGCCGGCCACGCCTGGGATCAGTTCCTGCCGGGCAAGTTCAGGCCCGCCAAAGAGGGCGTCGGGCTCGAAGATGCCGAGGACGGCCGCGCCTATCGCAAAGGTTATTTCCTGGGTGATGGCACCGGGGCGGGGAAGGGGCGGCAGGTCGCGGCCTGTATTCTCGACAGCTGGCTCGCCGGACGCCGGCGCAACATCTGGATCTCGAAGAACGAGGCGCTGCTCGAAGACGCGCGCCGCGACTGGACCGCGCTGGGCGGCCTCGCCGCCGACATCCAGCCTCTCGCCAACTGGAAGATCGATCAGGCGATCCCGCTCGAACAGGGCGTGCTCTTCGTCACCTACCCGACGCTCCGCTCGGCGCGTGGCGATCATAGCCGGCTGCAGCAGATCATCGACTGGGCGGGAGAGGACTTCGAGGGCGTGATCGGCTTCGACGAAGCCCATGAGATGGGCGGGGTCGCCGGTGGCGAGGGCGCGCTGGGCAAGAAGGAAGGCTCGCAGCAGGGAATCTGCGGCGTGCTGCTCCAGAACCATCTTCCCGGCGCGCGCGTCCTCTATGCGTCGGCGACGGGGGCGTCCGACGTCAACAATCTCGCCTATGCGGTGCGGCTGGGCCTCTGGGGCCCGGAAACGGCCTTCAGCAATCGCGAGCAGTTCATCTCGGGCATCCGCAAGGGTGGCATTGCGGCGATGGAGCTGGTCGCGCGCGACCTCAAGGCGCTCGGACTCTACACGGCGAGGGCGCTCAGCTTCGCCGGCGTCGAATATGAGATTCTGCGCCACGAGCTCAGTTCCGAGCAGATCGCGATCTACGATGCCTATGCCGACGCCTGGGGCATCATTCACCGCAACATGGAACATGCGCTCGAACTGACGGCCGTGGTCGACGGGATCGAAAATGCGACCCTCAACAGCGGGGCCAAGGCGTCGGCGCGATCTCGCTTCGAATCCACCAAGCAGCGCTTCTTCGGCCAGCTTCTCCTCAGCATGAAGCTTCCGACCGTGATCGCTGCGGTGAAGGCGCACCTGGCCGGTGGACAATCGGTCGTTCTCCAGCTGGTGACGACCGCGGAATCGATCCTCGACCGGCGGCTGGGCGAGCTCTCGCCGGATGAGCGCGCGAACTTGGAAATTGATCTGAGTCCTCGGGAGTACGTGTAATGTGGAGCTCCACATTACAGGAATTCTTTGCAGTCGCAGTTTATGTCGAGCGTGGCGGCGAGAGACGCAGGTTTCCTTCGGTTTTCCATGATTTCACTCCAGATAATATGCGGGTTAGAGGGAGTGTTCGAAGACGGGTCAGGCCCGCCTTCGAACGTCGGTGAGCATTGTGATCAAGGCGTCGGAAGGCGGCTTGAAGCGCCCCGGCTTGATCGCAGGGGCACCGTGGGCTGCGAGAATCTGCAGCTTCTCTTCGGGATCGGCGCGCAAGTAGGTCTCGGTGCTCTGGATACTGGCGTGGCCGAGCCATAATGCGACCTTGCGAATGTCCCCCGTCGCCGCGAGCGTGTGCATCGCGCAAGAATGACGAAGCACGTGGGGTGTGACGCGCTTCCCAAGGATCGACGGCTGCTTCGTCGCTGCCGTCTTGACGTGCTCGGCCAATCGGAACGCAAATCCGTCGCGGGTCATCGGCTGCCCGTTGGCATTGAGGAAAATCTCGGTGACCTCAACTTGAGGCCGGATCGCAAGCCATGCGCGCAATGCGATCTGGGTCTCCTTCCACAGCGGCAGGACCCGTTCACGTCGCCCTTTGCCCATGATGTGCATGGTGGACAGGGAGCGGTCCGGGAAATCGCCCAGTTGCAGCGTTACGAGTTCCGACACCCTCAGTCCGCCAGCATAGGTAAGATGCAGCATCGCGCGATCACGGGTGCCGAGGCGTGTCCGGGGATCGGGTGTATCGAGCAAAGCCTTGATCTCGGCCCGGTCGAGGTAATCGATCAGCGCCTTGTCTGTCTTCTTGGTCGGGATTGCTCTGACACGGAGTGCCTGATCGAGGCAGGCTGGAATCCGGTACTCGATGTATCGGAAGAAGGATCGGATCGCGGCGAGCCTGCCATTGCGGGTCCGCACGCAGCTGCCGCGGCCGATCTCCACATGATCGAGGAAGGCCATGATCATGTCTGTGCCGAGATCCTCAACCTCGAGATCGGTCGGTCGGCGCTTCAGCCGATCGGCAGCGAACTGGACGAGGAGGACGAAGCAGTTGGCATAGGTCTTCACCGTGTGCGGGCTGACGGCGCGTTCGCGCGGCAGATGTTCCCGCAGATATGCTGAGAGATGGGGAGCAAGCGCCGTCATGCCGCTTCTCCTTGAAAAAGTTGCTCGCTTGCAGCCGCAATGTCGCGCAGCAGCACTGGCGTGGCTTCGAGATACCAGTACGTGTTGGCGATCGACGCGTGCCCCAGGTAGACACTGAGACCGGCCATGTGGTGGGCAATGGCCTCCCTGTCACGCGGGCAGGACTCAAGCGAGCGAACAGCGAACGTATGTCGCAGATCGTGGAGTCGCATGCCTGCCGTACCGGTTGCTCCACGATATCCGAGAAGCCGGGCCAACCTGACGAACACGACGTGGGCGCGCACCTTGTGCGGCGCCCGCCCCCGGATAGTGACGAACAGGTCATTACACTTGGCCGGGTGCTTCGCGCGGATCGCAATGTAGGCTTCGAGTGCTTGGCGCGTCGATGGCTGCAAGGCGATCAGTCGCTGCTTGCCGAACTTGCCGTTGCGGACGACCAGCCCATCCTCGACCAGATCGTTGCACTGTAGCGCGAGAGCCTCGGAAATCCGGAGACCTGTCGCCGCGAGCAGGCCGAACAGGTAATGGTACGTGTATGGGCTAATCGTGCCATGGGGCGGAACGTTCAATGCCGCCGCCATGATCGCCCGCACCTGGTCCGCTTCGATTATGGTCGGAGTGGGACGTGGCCGCTTCCCCCGGCCGAAAACGCCGACAGGCGGGACTTCGTTGTCTGGGTCCTCGGCATGAGCGAAAAGGCTGAAGTTACGAGCAGCGTCGTACCTATGGCGAGCCACGTTTTGCGAGCTTGCCGTGTGGCACCAGTCGTAGATGCGCTGCACTCGGGTGTGCCGGTCACCGAAGCGTTCAGCGAAAGCGGCGTATTGGCGCAGCAGTCGTTCCTGTTCCGAGAACTTCCGCCCCAAGCTGCGATACAGCGAGACGTATCTGGCAATCTGCGTGCTCAGCATGACGGTTCTCCCGGCCATGGCTGCGCGATTTTCATGAGCATCGGCAGGTCGACCTTGGCGTAGATGGCGGTGGTCTCGGGCGAGCTGTGGCGCAGGATCGTTCCAACGGACTCCAGCCCTGCGCCCGCGCGCAGCAAGTTGGTGGCAAGCGAATGCCGGAAAATGTGCGATCCGGTCGGCACGCCTTCGATCCCGCCGCGCTCATGCGTGCGTGCAACGATGCCGGCGATCTCCGCCGATGAGCGGAACGAACGGAACGGGGCTTGCGCGCGCACGAACAGATGCGGATCGGCGGTCTTGGGACGCGCCGTGGCAATGTAGTCCAGGATCGCGTCACCGACGTCCTGAGGCAATGGCAGGCGATCAGGCCGACGCGTCTTGCCCTTGACCGTCAGGTGGCCCGAGCGCCAGTCGATATCGTCGAGGTGCATATCCCGAATATCACCGGCACGCAGGCCAAGCCGGGCGAGCAGGAGAATGATGGCCTTGTCCCGAACTTCCACCGGGCGATCAGTCGGACATGCGCCGATGATCTGCTCGATCGTTGCCGGGTTAACGTGCCGGGGCAGCGTCGAAAGACGGTAGCGTTGCACTGATGGGATCGCGTGCAACAAAGCTGGACGGCAAATACCCTGCACGACCAGGAACCGAATATAGCTCCGTATTATCGTGACGAGCAGTGATGCCGAACCCGGCGTCTCCTTGCTTCGTTGTTGAAACGCCCGTCTGAGGACGGCTGCATCCCATTGTGAAGGCTCGCCGAGCATAGGCGCGAGCCGCCTGATATCGGCCCGGTAGCGCCGGATCGTCTCATCGGTCGCGCCGCGGTGTTGCTTGAGCCATGCCAGATATGCCGCCATGTGCGGGTCGTCATCCGACACCAGTTCGACTGAAGGGATGACACCGCGGTCGCGCAAGAACTCGACGAAGTGCCGAGCGCCTCGCCGCCGCCGCTTCGCGCCCGAGGCAACAAGCTTGCCTCGCTTGCGCCAGACCGGACATCGACAATCATGCGCGCCGTACTGGTCGATGATCGTGTCATCGATATCGGCCCATTGTCGTCGCGCAATGCGAAGCCAGGCCGCGAAATGCTCGGCCTCGGATCGATAGGACTGGGCCGGTCCTTGCGCGAGTTGCAAGCGATCGATCCCATCGAAATAGTCGGCGAGGTGCCGTGGCAGATCGTCGATCCCGTCGTCGACACCGACGTAGCCTTGATCCTCCAGGAAGCGGACGAAGCGCCTGACTCGCGCTGCAATGTCCGCCTTATAGACTGGCTGCTGCGCCGAATACCGGTGGCAACGGCACCGATGCTTCTCGAACCGCCGAACGGTCCGATCGTCGATCGTGCGGATCGCGATCCCATGCAGTTCCATCCAATGCAGGAAATGACGGGCCGCAGCGCCAAACAGAATCGCACTGCCTGACCTCTCGTCGAGCGACAGAGAGGAGAGGAATGCGGTGAGTAGAGCGTCGTGACTGGGCGGGTCTTCGACCCGGAGCCGGGCCGCTCGAAACGACAATAATGATCTTGATCGCATGTTGGTTCCTTCGACTTGTTCAGGTCGAGGGAACCGTAATTATCTGGAGTGAAATCATGGAAAACCGAAGGAAACCTGCGTCTCTCGCCGCCACGCTCGACATAAACTGCGACTGCAAAGAATACATAATCGACTACCTCGAACGCGCCTTTCCGACCCGCCAGATGCGCGTTTTCAAGGACGACACCGGCACGCCGCGATCGCTGCCGATGGTGAGTGAGGACGGCCATCCGGTCTACAATCCCGAGGCGCAGGCAGCGCGCGACGCGCTTATCGAGAAGCTCTGCGCGATGCCGCCAATCAAGTCGGCGCTCGACGCGCTGCTCGAGCATTTCGGGCACGACAATGTCGCGGAGGTCACTGGCCGAACCAAAAGGCTCATCACCGCGAGCGATGGACGGCAGAAACTGGAGAACCGGTCGGCCCGCACGAGCCAAGCCGAAGCCGCGGCGTTCATGGCGGGCAAGAAGCGGATGCTCGTCTTTTCCGACGCCGGCGGCACCGGGCGCAGCTACCATGCCTCGCTCGACGTGGCGAACCAGGAGCAGCGCGTGCATCTGCTGCTGGAGCCGGGCTGGCGCGCCGACCGCGCGATCCAGGGGCTAGGCCGGACCCATCGCACGCATCAGGCCACCACGCCGCTGTTTCGCCCGGTGACCACCGACTGCAAGGGCGAGCTGCGCTTCACCAGTACGATCGCACGGCGTCTCGACAGCCTCGGGGCGCTCACGCGCGGCCAGCGCCAGACCGGCGGGCAGGGCCTGTTCGATCCCGCCGACAACCTCGAAAGCGAATATGCCTGCGCCGCGCTTCTCTCCTGGTTCGACCTGCTGGCTGCGGGCAAGCTCTCCAGCACCACACTCGACGATTTCCAGCATCGCACCGGCCTTGAACTGGCCAACGAGGACGGTGTCCTCAAGGACGAGATGCCACCGATCCAGCGCTGGCTCAATCGCATCCTCGCGCTGCCGATCGCGCTCCAGAACAGCATCTTCGACGAGTTCCTTTCCCTGATTGAAACGCGCGTGTCTGCCGCGCGCGAAGCGGGGCGCCTCGATGTCGGCGTCGAAACGATCCTGGTCGACAAGGCGACGCTGATCGATGACGTGGTGTTGCGCACAGACGCGCGCACCGGCGCCACCTCGCATCTGCTCACCATCGAGATCGCGCGGCGCCGAAATCCCGTCTCGCTCGAGCGCATCCTGCGGATCGCCGATGGCGACGGAAGCGCCGGCTTCATGATCAACCGCAAGTCGGGCAAGGCGGCGCTGCGGATGCGGGCGCGATCGCTCATGGAGGAGAAGGAGGGCACGCCGATCCCGCGCGTCGAGATGATGCGGCCGACGCGCAACGAATATATGCGCGAGGATGATCTCTACGAATCCTCCTGGGAGGAGGTCGACCGCGAAGCCTTTTGCACCGAATGGTCAGCGGAAGTCGAGATCGCACGCGAGACCGTCGACAGTGAGACCATCCGCCTCGCAACGGGCCTGCTCCTGCCGATCTGGTCGGCGCTGCCGAGCGATCACATGGCAGTCAACCGCATCGTCGACGGGGAAGGGCGGTCCTGGCTCGGGCGCCTGGTGTTCGACGATCATGTGCCCCAGCTTTTCACCAAGCTGGGCATCGATCGGTCCGAAACACTGCCGGCCGATGCCGTGGTCAGGGCGGTGACGGCCGGGCGCAGCATCGACGTCTCCCATCCGTTTCCGCTCACGATCAAGCGGTCGGTCGTCAACGGTTCACCGCGAATTGAGCTCGTCGGTTGCCCATATGACCGCTTGGCCTGGCTCAAATCCATCGGTTGCTTCACCGAAGTGATCCAGTACCGCACCCGCATCTTCGTGCCGATGGCCTCGGCTGAGACGCTTCTGGCCCAGATTTTCGCCGAGCCCGGATGACTACTACGCGCCCTTTGAATCCTCGACGAACGGTGTCGAGCCGATCCGAGTTGGCTAGGGGGATGCCCTTGTCTGGTCGTACCTGGCATCAGCGTCAAACGGACGCTCGGCTCCCGGCCGTGTCCGGGTCGTTGGAGTCCTGAAGCTCGAGAGAGGGAAGGGGGAAGCGAAGCTGGTGTTCGGGCTGATCCGGACGCCAGATGGAGCTCTTCCCATGACCACTTCCGTTAAGCTCGCGAAGCTCACGCTCTCGCCCATCAATGTCCGCAAGCGGCCCGACGACCTGCTCGAAATCCCCCAGATGGCGGCCGATATCGAGGCGCGGGGTGTCCTGCAGAACCTGCTGGTCACGCCGCTGAAGAAGCCGCGCGGTACCTTCGAGGTGTTCGACGGCGGGCGCCGCTTGCGCGGTCTGCGGATGCTCGTCGAGCGCGGCGTCATCGACCCCGAGACTTACGATGTTCCCGTCAAGGTCCTGGTCGGCGACGAAGCCACGCTGTCGGAGACCTCGACCGCGGCGAACTTTCATCAGCTGAAGATGACGCCGGCCGAGGAATGCCGCGCGTTCCAGTATTTCATCGGCCTCAAGGGCGACATCGACGGCGTTGCCAAGCGCTTCGGCCTGACCCGCCGGTTCGTCGAAGGTCGCCTGCGCCTCGCGACCCTGGCCGAGCCGATCTTCGAAGCGCTGAGCGAGGGCTCAATCACGCTCGACGTCGCCAAGGCCTATGCATCGACCGAGAACCAGGAGAAACAGCTCCTCGTCTGGAGCAGCTACGGCAGCAGCTATTCGAACGCGGACACCATCCGCCGCGTCATCGCCAACGAGACGATGAATTCGACCGATCCCGTCGCCATCCTGGTGGGCGAAGACCGCTACGCGGAAGCCGGCGGCAAGGTCGATCGCGATCTCTTCAGCGACAGCGGCGACAAGTGGGTCAATCCCGAGATCGCGCAGCGGCTCGCCGCGGACATCATGGAGGCGGAAGCCAAGCGCGTCGGCGAGGAACTCGGCCTTGGATGGATCCGCCCGATCGCGTCCAACTTCACGCACAGCGCCGCCGCTGGTCTTTATCGCGTCATCCTGCCTGCACCCGAACTCACCGAGGAGCAGGAGACCCGGCTCGAAGAAATCTCGGCGCGGCAACAGGCCATTTCCGAGGAGATGGCCGACGATTCCATCGGTGAGGATGCCTGCAAGGCCCTCGACCAGGAATATGACGCGCTCACCGACGAGGATTATGCGATCCGGAACGTGGCGCCCACGTTGCCCGATGAGCTGCGGCCGCAAGTCGGCGCTTTCCTCAAGCTCACGCCCAAGGGCGCAATGGTACTCGACACGGAATATTATAGCGAGGAGCCGGTGCGGGTCGGCGGCACCGAGGACGAGGCGAAGGAAGGCGAGGATAGCGTCACGATCGGTCGTCCCACCGGGGGAGGCCGGGAAGGCGCCGCTCCAGTCCCTCGTCCCGAGGCCGTGGCCCCCGGAGGCAAGCCGCTCAGCGCGCGCCTCTACGATGAGCTCGCCATGCAGCGCCGCGACGTCTTGGCCGCGACGCTGCTCAGCCATCCGGCGCTCGCGCTCGACTATGCGCTGTTCGTCATGATCGACGACCGCATGAGCAGCTCCGCCGCCTACGGCTCGACCATTCGCGCCCGCTCCCCTCAGGATCCGGTATCGGGCGAGCTGCCGTCGACGCGGGCCCGAGCCTATTTGGCCGAAGCCCATGACGGGCTCGACGCGGTCTGGACGGAGCACAGCAGCGAAGTCGAGCGGTTCGAGGCGTTCCGGGCGCTTGACGACGACGGCAAGGCGGCTTGGCTCGCCTATATCGTCGCGATGTCGCTCGAAGCGCCGAGCTACCGTGCCGATCAGTGCCCGCTTCAGAACCGTCTCGCGACGATCATGGGAGTCGACGTCGCAAGCTGGTGGCGGCCGACCTCGGAGAACTTCTTCGACCGCGTCAGCAAGGGCTCGATCCTGACCTTGCTCGCCGAAGTCGGCGGCGCCGCGCTGACCGCCCGTCACGCCACCATGAAGAAGACGGAGATCTCGCAGTCCTGCGCGAAGCTCTTCGCAGGTGAGGCGATCGTCGAGCCGGAAGTTCGGGATACGGCGCTCGCTTGGGTACCGAACGCGATGAGGTTCCGCGACCAGGTGGACGTCGACGATCTCGACCTCGAGGAGGGTGCCGGCGAACAGCCGGACGATGCCGAGACCGTCGACGCGGTTGAAGCGAGCGAAACGGGGCTCGAACCGCACGCTGACGAACAAGGCGCGCTCGCGGCCTGAAGCCTCGCCTTCTGGATGTCCTGACCGCCGGCGTGCTTTCCCGCGTCGGCGGTTCCTTTTCCTCTCCACTCGGGAGTCCCCGCCATGCCAGTCTCTCGGCGATCCAGCCGCGATGTTGCCGCGGAAATCACGGACCTCATCATCCGCAAGCTCGAGGAAGGCGTCCCACCGTGGTCGAGGCCGTGGCGCATAAGCGGCGGCGGCGGTCGGCCGCTCCGTCATTGCGGGACTCCGTACACGGGGATCAACACGCTCTATTTATGGGCGCTCGGAGACGCGATGGGATATCGTTCCCGGTTCTGGATGACCTATCGCCAGGCCGAGGCGCTCGGGGCCAATGTTCGGCGCGGCGAAACCGGCGCAATCTCGGTCTACTATTCCTCGTTCAAGAAGCTGGAGGAGCATCCCGAAACGGGCAAGGAGGTGGAGCGCAACATCCGCTTCCTTCGCCATTACATCGTCTTCAACGCCGACCAGATCGATGCGCTGCCCGCCTATTTCTATGCGCCAGACGAGCCGCAGATGCCGGTGGCGCCCTCCCTCCGCCAGGCGGCAATCGATGCTTTCTTCGCCGGCATCCCCGCCGATGTGCGCCATGGCGGCAACCAAGCCTACTTCACGCCGACCTTTGATTATATCCAGATGCCAAATCGGACATCGTTCCGCAGCATGGATCTGTACGCATCGACAAGGTGCCATGAGACAGTCCACTGGTCGGGCCATGCCGACAGACTCGCTCGCACCTTCGGCAAGCGCTTCGGCGACAAAGCCTATGCATTTGAAGAGCTTGTCGCCGAAATCGGGGCAGGGCTGTGCTGCGCCGATCTGGATCTCCCGAATATCCTACACGACAGCCACGCAAGCTATGTCGGACACTGGCTCGGCATCCTTCGCGGGGACAAGACCGCCATCATCCACGCGGCCGCCAAGGCCGAGCAGGCCTTTGCTTACCTGAAGAGCTTTGGTGGCGCAGCCGACGACAGCGTTCGGGACGAGCCAACGGCGGCGGCAGCTCTCGCCGCCTGATCGCCACGTCCGATCGATTTTCCATTCCACTCATATCGCGAAGGAGCACCACCATGGGCTGGCTCTACATGCCTCGCCAATCGCTCGGCGGACACGCATCCGCGAAATCCTATCTCGACGCTCAGTTCACCCATGAACGCCCGCAGGAGGAGGGCGGCTCGCGCGGGCTCAAGGTCCTGGCTTCGGCCTGCCCCGGAAACCGGGTCTATTACGCCGCGACCCAGGTGATGACGAACGGTGTCGGCGGCGAAATCTTCGCGATCGTCTGCCTCGTCCGATGGAACCCTCGCGACAAGGAGGGAATGATCCTCGGATACAAGGATATGGAGGAATCCATGGGTCCCTGTGAGGATGGATGTCCCGCGCATATCCTGGATCTCCTGACGGCGACCGACAACAAATACGCTCTCGACTGGCGGGAGCGTTGCCGGGCCAATCTCGCGAGGCGTGGACGCAAACTGTCGGACGGTGATCGCATCCGGCTCGAGGCGCCGGTGACTTTCTCGGACGGTCACGTCGGGCAGGAGTTCGTGGTGTCCAAGCGCAGGCGAAAGCTCCTCCTTCGCGATCCCACCAACGGTAGTTTCTACCGGATCAGCCGCCTCATGGAGCGCGCCTGGTCGGTCGTGCCCGTCACCAAGGTCCACAAGACGGTGTTCGCCTGAACCTCAATCGATATATCCTCGTGACGAAGGGGATCATTTTATGACCATCAGCATCGACAGGGACGGCCTCTCTCCCAAACGCGCGCTGCTCTGCAGCCGCGAGAACGCCATGCGCGTCGCTGGGCGCATCTTCGATCATTACCCAAGGAAAGTGAGCATTTTGCGCACGGCGGACCCGCTCCAGCCCTTTCGCGTATCCACCGATCCGTCGGCGCCGGGTTTCGTCGTCCTTGAAATGGTCGCATGACGCGCGTTCCGACCCTGGCTCTCCTGCTTATCGCCGCCTGCACGCCGAGCGATGCCGCCGAGGACACCTCCTTCAATGCTACCGCGCGGGCGCTTGATGGCGATACGGTCGCGGCCGATTTCCGGCTTCTCGGCGTTGACGCCTTCGAGCGACGGCAACTTTGCCAGAAGGCGGGCGCGTGCTGGGAGTGCGGGAAGGCGGCGCAGGATCTTGCCGCCCGCACCTTGCATGGCGGCGATGCCAATATCCGCCTGTCCTCGCCATCAAGCTACGGACGGCCGGTGGCCGTCGTCACGGTCAACGGTCGCGATCTCGGCGAAGTCATGATCGGCTCGGGACTCGCCATTCCCCAGCCCCAGTTCCTCAAGGCCGATCCCGATCGTGCCGCGCGCTATGCGGCAGTCTTCGCGGATGCCAAGCGCCGCGGCGCCGGAGCCTTCGGGGGCGAATGGATCGAACCCACCCAGTGGCGACGTGGGCGTCGTCTCACCTGCGAGCGATAGCGACGAGGAAATCGAGCGCGTCGGCCATCAGGGAAGCCGCCTGCGCCGAGACGCCCGCGATCATCTCGACCGCGAACATGCCGGCATTGAGCCCGAGGGCGATCAGCAGGACGCGTTCTCACCTCTCGTCCCGCGAACGCTCCTCGCCGCATCCGCCTCCGCAGCAATCACCGGCCATGGGCCAACCTCGATTCGACTGACGTAGCTCATTATCCACCCGACCCGGTCCGATGGGTCAAGCCAAGCCTCGATCTAGCGAGGCAAGCCCGGGTTCAGACACCGAGCTCCGGATCCGCCCACCACGAACGCCCCTGCCGGAAATCGTCCGCTGCCGACACCATCGGCCCATCGGGCTCGTCCGCGACATAGGGCGAGACGAGCGGCCGCGCCTTAATGCGGCGCCGATGGATGTCGCCGGCGATCCGGCCGCGCGCCTCCAGCAGCTCCTCGAGCCACATGAGATCGTCGATCATCTCGACGACACCGCGGCCCGCGAGGCAATAATAAATGCAGCGCTGGAAGTCGTCGCCCACCGGATTGCTGAGGATCGAGGCCAGCTTGCGCTTGCCGCCCGGCTCGCCCTCGTGAATCCAGCTCACCGCCTCGCGGAGCTCGCGGACCGAATAGAAAGCGTCCTCGATATGCATGCCGATGGCCGCATTGGCGATCATCCGGCGCGTCGGGCGGTTCTGCTCGTCGATCGCCGCATCGCGCAGCGTCACGTCCAGATCGAAATGGTCAAGATAGCGGGCGGTCGAAGCGGACACGGTGATTCTCCTTCATGAGGAACATTATATGAACGATCCGCTCCCAAAGAAAAGATCAATCACGGTCATGGTGGGTCTGCCACACCTCGCCGACGGCAAGCTGCTCGAGCGTGCCAGGCGGTTGCAGCAGCCGGTCCTCATCTCGGCGAACGCGCTCTCGCGCTGGACGAAGGAGCGCGGCTGGCGCAAGTGGGCGGGTTGGCGGATCAGCGCGCTCGCCAACGCCACCGGCCTCAAGAGCCTTAGCCTCGACAGCGCCGGCTTCAGCGCCATGGTGACCTATGGCGGCTATCCGTGGACAATCGACGATTACATTCGCCTCGCCGCGGCCTTTCCCTTCCAGTGGTGGGCGAGTCTGGACTACTGCGTCGAGCATCAGGTCGCGGGCGACCGCGACGAGGTGCTCGACCGGATCTCGCGCACCATTCGCGCCAATGTCGAGTGTCGCCTGCGCGCTGAAGATCAAGGCATCCTGACCAATTTCATGCCGGTGATCCAGGGACGACTGCCGTTCGACTACGAGCGCTGCGCCGACGCGCTTTCAGGCACGATCGAACGGGCCGGACTGGTCGGTGTCGGGTCGATGTGCCGGCGCCCGATCCACGGGCCCGAAGGCCTGATGGCGGTCGTCGATCATCTCGATCGCGTGCTACCGCCGGGCATCCGGCTCCACCTCTTCGGCGTGAAGGGCGAGGCCATCCCTTATCTTACGGTCTTCGCGCATCGGATCGCCTCGATCGACAGCCAAGCCTACGGCGTAGCGGCCAGGAATGCGGCGCGACGCGGCGGCATTGCGAAGAGCGACGCCATCGTGGCGGACCATATGGAACTCTGGGTCTGCTCCCAGCATGCGCGCATGCGCCAAGCGCAGCGCCAGCTTCCGATGCAGGTGCCTGTAGCTGAACCCGCGCGACCCGACGACCCATGGGAGGCGGCCATCGCGGAAGCGCGGCAGCAAATCCGCGAACTGATCGAATTTGGTGATCTCGATCATGACGAAACCACCGCTCCTTGGATCGAGCAATGGGCGGCTGACATTTATCGCGAACGCATGACGCGCTGAATGGTCCCGTCATCCTCAATCGCCAGAACCTGGAAGCGCGCATGAAAGGAGAGCGGGAAGGCGGGGACGACGAAACTGGGGCCTGAAGGCTCCTGCAGCCTTGGGGAACCCTCATGCACTTCGGAACGATCGTCACGCACCGGGCAACCGAACGCTCGAACCGCGCAGAAATCCGCAACCCCATCCTCGCGCTCCCCGCCATTGCGCGACTACGGGAACTCGATCCTGAAGTCCGTGTCGCCCTGCAGGAACTGCTGCTGGATCTGCAGCAGGACGCTAGGGCGCGCGCGGAGACGAGCTGGCGGCGGCGCAAGCCGCCGGTCGCAGCATATTGGGCAGCCTGCGGCGTCTATGCAGGCCACATCGCTCGCGCCATCGGGGCGGGCGTCGGCCGCCGGCGCGGAAAGCGAGCGTAAGTTGTCCAAAGCCCCTTAGGAGCTGTCCGGTTATTCCTCATGAAGCGCGTGGTAGCTGTCCAGGCAAGACCGACTGTGACGCCCGCTGTGACCTTCCGCTCACCTGATTGCAGCAGCTTCTAGCACTATTTCCCGGAGAAAATCGTATGATTGATCATCATGATACACCGTTGCTCCGCGCGGTCAGAGAGAGCGTCGATCGTTGCGGCCAAGGCGTCGTCGCGGTCGTAAACGGTGAAGGAACACCTTCTCAGGCCCACACTATCGGCAACGCCAATCGCGGCCTCCCCGAGCTTCTCGGGCTTGGCGCCTTCATGCCACAGCGCATTTTCACAATCCTTGCCCAGATCGGTCACGAAATGCGCAAGGCGGGAAAGCCGCCGGGAATGTACATCGATCTGGGTCGTACCTATCCGATCAAAACACGTATCGCAGGGCCGGCGGCAATGACGTTTTATACCGACAGCGCGGGTAAATATCTTGGTCACGCCGACTATGCGGTTGTGCAGCTCCTGTTTGCCGATCCGCTCGGCCGCTACCCTGGCGAGGAGAACTGTGACCCTCGCTATGAAGTGCAGCATGTTTGACCCGATCTCTTTGCCTTCGCGCCGAGATTTGCTGCAGTAATCATTGCCGTGATCATGGCGGCGAGGGACTGGGCTTTGCCGCAGTGCGCGTCGCTATCGTCATCACAAGCTTGATCTGTGCGCTCCGGCGACGGACCAATCGCGAAGCCATGCGGCAAGGCTGAAAAGGGAAGGGGGGCCGGGGTCGCGAGTGGAAAGACCGCTCGAGATTTCCGGAGGACCCCATGAGCTACGACGTGGCGTTTCGCTATAGCCAAGCGCTCGACCCCAGCGCGCTGATCACCATCGGTACCACCTTGCACGCCGTGCAGGCGGCGATCACGGATTGCCGCAACGCCGGCATCGATGTCGAAACCGACCCCGCCGTCATCCTGCTGGTGCGGCATCTGTCGCAGGTCTGCGCCGATCGCGGCACAGACGCCGATCTCCGCCGGGACTGCATGGCGCGTATCGCCGATTTGCGGAACCGTCCCATGCTCAAGACCCTCGCCTTGCGCGGTGTCGCCTATGACGAACCGGCAAAGCGTCTCTTCCACTCCGAGGGCCGCGCCGCGCTGCGACGACTCGCCGAGGCGCTCGGCCTTGAAGAGGGCAGCTTCGATATCCGCTCCAACAAGGCCGGGCCGGCCGTATCCGGCGAGATCACCCTGCACGGCGAAACGCTGTGGGTGCAGCTCTCGATCGGGCCGTTCGGACCCGACCGCGAGGTCTGCTTTCGCAAGGTGCAGGGCCGGCAGGATCATATCGGCGAGCGCAACCACTGGGCATCGGTTCGCGAGCTGGTCGAGCCGGATCGTTTCGCCGCGCGTGTTCGCCGCGAACTCAAGCTCCCCGCGGCGGCGCCCACCGCGCCGCGGCTCGTCGCCTGAAGGGGGCAAATCATGCGCATCCTTCTCACCCGCATCAGGATCGGCGTGGACGTGCCGAGCTATTCTTACCGCACCTATGTCCCCTTCACCGAGATCTCGCTCGAACGTCAGGCCTTGATCTCGATGCACTCGGACTATGGCCACGGCGCCGGGCTCCTCGCTCGTCTGCCCGATGTTATCGCGCCAATGGCGCACCTCGAGGCCGCGTCCGGTCTCGACAAGCACAACGTCGCGAAGGCCATCGATGGCGTTGCCGATCGTCTCGCTGCCGTCCTCCTCGGTGCAGCCTTTCCCGAGATGACGGAACGGATCCTTCCGTTCCGCCTGGATGTCGCGTCCGTGCCGCCCAACGCGCGGCGGTTCGGGCGAAGCGAAAACCTCGCAGGACGCTACGAGATGCTCGTCCAGGCGCGCGATAGCCTCACCGCCGCGAGCCTCGGCTTCCGGTTGGAGACCGACCGATGATCTCGGAGCCGTTCGACCCGGCCGATGCTGGCACCTGGATCGCCCGAGGACGCAGGCCGGAGCATGCCGCCGTCATCGCCGAGGCCTGGCGCCACTTTCCGGATCTGCCAGCGGCGGCGGCACCGGAAGATCGCCTCGCGCGCATGCGACAGCGCGCGTTGGCGCTGCGGCCCGTGATGGAATCTATGTCGCGCGCCGCCGAGGAAGAGCGCCAGGCGCGGAACTTCGCCTTCACCGAAGCCCGCATCGCCAAAGGGGAGGGCGACGATCGCGATCGCGCGATCCTGTCTGCGCGCAGCCTCCACGGCTACGATTGGGATCGGGCGGTGCAGTACGCTTATGGCTGGTATGCTGCGATCGCTGGATGGGAACCGCGGGTGCGCCGGCCGGGATGTTCGACGGCCGCGACGATCGCCTACGATCAGGGCTTTGCTGAGGGCGGCGGCAACCGCGACGATCTTTTCGATACCGCCCGGCGCGCCTTCGAAGCGGCCGCGCCCCAGATCGAGCCGCCCTTGCTTGCCACCGGCCGGCCGCGCCCGAGTGAGTGGCCGAAACCGACCGACGAGCCTTTGCCCGCCCGCTGGAGCCGGCGGCTGCTCCTGCTCGGCGCGCCCGAGGCAGGCCTGGTCCCGCCGAGCGGTGACGCGAAGCCCGACGTCGCCGTGCTCCTCCCGACATTGCAGGCCTGTCAGGGCTATGGCGAACTCTTCGTCATCATCATTTCCGGCGCCGGTTTCCATGCGTTCGGCAATCAGCCGCCGGACGCTCGACCGTTGGAAGCCGCTTCCGGCGTTGTGTCGGGATCCGATCCGCGACTGGATCGCCAGCTCCGCGCACTGCTTGCCGGCCGCGACTTCGATGATGTCCTGATTGCCGCCCAGGAAGGCTATCTCGCGCTCCTTGACGCCCATGCGAGTGCGCTGCCGCTCTGCCGGACCATGGAACGCACGCGCAACACCGTCCTCCAGCAGCGCGCCCATTTCCGGATATGGCTCGATCGCGGCCTGTCGGCGGGCGAGAGCGTCGGCGCCGGTCACATTCGGTGGGGCAAGGCGGCCAAGGGTCTGACCGGCAAGCTCGGCGAATTCACCGCCCGCTATGCCGGCAAGTCGCCCGCCGGCGGCCATCGTATCGTGGTCGAGACTGAGGATGGCGAGCCCGCCCATCGCTATGTGACGCCGCAGGGCGAACCGCTCTCACCCGAAACCGTGATCGGCAATCGATCGCATCTCCGCAAGGAAATGGCCGCGCGGTTGCGGGCCTTCGGCGGCGCCACGCGCCTGTCCGCCGCTCCAATTTCCGATCTTCTCGATGCGCTCGCCGCCTGAGCCGGCGCTGGGGTGAGGGAAGGGGGAGCGCGAGAGAAGAGCCGGCAGGCTGACAGACCGGATCTTCGCCCCCTCAAACACGGGAACTCACCATGTCCGATACGCTTGCCCCCTCTCGCGTCCCCGTTGCCGCCGATTCCGATCTCATTGATCAGCTCGACCGGCTAACCGTGGCACTGACCGAGACCGAATATCACGCCGCGACGATCCTCGCCTTCGATCCCGACGCTCACGTCTCCGCCGGGCACCTCGATCATGGCCAAGGCGAGCCACGTGACCGTCACCTCGCCGGCGACGCGATGAGCCTGCGGGCCTGGCGGATCCTTGCCCGGGCCTGTGCTCCCGCATCCGACCGATTGGACGACACAGCGCGGCTCGCGCTGTTCCTCGCCGAGCGATCCACGCCGATTGACGCGGTGCGTGAACCGGGGATCCGCGACCGCGTGCGCATCCGGGTACGTCCGCGCGTTGGCGGGGACCGATTTGCGGGCCGCGAGGGCGTGATCGTGAAGACGCATTTCGCGGGCTTTTATGTGAAGCTCGACATGACGCCCCGCGAACGCAGTCAGAAGACCGAACTGGTCGAAGCGGCCTATCTCGAAGTTCTGGCTCCGGCCTCTGCCATTTGAACCGCTCCAACCGATATGGAGGCGTACATGCCTAAAACCTTCGCCAAAAACGTACACGATGCGGAGCCGGTTTTATCAGGGAATCGGCAAGGCGGCCCAGGAGCTGGCCGACCTCTACGTCTACGACACCGACCTGGAAAACCGCGCAGCCTTCAAGGAGCTGCTGTGGGATGCGGTGATGCATTCGCTCGTCGAGCACCACGGGTTCAAGCCGGAAGACCTGTAATGGCCAAGATCGACCCTCTCGACCTTTTGGCATTCATTGCGTCCGGCTCCTCCATGACTACCGAGCAGATCGCCCGGAGATGGCCCGAATGGGCCAAGCGCAGCGACGCCGCCTACAAGCGCTATGATCGTGAGAGCGCGGCTTACCGCACGAAGTGGGGCTACCAGGCGCGAGGCACGAATGATCCTAAGGTCGACAGCCTGGCTGGCGCCCAGCGTTACTGGGTCCACCTCCCGCTGATCAGGGCATGCCTCGAGCAAAATCAACCCGATATCCTGTCGTGAGGAGGTATCAGTGCGACGCACTCATCAACCCAATATCCCCGACAACCGAGAGTTCTACGCTGCGATCGAGCGCAATATCGCGCAAAGCGGCCAGCATCTCTTCCTGATCTTCGCCGATGGGGAAACGCCGGCGTTCGCCTACACCATCGGCAACGCGCTGCGGGGACCGCCGGAGCTGCTTCTCATTGGCAATTTCCCCCCGCGCGTTGCCGGCGGCATCGTGAACGAGCTCGGCCAGCGCATGCGCGAGGCAGGCAGGCCGCTCGAAGGGGACATCGACGTGGGCGGCCGCTTCCCGGTTCGCGTGCGCCGAGCCTCCGCAGGGGCCCGGCAGGCCTATACGCTCCAGGCAGGACGTTACTTCCGCCACGAGGAATACGACGTGCTGCAGATCCTGCTCTGCGATCCGGGCGGCACCTATCCCGGCGAGCCGGGCTGCGAGCCCGGATACGACGTGCCGCTTGCCTGATCGCGGCGGCGGCCCCCCACATTCCAAGACCGGAGACAGATGATGTCCGAGCCGACCCACTTCGTCCACGTCTATGCGACCGTCAGGGTCAAGATGGCCGTTTCCGCCGACGATCATCACGAAGCGATGCTCGCAGCAGATGCCGCACTCTTCGCCAGGGGCTTCGGTGTGCGGCTTATCCCGACCGCAGAAGGCGCGCTCGATGCGGACTATGCCGGGGAAGTGACCGGCTATCTCGTCGATGAAGCGGGTGACCCGGAATTCATGCGGAGCGCTAACTACGGACCGGACTACGAGCCTGACTGGGGCCTGCGCGGCCGCGGCGACAACGCTGCGCCGATTGCCAGCTCGTAGCACCAGCAGGCAAAGGGAAGGGGGAGCGATTGGGTGGTGGCCAGACAGGCCAAGCCCCAGGAGATCCCACCATGGCAACAGTCGTACAGATCGACCCCTCCGCCGACCAATGGTCCGTGCCGATCGGCAGGCACAGCCGTGGCTCGCTCATGCTGAACCTCGAACGCCTGCTCGCCGGGCGGCTGCTCATCCAGGGCAGCAGCGGCGCGGGCAAGAGCAGAACCCTGCGCAAGATTATCGAGGAGGCCTTCGATTTCACGACAATCGTGCTCGTCGATCCCGAAGGCGAATTCGGCAATCTCGCCGCCCACATCGGCGCAACCTCCCTAAAGGGCTGCGAGCTGACCTCCGATGGCCTGACGGCAGCCGCGGCCCGCGCCAGGCAGCACCGCCTGTCGCTTCACGTCGACCTCACCGATCTCGATCCCGACCAGCGGATCATCAAGGCGGCGGCGCTCTTCGCCGGACTGATCGGCGCGCCGCGCGAGTACTGGGCGCATACCGTCCTGGTCTGCATCGACGAGGGCCATCTGCTCGCGCCACATCATGCCGGATCGGCCCGCGATGCCGAGACCCGGCGCCTTGGCGTTGCCACGCTGACCGACCTCTGTGCCCGCGGCCGCAAGCGCGGCATCGCCCCGGTCATCGCCACGCAGCGCCTCGCCAAGCTCTCATCCTCGGTGATCTCGGAGCTGCAGAACTTCCTCGTTGGCCTCAACGTGTTCGATCGCGACATCGCGCGCGCGGCCGATCTCCTCGGTTTCTCGGCGAAGGAGGCCGATGCCCTGCGAAAGCTCGCGCCCGGTGAGTTCTTCGCGATGGGCCCAGCGATGTCGCCGCTGCCTGTCCTCGCCCATATGGAAGAGACGATCACCGAGCATCTCGGCGCGACGCCAAGGCTCACCGCGGCCGCTGCGGTCGACAGTGAAGAAGCGGAGAAGCTGCTCGACCTGTCGGCTCTCCGCGAGGTCTCGAACGGCTCGCGCGATGCGGCTCTGACGCTCAAGGGCACCCGGGCGCTCGATGCCTTCCTCCTCGATCCTTCCGCGCCGCACGCGGCCTCGATCATCGGCGCGCTCAAGAGCATCGCGCCGAACGCCACGACCGCCAACGATCTTGCGGGCCATATCGGTGCCCCGCGCGAAGCCGTCGACAACGCCCTCGACATGCTCGCCGCCATCTCCGCGGTGGACACGATGCCTCGAGGCGAGGATCGCATCGCCCGGCTTCATGCCCGCCTCCGCGCCAAGATCAGCGACATCCCCGTGGTGGCGCTGGCATGAAACCGCTCGATCTGGATGCCGACATCGTCGAGCTGGTACCCGCGCCAAGGCTGGTATTGCCTGCCACGCCGCTGCGCGAGATGGCCTATCGGGCCGATGCATGGACACCGCAGGAGAGCGAACGGCTGCGCGCGCTCTTCCTCGAGGACACCGCGATCGCCGACATCGCGCTGGCAATCGGCCGGGGCAGGGCAGCGGTCGCCGAACGTATTGCGCTGCTCGGGCTCCGCCGCAATTCCACGCGGACATGGACCGAACTCGATGATGCGGAACTGTCGCGGCGCTACGGCGGCGAACCCACGGCGGCCATAGCTTCCGACCTCGGTCGATCCTGCTCGGCGGTCTATGCCCGCGCCAGGATCCTCGACCTAACCGAGGGTAATCCGGCGGAATGGACGCCCTGGGAGGACGCCCAGCTCGTCGAAGGCTATCGCCGCGGCGTGCCGTTGGCGCAGATCGCCACCCTTATCGGCCGGCCGTTCGGCGGCCTATCCAGCCGGGCCGGAGCTCTCGGCATCGTGCATGCGAACCATCCGCCGGACTGGTCGGAGGCGGAAACGGCGAGGGCTCTCGACCTGGCCGAAGCGGGTCATCGCTACACGGCGATCGTCGGGATGCTCGGCCAGGAAGGCTTTCCCCAACGCACGGTCCGCGGCTTCGGCCTCGCCATCCGCAAGCTGGGCTATGGCCGCGGCTGGGGCAGGGCCTGGACGCCGGAAGAAGACGCCCTGCTGCGCAAGGCCTACATCGACGGTACGAGTCTCACCCCGCTGCGCCGCCAGCTTGGCCGCACCGCTGGATCGCTGCGCCACCGCGCCGAATATCTGGGCCTGCGCGGGCTTCATGCCAACCGCAATGGCTGGCGGCTTGGTCCGGACTGGACCGAGGCCGACGAGGCGCGCCTTCGTGCGGACTATGGCCGTGTCCCGACCAAGGTCCTGGCGGCAAGCCTGGGACGGACCAAAGCTGCGCTCACCTCGCGCGCGAATAGCCTCGGCCTTGTCCACGGCTACATTCGGCCTTTCAGCGACGATGAAACGCGCGCGCTCGACGTCGCCTTCAACACCGGTGTGTCGCTCGCCGATCTCGCGGTGGCGCTCAACCGCAAGGCCATGTCGCTCAGCAAATACGCGACCAACCATGGCTATCAGTTCGGCCGCCGGCCGCGCCGCGCCGTGACGCTCGAAGCGCTCTTGGCCACGAACTGACCCGGGCTCGGGCGCCGAGCCATTCGCCCGAGCCCTTCCACGCCCGCCAATCAGAACGTCGCGATGCCGCGCGAAGCGGCCCCGTGACCGGGGATCTCTCATGCCGCCGCAGGATCGACACATCAGGAACGTCCTGAAACTCTTCGATGCGCATTGCTATCGTCACGACCGCTACACGCTCTTCTCCGACTGCATGGAGCTCATAGCGATCAGCATCTCGAACAGCGTCGACAGCCGATCCCGGGAAACGCGCGAGGCGCGCTATCTCGAGATCGTGGGACGATATGAGCAGCACACCATCGAGATGTTCCCTCGCGTCTTCGGAGAGATCACAATGGCACTGGAGGAAGCGCCAGGGGACGTCCTCGGGAGCATCTTCACCGCGCTCGAGATCCACAACAAGAACCGTGGGCAATTCTTCACGCCCTATCCGGTTTGCCAGATGATGGCACAGGTCACGCTTGGCGATGCCAAGGACGCCCTGGCGCTGATCGACGACAAGGGTTTCGTCAGCGCGATGGAACCCGCCTGCGGTGCCGGCGCCATGGTCATTGCTCTCGCCGAAGCGATGCGCGCCGCCGGGATCAACTATCAGCGCCATCTCCACGTGACGGCGATCGATATCGACCAACGCGCCGTACACATGGGCTATATCCAGTTCTCGCTGCTCCACATTCCGGCCCACGTGATCGTTGGTAACTCTCTCAGCAACGAGGTCCGCGAACACTGGTTCACGCCGGCCCACATCCTCGGCGGCTGGGGCGCCAGGCTTGCCAGCCAGGAACGCTTGGTCGAACAACCCCCGCGATTTTTTACTGAAACGACACCGGAACGCACAACCCACGATAAGCAAGCCCAAGAGCCAAGGACCAGAACGGTCGGCGAGCAGTTGACCCTATTCTGAATTGCAATCCCGCCAGCGCGCCTCGGCTCTGGACATCACACTCTGAGGCGGGCTCTGGATCACCAATATACCCGGAACCTCCGGTCAGAGCGATCATAGGGCTGTTCGAAAATCGCTGCCCGCACCTTCTCCGCGATCTCTTTGAGCGTGGCGAACATCCGATTGATTTCGGACAGATCGCTGAGCTGTTCCGGCCCATATCTCACCATGAGATAATCGCGCTGATCGCTCAATCGGACCAGATGCTCCGCGGTACGGCGCCGGAGAGACAATCCCTTCTCGACAGCCAACCGCGTCCGTTCGGCGAGATCATGCTGCAATCCCCGGACCTGCTTTCGATCGACCGAATGAAAGAGCAGAAACGCATTGAGGTAAGTCTCGATCGACTGAATGGCGCACAGCCTAGCCGGGGTGGACGAGACACTCCGGCCTTTCTCGATCTGCGGCAGCAGCCTGTGCGCGGCATCCCAGTAGGCGTCGGCCAAGGTCATGACCGTACCAACCGACGCCTCCGTGCCGGGATAGGACGGGGTGCGAGTCTCGATCAGCCCCGGAGGTGTTGTCGAGCGCCGCGTCGAAATATCTTGATCCGATGGTCCCTTTTCCAAACCGGCCGTCTCCCCAGAGGAAGTCCTATTAGGCGGGCTGCCCTTCGGTGGATTTCGGACTTCCGCGACGAACCGGCGCAGATTTCGTCGCCTTTGCCGATGCGGCAGCGCTGGACCCCTTGGGCTTGCGGCCAAGTCCGATGCTCTTGGCGAGCGTGCGACGCTGCTCGGCGTAATTGGGCGCGACCATCGGATAGTCGGCCGGAAGATTCCACTTCGAACGATAGTCCGCCGGCGTCATCTGATAGTGCGTCATGAGATGACGCTTGAGCATCTTGAGCTTTTTGCCGTCTTCCAGGCAGACGATGTAGTCAGGTTTCACCGAGGCACGCACGGATACCGCCGGCTCCTGCTTTGTCTCGGGCGCCGTTTCACTTTTGCCGAGATTGCTCAACGCTCCGTGAACATTCTGGATCAGGGACGGCAAATCCGCCACCGCCACGCTGTTGTTCGTCACATGCGCCGCGACGATATCAGCGGTCAGGGTAATCAGCGTGCTATCGTTTTCCGATACGTCGCTCATGATGATCTTGCCTTCTCTGGTTGAAGAACCCGGAAGACTATTCGCTACCGGGAACATGGCGCCCTGTGAAGTTCCCAAAGGCTCACAGGAGCACCTATTCACCCGCGCCAAACAGGGACGTACGATATCTGATCGCGTCCAAACCCGAACATTCCGTAAATCCCTTCATGTCGATTCATGTCCAAAGAAGAGGGGAATGGGCCGGGGAGACCGGTCGGAGGCCAAGCGCCTTCGACCCCTTCCACCCGGGAGCCAGGACATGGAGACCTCACGAAGCCAGCGATGGCGGGAACGCCGCGCCTTATGGGCGACGGACTCTCTCATCATCAATCCGAAGGCCTATTCGGTCGACATCATCGATCACGCCGTAGCGCGTACGTTCATCGCCGAGCATCATTATCTGCCGAGCTATCCGGCAGCCCAGGTCGCAGTCGGCCTCTTTGGACTCCGCGCGGTCCTGGCAGGCGTGGCCGTCTTCGCGGTTCCCGCGACCGACGCCGTCATCACCCGGCACACGGGCTTCACCGATCCGGCAAAGGGATGCGTTCTCGCACGCCTGATTCTTCTCGACCGGGTCCCGCAGAACGGGGAAAGCTTCTTTTGCGCACGGGCCTTCCGACTGCTTCGCCAGGCGCGGCCAGCGATCGAAGCCGTCGTTTCCTACAGCGACCCCGAATTCGGGCATACCGGCCGGGTTTACGCCGCTCTTTCCGGGGCGCACCGGGGCACCACGCGCCCGCGTACAGTCCTTCGCGCCGCAGGCCAGACGATCTCCGATCGGACGCTTTCGAAGATCCGGCTCCGCGAACGCGGGATGGATGGCGCCATCGACCAGATCGTCCGCCTCGGTCTACCGGCGCCCGGCCTGCGCGAGAGCCCAGCCGCATGGCTCGCCCGCCTTCAGGCCGAGCAGCTCCTGACCCGCCACCGCCAATCCGGACTCTTCACCTACTGCTTCGAGCTCACCCGCAACGCGCGCCGACAGGGCCGCGCACTCCCGCGGTTGCCCTATCCTAAACTATTGCCGGGGCCGTGATCGCTCTCAGGCCTTGACGCCTTCGACATAGGTGATCGCCTCACCGACCGTCTGGTTCTTCTCCGCGTCGGCATCGGGGATCGCGATTCCGAATTTCTTCCTCGATCGCCATGACCAGCTCGACGACATCCAGGCTGTCTGCCCCGAGATCATCAATGAAATGGGCGTTGGGCATTACTTTCTCGCGGTCGGCGCCAAACTGATGCGCCACGAAATCGCTGACCCGATGGCTACGTCACCCCAAGCGACCCTCCCGCGGAGCGGGCTCGTGCTCTGCGCGCAACCTGTTCCACAAGGTCTACATGCAGAACCTGACAGTTCAGGCGGGCAATAGCGGCCTGATCGTCGGCACTCCGAGCGAACCCCGGCTGATCGGGGTGACTCTGAGGCTGCACAATTAAACCAACCCGTCTCTAAAACGCTCGAATTTCGAGACGCATGCGGCCTACATGAGCTATCCGCTCCCCAGGTTAGGCCGTTACCGCTGGCTGTATTTCAGGTCGATTGCGCCCATCGCCAACGCGGAGGGAGAACCTCCCTCGCGCGCTATCTCCTCGTCAACGCAACGCTGCCTCGGGCTTCGAGTGTCTTTCGGCCGCACAGGCACGGTATAGACCTCGCCGTAGCCCGGCACGATGACCGTGCGCGCAACCGCGCGAGGATCGTCTGTCGGCGCGGGCTGAACAAGAACAGTGCCGCGGCCTGGCAGATATAACATGCGCGGTTGCGGGGCTGCCGGCTTCTGGTCAGAGGACTGCGCGGCTATCGGCGCAGTCGCGCCGATCGTGAGCGCGGCTGTCGCCGCCAAAGCCAATAATTCTATGCGGGCCACAGTGAGGCAAATTGGCCGGGGTGCGGTTTTCATCAAGTTAACGCCCCAATTGCTAGAGGAGTGGCCTGCCCTCTGCGAGGGAGTCCAGAGCAGTACGATCATGGATTAGGATGCGTCGTCCGATACTTGTGAGCAGGCCGGCCCTGGCCCAGGCGGAGAGCATTCGGCTCGCAGTGTGAAGGGTCGTTCCCGAGAACTCCGCCAGGTCCTTACGACGTAGCGGGAACGCTACCTCGTCGCCACCATCGTTACGGATCAGGCGCAGGAGCGCACGGGCGAGACGCTGATCGGCGCGCTGGGTGGCCAACTCGCGGACCCGATCCTGAAGTTCGATAAGCCGCGTCCCGATCACTCGAATGACGTTCAGCGACACCTGCGGATATATGCCGATCAGCACTACTATATCCGCCTCGCTCCAACTGAGGACGACCGACGCCTCCGCTGTGATCGCGTCCGCCGGAAGAAGGTGGTCAGTGAAGAGAGGCACTGTTCCGAACATTTCGCCGGAGCCGATAAAGCGAATGATCGCCTGCCCGCCATCACTGCCGGTCTGGATGATTCTCACGCTGCCCTTCGCCACCGCATAGGCCCGCTCGGCACGGGCTCCTTGCTCGAAAATCCTCGCATGTTTTGGCAATCGTTCGATGCGTGCGCAGGCATGGGCATGCACCAGCGCTTCGTGAGGCAGATCGCGAAATAGCTCCACCGCGCCGATAATCTTCAGGTGTGAAGCAAGGCCTCGGGTCTGAACGATGATTTGCCTCCTGCCTTCTCTCGTTCGGGTCGATCTAGTCGAAATAACAGAGCCGAGTTTGCGCCAGCGCAAACCGGCTCGCACCGACAGCCTCTACAAGCAAACTGTTATCATGAAGAGGATCGTCGTGACCAAAGCATTGTCTCCCCAAACCATGACGTTGGTCAAAGCGACGGCGCCAGCCCTTCAACAGCATGGCGTGGACATCACCACGCGCATGTATCAGCGGCTATTTGTCGATCCCGAGATCAAGGCGCTGTTCGACATGGCCGCGCAGGAGTCGGGCGCGCAACCCAAGCGCCTTGCGGCGGCGATCCTGGCGTTCGCCCAGAATGTGGACAAGCTCGACGTCCTGAAACCGGCGATCGAGCGGATCGCCGGGCGGCACGTCGATACCCATATCAAACCAGAGCATTATCCTGCGGTCGCCAATGCCTTGCTGCCGGCCATTCGCGACATCCTGGGCGAGGCCGCGACGGACGAAATCCTGGCGGCATGGGGCGAAGCCTATTGGTTCCTCGCCGACATTCTGATCGCGCGCGAGGCCGAGCTTTATGACGAGGCCCAGGCCGCATGACGGGGCCGGCGCCCTACAGCTCGTCGCCGGTGTTCGATCAGGACACATTGCCGGCGGCGCTGCGCGCGCGCCATGACACCAAGGCGGGGGTGTGGGGACTGATCCGCGTCCTCGAAGGTGAACTGAAGCTCACCTATCTCGAGCCGGCGTCGGAAGTCATCCTGAAGCCCGGTCATCCCGGTCTGATCGAACCGCAGCAGCCGCATTTCGTGACCCCGCTGGGTCCGATGCGGATGCAGGTCGAATTTTACCATGAGCCGCCCCCGAAGAGCTGATGATCGCGGACGATTTCACTCTTGCGCGCGTGATCCATGTCGTCGCCGTCCTGTTCTGGATCGGCGGCGTCGCCTTCGTGACGCTGGTGCTGATGCCGGCCGTGCGTGCCGGCAATCCGCCCGCTGAGAGGCTGGCGGCATTTCACCGGATCGAAGGCCGCTTCGCGCCGCAGGCTCGGCTGTGGGTTCTCCTTGCCGGCGCTAGCGGCTTCTGGATGACCTGGCGGGCGGACCTGTGGGAGCGTTTCGCCGATCCCCGCCTCTGGTGGATGCAAGCGATGGTGGCGATCTGGCTGGTGTTCGTCGCCATGCTGTTCGTCATCGAGCCGCTTTATCTGCACCGCCGCATGGCCGCTTCCCCCGATCCGGCGGCCGACTTCGCACGCATGGAGCGTATGCACCGTCTGCTGCTGGCGGCATCGGTCATCGCGCTGATCGGCGCCGTCGGCGGCAGTCACGGGCTTTTCTAAAGGAAGAGGGACGGGGAACGATGTCGACGACGAAACGGCTGTGGATCGGCCTGGCTGCCGTCATCTTCGCAGGATTCGCGGTGATGCTGTGGCTCGGGTCGGACCTTATGCGTACCGCGCCGCCGATCCCCGAACGGGTCGTGACCGCTTCCGGGCGCACCGTCTTCACACGCGACGATATCGAGACCGGCCAACAGGTTTGGCAGTCGATGGGCGGCCAGCAGCTCGGCAGCGTGTGGGGTCACGGCGCATTGATCGCGCCCGACTGGTCCGCCGACTGGCTGCACCGGGAGGCGCTGGCCCAGCTCGACGCCGTTGTCCGCACGAAGGGCGCGGCCAGCTTCGACATGCTGTCGCTGGCAGATAAGGCGGCTTTGCAGGCCGAGCTACGTCCCGGCTTCCGTGCCAACACCTATGACGCTGCGACCGGCACGCTGACGATCAGCGACGCGCGCGCTGCAGCGATCGCCGGCGTGGCAAGGCATTATGACAGCCTGTTCTCCGCTGACCCGGCAACGCGCGATTTGCGCGTCGCCTACGCCATGAAGGAGAACACACTTCCCGATCCGGCGCGGCGCAGGGAACTCGCGGCCTTCTTCTTCTGGACAGCCTGGGCGACCGTGACCGATCGGCCCGGCGATATGGTGAGCTTTACCAACAACTGGCCCTCCGAACCGCTGGTCGGCAACGTGCCCACGTCCGGCACCTTCATGTGGTCGCTTTTCAGCATCCTCTTCATGCTCGCCGGCATCGGCCTTCTCGCGTGGCACTATGCGGTCTGGCACGGCAAGGAACCGCCGCTCACCCCGCCCGCGGCCGATCCGCTCAAGGGGATCGTTCTGACACCCTCGATGCGTGCCAGCGCCAAATATTTCTGGATCGTCATCGCGCTCCTGCTCGCGCAGATCGGCCTGGGGGCGGCGACCGCGCATTATCAGGTCGAGGGCCAGCATTTCTACGGCATCAACCTCGCCGACTGGCTACCCTACAGCCTGACTCGAAGCTGGCACACCCAGCTCGCGGTGCTGTGGATCGCGACGGCCTGGCTCGGCACCGGCCTCTATATCGCGCCCGCCATCTCCGGCCATGAGCCGCCGTGGCAGCGCGCCGGTGTCAACTTCCTGTTCGTCAGCCTGATCGTCATCGTCGTCGGCGCGTTCGCCGGACAATGGCTGGCGGTGATGCAGAAGATGGGCCTCACCGAAAACTTCTGGTTCGGGCATCAAGGCTGGGAATATGTCGATCTTGGCCGGTTCTGGCAGATATACCTCTTCATCGGCCTGCTGCTGTGGCTCTTCCTCGTGGGTCGCGCGCTCTGGCCCGCGATCCGGCGCCGGGATGAGATGTCCTCGATCGTCGGCCTGCTGTTCCTCTCCACGGTGGCGATCGGTCTCTTCTATGGCGCGGGGCTCATGTATGGCGCGCGCAGCCACCTGTCCGAGGTTGAGTATTGGCGTTGGTGGGTGGTCCATCTCTGGGTCGAGGGCTTCTTCGAGATTTTCGCGGTCGCCGTCATCAGCTTCCTGTTCGTAAAGCTGGGGCTGGTGCGCGGCCGCACGGCCACGGTCAATGTGCTGTTCGCGACGATCGTCTTCCTGTCGGGCGGCGTGCTTGGCATGTTCCACCATCTCTATTTCGTCGGCACGTCGATGGCGGGCGTGGCGCTCGGCGCCAGTTTCTCCGCGCTTGAGGTGGTCCCGCTCGCGTTAATCGGCCTCGAGGCGATGGACACCTGGTCGCACAGTCGCGCGACGCCGTGGATGGCGCGCTACAAATGGCCGATCATGTTTTTCCTCGCGGTGAGCTTCTGGAATCTGGTCGGCGCCGGCCTGTTCGGCTTCCTCATCAACACGCCGATCGCGCTCTATTACGTCCAGGGACTCAACCTGACCCCGCTGCACGGCCATACCGCGCTCTTCGGCGTCTATGGGATGCTCGGCATCGGCCTGATGCTCTTCTGCCTGCGCGGCCTGCGCGATCATATCCATTGGAACGAAGGCTGGCTACGCGCGAGCTTCTGGTGCTTCAACATCGGGCTTGCCCTGATGGCCCTGCTCACGCTGCTGCCGATGGGCGTGCTGCAACTTCAGGCGGCGCTCGATCATGGCTACGCCTATGCGCGGTCGGCCGCGTTTATGGATCGGCCGCTGATCCATTTCCTCGTGTGGATGCGCACCCCCGGCGATGTGGTATTTGCCGCTGGCGCGCTGCTGCTGACGGCGTTTGTCGCGCTGCAATGGCTTCGGCCCATACCGGAAGTACCCGCCTCTACTGCAAAGGCGAACGAACAGAGCGTTTGACTAACACCTACGTGCCGATTTGTGGATATCAGTCAGCCCGTAAAATGACTGCTGTGGTGTAGAGGGAATGCAATTCCCATCCTAAGGATGCATAGAGACCGCGACCCTCTGCAGTGGCGACCAACACCTCCCGCGTCGCACCATGATGCGCGCGATGGATTCAAGTTTCTTCATGACGGTTCGCGCGAGGCCGCGCCGTCTATGAGCGGCGTTGGTTTCGATCCGATCGTATATGGCAAACTCACCGACGCGAACGACACGTCCGATTGCGACCAGCGCGCCGCTCGGAGTAAGCGCCCGCACGATTACAATGGGGCGAGGTTCAGCCGCATCGAGCAGATAGCCGTCAGGAGGCGCGGAATCGCCGGGCATGATGCGCCGATATTTCATCATGAAGCCCGGTGGCTGTATTACCCAGTGTTCTGGTAAGGCGACGCGCATTGCTGTCGCCGAGACACAAGCTTTCAAAAAAACCCACGGCTCCTCGATCGTGGTGGCCAATTCGTGCAGGGCCGGCGAGATATCGGTAAAGACATAGCGCGTCCGTTGTTGCGGCCATCCCACATCGACTCTGAAACCACCGTGATCTTCGACCGGAGGCGGCGTTTCGCGGGCAATGGTCCATCCTTCGATCCAAGTCGCCACAACTCTTGAATCGGCAACCAACTCATGTTCGTTAGCCATGCCTCATCCTATCAAAACCTGATGCCGGTTGGACGAGCAGATCAGTTTACGGGCGAGGGCGAAAATCGTTGATATATCGCTTGGTCTCGGAAACGCTGATTTTCGAGACAACGCAGCCTGAAAGGCTCAAAAGCGGCAATGAGCATCTCCTCGATTTCGACTTCCGGTTGATGGGCACAGGCGAGTTAGCCAGACAAGTCGTGGTTAGAGGTTCGGACTGCAATAATAGAGTTGTCCAAAGAGCCGGGTCCTCTCTACCGGTCTATCCTAGCCCTTGAACGACCGCTTCTGCGACAATCGAGACGTCAAGCGCCCCAGGTTGACGCAACGCTATCGAGCCGCTTAGCTCATTCTACGTTCAGCCATCTATGCTCATCTCGGCGGACTTGTTCAAACCGACACACAAACTACGCACTCGGCGCTTCGCACAAAGTTCTATAGGACAGCGAAGGCCGGTCATCCATCGATTCCGGCATCATTTGATACATGCATTATCTTAGGGCAGCCCGACGTAAAATTGCCGTCCCGAAACGAGCCATCGCCCGTGTCCGTCCATCCAATGATCGAGATGGCCAGCACCGCAGAGGCCGACGACCACCGCGACCTGACAACGGCGCAAACGGCCGAGTTCGGGGGTCATCTCGACCTCTACGATCGCACATCTTGCCTGCAGGACAGCGACTAAAGCGGGCGGCGACTACGGCAGAGAGGTGAGGGGAAGGGAGCCGGGCGCGCAGAATGGCTGCGCGAGACCGGAGCGACTCCCATGCTGGCCAGCGATCGCCCCGCGCCGTCCGCGCGGCCCCGTGACATCGACTATATCCGCGTCGCCGAGCCGGCTCCCGTCGTGCTTGCCTATGGCATCGGCGTCGACAGCACGGCGCTCCTCGTCGAGCTCGAAAGCCGCGGCACGCCGCCTGATCTCGTGATCACCGGTGACCCGGGCATCGAGAAGCCGGAGACCTATGTCTATCAGGAGATGATGGCGGCGTGGATGGCCGCGCGCGGCATCCGCTACGAGACCGTCCGCTACACGCCAAAGCGCTTCAAGCACTGGCCGCCCTATTACGACCTGCTGGCCAATGTCCTCACCAATGCCACACTCCCCAGCATCAGCCTCGGGCGCCACAGCTGCAGTCTTAAGTGGAAAGTGGCTCCGCAGGACGCTTTCCTGAAGCAATGGGAGCCGGCAAAGGCCGCCTGGGCCAGAGGCCAGAAGGTCATACGCCTCATCGGGTATGATGCCTCGCCCGCCGACACGCGCCGCTATAACCATGCGTCCGCCATCGCGAACGATCTGTTCGAATGCCGCTACCCCTTGCGCGAATGGGGCTGGAACCGCGCCGCCTGCATCGCGCGCATAGAGGCCGCAGGTCTGCCGGTGCCACCAAAATCGAGCTGTTTCATCTGCGGGGCGATGAAGCCCGACGAGGTCCGAGCGCTGCCTTCCTGGTGCCTCAGGCTCATCGTCCTTGTCGAAGCGCGCGCAGCTCCACGCCTGCGCACGGTCGAAGGCCTCTGGCGCCGTTCGACTGCGACCCGCCCGGGCCGAATGACCGACTTCATCCGCGCCGAAGAACTGCTCCCTGCGGCCGACATCGACGCGATCATCCGCGATGCGCCGGCCGATCTCATCCGCTTCCAGGACGTGGCAGGGCACGTCCCGCTCCCCGAACGACCGACAATGGCGGAGTGGCTCGACATGTTCAACGCCGGCCTGTTGGAGGCAGCATGACAGTCCCCGTCACCGAACGCATCACCCAGCTCAACGATCGCTGCCGGCACGGCCTCGACCCCAACGCGCGGATCATGGTCACGCGCAACTGTCTCGCCCGGCTTTCAGGCGACGGCGAGGGGATCGCTGAGGTACTCGCCCAGGCCGCGTTGCTTGCGGCCGTGCGCCGTTACGCGTTCCAGCCGGGTGATGGCCCCGAACGCGACTTCGGCGCCTTCGACCTGCAGGGGCAGCGAGTCCTCTTCAAGATCGATTATTACGACATGGCGCTCGAGTGCGGCTCCGAAGACCCGGCAGATGCCTCGATCACTCGGCGCGTCCTCACCGTCATGCTCGCCGACGATTACTGACCGCGTCCGCGGGCAAATCCAACCTTTCGAAATCGACTGCGCGCTCTTCCAGCCCTCCGGGCCGCGCGAGGGGAGGGGGAAGGCGAGCGTGAGGCTCGCAGAACCGAAGGCACGCGACCCCGGCCGACCCGGCCTTCCCATTCCACGAGGAGATCCGTCTTGAGCACTCCAGAACCGAGCTGCGCCACGCTGCCGCTCTCGCGCATCGTCAAGGGCGACAATCCGCGTCGCTATTTCGACCGGAAAAAGCACGACGATCTCGTCGCTTCGATCCGCATTCGTGGCATCCTGCAGCCGATCCTGGTTCGTCCGGCACCCAGCTCGGACGATAGCTACGCCATCGTCGCCGGCGAGCGCCGGTACAGGGCGGCGCTGGAAGCGTTCGGTTCCGACGGCGAGGTGCCCGCGATCATCCGCGAGATGACCGACCAGGAGGCCCTCGAGGCGGCAATCGACGAGAACGACAATCGCGACGACGCCTCGGAGACGGAACAAGCGGACGCGGCCGTTCGCGTGCTCGCCGCATGCCGTAACGATCGCGCCGAGGCCGCGCGGCGTCTGGGCTGGTCGCGGGCCAAGCTCGATCGCCGCCTGGCGCTCGCCGAACTCTCCGAGGCGGTCAAACTTGCGCTCGACGAACGGCGGATCAAGGTCGGCCATGCTGAACTCCTCGCCGCGATCCCCGCCGACAAGCAGGACAAGGCCCTCGAGACCATCCTGGGCTCCGGTCTCGATGTCAGCAAGACCCGCGACCTCCTCATGCGCGTCACCCAGAATCTCGGCGCGGCGTGCTTCGACAAGACCGACTGCACCACCTGTCCGTTCAACTCGGCCGCACAGCGAACCCTGTTCGAAACCCATGTCGATGACGGCCATTGCACCAATCCGGGCTGCTTCCAGCTCAAGACCGAGGCGTGGGAAACCGCCCAACGCGAGGAGCAGGAGCGCGCCGCTGCCGCGGCCAAGGCAGCGGCGCCGCCGCCCGCAGACGACATCGAGGACGAGGAACAGGATGACGACGAAGACGACGCCATCGACCAGAGCCCGCCGGAAGCGGACGATCAGGAAGAGGCAGGCGACCGCGCCTCGCCTTCGGGCACGGCAGCCACGCCCGCATCCACGCCGCCCACTGTCGTTCAATCCAAGGGCAGTATAGTCCAGGCGCACAAGCCAACGGTCACCGTCAAGTCGATCGCCGGCCGCACCAGCGACCTGCGCGAGGCGACGTGGCGCACCGCGCTCGCCCGTGCGCTCGCCGGCAATGCCGCGCACGCCCAGACCGCGATCCTGGTCGCCGCGATGTCGGGCACGCTCTCGCAGATCAAACCGGAGACGCTGAAGGCCCGCGCCGGCCTGCTGGTGGGCGCCTCGTTCCCGGAGCTCGCCTACAGCGCCAAGATCGCGGAGATCCGCGCGTTGCCCGAGGCTCAGGCCGAGAAGGTGCTTTCCGCGATCGGCGCCGCTTATGCCAAGGATGTGCTCACCTTCGGCCATGTCGCCGACCTCGCCCGGACCTTCGACGTCGACCTGCGCGATGTCTGGCAGGTCGATAAGACATTCCTCGAGCGCTACACCAAGGACGAACTCAGGTTCATCGCCCAGGAGTGCGGCCTCGTCGCGCATGTAAGCGAAAAGGCGTTCGCCAAGCTGCTCAGTGCGAAGAAGGCCGACCTGATCGCTGGCATGCTCAACGCCACCGGCTTCGACTGGGCCGGCCGCCTGCCGAGCTCGATGACGCTCGACGGCCAATATGGCCCGCCCCCCGTGCCGGCCCAAGCCGAAGAGCCGCTCTCCCGACAAGCCGCCTGACCCGCTTCTCCAATCTCACACAAGGACCGAACGCCATGCTGATCTCCAGCCTTCTTCCTATGCTCGCCCGCTACTCGCTCGGCTTCGATCTTGTCGCCGGCGCCAACGACACGGTCACCCTGACCATCCTTCCGCGCAAGGCCGAAGGCGCAAAGGACAATCTCGAGGCCAGCGAAACCCGGCCGATCTCGATCACGGCGACCGCCGCAGAAATCGATGCGGAGCTCGCCCGGGGCCCTGACGGCGCGCTCGGCCAGCTCATCGCCTCGCGCCGCACCCTTGCCGATCAGATCGCGGAGCAGCGACAGGCTGCCGAAGCCGCACGGGCGGCCGCCGCCGAGGCAGCCAAAGCCAAGGCGGCTGCGCCCAAGACGCCCGCGCCTGCAGCCTCACCGAAGACGCCGGCTCCCAGCAGCCCGCCGGTCGATGCCAAGGCCGAGGAGCCCGCCAGCCTCTGGTGACGCGCCGCCCTTGAACTTCCCGATCACCACCAGCCCGGAAGGCCAGCCATGCAGATCAACCAGCTCACCCGCGCCTATCGCTACGACGGCATCGACCTGCCCGTGCCGCCGCACCTTGCGGACGACCGCCAAGCTCTGCGCGCCTATCATGCTACCCTCTACCCGGCGATTCTCACTGCCGAGGCGGTGGACGCCGGCGTGTCGGGCACCGCCCACGTCACCGAATATCGCCGCGCCGTCGGCACCAAGGGCTGATCGTGCCCTGCGGCAACGACGCGCCGATCCCCGCCGCACCGCGCAAGACGCTCCTCGAATGGATCGAGCACGACGATGGCAACACGAGCGAGTTCCCCCAGCCTTCCTGCAGCGCCCAGGCCAAGGCGCTTCACGCGCGGATCCTCCCCGATCCCGACAACGGCAAAGGCGAAGCGCCGGAGCCGCTCCAGCCTCCTCCCGGTCTCAGGCTCGCGCCCCTCGGTTGACCTCGCGGGGCGAACGGTCGCGTTATCGGCCGACATTCCCGCGACCTTCGACCAGCCCCTCAGCAATCACCACAAGCTGATCGGCCGCTGGGTCGCGGGGCGAGAGCCGAGCGCCAAGCAATACACCCGTGTGAGTGCCCGCCGCCGCATCGAGCAGGTTTTCAACGCTGCCGTGCTCGAGATCCTGGACCCGATCGAAATCGTCGACCTGCGGATCGCGGTCCTCACCGGCGAAGACGCCAACCCGCCGGCGATCGCGGTCGCGTGTGACAGCCTCGGACAGCTGGATCTCGGCTGGATCGAAACCGGCGAGGCGCCCACCCCCTGGCGTGCCGCGGCCTATGCGGCGCTCGGCGAAACCCTCGGCACCGCGCTCCCGATCTTCGGCTACCAGGACCTCTTCGACGAAATCTCCATGTATTACTGGGACGGGGAGATCGACGACGAGGGCGCGCGCCAGAGCCTGATCGCCTATCAGGCCCAGTCGGCCCGAAGCTGCGATTTTGGCCAGGTTGAAGAACGTTTTGGGAACGTGGCATTCGGTATTGACGATGGAAATCATAGAAGAGGACAGTTCGCTCCATCATAGGGAGTGGGTTGATGGATCGGAGTATTCCGGGCGGGGATTTGATCGGACGATGGAGCCTGAGCTTTGCCGATATTGATTTTGTAAATTCGAAGCCGGCCCTGACGCGCCTTGGCCTCGCCGCGCAGCTGAAATTCTTCGCTTCCCTGGGGTTTTTCGCGATCGATCCCGGCTCAATCCCTACCGATGGCCTCTCGTATCTGGCCGAGCAACTCGGTGTCGAGGCTGGCGAGATAGCCGGTTATGACTTTTCCAGTCGGACAGCACGACGGCATTGTGCGGAGATCCTGATCCATCTTGGATATCACCGCATGAAGCGGGTGGATCGCGCGCAATTGACGGAATGGATTGCTGGCGAGCTGTGCCCGGGCGGCCAGTCGATCAATGCCATGCTTGAGCATGTTTTCCTGTGGTGCCGGGACCGGCGTATTTATGGGCCGTCGCGCAAGGAGCTTGAACGTGTCGTTCGCTCACAACGGCAAGATTATCTGGACACCTGGCTGATCGGAACCAGTGATCGGCTTTCGTCAGATGCGGTGGCGTTATTGGAAGCCTCGCTTGCCGATCCGGACAGCTCGACCGGATTCAACAGGATGAAGGGTGACGCCGGACAGGCAACGCTCGACAACATTCTCGACGTGACCGAGAAACTCGCCTTTATCCAGAGACTTGATCTTCCCCATGATCTCCTGACGGCTACGGGCAAGCCATGGGTCGATCAGATTGTTCGCCGCGTTGCCGGTGAAAAGGCCTCGGAGATGCGCCGGCATGCGCCGGCGCGACAGCTCGGCCTTTATGCGATTTATCTAATGTCGCGGGAGGCGCAACTCACTGACGCGATGATCGACCTGCTGATCGAAACCGTTCACAAGATCGGAACGCGCTCGAAACGCAAGGTGGTGGGCGATATCGCGAAAGACATCGAGCGGGTCTATGGAAAGGAGCGCCTGCTGGTCGAGATCGCCAGCGCCTCGATCAATGAACCATCGGGGCGCATCTGCGATGTCATTTTCCCGATCGCCGGTAAGGCCAAGCTGGCGGCGATCGTCAAGGAGAGCCATGCGAAGGGCGCTCTGGACCGGCGCATCTACAAGGTGATGCGTGGTTCCTGGGCCAATCATTACCGGCGCATGCTGCCAAGCCTGCTTTCCGTACTTGAGTTCCGGTCGAACAACGCGGTGTGGCGGCCGGTCCTGGCGGCCCTCGACTGGATCAGGAGCAAGGTGGATGGCGGATGCCGCTTCGTGCCATTGCAGGATGTTCCGATCGATGAGGTGATTCCAGCGCGATGGCGCAGTTCCGTCATTGATGACGATGGGCGGGTAAACCGGATCAGCTATGAGCTTTGCGTCCTGACGCAACTGCGCGACCGCATCCGCTCCAAAGAAATCTGGGTGGTCGGGGCGGATCGCTATCGCAATCCCGATGACGATCTTCCCAAGGACTTCGAGATCAGGCGAGATGCGTACTATTCCGGCCTCAGCCTGACGCCAGATGCGCAGGCGTTTTGCGCCTCGATCCGGGAGGAGCTTGAACGGGAACTGTTGCTCCTCAATGCCAATATTCCACAAAACGACAAGGTCCGGCTCCTGTGGCGCGGCGACAACCGGATATCGATTACACCGTTCAAGCCCTTGCCCGAACCGAAGGGTCTCGCTTCGATCAAAAGCGAGATCGGTCAGCGCTGGCCGATGACCGGACTGCTGGACGTGTTGAAAGAGGCTGCTCTGGACACGGGATTGATGGATGCTTTCGAAACGTCGGCCTCGCGGGTTACCCTGTCGAAAGCAGCCTTGGCTCAGCGTCTTTTGCTGTGTCTCTATGGCTTGGGCACGAACGCCGGGCTCAAGCGGGTCGCTGGCGCAACACCCGATGTCAGTTACGAGGAATTGCTGCATGTCCATCGCCGTTTCATCCACGCGCCAGCGCTGAGGGAGGCGTGCGCGCGGGTAGCAAACGCGACACTGGCAATCCGCAATGCCGCAGTATGGGGAGATGCGGGCACGGCATGCGCGTCCGATTCAACGAAGTTCGGCGCGTGGGACCGCAACCTGATGACGGAATGGCACGCCCGCTATGGCGGCCGTGGCGTCATGATCTACTGGCATGTGGAGAAGCGCGCGACCTGCGTTTATTCCCAGCTCAAGCGGTGCTCTTCCTCGGAGGTCGCCTCCATGATCGAAGGCGTGCTACGCCATTGCACCGACATGGAAATCCAGCGCCAGTACGTCGATAGCCACGGCCAGAGCGCAGTCGGCTTTGCGTTCTGCCGACTCCTTGGATTTGAGCTTGCCCCGCGGCTGAAAGCAGTGGCACGCCAGAAACTGGCCCTTCCCCAAGCCGGCATGCGCACGCGGCTTTCCAATTTACTGCCGATCCTCTCCAGCCCGATCGACTGGGACGAGATCGAGCAACAATATGACGAAATGGTCAAATATGCCGCTGCCATGCAATCGCGCACCGCCGATCCGGAAGCGATCCTGCTCCGGTTTGCCAGAGCCGAAGTGATGCACCCGACCTACAAGGCGCTGAGTGAACTCGGCCGCGCGGTCAAAACAATCTTCCTATGCCGGTATTTGCGTCAGGAGGCATTCCGCCGCGAGATCCACGAAGGGCTGAATGTGGTTGAGAACTGGAACGGCGCTAATGGTTTCGTGTTCTTCGGCAAGGGCGGCGAGATCGCCACCAACCGCATCCATGAGCAGGAAATCTCCGTTCTGGCGCTACACCTCCTGCAAGCGTCGCTGGTGTATGTGAACACCCGCATGCTTCAGACCGTACTGGTTGAGCCGAAGTGGGCGGGGCGGATGACGCCGGAAGATTATCGTGGTCTCACGCCGTTGATCTACAGTCATGTGAACCCTTATGGCCGCTTCGACCTCGACCTGAACGACCGGATTGATTTTGGACGGCTTGCAGCGTGAGGCGGCTGATCGGCCTATAACATTTGGGTACACCCCAGAGTGATAGGGCCGAGTGACACCATTCGTCTGTCACAAAAGGGTGGGTTTGCGCTCAATGTGACGATACACTGCAAGAGCCACCCTAATGTGACGGATTTTGCACTTGGCTCGTATCGGATATGCCCGCGTCAGCACCACGGACCAGGATCTGGATATCCAGATTGGCCGCCTCAAGAATGCAGGTTGCGAAATTATCCGTTCCGAGACCGGATCGGGGGCCTCGCGGAGCGGGCGCACGGAACTGGAAACGATCATGCAGTTTATGCACACCGGCGACGAGCTGGTCGTGCTGCGGCTCGACCGGCTCGGCCGCTCCACGCGCGATGTCCTGAACCTGGTGCATGAGCTTGATGAAAAGGGAGCTTCGCTGCGCATCCTTGAGCCAGAGGTGACGACGGCGGGCGACATGGGGCGAATGGTCATCACCATACTCGGCATGGTCGCCGATATGGAGCTGAAGTTCATCAAGGATCGTCAGCGCGCCGGGATCGAAGCGGCGCGCGCCGAAGGCGTTTACAAAGGCCGGAAGAAGAACGTCGATGACGATGAAATCCGCCGTCGCCTTGCCGCCGGCGCCAGCAAGGCCCGCGTTGCCCGCGACCTGAAGGTCTCACGAATGACCGTCTATCGGGCGCTCGACATTATTCCGTCACAGACCAAACTGCCGGAAAAGCCGCCCACTGCCAGCATCGCCCTGCATCTGATTATCGAGAACTTCAACAAGCGTGGAAGAGGTAGAAAACCCGCTCGGGAGCGGATTGAGGCGATGCTGGAACGCGACTACGCCATGGTAAAAAACGGCAATTGTGATTACAAACTGACCGTCGCCTATGACCCCGATCCGGATGGCATTTCCCTTGATGAGGAAATCCAAAGCCTCCTCTCCGAGATGTTCAACATCGCAGAGAGCTACAATTGCTCCATGGAAGCCGATATCTACGAGGTCGGTGGTCAGCAACGGTCCTGGTAGAATCAATCAAGCGTTCAGTGTTCGTTCTTCAACCTGGCCAAAATCGCAGCTTCGGGCCGACTGGGCCTATCACGGCCTCAGCGCCGAGGAACTCGAAGAGCAGACCATGCCTTCGGAGATGAACGCGCGCCGGCCTGACTGGATGATCGGCGCGAACGCGGCGAAACCGGCCGCCCTTCCGAAGGGCCTGCGCGAGGCGCTCTGCCAGCTTCGCGACGCGCACAAGGCGCTCAAGCGGCTGCCATCGGACCGCAACGCCTGGCACTTCGATACCGACATTCTCTACGAATATGTGCCGGGGATCGAGGAATGCTCGTCCCTGCCGCCGTTGACGCTCGTGCCTTTCGATGAGTTCGCGCGCGAGCTCGACGATGTCGCCCGCCACGGCATGGAAATGGGCTTCATGGACGTCTGCGGCATCTGCCCGCTGCCCGATGTCAGCCGGATCGACGACTGGTTCGCAAGCCTGCGCCTCGGCGTCCAGTTCCTGCTCGCCGCCCAGGACCTCGTCCGCTTCGACCCACCCAATCCGTGAGGCCGTCATGTCCGATCACAGCAGCCACTTCGAAACCACTGGCGGCGGTCTCGTCCTGACCAACGCCGTTCTGCTCTATCAGGCGGGAACGCCCCGCACGCCCAGCCCTTATGGCGCTCCAAGGCCGGATGCGGCGGCCTTCGCCAGCATGCATGCCGTCGAGCACGATGCGGACGGGCGTCCGACGATCGCCGCCGGCGTGCCCCTGTCGCGGGCACAGCTGCGCCAATGGACAGAGGCGCTGGGCCGGACCGCGGTTCCAGAGATCCTGCCGGCCAATGTGCTTGTCTCCCACCCGGACGTCCTCGCCTGGTGGGTGCCGGAGCAGGTGCGCCAAGCCTATTTTGCGCTGTCGTCGCCCCCCGATGGCCTTCGGGCGCTCGCACGGCGCACTACCGTCGCGGTGCCATACCCGGCCCATCTGTTCGTCGCCACGCGCTCCGGCCTCGGCGTTTACGCGCTTGCCGCAAGCGAGCGCCCTGCCGCCGACACGCCGGTGCTCCATTCGCCGATCCTCAACGTCTTCATCCAAGGCCGGCTGTGCTGGGGCAACATCCCGAGGCCGAAAACACTGGGCGTTGCCGCCATCTCGGAATTCGAGCGCGCGGTGTTCGACAGCTGGTCAACTCACCCCAACCCCGGCCAGGAGCGGACGGTCACGGGGAAGGGCGGCCTGGTCAGGCTCTGGGACGATCTTGCCGCGCGCGGCGCGCGTCGTTTTCCGGTGAAGCGGCTCCGATCCTTCCATCCTGCCGCCGGCCAGCGGCAAGTCCGTCCCGCCGCTGATGCGGTCACGGTCGGTATGCTCGTTGCCGCAGCGGCAGGGAGATGATCATGATCGCCGAAGATCCGACCGCGGCGGCACTGCTCGCTGTCGTGCCCTGCTATCCGGTGCCATCGAGCGGTGGCTCGCCGGCACTCGACGCGCTTCGCGGCAGCCGTGCCGGCCACGGCCTTGCGGTGGGCAAGGATGGCGTAATGCTCATCCTGCGCCGGCCATGGCTTGCTCTCGATGCGCCGGTGACGCCGCCGATCGCCGCCTATCTTCCTTATGGCAGCATCGGGTCACCCAAGGCCGACCTGCGCTGCGGACTGATCCCTGGCGAGCATCTGGCTGCGATCCTCGATCACTTCCGGGCGGCTCTGCCCAACGAGGCTGCGGCCTTCATCCTCTGGAACGAGACGACCAACACGTTCGCGGTCGATTTTCCGGCAATCGACGACGCCACGCCGACACGCCTCGTCTATCGCCCCCCGGTCTGCGAGCCGGGCTGGCACATGGTCTGCGACATCCACAGCCACGGGCGGGGGCCCGCCTATTTCAGCGCGACCGACGATGCGGACGACGCCCACGCTACGAAAATTTCGCTCGTCATCGGCCGGCTCCACGATCCCGCTGGCCCGGTCATGGCAGCGCGGCTCTGCGCGGGCGGCATGTTCCTGGCCGTACCGCGCAGTCCATTTTCCGGAGACAATCCATGCAGCCTGAGAGCCCCAAGCGCCACTATCTTCCCGCCGCCTTCGACAACAGCGCTGTCCGAATCCTGCTCGTGGGATGCGGTGGAAACGGAGCGCAAATGCTGATGGGGCTCGCCTCGCTCGATACCGCATTGCGCGCAATTTCCTCACGCTCGCTCGAGGTCACCGTGGTCGACGAAGACATCGTCACCGAGGCGAATCTCGGCCGCCAGCCCTTCTACCGCTGCGATCTCGGCAATTCGAAGGCGAGGACGCTGACCGAACGGATCAACCTTGCCCATGGTCTGGCCTGGAAGGCGGTCCACGGCCGCGCACCCGGAGCGATCGGCGTCGACAACAGCCATGTGCTCATCAGCTGCGTCGACACGGCCTCGGCCCGCCGCGCGCTGGGCGCGGCGCTGCAGGATGCGCGGAACCCGCCCATCTATTGGTTGGACCTCGGCAACCGCGCCAGCGACGGCCAATATCTGATCGGATGCCCGGGCCGTGGAACCGGCCGCGACGATAATCGCCTTCCAACGGTGCTCGAGGCTTTTCCCGAACTCGCCGACGAGGGCCTGGCCGAAGACGATGCGCCCTCCTGTTCGGTCGCCGAGGCGCTCGAGCGCCAGTCGCTCTTCGTCAACCGGGTGCTTGCGAGCCACGCGCTGGCGCTCCTGTTCGATCTGCTCGGACGCGGGTCGATTGGCCACGCCGGCGCCTTCGTGAATCTTGCCACCGGGTACAGCGTTCCGATCCCGCTACCTATGAAGGTCGTTTCCCTGTGCTAAAGCAGGTGGCTCGCCACCCCTGTGAACGGTGATGGTCCGGTTGCGTCACCGCGCTCGGACCATAGCATTATTCTGCCGAGGCCGTTTCAGCAGGAGCGATTTCGACCGGTGCTGTCGGCGGGGTGTCAGCTTTCGTCGCACGGCTGCGCTTTGGCTTTGCAGGCTCGACAGCCGCTGCCGGTTTCCCTTTGCCGATGGCGGCCTTGGCGTTCGACGTTTTTGGCGAGGCCTTTGCAGGGGCTGCCTTCGCGCGCGGCCCGCGAGCGGGCGTCGCCTTCACTTGCGCAGCTTCGCTGGCAGTCGCTTCGGGCGTTGGGGCCGGCTCGCCTGCCGGCGCCGCAACGGTCTCGGCGACAGCGCTGGGCTTGCCCTTCCCGGCTACGGCATTGGGCTTCGCCTTAGTTGCCGGGGCAGAGGCATTCACTCGAGCCTTGCGCACCGGCGCGGGCACTTCCGCGACCACTTCCGCAGGCGCCACTTCGGCTGCCGGGGCTTCGCTGCCCGCCTCGGCTAGCGCCGGATTAGCGGCGACGTCCTTCCGCTTGCCGCCAAGACCAAGTTTCAGGGCGGCCTCCCGGCGCGCGGCGGAATAACCGGGTGCGACCATGGGATAGTCCGCGGGCAGATCATAGCGCGCGCGATATTCTGCGGGCGTCAGGCCGTGAGTCGAGAGATGGCGTTTCAGGGACTTATAAGGCTTGCCGTCGATCAGGCTCAGTATCTGATCGGGCGACGCAAGGCTTGCATCTACCGTCACCGCTGGCTTGAACTCGGGGGCTGGTGTCGGCGGCACAGCCGCTGGTTCAACTGACACCGGCGCGGACACTGTCTCTTCAGGGGCTGGCGACACCACTGGTGCATCGCCCAACAAGGCTTTTCGAGTTCCCTCGACCAGCGCGGGCAGTTCGCTGCTCGGCACGGTGTTGTTCGCAAAATAGGCGCTGAGCAGCGCCACGGTCAGAGACATCACGTCCGACTGTTCGGCCTCGGCCATGCAGGTTCCTTCTTTTGTTTGGATAGACTGGTCTTGACCCATGCGTGATTGCGCAAGCGTAAACAGATACGTGCCGTCATTCGGCGTGCAAGTCAAAGGGAGGGAGAAAGAAACTCATGGATGGCGTGGCGATTGGGCCGCGCAACTGTCTCATCGAGAAAATTTATGGCGGACAGCTTCGTTGAGGGGCTCTTTCTCCTTCACCTGCTCAAGCAAATGAAGCTGCATTGAGTGAAGAGCCTCTCACCAACGAAATCGAGGCGTCTCTTCCGGGCGCCTGACATTCTCCGCCCGCGAACGGCGGAAAACCAATCATCCGAGGAAATATGTAATGACCGACACCACTTCGTCGGGCGCGCCCGCGCGCCTCTATAGCCAGACCCCATATGACGATCGAGGCAACTTCCATTATCAGGGCGATCTCTATCGTCCCAGTGATAATCTTGCGACCCTCGCTGGCCGCATCGAACCGCATCTGGCGCGGTGCTTTCCGAACGCGTCCTTTGCGATCCAGACCCAGAAATTCGCGGGAGGACGCAAGATCACCGCTGAGATCCTCGACTGGCCCGAGGATCTGACCGGGCGTGACGCTCAGGAGGCCGCGCAGGTCGCGATCCGCGACCAGATGGAGCGGTTCGGAACTACCCGCACCAACCCTCTACAGGACTTCTGGTCCTGCTCCTTCTACTGCGAAGCGCGCATTGGACAGGTTTATTGGTCGGCGCTCGCGAAACGCAACGGACTGAAGAATCCGGTCGACGCGATCGTATCGCTGGCCGCCTTCAAGAAGCGCGTAAAAGCGGGCGACGCCCTCAAACTGGTCGATGCGCCGGCAGGGCATCGCGCAATTGGGACCACGCGGACGATCACCAAGGTGCGCTCGGGCGATCTGATCCTCGAAGGCAAATCCTATCTCGGTTTCCCGCGGGCGTCGGCTTTCGCGTGCGATGGCAAGTTCGTTCGCATCTCGATCGGATCGGAATATGAGCCGGACGCCCATCTGCTGTACGAGTGGATAGTGCAAAAGGCCGCGTGAGACATGGCCCTCATCGTCAAGGGCGGCGCCGTCTGCCAGAGCCCTCCGCGTCGGCGCCGACCATTCCGTATCGTGCAGAAGGGCTATCCCGACATCTGGGCGGCTGACTGGGCTGACGCCTCGCGCCTTTACTGCGATCGGCGGGACATGAACGGCCTGGGCGCAAGTATGTTCCCTGAAGCCACCCTGCTCCTCGAACACATGCCTGTCGGCCGCATCAGCTACAACGGCCGTATCTGGCTTCCAGGCGAGTGGCGTCCGGACGACCGGCCACTGTACGATAACCAGATCGCGTCCGGCACCTGACCGCGCGCTCTGGTCCTCCCATCCGAAATCGCCGTCCCGAGGAAACTCCATATCCGCAAGCGGCGTCCGAACGGCGAGCGCTACGTCCACATCGAGACCGAGGCCGAGACCAGCGCCGCTGTGCCTGATCGGTTGCGAAAGGGGAGAAGGGGAGGGCCGGGGGAGCAGGTCCGCTCTTGTCCAGGAGACCCCGATGCCCCTTCCCACCGTCATCCACAGCCAGGTCGATCCCGCCGCGATCACCAAGGTGACGCGCCTCTTCAACAACACGCTGGTCGACACCCTGGCTGAGCTCATCCAGAATTCGCGCAGAGCCGGCGCGACGGTCATCGATCTCGATGTTGCCGAGGCCGACGGGCAGAGCTGGCTTGTCATCGCGGATGACGGCGCGGGTATCGCCGATCCCGCCGTGATCCTGGCGCTCGGGCGCTCGGGCTGGGACGACAACATCGCGCGGCGCGAAGACCCTGCCGGCATGGGCGTCTTCAGCCTTGCCGGTCGCCATGTCGAAATCCGCTCCTGCCCGCGCGGTCCGGGCGAGGGCTGGGCTATCACCATCGGACCAGACCATTGGGAATCGGGCGCACCGATAGCTGTCGCCCCCTGCGATCATGGCTTCGGAACTGCAATCCGTCTTCTGCTCGACGACGATTGCACTAGGAATCTCGAAGCAGTGGCCAGCGGCGCGGCGCGCTATTGTCCCACACCGATCCGTTTCAACGGCGTACCCCTTACGCAAGCCGACTGGCTCGCCGGGGCCGATGTGGTCGAGGAGGTCGATGGCGTGCGGATCGGCCTGTTCACCGACGGGCGCACGACGCCCCATCAACCGCGCATCAATTTTCACGGCCTCACGGTTCCTTGCGTCCTGCCGTCAGTCGACGAGAAGGATCGCCATTGGTGGGCCCGGGTCGATATCGTCGATGCGCCGGCCCTGCAGCTCGTCCTGCCGGCCCGCAAGGAGATGGTCGAAAACGCCGCCCTCGAAGCGCTTCGCAATAGGGTGCTCAAGACGATCTACCGGCACATCGCCTCGCTCGGCAGCCATCGACTGTCTCATGCGCAGTGGACCGAGGCCGCCCAGCTTGGCGTCGATCTGCCCGAGGCGACGCCGCTCTTGCGGGCATGGATCCCGGCGACTGCCGACCAGAACAGCGGGCGCGAGAGTCAGGGGCTCATCCCCGCCGATAACCTGATGCTCGTCGATGACTTCGGTCCGCCACTCGAACAATGCGCGGCGTTCGCGCTTGCCCGCGATGGCCGTCTGAGAGGACGCTTGGCTGACCCCGACACTGCCATGGCCGGATATAGCTGGTACGACGCACTGCAGCGCATCGCCGCGCTCCGCTTCGAGATCGAGCGCGATGGCCGCGCCCATGTCTTCGACTGCACCGAGCTACCCGGTCTCGAAAGCGGCCCGGTCGAACGGCTCGACCTCGTGCTTGAAATCACAGGTCCGCAGCCCGAAACGATTACCGTCCCGGCACCTGTCGTCATCGAATATGACGATGGCCTGTTCTGGACCTTCGAAGATGCGAATATCCTGCTGGGCTCTCGCGACGCCGTCTCGCCCGAGGAGCTGGTTGATCTGCTGGAAGCCGCTTGCTTCTGCGCGAGCGACGATCGCGACGCTGATAGCTGGGAGACCCAAAACGACCGCTTCCTTCTCGACGCCAGGGAAATGGCTACCCGCCTTCTGCTCGGCGACGATGCCGCGCTCGTCGAGCGCCTGCGGGCGATCATCGCTTATCGCGCCCAATGGTTCGTGCCCGAAGGCCGGCAGTTCTCGGCGGTGATCGGCCGCGACGCGATCGCCATCGAGCTCCAGCCCACCAACCAGGTGGCGGCATCCTGACGGCATAATTGGAGGACCAAGCCATGCGATCCATCAAACGAGCGGCGCCGGCCGATCGCGCCGCCGTGGCGGAGGCGATTGACCATCTGCGCGCCGCGCGTAACCTTCTCGCCAGGAGCGGCGCCCCGCGTGCCGCCAGGGCCGTTCGCAAGGCACTGCGCAGCGCCGAAGGCGCGGCCCGGCACGTCAACCATCGTATCCGCAGGAGCCAGACATGAGCCGCTACGAACTGAAGCCGAGGCCCGGAAACGGTGTCATCAAGGCGGTGATCGGATGGGATCGCCCGCTGCAGAGCTTCTTCGCGCAAGTCTTCACGCCCACCGAAGACGAGCCCGACGAGGGCGAAGCAACGATCTGGCTCGGCACGGAGCCGGGGGAACTGCCGACCCCCGAGGCCGCGATCCGCGTCGTCGAAGCCTATGCGGACATTCCCGAAACGCTGGCGGCGTCCCTCGCCGCCGACCGGCACGCGACCATCGGGATGGTGGACGGCGTCCACCAGACGCGAGCCAAATTGAGTCTCTTCGGCACTCGCTCCTAAACCCCCCGAGGCCGCTGAAGCGGGCCTCGGAAATGGCGCTTGCGCGCCTGCTCGGCCGAACGGCCGAGGAGGGGAGTGGGGAAGGAGGAAGTTGGCTCGGACACAGTGTTCGAGACCGGCTTTCAGGAGACTTTCCCATGAATATCGGTTCGATCAAGCAGAATGACGCCGGCATTTTCGTCGGCAAGATCGCGACGCTGGCGATCGCGATGACGATTGCGCTGCGCGAGGTGCACTCGGCCAATCCGAAGGCGCCGAAGTACGAGGTGCTGGCGCTGTCGGCATCGCGGGCGTGGGTGCAGGTGGGTGCTCTGTTCGAGCTT
>NZ_VDBZ01000007.1:0-79000 GCF_007693735.1 Sphingobium sp. B2
AAATCGTTGTCTGGCGAACAAACCTTGAGGTGACGCCACGACCGCATCGACCGTACGGGTGCCGATGGCGTGCAAGAGCAATTGGTCACCCGATCGGTCGCTCTCCCTGAGCATTTCCTCGATCTCGGCGGCGGCGAAGTTCATGGCTCCGCTGGTCTCCGGCCGATCGGCATAGGGGCGATCCATGGCTGCAGCCCGTTCGACGGTCGTGCCGTCAAGGATCCATTTGGTGCCGCTCACCTCTATGCGTGGGCCGGGATGGCAGGGCAGGTCTGCCCCCTCACCAAGATAGCGCCCCTCGGGACCACTGGGCGGAAAGCGGATCACGCGCACGCGGATCGGCAGGTCTGCGGCCTTGAGCATATCGACATAACGCCCGGCGGGCGTCCACGACATGTTCTGTAAGGTGGTTATCCCGAAGGCAGCGCACTGTGCGGCGAGCAGACGAAGACTGGCAGCCCCCTCCTCGATCGTGGCCATCGACGCAAAGCATCGCTGGGGAGACCATTGCGCATATTCGTGAATTCGACCGGAAATTCCTCCTGTCCCGGGCAACCGGCTATAATGGCCGCCCAATGGGTCCGGCTCATGCTCATCAATGCCGAGCCGTGCCATGGCGCAGCTGTTGACGACATTGGTGTGATTGGTGAGCCCGAGAAGGATAACCGGATGATTGGGGGCGACCGCATCGATCCGCGTCCGATCGAACCCCGTGTCGTTGATCGTGGCCTCGCCCATGACGCCAAAGATCCAGGTGCCGTCCGCAGCATGGGCAACGGCCTCCCGGATAAGGGCCAGTGTCGTATCGGCATCGGGATTGGCGACGGGATCGATCGGCAATCTGATTCCGCTCGGATCAGGGGTATGATGCATGTGCGCATCGTTGAAGCCGGGAATGACGGTCCGGCCCGCCAGTTCCACCACGCGCGGTTTCCAGCCTGCATCGTTTAGACAGGATCGCACTGTGTTCGTCGAGCCGCGAGCGACGACTCTGCCCGCCCGTATGGCAAGCGCCTCGACCCAAGGACAATCGGGATCGGCGGTGAAGATCTTGCCATCGACCAGAACGATGTCGCCCGGAGCGTCCATCGAAGGGCGTCGACCGTGGAACGGGGCAGTGCTGTCCGAGGGGGGGGATTGCGCGGCCGACTGGGCGATCATGGCCGCACAGGCTGCTTCCTCAAGGGGGTCAAGCGATCGGCGGCCCAGCAGCTTGTCTATGAGCAGTGACTGAAAATAATCACCACGACAGGTCCAATGGTGGGCCTGGGTAAAGGGCCGGCTGTCCTGCCACCTTTCCTGCGACAAGCCGGTCATCACGACCGCAAGCTCGTGGACCGATGACAGGAACGCGGCGGGCGGCGCGCAGCAGCCACATGCGGAACCAGCGTCATTGTCCGGCACAGCCTTTTGATGCGGCCTGTGGACGTGCTCGAAACCAGACCCTTTAGCCAAAATGCCCAATGTCACCCCTGCCCCCTGATCCGGCTGTCCTGTAGATAAATGCATAGCTTGCGGTCTCGGCCATGCCATCACCTGGACATGACAAATCACCATCAAATACTGCCACCATCACGGTGGCACGATTTGAGCCAAAGCCGAGATTGTTGCCAGACCTTCCTTGTGTCACTGTGGAGGTCATCGAACAGGCGGAGAGGGGGCAATGGGAGAGAGAGACGCCAGACGCACGCGCGCGACGGAGAAAAAGCATCGCATCGTGGTTCTCGCCTTCGACCGGGTGACCTTGTCCGACATCGCCGGTCCGGTCGACGTCTTTCATCTGACGCGGGATTTGCTGGAGCAGATCGACGCGGCGGGCCGTTTTCCCCGCTATGAGCTCATCGTCGCTTCGCTGGAAGGTGGTCCTATTACCGCTTCGTCGGGCTTGCAGATCAACACGACTGCTCTGTCGGACCTGGCCGAATGTCCCATCGATACATTGATCGTACCGGGCGGCGGCCCGCCGAGCGATCCTCCGATTCCACCTGCGCTGGTAGACTGGTTGCGCCACGAAGGGGACAAGCCCGAGCGCATCTGCGCGGTCTGCACAGGCATTTTTCTCGTCGCTGAAGCCGGTCTTGCCGATGGACTGCGCGCCACGACGCATTGGCAAGCGGCGAGGGCTCTCGCCAAGCGCTTCCCGCAGATCCTCGTCGAGGCAGATCCCATCTTTCTTCGTGACGGCAAATTATGGAGTTCGGCTGGTTTTACCGCCGGGCTCGACCTTGCTCTGGCCTTGCTGGAACAGGACTATGGCCACAACGCCGCCATTCAGATGGCCCGTAATCTGGTCATGTTCATGAAAAGGCCGGGGGGGCAATCGCAGTTTTCCGCACCGCTGGCATCCCAGGCCGCGGGTGATGTCACCTTCGACAAGCTGCACGCCTGGATCATGGATCATCTGTCGGATGACCTGCCGGTGGCGCGCCTGGCCGAACAAGCGGGAATGGCACCGCGCACATTCTTTCGGCGATATGTCGCGCAAATCGGACGCACCCCGGCGAAAACCATCGAACTATTTCGTCTGGAGGCGGCCTGTCGGCAGCTCCGTCTGCCAAACCAATCGCTGAAACAGGTGGCATTGGCGAGCGGCTTTGGGGACGAACAAAATCTGCGCCGCGCCTTTGTCCGCTGCTTCGGCGTGATCCCGCAGCAGTTTCGAGACCGCTTCGGATCCTACACGCAGCATTGAGAAAGGCGTGCCTTCGTTGGCACGATTTGACGCTGGGATGTCATTGCGCCTCGGTGGGAAAGGGCGTCACCTGCCCATCACATCCACTCCGGGGTGACGCGCAGCTCTTCGTGCGTCGCCCTTTCTTTGGGTTGAGGGCTTGAACGCCCAGCGTCGGAGGTTGCAAATGGCGAGTGGTCTGGTGTGGGACGAACGTTTCATGTGGCATCAGAACGATCCCACGGCGGCTTTCCTCATTCCGGCGGGGGGCTATGTTCAGCCTGGCCAGCATGTCGAAAATCCAGAGACCAAGCGGCGAATCAAGAATCTGCTGGATGCATCGGGGCTCAGTGCCCAGATGGTCTCCATCCCCGCCCGCATGGCAACCGATGAGGAAATCCTCACCGTCCACGATGCCACATTCCTGGACCATCTGAAGGCGCAGGATAAAGCGGGAGGCTCGGCCGGTATGTTCTCTCTTTTTGCGGCCGGCGGTTTCGATCTGATACGCCTGGCCGCAGGCGGAGCGATCGAAGGGCTCGATGCGATCATGTCGGGCCAGGTCAAGAACGCCTATGCGCTGATACGCCCCTGCGGTCATCATGCGACCGCGAATGCAGGCATGGGCTTCGCGTTTTTGAACAACGGTGCCATCGCGGCGCACCGCGCGCTCGAAACCTATGGGCTGGGCCGCGTCGCAATCTTCGATTGGGACGTGCACCATGGCAACGGCACCCAGTCGATCTTCTGGGAGGATCCTCGCGTCCTGACGCTATCGATCCACCAGGAAGCGTGCTTCCCCCCCGAAGGCGGCTGGGTCGATGAGATTGGGGCCGGCAAGGGCGAGGGCTATAATTACAATATCCCTCTTCCCGCCGGATCGGGCCATGGAGCGTATGCCGCTGCCATGGAGGATGTGATCGTTCCCGCGCTGCGCGCCTTCAAGCCCGATCTGATCATCATCCCGAGCGGCTTCGATGCCGGTGGATTTGACCCGCTGTCGCGTCAGATGCTTTCGAGCGACGCCTTTCGCCAGATGGCCCGGCAGGTCCTCGACATCGCGGACGAACTCGGACATGGGCGCGTTCTCGCTCTCCACGAGGGCGGCTACAACGCATATACGGTTCCGTTCATGGCGTTGGCCGTCATCGAAGAGATGACGGGCATTGCTTCGCCGGTTGAGGATCCGTTTCTTCCAATCCTCGCCAATGCCTATGGTCAGGCGATCAAGCCGCATCAACGCGAGCCCATCGATGCGGCACGCACCCTTCTCGATCGATTTTCGCCGCGCTGGTGAAGTCCCGTCGCGGTGGTGCTCCCATCCAAACTGCGCCGAGCCGACGCTGCCTGGCAGTCTCCTCCCTTCAAGAAGCAGAAAGGTTCATCATGAGCTACATCTTCATCGAACTGTTCAACTATACCGAAAAATGGCGTGGAACGGATGAGGACACCCGCCGGTCATTCATCGCCGGCATTTCCGGCTCGCTCGATCGGATGCCCGAAATGGGCATCGAGATCATTGCCTATGGCTTCAACGATCGTGATACCGATCAGCGCGCGCCCTATGATTTCTTCTGCGTTTACAAGGTGCCCAACCGCGACATCCAGGTCGGTTTCGAGACCAATGTGCGCGCGAGCGGATGGCTCGATTATTTCGAGCAGGTGAACATCCGCGGCGTGGCCCAGACCGGCTACGAGATTCTCGATGCCAATGTGCGGCTCGAATTGCCCGCGGAAGCAGCCTGATAGATGGCCAGCATCTCATCACATGAGCATGGGCCTGCGCATCACGGCGCAGGCGCCTTGGCGGGTATCATCTTCAGTCTGGTTTCGCTGCCGCTTCACCTGCTTCTGACACCGCAGCAATCGATCGAGATTGCCAGCATGGTCGTTGCGGTCATCGGCGCGATCTATGTCGCTTTTGCGCTACAGAAGGGCTCGTTCAGCCAAATCGTGATCGAGGTGCTGGTAGCTTCCCTGTTCTTCGGGGCGGCCCTGGCGGGCCTGTGGTGGAATCCCTGGATCATCCCTGCCGCCTACGTCGCCCACGGCTTTTGGGATGCACTTCATCATTTCAAGCGGCACAGCCTTGTCGAAATACCCACCTGGTATCCGGCCTTTTGTGCCGCGTACGATTGGCTGTACGCGGCAGGTCTTGCCGCAGTCTGGTTCTTTGTGGTCGGCGTCTGACAACCGCTTCATCCGATGAAGGTCGTACAAGGCGAGCGGGCAACCGCTCGCCTTTTTCATTGGTGGTAACCGGCATTCTATCTGCGTGCTGCATCGCCAGCCCCTCCGTTATGCGAATCGCTCAACCCTGCGCACTGACGGCGAAGCGACGATCCTAACGGTCCAGCAGGAGGGTGCGCGTTTCGAATCAAACCCGAGACCCACGAAAAATGCCTTATTCTCTTGGATTCTTGGTTTCGGCATCGATTGTCGGATGATGAGATCCTCGCTTGACACCTCCCCACAATAGGTGACAAAACAACTATAGATAATGCTACTATGTTTCACCTTAGGGTTGAGAAACAGCTCAAGGGATCGGGCCAACGTGCCGCAATCGCAACGAGGACAGCAACGCGCCTTGCGCGGTGTTCAGCAAAAAGGGGAAGGGGTTATGAAGTTCCAGAAATCGCGGTTCCAAGCGAGCCGTGCGAGTATGTTCGTAATCGGCGCGCTGATGGCCGGCGCGTTCGTGCCGACGGGCGCCCATGCGCAGCGTGAGGCGGAGGCATCTGCAACCGGCAGTCCTGATGATATCGTCGTCACGGCTCGCCGCCGCTCGGAGAACCAGCGCGACGTTCCCGTCGCCATTTCATCGGTCAGTGGCGACCAGCTGGTCCGCGCCAATATCGCAGCCGTTCGCGATCTGGTCGTGACCCAGCCCGCGCTCTATTTCAGCTACGGCTCCGCAGCACCGTTCACGCTCATTCGCGGTTTCGGTTCCGGATCGAATATTTCGTTCGATCAGGCGGTCGGCAAATTCGTCGACAACATTGCCTACAACCGCGACCAGGATGCCCGTCTGCCCTTGTTCGACATCGAGAGACTGGAGGTCCTGAAGGGGCCGCAGGTGCTTCTATACGGCACGAGCACGACGGCGGGCGCTCTCAACATCACCACTAAGAAGCCCGGCGATACGTTCGCTGCCGATCTTTCGAGCTCCTATGAGTTCAACAACAATGAGCTGCTTCTGCAGGGCGGTGTGACCACGCCGTTGACGGAGAAGGCAAGCGTCCGCGTCGCCGGCTATTATCAGCGCCTTGCCAAGGGTTGGGTGCGCAACGACCTGACCGGTACCAACGACCCGCGTGACAAGAATTACGGCGTCCGCGGCACTGTCCGGCTCGAACCGACCGATGCGTTGACGGTTTTCCTCAAGGCGGAATACACCAACGTAGAACAGCGCGGCGGTCTCTTGCAGCCTTACGCGCAAACGGTAATTCCGGCCGTAGCCTTCCCCGAAATCCGTTTGGATGACCATCGTTCGGTGAGCAACGCCGGCGCTCCTTACGGGGCTCTCGACTTCGTCGATATGCACAACGAGACCTATCAGTCGGACGTGCAATGGAAGCTCCTCGGCGGAACGCTCGCGGCTACGACGGGCTATCGCAAGAGCTTCGTGCGACAGAGCGCCGACGCCGACGGTTCCAACCTGCCGCTTTTCCAGGGGGTCCCGACATCTTACTATAAGCAGTTCAGCCACGAGATGCGCTACTTTGGCGAAGCTGGGCCGATCGAATATGTCGCTGGCGGCTATTTCGAGTGGAACAAGCTCAACATCACCAGTCCCTCGCAGTTCAACATCCAGCCGCTCGGTGCTCCGGTTCCGCCGGTGGGCCGCATGGCGACCCTGGATCAGAGGACTCACACCTACTCAGGCTATCTGGACCTGACCTATCACGTCACCAGCCAGCTGAGCGTCGAAGCAGGCGTCCGCTATTCCCGGATCAAGAAGACTGCGGATCAGGAAACCTTTGCCTATAGGGTTGTCCCCGGCTCGGCCAACTACACCCTGGCTCAATATCGCGCCTTGCAAGACAGCTCGCTCAACCCGACCTTTTCGCGGTTCGGCGGCGCGCCGCATTCCTTTGTCGGTCTCCGCAACAAGGAGGGGCATTGGCAGCCGCAGGTCGTCCTCCAGTACAAGCTGGATCCCCGATCGATGGTCTACGCGAAATATGTGAAGGGCGCGAAGGCTGGCGGGTTCGACTATATTTACTCCGGTACGAATCCCGCCCTGGCACGCTTCGATTCCGAAGCCGCGGAATCGTTCGAAATCGGTGCGAAGGGCCTGATCGCCGATGGCAAGATCGAGTTCGCCATCGACGCGTTCCGGACGACGTTCACGGACCTTCAGGTTTCCATCTATGACGGCGTCGCGACCTTCCTGGTCAGCAATGTCGGCAAGGCCCGCACCCAGGGTGTCGAGGCCGAGGTGACTTGGCGGCCCATGCCCGGGCTGAGCGTCAATCTCAACGGCACCTATCTCGACGCGAAATATATCAGCTTCCCCGGTGTCGCGTGCTATTATGCCCTCCAGGTGCTTACGCCTGCAGGTCAGGTCTGCCGCCAGGATCTCTCGGGCACTCGTACGCCGATGTCCTCCAAATGGGGCGGCGGCGCTCGCGTGAACTACGAACATCCGCTGACCGGCGATCTCCTGATGACCGAGGGAGTGGAAGTCAGCGGCCGCACTGGTTTCAACGCGGGCACCATCAACAACCCGCGGCATTATCAGAAGCGGTTTGCGCAGCTGAACGCCCAAGTGGGCATCAAGGCTGAAAATGGTCCTTGGGAAGTGGCAATCTTCGGCAAGAACCTGACCGACAAGCAGTATATGGAGTTCGCTGCGCAGACGGTGCTCACCTCTGGCGGTGAATTGGCCTCGATATCGCGGGGTCGCCAGATCGGCCTGCGGTTCGGCATCCGTTACTGAGCCATCTAGAGCGGCTGACGATCCGATTGCATCGGATTGGTCGCTCTAGCTTATTGTCTTACCGCGATTTCCGAGGCGGCAGGTGATTTTCTGTGCCCAGAGATCGCTCTAGGCATCACGCTGAAACTGGAGCCGGTCGGTTATCCGACCGGCTCCTTTTTATTCAGGCTGGTGGGGCTCGCATGTCGGCGTCTGCGTTGAAGTAGCCATGTCGCACGAGGTCATTCTTGTCCGGCACCATTGTCGGTCCGTTCCATTCTTTCGTGGATGCCGTTACGCGCTGAACGGTTGGGCGGGCCCGGCCTCGACAGCTGCGGCATCACGCTCCTCTGGGGAGAATGCGCCTGAGACCATATCAAGCCTCCGCCTTCGAGCGGCTTCCAGGCAGATGGAAACATCTGCCGGCTCGGCAATCATTGCAGAATAAGAAGCTGGAGCGGCTCACGGAAAAGCGGGGCCGACGGTTCCGGCTCGCAGCGCAGCAACCCGACGAGACAGCAATCACCTCAGTCTGCGTTTCGTAGCCTCAGAGATGGGGAGTGCTCCGGCCAGAGTCTAGACGAGGCCGTGTGCGCGCTGGCCAGCCTTGTTAGCCTCGGAGAGGACAGACTCTCGTTCACCGGTCTGGTAGATTCCGCCATGTTGTCCAGATTTCGCCGCCGTCGTGATGCGGCGACTGAGGTCTTTTTTGAGGAAGCTTCGAAGTCGGGCGCCGCGACCATGCGGCGCCTGATCGTGTCCGAACTTTACCCCTTTCACGACAGGGCACGTCTCTGGCCTGGCGTAATGCCCATTCAAAGGCTGCATGAATTCCGGTTTCCTACCTGCGCTCGAAGCGCCCGCGGATCGCATAGATAAGTGCGGCAGCGGCACAGAACACGAGAGCGTTGACTACGAAACCCCAGAAGAAGCCGCCGGTTTCGTCCTTGATCCATCCGATGATGAGAGGAGCGACCGCGCCTCCGAGGCTTCCGAGCATTGCTATCATTCCGATCGCCACGGGCGCCGATGCACGCGGCAGATAGCTTTGCGGGATCGTCCAGAAGATGGCCTGCGTCGCATAGACGCCAGCATTGGCGACGGCAAATCCGATCAGGGTTTGGGTCGTCGATCCAGTCCCGTAAGCGGCGATCACAAATCCCGATGCAGCCAGCAAAAATGCGCCGGCAGCATGGCCGAACCGTTCCTTCTTGCGATCCGAGCGCCGGCTGAACCAGTACATGCCGGCGATCCCGCCCAAGGCCGGGACAGCTGTCAGAACCCCGGTGATGCCGAAACCAAGTCCTTGTGCGTGGAAGATTTGCGGCAGCCAGACGGAGACGGTCAACAATCCCGTGAACAATCCGAAGTTGCACATTGCGAGAAGCCAGACCTCTGGCTTGGCAAGCGCTGAAAAGGTACCGGCACTGTGAGGATGCGCCGGCGTCAACTGAGCCTCGAGCCATGCTTTTTCGTCAGCGTTCAACCATTTGGCATCCTTGGGGCCATCACTGAGCAGAAAATGGCAAGCGATGCCGAGCAGCACTGCCGGAAGACCCTCGAGGAGGAACAGCCAGCGCCAGCCGGCAATTCCCGCGATACCGTCCATCGCCAGGATGGCGCCGGATATGACCGAGCCGAATATATAGGCCGCAGGAACCGCGAAATTGAACATCGCATTGTAGCGCGCCCGATAGGCGACCGGGAACCAGAAGGTCAGATAGAGCATGACGCCAGGAAAGAGTCCTGCTTCAGCCGCACCCAGTATCGCGCGCAGCACGTAGAAGCTCTCCGCTGACCATACGGCTGCCAAGGCTGTGGTACACAAGCCCCACAACACCGCAATCCGCGTCAAGGTAAGCCGAGCGCCGAAGCGGGCGAGCATCATGTTGCTCGGCACCTCGAACAGCGAATAGGTGAGATACATGGCTCTGTTGCAAAAATCGTGAAGCTTGAGCATGCTTGGCGGAGATTGGACGGACGGAACGATGACGGATTTCAAGTGGCGCCATTTCCAGGGTGATGTGATCCTGTGGGCGGTGCGCTGGTATTGTCGCTATCCGATCAGCTATCGCGACCTTGAGGAAATGCTGGCGGAACGCGGCATTTCGGTCGACCATACGACGATCTATCGCTGGGTCCAGTGCTACGCCCCGGAGATGGAGAAGCGGCTGCGCTGGTTCTGGCGGCGTGGCTTTGATCCGAGCTGGCGCCTGGATGAAACCTACGTCAAGGTGCGGGGCAAGTGGACCTACCTGTACCGGGCAGTCGACAAGCGGGGCGACACGATCGATTTCTACCTGTCGCCGACCCGCAGCGCCAAGGCAGCGAAGCGGTTCCTGGGCAAGGCCCTGCGAGGCCTGAAGCACTGGGAAAAGCCTGCCACGCTCAATACCGACAAAGCGCCGAGCTATGGTGCAGCGATCACCGAATTGAAGCGCGAAGGAAAGCTGGACCGGGNCGCAACAGCCGCTCGGTGATGACGGTCAGCGGCTCGCCCCCTTCCTCAACGCTAAGCTGACGCAAGGTGCGGTGCATGTCCTCGGGGATATGGATCAGCACGGCTTTCTTGCCGGGATGGCTGCTGCGCCGTGCTGGGCTGTCGGCCGGAACGCTGCGCGCGCCCTCCCCTGCCCCGCGCGCGGCCTTCGCCGGCGCCGGCGTTCGCGCCGGTGTCGGCTGCGCCACGGCTGCGGGCGCGATCGGGCTGGGCGCGGGCGTCTCGGTTGCGGGTTCGTCGTCAAAGATGCCGGCCAAGGCCGATGGTTTCTTCGCCATCACACTACCTCGCTAATTGGCTTATTCGCATAGCCGCTTAGTCGCTTAGCTTCTTCAAATGCGGCGCGCAACTCGGCCGCCGCCTTCCCTTCGGGGTCCAGCTCGATCGCGGTCTTGCCGATCGGCGTCGCCTTGTAGAAATCCTTGCGGAAATGAAGCGCGGTGTCGAACAAGGTGACGCCCTTCGCGGCGAAGCCGGCGCGGGCCTCGGCGCCCTCCCCGCCCTGGTGCGGCACTTGGGTCAGGATCACCGCGAACGGCGTTCCCGCCTGCTGCACCTGCTTGACGGTTTGCAGGACGGAATGAACGTCCAGCCCACGCGGCGCGACCGGGATCACCACGAAATCGGCCTGCTCGGCCGCGAGCATGGCAATGTCTTTCGAGTTCGCCGGCGTGTCGATGATGATGAGGTCCACCTTGCCGCTGTCGCGCCCGCGCGAGACGTGCAGCGGCAAGCCCGCAACGCTGCTATCCTTCACCATTACATCTTCGGTTTCCCGGCGCTCGGACCAATAGAGCGCGGACCCCTGCCGGTCGTCGGCATCGAGGATCACGACCGCCGCTCCCTCGCGGGCGGCTTCCACGGCAAAGGCGGTCGCGATGGTCGTTTTCGACTGACCGCCCTTCTGCGCGATGATAGCCCAAGTTTGCATGATGGCTCCTGCTAAGCGATTATGCGGCTTATATCGCTTAGTCGCTAAGCAGACAAGCCGCGTCATTAATCGCTTAGTCGCTTAATCTTCGCCGCCCTCGCCTTCGTCGTCATCCAACGGCTCATGCTCCATCCGCCCATGCCCCTCGATCGGGCAGAGCGGCGCACCGGCCTGTTCCAACCATTTGCGCGCGGTCCTGACGGTATAGCCGCACGTCGCGCACTCGCATTTGAGCATCCGGGTTTTCTGCTGCTTGGGCGCGGTCGACGCCCCGTCCGTGTCGAGACGGGCATGGGGGAGGGGGCCAGCGGCATCGAGGATTGGCGCGACGGCGGCAAGGAACGCCTCGCCGGGGGTGGTGGCGCGCATCGGCCCGACAAGCCCCAGCCCCAGCGCGACCCGTTTAAACGCCGCCCCATGTCCAGCCGGGATGCCGACGGCGGCATGGACCAGCTCATGCGCGAGGATGGCGGCGATCTGCGACGGCATCGCGCCGGGCGCGTGCGCGAGGTCGGGGCGGATGAAGATTTCAAAATGCCCGTCCGCGCTCAAGCGGTTATCCCAGCACTCGCCGATCGCCTTGCCCTTGCGGCCCGCGCTGGTAAAGCCGATCGCGACGCGCACGCGCGAGGGCAGGGGGGCATCCAGCGCCTCGAACAGCGGCGCCATCCCCAGCGCCACCCGGTTGAGCCAGCTTTCGCGATTGTCCTGCGTCATGCCTTCCACTCCCTTCAAATCGCCCTTCGGGGCGATGGCCTCTCGCCATCGCTCCCGAGCTCGCGCGGAGCAGCCGGCGAGAGTGGGGGGCAGCGGGCATCGACGGGGTGGTGCGGGCGCAGGGAGCGAAGCGACTGAGCCTCGGCCCGTCTATTCCCGTTGCGGGGGAGAGGCGGCCGGGACCGCCTTTCCCCCCGAACGAACATCGACGCCGGCGCACGCCGGCACCATGCCCCGAGATCCACTTGCGATCTCGGTCCCGCCATGCGGACCGTCACCTTCGGCCAAGACCGCTTGCGGGCTTGGGGAGCGAAGCGAGTAGGGCCACGGTGCCGCGCAGCGGCAGGCGCATCCCGTTCAATTGAAAGTGTTGCTCAATTGAGCTACATTGCAGACTTGACCAAGGAGGTTCTCATGGCCGCAACCGCTTTCGTGCGCGCGCGCATCGATGAAACATTGAAGGATGAAGCCGCCGCCGTGCTGGCCGAGCTGGGGCTGACCGTCTCGGATGTGGTCCGCATGACCCTTACGCGAGTCGCAAAGGATCATGCCTTACCGTTCGAGCTGAAGGTTCCGAACGCCGAAACGCGCGCCGCGATCGAGTCGTCCCGCGCGACGCTGAAGGCTCGCCGCGCCCGCTTCACCGATCCCCAGGAAATGTTCGATGCCCTCGACCAAGAAGCCCGCCAGCAGTAAGCGCGCTTCGTTCCCGCGCGAGGCGTCCTATGAAAAAAGGTTCGTCAAGGATTGGGAACGGCTGTCGCGCAGCGGGCGCTACAACATGCAGCAGCTCAAGGAAGCGATGATGCTGCTCATCGCCAATGATGCGCCGCTAGGCCCGGAGTGGCTGGATCATTCGTTGAAAGGCGATTGGAGCGATCATCGCGAATGTCATATCGGCGGTGACTTTCTACTCATCTATACGATCGAGGGGAATTTGGTGAACTTCGTGCGCGCCGGCACCCATTCGGAACTGTTCGAGTAGGCAGCGCGACAGCGGAAAATTTGGAAGGTAGGCAATGAGCGCCGACGACATGAAGGTCGAAACCTTCGCCTGCGTCTTTGACGCAATCGCCGATACGCCGGAGGAAGCGACGGAGTTGCGGACGCGCGCGGACCTGATGCGGAGTGTCACCACGCGGGTGAAGTCGTGGGACGTGCCGCAGAGCGAGGCCGCCAAGCGGCTCGGGCTGACACGGCCTCGCCTCAACGACCTCCTGCGCGGGAAGTTTAACAGATTCTCGCTGGATGATTTGATGACCGTCGCGACGGCGGCAGGCGTCGAGCCGCCCGCCGCGCGCAAAAGCTCGTGGGACGATCTGCGCGGGATGGTGAAGGGTAACGGAAAGCGGTTCACGATCGAGGAAATCAACGATGCCATCGCCGAAGCGGGCGCGTCCGCCGGCGTGGCCGGGATGAACGACCATGACGGGGACTGATCCGAACTGCGAGCCGTTTTACCAGCCGATCGCGCCCGCCGAAATCAGGCGGATTCGCCAAGATAGCGATTTGAGCCAGGCCGGGTTTGCCCGCTTGCTCGTCACCCACAAGCGCACGGTCCAGCGCTGGGAGGCCGGCTCGATGCGACCGACTGGCGCCTCGCTCGCTCTGCTGACGCTGGTGAAACGGCGTGGCATCCAGATTCTCACCTGATCGGCACCGTCGCGAGCCATGAGGGCCATATTCATCCGCCACGGCGAAAGCACCGGCAACGCCGGCGTGCCGTGCCATGACCTCGCGGCGATCGAGCTGACGGAGCTGGGCCACGAACAGGCGAGGGCGGTCGCGGCGAGTTGGACCGAAACGCCGGCGCTCATCGTCACGTCGCCCTACACGCGCACCCGGCAGACGGCCGCGCCGACGATCGCGCGCTTTCCCGGCGTGCCGGTCGAAGTGTGGCCGATCGAGGAATTTACCTATCTCCAACCGGCGCGCTGGAACGGCACGCGCAGCGCCGAGCGGATGCCGCACCTCGAACGCTATTGGCAGGACGCGGACCCGCACTATTGCGACGGGGAGGGTGCGGAGAGCTTCGCCACGCTGCTGCGGCGCTGCGAGGCGGCGCTGTCGCGGCTCGCCGCCATGCCTGCGGGATCGCTGGTCTATGTGTTCGGGCCTGGGCAGTTCATCCAGGCCGCGCGCGCGATCGTCGCCGATGCCGATCTGGACGAACGGGCCAAGATGCGGGCGTTCTGGCGCAAGGGCGAGCCGCCCGCGATCAGCAACGCGCAGCGGGTAGGATTCTACTGGCAGGGCGGGCGCTGGGAATATGCGCCGGCTATGGGATGAAATCCGGCGTTGGGGCGCTGCCCGCCGTCCGCAAGATTATGGCTCTCCGGAGTTGCTGCACGACTGTTTCATTCAATAGTTAATGGTATCGCTTGCGTAATCATTCATAATGGTTAAGCGGGCATCATGGGCCGGGAGAGGGTTCAACAGATCGTCACGCCGCAAGGCGACGTGCTGGTCGTCATGCCGCTGGCGCAGTTCGAGCGCCTGTCGGCAGCGGCGGGCAGCTTCATGCTGAACGCGACGGCGAACGACGCCGGACCCGAGCAATTTACCCCGCCGCCCGAAGTGCGTGCGGCGATCGAGGCAGGCGAAAGCCCGCTCGCGGCGTGGCGTCGCTTTCGCCGGATTTCGCAGGTTGCGCTGGCGCGCGCGGCTGGGGTGTCGCGTTTCACGGTGATGCGGATCGAATCGGCCGGCGCCGGTGCCGGCAACCGCCAGAGCCGGCGGCTGCTCGCGGCAGCGCTCGATGTACCTCCCTCGGCGATCTGATCGGCCGACGCCGGCACCTGCAGATCGACTTGTGGTCGCTCGGCGTAATGATAGCATATGGTTATGCGAATAGGCTTCTGGATCAGCTTCGCCATTTCGATCGCAGCTCTACTGATAGCCGGAAACGAGCTGCTTACGGTGTTTCACAACGCGCCTCAGTATGAGACATTCCAAGCCGATCCGTTCCCAGCTTATTCTTTTCTCTTCGTGGTATGCCTGCTCGCTCCCATCGCTGGATTCAAGTGCGCGAAGGAAGGTGCGCTCAAGGTCGCGATAGCGTTATGCCTCGCGTCGACACCGCTGCTCATCTACACTTGTTTGCACGTCTCCAATGCGGTCGAGCGCGCTTGATATCGAAGTAATGAGTGGCGAGGATGCCGGCGATTTGCCCCAAGCGGGCGGCAGATTTCAGGGAAGCCGAACGCACCCCTTGACGAACACAGTTGGTCGGAAACGGCCGTAATCCTCAAATCAACACCCGCTCCACCTCGTCGAGCGTCACGTCATCGGGCCTGTGATCGTAGAGCTGGGTGGTGCGGGTCGAGCTGTGGTTCGCCATCGTCGCGGCCGTCTCCAACGTGCCGCCATTCTTCAGATAGGTCGTGATCCCGGTCGCACGGAATGAGTGGTTGCCGATCGCGGTGCCGATCCCGGCTGCGCCGGCACGCCGGCGCACCATCGCGAACGCATTGGCTTGGGGCAGGGGGGTATCGCTGAGGCGCCTGGTGCCGCGCGCGATCGTGCGGAACAACGGCCCCTTGCGATCCTCGCGCAAGCCGCAGCCGTCGAGATAGGCGGCCAGATATTCCTCAAGATTGTGGTGGCAGGGCATTTCGTGGCGCTTGCCGCCCTTCTCATGCAGGCGGACCCATAGCCGCCTGTTCTGCATGAACACGTCCTCGACGCGCATCCCCAGCGCCGCGCCGATCCGGGCGAACGAATAGACCATGAGCGCGATCAGGGCGCGGTCGCGCAGGCCGGCCGGGGTGGCAACGTCGATCGTGTCGAGCAACCGCCTCGCCTCGTCGGGGGCCAGCACCGGCGTTTTGCCGCGCCGCACGCTATGCGCCGGCCCGCGCACCGATCCGGCCGGGTTCGCCGGCACGGCATGGCCCGTCACCAGCCAGTCGAACAGATGCTTCACGGCCGCGAGCTGCTGCTTGACGCTGGGGGCCGCCACCTCGCGCCCCAGCGCCTCGACCCACCCCGCGACGTGGAGCGGCTGCACGCCGGCGAGCGATGTGACGCCGCGCGCGGCTACCCAGGCGAGGAAATCGCCGGCCGCACGCGCATAGGCGCGGCGCGTATGCGGGTTGCGGATCGTCACCGCGAAAAACTCAAGGAAGCGGAGCCGCGTCGCCTCGTCGGCCGACGCGATCAGCGCCGGCAGCGCCGGCGAGGGGAGAGGGGCGAGCTGGGTCATCGCGCGATCTTCTCCCATCGTGCCGGCTCGGGGCGCGGCTTCGCCAGCTCCCGGCGCAATTCATCGAACACCTCGGCCGCGTCGTGGAGCCGGCCCGCCTTCGCATCCTCAAGGCCGCGCTCTATCGAGGCATCCAATGTCCGGCGTAGCAGCTCGTCGCGCAAATCGCGGTGCTGCTCCATTTCGATGAAGTTCTGGACGATCAGGAACACCGCCTCGGAAGGATCGGCGAACCTGCCCCGCTCGATCTGCGCCAACAGCCAGTCTGCGATTTCGCTGATAAGATACACCTCGAACCGCAGGCCACCCGCGCGGGCCTGCTCGCGTAAGCGCGCGGCCTGAGCGCGCTCGGCGGGGTTGTCATCGGCCAGCTCGTCGTCGGTCATAGGGGCCTCCTTATGCGGTGGATCTCCGGAGCCGTTTAAACGGCCTCGGCAGGATCGCCGCGATAGCGCACCCAAAGGTCGTGCATCGCGTCGCGATAGCCCCGTGTCGTGGTCGCCGCTTCGGTCATGCAGCGGCCTCTATGTCCGTCACCGGGAAGTCATTGCCTTTGAACAGCAACGGTTCGCCGGTGGCCTTCGCCAGCGCATAGGAAAAGCAATCACCGAAATTCAGGCCAGCCTTGTGCCGGCCTTTGCCGAAATCGAGGAACGCTTGCCGCGCCAGCTCGCCATGCTCGACCGTCACCGGCTCAATGGTGATGCCGGCGCGCCGAAAGAAGGCTTCAGCCTGGCGCATCCCCTCGGGACCAAGCTGGTTTTCAACGACGATCGACAATTCGACATAGCTGGCGACGCTGATGCGACAGGAATCGGCATCGTGGATCGCTTGCGCGAACGCCTGCGCCTCCGGCTCGCGATAGAGGATCGCGACCAGGGCCGATGTGTCGAGGATCATTTCGGCAGGCCGCTTTCATCGTAAAGCAGTTCGGCATGATCGGCATAGGGACGCTTCACATGCGCGGCGGCGCGATCGGCGATGGCAAGCAGCTCCGCGACGCTGGCCTTGCCCTTGCTGCGCTCGATCCGGGCGAAGCGGTCGCGCAGCGCCTCGGTAACAACGCGGGTCATGCTCTGACCGGTCGCCTGGGCGATGGCATGGGCGAGCCTATGGGCTTCGGGGTCTTTGACATTGAGGCTCATTGCCACGCTACTCCTTTCTAGAAAATCATCTCTCTTTCTACCACGCCGCGCCATGGGGTAAAAGGACATGAGGAAATGTATGATAAAGGACATTATCATATATAGGAGGGGTGGCGATTCCGTCCGTCGCGCGCATCCGATTTCTGCATCAGGCGATTGTATCGGGTAATGGCCTTGGACAAGATAGCAATATGATCGGATTTTTGCTCGCCCTTGTTGCCGCTTCTCCCCCTGCATGCCAGCCGCTTGCCGGTGCGGACGCGCTCGCCCAGCAGACAAAGGCACGCTGGATCATGCTCGGCGAGAGCCATCACGGCACGGTCGAGCAGCCCCAAGCGGCGATCGACGTCATGTGCGCCTTCATGAAAGCGCACCGTTCGATCACGATCGGGATCGAGCATTCGACCATCGAGCAACCGCTAATCGACGCATATTTGAAGTCGGACGGGGGATTTGTCGCACAAACGACCCTCTTCCAAGGCACAAATTGGGATCCGAGGTATCAGGACGGCAAGGGCAGCCAAGCGATGCTGGGCCTTTTTGACTGGCTACGTCGTAATGTGCAGGCAGGACGTATTCGCAATGTCGTGGCCTTTTCTGGTTCGAGTGTGAATGGCGATGCCAGCGTAAATATCGATGCGGATTCCAATAGGCAGATGGCTGAGAACCTTCGGGCCGCACAAGCAGCCAACGGGGGAGTGGTCATCGCTCTGACAGGGGCGGTCCACGCGCAGAAGATCGAATATACCGATACAAAACGACCGTTCGCGCCGGCTGCCATGCTTCTTCCTCGGGACGGCACGATCAGCATCCTGATCGAAGGAGAAGGCGGCACCACCTTCAATTGCGAGGATCAAGGGTGCCACATTTATCCGGTCGCGGCGAGACCGCATGTAGCGCGCGCCTTAACAATGAAGCCGGCCGAGCCCGGATTCGATGGGGTCTTGGAGTTAGGCAAGCCTGAGACAGCGTCCAATCCAGCAAATTCCAACTGACGTCGGAAAACTCCCTTTAATCGCCAGAAGCTGCCTGTCGCCTAACCACCCCCCACCAAGCCATCCCCGAGCGATGCAAAACTTTTGATTTTCGGATCATGAAGGGCTTGGCTGGGTGGATTCTTGCCCGGCAGGTTTGGAGCGGCCATGCTCAAATACCAGTCGAGGCAGATTTGGAGCAGGACGGTGAACGAAGCGCACCGTGGGTTGAAAGTTCGCCCCTTTCACGCGGACGACATTCCCGCCCTTCTACACTGGTTTCCTACGCCCGAGGCGTTGGGACAGTGGGGTAGTCCGGAGCGGTCCTTTCCTCTCGACACTAAGCAGGTTGAGGCATTTCTAAGCCAGACAGTTGGAGGTGATCCAAAAGCCGTAATGTGGGCGGGTGAGGATCAAGGTGCCATGGTTGCAACAGCCACTACCTTTATGAATTGGCACCAAGGAGTTGCCTTACTCGGCCTTGTTGCCGTTTCTCCGACCATGCGAGGGCGCGGTATCGCAAAACCGTTCCTAAAGGAGATTATTGCCCTCACATTTTCCGATACTCGGGTCGAGCGCATGGAATTGAACGTCTATACATTTAATCATAGCGCGATTCGAACATACGAAACGCTGGGGTTTGTCAAGGAAGGTGTTCGCCGATCTCTCGCCCGAATGGGAGCAGATCGTTGGGATGCTGGCCATTACTCCCTCTTGCGATCGGAAGCGACTTTAGGCTGATGCCCGATTACGGGCATCAACCTATCAAACGCAAATGACGCTATATGGGGCGCGAGCCGTCCGGCAGCTTCGTTGTCATAACGAGTGTTCCGGACAGCATGAAAATGGCATGATCCTTATCGCGTTTGCCCGGCGAGGAACTTGCGAGAATGATGCGGACACAGGATCGCCTCGATGCTCTTGGAATATCTCTGCCTCGACTAAGTTATACGGCCGAGAATTACCTTCACCACAAGCAAATAGGGGACTTGCTTTATCTCGCGGGCAAAGGCCCCTTGCTTGATAATGGCGCGGTCCCCGTAGGGAGAGTGGGCGCCGAGTTCTCTACTGAGCAGGCTTATGGGCTTTCTCGCACCGTGGCGCTTTTCCTGATCTCCGCGATGAAGGATGCTTTGGGTGGTGATCTCGATCGAGTAAAAACCGTGGTCAAGGTCTTTGGCATGGTAAACGCTATTCCCGAATTTCGCGATCATGCGAAGGTCATCGACGGATGCTCGGACCTTTTTGTCGATGTATGGGGTGAGGAAGGCAGGCACGTTCGCATGGCGGTAGGTAGCGGTTCGTTGCCTTATGGCATGCCAATAGAGATTGAGGCGCTCGTATTGGTGCGCGGCGATTAGGGTTTGTTCGCGTCCAGCCTACATGGTCGGCTTTTAGAGACGTGCCACTCGCCATCGTATGCCTGACCGTGGACGCGACTGCCTATACGCCGGCGACTGCTATAATCGTGTAAGCCACCCCAATCCGGCTTTCGGCTGTGCCGCGCCGGCGCAAGGTCGCGGCGATATGGCGCTCGGCCGCCGCGCGATCGGCGAAGGCGTGGGCGCGGGCCTGACCGCACGCGCCGATCCGGCCCCAGCGGGTTTCCACCACGATCATGCCGAACAGGTCGAGGCTCGCGGTGATGCTGTAGCCGCGCCGGACGTTGCGGGCGGGGTCGAGAGCCACCAGCTCGATCGGATCACAAAGCGGGAGAACTGCGCCATTCATGGCGCAAAGCCTACAAAATCAGGCCTGCGAAGTCCGGCGACTTTCTTGAATCAATGACCGTCGATTGATTCACGAAGTCTATAGGATCACTACATAAGCTCGCCGGATGATGCTCTCTGTTACCCCTGCCCGGAACCATATCGTTCCCATGCGCCGAATGGGCTCGATCGTCTCGGCCATAGCCGCACTGGCGATCTGCACATCTGCAACCGCACCGCTCCAGGCCCGAAGCGGAAGCAGCATGGCTGTCGGCGTGCAGTCCACGCCGCCTCCGCAGGTCGCCACGCCGCCCGCTGTTCCATATCCGGCATATGTCGCGCCGGTGATGCCGGTGGACGGCCGCACCCCCAGGCAGCGCTGCTGGGATGACGAAGCGGCGAGGATCGGCGGCACCCTCAGCGATCTCGACCGGCGCACGATCGATTTGAAGTGTAGCCAGCGCTGAGCGGCTGATGCCGCATGAAATCATGCAAGCCGGAGCGTCGCAGCACCGGCAGCAATAATGCAGACGGCTATGATCCGGGCCGGCCCGACCCGCTCATGGAGCAAAACGGCCGAGATGGCGGTGCCGAAAAGGATCGAGGTCTCGCGAAGCGCCGCGACCACGGCGACCGGCGCGACCGTCATCGCCCACAGCGCCAGCCCATAGGAGGCCAGCGTCCCGAAGCCGCCCACCAATCCGTAAGGCCAGTTCCGGCGAACATAGACACCGAGCGATGCTCGTTGCGTGGCTATCGCCCATGCAGCCAGAGAAAGGCCGGTGAGAAGAAAAATCCATAAGGTATAGGATGCGGGCGCGCTGGAGCGCCGCACCCCGATCCCGTCGATCAGGGTATAGCAGGCGATGGTGATGGCGCTCATCAGCGCGAGGGGCGTTCCTTTCCCGCCGTCGCCATGCCTGCCGCTCACCGCCATGCTCAGGATGCCAGCGCAGATGATGCCGACGCCAATCCAGGCGCGCGCTGACAGATGCTCGCCGATCGCAACGGCGCTCGCGACCGCCACGATCAGCGGGGCCGTGCCGCGCATCAAAGGATAAGTCAGGCTCATGTCGGCGATACGGTAGGTGCGCGCAACCAACACGAAATAGATGACCTGAAAGACAACCGACGCCGCGATAAACGGCCAGCTCGCACGCGCCGGGACAGGAAGAAACGGAAGGGCGACAACAGCGATGACCGAGGCCGAGGCCGTCACCAGGACGGTCGTCAACAGCTTGTCGCCGGCTCCCTTCACGATCGCGTTCCAGCTCGCATGGAGCAACGCGGCGAACAGGATGATTCCAAAAACAACGAAAGACATGGCGATTAGCCCACCGGAATGACGGCCGTGGTGTAGCGGGAGTGCAGTTCCCAACCCAAGCTCTCATAGCTGTCTCTTATACACATCTAGATGTGTATAAGAGACAGGTGCAGTTCCCAACCCAAGCTCTCATAGAGTGCGCGCCCCTCGGGCGTCGCAACGAGCACGCCGCGCACGGCTCCCTGTTCGCGGCCGATCGTCTCAAGCGCCTTCATCACGGCCCGGGCGAGGCCGCGCCGGCGATGCTCGGGCCGAGTCTCTATCCGGTCGTAGATCGCGAAGCCGTCCACCACGACGACGCGGCCGATCGCGGCCGCCTCTCCCGCTGGATCGAGTGCGCGCACAATCGAAATCGGCCCCTCGATCACGTCGAGCGCATAGCCCTCGGGCCGCTCGAAATCTCCCATCGACCCGGCGAGCGTCATCATGTAGCCCGGACGCTGGATCGCCCAACCCGTCGTCAATATCGGCTGCATGGCGTCGGGCGAGGCGCAGGCTTTGAGGAAAACCCACGGTTCGTTGATAGTGGATGCCAGCTCGCCGATCGCCGGCACGACGGCGGGAAAGACGTAGCGGGCTTTCTGCTCGGGCCATCCCACATCGACGCGGAGGCCGCCCTTATAGGGCGTCGGAGGCGTGGTTTCGCGCGCCAGGGTCCATCCCCGAACCCACGTCGCGACGATATGGGGATCAGCGCGCATTGTTTTCGGGCTTCACCGTGATCGTGCAGCGCACCGGCTTTTTCGCCTTCGCCGCCGCCCGCTCGCAGGCGGGGAGCACGTCCTGGTTGGCGTTAACGAGGTTCACGGCCTTGACGGTTCCCGCCCATGTGTCTGGCTTGTCAGTTATAATCAAACGCCGCCCCGCCTCCCATTGCGTCGGCTCGGCCAGCACCCGCGTCGCCACATATTCGGGCCATTGCCAGCTTGTCGGAACCAGGCGCGCGACCGGCCCCCCGCACGCGGCATAGAGGATCAACCCCGCCAGCAGACCGCCAAGGCCGACGATCCACAGCCATCGTTTCTGGGCGTCGCCCTGGCGCGCCGACGCGAGCCGGTTGCCCATATCGCGCGCGGTCGCTTTCAGCGCGTCGCGTGCTTCGTCCAGCGCCTTGCGCGCCTCGCCGACAAGCCGCTTGTCCTCGCCGCGCGCGTCGATCGCGGCCCGGTTGATCCGCCTTTCCAGCTCGGTCGGGTCCATCGACAGGGCCGGACTTTCCCGCATCGCGGCGACATGCCCCGTCAGCTCGTCCAGCACCAGGCGCGTGCGCGTCAGCGTCGGCCCATAATCGGGAATGTCGATCTTCTCGCGCGCGGCGGTCAATCCCTCGACCGCCCTGCGCACCAGCGACAGCTCCCCACGCAGCCGCTCGAACGCCGCCGCTGCCGGATCGTTGCCGGCCTGATCCTCGTCCATCATCCTCTCCCTATCGGCTCAACCCCCGATCGCGACCGATCTCCAAATCGCGTGTCAGCTCGCGGGTAAGCTCGCGGGTCTCGTTCCTCACCGTATCAAGCCCCAGCTCGCGCGAACGGCCGCGCAGGAGCGATTCCACCTGGGGATCGCGCTCAAGGCTTTTCGCCATGCCCGCCATTTCCTGCCCGATCTGCTTGCGGCCGGTCATGTCGCCCTCGCGATAGAGGCGGTCCCGCTCCTGTTGAAGATGCTGCCAGCGTTCCACGAAACGATCGGCGCGCAAATCGGGATCGATGCGAACGCGGGCTTCGACCTTCATCGCCTCGATCATCGGGCCGCTGCGTCCCGCCGCCGCCTCGCGCAGCAAGGCCGGATCGCGCTCGAACGCCGCCGCCATGTCGTTCGACGCCCCCGGCCTGATCCGGTTGAGCGCTTCCACCGCGCGCTCGAGCGCGACCGTCTGGTGCTCGAGCACGATCCCGCTCGAGGCGCGCGCCTGCGACACCGCCTCGGCCGAACGGGCGGCCCGCTCGACCGCCTGACGATATTCGCGATCCAGCCTTTCCTCGACCCTCTGCACCAGCGAAGGCGTGGGCGTCGTCGGCGTCGCGTCGAGTTTCAGGCCGTCGAACATGCCGCGCCTGGGCTTGTCGGATGGCGCGCGCTCCCCAACGGTCTTTTCGGCCGGCGCTGGACGCTCGGGCGCGGGCCGGAAGCCGTCGAACATGCCACGCCGCGGCTGACGCTCGGCCGCGGCGCCGCGGTCGCTGACGCCGCGGTCGCCGGCCTCTCGAACCGGCCGTGGATCTTCGCCCATTTCGCGCGAAGATCCTCGCCGGGGCGCAAGGTTTTCCACGCGAGGATCTCGCGCGGCTTCGGGCGCATCCGCAACGCGGATCTCGCCCGCCAGGCCGCGCCGGTCCGCGAAAGCACGAATCTCCGCGTCGGGATCGCGGAACATCGGATAGTCGGACGCCATGTCCTTCGCCCGCTCGCGCGAGAGCGTGCGGGTGAGCTGGGACACGTCGGCGAAATCGTCCCGGCCGTAATGGAGCTGCACCCCGTCCCGGTGCCGCGACAGCGCCACATAGGCCGCATGGCGGTCCATGCCGGGGGTGGCGAGGACGTGCGCGCGATCGACCGTCACGCCCTGCGATTTGTGGATGGTCGCGGCATAGCCATGATCGACATGGGCATAGTCCTTGAGGTCGAACGCGACCGATCGGCCGTCATCGAGGCGCACGGCCATGCGCTCGGGCGCGACCTGCTCTACCGTCCCCAGCGAGCCGTTCTTGACCCCAAGCCCGCGCTCGTTCTTCAGGAACATGATGCGGTCGCCACTGGCGAAGTCGCGCGCCCCCCGCTCGGCCGACACGCGCACGCTCTCCCCCAGCTCGCCAGCGTCGCGCAGCCGATCGCGCGCGGCGAGATTCAAATCCCGAACCTCGGCGTTGGTGTGGGTGAGGATGATCCGGGTCTGATCCGGATCGGCGACGCGCTGCGCATCCCAGCGGTCGATCAGCTCCGCACGCGCGAGCTCGCGCGTGTCGGCCGCCTCGACCATGCCGTGCCGATCATAGGCATGGATGGCCTCGGCCGTCCTGCCCGTCGCCAGCGCCCGCGTGGCGTCCTTCTGCCAATCCTCATGCTGCCGGCGTATCTCGCTGATCTCGGCCGCGCCGTGGCGCTCGGCGAGGCTGCGGAACGCAGCGCCCGCCTCGATCGCCTGCAACTGCTCCGGATCGCCGACAAGGACCACCTTGGCCCCCGCCCGCTCCGCCTCCGACAGCACCCGCTCCATCTGGCGCGTGCCGATCATGCCGGCCTCGTCGATCACCAGCACGTCGCGCGGGCCTAGCTGCTCGCGCCCCTGCCCCCACTGATATTCGAGGCTCGCGATCGTCCGCGAGGGGATGGCCGATCCGCCTTCCAGATTCTCCGCCGCGATCCCCGACAGCGCGGCACCGCGCACCGTGTAGCCGGCGCGCTCCCATTCGTCGCGCGCGACTCCCAGCATCGCCGATTTGCCGGTGCCGGCATAGCCGACCACTATGGCAAGGTCGCCGCGCCTGCCTATATGCTCCAATGCGGCCTGTTGCTCCCTCCCTAGCACCAGGCCCTCACTCCCGACGGCATCTTCCCCCCTCGATGCCGTCGGGAGACCATGCCCCGCCCTCTCCGCGAGACGATCCGCCGCCCTTTCCAACCGCTGCTCCACCGCGATCATGTCGCGCGACGTGAACCGCTCCTGCCCCTTCCCGTCCTTCCCCAGCGCCACCAGCTCGGGCGACGCCTTCACCGCCCCCATCGCCTGGTCGAACTGCTCCTTGCCGTCGCTGTGACGGTGGACGAACATCGCAAGGTCGCGGGTCGTGAACGTCGCCTGTTGGCGCGTGATCGCGTCGAGCGCGATTGTCGGCTCGGCGATGATCTTTTCGCCATTCTCGCGCGCGATGCGAAGATGATCGTCGGCACGCTCGGCATCCTCGCCGCGATCCAGGCGCCGCGATCCCGCCGGCCCGATCTTGTGTTGCGGCTCAAGGTCGATCCCCTGCGCCTCCAACGTCCGGTGATCGATCCGCGCGTCTATATCCAGCTCGGCCAGCCGCTCGTTGACGTGATCGGCCCACGCCTCGCGCCAATGCTCCAATAGCTCCGTGCGGTTCCAGTCGCGCACCTTCTGGCCGAAGCCCTCCGGCCCAACCTCGCGCATCGACAGCATGACATGTGCGTGCGGCTTGGGACTGCCATCCTCGGCATGGTCCCAATGCACGTTCAGGTCCGCGACCATGCCGCGATCGACAAATTCCCTTTCGACAAAATCGCGGGCGAGCGTGACGCCCTGCTCCTGCGTCATCTCGCGTGGGATTGAGAACTCCACCTCGCGCGCAAGCTGCGCGTCCTTGCGCTTCTCCCCGGCCTCGACCTCGTTCCACAGGGTTTCGCGATCGTTTAAACGCTCCGGCGCGCCTTCGGGCAACATGATCTCCGAATGGACGACGCCGGCCTTGTTCGAGAAATCGTGATCGCGCCCCAGCCGGTCATCGTGCAGCCGCTCCGCCGCGCGATAGGCAGCACTCGCGACCGCGCTCGATCCCCTGGCGCGGCTGATGACCTTCGCGGAGAAATGGTAGATCGCCACGCCTACCCCGCCGATCGATCGAAACGCTTTTGCAGGAAGTAGCGGCGGCTACCGGGCGGATAGTCCTCGATCACTCCGAAACTTTCGTAGCCGTGCCGCTCGTAGAATCCGGGTGCCTGAAAGCTGAACGTGTCCAGCCAGGCGCCGACGCAGCCGCGCTCCTTCGCGATATCCTCTGCGCGCCGGATCAGCTCCGATCCGAATCCCCGTCCCCGCAATTCCTCGGGGAGCCAAAAGAACTCGATGAAAAGCCACCCCGCGCCGGTTCGTCCGGTCAAGCCGCCGATCATCTCGCCAGCCTCGCCGCGCAGCCAGACCGCAAGCGGCTCGATGCTGATCCCGCCCGCTTGCAGATTGAAGGCGCGCAGACCATCCAGCAGGCTCGCCACATCGGCCGGTGCCGGGTTGTCCGTGGCTTCAATCCGGGGCGACATGCCGGCGCGTCCTCTCTCGCTTCCTGTTTCCTTCTTACTATGCCTTTCTTAGCGCACGTCGGCAACGACGGGGTCACTACACGAAAGTGCATTTTACGTACGCTAAGAGAGAACCTCTCGTGAACGCGGGCATGCGCCATCATGCGGCCAAGAGCGATGAAGGCGTGCGCAACGGGCGGAGCTGGCCCGGATCGGGGCGGCTTTCGACATTCCAGCGATAGTCGCCGGTGAGCGAGATATGCTCCCATCCCAGCGGGGCGATGTGGCGCGCGACGTCGTCCGGGATCGCCAGCGCCCCGACCGCCCGTTCGAGATAGCGGGTGTTCCATAGGATGATGGCAGCCACGAGCAGATTGAGACCGGAGGCGCGATAGGTCTGGTTCTCGAACCGCCGGTCGCGCAGCTCGCCGAGCTGGTTGAAGAAGAGCGCGCGGGCGAGCGCGTTGCGAGCCTCGCCCTTGTTGAGCCCGGCCTGAGTGCGTCGGCGCAGGTCGAGGTCGCGCAGCCAGTCGAGCATGAAGATCGAACGCTCGATCCGCCCAACCTCGCGCAGGGCGAGCGCCAGTCCGTTCTGGCGAGGGTAGGCGGACAATCTGCGCAGCATTGCCGACGCTGTGGTGGTGCCGCTGCGGATCGAGGTGGTGAGGCGTAGCAGTTCGTTCCAATGGGCGGCGACATGCCCGATGGCGACCGGATCGCCGGTCATGCCGGCCAGCAGCGGCCCGGCTTCCTGGCCCGGTAGCAGATGCAGGCGCCGGTCCTTCAGGTCGCGCAGGCGCGGCGCAAAGCGGTAGCCGAAGAACGGCATCAGGCCGAACACATGATCGGACGCGCCGCCGGTGTCGGTATAATGCTCTTCGATCGACAGGCCGGTGGCATGGTATAGAAGCCCGTCGAGGACATAGGGTGCCTCGCCGGCGGTCGCCGCGATCACTCGGCTCGCAAACGGATCATATTGGTCCGAGACGTGGGTGTAGAAGCTGACCCCGGGCTCGTTGCCGTTGCGCGCGTTGATGTCGCCAATCGCGGCGCCTCGTCCGCCCGCATGGAAGAGCTGGCCGTCGCTCGACGAGGTGGTGCCGTCGCCCCACAGCGCGGACAGCGGCACGGTGCGGTGAACGTCGATCAACCGTCCCAGCGCTTCGCCATAGGCTGCCTCGCTGATATGCCAGTCGTGCAGATGGGCGAGCTGGCGCAGCGTCGCGCCCTGACAGGTCTCGGCCATGCGCGTTAGCCCGAGATTGATGCCGTCTGCCAGGATTACGGTCAGCAGCGCGTTGCGGTCATCCGCCACGCGAGCGGAGCGCCGATGGGTGAAGCACTCGGAAAAGCCGGTCCAGCCATCGACCTCCAGAAGGAGATCGGTGATCTTCACGCGTGGTAGCCGCTCATAGGCGACGCGGCGCATATCCTCTGCGTCGGGCGGCGTGAGGGCCTTGAGTGGCGATATGACGAGGCCGTTGCCGTCGAGGCGCACCTGAGGCAACTCGCCTTGGCGGGCCAGGACCGTCACGCGTTCGATCGCGGCGTCGAGGCTGGCGCGGCGTCCGGCGATGAAGCTGTCGAAATCGGTGTCGATCGCCAGTGGCAGCGGTCCCCGCGCGCGCATCGCATCGAAGGTAGCAGGCGGCAACAGATAGCTGTCGAAGGCGCGATACTGACGGCTTGCCGCCACCGATATGTCGCCGGCGCGCAATCGGTCCCGCAACTGTGTCAGCACGCACAGTTCATAGGCAGCGCGGACGACCTCGCCATCGCGCAGCACGAACGGGCGCCATGACGGCGGCACGAAGCGGAGCGGCGGCTTGTCGGGCAGTCGCCGTCGACCCATGCGATAGATATCAGCGATCAGCCGAACCGCATCGAGCAAACCCTGCACCGCGCCGGTGCCGCGAAACTCGAAGGCGTTGAGGAACGGCCCGATCACGGAGCGCAGCGAGCGCTGCCGCTCGATCAGTTCGGCTGTGCGATCGATCGTTTCTGGCGCGATCAACAGCTCGGCGTCCACGACCGCCGTCCCCAGCCTTTCCCAATCGATCGAACCAATGGCGGCAAGGGAATCGACGCCCCGCGCCCGCGCGTCGAGCAGGGTCCGGCACGAGCCGGTAAGCAGGCGAAGCTGTGCCTGAAGCGATCGGATCGTGCCGATCGCCTTGTCCTTTGTGCGGTTTTCGGCCCGGCGCATCATGCTGCCAAGCAACTTGTCCATCATCGTCAGCACCGCATCTGTCAGGCTTTCCTCAAGCCGGATGCCGGCTGCGGCAAGGATCGCATGGCGGCGTCTGTCCGGTAGTTCCGCCAGATGCTGGGGTGTGATGCGCGCCGCCTCGTCCGCGATCCGGTCGAATGCAGCCTGCGGGATCGTCGTGGCGCGTGTCGCCGCGAAACCCAAGGCACGAACGTGGTCGAGCCGTTCGATCAATCGCAGGACGTTGCGCGACGCGGGCGACAGGGGCGGGTTGCGCAACCATGAGAGCCAGGTCGCGCTTTTCTCATCCCTGCGCGACAGCAGGGCATCGAGCCGTGCGCGTTCAGGTTCGCCGAGATCTCCGGCGAGCACGTCATGGACCAGATCGCCGGCTTGCTGTCGGGCCCGCCGCACGATCGCCTCGACAATTGTCACGGGCGGTAGCAGCAATCGCCGGCGCCGCATCTCATCCATGACGATGCCGGCAAGCCGCGAGGGCTGGGTGACGGTCTGCGCGATAGGCATGGCAAACGCGACCAGCGCGTAGAAATCCGCGCGGCCGAAAACGACATGACCGAAGCGCCGCGACAGGTCGGCGAGGTGAGTTCGCCGCGTTTCGTCGCGCCTCGCATAGTCGCGCCATGACATAGGCGACACATTCAACTGGCGGGCAACGAACGCCAGGATCGGCATGGGCGGTGCTTCGCCGGCTTCCAGCACGCGCCCCGGCCAGCGGAGATAGAGGAGCAGCATGGCATAGCCGAGGCGGGTTGCGTCGCCGCGCCGGGACGCGATCAGATCGAGGTCATCCCTGGTAAGGGTGAAGTGGCGGGCGATCTCCCGTTCATCGAGCGAAGGATCATAATGACCAGCCAGCATCTCGCGGGTCAGCAGGTGTCTTCTTGCCAAGGTCGAACCCCTCCATGTCGCTGTCCGTCAGACGTCCGTTGGACGGCCACCGGGAATGTGTCCGTTAATTCTGGACCTTCGATGGCGATTCGGACAAGATCGCATGATGATGGGAAAACGGACACTTCGGGGCAGCACATGGCGCTGATCGGCTATGCGCGGGTCTCCACCCCCGACCAGAAGCTCTCGCTCCAGCATGACGCTCTGAAGCGGGCGGGATGCGAACGTGTTTTCGACGATCAGGCTTCGGGCGCCAGGACCGACAGACCCGGCCTCGCCGAAGCGCTGGCCTATCTGCGCGCCGGCGACACGCTGGTCGTGTGGAAGCTCGATCGGCTCGGCCGCTCGATGAGCCACCTCATCGACAAGATCGGCGAACTGGCATCCCGTGGCATCGGGTTCCGTTCGCTCACCGAGAACATCGACACCACCACGCCGGGGGGAATGCTGGTGTTCAACATCTTCGGCTCCCTCGCGCAGTTCGAGCGCGATCTGATCCGTGAGCGCACCCAGGCGGGTCTGCGAGCCGCGCGCGAGCGCGGCAGCAAGGGTGGCCGCCGCCCTGTCGTCACTCCCGACAAGCTGCGCAAGGCCCGGGCGCACATCGCAGCAGGCCTTACTGTGCGGGAGGCCGCCGCCCGCCTAAAAATCGGGAAAACCGCCCTTTATAAGGCGTTGGAAGGCGCAACGGCGGAATAGCTATGGCACCAAATATCGATCAGATCCGTCACCACGTTACACCAGCGCGATCCCGCGCAGACGCACGAATTCGGGTTATCATAGGAATCTACATAGCCTGCTTTGGGTTCGGTTTTTTCAATCATGCGCGAGACTTTGTAGCATACGGATGGAGGCCCTATGATTGGGGGCCGTTTCAACTCGAACTATTCTGGACATCACTGATATTCTTGGACGCGCTTGCTATTGTGCTACTTCTTTCGCGTTTCAAACGGGCAGGATTGGTTTTGGCCGCGTCTATTATGATCGGTGACGTCGCTGCAAACACCTACGCTCTGGTAGCCTTAGGCATTCCGGCATTTGGCTTTTCGGTGCCGCTTCAGGCAACGTTCTTGGGCTTTATCCTAGGCTCGCTACCGTTCGTTTGGCCCGCAAAACCTTCTGCGTTACGGTGAGCGCTGGCGCCTGCAGCAGCCTTCCCCCGCATCGTACTGCATTCGTTCGTATATCGCGTACGTAAAACTCACTTTCGTGTAGTCACCCCACGACGTATAAGCGCGCACTCACACTCTCTGCCGTTCGCATGACTGACTTGGCCGCATTTTTGTTCGGAACCGCTGTCCTGCGCCTGCGATCGTGCTACGCTGCGGTTCCCCGATCATGGGCGCGAGGGAGAGAATATGCGTAAGGTCCGCGACTATGACGCCGAGTTGAAGGCGCTGGGCGACAAGGCCCGCGCGCTCAAGGCGAAGAAGGTGCAGCAGCTAGGCGAGCTGGTCACGTCCACCGGGGCCGATGCGCTCGATCTCGACATACTGGCGGGCGCGCTGCTCGCCGCCGTGGAATCGGCTGATGCGAACGCAAAGGAGGCGTGGCGCTCGCGGGGCGCGGCCTTCTTTCAGGGACGCGGGCGCAAGGCTGGCCGTCGCGCTGGCGGCGACGGTGAAGGCGCAAAGCAAACTGGCGCAGGCGAGGCATAGGCTTGAAGCCGCCGCGCGCCGCACCGATACGAGGGGATGGGTCGTGGCCCGCCGCGAGCGCACGCGCCACCTCATAGAGCTGGGCGGCCTCGTCCAGAAAGCCGGCCTGGTCGAGCTGGCCGACGACGATCGCGCCACCCTCTACGGCGCGATGCTCGAACTCGCCGCGAAGGCGCGCGAGGATCGCGATCGGCTCATGCTCTGGAAGCGGCGCGGCAAGCGGGCGTTCGATGCGGAAGCGGAAGGCCCGGACGCCGGGACACGGCCGGCATGATGCGCGCCGATCTCAATCACCTCCCCGCCGTAAAGCGTCGCGAGCTGGAACGGGTCACACGCATCCTGTTCGATGAATTTGAGGACGCGATCAAAACCAAGCTCTCCGAGAAGCGCAGGGCGGGGCGTATCCTCAAGCTGATCCTGTTCGGCTCCTACGCGCGCGGCGATTGGGTCGAGGATCGCGCCAACGGCTATCTCTCCGATTATGACCTGCTCGTCGTCGTCAACGCCGACACCTTCACCGATCTGCAAACATGGTGGGCGCGCGCCGACGATCATCTGGTGCGCGAGCTGACCGTCACCAAACACCTCGCCACGCCGGTCAATTTCATCGTCCATTCCCTGATGGACGTGAACGATCAGCTCGGGCGCGGCCAACCCTTCTTCACCGATATCATCCGTGACGGCATCGCGCTCTACGAGGCCGCAGGACACCCGTTCGCCGCGCCCAAGAAGATTCCTCCGGAGGAATCTCTGGCGGAGGCCCGCAGGCATTTCGACCACTGGTTGCCCAAGGCCGGCCGCCGCCTCCATCTCGCGCAGCTCGCCATCGAACAGGGCTATGCCAGCGAAGCGGCGTTCGAGCTGCACCAGGCCGTCGAACATCTCTACCATTGCGCGCTGCTCACGGTCACGTCCTACAGCCCCAAATCGCACCGCCTCACGGTCCTGCGCTCGCTCGCCGAAAATCTCGATCCCCGCCTGATCGCGGCCTGGCCGCGTGGCACACGCTTCGCCCGCCGCGCCTTCGCGCGGCTCGAACGCGCCTATGTCGATGCCCGCTACTCGCACCATTACGAAATCACGGCTGAGGAACTGACATGGCTCGTCGTGCGCGTGGGCGAGCTGCAGGCGACCATCGCCGCGATCTGCGCCGAACGCCTCGCCGGCGATCGGGGCGGCACGCCGTTGCAGGAAGGCCCCGCCGATGAATGACGTTCCGATCTCGGCCGACGAACGCGCCCGCCGTCAAAAGGCGATCGATTTCGCGCGGACCAATATCGAGCTGTCAGGCTTCACCCTCTCACCGGGAATCGAAGCACTGGGCGTCCGCTTCGTCGCCGGCGAGCTGTCCGAAAGCGAATATCTCGCCGCCGCGCTGGATCATGCCAACGCCCTGCCCGCCAGCGCGCCGGCGCAGGATTATTTTACCAGCCTCGAACAGCTCGAAGCCGCGAGGCCAGCCCGCGACCGGCCATGATCCGCGCCGGATAGTGGGAAAAACGATGATGGGAGGGAGTCTGCGATGATGGAATGGTTCCGCCAGCTCGGCCGCGCGCTGCGCAACCTCGCCCGGATCGCGCGCGAACAGCCGATATGGGCGGTTACGGCCCTCGTCACCAGCCCGGTCGCGCTGATCCGCCACCTGTTCGGCGTCCTGGTCCTGTTCCTCATCACCGGCCTGGTGCTGGGCCTCGGCGTGCCGCTGATCCTCGGCAAGCTGCTCGGTCTGCCGCGCGACTCCAATATCTACCAGATCGTGATGATGCTGACGGGCCTGGTCATCCTGCTGGTGCCGCTGCGCGCGCTCTTCCAACCGCTGATCCTGCGCTATGGCGTTCCTGCCGGTGATGACACCCACGGCTCGGCCCGCTTCGCCACCGACGCGGAAAGCCGCCACCTGACCGGCGATGCCGGTCTGCTGATCGGCCGGGATCGCAAGTCCGGCAAGCTGCTGCGCTATCCCGGCCCCGCGCACCTCCTGACGATCGCGCCGACGCGCAGCGGCAAGGGCGTGGGGACCATCATCCCCAACCTGCTCGATTATCCCTTCGCGTGCGTGTGCATCGATCCCAAGGGCGAGAACGCCCGCATCGCCGCGCGCCAGCGCGGGCGCTTCGGGCCGGTCCATATCCTCGATCCGTTCGGCATCACCGGTCTTCCGGCCGCCGCGTTCAACCCGCTCGACCGCATCGACCCCGCCGGCCTCGATGTCGCCGACGACTGCATGACGCTCGCCGACGCGCTGGTCCACGACGCCCACAACGAACAGACCGAAGCCCATTGGAACGAGGAAGCCAAGGCGCTGATCGCCGGCCTGCTGATGCACATCATCGCGAGCGAGCCGGACTCCACCCGCACCCTCGCCACGCTGCGCGATCATCTGACGCTCGCGCCCGTCGCCTTCGCGACGCTGCTCGAAACCATGCAACGCGCGGGCGGCCTGGTCGCGCGCGCCGCCAACCGCCACCTCGGCAAGTCCGATCGCGAGGCGGCCGGCGTGCTGTCCTCCGCGCAGCGCCATACCCATTTCCTCGACAGCCCGCGCATGACCGCGACGCTCGGCCGATCGGATTTCCGCTTCGCGGACCTGAAAGAGCGGCCGGCGAGCATCTTCCTCGTCCTGCCCCCCGATCGACTGGATTCTTATGCGCGCTGGCTGCGCCTCATGGTCGCGCAAGGCTTGACCGAGCTGGCGCGCGCGAGCGCGCGTCCGCCCTGGCCGGTGCTGTTCCTGCTCGATGAATTTGCGGCGCTGGGCCACCTCGAACCCGTCGAGCGCGCGATGGGGCTGATGGCCGGCTACGGCATCCAGCTCTGGCCGATCGTGCAGGATATCCACCAGCTCCGCGCGCTCTACGGCCAGCGCGCCGGCACCTTCCTGTCGAACGCCGGCGTGTTGCAGATATTCGGGGTCAACGATCACGACAGCGCCAGGCTCGTCTCCGATCTGCTCGGCCAGGAGACGGTCGTGTTCGAGACCATGAACCGCGCTCTCGACGCGCAGGAAACCGGCATCTCCTACGCCGTACAGCATGTCGGCCGCCCGCTGCTGACGCCCGATGAAGTCCGCACGCTGCGCGAGGACCGCGAAATCCTGTTCCTCGCGGGCCAGCGCCCGATCATCGCGACCAAGCTGCGCTACTATGCCGATCGCGAGTTCGCCGGCCGCTTCGACAAGGCGTGAGGCCGTTTAAACGGCCGCGAGGATCTCGCGCCGGAAAATCGGCCCGCCCTGGGAAGCCCGTAGAGCGCCTTGGGTGGTCCCGACGCCCGAAACCCCGTCGAACGGCTCGAAAGGGGCTGGGCGGCCCGGAAATCGCACCTGTGACGACATTTCCGCCTCCCCTGCCCTTTCGATCGAAGTGCGTCATATCCACTTGGCTTTTCTGGAAAGCCATTTGCAACGGTTCGGCTGGACGGTGTGCTGGCGGCAGGGCGCGACGGTCGCGCCATATCCCAGGTCAACAAAAGCGCGCCGGCGAAGCCGGCTCATCAATGGGGATGCCGGGTGGGAGGATCGCGTAGCGATCCGGGGCGGCCGAAGGCCGCGAGCCGGCGGGGCGAAGCCCCAAGAGGTGGCGCTGTTGTCTGGGCCGCACACGCACACCGCTGAATTTGGGGGTTATCCACAGGCCGCAAGCGTGGTGGGACCGTTAAAGGATTCTGTTAAAAATGAATCGTTAAGTAAGTTAAGGCGCTTAAAAAGCGTTTTTTTTCTTTAGATTCAAAGTCTTGCAAGGTGGGTCGGTGGGTGAAACCCCGTGATTCGGTGGGTGATACCCCGAAGGATGGGTGGGTGAAACCCCGACGCCCCGGTGGGTGAAACCCCGATGGTCGAACGCACGACTCCGAGTCGCATCCGAGTCGTGAAACGGTGGGTGAAACCCCGATAATTGCGCCGGATAGGGGGCCGATCGGTGGTTCTGGCGAGCGCTGGGATACAGCCGGTGGGTGAAACCCCGATAGTCAGGGCCGATCACCGCGTGCGAGGGTCGTGCGGCTGAGCGGAACAGGAAAGTGTCGTAAGGGTCGATATTTCTTTTCAAAAGTCCCATTCGGAATTAGGTTGGCGTAGCGGCCTGAGACCGCCGTTGGCGACGGCGTCGGGCACGGAGAAGTCGTAGCGCCCGAGGAAATTGATGTGACGCCAGGATATCGGCGAAAGTCGGGCGATATCGGCGGGCAACGCGGGTGTCCCTGCATCCCCGAGTTGGCGCACGGCTTCCTGCATGTAGACGGCGTTCCAGTGGACGATGGCGTTGAGGGCGAGACCAAGGACGCCAAGCTGCTCACCTTGGCCTTGGCGCAGAGGGCTTCTGATTTCGCCGCGGTCGCCGTGATGGACGCGCCGCCCGAGCTTGTGGCGCAACTCCTGCCGGTTGAGCTGAAACAATATCCGACGCCGGAATGGTCGGTCGTCGATGTAGCGCAGGATGTGCAGCGTCTTGATGATGCGCCCGAGTTCGGACAGGGCCTTGGCCAGCGTCGTCGGGCGGTCTTTGACCTGCAGCATGCGCATGACGCCTGCGGCCTTGAGGTGACCAAGCTTGAGCGATCCGGCCAGGCGGATCAGGTCCGGCCAGTTTTCCCGGATCAGAGCGATGTTGATCCTGCCCCAGGCGAGCGCATCGAATTGTCCGTAAGTCGCCTGGCGGTCGATCCGCCAGAGCTTCGCGCCGCCGATGTCCGCCAGACGCGGACTGAAACGGTAACCCAGGAGCCAGAACAGGCCGAAAATGGCGTCGGAATAGGCGGCGGTGTCGGTCATAATTTCCAGAGGTTCGAGCTCGGTTTCCTGCTCCAGCAGGAGAGCCAGGACGACCAGGCTGTCGCGCAAGGTGCCGGGGATGACCGCGCCGCCCAGACCGCTGAACTGATCGGAGATCATGTTGTACCAGGTGACGCCGCGCTCCTGGCCATAATATTTGGGGTTGGGACCGGCGTGTATGGCGCTCGACGGAGCGACAAAACGCATGCCGTCGGCGCTGGCCACCTCGCCGGCGCCCCAATGTTGGACGATATCCAGACGACTGTGCGCGGCAACGATCGCGGCGTTCGCCGCGGCGATGGTTTCGGGGCGAATGAAATTCTGACTGACCCAGGAAAGCCGGTCGCGCCGCAGCGCCGCAAATTCCGGGCGGACCACCGGCTCAAGGCCGATGTTGCAGGCACCGCCGACCAGGACCGCGCACAGGCTTGTTTCGAAATGCTCGACGGTGGCCTGACGCTCGCTCAGATGGCTAAAGGATTTGGCAAATCCGGTTCGCGCCATGACTTCAAGAAAGATGTCCGGCATGCCCGCTTTCGGCATGCGGGTCTGGATGGCGGCGCGAAGCGCACGCAGGCTCTCGGGTTCATCGAGCTTATCGAGGGGCGTGACGACGATCCCGGTCTTGCCGGCGACCGTCTCGAACCGCAGGTCCGGATTGTCGACGCTGCGCGCGGCGACATGGCGATATGCCTCGTCGAGCAGGCGCGAGAGACCGTCGATCTCGCTATTGGCGTCGAGGGATCGGCCCAGCGCGCGTGCGACCATCAACCTGGACGTGTGCCAGCTCTCGCCCTCGAGCATCCCGCGCCGGGGATCGCCGTATCGGATGCCCGGCGTGGCGAACACGTCGCGACGCTTGATCGCGAGACGCCACGCATCGATGATCGCGAAGACATAGGCTTTCGGGTCATGCACCCTGCCGTCATGATCCAGGACCTGTTGCCGCCACGCCTTCGGGATCGCGGCGGTCGGTGCACCGCGCATCCTGGCGAGCGACGACCAGTCGTCCACGCCCTTGAGGTAGCTTATCGCGGCCTTGACGGCTTTGCCGCCCGGGGCGGCATCGGTCTCGATGCGGGTGACGACTTCGCGAAACAGTCGTCGGGCGCTCCGCCATTTCGTGCGCAGTTGGTCGTAGGGCTTTGTGTCAACAGGCCTGGCGATTGCCTCCACCTTAGCCATGGCCGCCTCGATATCGGGCCTAGGCAATTGCTCGAAGAGCGTGTCCCGCCATTCGGAAAGGGGCAAGGCGTCGTCGGTCAATACCAGCAGACCCACCCTATGAAGCAGCATCGCAGCGCCATCGAGATCGCGCAGGCTGCGCAGCCGGGCCTGCTTGTCGGCGGCTTCGGCTCCCTTGACCATGTCCGCGAGCAGCGCCTCGGCCAGCTCGGCTGCATCGTCCTGAGCGGCCGCTTCGAGCGTATGAAAGAGCGCGGCTATGGTCGCGGTTCGACGCGGCTCCTGAAGAACGGCGATGGCCGACGGCTTGCCAACGCGCGCCACCCGCGCGAGCCGCTCAAGGCTTGTGGCGGGAACGCCCCGTGGCGGCGATGGCCGCAGATTGAACGCGCGGACCGCATCGAGCCGATCGAGGTGGCGGTAGAGTTCGGTCGGCATGCGCTTGGAGGGAATGGTGCGCAGCGCGTCCAGGGCGGCGAACGTCGACGTGTCCCCTTCGTCAAACAGCGCGGCGATGCGTGCGCGCTGGTCATCGCTCAGAGAGGCGACCAGATTCCGCCAAAGCCGGGTGCGCGCACGATCGCGGATTCTGCCGACCAGGCGCTCGAGCACCGTGACGCCCGGCAGCAGCACCTTGTTGGCGATCAGCCAGGCGGCCGCGCGATCGATCAACGGGGCGGGTCGATCATCACCGCTCCAGCACAGGGCGTAGAGCCACCGCGTCAGCCGGAAACGCGCCACCGCGTTGTCGCCAAAGTCCGTGAAGCCGCAATGCGTCCGGATAAGCGCGAGGTGCCGTATGCGTCGGCTCCCCTGAAAATACGGGCTCTGTTGCAAAAATCGTGAAGCTTGAGCATGCTTGGCGGAGATTGGACGGACGGAACGATGACGGATTTCAAGTGGCGCCATTTCCAGGGTGATGTGATCCTGTGGGCGGTGCGCTGGTATTGTCGCTATCCGATCAGCTATCGCGACCTTGAGGAAATGCTGGCGGAACGCGGCATTTCGGTCGACCATACGACGATCTATCGCTGGGTCCAGTGCTACGCCCCGGAGATGGAGAAGCGGCTGCGCTGGTTCTGGCGGCGTGGCTTTGATCCGAGCTGGCGCCTGGATGAAACCTACGTCAAGGTGCGGGGCAAGTGGACCTACCTGTACCGGGCAGTCGACAAGCGGGGCGACACGATCGATTTCTACCTGTCGCCGACCCGCAGCGCCAAGGCAGCGAAGCGGTTCCTGGGCAAGGCCCTGCGAGGCCTGAAGCACTGGGAAAAGCCTGCCACGCTCAATACCGACAAAGCGCCGAGCTATGGTGCAGCGATCACCGAATTGAAGCGCGAAGGAAAGCTGGACCGGGAGACGGCCCACCGGCAGGTGAAGTATCTCAATAACGTGATCGAGGCCGATCACGGAAAGCTCAAGATACTGATCAAGCCGGTGCGCGGTTTCAAATCGATCCCCACGGCCTATGCCACGATCAAGGGATTCGAAGTCATGCGAGCCCTGCGCAAAGGACAGGCTCGCCCCTGGTGCCTGCAGCCCGGCATCAGGGGCGAGGTGCGCCTTGTGGAGAGAGCTTTTGGCATTGGGCCCTCGGCGCTGACGGAGGCCATGGGCATGCTCAACCACCATTTCGCAGCAGCCGCCTGATCGGCGCAGAGCGACAGCCTACCTCTGACTGCCGCCAATCTTTGCAACAGAGCCCCGGCACGAGTGCGGGCGGAGAAAACGCCGTCCTCGTGGGAGGCGGAACGCTGAAGCTCGAAATCAAACGCGACATAAGCACTGTCACCTTGGCGCTGCGGCACAGGCAGCAGCCCTTCCCGCGTGGCGAAGGCGAAATCGTCATTGGCGAAGGGATCGTCGCCGAAGTTGATCTGCGTTGTCAGTGCACGGTATCCGGGTGCTTCAACGAAGAAGTGGACGTGTGCCGGACGATTGCCGTGGCGGCCGATCGACTTCAGCAGCCGTTCCGTCGTGCCATCGGGCGGGACCGAATAGCCGTTCGGCATCTTCGAGTGGAAGGAATAGCGGCCGTCCGGTCCGATCTTGATCCGACGGCGATTGTTGAACGGCGTCTGCGCTCCGGTGGGATCGAAGTGCGAGTAGAAGCCGTGCGAGTTGGCGTGCCAGACGTGGAGGATTGCGCCATCGGGCGTCTCGCCCTTCGGCCCCTTGATTTCACCCGTCATGTAGAGGGTGCCAGTTTCGTCGGGATCATCGCTGAGGTTCACGTCGCCTTCGACGAGCGGCGCACCCTCCACATAAAGCGGTCCCTCGATGGTCCGCGGCGTGCCACCGCTCTCGCCGGCCTCCTTGTCCTTGGCGTCCATGTAGAGGTCCATGAAGTGCTCGAGGCCGAGCCCTGGAACGATGAGCCCGAATTCACCCACGCCGTCCTGGAAGAACTTGATCGCCGACCAGAACTCACTCTCCGTGATGTCGTACTTGGCGATGGCAATCATCACCGCCTCGACGAGATCGCGCGTGATCGCCTTGATGCGCGGATCACCGCCTTCGACGGTTCCGCCGCTGGCGCGATCGAGGAGGTTCTGTACCTCCGGTGTCTGCACGAAATTCTCGTTCATCGTTCCTCTCCTTGGCGTCTTATTTAATGATTGGTCAGCGATCGTCGTCATGGATCGACGATGGATGCCTGCACAAAGCGGTGACCTTCACTTCCATGTACGGAAACAGCGGTAGCGTGCTGAGCAGATCGTGAAGTTCTACATTGCCGGGCACGTCGAAGATGCTAACGTTGCTGTAGCGCCCAGCGACGCGCCAAAGATGACGCCATATGCCTTGTCGCTGGAGATCCTGTGCGCGCGCCTTCTCCTCGGCTTTGAGAGCCTCGATCATCCCGGCATCGGCATCGTGCGGGATGCGCACGTCCATAGTTACGTGGAATAACATCGTCTCAACCCACCGCCTGAAGTGGCATCACTACCGTGGTACGTAACGGCCGATCACGACGCAGCGCGGCGATTGCCTCCGCTCGCGGCTCAATACCGAGACCTGACGCGGTCGGCAGCACAAGCGAGCCCGCTTCGTATCGTAAAGGTTCGGCGAGCAGTTCCTCGGTCAGGAGCAGCGGACCGAACAGCTCGGTGCCGTATTCGAGCGCGCCAACGGTGGAAAACACGTGGGCGGAAGCGATTGTTCCGATGCCGCCCTCCAACATGGTGCCGCCGTAGAGCGCAATTCCAGCAGCCTCCGCGATGCCGGCCAGCTTCTTAGCCGCTGACAGTCCACCCGCCTGTGCAATCTTGATGGCGAAGACGTCTGCGGCATGTCCGCAGGCGAGCGAATAGCCGCTTTCCGGTCCGTGCAGCGCCTCATCCGCCATGACAGCGACGCAGCCCATCTGGGTCAGCCGGGCCATGCCTAAATTCTGGGTCGCGGGGATCGGCTGCTCGACCAGGTCGACCCCTGCATCAGCAAGCATCGGAAGCGCGCGCTTTGCCGTCGCTTCACTCCATGCCTGGTTGACGTCGACCCGCACGCTGGCGCGATCGCCCAGCGCCCGTTTGATCGTGGCGACATGCGCGACATCTTGCTCGAATGGGCGTTTGCCGATCTTGAGCTTGAAGGCATGGTGTCGATCCCGCGCCAGCATATCCTCCGCCTCTGCGATGTCACGATCCGTATCGCCGCTTGCCAGCGTCCACAGCACGGGCAGCCGATCGTGCAGTCGCCCGCCCAATAGTTCACTGACGGGCACGCCGAGGCGCTTTCCCTGCGCATCGAGCAAAGCGGTTTCGATCGCGTTCTTGGCAAAATGGTTCGCCACGATATGACGACGCAGCATCGCCATCGCCGACGCAGGACGCGCGTCGCTGCCAATCAGCACCGGCGCGACGTAGCTGTCATCGGTCGTGCAATTCTCCGCAAAAGTGGGCTTTGAAAATTCCCTAGTTGGTGGCCCCTTCATCTCATTCTGCCGGGGCTAGCCCCGGCAGAATGAGATGAGCCGACATTGTCCTCATCTCCTTTGCAGACGCGGAGACGGGGCCGATGATCCGACTTGGAGAATTGATGATGATCCTCGAACTACATCGGCAGGGCGTATCGATATCCGCCATTGCCCGACGCACTGGTCGCGATCCCAAGACCATCCGAAAATATATCGAACGGGGCATCGAGGCCCCGGTTTACGGCCCTCGCATGCTGGGTCGACCGAACAAACTGGCACCCTATCTGGAATTTTTGCGTGAGCGAGTGACGGCCTTTCCCGATCTGACGGCGGCGCGCCTGACGCGGGAAATCCGTGAGCTGGGATATATGGGCGCCTATACCGCGGTAAAGCGGTTCCTGGCAGCGATCCGGCCGGGAAACGGGCCTAAGCCCTTTGAGGTTCGGTTCGAGACGCCGCCTGGCGTGCAGGCACAGGTCGACTTTGCCCGGTTCGTCGTCGAATTTACCGATGAGCCCGGCGTCAGCCGGATCGTCTGGCTGTTCAGCCTGGTGCTGGGACATTCGCGCTTCCTGTTTGCGCGCTACGTCATGCATCAGGATCTCCAAAGCCTGTTGCGCTGTCATATGCAGGCCTTTGAAGCGCTCGGCGGCGTCCCGATCGAGATCCTCTACGATCGCATGAAAACCGCTGTGACCGGGGAAGATGATCAGGGCCACATCATCTACAATCGATCATTGCTGGCTCTGGCCGGGCATTATCGCTTCGTGCCGCGCGCCTGCCGTCCCTATCGGGCCAAGACCAAGGGAAAGGTCGAGCGGCCATTCAGCTATATCCGCAAGGACTTTTTCCTGGGCCGGAGCTTCCGCAATCTGGACGATCTCAATGTCCAGCTGATCGACTGGCTCGATACCGTCGCCAACGTCCGTGTCCACGGCACGACGCAGCGGATTATTGCTGAAGCCTTCGCCGCCGAGCAGCCTGAGTTGCAGCTGCTCCCGGCGGGCCGCTTTGACGCTGTTCTGAAGCTGGAGCGCCGCGTCAGCCACGATGGGATGGTCTCGGTCGGCGGCAATTACTACAGCGTTCCCGATCGCACCCGGCGCGTCGTCGAAATCCAGCAGTTGCCCGACAAGATCCGGATCGTAGACCTGGGCCAGGTCATTGCCGAGCACCCGGTTCTTGAGGGGCGCCGGCAGTACAGGATCGATCCTGCGCACCGGACAGGCAGCAGCGGCGCCAAGCGCCGTATCCATGGCAAAGAGGTAATCGCCATCGGTCGTGTAGGCGAGCATGTCACCGTGCGCTCCCTGGCCATCTATCAAGCGATCGGCAGCCAACTGGCGCGGGGAGAACGGCCATGAACCATGGGGGTGCCGCATCCCGCGTCGATAATATCCGCCGCAGCCTGGTCCATCTCAAAATGCCACGCGCCCTGGAGATGCTCGACGCCACCCTGCGCGGCATAGAGCAGGGCAAAATCGATGGCATCGAGGCCATCGACATATTGCTGAACGAAGAACTGTCGCTCCGGGAGAACCGCAGGATCAAGGCAGCCCTGCGCATGGCAAGGCTGCCGATCATCAAGACGCTGGACGGATATGACTTCTCCTTCCAGCCATCGCTCGACCGGAACCGCATCCTGGCGCTCGCTGGCCTGGACTTCATCAACCGGGCCGAGGTGGTGCATCTGCTGGGCCCGCCCGGTACCGGGAAAAGCCATATCGCCACGGCCCTTGCCGTCGAGGCCGTGAAGGCGGGCAAGAGCGTCTACTTCATCCCGCTCGCCGATCTGATCGCTTCACTGACCAAGGCTGAACGCGAGGGCACGTTGCGCGAGAAGATCCGCTTCCTATGCCGATCTTCCCTGCTCGTCGTCGACGAGATCGGGTATCTTCCCGTCACGCCCGGCGGCGGCAATCTCTTCTTCCAGCTCGTCAACGCCCGATACGAAAAGGGTGCCATGATCCTGACATCCAACCGCGGCTTCGCCGAATGGGGTGATGTCTTTGGCGATCCGGTGGTGGCCACAGCGCTGCTCGACCGCCTTCTTCACCACGCTGTGGTCGTCCAGATCGAGGGCTCCAGCTATCGCATGCGACAGCACGCCGACCTCCTGCCCGAGCATGCGCGCATAGCACCGTCCATCAACTCACCGCCCTTGCCGAAACGGCGCGGCCGCCCGCCAGCAAAGGAAAAGCCCGATCTCCATCACGGCTGATCACCGATACAAACCCTCCCGCCAAACTAGGGAATTTTAGATGCCCACTTTTGCGGAATCTTCGGTGCCCGTTGACACGAGGCGATCGATCGTCAACTTGATGCTCTCAGGGCTTTCAGCTCCGTAGCTGAGGCCGCCAATCGTTGTTCCCTCGCCAAAGCCAACGATTCCATCGGAACAGAGCAGTCGGACGATTACGATCGTCTGTGACTGCATCGTTGCGACAGACAGCACGTGTGGCCGGATCGTCGGCACATCTAGAATGATTGTCTCGATGGCGTTGATGGTAACGCGTGTCATCGCCCCGTTCCTCTCCTCAGCTATGTGAGGCTAGGAAAATAAGCTGATCGTGAAAAATGCCGATTTGGTTGGCCATGATACCTTTTCGGCATCGGGCTTAGGCGCTGAATGCGATCGACGGAGTCGCGGCGGCCCGATTTTATGTCCCGCAGCCAGCTATCACAGACACGATGCCAGGAAGAACGCCAGAGCCATCTTTCTTGGCCGTTTTACGTTAGAATCGGATTACACCGCACCGCGCAATGCTTTCGCCAGCATCATCGTCAGCTCACCGCGGTTGACGCCGTAAAGCAGGCAGGCCGCTTTCCACCAAAATGTATAGGTTCCGCTACCGACCTCCCGTCAGGCTGATCCGATTGCCAAGGTGACGGAAGGCGCGATCACGGCAGGTAAGCAGGATGACCTGCATCCGTGTTGCGGCCTCGGTCAGGATTTCGGTCATGATATCTAGTCGGGTATCGTCCGAGTAGACCAGCGGGTCGTCCAGGATCAGCGAGACCGGCGCTCCCTGCTCAAGGAGCATGTCGGCAAAGGCGAGCCGGGTGAGAACCGCTAACTGCTCCTGCGTGCCCCTGGAGAGATCGCCGCAACTCTCGCCCAAACCGTCCCGAGCAATTGACGCCAGACCAAGGTCGTCGCCAAAGCCGGGGTCCGCACCCGGCAGCAGCCGTTCGATGTGCCGGCGCGCACGCCGCGCCACTGGCCCGACGAACGTCCGCGACGTCTCGACGCGTGCACTCTCCAACGTGTCACGAAGCAGCTTCAGCGTCTCCGCTTCCTGCGTTACACGTGCCAGGTTGGCAACTGCGGCATCAGCCTCCTCTCGCGCGACTGCGGCGCGGTCGGCCAGCCCCTTGCCGCCTTCCGCCTCGATCCGCGCCTCCAGCCCGGCAATCACCTTTTCCAGGTCGGTACGCTGTGCCCGGGCCACCCCGACCCGCTTGTCTAGCAGGCCGATCTGCCGTTCGATCGTCGCAACGTCATGCGCGGTCGCTGCGCGTTCGGCATCCTGCAGGTTGACGAGCGCTGCCGCCTCCTGCTGGCGCGCTTCGCGCAAGGCCTCGTCAAGCGAAGCCACCTCGGGCCTGGCTTCCAAGGCGGCAAGCTGTGCCGCGGCGTTCAGCGCATCCCGCTCGGCGCCAGCTTCCTGCACCATCAGAGGAGCATTGCGCGCCTCCACTTCGCGCAACTGCTCGGATGCCACCGCATCGACACCTTCAGCCCTTGCAAGGGCCGTATCCGCCTCACCCGCTGCAACCGTCAATGCCTCGATGTCGGCTTCTTCGTCCCTCTCCTGCCCTTCCGCGCCTTCCTCCAATTCGGCAATGAAGAGCTTCAGGGCGGGCGCACCCGCCTTGATCCCGAGCAGCGTCACGGCAGGCGTGATCCCGGCGATCCGCGCTTCAACCGTGCGAAGGTTGGCGACCGCGTCTCGCGCGGCCTCGTTGCGAGCGCGAGCCGCAGCGACGCTCTCCACCCCGTGCTCGGCTAAGGCTGCGTTCAGATCATCGGTCGCATTGGCGAGTACCGTTTCGGCGCCTTGCAGCCCGACCGGCGGCCGGATGATGAGCTCGGCATTGCCCAGTCGGATGCGCGTCTCGCGAGACAGCATCCGGTCACCACGCTCCGCCGCAGATCCGTCGATCGTCAGGCCGCTGAGATCGCCGGCGAACTCGATCCGCGTCGCACCGGCATCCACGGCCGCCCGCGCCTTGTCCACGGCACGTTCACGTTCTTCGAGGGCCTTGATGACGGTGGTGGGGATCATCGCAGTCGCGAGCTGGCGCGTCGCTTCGTATTCGGCCTCCAGCGCAACCAGCTCGGCATATCGCCGTCGTGCCTCGCCGATTGCCCCCCGGCGCTCGCGCTCCGCAGCCCGTATCCGAGCAGCGTCAAGTGCCGCGTGGGCGGTCCGCCGAGTGTCACGATCACGGGTTAGCAGCTCACGGGCTGTCGTTGCTCGTTCCTGCGCGGCCGCCAGCTCCCCGACCAGGCCCGATCGGCTATCCCGTGCCTTGCCAAGCGCCGTAGCCGTGTCGACGACAGCTTTACGTGCGGTTGCGAGGCGCGATGCGAGATCCTCGAGTGCCTTGACGCGGTCGACAAGCCGGCCCTGCTCGGCGCGGCGTGTGTCGAGCAGTTGAGCGGCAGAACGCGCCACGTCGAGCTGGCCTACCAGCGCCCGACGCTGCTCAGCATCGGTGGTATCGGCAAGATCGCGATCGAGCACCTTCAGCCGCGCCCGCGCAGCCTCGAGATCGGAGAAGCCCTGCTCGAGTGCGGCAAGCCGAGTTGCCGCCTCGCTCGCGGCGCGTTGTGCTGCCTCATGTTCGTCGCGTGCGGCAGTCTGGCGACCGGTCGGCCGACCGCTGTTGGTCCAGTATTCCGCGAACTGGCTGTCGATGCGGGGGCGAACACGCTGGTAGGCGGCACCACCCATGATCGTGCCGACCTCGGCTTCCAGAGTAGCGCGAACGCTGTCGCGCACGATCTCGCCCGGCGCCGTCACCTCAAGCGCCTGCGCCTGCCCAACCCACAACAGGCCGAGTGCGCCGTGCGCTGCCGCGTCGCCGCCCTGGCTGGTGTCGCGACGCGCGCCGAGCAGCGCTTGCAGCTGCGCCTCGGCATCCTCGCCCTGCGCACGCCCGTTCGGTCCCCGAACCTCAACCGAAGCACTCTTCAGGAAGCGCTTGCTGACTTCCCACGCCTCGCCTTTCGCCTCGAAGCCGATCTCGATCTGCGGGGCGACGGCCTCACCGTAAGGCGCGTAGCTACGCGCAAGCCGGTTAGCGGTGTTGTGCCGGATGAAGAAGGCGGCGCGCATCGCTTCCAGCAGCGTCGACTTGCCGGTCTCGTTGGGCTCGATGATGACGTTGAGCCCATCGGTCAGCCCGTCCAGCACGAAGGGGTCGCGGTATTTGCGGAAGTTTGAAAGCGCGATGCGCCGGATCCGAAGGCTCATGCCGCGTCCTGCCCACGCTGATGTTCCACAAACAGGCGCTCAAGCGCCCGCCTGGCAATGGCGCCGTCGCTGCCACCGGCCTCTATCATGCTCATCAGCTTCGCCGCGGCCGTGCCGATCATCCCCTCGACCCGCAGGTCTGCCAGATCCTGTTCGCTCGGCCGACCGACGAGATCGTCGGCGGTGACCGCCAGATGGCGCAGGCGATGGCGCAGGTCGTTGTCGAGGCGCGCAAGGATCGCGATACGATCGGACAAACTGACGATACCCGAGAGCGAGAGCTGCAAGAGGGTTGCCGATGGTTCGACCTGCGCAAGCAGCCGGTCGCACTCGGCGGCGAAGCCCTCCGCGTCGGCCACCGTCCACGAACGCATCAGCCACTGGAACCTGCCAGTACGGATTGGCGACACCGACGGCTCCGCTCCTGCCTCAAGCGTCACGAGCAGAGCGTAGCCCGGCTCATCCCTCTGGAAGCGATCGGTTTCTGGCGTTCCTGAATACCAGGTGCGTGCATCGACCCTGAGGCTCCCGTGCCAGTCGCCCAGCGCAAGATAGTCGAGGTTGGAGCGCTGCGCGCGATCAGGTGCGATCTGGTTCTGAGCCTCGCCTCGCGACGAGAAGTCGCGGATTGAGCCGTGAGCGAGACCGATGCGCAAGCGCGCGCCTGGCGTCTCCATCGTGTCGAACAGCGCGGTTGGATCGTCGAGATTGTGCCGGTGGGTTAGCGGTGCCGGCAGCAGCCACTGCCCGGGCTCCAACTCGCATGGCACCGGCTCGGCGAGGATGCGGATATTGCCGACGCCCTTGGCGCGGACACGATCCCACAAGCCGCTATTGCGGGCGAAGTCGTGGTTGCCGGGCAGCAGCCACCAGGTACAGGCATAGCGCTGCATCCGCGACACCGCCTGCACGATCACGCGGTCTTCCGGTCCCTCAGTATCGAACACATCGCCGGCGACCAGCACGTGCGCGACGTCATGCTCAGTTGCAGCTTTGCCGATCGCGTCAATCGCATCGAACCGCGCTTCGCTGAGGGCAGCGCGCACGTCGCTGTCGAAGCGGCCATACGGCTTGCCGAGTTGCCAGTCGGCTGTGTGGATCAGGCGTAGCATGGAAACCTTCTGGCGGTGCGGGTCATGGCTGTCGAGCGGGACGTCCTGCCCCCTTCCCTACCCCGCCACCATGTAAAGTCAGCGGATCGTGACAACCTTGACCTCGACCGCATCGGCGATCTTCTTCCAGTTCTGGTCGCTGGTCCATGCGGGCAGACCGTCGCGCTGCGCGAGTGCCAGGCAGAAACGGTCACCAAGGCTGAGCCCCGCCTCGGCTGTGGCCGCCCGCAACCGCCCGGCAATCTGCGCGAGTGCCTTGTCGGCCGGCACGACCGTCAGCGGCAGTGGATCGAGCATCGCATCGACTTCGCGCTCGGGCATGCCGGCATGGACGAAGTGGCTGACGACCTCAGCATAGTTGACGCTGCTCACCCGCGCCCCACCGATCTCAGTCGCGACCTTTGTCGCTCCGCGTTCGCCTTTGAGCATCGCGATGATCGCAGACGCATCCAGCACCACGCTCATTCGCCGCTCTCTTCCCGGCGTCGGGCAAGGAATGCGTCCACGGATGCGTCAGGATTACCGCCGGTGTACTGCTTGGCCAGAGCCTGGGCGCGTGCCACAGCCTGGCCTGCCGTCCGCAACACCACGCCGTCCTCCGTCTCGTCGAGATAGACTGCACCACCGCCACTCAGGCCAAGGCGCTTCCGGACGTCCGCCGGAAGGCTCATGCGCCCATTTGGCGTAATGTTAATTTGCAAGGTCATGTTAGCATACCAGCCCTAATGCACCACGTCTATGCAATATAGCTGAAGCGTCCATCCACGACAACAATATCGCGTTCGCGCCCTTCCTTCCTTCCAATGTCACATTTGACCTTGCGTGTCACATCGCTACAATCCTGCCAAATGCGCAATTTAGGAGGTGCGTTTTGGGTATGCCTTTTGAAGACCGCCCCTAAACTGGTGCCTTAATGGTGCTTTTCCCACTTTAAAAAGACTGGACAAACAAGCACCACGTATCGAAGACCGCACCATGTTTATTCGGGCCTACCTCCGCGCATCTACGTCCGAACAGGATGCATCACGCGCCCGCAGCGTCCTCGACGCCTTTGCGGTTGAGCAAGGACTGCGGATCGCAGCGCGCTACGTTGAAAACGAAAGCGGTGCCAAGCTGCATCGGCCTGAGCTGTTCCGCTTGCTCAACGACTGCGAACCCGGCGACGTTCTGTTAGTGGAGCAGGTCGACCGGCTGTCCCGCCTCACCTCCCCGGACTGGATCCGTCTACGTGGCCTGATCGATGCCAAGCACGTCCGCATCGTTGCGCTCGACCTGCCGACATCGTGGACCCTGACGGCGCCGGCCGACGAGTTCACCGGCCGCATGTTCGCCGCGGTCAACGCGATGATGCTCGATGTCCTCGCCGCGGTAGCGCGCAAGGACTATGAGGATCGCCGTCGTCGTCAGGCTGAAGGGACGGCTAAGGCCAAGGCCGCCGGCCTTTACAAGGGCCGCCCTGCGAACAAGACGCGCAACGCTGCTATCTCCTCCCTGCTGAGCGATGGCCGCAGCTGGCGGGAGATCATGGACGCGACTGGATGCAGTCGCACCCTGCTCGCCAAAATTGCTCGCGATCGCCGGCTCCTCAAAGCTGCGACGTCGGTCGAAACGGATGGCTAAAGCAGTCCCGTAACTCCATCTCAATCCAGCCATTTAGGGAAAACAGTTTCGGGAACGGATTCCGGGAATTGCACCGCGCCCGCCTTTGGATACAGTCCCTGCCCCTCCGCGATCTCACCCGACCTTCGTTTTTGGGAAAGCCGTGCGGGCCGCTTTCACGACTATAAAATCTGCCTGTTTCGCCGATGATTATGATCCGGGGTTTTGACACCTGTGAACCGGCCGGAAAGGGGGCCGGTTGAGGTGGTGTCACAACCGGACGGTTGTGACACTGGCCGAGTTACGGACTGGAATGATAAAACAGGAAGTAGTTCGGTACGATCAGTCAGGGATCAGCGCCCAACCACGTATCTGCAACGTCGCCATTGTGGTGAGAGCCGAGACGTCGACTTCGACAGCCTTATCGACCGTAACCGGAGCGATCCCATTCCCGACTAAAGCCTGGCTGCACACCCGAACGGACACGCCTGCTCGTTTCAGCGCCGCTATCAGGGCAAGATTGGGATTCTTCGCAGCACCGGTTTTTGTCGCATATTCCCCATCTTCGGAAATAATCGGCGTCGCCGGGCCGTGGACGATCACGACCACATCTCCCTGTGTTGGCCGCACGCCGTCCGTCCCGAGCAGGTTCAGGAAGCGTGCGACCTTCTCCAGCGAAGGATTGACCTTGTCGGGAGATGACGCCGCCTTCGTCACGCTGAACAGTACGCGATAGCGCAGGGAGCGATCCGGCCGCTCCAAGGCGCCTTCGATCGGCGTGATCTTGCCATATCCGGCAATCACGGGTTGCTGAGCGGCGACGCCTGCTGACCCGGCACTGCTCATGACGGCAAGGCATCCGGCAACTGCGATAATGGGAAACCGCATCTCATTTTCCTTCCACAACCGGAATGATTATCCGACCCTTGCAAACATGGCCGCGCCCATGTTTTGCGGCCGCGCTGTAACCGACGCCCCGCGCGCTCGCGCCGGACGGGGAGCGGGCGCTGCTTCCTCCACGGCTGTATCGTCGGCGCCGAACATCGCTTCCAGCGTGCGCACGCACAGTGCAGCGGCCTCATCGGCAAGACGGTAGTAGACCTGCTTGGCTTCACGTCTCGTCTTCACCAGCTCGGCGCGGCGCAGCTCGGCAAGCTGCTGGCTGAGGGCCGGTTGGGTCACGCCGGTAGCAGCCTCTATGTCCGCAACCTGACGCTCACCGCCGAGCAGATAGGACAGGATCATGAGACGCTGGGGCTGAGCGAACACCCGCAGCTTCTCAACCGCCGTGTCCGCGATCGCGCGGGATTGATGGATCGCCGTCATCGATCGGCCTCCAACTGATGAAACCAGTCTGCACCTGTCTCTTATACACATCTAGATGTGTATAAGAGACAGCCCGCAGCTTCTCAACCGCCGTGTCCGCGATCGCGCGGGATTGATGGATCGCCGTCATCGATCGGCCTTCAACTGATGAAACCAGTCTGCACCGGCGTTGCCCGGCAGGGCAGGCGGCAGCAGAACATCGTCACCCGGCTGCCAATCGGCCGGCATGTAGGCTTGCCCATCGGCCGATCGCTGCAGCGCCCTCACCGTGCGGAGCATCTCGTCGACCGATCGCCCGACGTTCATGGGATACCAGTTGAGCGCACGGATAATGCCCTCGGGATCGATGAAGTAGGTCGCACGCACGGCTGAAGCATCGCCGGCCTGTTCGTCGAGCATGCCATAGGCGTAACCCACGGCCATCGACGGATCTTCCACGACCGGAAACGGCACCTCTACGCCGAAGACATCCTTGATCGCACGCAACCAGGCGACATGCGAATACAGGCTGTCGACCGACAGCCCGAGCAAGGCGCAGTCCAGCTCCTCGAATTGCGGTGCGGCCTTGGTCAGGGCTACAAACTCGCTGGTGCAGACCGGCGTAAAATCAGCCGGGTGCGAGAAGAACACGACCCAGCGACCACGATACTGATCGAGCGTCATTTCGCCCTGCGTCGTGCGGGCGGTAAAATTCGGGGCAACGTCCCCGATACGCAACGAGCGCGGTGCGTCTGCATCCATCGTTTCCATGTTTTTCAGATGGCACGGGGCGCCCGTTGACGCAAGTGGGTTACACGACTACATAAACCGTGAAATCGATAAACGGAGGCAATTGTGGAATCGGCGTTGAGCGAGGCAGTTGCGCAGATTGAACGTGCGAAGGCGGCAGGAGCGCCGGTCGTTCATTCCTTCTTTGATGAGCCGACCAACACCGCGACCTACGTCGTCTGGGACCCTGCCACGCGGAAGGCCGCGGTCGTCGACAGTGTGCTGGATTTTGACGCTGCGGCCGGTCGCACCAAGACGGCGTCGGCGGATGTGGTAATCGCTTATGTGCGGGAGCACGGCCTTTCGGTCGACTGGCTGCTTGAGACCCATGCTCATGCCGATCACCTGTCTGCGGCGCCCTATCTGCAGAAGGCGCTGGGTGGTCAGCTCGCGATCGGCCGCGAGATCATTCGCGTACAGAACGTCTTCGGCAAGATTTTCAACGCCGGCACCGACTTCGAACGCGACGGCTCCGAGTTCGACCGCCTGTTCGACGATGGCGATCGTTTCGCGATCGGCGACATCGAGGCCATCGCGCTGCATGTGCCGGGGCACACCCCCGCCGACATGGCCTATGTCATCGGCGACGCGGTCTTCACCGGCGATACCCTTTTCATGCCGGATTACGGCACAGCACGCGCGGACTTCCCCGGTGGTGATGCGCGCCAGCTATTCCGCTCGATCCGCCGACTGATGCAGTTGCCTGACGAGACGCGGCTGTTCCTGTGTCACGACTACAAGGCTGCGGGTCGCGACCAGTATGTCTGGGAGACGACCGTGGGCGCGCAGCGCGTCGGCAACGTCCATGTCCACGAAGGCGTGGACGAAGACGACTTCGTCGCGATGCGCACCCGTCGCGATGCCACCCTGTCGATGCCCAAGCTCATCCTGCCCTCAGTTCAGGTGAATATGCGCGGCGGCCATCTGCCGGAGCCGGAAGCCAACGGCACCCGCTACCTCAAGATCCCACTGGATGCGCTGTGATGCCCGGATTTCCCCATGCCATGCCGCTCGCCGGCTTTATCGGTGGGCTGATGATCGGTGTCGCTGCGGCGATCATGTTACTGGGCAACGGCCGCATCGCCGGGGTCAGTGGCATGTTCGCCCGTGTCCTCGGCCTTTCCCAAGGAGGCGCGCCCTGGATGATGGCACTCCTGTTTACAGTGGGGCTGCCCCTGGGTGCAGCCCTTGTTGCGGCCAATCGGGATGTGGAAGCCCGCTTCCCGACGTCGCTCGGGCTGATCGCCGTCGCCGGGCTGATCGTCGGGATCGGTACGCGGCTCGGCGCAGGGTGCACCAGCGGTCACGGCGTCTGCGGCCTGTCGCGCCTGTCGCCGCGGTCTATCGTCGCGACGGGTACGTTCATGGCGACCGGTATCGCCACCGTGACCCTCATGCGCCTGGCGGGAGTGGTAGCGTGATGCGGCAAGGCATCCTTTCGCTTGTCAGCGGCACGCTGTTCGGCGCTGGCCTCGCCGTTTCCGGCATGATCGATCCTGCCCGGGTACGTGCGTTTCTCGACGTCACCGGAGCCTGGGATCCGACCCTCGCCTTCGTCATGGCGGGAGCGATCCTGCCGATGGCGATAGCCTGGCTCGTCGTGCGTGCGCGCTCCACGCCGATCGTCGCGGAGCAGTTCTATACGCCCGCCACGTCGCCGATCGACGCGCGCCTCATCGCTGGCGCCGCCTTGTTCGGCATAGGCTGGGGCCTTGTCGGCTTGTGCCCAGGCCCCGCCATCGCCGCACTCGCGATCCAGCCTGCCCCCGCGCTGCTCTTCATCGCTGCGATGGCGCTCGGCGCAGCCATCCACCGCTTCGCACTCATCCCACGCCGTTCGGCATGACCGGACAGGAGACGTCACATGGCCTTCAAGAAGATCACACCGTCCTTCTCGGCTGCTCCCCAGCTCACCCGGGATGATGTCGCTGCCGCCGCACAGGCGGGGTTTCGCTCGATCGTTTCGAGCCGGCTCGATGGCGAGGAGCAGGGACAGCCGAGCGCACACGAGATGGCCCGGATCGCCGAAGAACACGGCCTTGCGTTCGCCCATGTCCCGATCGTGCCGGGCAAGGCGACCGATGCCGATGCGGACCGGATGAAGGAAGCGCTGACTGCGCTGCCGGGACCGACGCTCGGCTTCTGCCGAAGCGGCATGCGGGCGGCTACCCTTTGGGCATTGGCGGAGGCGGATCATGCCGATCCAGAAACGATCATCGGTCAGGCCAAGGCAGCCGGGTACGATCTCGCCGATCTGAAGCCGGCGCTGGCCCGTCGTTCCGAAGGGGCCGGCAAATGACCTACGACATCGTCATCATCGGAGGCGGAGCCGCGGGCATCGCAACAGCCGCCAGCATCCTGAAGCGCAACGCCAAGGTGTCAATCGCTGTCGTCGATGCGGCCCGGGACCATTATTATCAGCCGGGTTGGACGATGGTCGGGGCGGGCGTCTTCACGTCCGAGCAGACCCGCAAGGCCGAAGCCGATGTCATGCCCAAGGGCGTTGAATGGATCCGGCTGCCTGCGATCACCATCGACCCCGAGCGTCAGGCGATCACCCTGGGAGACGGGGATACGATCGCCTACCGTGTCCTGATCGTCGCTCCCGGCCTGCGTTTGGCGTGGGATAAGATCGCGGGGCTTCCCGAGGCGTTGGGCCGCAACGGCGTCACGTCCAATTACCGCTACGATCTGGCACCTTACACCTACCGGCTTGTCCAGGAATTGCAGCGGGGACGCGCGCTGTTCTCGCAACCGCCGATGCCGATCAAGTGCGCCGGCGCGCCTCAAAAGGCGATGTACCTGTCCTGCGACATCTGGCGCGATCACGGTGTGCTCCCCGCGATCGACGTCGAATTTCACAACGCCGGTGCGGCGCTATTCGGCGTCGCGACCTACGTCCCTGCGCTGATGGAATATGTCGAGAAGTATGGGATCGACCTTAGGCTCGAATCCAACCTCGTCGCGGTCGACGCCGATCGGCGTATTGCCACCTTCGAGCGCAAGCGGGACGGCGTCAGCGAGCGGGTCGAACGCGAGTTCGACATGCTCCATGTCGTGCCGCCTCAGGTTTCGCATGATGTCGTCGCCAAAAGTCCGCTCGCGGCGGCAAACGGCTTCGTCGAGGTCGATGAAGCGACGCTGCGCCATAAGCGGTACGACAATGTTTTCGGCCTGGGTGATGCCGCTGGCACCAGTAATGCGAAGACGGCTGCGGCAGCCCGCAAGCAGGCACCCGTGGTGGCGGTCAACGCGCTCGCCGCACTCGATGGCAAGCCACCTATTGTCGACTATGACGGCTATGGATCGTGCCCGCTCACGGTCGAGCGTGGCAAGATCGTCCTCGCCGAGTTCGGCTATGGTGGGAAACTGCTACCCAGCTTTCCGTCGTGGCTCCTGAACGGCACGCGCCCGACGCGAGCTGCCTGGTTCCTGAAGGAGCGGATGCTGCCCCCGATCTATTGGCAGGCCATGCTGAAAGGCCATGAGTGGATGGCGGCCCCGCATGAGATCGGCAAAGCGGCATGACCCTCGAACCGCTCCAGTATCTGTTGGGCGCGCTGTCCGGCAGCCTGGTGGGCTTTACCCTCGGGCTTGTCGGCGGGGGCGGCTCGATCCTCGCCGTGCCGCTCATGGTCTATCTGGTGCGCGTGCCCAACGCCCACCTCGCCATCGGCACGAGCGCGTTCGCGGTGGCCGCTAACGCTGCAACCGGCCTGATCGGTCATGCCAAGGCGCATAACGTCAAATGGCGCTGTGGCGGCATGTATGCGACCGCCGGCGTCATCGGCGCCCTGTTCGGCTCCACCGCGGGCAAGGCCGTCGATGGCGGCAAGCTCCTGTTCCTGTTCGCGCTGGTCATGGTCGTCGTCGGCGTCCTGATGCTGCGCGGGCGCGGTGACACGGGCAGCCCGGGGGCGGAGTGCAACCGGGAAAAGGCGCCGAAGGTGCTGGGCTACGGCCTTGGCACCGGTCTGTTCTCGGGCTTCTTCGGCATCGGCGGGGGCTTTCTGATCGTCCCCGGCCTGATCGGGTCGACGGGCATGCCGATTTTGAACGCTGTCGGCACGTCCTTGATCGCCGTCACCGCGTTCGGGCTGACGACGGCCGCCAACTACGCGTTTTCCGGTCTGGTAGACTGGCCGCTCGCTTTCGTGTTCATCGCCGGTGGGGTTGTCGGCGGCCTGATCGGCACGCGCATCGCGAAGCGCCTCGGCTCGGGCGGCACGCTCACCACGGTCTTCGCCGTCCTGATCTTCGTGGTGGCGACCTACATGCTCTGGAAAAGCGCGGCCGCGTTTCTTTGATGGGGGGTGCGATTACCATCGGGCCGCTGATGCTGGCCGTCGATCGCGGGCTTGCCGTGCTGTGTATCGTCGTGTTCCTTGGTCTAACGACGCTGGCCGGTCGGCTTCACATCCCTCGCGTGTCGACGGTCTCCACCAGCGCCATCGTCGCTGGACTGGTTACGGCGCGGATCGGTTACGTTGCAGCGCATTGGTCGAGCTACGTCGACGCTCCGCTGTCCATCCTTGCCATGTGGCAGGGCGGCTTTTCCCCCCTTGCAGGGCTTCTCGGCGCAGCGGCGATGCTGGCGATCCGGCTTGGTCGCTCAAGCGCGCTGGCGGCAGGCTGGGGAGCGTTGGCTGTTGCGGGTGGCCTCTGGTTCTTGCTTCAGGCGCTGATCCCTCCCGTGACCTACGGCCCGTTCCCCTATCATCTCAACCTGACGACCCTGTCCGGCGCGCCGCTTCCACTCGATCGTTTCCGTGGCCAGCCGTTCGTAGTCAACCTGTGGGCGACATGGTGCGGCCCGTGCCGGCGTGAGCTGCCGATGCTCGATGCGGTTGCATCGCGCCCTGGCGAGGTCCCGATCCTTCTTGCCGATCAGGGCGAGGCGCAAGCGATCGTCAGCGGTTTTCTCGGCCGTGAAAATATCGGAGCGCGCCATGTCGCGCTCGACACCGATCGTGGCCTTTCCCAAGCCCTGAAGGTGGCGGGGTATCCCGCAACGGCCTTCGTCGCGGGCGACGGCACAATCGTACAGCTCCAGCTCGGTGAATTGTCACGCGCCGCCCTCGTCGATGGAATCGAATTAGCAAGGAAACACCGATGAACCGTCGCAACCTGTTGTCGCGGGGCCTCCTGGCTGCGCTTGCCTTCGCCGCGCCGATCTCCCCGGTTATCGCGCAGCAGCCCGATCTGTCGCGCAAGGCCGTCGTCGACGATCCCGTGGCACCCAAGCGCGCCGGCAAGACCTATGACGTCACGGTGGTCGAGTTCTTCGACTACAACTGCCCCTATTGCCGTCGCATGGAGCCGGTGCTGAACGCCCTGCTTCGCTCTGACCCGAGGGTACGGGTCGTGTACCGGGATTGGCCGATCTTCGGACCTGCTTCACGTGAGGCGTCGCGCGCAGCCGTCGCGAGCCAATGGCAGGGCAGGCATGCCGCCTTTCACGAGGCGCTGATGACCTCGCCGGCGCGGCTCGACAGCGCGGGCGTCAAGGCAGCGGCTGCCAAAGCCAGGGTCGACTGGCCCCGTCTGCAACGGGATCTGAAATCGCGCGGCGCCGAAATCGACGCGCTGCTCACGCGCACCGATGGCATCGCCCAAGCGATCGGTTTCAACGGGACGCCGGCGCTGATCGTCGGCTCGCAGGTCGTCGCCGGGGCTCTGTTGCAAAGATTGGCGGCAGTCAGAGGTAGGCTGTCGCTCTGCGCCGATCAGGCGGCTGCTGCGAAATGGTGGTTGAGCATGCCCATGGCCTCCGTCAGCGCCGAGGGCCCAATGCCAAAAGCTCTCTCCACAAGGCGCACCTCGCCCCTGATGCCGGGCTGCAGGCACCAGGGGCGAGCCTGTCCTTTGCGCAGGGCTCGCATGACTTCGAATCCCTTGATCGTGGCATAGGCCGTGGGGATCGATTTGAAACCTGTCTCTTATACACATCTAGATGTGTATAAGAGACAGGCACTGGACCCAGCGATAGATCGTCGTATGGTCGACCGAAATGCCGCGTTCCGCCAGCATTTCCTCAAGGTCGCGATAGCTGATCGGATAGCGACAATACCAGCGCACCGCCCACAGGATCACATCACCCTGGAAATGGCGCCACTTGAAATCCGTCATCGTTCCGTCCGTCCAATCTCCGCCAAGCATGCTCAAGCTTCACGATTTTTGCAACAGAGCCATCGCGCCTGCCCGAGGCCAGATCCTCGTAAAGGTGCGCAAGGCTCACACCAGCGGCGATGAGCGCATCGCGTTGCAAATTGGTGGACTGGGATCCGTCCGCCTTCGATACCCGCATGTAGCCGATCAGCACCTTTTCACCCGTCACGTATACGTTCGATTATGTGACAGTGTGAGCCGGAAAGCTCTATCCGTCAAAATTTGTCACTTAACCCGTCATTTTGTTTAAGACATGCAAAGGGTGCATCAGGCAGGTAATGTGACAGAAATTCCGGCGGGATGCCTTCCTTCACGAAGGTGGCGCGCAACCGTTCCAAGGAAGCGGGATCGCGCCGACCATAGGAAGCCAACGCGAACAGCGAGCGTGCCGTCTCGGGGTTGTGTCGCGCTTCAATGATGGCCTCGTCGATGGCCTGGACTGCACGCTGCCAGTGATTGATGGGCTCGGGCTTCGGCGCTTTCGTCGGCAGGCCACTGGTGAACCCGGTTTGGGGCTCGGACCAGAATAGCTTTGCCTGCTCGCCTGGCGGGCTGATGTCCCTCACCTCAATCAAGCTGATTGCCGTTGCCGCCGCCTCCAGCATCTGTAACCGTACTATCGGATTCAGGGTTTCATACGGTCGCCACAGACTTTGCCCAGCACGCAGCGGATGCCCGCAGCCTTCCCAGACTTGGCGGGGATACCCCGCGCAGGTTCCGCACGCGGAAAGCGGGGTGTTCAGCTCATCGAGCAGCGTGCGAAGAAGTCGAAACCACAATCCGGCGTGGATGCGTCGGCGCGGCAGCTCCACGTGACCGGTTGTCAGTGCCTGCCAGGTACGCTGGTCCATCGCCGCAATCGCGTCGCTGGCGGTGCGCGGTTCGGCGTCGGCGTTCTCCCAGCCGAGAAACCGCCCTGGCACGCCCCAATAGGATTCCAGCCAGCAGCCATGCAGCGGGCAGCTCAGCATCAGGGGCAGCTTCCACGCGAGCAGTACGGCTTGGTTCTCCGGATCGCTCAGGCAGAGCGGACAGGCGCGGTTTATCGGCTGGCTGGGCAGCCAGGCACGCCAGCTCGTGATGGATCGCGTCTTACGGCGGAGTCTTGGCAGCAACACCGAGAGCTGAAACGCATAGGTTTCCAAGGCGTCTGGAATCTGGTCATCAAGGCTGTCCAGTAGCCAAGGCACCCATCCGGCGAAACTCATACAGCGCAGCCGGTCCAGCTCGATGCCGCTCCGCTGGGAAAGCAACGCCAGCAGCGAGAGTGGTGGCGCGGTGTCCAGGTCATCGACCTGGCCGTGACCAAGATCGTGCTCCAGCAGGTCGGGCTCCTCCATGTGATAGCAAAGGGCCACGCGGTTGAGCCATGAGGACAGCGCCTCGCCTTCTTTCGGGGCGGGATGCAGCGGCCAGCGCGGCGCAGGCTTCACATCAGTTCCCGCTCGAATTGCCGCCGCCGCTCGCTGGGTCCGGTGTAAACGGCCATGCTGAGTGTGCGATGGTTGATCGCTTCCTCGCCGCTCTCCACGGCGACGATGGCCGCCGCCATCAGCAAGTGCGCCAGTTCCCCTATGGTGCCCTCGCTGCGTGTGAGCAGGTAGCGAGCCATGTCCAGCGTGGCAATTGGGGAAGGCCGGCGCAGCGGGAGCGAAGCGGCGAAGCTGGCCAGCAGTGAGCAGCAATCGTCGTTGGCCTCCCATACCGGCAGCATCATCGGCTCGAAGCGATTTTCCAACTGGTCATCGGAGCGGATGGCTAGGTAGGCGTCGCGCGTGCCTACCCCAACCAACGGGATGCGCAGTTCGTTGCCGAGGAAGCGCAGCAGGTTGAGGAATTCCCGGCGGTTGACGCTGTTGCCGGCCAGCACGTTGTGCAGCTCGTCGATCACCAGCATGCGCACGCCGACCTTGCGCAGCAGTGCCAGAGCCAGTTGCTCCATTTCCGGCAACCGTGGGCGTGGGCGCAGCGGCGCGCCCATCGCGGCGAGCAGCGCGACGTAGAAGCGGATCACGGACGGCTCGGACGGCATCTGCACGACCAACACCGGGATGTGCTCCTGGTCGGCGTCGGAGCTGGCCGGGTGGGTGCGGCGGAACTTCTCGACGATCATCGACTTGCCATTGTTGGTCGGGCCAACCAGCAGCAGGTTGGGCATGCGTTGCTTGTTTGGCCACGCATAAAGGGCTTCCAGCCGGTTCAGCGCCTCGACTGCGCGCGGATAGCCGATCCAGCGGTCGGCGCGAAGGCGCTGGATGCGCTCGTCCGCCGGAAGACGGGCCAAGCCCTGGGCCGCCGGCAGCAGGTGGGACAGGTCGATGATGGGATATTCGTCCACGGCTACCACTCCTCAATCTGGTCGAACGGTTTGGCGGGTGGCAAGTTGTCTGCCTGCGGGTCGGCAATATCCGTATCCGGCGGAACGGGCTTGTCCGGCCGAGCTGATGTCTTGAGGTGCTGGCGGCGATCCGCGTCACGCCGCGCCTTGCGTGTGGCCTTCTGCGCGCTGGTCACAATCTCACGCATCTGGCCGATCATGCGGAACAGCGCCGACTCATCCACCTGTTCGCGCCCTTGCTGCCGCAGTTTCGCCAGCGCCTGCCGTTGTTCCCAGAGGGTGACAGCCGGATGCGACAAGGTACGGTAGGGAATTTCCAGGTAATGCTGTCCCTCCGGTTCCAGGACCCAGATACGGCTGATGTCGCGCGGATCGCGCCGGATCAGAAAGGACGGCCAGCGTTCACGCCGCGCAATCCACGGCTTGAGCGCATCGGCGTAGTAGTGGATGTGGTCGATGACAAAGCCGGTGCGGGTCAGCGTGCGCCGGAGGATCGGCAGAAAATCGACCAGGAACGAAGTAGCGCGTGTGACGACGGCCGGTACGCCGACACGCGCCACGGCCTCGGCCCAGCGCGCGGCCGGCGGTTGGAGCAGGCCGTTGTGCACCGAACCGTGGTAGGTGCCGACCGCCAATGTGAGCCAGCGCTCTAGCTCGCGCAGCGTCAGGGCGGCCTTGTTTTCGGAATCGTAGTCGCCGCGCTGGTCAGGGTTGGAGAAGGTCGTTCCCGGCAGTTCGTCGTGAATCATCTGCATCGCCGTGCCGATGATCCGTTCCACGATGCCGCCATAGTGCGGCTGTCCCAGCGGGCGATAGTCCAGCCGGATGCCATGCTGCTCGCAACCCCGGCGCAGGGCCTCGCTCTTGAACTCGGCCGCGTTGTCTAGGTAGAGCAGCAAGGGCTTGCCGCTCATCTGCCAATCCATTTCCACGTTCAGTCCTTCCAGCCAAGGGCGCTTGTCGCAGGCGACATGCACGAGGCACAGGCCAACCGAAACGGCAGACGGCGCTTCCAGCGTGACGACCATGCCGAGCACGCAGCGGGTGAACACGTCGATGGCGAGGGTCAGGTACGGGCGGCCAATAGGTTGCCGGTCGCGGTCATCGACCACGATCAGGTCGATGACCGTATGGTCTATCTGCACCTGCTCCAGCGGCGCGGTCACGGCAGGAGGCTCGCCGCCCACACCTTGTAGGTCACGAGCGGCATCCTGGCCTTCCCGCCGGCGGATGACCTTGCGCGGGTCAAGGCTAGCGATCCGTAAGGCCACGGTATTGCGCGCCGGCACTCGCAGTTTTTGAGCCTTGCACACCTGAGTGACTTCGCGGTGAAAGGCCGCTAGGCTGCGCTTCTGCTTGGTCAGGAACCGCTTTTGCAGTAGCTCGTGGATGACGCGCTCGACCGGTTCCGGCAAGCGCCCCTTACCTTTACCTCCACCGGACTGGCCGGGCACCAGATCCGTCACGAGGCCGCTGCCTTGCCGGGCACGCCGGATCAGAACGTATACCTGGCGCCGAGACAAGCCCAGCGCCTGAGCCGCCATATCGGCCGCTTCGTGCCCGACCGTCTCCGACTGCGCCAACGGACTGATGATCTCCGCACGACGGCGCGCACGCTCCCAAGCCTCATCAGGCAGAGTGGCCACGCCTTGTTCTGGAATCCGTGGGGTGTCCGTCGCCATGCTCACCTCGCTTTGGTGCACACGAGTATTGAGCATAGTCGAGATTGGTGCAGATCACTTCTGATATTGAACTGTCAGGAGCTGGCTGCACAACAGCCATTACGCCCAATCAACTGGTGCAGTCGTCTTCTGAAAATGACAATTGCGCCATGCTGCCCGTGCCGACATTCTGCGCCTAGCCAGAAGGACGCGAACACGATGCCAACCATATACCTGAAACGAACATCGCCGTTGATGGCCCAGCTCGGGGCCAACATCTCTCGCGAACTAAAGAAACTAGGCATAACTCAAGGGGAGTTGTCCGAACGCTCGGGCGTTGCGGCGTCACATATTTCATACATGGTGCGCGGACATGGTAATCCAACGCTTGCCACCTTGGAGAGCCTTGCCGATGCTTTCGGATTATCGGCTGTCGAATTATTGGCAGCGGATAGCACTTCCCGCGACAAGTCCTGAAAGGCAGTCGCTTTATTTGATCGGAACAATCTATGTCCAGTAACCCGCCCCGCGAATTTGACCGACTGCTACAAGATGCGCCGCTGGTGCGGGCAATGGGGGGAGCACTCTCGATGTTTGCCACGCTGCTTGCGCGTCAAGGCATTGTCGAGGCGAGCGAGGTTGCAAACTTGCTGGGTATCTATGCGGTCGCCACAAGCGAAGTCGATAATGAAGAGGGCATGATCTTGGGATGCTGGGCAGCTATGATCCGCGACGTGGCGGAGCAACAGCGCACATCTGCTCGCAAATAGCCCCGGCGCGCACGGCGCTAGCCGTGAGCCGCTTCGATCTTCTGGGCCAGCTCAGCCAGGTGATCGGAAGCAAGTAGATCCTCGGCGGTAAGATCGGCCGCGAAAAACTCGCTTCCGCTGGGTGGCGCGCGATCGGCGGCGAAAGCGGCCAGATAGGGCCGCGCCTCGTCCGTTGCGATCCAGCGCCAGAAAGCATTGCCCTGGCCGAATAAACCGCTCTCGAACATATCGAGCCGTGCTTGTGCGAAGTCGGTCAAGTTGCGTCTCCTGACAATCAGGCGGTTCGGCAAAAGACGTATGGCCCGCCCCGTTTGCACGTAGGATTTTACGGTGTTCTGATCCTGTCTCTTATACACATCTAGATGTGTATAAGAGACAGGCGCAGAAGAATGATGATCGTGATGCGGAGGGGATTGCCGCTGTCTCTTATACACATCTAGATGTGTATAAGAGACAGGCGCAGAAGAATGATGATCGTGATGCGGAGGGGATTGCCGCTGTCTCTTATACACATCTAGATGTGTATAAGAGACAGGCGCAGAAGAATGATGATCGTGATGCGGAGGGGATTGCCGCTGTCTCTTATACACATCTAGATGTGTATAAGAGACAGGCGCAGAAGAATGATGATCGTGATGCGGAGGGGATTGCCGCTGTCTCTTATACACATCTAGATGTGTATAAGAGACAGGCGCAGAAGAATGATGATCGTGATGCGGAGGGGATTGCCGCTGTCTCTTATACACATCTAGATGTGTATAAGAGACAGGCGCAGAAGAATGATGATCGTGATGCGGAGGGGATTGCCGCTGTCTCTTATACACATCTAGATGTGTATAAGAGACAGGCGCAGAAGAATGATGATCGTGATGCGGAGGGGATTGCCGCTGTCTCTTATACACATCTAGATGTGTATAAGAGACAGGCGCAGAAGAATGATGATCGTGATGCGGAGGGGATTGCCGCTGTCTCTTATACACATCTAGATGTGTATAAGAGACAGGCGCAGAAGAATGATGATCGTGATGCGGAGGGGATTGCCGCTGTCTCTTATACACATCTAGATGTGTATAAGAGACAGGCGCAGAAGAATGATGATCGTGATGCGGAGGGGATTGCCGCTGTCTCTTATACACATCTAGATGTGTATAAGAGACAGTCCCATAAGGGAGGCCGAAGCCTCCCTTTGTCTTACTGGAACAGTTTGATGAAAGCGGGCGCGAGGCCGATGACTGCGAGGACGAAACCGACGCTGCCGATGACCCAAGTCTGTGCCGTCAGCTTGCTTTCGATTCCCTTGTTCGCCTCCTGAACCTTCACGGCGATATACTCCTCAATAGCCTCTACAACTTCCGCTGCGGCGTCGTCGGACAGATTAGCCGCTTTCAGTGCTCTAAACAATTTGATGTGCATCCGGTTCTCCTTCTCGTTGGTGACGGGAGACACCCGGCATGGGCACCGGCGCCGGCTGTCAGGGACCGCGAAGCGGCCGCGGTAGCGGGCGGTGGGGGAGCCGATTTGCGCAGCAAATTGGGGGAACCGCCGATCCTTGAAAGCTGGCGCGCACCCATGCCAAAATGCCACGACACACAGAGAGAAGAGATTGCGCGGGGCGGGGTTCGATGCCCCGTCCCGCGCTCTGCATGGCACCGAGATCATCGGTTTCGCCCAGCGGGCGAAAAGGGGCGGGCTAAGCCCGCCCCTCCGGCGTCAGCCGGATTGGCCGCGCTTCGCCTTGGCCGCCAGCACGACCGCGACGACTTGCGGATAGACGCATTCGCCGCGCTCGATGTTGCGGATGCCGGGGCCGTCGAGCACGTCCTTGATACGGTCCTCGATGATCTGGCCCAGCTCGGCCGCAACCGCCTCGATGTCAGCACTCGTCTTGCCGATAAACATCGGGTCTTTCGGCCACATGCTTTCCGCGTCGAAATGATCCTTATCGTTCAACGCGGTCGCCAGCGCCTCGATCGCAGCATTTCCAAGCGCACGCTCGAAAGCCAGCTGAGCGAACAGACGATGAGACATAACAACCTCCTTGTTGCCGGAATTGGCGAGGCCAAGGGGAGGGCAGCGCCGGGTCGGGTCAGGGACCGCGAAGCGGCCGCGCTAGCGGGCGGTGGGGGAGCCGATTTGCGCAGCAAATTGGGGGAACCGCCGATCCTTGATGCGGCCTGGTGCAGCCCTCATGCTAGGAAGACACTGACGGGGGGATTTAACGAACTAACGCCCGTCCATCGGGCGGACCTTCACCCTGCGCCGTCTCGCGCCCGAACGATCGCGCTGTATTCCAGCAGCGTTTGTCGGACATTCTCATCATCCATCACATTGAGCGCATGGCCGGTGGCCGATGCCTGATCCGTCCGCATTTCGAGCCAAGCGATCCGCGCCGTGTTCGGCACAACGCGACCATGCTCAAGCGCGATCTGCTCGCTGTAACCGGCGATAACATCGTTGATGGCCTCAAGGGCTGCCTCATAGGCGATGGCCTGATCTTGGGTCCACAAGGGCGCTGTCGGTGTGGGGGCAGTCACCTTGCCATATAGAGAGGGCAACTGGTCTCCCGGCAAGCGCAAACTACGCCATTTGCGCTTGCCGGGAGTGGGCGGCCCTACCGGGGGGCTTGGGCCGTTGATGGGCCTATAATCCTCAAACTCACAACGCCAAATGGCGTTGGATAGATTGAAAGGGCGGCGCGACAAACAGATGCCCCCTCGAAGCGCATCGCGCGACGTTGCGCATGGACCGCGACAATTCTCGCTTTCAGTTGTCGCTTAACCAAGCGAGCTGCTGACCGATTCCAAGCCCCTCCATCGGAACCGATGCGCGCCGTTCGATCTGCGGCCAAAGGGGATCGCGATAGTTGCGGCCTGCGAGAACGATCAGCGGCGCGGCGGCGTCGATCTGCTCGGCCATTGCTTCGATCACGCGCGCGCCCCAAAGGCGGCGCGCGCCTGCCTTCATCGCGCCTAGCTGTAGGGGCTCGCAATCGTAGCGGCGTCTGCTCGCCAACAGCGCGATTTCCTGCTCACGCTATCTGCCACTGGCGCGTGGCGCCGTGCTCAAATTAGCTGCCAATGTGCTCGCCCTCATCCGGCGCTGCTCGCAAACGAGGCGTCGCACTCACGCTGTCTGCCAACAACTTCGACCGCCAGCGGGAGGTCGATCAGACGGCCATAGGCTGTCCCGTTTCTCCATCTGCACCGGGCAGTTTCGGGAAAAGCCAATCGGGAACACATTTCGGGAAAATGGCACCTCGTTGCCATCGAGCGCGCCTTGCCGCCGTCAGCCGTCCCACTCGACCTTCGTTTGCGGGAAAGTACGGTTTGTTATCTGCGTCGTAGCTGGTGCGACACGAAGAAGAGGACGCCCGACGCGATCACACACCATCCTGCCATCCAGAGAAGTTGGGTGGGCAGTGCGACGCCGGCATCGATCAACGTGCCGGTGAGGCCGGGACCTACAGCGGTAGCAAGCACCATTCCCGACACAGTGATCGCCCGGATACCTCCCAGATGCGCGGTGCCGTATATTTCCGGCCATAGAGCGCCCAACAGGGTCGACGTGAAGCCGTAACTGACCCCGAACAGCAGCATGAACAGGTAGATGCCCCAGACAGGGGTCACCAGAGCGGCAACCAGGATGGCAATGAACAGAGGAAAGAGGAAAAAGGGTAAGATGCGCACGGCGCTGTAGCGATCGATCAACGCACCACAGACCAGACCGAATATCACCGTTGTGACTGCCATCACGGGGAACGCGGCCGCGAAGGCAAGTCGGTCATAGCCGCGCAAGTCGATCAGATATCCCTGATGGAAGAAGATGGTGGTGCCGATAAAAGGGGGCGCCAGCACCCCTGCCAGAAGCAGCCAGAAGGTCGGATCACGGACTACCTCGGCCTGCGTCCAGTCACGCACCGCCGGTATGTCGGCCGACACGACCTCGCTTTGAGGTACACGCTCGATCCTGAGCAGAAACACGATCAGTGGGAAGGCCACCAGCAGGATGGTAGCTGCCGCCAGTACCCAGGCGCCCTGCCATCCAAGCCATGAGCTGATGAGGACGAACGCCAGCGGCAGCACAGCCTCGCCAGTCTGGTGGCCGGGGACGATCAATGAGATTGCACGACCACGATTTGCCGAGAACCAGCGTCCCACCACCGTGTACGCGGTCTCCGTCATCATGCCCTGCCCAAACAGCCGAAGCAGGTAGAGGCCGATCGCCAACCCGACCACGTTCGGCATGAAAGGGAAGATCAGACAGGATGCCGCCAGCGCCGGAAGAACAAAGAGCGCAACGCGCCACGCCGGCATGATATCGAGAAGACGCCCTAGCCACGGCAGCGTTAACGCACTTCCAAGCGTCGCCAGCATGTAAAGTCCGCCGAAAGCCCCGCCCGAAAGGTGGAACGTTCTACGGATTTCACTGCCGGATAAGCCGATGAAGAAGGTTTGCCCAAACGATGAGAAAAGCGTGAGCAGAAATCCACATGCGAGCCATCGAAAGTTGGCGCGCAAGAAGGTGAGCATGGGTAATCTCAATCGGGTAAGAGGGACAGATTGTCGGCTTGAGGTCGTCCATCACGGCCTTCTGCAAGGTCAAAAGACCAGCGTTGGTGTTTGCGTATCTCGCCAACTCCGGCGCGCAGCACGGCTTTGATATGCAAGAAAACTTTGGGTTGTTTGTCGTCGCGCGAGATGAAGCCATATTGCCCCTTCGCATCGACATATTTGACCGTGCCGGTCGGCATGATCCTCTCCTTATTGTAGCGTCAGGTGCCTCGTGCACATTCAAGGCACGTCGGCACCTCGGGTGCATGATCTAGCCGGGCGATCGCGATCTCCTCGCCGCAGGTCACGCACCAGCCATACTCACCGCTGTCGATGCGCTTGAGAGCAGCATCGATCCGCTCTCGCTCCTGGGCGCGACGCCGCTGGGATGCGAGCGCCATCGCCTGGACCTGCATGGCGTCGATCCTTGAAAGCCGGCCGACACTTTCCTGATCCAGCGTGACCGGGGCGCGGTCTGCTTCGCTCAGTCTGTCCTCATCGACCAGCGCCGCTCGCCTGGCGAGCAGTCGCTGGCGAACGGCGTTGGGGTCGAGGTCCATCGTTAACGGACCAGCAGCACTGGAACGTGGACGGTCCGGATCATCGTCGTCGTCGTGCTGCCCACGATGAGGGTACGCAGTGGCGAGTGGCCATAGGCTCCCATGACCAGGATGCTGTCAGCGTTCGCCATCAGGTAATCCGGGATAACCTGCTCAGGCTTTCCTTCGTCCACAAACGTGTCGACGCTAAATCCGGCCATGCGGAGTGGCTCGGCCGCCCTTGCAAGGATATCGTGGCCGTCGGGTTCACGGACGCCTGCAGATACCAGGTGCACAGGCAGGCCGCTGAACAGCGGTGACGCCGCCACCATGGCGACGGCGCGGGTCGCAGCCGCACTATCGTCGTAGGCGATGACCACCGAACGCGGGGTCTGCTTGAACTCGCGCGGCGCAATGAGCACCGGCTTGTCGCTGGCGCGGACGACGCGCTCCACCTTGGAGCCAATGTGCTCCATGGCGAATTGGCCTGATGCACCACGCTTACCGATCACGAGAAGGCCGGCATCGGCCTCACGCTCGACGATCGTCTCGACGATGCCGCCATGCAGGTGCATCGACGACACAGTGACGCCATGGCCCTTCAGGCGTTCGATGCCCGCGTCGAGGAGGATACGCCCTTCCTCGATCGCGAGACGTCCAGCTGCTTCCTCGATCCGGGTCAGCTCTTCGAGCAGCTCACTTTTGACACCGAGACCGATTGCTCCGCTGTGGTCGTGCCGTGCGGCGATCGCGTCTTTTCGTTGAACGATGTGGAGCAGTTCGACATCCACACCGAGGCCTTTTGCAGCCCATGCTGCCAGATCGACGACGCTGGTTGCGTAAGTGGAGGCGTCGATACACGCCAAGATACGGCTCATGATGCCCTCTCCTTAGTGAGCACCCAGCGCTGCTTCGGCGCCGGGCTTATCGTGAATGGCAAAGCGGTCGACCATCGTCGCGCTTGCCTGGTTGAGGCCGAGAACATCGACGTGCGTGCCCTCGCGGCGGAACTTCAGGATCGCCTTGTCGAGGCTGCCGACTGCTGAAATGTCCCAGAAATGCGCCGCGGAAACGTCGATAACGACGCTATCCAGGACCTCCTTGAAGTCGAAGGCGTCGGCGAACCGTTCGGACGAGGCGAAGAACACCTGACCCGACACGCGGTAGGTGCGCGTCTTGCCGTCGCCGCTCAGCTCCGACGAGACGTCGAACAGGCGTTTGACCTTGCTGGCGAAGAACAGGCCTGAAAGCACCACGCCGGCGACCACACCCTGGGCGAGGTCATGGGTCGAGACGACCACCAGCACCGTCACCAGCATGACGACCGACGACTGCCACGGATGGCTCCTGAGGTTCTTGATCGATCCCCACGAGAAGGTGCCGATCGACACCATGATCATGACTGCGACAAGCGCCGGCATCGGGATGCGGGCAACCAGCGGTCCCAGGACGACGATCAGGAACAGCAGGAAGACGCCGGAAACGAAGGTCGAAAGCCTCGTCGAGCCGCCTGACTTGATGTTGATGACCGACTGACCGATCATGGCGCAGCCGCCCATGCCGCCGAGGAAGCCGGTAAGGAAATTGGCGATCCCCTGCCCCTTCATCTCGCGACGCTTGTTCGAGGGCGTGTCGGTCAGATCATCGACGATCTGGGCGGTCATCATCGATTCGAGCAAGCCCACGGCGGCCATTGTCAACGAGAACGGAAAGATGATCCGCAGAGTGTCGAGCGTGAACGGCACCTGTGGGATCCAGAACGAAGGAAGCGACGAGGGCAGCTTGCCCATGTCACCAACCGTGTTGACCTTGATCCCTGCGTAGATCGATACGGCCGTGAGAATGACGATCGCTACCAGTGGCGACGGCACCGCCTTTGTCAGGCGCGGGAATAGGTAAATGATGGCCAGCCCCACTGCCACCATCGCGTAGGTTTCCCACCCGACATTGGTGAGCTGGGGGAGCTGCGCAATGAAGATGAGGATCGCCAGTGCGTTGACGAAGCCGGTGATCACCGAGCGAGACACATACTGCATCAGCAGGTCGAGCTTCAGAAATCCGGCAATCGCCTGAATGATGCCCATCAGGATCGTCGCAGCGAACAGGTACTCGACGCCGTGGTCGCGGATCAGCGGCAGGACGAGAACGGCGATTGCCGCGGTTGAAGCCGAGATCATGCCCGGGCGACCGCCCACCAGCGAAATGATGACGGCGATCGAGAAGGAGGCAAATAGCCCGACGCTTGGATCGACGCCGGCGATGATCGAGAAGCCGATCGCTTCCGGGATCAAGGCGAGCGCGACAACGATGCCCGCCAGGGCGTCTCCCTTTGGATTGGATAGCCAATCCTGTTTTATCGATGTGATGCTTGTCATGAAGCCTCTGCTTGAAAGGTGTGTGCAGGTTCGACCTGCGTCATGCATTCAACGGCAACCCCGCTTCAGGCGGTGTCAGCCATCAGCCGGGCGTTCGCCCGGTCTCTGTCGGTGATGTAGTCCCGGGTGAGCGGCACGGCGTCGACACGCCGTGCGAGCTGGATTTGAAAGTTCATGTGTCCCTGGTGCCGGAACGCGCTTTCGCTTGCTGCGAGGTAGAAGTCCCACATGCGGCAGAAGCGTTCGTCGTAGAGCTTTGCGATCTGTGGACGATGCGCGCGAAAACGCCGCTGCCACTCGACCAGCGTCTCAGCATAGTGAAGCCGTAGGATCTCGATGTCAGTGACCCACAGACCGGCACGCTCGATTGCCGGCAGCACCTCGGACAGTGCCGGGATATAGCCGCCCGGGAAGATGTACTTCTCGATCCAGGGATTGGTGATGTCGGGTCCGTCCTTGCGACCGATCGAGTGGATCACCGCAACGCCGTCATCTGTCAGCAGCTCGGCGACCTTTTGGAAGAAGGTGTCGTAGTTGGGGACGCCGACATGCTCGAACATGCCGACTGAAACGATCCGGTGGAACGAGCCTTCAACGTCGCGATAATCGGTAAGCTCGAAGCGCGCGTTGCTGAGCGAGGCGCGCTCGCGCGCTACCCGGAGCTGTTCGCCAGACAGGGTAACACCGAGTACCGAGACTTGCTCAGTGGCGGCAACTTCGAGCGCCATTCCACCCCATCCGCAGCCGATGTCGAGAACGCGCTGGCCGGGCTCCAGCAACAGCTTGGAGATGAGGTGGCGCTTTTTGGCGAGCTGCGCCTCCTCCAGCGTCATTCCAGCTTCGGCGAAATAGGCGCAACTGTACTGCATGTCGGCGTCGAGAAAGAGCCGGTAGAGGTCTAGCGATAGGTCGTAATGATGCTCAACATTGCGTCGCGAGCGCAGGCGCGCATTGGTCTGTTGAAACCGGCGTTTAAGCCGAAGTGCGACGTTGCCAAGATTGGACTGAGACAGCTCGAGCGCCGCCTGGTTGCGAAACACCAGCGCGAAGAACTCGGCAAGCGTGCCTTTGACTAGCACCAGCTCGCCATCGACGAACGTCTCACCCAGTGCGAGATCAGGGTTGGCGACGATCCGGCGGGCCGCTGCCGCGGTAAGGCCAAGGATGACTTCTGGACCGGAACGGTCACCGAAGTGGAGCAGCTCGCCAGAGCTACCATCCACAAAAGCTAAGTTGCCGACCGTCAGAATACGATCGAGGAGAAGGGAAAGGGCACGCCCCGGATGGACGTGGGTGGAATCGAACAAGCGGTCTTGGTCGTCGGATTGTACCGCGCAAAGCGTCATCGGCTAATAACCTTAGCTGAGCGTACACGCGTGCTGCACAGCACAGGGCTGCGAAAGGCCGAGTGTCAGCGATCAGATTAACGGGGGGACAAGCCCAAGCGGCAGCGACCAAGGTGGTCAGCAAGCGGCGGGGTTTGTCAGGTTATCCCGGGGATAGGCGCCGGGCCGAGCCACCTAGCATAAAGCGCTAGGTCCGGCGGATGCCGGCGCACTTAGACGAAATGAATCTCCTGCGCAAGAGGAAACTGCGTAGGCACCTCGACGAGCTTAGCGCCTACCTCCAAACAAGCTATCTGTCCCAAAACACCATCCCATTCGGGACGGTCGCGGCCAGCGCGCTTCGACTGGTTCAGTCGTAAACGTATATCTGTGCCCGTTTTATGCGCCACCCGCTGTTCGCAAAAACCTTCCTTTCTGACGACCTTGCCGGCGGGCCATGACCGCAACGCATTTCTGCCGCCCGCCGCTTGTCAGAACTGTTCTGAAAACCTGCTTCGCAAAAGCGCCTGCCGGCGACGGGTTTGGAGAACCCACGGGCGGGGAGCGTGAGCACGACGCCCCGTTTGCAAGCAGCGCCGGATGATGGCGAGCACACTGGCAGATAATTCGAGCAGGATGCCACCCGCCAGTGGCAGATAGCGTGAGCAGGAAATCTGGCTGTTTGCGAGCAGACGCCGTCATGATTGCAAGCGCCTACACCTAGCGTTTCGTCATAGGGCGCGATGACGGTTTCCGGGGCGATCAGGCCATGCTTTGCTGACAGGATGAACCATGCGCCGCCCTGTCGTTCGACATAGGCACGGGCCTTCTGGAACCATGGCGATGCGTAAAGATCGCGCGCCGGGGCGGGGCGGTCCAGCTTCGCAGCAACGCAAGCGACAAGGAAAACCGGAGACGGGGACGGGGGAGGGTCGATGACAGACGGCGGCGCTACCTCAAGATCGGCAATGACGGTGCAGCGGCCCCATTTCTGCAATTGGCGCTGCCATCCTTTCGGCGGTCCCTTGCGCTCGGCAACGTGGGAAAGGGTCGGGCCGCCGAACAGGTCGGGTTGTTCCCCGATGCGTTGCACCGGGGGAACGTAGCGGGGTTCTCGGATGCAATGGCGGGCCATGCTCGATTCCCCTTAAAAGGCGAAAGCGGTCTGGCCGCTCGCCTCGGTGAAGCTGTCGCTATCGCCTGCGGCGTAGCGGTCGCGGCCCTTGGTCGACCATTGCAGGAAACCGGCACGGTCATAGGAAAACCAACCGTCCTCGATCCCGACGATGAAGGCCCATGCCTCATCTTCGGCGCAAAGGCCGTGAGCGTTGATCGCCCAATATTCGGCGCTGCGGTCCTGCTTGCACGGGGACGGGGCGGAAAGGCTTAGGATCAGCGCGGCGCGGTCGGTCGGCTCGGTGGCGTCCATCGCGCGCATGATCTGGCGGGCCTCGGCGGTGTTGATATGGCCGCTCGCCTTCTTGTCCTCATGGTGCGAGTGGCGAAGGCCATAGGCAACGGCCTTGAAGATGTTGCGTGGTTCGGTGAACTCCTGCGTTTCGAGCAATTCGCGCCATTTCCCGGCGCTGATAAGGTCCACCGCATGATGCCAGAGCGAATGAACGCGGTTGCTGTAGCCGTGGCGGTTCGTCACGCCATCGCGGGCGATCTCGATCCCTAGCGCGCGCTCGACGTGCTGCACGAAAGGATGGGCGGCAAGCAAAGGATGGCGAAGGCCGATCTTGCGCGGCTCGTCCTGCTCTGCACGGATAACCTCTATGGGGAACTGAAACAGGCGCGACGGCAGATTCCACGGCGCGGAAAGGGGAAAGTCACGGGGCACATCAAGCGCCCCGTTAATATCCAGCACAAAGCCGTTTGGCGCGAAGCCTGCGGCAATGATCTGGTCGCCCAGCTGGTTGGCCTGCGCGGTGCGTATCGCGGCGGCGGCGCTCATGCGCTCAACTCCGCATAGGTGGCGCTGCACTCGTAGCGGATCGCATCGCCATCCCACATAGGACCGCAAACGCCCTTGAATTTCGGTGCGCCCTGCAACTCAAGCCGCTGGCTCGGATTGCTGTTGTAACCGCTGCATTGAAGCCCCTCGACCGCTGCCCGGCTGACGATGGTTTCAAAGGTCGCGCCCTCGATCTCGATCCGGTCAAAGTCCTGCTCGGTCTGGCGGTAGATACGGATTTTCATGGGCTTTCCCTTCCTAATTGAGCCGAAGGCGATGACGGGTCATCGACTTCTGCCGAAAGCGGGCGACGCTGGGCCGGGGAATGCCGCAAACGGGGCCGATCAGGGGGGAGGGGGATCACCCGCCCTGCACGGAGCGCAGCGAAGGAAGGACGGGGAAACCCGCCTGATCGCCAAGCGGAGCCGCGCAGCGGCGGAGACGGTCTAGCCCTTGCGGCAGGGGGCAGGAACAGGCCCCAAACGCGACAAATCAGCGCGGCGGCTTGCCGCCTCAATCTGCGCCAGGACAGGCGGTGGCAGCTGCCACCGCCTGCACCGATCAACCCGGCTTGCGGATCGCAAGCAAAACAGTGTTCACGTTGGTTCCGGCGTGGGCGAAAGAACCGGGGGGAAGGTCGATCCATTTGCGACCGTGGAAATAGATCGCCTCGCAACCAGCGATCATGCGGTGTAGCGCCTTGTGGCGCTGATCCTCGCCATACTCTGCCCGCGCGCTCATGATCGCCACCAGCACGCCTCCCGGTTTGAGAAAGGCGAGGGCATGGCGCACATGGTCACAGTCGCGGCCTCGATCAAAAGGCGGGTTCATTATCACCGCGTCGAACGGTGTGTAATGGGCCGGGTCCAATGCGAGAAAATCGCCCTCGATCGCATCGGCAAAGCCATGGATTACGCGTAGTTCGTGGGCGAAGCCCGGTTGCAGCTCCACGCAAGTTACATCGGCACCAGCGTTGCGCGCGGCCGAAGCAAGCGCGGCCTTTCCCGCGCTAGGCTCTAGAACGCGCTGGCCTGTGCTGATCCTCGCATGTTCGATGACCTGGGCGGCGATCTCCGGGGAAGTCATGAACGCGCCGAAGTTCTTGGCGGGCGTGATATGATAGGCCGGGGCCGCTTCTGCCTCGGTCGTTTCGTAACCATCACCGATGGCCTCGCCGTAATATTCCGCGAGCAACAAATTCACGCTCTGCAGAAGGTCGTCGCGCTCGAACCATATGTGAAGATTGCCATTCTTGAAAATGCGAACGCGGAAATAGTCGCCCTCGATCACGGTTGGCAGCGATCCGCGCACGCGCGCGGCATCGGCAACCTGTGAGGCGATGCTGTGGCCCTCTGAAACAGGGGGCTTTTCGTCCAGTTCCAGAAAGACGCGCTCCACGTCCCGCAACGTGTCGCGGCGCTCGTATCGGTCCCATGATCCCCATTCGTTCAAGGCGCGGTCGATGATGAGACGCGCGCCGATCTTGAAACCGTTGTGCGAGCGAAAGCGGCGATCCAGCTTGGCGAAGACGTTGGCGATGCCGCGCAAATAGAGGTCGCGCCGGTTGGTCCAGATATTCCCGAAAGTCGCGGCGCAGTTGTCGGGCGTGAACGGCACGGGATCATCGCGCAAGCCGTCATGAAACTCCTTTCGGGCCTGCTGGTCTAGCAGCTGGTCGAAACCCAGCTGCTCCATGAGGGCCGCCCAGCACCGGCGGTCCATCGTGTGCGTCAAGACGCGCTCGAAATTGTCGCGTGCGTCGATGGTCTGGCGCGCTCCCGTCTCCTTGTCGCGCTGGTCGATAGGCTGCGACTGGATGAAAGCGCGAGTCAACGTGTCCTCGGTCCAGTCGCGGCCACATGACAGTGACAATGCGCCGCCAAGGGTCAGGCGCGCCGCCTCGTCGCGGGTTGCATGGTAGGTGTCATAGAGGCCCAGCCAAAGGGCTATGGCCTTATCTCGGCCGTCGCAAATATCCGCAATCTGCGCGGGCGTCATAAGCTCCTGGCCCATGCTCACGCCCCCCCGATGATAAGAGCACCAAAGCCGAAGCCCTCGGCGGCGTCCTCGATGGTGGTCACAAGGCCGTCAAAATCTTCATCCGGTCCTAGTAGGTCGGCAATCTCGATGACGGCGGGAAGGTCAGCGCCATGATTTTCGGCAAGGTCTTTGATGTAGCCGAAGCGGTCAAAATTGCCCTCTTCCTCATAGCGAGCGAGCGGAATGGTGCGTGCGGCGTTGATCCGAAGAATCGTTGCCAACGGAATGTCGGTCATGTGCTGTTTTCCCTGCCTTGAATGGAGCCGAAGGCGATGACGGGTCATCGACTTCTGCCCAGCGGCGAGCAGGGGCGGGGAATGCCGCAAGTCAGGGCCGATCAGGGGGGAGGGGGATCACCCGTCCTGCACGGAGCGAAGCGAAGGAAGGGCGGGGAAACCCGCCTGATCGCCAAGCGAGGCCGCACAGCGGCCGAGACGGTCCAGCCCTTGCGGGAGGGGGCAGGAACAGGCCCCAAAGTCGAACAGCGGACGCGGCGGCATTGCCGCCTCAATCTAGGGAAAAGCGCCCGCCAGGTCATAGCATAGCGGCGACCTAGCGGATGCTGCGGCATGTCGCCGGCGACATGCCCAACGGATAGCGCCGGAAGCATCCGAGCAATCGGATCCTCCGTCATTTTAATTGCCCGAGCGGTTGCGCGACACGTCCGCATAAGGCTTGCGGCGGCACTGGCTGCACCGAAGCCGCGCGATCAGCTCGTAAATGCGGGTATCGAAAGAAATGCGGCGTGAGCGGGCGAAGTCGCCCAGCGGAGCGACGACGCGGCGACCACAAGCGCAATGGATGCGCAGATAGCAGCCTTGCCGATACCAGATAGGATCAATGGGCTTGGGGCGGTTATAGTTCGCGGCCATTGGGCGCTTATGCGCCAAAGGGAACAGACGGGGAACACCACGCGCGCACGCCGGTTATTGGATTCGCAAGGGAACAGGGCTATATAGGCAATGCTTCGTGTGCTGATTCATTTCGCGCACCTACCTGAACCCGCCGTGCTGTCACACGGCGGGTTCAAACATTTAGGGCGGGCGGCCCTGTCAGGCCACCCGCCCCGCTGGATCAGCCCTTATCGGACTTCCCCAGCTTCACAATTGCGATCACGAGCGCGACGGCTGCGATCGTCAATTGAGCTGCTTCATATGCTGTCAAATCACATCACCTCCTTTGAGCGAGAGGATTTGCGAAGGGCCGCTGTCACAGTCCCTCGCCCTCGCTCGATGAGGGCTATACAACGGATTGGCGAGAATGCGCGCGAAGTGCTTCACATTTTCGTGAAACCGTTGGATGATCGCCGGCGACCGTTGATGAAAAGGGGAAGCTATGGGCCTCGTATCGCAGGTTAGCGCCGATGACCGGGAAAGTGCATGGCGAATAGTCCGTCATCGCGAAATCATGGAACGACTGATTCCGCTTTGGGCTGTGCTTGGTGTTGCGCTGGTGCTGATGGGCGTGGACCTGGGCGGGCGTCTGCTGTGGACGCTGCCAATGATCGGATATGTCTTTGGGGTGATGGCGGTCGATCACGGCCCTGATTACCGCGCCGCGAATTATTGGGTGCCGGTCCTGGGAAGCCAAGCGGCGGCGCTGCTACCTTTGATCGCCAGATTCTAGATCTCTCTGGAGCGGTGGCAGCTGCCACCGCTCCACGCGCGTCAAGCTCTGCCCTCGAAGTGGGCGATCAGCTGTTCCGCCACGGAAGTAATTTCGGCGGGGTCGGCGGTTTGAGTGCAATCGCCGCCTACAACAGCGCCAAGCGTGCCGCCGTCCAGTTGGACAACGTGGACACGCCACACGTCGCGCCGGAGTTCGTATTGATCGGGAAGCGGCCTCTGCATGATTTCATGAAACACCAGGTCAACCCATTGGCGCGCATCCGGATCAGAAGACGCATCGGCGTAGTCGGCGCGGCTCGCCATGACGCTGTATCGGTCGCCTAGCATGAATTGGCGTTCGCGCGCGCGCCGGTCCTGCTCGATCCGCGTCACGCGATCTTTTTCCGCCCGCTTCATGGCCTGTTTCATCCGAACATCGTCGGCGCTGCGCGTCAGCGCCGCCATGATGTTGAGGACGCGCGCGGGCATATAATGCCCCGCGCGCTCGGCCGCCTCGATCACAAATTGCAAATCGCTGATCTCGGTGGGGGAGAGGGTGACGCGAACGGCGGTCGCCGTGTTGCTGATTTTCATGGCTGCGGCTCCGGCTCTTCTTTCGCCTTGTAGGCGGCAAGGCCGATCCATGATCCGTTGTCGCCGCGAAACTGACGCACAACATCGCCACCGTCCCAATGGCCGGTGAAGATGCCGCGCCGGTTGATGCCGCCGACGGGGCGCGTGCGCGCCGCCAGAAGGCGGGCGCGGCGCGTGTCTCGATCTAGGTGGCGCATGGGTTGCATGGTCAATCCTTCCTATTCGCTGGCGGTGTCGAGTTGCGTGCCGATCTCGTCGGCGTCGAAGTCTTCAAGGGCTGAAATCGCGCTTTCCAGTTCGGAAACTGCGGCGTCCATCGCCTGCGCACGTTCGCTGTCCTCAAGGCTGGGTGGTAGATTCTCGCGGGCGGCCTGCTCGTCATCCTTGACGGTTTCAAGCATGTCGCGCGCCTCATCCAACAGGGCTTTGCCCTTGTCGATCAGCACGCGGGCGGCGGCGATCTGCTTGCGGCGTTCGCGGTTCATGCCTCTGCCCTCACGTCGCCGCTGTCGATCTGGAATCCTGCGCGGGCCAGCTCGTCACAAAGGGCGCGCTGCCGATCCTCGCAGGTGCCGCTGGTGGCGATGTAGCTGCACCGGCCATCGTGGAAGGCGAAGCCTGCGCGTTTCAGGCATCCGCGAAACCGCTGGTGGGTGCGGTCGCTCCAATCCAATGTGCCCGCATAGTTGCGGAAGGCGGCGACAGCGCAGACGGAACCGTAATTCTCATCACGCCAGCTAAGCTCGATCACCGGGGGCGATTTGGTCATGGTGGCCTCCCTCAATATTCGCTGGTTAGGAGAATGGTGAGCACGCGAGTTGTGGCATCGGGATTCCACGGTTCGGCGCTGCCAAATTCAAGATCGCGGTCGTAATAGTCGAACTTCCACATGACCGAGAGGGCTGGGCGTGCGCTGTCGTCGGTCCAGCGGGTATGCCATTGGCCGATCACATCGCGATAAAGGAAACCTGCGTCATGCTCGCCGTGAGGATCGTTGTCGGGTGTGAAATCCTCAAAGCCCTCGATCATCTTGAGAATGTCGGACTGCGTATTCTCGTCCAGCGCCGCGATGCCTTGCGTAATCACGGTGCGACAAGTCACGCCCATCGTTCGCCGCGCAATGTCGTTCAGCGCCGCAACGGTGGCGATCTGGTCAGTCGTCGCTTCCATTTTCCTCACTCCTTTAGGCGAAGCCGCTGCCTGCGGCCGGCGGCTCTGACCCGCTGGCGAAGCGCGGGCTGGGGAGGGGGGAGCAAAATCGATGGGAGTGGTGCGGGCGGCACGGCTAGGGAGGCCCCGGCGCGCGAGCGCGCCGGGACTGGCCGAACTTGTCGAGCAACCCGGTCCTGGCGATTATGCTTCGGGAACGAAAGGGCGGGTGCCCTTGGTGTTCCCCGGTGGCAGCTGCCACCACTGACGGGGCGCGGCCCTGGGCCGCTCCTTCCTATGTGGCAGCTGACAGACTACTAGGCGCGCGGCCCTGGCCGCTCATTTTCAGCGCTCGCGGTCCTTTGATTTCTCGGCGGTCGGCGTCGGTGACTTGCCTTCGCGCAATGTTGCGGCGACATGGGCCTTTGCGCTTTCGACGATCTGCGCCAGCTGTTCCTTCGATGCGCCGCGCTCGGTAGCTGTCGCGACGCGCTTATCAATGGCGAGCTGGAATTGTGCGAACCTGGCGTCGGCGCGGTTCTGCTCAGGCGAGTTTTTCTCGAATTGCGCAGCAAGGCGTAGATCAACCTGACTGACGCCGGGAGGCATGACTTGCAGACGTAGCGCGCGGTCGGCGGCCTGAATGTCGCGGTCGGTCATTTTCGAAAGGAAATCTGCGGCGCCCGCGCTGATGGCGCGGACTCTTTGCAGCGGGTCCATGCCCTCGGACCAATTGACTTCGATCTGATGATAGCGGCGTTGCTCAATCAGCTGAAGGTGGTGCATCGGCCCTTTGGGATCGCGGAAAAAGGCAAGCTCCTGCGCTGAACGCGCGGCCAGCTGGCGCATGTCAGCGGACGTTTCCGCGATCCGGTTAAGCTGCTCATGCTGCCGCGACGCAACGGTTTGCGCAGTAGGTAGGTAACGGCT
>NZ_VDBZ01000008.1:0-51767 GCF_007693735.1 Sphingobium sp. B2
CATGCTCAAGCTTCACGATTTTTGCAACAGAGCCGTTTTGAGCAAAGCCGGATAGAGCCGCCTTTACTGTGCGGCTCTTCAACTTGCGCGATGCGGACCAGGGAGGCATGCTGAATCCGCTCGCGCTCGGCTCTGCCAAGCGGGACGGGGGGAGGAAGGCGCATGTATCTCAAGCGGTTGAAGTATTTTATCGCAGTTGCCGAAGAACTGAATATTGGCCGCGCGGCTACGAGGCTCGATATTGCACAGCCCCCCCTTTCACGCCAAATTGCCTTGCTTGAAGAGGAATTGGGGGTTCATCTTTTTGACCGCTCGCGCAGCCAGATCCAGCTTACCCAGGCCGGCTGCGTGCTGCGCGACCGGGCCCGCGAGATTATTGAGCGGCTTGAACTGGCCCTGAGCGAAACAAAACGCATCGGCTCGGGCTTGGCGGGACGGCTCAGCATCGGTTTTGTCGGATCGGCCTCTTACAGCGTGTTGCCGGCGTTGATCCGAAGCTATCGGCGCGAGTACCCGGATGTGCATCTCAGCCTGCGGGAGATGAACAACGCCAATCTGCAACGTTCGCTGGTTCAACGCGAGATCGACGTTGCCGTGGCTCGGCCCGGGCTTGAGGACGATGAATTCCGCAAAGAACCACTGTGTGTCGAGAAATTCATTCTGGCGTTACCAGAAGGATCCGATTTAAGCAGCCGGGATACGATACGGCTTGCCGATCTGACCGATCAAACAATCATTCTATCTGTCACCCAGTCGCGCCCGAGCTATGGCGCCGTGGTCCTGGACATTCTTTCGCATGAGGGTGTTACGCCGGGCAGCACCGAACTGGCCCCAGATTTTCAGTCCCTGATCAGCCTCGTCTCTGTCGGAGTGGGGATCGCCTTGGTGCCCCAATCCCTAGGTCTCGGGGCGCGGCCGGGCCTGATCTTGCGCCCCTATGAAGGATATAATCCCGGCATAGGGCTGATGGTTCATACCCGTCTCGACAATCGGGCGCCGCAGGTCATGCAGTTTATGGATCTGACGCGGAGATTCGCACGCAAACTTTGAACCGCCCCTAAGCTGGCCAGTTCACGTCTGACGACTGCCTGCCGTTGTTCCATGATGGATCGGGCGGCTTTCGACAGGAACGCACGCGACCCTGGCTGGCGCGCTCGCAAGTCCGGTCTGCCAGGAAGCACTTTCAGAATGTTCCCCGACAGGCTCGACGCCTAGGGTCAGGACCCATTGATTATGGCTTTGTTCGGTGATTCAGGAGGCGCTTGGAGGTCCTTCTGATGAGCCATCTATTTTGGCTGACAGACGCGCAGATGGCGCGGCTTGAGCCGTTCTTTCCCAAAAGTCATGGCCGTCCCCGCGTCGATGATCGTCGTGTGCTGAGCGGCATAATCTTCATCAATCGCAACGGCTTGCGCTGGTGTGACGCGCCCAGGGAATACGGCCCACCAAAGACCCTCTACAACAGATGGAAGCGCTGGAGCCGGATGGGTGTGTTCACCCGCATCATGGCCGGCCTGGCCGCCGAAGCGGCTGACGAGAAGACGATCATGATTGATGCGACCTATCTGAAAGCCCATCGCACGGCCTCCAGCCTGCGGGTAAAAAAGGGGGGCGTGGCAGGCTGATCGGGCGGACGAAGGGCGGCATGAATACAAAACTTCATGTCGTAGCCGATGCTCAGGGCCGCCCGATCCGCATGTTCGTCACCGCAGGCCCCGTCAGCGATTACACCGGTGCAGCTGCCATGCTGAGCAGCCTGCCGCAGGCAGAGTGGATGCTGGCCGACCGGGGTTATGATGCTGACTGGTTCAGAGATGCGTTGAAAGACAAGGGGATAAAGGCATGCATCCCCGGTCGGAAGGGCAGGAAGAAAGTCATCAGGCACGACAAACGTCGCTATAAGCGCCGCAATCGCATTGAGATCATGTTCGGCAGGCTCAAGGATTGGAGGCGGGTGGCGACCAGATACGACAGGTGCCCTATCGTCTTCCTATCGGCCATAGCACTCGCCGCAACCGTACTCTTCTGGCTCTAAAGTTAATGAGTCTGGAGCCTAGGCCCGAGGCTTTTCCGGCCGAACCAGCCTGACCCGGCGCCAGCGCAAGCCGCTTATTAGTTGGGATCGTGATGGCGCTGCAGACGCAGCGAGACACGCCGCGCGGCTTCCACGACGATGTTGCGAAAGGCCCGAGGCTGAATCTCGTGACGACTGCGCGGAACAACTAGAACCAGCGCCGCAACAGGCTGGGAAATGTGGTTTTGGATCATTGCGCTTACGCAGATGACATCTGGCTCGTTCGCGGGTGGACCGGCGAGAAACCCCTCGCTTGCTATGTCGGCGAGGCGGTTGCGGAAGCTCTCCCGATTGTGGAGTGCGTTTTCGGGCTGGGCGTAGTGATCGAGATATTCGTCTATCTGCTGGTGCGAGTATTGCGCCAGATGCAACAATCCCGGCGGGCTATCATGAAGCGTGACTCCGGTCCCAAGCATCTCGCGCGAGACGCGCAGGGCTTGCGTGCCTTCCAAGGCCTCCAGAATCAGCAGCCGCCCGTGGTCCTCCATCGTCAAATATACGGTCTCGCCATAGCCACGCAAAAGTTCGGCGAGGACCGGGCGGGCGGCCCCCATCAGGGGCGAACTATCCTCAAACGCGCGATGGAGCGTGGCCACTAGCGGCCCGAGGCGATACCGCCCCCGTTCGACCTTTCTGAGCAGGCCAATTCGCCCGAGCCCGTTCACAAGGTCATGCGTTCCGCTGACCGAATTGTTGATCGCACGCGCGAGATCCGTCACGGAATGCTCCGGCTGCTCTGCTGTGAACTGCCGCAACAGACTTCCGACCTTATGAAGCGTTTTCATGGGTACCCCCCTCCCTCCCCGCACCAGCTTTCCGGTATTACCGGAAAAGTATGCGGTATTTCAACATACCTTTCGACAGCCATGCAAATTTTGCAAGGTAGGGTGCTCATTACAGCAAGACGATACGGAATGAGACTTCGGCGCTTCGGTGGCCGGATCTTTGGGAGGAGGAAAAATGAAAGACGATGTCAAGCCCAACGCGGGGGTCAGTGCGACCCAGCCGTACACGGGGAGCGAATATCTCGACAGCCTGGACGACGGTCGCACGATCTTCATCCATGGGGAACGGGTCAAGAAGGTTGCTGACCATCCAGCCTTTCGTAACTCGGCACGCATGGTCGCGCGCTGGTACAACAGGCTGCATGAGAAGAAGGACCAGATCGGTCGGCCGACCGACACCGGCTCGGGCGGCTGGACGCACCCCTATTTCAAGGCAGCCAAGACGGCCGAGGAACTCATCGCGGGGCGAGACGCTATCGCCGAGACGCAGCGCGTGGCGCAGGGCTGGATGGGCCGCGCGCCGGACTACAAGGCCGCCTTCATAGGCACGCTGGGCGCCAATTCGTCTTTCTACGGGGAATATGCCGGCAACGCGAAGGCCTGGTATGCCCGCACGCAGGAACGGCTCGACTACTGGAACCACGCGATCGTCAACCCGCCGATCGACCGCCACCTGCCCGTCGAACAGGCCAGCGACGTCTATATGCAGGTCGAGAAGGAAACCGATGCCGGGGTGGTCGTCTCGGGCGCCAAGGTCGTCGCCACCGGCTCGGCGCTGACGCATTACAACTTCGTCGCCCATTACGGCGTTCCGATCAAGGACAAGAAGTTCGCCCTGATCTTCACCGCCCCGATGGACAGCCCCGGCGTGAAGTTGATCAGCCGCGCCAGCTATGAGCTGAATGCCGCGGTGATGGGAACGCCCTTCGACTATCCGTTGTCCAGCCGGCTGGACGAGAACGACGCGATCCTGGTGTTCGACAAGGTGCTGGTGCCCTGGGAAAACCTGTTCGTCTATGGCGACATCGAGAAGATCAACGCCTTCCTGCCCGCCTCGGGCTTCGGCGCGCGCTTCACCATGCACGGCAGCACGCGCCTCGCGGTCAAGCTCGACTTCATCGCCGGCCTGTTGTCCATGGCGCTTGACGCGACCGGGGTGTCGGCCTTCCGCGGCCCGCAGACCGCCGTGGGCGAGGTCGTGGCCTGGCGCAACATGATGTGGGCGCTGAACGACGCACTGGTGAAAAGCCCGGTGCCGTGGGTCGGGACCGACGGCTACGTCCATCCCAACCTGAATGCCGGCACCGCCTATCGTGTGCTTGCGCCGATGGCCTACATCCGGATCAAGGAACTGATCGAACGCCATGTCGCCTCGGGGCTGATCTATCTGCCCTCCTCGTCGCTGGACTTCGAATCCGAGGAGGTACGGCCCTATCTCGACCGCTACGTCCGCGGCTCGAACGGGATGGTCGCGCTGGACCGGGTGAAGCTACTGAAACTGCTGTGGGATGCGATCGGATCGGAATTCGGCGGCCGGCACGAGCTTTACGAAACCAACTACGCCGGCAGCTACGAGGCGATCCGCGTCGAGACCATGATGGCGGCCCAAGCCTCGGGCGAGTTGGCGCAGATGCAGCAGACGGTCCGCGACTTCATGTCGGAATACGACCTGAACGGCTGGACAGCGCCCGACCTGATCAATCCCTGGGATGTCAACCGCCTGCGAGCCGGCTTCCAGAAATGAGAGCCGCGATGCGGCCGGTCCGGCCGGCCGCATCGCCGAACACTTGAAGGGGGGGTGGCCGTTGTCTCTGGATTATTCCGGGTGCCAAACGAATGTGATGCGTGACGATCAGTTGGCCCTGCCGGCCAGCATCGTGACGATCGGTGCCTTCGATGGCGTGCATCGCGGCCATCAGGAGCTGATCACCCGCGTCGTCGCCGAGGCGCGGGCGACCGGGCTGCCAGCGGTGGTCTGGACCTTCGATCCGCCGCCCAAGGTGTTCTTCGGCAAGGCGCGGCAATTGACGCCGGTGTCGGAAAAGCTGGCCCGGATCGCCCGGCTCGGTCCCGATTACATCGTACTTTCAAATTTCGGCCACAGCTATGCGGCGCGCAGTCCTGCGGATTTCCTGGCTGATCTATCCCGTATCGGGCCGAAGCGCATCCATGTCGGGGCCGATTTCCGCTTCGGCGCGCGGCAGGCTGGCGACACCGATCTTCTGGCGCGCCACTTCAAAGTCGTCCTTGCGCCCCCGGTGCTTTGCGAACGGGGCGTGACGATCTCGTCCAGCCGCATCCGCGCGCTGCACGAGAGCTGCCTGCTCAGCGAGGCGGCCTCGCTCCAAGGCGAGACTGCGCCTTCCGCCCTGCTCTGTGGGGCGCTGTTAACCAATGACATGAGGTATGAGGAGAGTTTCGATGTCTGGTTTTGACCCGCGCGAGTTGCGCGATGCCTGCGGCCGTTTCGCCACCGGCGTGACGGTAATCAGCACCCGCACCGAGGACGGCGATCACGGAATGACGGCCAATGCCTTCATGTCGGTCTCGCTCGACCCGCCCCTGATCACCATCTCGCTCGACCGCAAGAGCCGGATGCTGGAAAAGGTGCGCTCCTCCGGGCGCTATGCCGTGAATGTCCTGGCCCAGGACATGAAGCCGCTGGCGATGCATTTCGCCGGCAAGCACGACCCGGAGTTGGTCGGGGTCTTTTCCGAGCGTGACGGACTGCCGGTGATCCCGGATGCCCTGGCGGTGTTCCTGACCGATGTCGAGCAGGAAATCGAGGCCGGGGACCACACGCTCTTCATCGGCCGGGTGACGGACATCGGCCGTGAAAACGGAAACCAGCCGCTTGTCTTCAGCGGCGGAAAATTTGCGACGCTCGCCACGGCCGACGAATAGGCCCCGGCAGGCGGACTTATTACTAAAACAGGGAGGATACTCATGGAGGCTCTGTTGCAAAAATCGTGAAGCTTGAGCATGCTTGGCGGAGATTGGACGGACGGAACGATGACGGATTTCAAGTGGCGCCATTTCCAGGGTGATGTGATCCTGTGGGCGGTGCGCTGGTATTGTCGCTATCCGATCAGCTATCGCGACCTTGAGGAAATGCTGGCGGAACGCGGCATTTCGGTCGACCATACGGCGATCGGCTCTGTTGCAAACATGGGGCACGGCCGCGCGGTGTCACCCAGTTGGGGGATTAGGCGGCATTGGCGAAATGCTTATTGAGCATAATCATGGTTTCGGTCAGGGCCGAGGGTCCAATTCCGAATGCTCTTTCAACCAGGCGCACCTCCCCCATGATACCTGGCTGCAGGCACCATGCCTGGGCCCTGTCTCTTATACACATCTAGATGTGTATAAGAGACAGGCCAGAACCAGCGGAGACGCTTCTCCATCTCCGGCGCGTAGCGCTGCACCTGTCTCTTATACACATCTAGATGTGTATAAGAGACAGGCCAGAACCAGCGGAGACGCTTCTCCATCTCCGGCGCGTAGCGCTGCACCTGTCTCTTATACACATCTAGATGTGTATAAGAGACAGGCCAGAACCAGCGGAGACGCTTCTCCATCTCCGGCGCGTAGCGCTGCACCTGTCTCTTATACACATCTAGATGTGTATAAGAGACAGGCCAGAACCAGCGGAGACGCTTCTCCATCTCCGGCGCGTAGCGCTGCACCTGTCTCTTATACACATCTAGATGTGTATAAGAGACAGGCCAGAACCAGCGGAGACGCTTCTCCATCTCCGGCGCGTAGCGCTGCACCTGTCTCTTATACACATCTAGATGTGTATAAGAGACAGGTACATGAGCCCAATCTTGGAAACCGTGTCAGAGTTTGCAACAGAGCCGATAGCTCCGATCCGGCCCGCAACCTGGTGCTGTTCGTAACCGGGATGCCGGGGGCCGGGAAAACCTCTGAAATCCAGTATGCGGCGCTGCATGAAGGAAACCGGCTCGGCCGTGACGTGCGCGCGATCTTTGAGGGCCAGCTTGTCGATCCGCAAGCGAGCATCGCCAAGGTCGAACAGGCATTGAGCGCCGGATGCAGAGTCGGGGTAATAGCGGTGTTGCCTCGGCCAGAGGAGGCGCTTGCGCACACGTTCCAACGCTTTGAGGAGCTGGGCAGGGGCGCGAGCGCGGCCGTGATGGTGCGTATTCAGGAGGGCACGCCTGACGGCCTAGAGGCCCTTCTAGCAGGCTGCGGAAAAAGGCGCTTGCCTTGATGTGGCATTGCTGATTCCAGGATCCCGTAGAGGGATGTTGAAGGGATCGGGATGCGCGGCGGTGATGAACGGAGCGAGGGGCTGTTCTCGTACGTGAGTTGCGAGGCTCGGGTGCCGGCGAACCATGCTCTTCGCGCGATCCGGGCGATTGTCGATGAAGCGCTCGAAGTGCTGTCCGCGGACTTCGACGGCCTGTATTCTCGTATCGGGAGGCCGTCGATCCCACCCGAGAAACTTCTTCGGGCCTTGCTCCTGCGGGCCTTCTATTCGATCCGCTCGGAACGCCAGTTGATGGAGCAGATGGACTACAACCTGCTCTTTCGCTGGTTCGTCGGCCTGGCGATGGATGCGCCGATCTGGGATGTCACGGTCTTCACCAAGAACCGCGAGAGGCTGCTGTCCGGGGACGTTGCCGCCAAGCTCCTGTCGGCCATCATCAACCAGCCACGCGTGCAAGCTCTTCTTTCGGACGATCATTTCTCGGTGGACGGCACGTTGATCGAAGCGTGGGCAAGCGCGAAAAGCTTCAGACCCAAGGATGAAGGCGGCCCCGGAGCTGTCTCTTATACACATCTAGATGTGTATAAGAGACAGGACTACAACCTGCTCTTTCGCTGGTTCGTCGGCCTGGCGATGGATGCGCCGATCTGGGATGTCACGGTCTTCACCAAGAACCGCGAGAGGCTGCTGTCCGGGGACGTTGCCGCCAAGCTCCTGTCGGCCATCATCAACCAGCCACGCGTGCAAGCTCTTCTTTCGGACGATCATTTCTCGGTGGACGGCACGTTGATCGAAGCGTGGGCAAGCGCGAAAAGCTTCAGACCCAAGGATGAAGGCGGCCCCGGAGCTGTCTCTTATACACATCTAGATGTGTATAAGAGACAGGACTACAACCTGCTCTTTCGCTGGTTCGTCGGCCTGGCGATGGATGCGCCGATCTGGGATGTCACGGTCTTCACCAAGAACCGCGAGAGGCTGCTGTCCGGGGACGTTGCCGCCAAGCTCCTGTCGGCCATCATCAACCAGCCACGCGTGCAAGCTCTTCTTTCGGACGATCATTTCTCGGTGGACGGCACGTTGATCGAAGCGTGGGCAAGCGCGAAAAGCTTCAGACCCAAGGATGAAGGCGGCCCCGGAGCTGTCTCTTATACACATCTAGATGTGTATAAGAGACAGCGACAGACCAGTCCCCCTCCTTCGAACGCAGATCGACGGTGACCACTGCGGCGCCTTTTTCCGCAGCCTGCTAGGTCGCTTTGGCGATCAGATTTCGGTTGCGGTCCATGACGTGCGCGATCGTGCGAATGTTCATCGCCTAGAAGGCATGGACGGTGTAAATATCTGGCGGAAGGAATTGGAAAATGGACCTGTCCAAGAAAGGCTTGAAAGAGAGTTCGACCGGCTCAACCAGCTCGGCCGCGTCAGCGCCGATTGCGCCCTCCAATTCAAAGGACAGTCTCCCCACGGGCAACTTTACGCGATTGGAGGCCCTGATGTTGGTGGGAGCCTCGCACATGGCGACGGACGAAAAGCTACGCCGGAAAGTGGCCGAACGTCTCTCCTGAACGCGGCGCGGGGAAGCTCGCTCGCCGGACTCTCCGACGCCCTCAAAACAGGCCAGAGCGAAGGCGACGGCAAAACCAAATCCAACGAAATCGGCCACGGCCTGCCTAAGCCGCCGTCGCCCCGGCGTTCCAGATGAACGCCCCCAGCCCCAACCTTCCGTTTGGTGTTAGCCGGGGAGCGTTGCGAGGGGCTGGCCCCTTGCTGTGGGGGTCGAGCGGGACGCTGGGCGGCCCGATCGCAGGGGGACGCTTCCCCCGCCTGCCCCTTCTTTTCCAGTAGGTGCCATGACCGGCTATCTCGGCTCGAAACAGGTTTCGGGCGCATATCAGGCTGTGATTGCCAATATGCCGCCGCACGATACCTACATTGAGACGCATCTAGGCTCCGGCATCGTCCTCCGGCGCAAGCCTCCCGCTGCCCGCTCGATCGGCCTCGAAATTGATCCGGCTACCTTTGAGTGCTTCGGCTCGATCGCGGCAGAGGAATCGAGCGCGTTCGATGGCGCGGCCGTCGAAACCTACAACGTCGATTGCCTCGCCTTCCTGCGCGATTTCGACTTTTCGGCCGCTGGGCGCGTGCTGATCTATGCTGATCCGCCCTATGTCCTCGCCACGCGCTCCCATCCGGGCACGCGCTACCGCTATGACTATACGGACGCGGACCATAGGGAACTGCTGGCCGTCCTCGATGCGCTGCCCGCCTCGGTGATGATTTCAGGCTATCCCTCGTCCCTGTATAGCGAGCTGCTGCCCGCGCCGCGCTGGCGCGTCCTGTCCTATCAGGCCATGACGCGAGGCGGGCCGCGCACCGAATGTCTATGGATGAACTATGCGCCCGATGCGGCGCATTGGGCCACCCATGCCGGGGTGGATTTCACCGATCGCCAGAGGATCAAGCGCAAGGCGGCACGTTGGAAACGCATGTTTAGCGAGCTGCCTGCGGGCGAGCGAATTGCGATCCTCGCCGCGCTGCTGGAAGTGGACTCATAGCAGGCCAGCACCGCACTCGTTGCCGTTGTGAAATGATTAACCAAAGCATCCTAGATCAGCCCTGCGACCCGAAGAACCTTTCTCGATCATTTAGGTTCTTTCACTGGACCCGGCTGCATTAGCTGTCGGGTCCATCTTTTTGCGCCCCCAGCTCGTCCACCAACATTTAACCAAGGCGGGCAAGGGTCCGATTACCGCTCCTGTGTCAAAAGAGGCGATGAACGGCGATAACAACAGGCCCTTTTCGCGCGGCGATTTGTCGGCGCTTCTGCTGCTGCTGTTCACGCTCGCCATGATGGCCTATAATTATTCGCATCCAGAGTGGGCGAGCCAAGGCGGCATATGGGCCTACATTGTTCCCCGCCACGGGACAGCATCATAGGCGTGCGCGCCTATCCGATGACTGAACGGACAAAGCGGACGATCGGCGGCCCAACGCCCGCGAGGAAGGCAAGCCCGGTAAGCGCCAGCAATCCCCAAAACTCGATGTGGATAAGCAAGTCGCTGCCGGTATCGTCGTTCGGATCGGGCCATTCCTTCATGGCACCGGATGATTACGGCTCCGGCTCGATGCTGCAACCTCCTAAGCCAGCAAGGAGGCTTCACCGGCCCGCATCATAGACGGGAACGTCTATGCCACCGGCGACATAGACGCGGGCGGCTATGCTGCAGCACATAGACAGCGGCGACTATGCTTCAGCGGCCAACATTTCCGAGACAGGGCACCCGATCGCGTCCGCGAGCTGCGCCATAACATCCAAGGTCGGATTGGCCTTCCCGTTCTCGATAAACGAAATGTAGGAAGCCGTGACGCCGGTTTGCTCATGCAGCATCGCTTGCGACATTTTGAGGGCCTGCCTCCGCGCCCTCAACCGCTTCCCGAATAATTTGCTCAACGGGTGCGCCATATCGTCCAAACGTAGGTATATTGCCATTCTGGAACCTGCTTCGGAGTCGGGTGATGATGGACTTGAACGACGAACAATATCACCGCCTCCAACATGCTATAGCCCTCACGCGCGAAAGCCTCGCTATCGCGGCGGAGCTGGGCGACGATCTATCAGCCTTCCAACTGAAACACGCGCTCCATTCGCTGCATTACATTAGCGAGCTAGAGGCCGAAGGCCATGACGATCGGGAGCCTGTCACCCTGACCGTGGATGAAGCGAAGGCCCCGCGAACTGCGAGAACAATGCGAGACACGGACTTGAGCGATGAACAATATCGCCGCCTCCTCCACGCTATAGACCTCGCACGGGAAAGCCTCGTTATCGCGGTGGAGATGGACGACGACATAACCGCCTTCCATCTCAAAACCGCGCTCCGTTCCCTCGACTATTCTAGGAAGTTGGTTTCCGCTTGATCTAGCGTCGAACGCTGCGGCGCTGGGCCGGTTGATCGTCTCCGATAACCGGCCCGGAACGCTTCCTTTCGCGTTCGTCGTCCAGCTTGATCCGGGGAGCCTCCCGCTCCTGCTGACGCGGGTTCTCGATCGCCGCCCTGATCTGGCGCACCGCGCCTTCACGGCCCAAGCGGCTGTTCTGCTGCAAGTCGTTGAAGTCGGTGAAGCGTGCCGGGTCGGCCTGCTGCTCGCCGGGGGCGAAGGTCGGGAAGACCGGAACGCCGTTCACGGCCTGCGCCGCTTGGGTCGCCTTCTCCTTGCCGGGATTGTAGCCGAATTTCTCCAAGACGCGCTGATCGTCCTCGCCCATGATGAAAATCGGCTTGTCGGGGTAACGCTCGCGCAACGCGGCTGCGACGGCGGGGAGGTTGCCGGAATCGAACGCCGCGACGGTCGCATGGTCCACCACGCTAGAGACGGTCGCCATCGTCGCGTAGCCTTCGCCAATCATAATGCGCGGGGCCTTGTCGAGCGCGGCTAGTGCGGCCTGCGGCGTCACGCCCCCGTTGACCACATGGAAACAGCTTTCCTTGTGGCTCTCCTTCGCAAAACGCTTCGTGCCGTCTTCCTGAATATATTGCGTCGTCCAGTGCTTGCCGCTGGTGTCGATCGCCGGAAGGTGGATTGTAGTATCGCTGGCGCTGGCGAGCGCGCCGATCGTCGGCGCAATACCCTTCCTCTCCATGTAGGGCGTTGCCTGCTCGATCTGACGGCATTGCGCGGCGCGCTGCTGCACGCGCTCGGCCGTCGCATCATATGTCGCCGCCCGCTCCCGCTCGCGCTCCTCTCGCTTGGTGGCGGCCTCGGCGTTCAACCGGGCCTTTTCCTCCTCGCTCAACGTGTAGCCGGTGCTTTTCCATCGCATATCCAGCCCCGAACGGTTGTTCTTGATGTAGCCCGCTGGGTGGCCATCGGTGAAGGCGACATAGAAACCCGCCGCCTCGCCCTTTCCATCGCCCTGTGCCGGAACGCGGTGGGTCTTGCCGTCCATCATCGGGTGCCCTGCGGGAACCTCAAGGCCAAGAGATTTCATCGCGTCGGCAAATTCGACCTCCGGGCTTTTCGCCTCCTTCTGGCGCGGCTGATTGTCTATTTTCCAGCGCGCCAGCTTCTCCGGGTCCGCGCCCTCCGGCGCATACCAGCTCTTGCGAGCGGCATCCCATTTCGCGCCGTTGGCTTTGGCAAGGGTTCGTTCGCCATAAGGCACCGCCAGATATTCGCGTGCCTGTCGCGGGGTTTCCTGCATCGTTTGCCCTTCCTGCGGCTGCTCCGGGGCCGTGGGGCGCTGCGCGCGCTCGCCGGGGAGCGATTGGCCTAGATCTCCTGCGGGTGCCTCTACGGCGCTTGAAAGCCATTTCTGGAACGGCTCGACATTAGCGCCTGCCGGAACATACCACGACTTTTCGGCCTTATCCCATTTCGCGCCCAAGGCTTTCGCCTCGTCCTTTTCCCGATAGGGGACCGCAAGATATGTGCGGGTGGAAGGCTCTGGCGCGGCGTCCCGCTGGTCGGTCGCGGCGATGCCCAAGGGCGGCGAATTGACCGCATAGAGAGGGGCCAAGCCCTGCCGCTCGCGGCGCTCATCGGCATATTGCTCGGCCTTCAAATTGACAAGGCGGGCAACGTCCTCCGGGTTCTGGTCGCGGCCGTCAAAATCGGTGATCTGGTTCGGCCCAAGCGACAAGGCGATATAGCGGCGGCGTTCGCTATCTGCGGAATAGCCCGCCATAAGGTTTCGCTCGCCGTTCGGGGTTATCATCGTGCCGATCGGCCCGACGCCCTCAAATTGCCGTCGAACGGTGTGCATCGGCCCGCCACTATCAACCGGCTCCCAACCGTGCTTGTCGATCAGCGCGCGCAAAGTGCGGTCGGAATAGTGCTGCTGCGGCTCCGGTATAGGATCGCCTATGGCGGCAACGGCCCCGGCTGCGGCGGCCCATCTGTCGCCGCTATGGTCTGTCAGCCGCTCGACCGTAAACCCGGAGGCATTGAGCGCCGCCGCAAGCCCCGGTCTGGCGAAGGCGGCCTTTATACGCTCGTCCAGCTCCATATTGAGGTCGTCGGATATTACTAGGTCCGCTTCCTCGTTCCCCTCGAAATGGGGGCCGTTCTGCCACTCCTCATAGGCTTGAACAGTCTTGGCCATGTCCGCGACCGCAAGCCGATCGCCCTCATCAAGATCATTCTGGCGATACTCCTGCGCCTGCTGGAAGTCTGGCGGTAGAGTAACGCGGAACCTGTCAAAATCCTCGCGCGTGGCAGGCCGGATTTGATCTAGCGGACTGGCATAGAATGGCCCGTTAATCGGGTTGCGCCCGTCTATATTGCTGGCAAGAACGCCCAACATCGCCATGCCCGGCTGCTGATAGCAAAGCGTATTTTCGTTGCTGACGAAATATTGCGTATGGTCGTGTGCCTGCTCGACCTGCTGAACCTGTTTTTGTTCCAGCGCCAGAACATAGGTGTGAATCTTCTCGGCGTCCGATGCGGCACGGACAATCTCAAGCGGGTCTTCCTCAAGGACTTTGATCCATGATCCGACATAGGCCGCGTGCTGCTCCGGGTCGTGGCCGATCTGCAATTCCTGCCCGGTTATGAGGCTCGCAATCTCGGCCCGCAATTCTTCGCGGGCATAGCCTTCCGAACCGAACGGGTGCGCCAAATCCCGGTCAAGGCGGTTGGGGTGGCCAGTCCAGTGCCCCAGCTCGTGCAGCGCCGTGGCGTAGAACCGATCCGCGCTCGGAAACTGGCTCCGCAACGGCAAGGTGATGCTGTCGGTCGAAGGCCGATAATAGGCGCGGTCGCCCGCTTCCTCGGTGATTTTCGCGCCCGACGCCCGCAAGATGGCCTCGGCCCGCTCCACCGGATTCCATTCGTGCGTAGTGGTGACGATCGGGGCAAGCCCGTCGATCTGCTCGGCGTTGAACACCACGGCATAAAACGCACGGGGCCGCTCAAGCTCGACCTTCTCTTTCCTCTGGCGACCCTCGGCATCCAGAACGGGCTTACCGCTCTCGTCCCGAACTACCCGCTCCTCCTCGAACTGCCAGTATTGGACAAGGGAGCCTTTCTCGCCCTTCCGCACCTGTGCGCCTTGGGCTGCGGCCTGCTTGTATGTCAGCCAGCGATTATCAGCCCGGCCCTCGGACATGAGATTGAGGACATTGACGCCGCGATAGCGTTTCCCCGTGGTGGGGTTGAACGGCAACCCGCTGCTGCCCGTCGCCTCCCAAGGCTTTTGCCAAGGGGCGGTGCCCTGCTTCAACTGCTCTATCAGCTTGTCGGCAACGCGCTGGTGAAAAGGTATCTTGCCCTCGGCCATATCCTCGCCTCCTCCCGATTAGTCGGCGTTGCGCGCTGCCGCGATCAATTCGCCGCGTCCCGTGGCGATCGGCTCCGCGTCACCATCAAGCCCTTCCTCGGCCTCGCGCGCGTCGGCCTCGCTCATGGCATCCTCAACAAAGGCCCCCGCCCGCTCCGCCTCCTCCGGGTCGAACTCCACAACCGCGCCGGGCGTCTCGGCGTCGGCAAGTTTGCGCGTCACCAGCTCGTCAAGGGTGGGCACGTCCTGCGCATTGGGTTGATCCGTCATGCTCGTTCTCCTTTGCTGAAATCGGGCTGTCCCTTGTTGTCGAAATAGGTCTGTTTGCAGCCGGGATAGGCGCTGCAACTCCACCAGAAGGCCCCCTTCTTTTTCGCGGAAGGACGCCGCACTAGGCCAGCGCCGCACGCTTGGCATTTGTGCTGCTGCGACGGCACGGGCGCGGGAGCCTTCACCAGCTCCGGCTTGCCCGCCTTGTCATTGGCGGTGAATTTACAGCCGTCGGCATAGCCGGTGCAGGACCAAAAATAGCCCTTGCTCCCTTTGATCCGGCGCAGCGGCTTGGAACATGACGGGCAAGGCGGCGCGTCGATCGCTATGGCAAGGCCCTGCTCTTTCACCCGCGCGACCTCGCGGCCGACATAATCGGCCAGTCCGCGAACGAATGTCATGGCATCGCTCTTGCCCTCGGCAATCGCGCGCTGCTGTTCGTGCCAAATGGCGGTCATGTCGGGAAATTTCGCCTGATCCGGCAAGGCGTCATAGAAGCCGCGCGCCTGCGGGGAGCTGACGATATTCTTGCCCTTCTCGATCAAAAAGCCGCGATCGAAAAGCGTGGCTATGATGCTGTCGCGGGTCGCCGGGGTTCCAATTCCGCCATGCTCGCCCGCCTTCCCCTTGTCCTTCTCGATCAGGAGTTTCCTAAGCCGCTCGTCCCGAACATATTTGGCCACCCGCGTTAGGTCGGTCAAAAGCGTGGCCATCGTATAGAGCGGCTTGGGCTTGGTTTCCTGCTGGTCGGCGCTGGCGGAAAGGCATTGCCCGGCCATGCCCGACGCGATCGAACGCAAATCGGCCGCAAGGGTGTCCTCGTCCTCGGCAATGTCCTCATTGCCTACATCGTTCTTATAGAGAACCGTCCAACCCGGCTTGGTCACAACCTTGCCCCGCGCGGCAAAGGCGTGACCCGCAACCTCTATCTCGATTTCGGTCTGGTCATATTGGTTCGCGGGCCAGAACTGCGCGACATAGGCGCGCGCGATCAGCATATAGATTCGCTGCTCCGGCTCTGTCAGCGCGGCAAAATCGGCCGTGGCTTCGGTCGGAATGATGGCGTGATGCGCGGAAACCTTCTGCGAGTTGAAGGCCCGGCTTTTTATCGCCGGGTCCGCGCGCTGCGCGATCGCCGCCAGCATCGGGACCGTCGCGGCGACGGCCGCCAGCACGCCGGGGGCGTCCGCGTGCTGCTCATCACTCAAATATTCGCTGTCGCTGCGGTTGTAGGTGATAAGGCGATGCTTCTCCCGCAACGCCTGCGTAATGTCCTTCACCTGATTGGGCTTATAGCCGAATTTCCGTGCGGCATCGGTTTGCAGCTTCAAGAGGTTGTAGGGCAGCGGCGGCGCTGCCTCTTTCGCCGTGGTCTTGGCGCTGGCGATGCGAGCCGGTTGCCCCTGCACCGCCCCGGCTACCGCCGTCGCAAAATTGCGGTCGATCAAGCGGCGCTGCTCATCAACCGGGTCGCCCTCCCCGATCTGGTAGCGCGCGGGAAAGGTCAGCCCGGCGAAACTGAACTGGCCCGAAACCGTGTAATAATAGCTCTTGGTGTGCGCCTCAAAATCGCGGTCACGGCGGACGACAAGGCCCAAGATAGGGGTCTGCACGCGGCCGACGCTAAGAACGCCCTGAAACCCCCGCGCCTGCGCCGCGAGGGTATAAGCGCGGGTCATGTTCACGCCATAGAGCAAGTCGCCCACGCTGCGCGCCTCGGCCGATGCGGACAACCCGGCAAATTCACGGTTATCCCGCATGGACGCCAAGGCCCGCTGCACAACCTTTAGATTGTTGTCATTGATTAGCAGGCGTTGGACCGGCAACCGGCTCCCGGCCCATTGCAGAATCTCGTCAACAATAAGCTGGCCCTCATCGTCGGGGTCGCCCGCGTGAATGACGCTCCGCGCCGATTTGAGAAGTTTGCCGATCGTGCGGAGCTGGGCGCTCGTCTTGGCGACGGGCCGCTTTTCCCACGGGATGAAGCTGATCGGCAGCGCGGCCATGTTCCACGGGTCTTGCGGGTCCACCAGCTCAAGCATGTGGCCGATCGCCCATGTCACATAATGACGGCCGCAATCTATGAAGCCGTCTTGTCGCGCCCCTCCCCCAAGGCCCTCGGCAATGGCCCGCGCGAGTTCGGGCTTTTCAGCAATGACAATGATCTCCCCGCTCATGCCGTCACCACGTCACTACGGGTTTGATAGGGGCGGTCACTTGCCGCGCGCTGATCGGCCCGAAATAGCGGCCGTCGAAAGAGGCCGCGCCATCGCCAAGGACAAGGATTTCCCCGTCGCCTAGCGTCCAATCGGCATTGAGCCGGGGCAAGGCCCGCCCTGCCCCATCGGCAAGTTGCGGGGCGCTGTCGGGGACAAGGCGGCCGTTGATCCGCACGCCCTGCCCGCCAATCTGAACGCGGTCGCCTTTAGCGGCTAAAATCCGCTTCATCATTTCATAGCTTCCGCTGGGGCAGTCGCCGGGTTCGATGTAGCGCCTACGCAACGCCTCCAAAAAGGGCGGCGCTGCGGGCGGACAGAACGCCACAAGATCGCCCTTTTGCGCGGTCCCGCCCGTCGCCCGATAGACGCCTAGCGGGATGCTCGGCGTAGCGTTGAAGCGAAGGCCCGCCGCCTTCGCGCCAAGCATGGCGATCATGGCCCCCGCCACGCCACAAACCGCATAGCGGCTGACCTTGGCGAAGCTCGGCCGCTTCATAGTTTGATCCTCCGGCCCCCTTCGGGCGGCTTCGGCGCTTGATTGCCCCTGATCGTGTCGCTCCGATCCGGCGCGGGAATCTTGGCGCGGGCACTAAAGGTCGGGTCTTGGAAATAGAGGGGCTGACGGCCGTAGATCATGGGATAGCCTGCGACATAAATCAGCATGTCGCCCGCTTCCGAAATATCTCCGTCCGGGGTCTTCTTCGGCCCCGGCATCCTCATACACTCATCCGGCGTCAAAAGCGGGCGCTGGGTTTCCTGCACGGTCTTGGACACGGTGCCACCAAAGAACCCCCCGCCCCCGCGTCCCGTGCTTTTGGTGATTTGCTCTTTAAGAACGGTGGTCTGCCCGGTGAGTTTGGAAAGATGCTCGGCCGTCTCAACGCGGTTGGGCGGATAGGCGTTCTGGATATGAGCATTGGAGGTTATCAGCTCATCCGGCCCATAGCCGGTTTCCCGGCTCCTAAGCTGGTTGGTGTCCTGACAAATGAGATAGAATTTCAGGCCGTAGCCTGCGGCGAACGCCAAGGACTCCTGAATGATTCCAAGTTTCCCAAGGCTGGGAAACTCATCAATCATAAATAGCGCGCGGTGCTTGTAGCTCTGAACCACCCGGCCCTCCTCGAACTCCTGCTTGGGCGCGAGGATACGCACCATCATGTTGAGCATGACGCGGACAAGCGGGCGCAGTCGGTCCTTATCCGTGGGCTGGGTGATGATGTAGAGGCTAACCGGCCTCTCGCTGTTCATCAGGTCACGAATGAGAAAATCGGAAGTGGCGGTATTCGCGGCCACAACCGGGTCTTGATATAATTCTAGATAGCTCTGCGCGGTCGATAGAACCGATCCGCCCTCATCATCGGGACGATTGAGCTGGGCGCGCGCGGCTTTGCCGACAACGGGATGATTTTTGCCGCCCGGCAAATGGCCGAACGTAAGCATTTCCTCCCAAACTTCCTGCGCGGGCCGAACCGGATCGGCCAACACGGCATCCACTTCGGCCAAGGTCGCCGCGTTGCCGCCATGCTTGGCTTTGTAGATGACATGCAGGATCACGCCTACCAGAAGCGCCCGCGAGGTCTTTTGCCAGTGGCTTTCGACCCCCTTCCCGTCCGGGTCCACTATCAGCGTAGCGAGATTCTGAACGTCTGCGACTTCGTTGTCAGTCCCTACCCTGATTTCGTCCAGCGGGTTCCAGTGGGCGGAGCCGCGCGAGCTGGCCGGTTCAAATCGCATGACGATCTGGTTGGCGTGTTGCTTCCTCCAACCGGCGGTCAACGCCCATAGCTCGCCCTTCAAATCGGTGATGACGGCGCTATGCGGCCACGAAAGCAGCGTCGGGATGACAAGGCCCACGCCCTTCCCCGATCGGGTCGGGGCATAGGTAAGGCAATGCTCCGGGCCGGAATGGCGTAGATAGACCGTCTTCCCGTTCTTCTCCTGATAAGCGCCAATATAGACCCCATCATTTTCAACGAGGCTGGCCGCGCGAATGTCCTCCATGTCGGCCCAGCGGGCCGATCCATGCAGATAGGCATTGCCCTTCCCGGCGTTCGATTTCGCCAGTTTGACAGCGGCGGTTATCAGGACGCCCACGCCGAAAACCACGGTGCCCACGCCCACGGCTTGCCCGAAGGCGGGTTTCAGCGCCGGAACCTCGCTCCATTTGCTGAACCATTGCAGGAAACGCCACGGGACATAGATATGGCCCGCACTCGGCCCCAAGGTTGCCTGATAGGCCATCTGGTGCGCGAACATCTGCGTTGCGCTCCATAAGCCTCCAAGGGCGGAACCGGACACAAGGGCCGCCAGCAACGGGCGATTATCGCCCTTGCTTCCGCGCTCCCGCACTTGCGGCCCGATGGCTGTGTTGCGCTTCTTTGCCATGCTTTGCCCTTCTCGCGGCCGTTACCGGCTGCGCCCCTTGCTTTTGACGGTGCCATTGCTGGCAATCTCGATCGGCGCGCCAATCGCCAGCTTGCCCGCGCGGGCGGCGCTACGCGCGTCCACGGGCAGCACAAGCATGTCAGCGCCATCTCTTAGGAGTATCAATTTCTGCCCTTCGATTTGTCGCGTCCCGGCGTAAATCAGCGGCCCATGATCGCCAGTGAACAGCCGATGCGCCGGTATATCCATTCCAATGTGACGCTTCGCATTACGTTCCGCAATGTATTTATCCGCTGCTATGGCCTGATCGTCGCTCATTCGCGGCCGATCGTCGTCCCGTCGCACAACACGATCTGGCCGGGCTTTTTGGTCGTCCACGTCTGAATGAACATCACGCGGCAATAGCAAGCGACCTCGCTCGGCGTGCTGAACCAGACCGAGTTGGGACAGGTCGCGCAAACTACCTCGGCTTTCGGGCGGCGGCTCTCGTCCAACGCGGCCAATGTTGGGCTTAACGGCGCGCTCGCTGGGGGCCTCGGCTCCTCCGGCGCTAGAATGTCCATTTCTGGCGGGCTGTGCGTGACCAACTCCAACGGCGGCGGTGCTGGCTCCTCCGGCTGCAAGTCCGGTTCCGGCGTTGGTTCCTCCGGCGCTGACGGCACCGGGTCGGAATGTCCCGTTTCGACCTGGCGCTGTGGCGCTGGCGTCTCGTCCAGCGCCATTGACGGCGTTTCGCCCAACAACGCCAGCGCCGCCTCTATCTCCTCGTCCAATGATTTGTCTGTCACGCGCACGCTCCTCTTGCCTGATATTTTGACGGCGGGCCTCTAGATCGGGGTCCGCGAAAGTGATGGGCATGGCCGAACGGGCGGCGGCCTCCACCACAAGGGCCTTGAATTGATCGCTGCCGCTAATCGCCAGCCTGTCGCCATAGCGTTCGTGCGCAAGCCGCAAGGCGGCAACAACGCCCTCGATCTGCGCCCCGCGCGATACATGCAGGCGCTGGCCATCATCGCGCACCGCTGCATTGGCGGTGCGGTAGATGATCGTCCCGCGCTTAGTGATGTGGTCTTGCCTGATCGCTGCGGGATGCGCTGCGGTCGGCATGGCGGCTATATGCAGCGCGTCATTGGGGGCTGTGCGCCGCCCCTCCCGCGCGCGCAGGGCCTCAAGGGCGGTCTGGTCGCCTGCCTTGGCCTGCTCCTGTAGCCAGTCATTCCACCCGCGCCGGGAATTGCGCGACGCAATGCGCTCCCGTTCCCGCCCGTGGGCGGCGACAATCTTGGCAATGGCGGCCTTGGTGGAGCGGGCCGCCAATGCGTAATTGAGGCGCTTAACAACCGGGCCGCCACCTAGCAGCTTTATCGCCGCCCGCTTCGTCCTCCCGATGCGCTTCACCTGTTCAATGGCCGCGCGGCGCTTGGCTGCGGCCTCGGCCAGCTCGACCTTTCGGCGCGTGGCGCGTGTGCCCTGCTGCTCGCGGTAGGCGGAGAATAGGGCGCTGGTGTCGATACGGGAGGGCACGGGGCGCTTTTCATAGGTCTGACGGGCCTTCGGTGCCCCCTCCCCTCCCTGTGCGCTCTGGAAGGCTCCCAAGCGTTTCTCTAGCGCCCCTTTTGACAGCTCGCGCGCGATGGAGCTGGCCTTTACGGTCGTTCCGTCCATCGCCGCAAATATCAGGCCGTTGCCGCGCGCCTGCACCGACAAGCCGAAATTGGCCGCGATCTGGTGCAACTCGGCCCAACTCGCGGCGGCCTTCAATGGCTCGGCGCAATTCCGCTGCGCCCAACCTATCAGGCTTTCCGTGCCCGCGATCTGCTCCATGTCGCGCGCGCGTGCTTCTCCCGCGCGCTGCCGGGCCGCATGATTATCCGGCTCTAACCCGTGCTTGACCTCTAGCCGCTCACAAACAGCGGCAAGGGTTTGATAATCCCGCAACGGCGCGTGGATCGTGTGCCGGACAGGGTGAATCTTGTTGATCGCTAGATGAATATGCGTGTTGTCGGTGTCGTGGTGGACGGCGCTAACCCGTTGATGCTCGGCAAAGCCCAACGCGGCGCATACCGCCTCCTCTATGTCACGCATAACCTCGGCGCTGGGATTCTCGCCGGGCCGGAAGGAAATAATCAAGTGGTAGGTCTTATCCGACGCCGCCCGCTGGTTGGCGGATTGGACAAGCATAACGTCCTGCGCAGCATCTTCTGGCGTATGGCCGTTGCAGTTGGTGACAGTCACCAGACCCACGCGCTCGTCACGTCCCTGCGCGCTGGTGATGTATCGCACCAACCCGCCAAAATCGCTCTTGGAAGTCGCCTTCATGGGGACGTGTTTTGCGATCATCGGCGCGGCCCCTTTTTTAGCCGCTAAAATCTTGCCGGGAGCGCAAGACCTTCCGAATGATGCCGGATAACTCCTCCTGATTGGCCTCGATTTTGGCCAGCACGCCCCGGATGATAACCGGCATCCGCTCCGGGGCCATCTCCTCCAACTTGGCGTCGTCGGTAAGCCATAGCTTCAACAGGCCGCCAAGGCGGCCAAGGTCGCCATTCACGCGCACCAACTCGCGCCCCTGTTCTATGTCGATCAGAGGGCGCGGCTCATGCCCTAATCCAAGGACGCGGAGATAGGTGGATGCGCTCAAGCCGGTTGCCTGCGCGGCGGCTTCGATCTCCGCTTTCTCCTCCGCGCTGCACCATATCTTGACGTGGTGCCGCTCGCGTTTGGCCTTGGGCTTGTCGTTCAACTCTCTCCCTTTCGACGCGGTAGCGGCGGGCCTCGCAGAGCAGGATTCCCGTTGAGCGCCCCCGGTGCGAATAAGGGGAGTAATGGGGGTGTCCGCGCTTGCGTGGATGCCTCCATTACCTATCCTGCCCCGTCTTCGACGTTTAGACGCCAAATAGAAACTGTTGCTGGAACGATCATATATCGTTCACCCCCGAAAATATCTAGCGCCACCCGGCCCAATCTGGCAGAAAAATAGGATATAGCGGGAGTTCATCGGATCGTAGCCGGTTTATGAACGCTTTATAGCCGATTGTGCGCCGAAAAATATCGTAGGTGGAAATGACAGACAGCGGAAAATCCTTCACGGAGCGATTGCGCGAACGGGCGGCCTCACGGGAGCCGGGGGGCAAAAACCGGAACCTCGCACAATTCCTCGCGGCTCGATCGGACATAGATGCAGCCCTTGCGGAAGGATGGCCGGTGCGCGGCATATGGGAGCTGCTGACGGAGGAAGGCCGCATTAGCTTCGGCTATGCGTGGTTCGCCAAATTCGTTCGCCGGTATCGCGCGCCAGCTACCGGGGAACCGCCCAAGGCAGCGCCAGCGCCCCCCTCCCCTTCCCGATCAGCGGCGGCCTCGGCCGACGCTGATCCGCCGCCCCGGCCCAAACCGGCGCGCTTCAATCACCCGGCCACTCCGAACAAAGAGGATTTGGTATGAGTAACGTCCACATAGTTTTGCAGGGCAAGGGAGGCGTCGGCAAATCGCTCGCCGCCTCGATGCTCGCCCAATATCTGACCAAGCGGGGGGAAAGCCCGCTCTGCATTGATACCGATCCGATCAACGCCACCCTCGCCGGGTTCCAGTCCCTCAACGTGTCCAAGGTCGAGCTGCTGGAAAACGGCGACATAAACCCGCGCAAATTCGATGCGATGATGGAAATGATCGCCGGTTCCAAGGAATCGGTGGTCATTGACAGCGGCGCGAGCAGCTACAGCGCCCTATCCTCCTATATGTTCGACAACGGCGCGCCAGACGTGATTGCCGATCTGGGCCATAAGCTCATCCTGCACACTATTATCGTGGGCGGGCAATCGCTGATCGACACGCTTCAAGGCTTCGCCTCGGTAGCCGAAGCCTTCCCCGATCCGGCTGCAATCGTCGTGTGGCTCAACCCTTATCATGGGCCTGTGGAGGCAGAGGGCAAGAGCTTTGAACAGCTCAAAGCCTACCGGGAGCTAAAGGATCGGGTCGCCGCGATCGTCACCCTTCCCGATCTGAAAAAGGAAACCTTCGGGGCGGACGTTCGGGACATGCTGGCCGCGCGCAAGACTTTTGAGGAAACGCTTGCCGATGGCGACATAGCCCTGATGCAGCGTCACCGCCTCGGCCGCGTTCGTGATGCGGTCTTTGCCGAACTCGACAAGGCTAAGGTCGTGTAATGGCCGATCACGAAAAAATCGCGGCGCTGATCGCGGAAATCTCGCGCCAGCACGGGGTCACGCTGTCCGCCGATGATCCCTTGATGATCCTCCAAACCATCAACGCGATGTTGCTGGGCGAAAGCGCCGATGCGCAGGAGGAGCAACTAAAGGCGTTCAAAAGCGAGCTGGAAGACATGAGCAATCGTTGGTCGATTGCCATCACCGACAAGGCAGAATCGGTGCTGAACGCGGCGCTGGATGCCTCGGAAGCCGCCATGAACGAGCGCATGGAGGCCGCAGCGAAGGCGATCATCAAGGAAGTGGGGGAGCATATCGGGACGGGGCTGCAAAAGCCCCTGAACGATGGCCGGGCCGTCGCTAACCGTAATCTCCTAGCGTCGGGCCTGACGCTGATCGCGGCGCTGGTAGTGTTGGCCGCTGCCCTGTTCCATCATTGACGCCAGCGAAGGCCCCTCCCCCATGTCGCGCTATCCCCCGTCTCTCGCCAATCCGCGCGCGAGCGTGCGCCCTGCCGGTTTCCGATCGTCCGCCCCGCGCTCGACCGTCTTTTCCCTGATCTGTTCCTTCTCCCGCTCCGCGCGCATGTGCAGCTCATGCAACCGGCGTGCCTGCATCAGCTCCTCGAAATCATCGACAAGTTTCGGCTCTCGATATTCGAGCTTCGCCGCTGCGATCGTCTCCACGCGCGGGCCATGAACGGCCATGCCGTCGCGGATTTCGCGCACGGCTTCCAGCCTTACCGCGATCCGCTGCACGGCCGCTTGCGCGTTGGCAATCCGCGCCTGCCATGCTTGGCGCTTGCCGGGCAGGGACAGGAAGCCGGGGGGCTGCTGCTGGATTTGCTGCAAACGGGCGGTTTGCTGCTCCATCATGCTTTCTAGGCGGTCCTCGATCTGGTTCGCCTGTTCAACCTTCTCCTCAATGACCGTCTGTAGCTGGGCGTTATAGGTTTCCTCGGTTGGCGCGGTGGCGATAGCTGCCGTTTCCTGACTATCCAGCGTGCGCGCCTCGTCTAACAGCCGGTCGGCGTCGGCCTGTGGGTCGCCCGTTCCCTCGTCCAGCGAAAACTTGTCCGGGTCTGCAATCGGCGTGTCCTGCATGGCCGTTCCTTTAGCGGCTAAAATTTCTAGCTTGCACTATATCCGATTTTCTTACCTCTCGCGCCATAAAAAAGGCCCCGCACAAGCGGGGCCTGTAAGGCTGGGCAGGGGAGGGGACTATCCTTCAAGAAGCGCAAGAAGCTGCACTTTTCCAAGATCGGCCTCGGTTTCCTCGCCGCTGTCTTCATACTTGATCCACGCCACGCCATCGCGCGAGGGCCGCTTATTCAGGATCAGACGGGCAGGGCGCTTGTTATGAGAAACCTGCACAATGGCCTTTTTCAGCTTTAGCGGGTCTTCCTCCTTCGGTTCCTTCTCCTCTCCGGCCCCGGCGTCGTCACTAGCGCCGCCGTTGCCCTCGTCGTCGCCCGATTCCTCCTCGGCCTCGCCGCTCAAGCCGGACTCAAGGAACTCCTTCAAGAGCCGCACCGATCCGCGCGTAATCTCCTGATCGGCATCGGCCAGCCAGCGCGCAACGCCCTCGCTATGCTTCTTGTGGAGGCCCACAAGGTCATAGATCAACGTCACGTCCTTGCAACGCCCGCTCTGGAACGCCTTGGCGATCGGCTCCGGCAAATCGAGCAATGCCGCGTGCTGGGTGACAAAGGCCGGGGATTTCCCGATGGCCTTGGCAATCTCGCCCTTCTTTTTCCCGTTGGCCAGCTCGCGGCCGATGTAGTCGGCAATCTCGCGGGCCGTGAGAGCGTCCCGCTGCAAATTCTCAATGACCTGATCGGCCTCGGTATAATCCGGGTCGATGAAGCCCGGAATTGTCACTTTCTCGGCCAACAGGGATGCGCGATAGCGGCGCGCGCCGTGGTTGATGAGATAGCGCCCCTCCACCTTGGGATTGGGCCGAACGGAAATAGGCGTCTTCACGCCGCGCTCCCTGATCGTCTCGGCCATTTCCGCCAGCGAATTTTCGTCAAACTGCTTGCGGGGCTGGTTCGGGTCTTCGTCAATCAGCGCCAGCTCCAATTCGAGCGGAGCGCCAGAACCGCCCTCCGGGGCCGCAGGAGAGGCTAGGAGGCTCGAAAGGTCGCCCAACCCCTCCAACCCTAGCCCCGCGTTCTGCGCGGGCTTCTGCGCGGCTTTGGTGGACGATTTGCCCGGCTTCTTGTCCTCGGTGTTGTCGGCCATCGTCAAATCTCCATCTTTTCCTGAATGTGGCGGGCCATCGCTCGCATTTCCTGCGCCGCTTTCCGCGCCGAAGTCCGTTTGATCGACCAAACCGGCACGCCCGACGCCAGCGCGTCCGCAACGCTGCTCCGGTTCCCGATCGGCGTCGGAATGACCAACTGGGGATAAGCACGGGTCAGTTCGTCAAGGTGCTGCCCGTGACGGGGATTCCGGCCATCAACCTTGCTCGGTATCATGCCAAGGAATTTCAGCGCCGGGTTCGCGCGCCGGATATTGGCGATCGTCGTCACCATCTTCTCAATGCCCTGCAAGCTGTAGGCTTCAAGCTCGATGGGCGAGGCGGCGAAGTCGGCCGATAGCAACGCCGCTGCCATTCGGACCCCAAGGGAAGGGGGGGTATCTATCAGGCACACGTCAAAGCCTTCCGCCTCGATCACGGCCAGACTGCGCTTGAACGCGCCAGCAGCCGCACCGAGATCTAGTTTCTCAAGATCGGCCAACCGCGCGTCGGCGGAAAAGACAGCGATCCCCCCGGCGTTAGCCAGGTCGAATTGTGACACGGCATCGAAAAGGCCGCTCGCCAAGGCTCCGCTATCATATTCGCCAAGGGTGAAGCTGGCATTTCCTTGGGTGTCCAAGTCAATAACTGCGACCTTCAATCCCTGTTCTTTGAAGTAATAGGCAAGATGAACGGTCGTCGAAGTTTTACCAACGCCGCCTTTCTGGTTCGCTATGACAAGTGTTTTCATCGTTTGGCGTCCAATCTTTCCACCGCCTCGCGCTGCCATTGCCGCACAAGGAAGGCTTTATGTTTCGGTAAAATCGCCGTCACACGCTCGAAACCTTCGGGAACCTCGCTATGCGCGTTCCAAATCCGGTTGACCGCCAGACAAACGGCATTGCGGGACACGCCTTCGCGCTTCGCCACGGCCGATTGGGCCTCGCCGTCCACCAGAACGGCGCGCGCCATGTCGAGCGGACGCGCCGCGATATTGAGCCGTCCAGCAGCTTGCTCAAAGGCCGACGCGCTCAAGCGTTTATCCATTGCGCCTGCCGCGATTCTTCTCGCGGTATAGCTTCGGCTCATAGACGCCAAGGAAGATGTAGAGGGCGATATAGACCGCATAATAGGCGAGGAACTGCCAACCGGCATGAACATCCGGCGTGTTCCAATACCAGAGCATCCGGCAGAACTGCCAGAAGACGACAAGCGGGATGATGAAGCGCGCGACGGTCCAGATCAGGACTCCGAACGTCCAAACGGCCGCAATGACGTAATCCACGCGGTTGCCCTCCCATGCGGGTGGAGGATTGGGAAGCCGCATGACCGCAAAACGTGCGGGCAGCGGGGGAATTTTCGCCTTCATCGGAATACTCCGGTTTCGACCTTGGCGGGTTGCCCGGTCACAACCGATATAATGACAGCATCCCGAACCGTGTCAAGCCCCCGTAAAGTCTGAACGGCAATAATTTTAGCCGCTAAAATCGTCGTTCTGGTGTTCCCAAATATTTCCCAAGCCCGCAGCCGCGCACAACAGCGCCCATGCCGAATAGGGAATCTGATCGTCGCCGCCCGTCCAGCGCCGAATAACGCGGGTATTGCTCAAGCCTAGAAACTTGGACGCGCTGCCCCCTGTCATGTCCGCTGCTTTGAGGACCGCCCTTACCTCATCCGGCGTCGGCTGCTGCCACCCCTGATCGGCGGGCAATAGGCAATCTGGCCGAACATCAATCATGCGCGCGTCTGTTCCTTCGCTGGCGTTGCTCCTCATGGCGGCCGAATGAGGAATATGCCCGATAGGCAGGGAAGGGAAGGGGGGCACGCTGCCCCCCTGTGGCGCTAGTCGAGCGCGGCACCGATCGGCCCCGCTTCCGAATGTTGGGCGGCATAGGCAGATGCCCACGCATAGAGCTGGGCAAATTGATCCTCGCCGTATTTTTCGTGCATATGCCCCAGCATGAACAGGGTGGCTATAAGGCCCGCCGCGTCGGCCGAAACGTCGCCAGAGAAGCCGTTGCCGTCCCATTCCAGACGATATTGGGGCTGATCGCCGGGGGCCATGTAGAACCCGCCGTTCGATAGGGTGTAGAAATGCCAATATGCGCCCGTGTAGTCGGCGGATAGCTTGGACATATAGCCATAGGTGACGGCCTCGACCTCGATCATGCGCGCCAGCCCGAACAGCCGGGGCAGGCACATAATCCGGTCTTCTTCGCCAACCAGCACGGCGGCAATTCTCTCTCTGTTGCTCATCGGACTTCTCCGGTTTCGACCTTGGCACCATAGCCCGGCCATATCCGATATATTGGAAGTTTCCCGGTTGCTGTCAAGTTACGCTCGCCCGCCATGAAAATCTTTTAGCCGCTAAAATGGCCTCCATCGCAAGGCATATTTGGTCGCTGCCCCGCAGTTTTACAGAGTGCCGCTATCCGCGCCCCGAATGGACACGCATGTCAGCTCCCCAAATCGGAGCCTTACCCCCTTTTTGGTGTTCAAACAGCCTCAATTAAGCGTTGCGCGACTAGCGCAACTCCGCATCACCTTAGATAAATAAACTCAAGGGGAGGTTCAGAACCATTATGAGACTCACGGCTAGGCAACAACGCCATCACGGGCGCAAATGCCGTTCCATAGGCTGATTAGGGCCTCCGCTGTGGCCTTGCATGTCGTCGTCTCCCGTATGTAATCGGCCTTGCTCAACCGGGAGAGCATCCAAGCCTCATCTTCAAGCCGGTCCTGTAGGCGCTGGGCCTCGTCGTCGGGCACCGGGGCAGGGCGCTTGCGCCGGTCGAGCAATTCGAGAAGCATCCTCGGCAATTCCACCCGATAGGCATTGGAGGTCTGCTCTGATCGCGCCCCGTCCTCTGTGACGGTGTGGACGTAGCGCCGCAGGCGCGCCAGCAAGCCGATGCTGGTAAGGGCGTTCAAGGCCCTTGCGACGGTGGCCCTAGAGACGGTCGCCCATTCGGCTATCATTTCATAGCTGGGCACCACGTTGCCCCTGAAACGCTCCTCCATCCGCAACAGGGCTTGATACACCCGGATCGTGGAATTGGTGATGCTCATGCAATAGTGCTCGAACTGCGTTATCTCGCGCGGCTCGCGACGCAGCTCCGCGCGCAGGGCGCGGCCCTTTTCAAACGCCAGATTGATCGCACGCCAGCATCCCTTGCGCGTCTTGGTGTCTCGCGCCGCGAGGAAGCCCTTTTCTACGTCGCTCCCGGCTTCCTTGCTGCCGCCGCGCACGCGGGCCTTGGTGATGTGCTTCCCGCCCCGGCTACGGTCGCCATAGGCTCGGCCGAAAAGCTGCTGGGTCAGCTCCCCGATCGCCAGCGGCCCTTTTCTTCTGGTGTCACTCATCGTCGTCCCTCCTTTGCGAAGGGCCGGGAGACAGGCAAAAAAATCCCGTTGCGCGAATCAAGCGCCCTTGAACCGAAGTCCGAAAACCGCTAAGTGGGAAATTGTCTGTAGGTTCAGTGTTGGCGCACTGTCCCACTAAGCGGTTTTGAGGGTGCCCGGCTTCGAGCCGGGCATTTTCTTATCCACTCACGGCCAGAAACTCCTGTTGCAGAAACATATCGTCCCCGATCCGCTCTAGGATCGCGTTGATTGCAGCCTCGCGGGACGTGAATCCCTTGCTGGCTTTCACCCTCTCCACGATCTCGACGGCTTTAGGGGACAAGGCCAAACTCATGCGCTTAAAGCCCTGCTCGCTCTGTGCCTTGGCGCGTTTGCGCTGGGACAGCGTGGAGGGTTTGAGTTGCGTATGATTCGCCATAATGCCCCGGCTTAAAGGACATTAAAGGTTCTGGCAATTCAGTGCTGAAAAAATATGCTGGCGACTGAAAGACATATATAGAAAAGCGGTCTGCGTTTACGTCGAAGTCCGCAGTTCAAGAGCATCAACGAGTGGCTTCTTGGGCCTACCAACTGAAAGAATCGAAGCTATAGCCTTACATTATCGAGCTACGCGCTACAGCCGTAATTTTCAAAATTGGTCGCCGCGATCTGATCGGCAATTAGCATCTTGGGGCCTGCGCTCGATCCTGCGAGCATTTACGGAATGGACGCCAAAGAGAATTACGCGGAAGCCTGATCTTGTCTCTCGCGCGTCACTTTCTTCTTTCAATCCGTTCGCTGCCACCCGTTATGCGCGCTCGCGCGCTCGGCCCGGCTCGTCCAAAAATGATGCTATAAACAATCATATTCGGCGTCATACCGCTTCCTTTCTCGCGCGCTCCGGCATATCCTCCGCAGCTACCCGGAATTTTAGCGGCTAAAACCAACCCCCTTGCGGAAGAAAGAAACCGAACCTGTGTATCGGAAGGTTCTCGCGATTAACATTAACCGCTTCTTGGCCTTAAGACGGCTCAAGAAAAAAGACCTCGCGGAGAACGCGGGGCTGTCTGTGTCCTTCGTATCTGACGTTACAGCCGGTAAGGGAAACCCGTCGCTCGAAACAATCGCCGCCATCGCAAATGCTCTGGAAGTCCCGCTCGTCGCGCTACTGGAACCGCCGCCTATCGGCACCGATGGCTGGGACGCCAGCCTAGCTGATACCTTATCAAAAGAAGATAAAAAGCTGGGGCTTCCTCCCGGTTATAAGCGCGTTTCCGCTATCGTCACGGATCATCAAGCGTTTCAGATAGCACAATGGCACAAGGCTGCCCACGCTAAGTTGCGTCGGTCCTGACAATCCCCCCAATCTGAACCTAATTCTTTGCAATCGTTCTGGTTGCCTCCATGAAAATTCCGGTATATCCCTTGCGTCCATTTTGTTTTGGCAGGGACGGTGCTTCATGGAGGCCAAGGGGGAACCCGCTCAAGATACGGTAAAAGAGCGTGCGAAGGAGATGCTTCGCCGCTCCATGCAACCGCTTATGTTGGATGCGCTTGCCGACCCCAAGACCGTTGAGCTGATCCTGAACGCCGATGGCAAGCTATGGCTGGAACGCCTTGGCGAACGCATGATCTGCATCGGTAAGGTCGCCCCAAGCCGGGCCGAGGCGATCATCAAGGCGGTCGCTGGCTATCATAACAAGGAAGTGACGCGGGCCTCCCCGGTTCTGGAAGGCGAGTTTCCTATAGATGGCTCGCGCTTCGCCGGACAGATGCCCCCGGTCGTGCCCGCGCCGACCTTCGCCATCCGAAAACGCGCCGTGGCGATCTTTACCCTCGAACAATATGTGGAGGGCGGGATTATGACGGCGGAGCAATGCAGCCTCATCCATGAGGCTATCCGCGCGCACCGCAACATTCTGGTGATTGGCGGCACCGGCAGCGGCAAAACAACGCTAGTGAATGCCATTATCAACGGGATGGTGGACGCGGACCCGACCGAACGGCTCGTAATCATTGAAGATACCGGCGAGATTCAATGCGCCGCTGAAAACTACGTCCAGTTCCACACGTCCCCGCAAATCACCATGACGGCGCTGCTCAAAACCACGCTGCGGATGCGGCCCGATCGTATCCTAGTGGGCGAGGTGCGCGGCCCGGAAGCCCTCGACCTGCTCATGGCGTGGAACACCGGCCACGAGGGCGGAGCGGCCACGCTGCACGCCAACAACGCCGAAGCGGGCCTTAGCAGGCTCCAAATGCTCATCAGTATGCACCCCGATTCACCACGGCCGATTGAGCCGCTGATTGGTGATGCGGTGCATTTGATCGTCCACATCGCGCGCACGCCAGAGGGTCGCCGCATTGAAAGCCTGCTGGAAGTCGGGGGCTTCGTGGATGGGAAATACATTTTGCGCAAACTGTGAAGGAGCATGACATATGACGTTGTTTTGGAATGACGCCGCCGCCCGCCGTAAGGCGCTCATATGGGGTATGCTGGGGCTGGCGCTCGTCATGCTCCTGCTCTGGCCTCACGCGGCTTGGGCCTCGGATACCACGGGCGGCCTGCCTTACGAATCCTATCTGACCAAGGTGCGCCAGTCGATGACCGGCACCGTCGGTTATACCTTCGCCCTCGTCGGCATCGTCGTTGCCGGTGGTGTCCTGATCTTCGGCGGCGATCTCAACGGCTTTGTGCGAACGCTGTTGCTGATCGTCCTCGTCGCCTCGATGCTCGTCGGCGCTAACTCGGTCCTGTCCTCCATCACGGGCGGCGGTGCGGTGATTACCGGCACCGCTTCGCCCGCGCTGGCAGGCTAAAGGGGAGGGCCGGTCAACATGGCTCTGCGATCAGTGCCTATTCGCCGCTCTGGCGTCCGCAACAATCTGTTTTTGGGTGGGGACCGCGAGCTGGTCATGCTCACGGGCCTAGCGTCGATGGCGCTGATCGTTCCGGCCATCAATTCCTTGAAGGCGTGGGCCGCTGGCCTGCTGATCTGGTTTGCAGGCGTGTGGGCCTGTCGTCTCATGGCGAAATCGGACCCGCTGATGCGGTTCGTTTACATGCGGCACCGCACCTATCGCCCCTACTACCCGGCTCACTCCACGCCCTTCCGCAAGAACGGCCGCCTGCAATTCCGCCGCTACCGGCAACCGGGGAAGAAAAAATGATCCAGACAATCGCTGTCGTCATAGCGATCTTCGGGGCGGCCCTGCTCGCGGTCCTCGCCTTTGCGTCCTTCGCCAACGCGGCCGAACGCAAGCTGGCCCGGTATCGCTCCAAGGATGAAGGGCTTGCCGATCTGCTCAACTATGGGGCGATGGTCGATGATGGCGTAATCGTCGGCAAGAACGGCTCGTTCATGGCCGCGTGGATTTATGAGGGCGACGATAACGCCAGCTCCACCGACCGCCAGCGCGATATGGTCAGCTTTCGGATCAACCAAGCTCTCGCCGGGCTGGGCAATGGCTGGATGATCCACGTTGACGCGCCGCGCCGCCCTGCTGCCGCCTACTCGGCTGCGGGTCTGTCACATTTTCCTGACCCGGTGACGGACGCCATAGATCAGGAAAGGCGCGAATTATTCCAGTCCCTCGGCACCATGTATGAGGGCTATTTCGTCATTACCGCGACCTATTTCCCTCCGGTCATAGCGGAGCAAAAGTTTGTCGAGCTGATGTTTGACGACGATCGGGAGCGGCCGAACAACAAGCAACGCACGGCCGACCTGGTTGAACGCTTCAAGCGCGAAATCACCACATTTGAAAGCCGTCTGTCCTCGGCCGTGAAGCTGACCCGCCTTCGCGCTCACAAGGTCGAAAATGAGGACGGCTCGACCGTGACGCACGACGACTTTTTGCGGTGGCTGCAATTCTGCGTCACCGGCAAAAATCAGCCGGTCGTGCTGCCCTCGAACCCGATGTATCTCGATTCCATCATCGGCGGTGTCGAAATGTGGACGGGCGTAATCCCGCGCATCGGCAACAAGTTCGTCCAGACGGTAGCGATCGAAGGTTTCCCGATGGAATCGACGCCGGGCATCCTCTCGGCGCTGGGCGAGCTGCCGATTGAATATCGCTGGTCCACGCGGTTCATATTTATGGACCTCCATGAAGCTGTGAAACACCTTGAGGATTTCCGCAAAAAGTGGCGGCAAAAGGTTCGCGGCTTCTTCGATCAGGTTTTCCAGACCAACAGCGGCAAGATAGATCAGGACGCCCTTTCGATGGTGGCCGATGCCGATAATGCGCTGGAGGAAGTCAACTCCGGCCTTATTGCACAAGGATACTATACCGGCGTCGTCGTCCTAACGGACGAAAGCCGCGATAAGGTAGAACAGGCCGCGCGCCAGCTTGAAAAGGCTATCAACGCACTCGGTTTCGCGGCCCGTATCGAGACGGTGAACAACCTAGCCCGTATAATTCATCGGGGGTTGGCGGATGTAGCGTAAGCATCTGATTTAACGTATGATTTGGTTGTCTAATCCGATCAACGTCATTTCAAGAAAGCTACACCCGCCATGGACGATCCTACGCTGCCGCTACCTGGTCTGTCACCTGTTTCGGGCAAGCGGTTGGACGTCAGATTTGACGGCGGTCTGCTATCGTCAGACGGCGGGATTTTGCTGTTGCGCGAGGTGGAGCAGCGCCTTGGCGTTGCGGATCGCATGGCGGCCTGCATCAAAGATCCCCGCGCGCCGGATCTGATCACCCACAGCCTTACCGACATTATCCGCTTCCGGCTGATGATGATTGCGGCGGGTTACGAGGATGGCAATGACGCCTCCAGTCTGCGCGTCGACCCGATGTTCAAGCTGGCCCTTGATCTGGCACCTTCGGATCGCGCGCTATGTTCGCAGCCGACGATCTCGCGACTGGAGAACCTGCCTGATACGCGTGCGTTGCTGGGCATGGGCCGGGCGATGGTTGATCTGTATTGCGATTCCTTCCGCACCGTGCCCAAGCGTATTGTCCTCGACATTGATGACACATTCGATGCCGTGCATGGCGGCCAGCAGTTGCGATTATTCAATGCCCATCATGACGAATATGGCTTCCAACCCATCGTCGTGTTCGATGGCGAGGGCCGCTTCATCACTGCCGTGCTACGCCCGGCCAAACGACCCGGCGGCAAGGAAATCAGGGCTTTCCTGCGCCGCCTGATGCGTGCAATCCGCGCCAACTGGCCAAGAACGCAGATCATGCTGCGCGGCGACAGTCATTATTGCTGTCCCGAGGTCATCGACTGGTGCCGGGCGGGCGGACACGACTTCATCCTGGGCGTCGCGCCGACCTCGACATTGCGCCGCCATGTCACCGATCTCGAAACCAGCACCAAAGCGCGCTTCGAGGCCGCAACCGACGATGGCAAGGTGCGCCGCTTCAAGGCATTCCACGACGGCGCTAAAAGCTGGAGCCGCGTCGAGCGGATCATCGCCCGCGTCGAAGTCGGCGATCAGGGGGCCGACACCCGCTTCGTCGTCACCAATCTCAAAAAGGGCTCGCCCCGCTGGCTCTACGAGCAGGTCTATTGCCGGCGGGGGCAGGCGGAAAATCACATCAAGTCGTGGAAAACCCATCTCGNCTCAACATACCCGACCTTCGGCTCATCCCCGGGAGTGATGCACCGCGCCTGCCTCCAACCAAAAACCGAAATCCTGACGCCCGATCAACAACGCGATGAATTATACGGGCTAGAGGCGTTCTTGGGCACGCTGCCGGGGCATGGCGTCGAAAACGTCCGCCGCCCGATCATCAACACCATGAACCTAGCCGACCTGATGCCGACCAGCTCGATATGGACCGGCCTCGATCATGCGCCGTGCCCGATGTATCCGCCCAGCTCGCCCCCGCTCATGTCTGGCGTCACCAACGGCTCCACGCCGTTCCGGCTCAATCTCCACGTCCGCGACGTGGGGCATAGCTTCATCTTCGGCCCCACGGGCGCAGGCAAGTCAACGCTGCTCGGCCTGCTCGCCGCCCAGCTCCGCCGCTATCCCGGCATGTCCATTTTCGCGTTCGACAAGGGCCTGTCGCTCTACCCGCTGGCGAAGGCGGTGGGCGGGGCGCATTTCACTGTCGCCGGGGATGACGAAAAGCTCGCCTTCTGCCCGCTCCAATTCCTCGAAACCAAGTCCGATCGCGCATGGGCAATGGATTGGATCGACACAATCCTAGCCCTCAACGGCGTGGCGACCACGCCCGCGCAACGCAACGAAATCGGCAACGCCATCGTCAACATGCACGCCAGCGGGGGCAAAACCCTCTCTGAATTTGTGGTCACGATTCAGGATGAAACGGTGCGCGAGGCGATCCGCACCTACACGGGGTGACTACACGAAAGTGACGCATCCGCACGCTAAGCGCGAACGTATGGTGAACGTTACGCGGCGAGCAACGAACTGATGGCGCGCAGTGGCCGCAGGACATCCGGATCGGGCCGATCTTCAACATTCCAGCTATAGTCGCCGGTGAGCGAGATATGTTCCCAGCCCAATGGCGCGACGTGACGTGCGATTTCGTCGGGCGTGCCGATATCAGCCAGCGCCACTTCGAGATAGCGGGTGTTCCACAGGATGATGGCGGCGACGAGCAGGTTGAGGCCGGAGGCGCGATAGGTCTGGTTCTCGAACCGCCGATCACGCAATTCGCCGAGCTGGTTGAAGAAGAGCGCGCGTGCGAGCGCGTTGCGGGCCTCGCCCTTGTTGAGGCCCGCCTGGGTACGCCGGCGCAGATCAATGTCGCGCAGCCAGTCGAGCATGAAGATCGAGCGTTCGAGGCGGCCCAGCTCGCGCATCGCGAGGGCCAGTCCGTTCTGTCGCGGATAGGCGGACAGGCGGCGAAGCATCGCCGAAGCGGTGGCGGTGCCGGTGCGTATCGATGTGGCGAACCGCAGCAGTTCATCCCAATGCGCCGCGACATGACCCAATGCGATCGGTTCGGCCGTCATGCCGGCAAGCAAGGGGCCGGCTTCCTGGCCGGGAAGGAGGTGCAAACGACGCTGCTTGATGTCGCGCAGGCGCGGCGCGAAGCGGTAGCCGAAGAAGGGCATAAGGCCGAACACATGGTCCGATGCACCGCCTGTATCGGTGTAGTGCTCCTCGATTGTCAGGCCGGTCTGCTGATACAGCAAGCCATCCAGCACATAGGGAGCTTCGCCGGCGGTCGCCGCGATTACCCGGGTCGCGAAGGGGTCATATCGATCCGAGACATGGGTGTAGAAGGCAACGCCCGGTTCGTTGCCGCTGCGCGCGTTGATGTCGCCGATTGCGGCGCCACGGCCCCCGGCATGGAATTGCTGTCCGTCGCTCGACGAGGTGGTGCCGTCTCCCCACAGCGCGGCGAGCGGCATGGCGCGATGGGCGTCGATCAGCCTTCCCAGCGCTTCACCATAGGCGGCCTCGCTGATGTGCCAGTCGTGGAGATGGGCGAGCTGGCGCAGGCTTGCGCCTCGGCAGGTTTCCGCCATGCGTGTGAGGCCGAGATTGATGCCATCGGCAAGGATGACGGTGAGCAGCGCATTGCGGTCGTCGGCCTCCCGGCCCGAACGCCGATGGATGAAGCATTCGCTGAACCCGGTCCAGGCATCGACCTCAAGCAGGAGATCGGTGATCTTCACGCGCGGCAGTCGGTCATAGGCAGCGCGACGGGCAATCTCGGTGGCGGGTGGCGTTGCCGCTTTCAGCGGCGAGATGATAAGGCCGCTTTCGTCAAGCCTGACCTGGGGCAGCTCGCCCTGTCGGGCGAGGACCGTCACCTGTTCGATCGCCGTGTCGAGCCTGGCGCGCCTTTCCTCGATATGACGATCGAAGTCCGTTTCGATGGCGAGCGGCAACGGCCCCTTCTCGCGAAGCGCGTCGAAGGTGGCCGGCGGGATGAGGTAGCTATCGAAATCGCGGAACTGGCGGCTTCCCGAGACCCATATGTCTCCCGCTCGCAACCGCTCCCGTAGCTGGGACAAGGCGCATAGTTCATAGGCGGCGCGATCGACGATGCCGTCCCGCAGGACGAACGGCCGCCATGCGGAGGGCACAAAGCGCAGCGGCACGCGATCAGGCAAGCGCCGTTTGCCGGTCCGGTATAGCTCCGCGATGATGGTAAGCGCCGACAGGAGTCCCTGCACCGCACCGGCGCCGCGAAATTCGAAGGTGTTGAGAAAGGCACCGGCAAAGAGCTTCACCGTGCGATGCCGCTCGATCAATTCAGCGGTGCGATCGACGGTTTCCGGTCGCCCGAGTACTTCGGCCCGCGCGACCGCCACGGCGAAGCGCTGCCAATCCAGCGCCTCGATCTGCGCCAGAGAGTCNCGGTTTCCGGTCGCCCGAGTACTTCGGCCCGCGCGACCGCCACGGCGAAGCGCTGCCAATCCAGCGCCTCGATCTGCGCCAGAGAGTCCACACCGTTGGTGCGCGCTTCGATGAGAATGCGGCAAGACCCTGTGAGCGTCCGGAGATGGCCTTGCAACTCGCGCACCGTCTTGAGGGCTTTGTCACGGGTCCGGTTCTCGGCGCGACGCGACATGCTGCCCAACAGCTTGTCGAACATCGTCAGGGTGGCATCGGTCAGGCTTTCCTCAAGACGGATGCCCTGCGCCGCCAGCGTCGCATGGCGGCGCAGGGCATTGAGTTCGCCAAGGTGCTGGGGTGTGATCCGGCTGCCTTCGTCCGCCAGCCTGTCAAAAGTCAAAGCCGGGATCATGTCGGCACGGGCGCGATCGAGATCCAGCGCGCGGATATGAGTGAGCCGTTCGATCAGGCGTAGGATGTTGCGCGCTGCCGGCGACTGTGGTGCATTGCGCAGCCAGGATAGCCATGTCGCGGCTTGCCCTGTTCGTCGGGCCAGCAGATCGTCCAGCCCCTGCAGCGTATCGGGCCGCAGGCCGTTCGTGAGCACTTCATAGGTAAGCTGTTCGGCCTGCTGGCGAGCACGCCGGAGTACCGCTTCGAGAACCGATGAAGAAGGCAGGAGGATCTGCCGGCGCCGAAGTTCGTCAACGATGACCCCCGCCATCTGGCCGGGGTGGACGATGGTCTGTGCGATCGGGATCGAGAATGCGACAACTTCGTGGAAAGCCTTGCGGTCGAAAATCCTGAACCCGTGCGATCGTCGGATTTCAACGAGATGTTCGCGACGGGTCTGGTCCCGATGGGCATAGTCCGCGAAGGCTTCGGGCGCGACGCCGAGTTGCTGCGCCACATAGGCGAGCACAGGAGCGGGCGGGACTTCACCCGCTTCCAGCGCACGGCCAGGCCATCTCATATAGAGTAGGAGCATCGCGTAGCCGAGCCGGGTGGCATCGCCGCGACGGCGGCCGACAATTTCCAGGTCGTCACCGGTCAGCGTATAGTGCCGCGCAATCTCGCGCTCATCGAGCGGCGCGCCATAATGCCCTGCCCAGATTTCCGCGCTCACCAGTCGCCGTCTCGCCAAGCACTATCTCCTTCCGCGTCCTTGTCCGTCAGACGGTCCTCTGGCGGCCAGCAGGAATATGTCCGTTAACTCTGGACCTATAACGGCGATTCGGACAAGATCAGATAATGATGGGAAAACGGACAGGATTGGGCTGCATGTGGCGTTGATCGGCTATGCGCGCGTCTCGACGGCAGACCAGAAGCTCTCACTCCAGCTCGACGCGCTGAACGCGGCCGGGTGCGACCGGATATTCGACGATCACGCATCTGGTGCAAAAGCCGATCGGCCCGGCCTGGCCGAGGCGCTCGCCTATCTGCGCAGCGGCGACACGCTGGTGGTTTGGAAACTCGACCGTCTTGGGCGCTCGATGAGCCATCTGATTGAGAAGGTCGGCGAGCTAGCGACGCGAGGTATCGGGTTCCGCTCGCTCACCGAGAACATCGACACCACCACTTCGGGCGGGATGCTGGTGTTCAACATCTTCGGCTCGCTTGCCCAGTTTGAGCGCGATCTGATCCGGGAGCGCACCCATGCAGGCCTCAAGGCCGCTCGCGAGCGAGGTCGCCCCGGTGGGCGGCGGCCAGTGGTCACACCTGACAAGCTCCGCAAGGCGCGCGAACATATCGCTTCCGGCCTCACAGTTCGCGAGGCCGCCGCGCGCCTCAAGATCGGCAAAACCGCCCTCTACAAAGCCCTCGAAGCCACGGAGAAGAACACAAAGTCCCAGCGTTCCCGGTCCGTTCGCTCTTAGCGTGCAGATAAGTCACTTTCGTGCAGTCACCCCTACACGGTGGACGGCTCTATGGGCCATCTTCTCGATGCGGAACATGACGGCCTGAGCCTGTCGGAATTTACCGTGTTTGAAGTCGAGGAGCTGATGAACCTCGGTGAAAAATACGCGCTGCCGGTCCTCCTCTATCTTTTCCGGCGTATCGAGCGATCTTTGAAGGGCCAGCCTGCCGCGATCATCCTTGATGAAGCATGGATTATGCTGGGGCATCCCGCCTTCCGGGCCAAAATCCGCGAATGGCTCCGGGTGCTGCGCAAGTCCAACTGCCTTGTTCTCATGGCAACGCAAAGCCTGTCTGACGCCGCAAATTCGGGCATCCTTGACGTTATCGTGGAGTCCACCGCGACCAAGATTTTCCTGCCGAACGTCTATGCGCGCGATGACGATACCGCCCAACTCTACAGACGCATGGGCCTCAATACACGCCAGATTGAAATCTTGGCGACGGCCATCCCCAAGCGCCAATATTACTATCTCTCGGAACAGGGGCGGCGGCTCTTTGAGCTGGCGCTAGGCCCCGTGGCCCTGTCCTTCGTCGGCGCGACCGACAAGGAATCCATCGCCACCATTAAGGCCCTTGAAGCGGCCTATGGCCCGGCATGGGTCAACGAGTGGCTGGCCATCCGTGGCGTCGAATCCACCATCAATATCGGCCGCGCGGCGGCGGCCCCCTATACCTCGGAGAAGCTGCATGAGTCTGTTTGACAAGCTGCGGGGGCGGCGAGCTGCGGAAAGCGCCCCGGTTGATCCCAACCCCTACCTGAACGCGCGGCGGCAATGGAATGAGCATGTGGGCGGCATCGCTGCCTCGCGGCGCTTGTGGCAGACTATGGCAATCCTTTCGATGCTGATCGTCCTCGCCGCTGTCGGCGGCATCATAGCGATTGGCAGTCAGTCGAAATTCATCCCTTACGTGGTCCGCGTGGACTCGCTGGGGGACGCGATAGCGACCCAGCGGGCCGATGTGGCTTCGCCGGTCGATGCGCGCGTGGTGCAAGCGCAAGTCGGCTCCTTCATCCAGTCGGCCCGCATGGTGACGGCTGACGTTGAACTCCAAAAGCAAGCCATTTTCCGGGTCTATGGGATGCTCGCGCCGAACGATCCGGCGTTGGCAAAGATGACCGACTATCTCAACGGCAATCCCGACAATACGCCTTTCGCCCGCGCGGCGCGGGAAACCGTGTCGGTCGAAATCGCCTCGGTAATTCAGCAAACCAAGACCTCTTGGCAGGTCGATTGGACCGAGACGGAGCGCGATCGGCAAGGCCAGCCTATCCAGCCTCCGGCGAAAATGCGCGCGCTCGTCACGATCCGCGTTGCGCCGCCCAGCTCGGCCACCACGGAGGAACAAATTAAGCAAAACCCCTTGGGCGTGTTCGTCCAAGATTTCTCTTGGTCGCGCACACTCTGATGGGAGGGACAATCAACATGAAGAAGATCGCCTATTTCGCCGCCGCCCTCGCGGCGCTGCCTTCGATCGCGTCCGCGCAGGACGGCCCGCCGCTTCCCGACGACATGCCGCCCGCGAACGCGCCCATGCCTGCCGGGGGAGGGGCGCAAGTAGATCCCAATGCCTATATCAGCCCGCGCAATCCGAACCTGACGCGCACCCAGCGCGAGGGTCTGTCGATCGCGCGGCGCTGGCAGGCGGAAAGCGCCGAAGGCATCAAGCCGGTGCCGGGCACCGAAGGCGCGGTATTGTTCGCCTTCGGCACCTCCGAACCCTCCGTGGTCTGTGCTGTGCTGCAAATCTGCGATGTGCAGTTGCAGCCGGGCGAGAACATCAATTCGGTCAACGTGGGCGATAGCGCCCGCTGGCTGATCGAACCGGCCGTTTCCAATTCCGGGCCGAACGAAACCCAGCATCTTATCATCAAGCCGCTCGATGCGAACTTGAATACAACGCTGATCGTGACGACCGATCGCCGCACCTACCATATCCGGTTGGTGTCGCACCGGACGCAATTCATGTCGCGGGTGGCGTTCACCTATCCCGATGAAGCGCAAGCCAAATGGGCCGCTTTCCGCGCTCGATCGGACACGGCGCGCGCCGAAAACACGATGGCGGTGCCCGATGGCGCGCGCGGGACGGGCAGGGGAGGGAGCGAATATCTCTCCAATCTCGATTTCCACTATAGCGTTGACGGCCGCGCACGCTGGAAGCCCGTCCGGGTTTACAATGATGGCGTCAAAACCATCATCGAAATGCCGCACGCGATGGAGCAGACGGAAGCGCCATCGCTGCTGATCGTCCGGGCCGGGGGCAGCGTCTCCAAGGCGGCTGATACCTCCATCGTCAATTACCGGCTCCAAGATGGCCGCTACATTGTCGATCAGATTTTTGACCAAGCGGTCCTCATCTCCGGTGTCGGCAAGCGCCAAGAGCGCGTCACCATCACAAGGGGGGGCTGATCGTGCGCGGTGCGATTTTTGTATCAGTGGCTTTCCTGCTTACGAGCTGCGCGGGCGTTTCGCACCGGGACAGCTTCGCCGTTCCGGCTCCTCCCGATCAGGCCCAAGCCCTCGTTGACGATTCCGTGGCGGAGCTGGTGAAACTCTACCCGCCTGCGATTAGCCGGGTGCTGATCCCGACTACCGGGGGCGGGGCCTATGGTGACGGCTTGCGCTCCGCGATGCGCCAAGCAGGCTATGCGGTGATTGAGGCGGGCAAGGGCGTGAAGCCCGATCCTGCGGCCACGCCGTTGCGCTATTACGTCGATCAGCCAATTGCCGATTCCTACCGCGTGACGCTGCGGGTCGGCGCGCAAACTTTCTCCCGCATCTATGGCGTGGATGAAAAGGGTATCTACCCGTCTGCCGGGTGGGCGCTCGATCTGACCGGCGCAACGCCGGAGCTGATCGAACGGGCGAACCGGCCCGTAGCGCCTGCCGCACCTCCTCCCGTTCCGTCGCCCGTCGCCAGCACGCAACCCGGCTTCGGCGGCAATGGAACAGAGGCCGGAACGTGGTCTGTCAGCCTGACGGGCTTCTCCTCCGAAAGCGCAGCACGCGCCTATTGGCGCGCGACGGCGCGCCTTCGCCCTTCGTGGGCGAGCGTGACGCCGCGCTTTGTCCAAAACGGACGCTCTCACGGCATCCAATTCGGACAGTTTCAATCCAGCGCGACGGCGCGCGCCAAGTGCAAGGGCATCCGTGCCGCGCGCTGTGGCGTCGTCAAGGCCGGGTAAGGGGATAGGTTTATGTCTGATGCTGATAGCATGTCGCCGGAAGCCTCGCCGGGCGGTGCAGCGGACGGGAACAGCGGGCGCTTGGTGACGGGAGTTCGCAGGGTCAATAATGCGCCGCTGCTGATCGTCCTCGGCATTGTGGCGCTGTTCATCGCCATCGTGGTGTCGATTATGATTGATCGCTCCTCGGACAATGCGGCGACCAAGGTTCAACCGGCTGTCGGTCAAAGCTCGGCCGATGTTGCGAACAAGGTTGCGGGGACCGCTCCAAGCGGTGCTGCGGAAGTCATGGCGAACGCGCCCCCGCTGCCGCCTGCCGATGGCATCCCGGTCGCGCCGGTCGATCCCAATGCGCCGCCAACCGTCACCGCCTCGCCAGCGCAACCCAACGGCCCCACGGCGGCCGATCTGCGCCGGGCACGCATGGAAGCGATACGCGAAGCACGCCTTGCCCAATTTGGCAGCGCCGTGCGCTCTCCTACCGCCCTGAAATGGCAGGACGGCCGCAATGGGGCATCCTCTGGCGCTGGCGGCATGAGTGGCGGCGCTGATCCGGCAACCCAGCTCGTCGCCCTGCAACAGCAAATGGCCGCTGCAATGGCGCAGGGCCGCCAGCCCTCGGCCTCCGACATTGCCACCCTTACGGCCCTGTCAAACCAAGTGGCCGGGGGAGGAGCCGGAGCCGGGCAGGGTGCCGCCAATGCCCGCCCGCCTGCCAACTATGGCCAGTTCGCCAACAATGCGGGTGGCAATCGCTGGGCCTCGAACAGCCAAGTAGAAGCGCCCTCCCGCTACCAGCTCCGCGCGGGCTTCGTAATTCCCGGCACGCTGATCTCCGGCATCAACTCGCAAATACCGGGGCAGATTGTCGCGCAAGTTTCCCAAAACGTGTTCGATACCGCGACGGGCCGCTATCTCCTGATCCCGCAAGGCTCCCGCCTTGTCGGCGCGTATGATTCCAACCCGGTCTTTGGGCAGACGCGCGCGCTCATCGCGTGGCAACGGATCATCTTTCCTGACGGCAAGGCGATCGACCTTGGCGCTATGCCGGGGTCGGACAGCGCGGGCTATGCCGGGTTCCATGACCAAGTGAACGCGCATTGGTTCCGTATCTTCGGCTCCGCTCTGCTCATGTCTGGTGTGACCGCTGGCGTAACCCTTAGTCAGCCGCAAACCGGCCTCAACGCCAATGGCACCATGTCCGCCAGCCAAGCCCTTAGCCAAGCTCTCGGCCAGCAGCTCGGACAGACCACGGCGATGATGATTGAGCGCAATCTGAACATATCGCCCACGCTGATTATCCGGCCCGGCTTCCGCTTCAATGTGGTCGTCGTGAAAGACCTCACATTTTCAAAGCCTTACCGCTCATTCGATTATTGACGCCAGATGAAAGGGAGCAAGCAAAATGAAGTCTCGAATTTTAGCCGCTAAAATTTCTTTGGCGATCACTCTCGCGCTGGCGGCCCCGTCCGCCAATGCGCAAATCTCGGTTATCGACGTTGCGAACGTCCGCCAGACAACCGTTTCCGCGCTGCAAAACGTCGCCACGGTGGCGAAGCAAATCCAGCAGTATCAGACGCAGCTACAGCAATACCAAAATATGATTCAGAACACGGTCGGCGCGCCGGTCCAGCTCTGGCAGCAGGCTACGCAAACGATCGACAGCCTCCAAGGGCAGGTCAATCAAATCAGCTCGTTCGCTCGTCAAGCTGGCGACGTGAACACCTACATGAATCAATTCAAAAATCCGTCTTACTATCAGACCAATGCTTGCACGTTCGGGAACTGCACGGCGGCGCAGCGCGCGGCGGCTCTGTCCGCTACTCGCGCCCGCACGACAAGCCAGATGGCCGCAAATGCCGACGCTATGAACGGCATCAACAGCGCCATGACAACGCTTGCGTCTGACGGCCAGCGCCTCGACCAGTTGCAGGCCAATGCCACGGGTGCGAGCGGGCAAATGCAAGCCCTGTCCTACGCCAATCAATTTGCGGCCCAACAAGCCAGTGAGTTGCAGAAAATTCGCGGCGTCCTGCTCGCGCAAAGCGCCGCGCTGACGGCTCAATCGCAATATCAGCTCGATCGCGATGCTGCGGCAACAGAGGCATCGGCCGCAATGCGGAAAACCAAACCGACGCCGATCGGAACCTATCAGAATTAAGGAAAGCCCATGCCGAAATTGCGTCAACTTATCGCCGCGTCCTGCTGCACCGCTACACTTCTTCTCGCGGCCTGCGGCAAGTCCGAGGCCGAACCGAAAACGATGCTCTATTACTCTCAACACCTAGACGAAGCCCGCGAGAAGGTCGCCCGATGCAAATCCGGCGTCGAAACCGACGCGGAGTGCCAAGAAGCGGGCAGCGCACTAGCGCACGAAACCAAGCCGACGCCGATCGGAACCTATCAGAATTGAGGATAGCACTATGAAGGCTCTGGCTCGCCTACACCTGTCCGCCTTGGGGGTGGCGCTCACGCTCGCCGCGACTCCCGCCTATGCGCAATCGCAAGGTATGCTCGATAATGTTCTGAACAAATATAAGAGCATGGCGGCGGCGTGGGCGAGCGTCTTCACAACGCACGCGACAATTCTATTCGGCACACTAGCGGCGGTCAGCCTCATTTGGACGTTCGGGGTAATGGCGTTGCGCCGCGCCGATCTTGGCGAATTTGCTTCGGAAGCAATTCGCTTCGCCATCTTCTGCGGCTTCTTCTGGTGGCTGCTCATCAACGGCCCGGCGATCGGCTTGGCGATCATTGAAGGGCTGCGCTCGTTGGGTGCGCAGGCATCCGGCCTGCCTAACAATCTCGCGCCATCGGGTATTGTGGACATTGGTTTCGACATTTTCCGCCAAGCTGTCGAAGCGTCCAGCGTCCTAACTCCGGTCGATTCCGCTCTTTCTATCTTGGTTTCGCTGGGCATCCTGATTGTTTTGGCTCTCGTCGGCGTGAATATGCTGCTGCTGTTGGCCTCCGGCTATGTCCTCGCCTATGCCGGGGTTATCTTTTTGGGCTTCGGCGGCGCGCGGTGGACCAGCGATATTGCGCTGAACTATTTCAAAACGGTGGTCGCGGTGGGCGCGTCCCTGATGACGATGGTTCTTATCGTCGGCGTCGGCAAAACCTTCCTTGACCAATATTATGCCGCAACGGGCGAGGGTTCGTCTCTCCAAGATTTAGGGACCATGCTTGTCTTCGCGGTCGTCCTTCTGGCGCTCGTAAACAAGGTTCCCGCGATGGTCGGGGGCGTTATAAGCGGCGGCTCGATCCACGCGGCGGGCGGTATCGGAGCCTTTGGGGCAGGGGCCGCGCTGGGTGCTGCCGGGATGGCCGCTGGGGCGGCGGCCACGGGTGGGGCTATGATCGCTGCTGGCGCGATGAACGCTGCGGGTGGAGCCAGCGCGATCAAGGCCGCCTTCGCTGCCGCTGGTGGGAGCGGTGGTGAAGGCGGCCAAACCGGCATGGGAGGCGGGCAACCGCTTTCGTCGGCGGGCGACATGCCGGGAGGCGGCGATAACGGCGGCGGCGGTGGCGGTGGGGGCGGCGGCACGCCCCTTAGCGTCGCTATGGGCGGCGATGGCGGTTCCCCCCCGGCCAATGACAACAGCGGCCTTCAAGGCGGCTCGGAAGCCGCCAGCGCGGGCGGCGGCACGGCTGCAAGCGCCGCTGCGGGTAGCGAGGCGGCCGATCGTGAAGACGGCAACGGCGGCGGCGCTGCCGGTGGCTCGCCTGCGGGGGAGGGGGAGGCCAGCTCCGCCAGCTCGCAAGGTGAAGGCGCGCCCGAAAGTGGCGACACTGGCGGCACGCAACGCACCGGCCTTAGCCGTGCGGCGAAAACCGCAAGCATCCTCGGCGGCGCTGCCGCTGGTATGGCGGTGGGCGCTTTGAAAGAGCGGGTGGGAAATACGGTGGGCGGCCGACTGGCGGCCAATATCCGCGCGTCGGCCGCCTCGGCATCGTCGGGAAGTGAAACGCTCGCTCCCGCGACCGGCGCGGGCAGTCCCGCCAGCTCGTCCGATTCATCGCCACCCCCCACGGCGCAATTCGCGGGCGATACCATTTCGGCCGCCCGTGATGCGGGCGACATGGAGACGCCAGAGGATGAAGTTGCGGCCTTCGTCCAGAGAAGGGGGGACAGCTAATCATGGCCGCTGATCTGCCTCCGGTTGTCATAGAAGAACGGGTGCAATGCTCGATCGCGGCGGCGCTGCGCTATAACATTCCGGCGAACGTCATGCTGGCGGTCGCGGAACAAGAGAACGGTCGGCCCGGCGCGCGCGTCCAGAACACCAATAACACCGCCGATCTTGGCTCGATGCAGCTCAATTCCAGCTATATTCAATCGCTGGCACGCTACGGCATCCGGCCCGAATATGTGCTTGCGGCGGGGTGCTATCCCTACAACCTCGCTGCATGGCGTATCAGAAACCATATCCGGGATGACAAGGGCGACCTGTGGACGCGGGTTGCCAATTATCATTCCCGAACGCCGGTCCATAATGCCCGCTATCGGGCGCTGATTATGGCGAAAGGTGCGCGCTGGGAGGCGTGGCTTTCCTCGCGCTATAATACCTACAGCGTGAACGGCATCCCGGTAAGCGGCGGCGCTCCTGCTGCGCGATCGGCCTCGATCCCGCTCACGATCACGGCGGCCGACGCGACGGGCGGGGGCCAGCTCGCGGCGCAACCGGCGATCGTCCAGCCCCAAGGCAGCGCCGACGCCTCGGCGGGCTATGTCGCCTCGATCTTGGCCGCTGCGTTCAATGCTCGCATAACCGATACGTGGCGGGCGCTGGAAGCCAATTACGGGGCCGCCAACAGCTTTCACAAATATGGGCAGGCGGTGGATTTCGTGCCGCGTGCCGGGCTGCACACGATCACGCGCGAGCAAATCCGCGCCGTGATGGCGCAACATGGTGTTCGCGTGGCGGAGCTGCTGGGGCCGGGGGACCGGGGCCATGCCGATCATTGGCATCTGGCTTTCTATACCGGCGATCAGACTCGGCCGCTCGATCGCGCTCAAATTGTCGTCGCCAGAGCGGAACGCGGGGTAGGGGGCCTAACCTCGGCGGCCGTGCAGCCGATGGCCAGCTATGAGGCTGCGCCAGCTCCACAAGCCCGCGTCATGGCGGCTCGGCCGAACGCCGCGCCTATTTCCGTTGCGGTGAATTTCCGGCGCGACATGCTGCATCCTTCGCCTACCGATCCCACGGCGGACCCGCGATTTATTCCGCGCACAATCACCGCCAGCAATTGAAGCGACGGCGCGCTAGGCGCTCAATTCGGCAAGCCGGTGTGGGCGCTGATCCCCATCCCGGCCAGCTCCTCAATGAGCCAGTCTCGAAAGTCCGAAATGGATTTCGCGCCTTCGGCCCTCAAGGCGGCAACGTCTTCCTCTTTGAAACTCCAATCGTCCTTGCCGATGTGGCGCAAGGCGCGCCAAACGCAATGCTTCTGATAGCTGTAGATCGCGCAACGGAGATACCCGCGAACGATCTTTTCCATAGCCGCATCGTCATTGCGGTGGCGATCTAGCAATGCGTCAAGGTCGGCTACGGACGGATTGGGATCAAGCATGGTCGGCCTCGATCTGTAGGGCGAGCTGGGCGAGGCGATCGGGAGCAAGCAAGTCGTCGGCCGCAAGGTCGATAGCGAAGGGTTCGCCGGGTTCGGGCGGCCGTCGATCGGCGGCGAAAGCGGCAAGATAGGGTTGCGCCGCGTCGGTTTCGATCCAGCGCCAGAAGGCAGGCCCTTGGCCGAATAGCCCGGCCTCGAACATATCGAGCCGGGCTTGCGCGAAATCATCGCACATTAGGCGAAGTGGATCACGGCCGATTCAGTGGTCCGCCCCTGCGGGCGCACGACAATATCGACCTTGCAGCCAAGCCGGGTGAGCATGGCTAGAAGCCGCTCAACCGAGACGCTGCGGAACTGGCCTCGCAGGATGCGCGACAATTCCGGTTGGGTAGATCCCGTAACCTTGGCGGCGGCGATCTGCGTCAACTTCCGCTCCTGCATGGCCTCGGCCACACGGGTAACGAGCTGGGCTTTCAAAAGGTGGGTGTCGGGGTCGGCAAAGCCTAGATCGGCAAAGACATTGCCGCTGCCTTCCTCAATGATTTCGTCCTGTGCGCTCATGCTGTGCCTCGCGGGGTCTGGTGTTGCCGGTGATGCTCCTCGGCGGATTTCAGCCGCGTTCGGATCAAATCCATATCGGCCTGCGGCGTGGCCTTGCCCTGCTTGGATTTCTTCTGGAAGGCGTGCAGGACATAGACCGCCTCCGCGAATTTGACTGTATAGACCGTGCGGAACGTATCGCCTTGGTGGTCGTCTATGATCTCGACCACGCCAGCGCCGCCAAAGCCCTTCAACGGCTTAGTGCTGGCGTGCTGCCCGCCTTGCTGCGCAAGGTGCAGGGCATAGCCCATTACGTCCTGCACATCGTCCGGGAACTCCCGAAAATCGCGCTTTGACGATGCCACCCATCGAACCGGCCGTTCCGTATCCATCGCGGCTATTATGCACAAATATACATAGCCCGCAAGCGGAAATTATGCGCGTATGTGCATATTGCCAGCTCGCTATGCCGATTGAGGCGACCGCGATCGGGGCGGCTCAATCGAGCGCCCTGCGCGACGAATGTATCAACGCCGGGGATGCAGGGCCGTAATTTTATGCTAGAGGCCCGGCGCGGCCCACGCCCCCCAATTTGTGCGGCCGTCCACTTCCGACGATGGCCCGCAAGGACTAGCCATCGTCGGAAGACCAACAAACAATCTAGCCGATGCCACGCGCCGCCCCTGTCCGGGCAGGCGAGGGCTGCTTGCCGTTGTAATAAAATTACTGCTCAATCTGGCCCTAGTTGCGCGTGCAATTTCCCTATTGTTGAGTCATCGTCCTCCCTACAGCGACCGAAAGGAGGACTAGGCTATGGTTGATTCTTCCAATATCTATCGAGAGCAACAGAAAGCGGTTGCCCTAGAGTTCATGGAAAAAGCTCTTGCGATACTCGTTGAGGTCGATGATTCAGCCGCAGATTGTTATCTGCAACAATCAATAGATACGTGCATGGCGTCACCGCGCATGACATTTCCCGAAGATGAATTTTGGGATTGTGTTGATGAATTGCCACATTTGACCGATCGCGTCTTGTTCCTGCATCGGCAGAACGGGCTTTCGATCGAGCAAATCGCCAAACGACTAGGCATCGAGCAGAAAGAGGCGGCCGAACGGCTTTCCGTGGGGCTTGCCCTTGTTCGCGGCTCATTCAGCCTGATGGAGCATTAATCGCCGGAATCGGGGTGAGGAAGCATCTTGCCGAGCGTGGCGACCAATTCACCGGGCATGTAGGGCTTGGCGATATAGGCAGCGCCGTTCGGCAATTCGCCAGCACCTGGTCGCACGCGGCCAGAGGTAACGAGGACCGGCATGGACGGCCATCGGTCGCGGACGGCAGCGGCCAAGGCAAGGCCGGTCATCCCTCCGGGCATTTCAATATCGGTGAACACCGCGCCAATGTCATCGCGGCCGTCAAGGATCGCCAGAGCGTCCGCCGCCTCGCACGCCTCAAAGACGCGATAGCCCGCGTCCATAAGAATGTCGGCCGCCATCGTCCTCACTAGGGGTTCATCCTCCACAACCAGCACGGCCGCGCTGCCCGATCCTAATCCCATTTTCCCGGCTCCCCGTCCTTTTCGGCCTTCTCCTGTGCCGCATCACGCAACATTCCCGCCCAGCAAGCGAGGATCAAACCTTCATCGGGTGCGGTTTCCCCGGTGATGACAGCGTAAATCCCCAGCACATTGGAGGTTTCCTCCACCGTTGAGACGCCTTTCCCTTCCAGCAACCCGGCGAGGACCGCCAGCGCCCCGCCCATCGCCCGCACCATTGCCGGATCGGAGAGCTTCGCGCCGGGGAATACGTCTTCATCTGGCGTCCCCTCGCTCATGCGGCCTGCGCGCCTCCCTTGGGTGCGATTATCACTTGGTTTCGGCCGCCCTGTTTTGCGGCGTAAAGGGCTTCATCGGCCGCTTTGAGGGCCGCCCTTGGATCAGGAAAATCAAACACGTCCGCAATACCAGCGGAGAATGTAATTTGGCCCAATGGTTCATCCGTCTTGCGGTTTCGCAAGCGACGTTCGGCCATTTGTTCGCGCAAGCCGTCAAGTTTCTTATGCGCTTCGGACAGGCTGACGCCTCGGAACAGCATAACAAACTCCTCTCCACCGTGGCGCGCTACATGGCAATTATCGTCCGAAATCGTAGCAAGCATTTCCGCGATAAGTCGAATGACCCGATCGCCTGCATCATGGCCGTGCGTATCATTGATGCGCTTAAAATGGTCTATATCGCAGAAAGCTACGGTCAGCGGGTCAAAGCTCGCTCTGGCGTCACGATATTCCCGCTCTAGGACCGTCTCGAAAGCCCGGCGATTGGGAAGGCCGGTCATGTGGTCAATCTCCGCCTCGCGCCGCGCCTGTTCCAGACTACGGCGGAGCGCCTTGGCCTCCTCCTCGCTGCGCCGCATGTCGGTTTCCAGCTTGCGGGTTCGCTCAAGCATCGCCTTCGCCAAATCGGCTAGGCTGGAAAGGATTTGCCCCGTTCCCTGAACCTGATCCAGCTCGGCCACATGCTGTTCCAGCTCGTCGGTATAATCGGCCGTCGCGCTGCGCGTGGCGTTGGCGTTCTTCGAGAAACTTTCAAGCGTCGTTTCCAACCTCGCCATGAGGTGCTGGATGCCATCGTGCTTGTCGATCGTCTCGTCTGCCGCCGTGATTTCGTCCAGCCATTCCTGTGTCACGGCTAGGCCAGCGGTCACATGCTGGGCGATCTTGCGCGCAAGGGCGGGATTGGACCCGGAAAAGGCCCCGTGCGCGGTGAGAAGATTATTGGGCGTCACGTCCAGCTCATAGGTGAGCAGGAAGGCCGCAATTTCATCGAGCAGATGGCGGCGCGCCTGCTGGAAGACATTGCCAGCGCCGTTTGCGAACGCTGCTTTCCCGTCCGCGCTGCGCCCCCCGCGCGCGCCGCGAAAGCCAAGCCATTCCAGTATCGAGCCGGATGAATTTTCCGAATTGGTCACTTACCCCCCCAACAAGCAAAACCGATGGCAGCGACCTCGCGCCATTTCCAAAACTGTGCTGTCGGGAGTAGGCCGGAAAGCCAGCGGCACGCCCCCATTTTGGAGGCGTGCCCGCTTGGAACCGGGTGTTGGAAACCTGATAATCGTCAGGCGCGAACGCCTTTAAAGCCGGGTGGCTTCTGGACATGCGCGTCCGCCACCCGGTCGTTAAGCTCGACCGGCTCGATTATCAGAGGGTTTCCACGCCCCCGCCCACGTCTCCGTAGGTGGCCCAGTCGGCCCGAAGCTGCGATTTTGGCCATGTT
>NZ_VDBZ01000009.1:0-47060 GCF_007693735.1 Sphingobium sp. B2
GTGGTGCCGGGACCGGCGTATTTATGGGCCGTCGCGCAAGGAGCTTGAACGTGTCGTTCGCTCACAACGGCAAGATTATCTGGACACCTGGCTGATCGGAACCAGTGATCGGCTTTCGTCAGATGCGGTGGCGTTATTGGAAGCCTCGCTTGCCGATCCGGACAGCTCGACCGGATTCAACAGGATGAAGGGTGACGCCGGACAGGCAACGCTCGACAACATTCTCGACGTGACCGAGAAACTCGCCTTTATCCAGAGACTTGATCTTCCCCATGATCTCCTGACGGCTACGGGCAAGCCATGGGTCGATCAGATTGAGGCCACCGCAACCACTGTTCCGTATGCAACGCTAAGCAAGAACAAAAGCAGATTTTGGAATTCTCAAGCGGGAGCTGGCCATTGGCTCGCGATCAAGAGAGCCAGTTTTCGATCTTGAGGCCGGCGACGCGGCTGAATTCGTCAATATTTGCGGTGACCAGAACGGCACCCAATGCCAACGCATGGGCGGCGATCAGGAGGTCATTGGGGCCGATAGGTTTACCGCCTGTTTCCAGAGCAGACCGGATCGCACCATATTCTGTGTCCGCAGGCACGTCCAAGGGCAAGACCTCAAACCCCTCCATGATGGCTTCCACCTGGCGTTGCAATTTCTCCGATCCACGCTTGGCACAACCGTAGCGCAATTCGGCGGCGGTGATGATGCTGATGCTCAGGGCATCGCTGCCGAGTTCAGAAATCTTCTCGAAAACCCTGCCTTGAGGGTTGCGCACCAGGTCCGACACGATGTTGGTGTCGAGCATATAACGGGTTGTGCTCACAAATTGACTTCTGTTGCCGGGAGCAGTCCGGCGTCAATGTCATCCGGGAACCAGTCATCGACGCCAAGTGGTTCAAGGCCGCGAAGGATGTCGAGCAGCTTCTTCTGCGGCGCAGGCTCGATAATCAGCCGGTGACCCTCGCGGTGAATGAGCACCTTTTCTCCGGGCAGTTCAAACTCCACAGGGATGCGGACTGCCTGGCTGCGATTGTTGCGGAACAGTTTTGCTTCCCTTGCGGCGGACACGGGCAATGCTTGGGCCATCAGAACCTCCTTTGTATATGGTTATGTATATGCCAATTGCGCCCCCAAGTCAATAAGGGTGTTTGCCGATGTGCAATTCACGCAGGGCGTTGGACCCCCAAACGCCGCATTTCTCGATAGACCGTAGATCGGCCAAGTCCGAGCTGTTTGGCCGCTTCGGCGGGAGAGACACAGGATTCCACAAGCTTGATCGCGGCTTCGACCTTACCTTGGTCGAGCGGTTGCCGCCCGGGATTTTTGCCCTTGGCTCTTGCCGCTGCGATCCCGTCTTTGGTGCGCTCCGAGATCAGGCGTCTTTCAAAATGAGCGATAGCACCAAACACATGGAAGATGAGCTCGCCGGCAGCCGACGAGGTATCGATCTTCTCTTCCAGGCTGAGCAAGGCGATGCCGCGCATTTTGAGCGTTTCAACAGAAGTTAGCAGTTCGTTGAGAGAACGCCCAAGTCTGTCGAGCCTTACGACAGCCAATGTGTCACCTTTGCGGGCGAAGCCGAGCAGATCAGCTAAGCCAGGCCGATCCATGCTTTTGCCTGATATGACATCTGTGAACACACGAATGGCGCCAGCCTTTTCAAGCCGCATGGTTTGCCCGGCGACATCCTGATCACCAGTGCTGACGCGCGCATATCCCAATATATCGTTCAAATGGGTGTCCTCCAAACGTCCGTTCTGTGGACGGGATAGCGCGGAACCAGGATGATGCCCAGAACCAGTCCATAAAATACGTCCCCCAACTCGGTTTTGTCTACTATCATTATACCCCTTTTATGGACGAATCGGAGAAAAGTCATGGCGCGACGGGACCTGTTGAACGAGGACGAGCGCCACCTGCTGTTCGGGGTCCCTGTGGATCGCGAAAGCTTGGTGAAGCACTATACGCTGTCGCCATCAGACGGTGCCCTGGTTTATGCACGGCGCGGGGCAGCGAACAGATTGGGCTTTGCTGTCCAAATGGCTCTATTCAATCATCCCGGTTTTTCGCTGGCTACTTTTGGCGAAGTGCCCAAGCAGCTTATCGCCTTCATGGCTGACCAGCTGGGAGTGCCCGACGACAAGTTCAATGACTATGCCAAGCGCATCCAGACGGCGACCGACCACGCGCTGGAATTGATGAACGTGCTTGGGCTTCGCCACCCGGCTGAGTCTGACCTCGGGTTGATGATCGAGGCAGGTGCCCGAGCTGCCTGGAGCACTGAAAATGGATTTGACATAGCGGGTGGCATCGTCGCTGCTTTGCGCGATGGCGGCATCCTTTTGCCCACACCGGGTCGAATCGAACGAACCGGAATCGCTGGCCGCGCCCGCGCGCGAAAACAATCCTATGCGGCATTGCTGTTGGATGCTTCCGCCGAGCAGCTCACCAAGCTCGACGACTTGCTGATCGTCGATCCGAAAACGGGCATCACGCCGTTGGCATGGGTGCGCGAAATGACAACAGCGCCAAAGGCTGACAATGTTCGAGGCCTAATTGACCGGCTGAACTTTGTGCGCGGCATCGGCATTGCGAGCGCCGCTGCCGACAATATTCATACTGAGCGGTTCCGCCAGCTCGCGCGCGAGGGCCGGGTTACACCTGCTCATCTTCTGGGTCGCTATACGCAGCCGCGACGGCGTGCGATCCTGATCGCGCTGATGATCGACCTGGAAGCCCGCCTGATCGACGCGGCGCTCGACATGGCGGATCGAATGATCGCGGGCAGCTTTACACGGGGCGGCAATACCAAGAAGCGGGTCTATGCTGCGACAACGCGCGATGTTGGACGACTGATGCGAATGTTCTCGCGGACAATCGATGCCTTGGCCTTGGCGCAAGACGGGCAGATTGACGCCTTCGACGCGGTTGATGAAGCGGTGGGCTGGCACAAACTGCTTGCTGCGAAGGCGGAGGTGAAGGCAATTGGCGACCTTGCCGAAGAGGACCCGCTGGTGCGGGCTTCGGATCGTTGGGTAACACTGCGCAAATTTGCGCCCGCACTTCTCGAAGCAATCCAATTCAAGGCGGGACCGGGTTCGTCACCGACACTGAATTTGATCGAGGTGCTTCGTGAAAACGCACGGACTGGGCGGCGCGACATCCCCGAAAATACTCCGATGCCGTTCAAGAAAGAATGGCGCTCGCTGATCACCGCGAGCGGTAAGATTGATCGCCGCTTGTTCGAGACTGCCGCGATGGCGCATGTCCGCAATAAATGGCGATCTGGCGATATCTGGATCGAAGGATCGAGCAACTACCGCCGTTTCGATAGCTATCTGCTCCCGCAGAACAAGGTTGCCCCTGTTGCAGCCACGTTGGGCCTTCCAGGGAGTGCCGACGAATGGATCAAAACCCGTGCAGCAGAACTGGATTGGCGGTTGAAGGGATTCGCGTCCCGTTTGGCCAAAGGCAAGCTCGAAGGGGTCCGGTTTGAAAACGGCAAATTGTCAATCACGCCGGTTCGTGGTGGCGAACGCGCCGATGTCGATATTCTCGCGGCAAAAATCGATGCGTTGATGCCGCGTGTCCGGATCACCGAGCTTTTGCATGAAGTCGCGAATGAGACCGGGTTTCTATCGGCGTTCACCAACCTGCGCACGCGCGATACACACAGCAGCGAAAGCGCTTTGCTCGCAACCATCCTCGCCGATGGTTCCAACCTCGGCCTCGCGCGCATGGCGGAAGCCAGCCAGGGCGTAACGCCCGATCAATTGCTGTGGACGCAATCGGCATACATGCGCGAGGACACATACAAAGGCGCACTCGCCAAGATTATCAATTCTCACCACGCCCTGCCAATTGCCAGTGTTTGGGGTCAAGGGACGACATCATCGTCCGATGGACAGTTTTTCCGGTCAGGCAAACGCGGCGGTGCGGCGGGTGATTTCAACGCGCGCTACGGCGTTGATCCCGGCTTTTCGTTCTACACCCATGTCTCCGATCAGCACGGCCCTTATAATGTCAAAGTCATCTCTGCGGCCACGCACGAAGCACCCTATGTTCTTGATGGTTTGCTCCATCACGGTTCGAGCTTGCCAATCGACACGCACTATACCGATACAGGCGGTGCCAGCGACCATGTGTTCGGGTTGTGCAACATGCTGGGTTTCCGATTTTGCCCACGATTGCGCGATTTTCCCGATAGGCGCTTTGCTTCGTTCGAGCCGATCACCCGTTATGCAGCCATCAAGCCCTTGATGGGCCGCCGTGTGAAACTCGATGTGATCCGCGCACACTGGGATGACGTGGTTCGGCTTGTTGCATCGCTCAAAGCCGGAACGGTTCAGCCCTCGGTGATGCTGCGCAAACTCGCCGCCTATGAACGGCAAAACCAGCTCGATCTGGCACTTCAGGAAATTGGCCGGGTTGAGCGGTCACTGTTCATGCTGGATTGGCTCGAAAGCCCGGCATTGCGGCAGCGGTGTCAGGCTGGCCTTAACAAGAGCGAGCAACGCCATCAACTGACCCAGGCGATCTGCACGTTCAAGCAAGGGCGCATTGCAGAGCGGTCGCATGAAGCCCAGCAGTTCCGGGCTTCCGGACTTAATCTGGTGATCGCGGCTATTGTCTACTGGAACTCGACCTATTTTGCGGATGCCGTCGGGCATCTGCGCAGCCAGGGTGAAATTATCCCGGACGAACTCCTGGCCCACACTTCACCCGTGGAATGGAATCATATCGCGTTTTCGGGCGATTTCCTCTGGGATCGAGCTGCCACCACGGCTGTGAAGGGCCGTAGGCCGCTCAACCGCGTTGAAAATCGGTGGGCGGCTTGAGCAACAGGAAGCGCGTTCCTCTAACGTTCTTCCTTAGCGTTGTTTACGGAGCAATGGTTGCGGTAGCCTCAGATTGTTCGCCGCGTTGCCGGTGAAAAGGCCTCGGAGATGCGCCGGCATGCGCCGGCGCGACAGCTCGGCCTTTATGCGATTTATCTAATGTCGCGGGAGGCGCAACTCACTGACGCGATGATCGACCTGCTGATCGAAACCGTTCACAAGATCGGAACGCGCTCGAAACGCAAGGTGGTGGGCGATATCGCGAAAGACATCGAGCGGGTCTATGGAAAGGAGCGCCTGCTGGTCGAGATCGCCAGCGCCTCGATCAATGAACCATCGGGGCGCATCTGCGATGTCATTTTCCCGATCGCCGGTAAGGCCAAGCTGGCGGCGATCGTCAAGGAGAGCCATGCGAAGGGCGCTCTGGACCGGCGCATCTACAAGGTGATGCGTGGTTCCTGGGCCAATCATTACCGGCGCATGCTGCCAAGCCTGCTTTCCGTACTTGAGTTCCGGTCGAACAACGCGGTGTGGCGGCCGGTCCTGGCGGCCCTCGACTGGATCAGGAGCAAGGTGGATGGCGGATGCCGCTTCGTGCCATTGCAGGATGTTCCGATCGATGAGGTGATTCCAGCGCGATGGCGCAGTTCCGTCATTGATGACGATGGGCGGGTAAACCGGATCAGCTATGAGCTTTGCGTCCTGACGCAACTGCGCGACCGCATCCGCTCCAAAGAAATCTGGGTGGTCGGGGCGGATCGCTATCGCAATCCCGATGACGATCTTCCCAAGGACTTCGAGATCAGGCGAGATGCGTACTATTCCGGCCTCAGCCTGACGCCAGATGCGCAGGCGTTTTGCGCCTCGATCCGGGAGGAGCTTGAACGGGAACTGTTGCTCCTCAATGCCAATATTCCACAAAACGACAAGGTCCGGCTCCTGTGGCGCGGCGACAACCGGATATCGATTACACCGTTCAAGCCCTTGCCCGAACCGAAGGGTCTCGCTTCGATCAAAAGCGAGATCGGTCAGCGCTGGCCGATGACCGGACTGCTGGACGTGTTGAAAGAGGCTGCTCTGGACACGGGATTGATGGATGCTTTCGAAACGTCGGCCTCGCGGGTTACCCTGTCGAAAGCAGCCTTGGCTCAGCGTCTTTTGCTGTGTCTCTATGGCTTGGGCACGAACGCCGGGCTCAAGCGGGTCGCTGGCGCAACACCCGATGTCAGTTACGAGGAATTGCTGCATGTCCATCGCCGTTTCATCCACGCGCCAGCGCTGAGGGAGGCGTGCGCGCGGGTAGCAAACGCGACACTGGCAATCCGCAATGCCGCAGTATGGGGAGATGCGGGCACGGCATGCGCGTCCGATTCAACGAAGTTCGGCGCGTGGGACCGCAACCTGATGACGGAATGGCACGCCCGCTATGGCGGCCGTGGCGTCATGATCTACTGGCATGTGGAGAAGCGCGCGACCTGCGTTTATTCCCAGCTCAAGCGGTGCTCTTCCTCGGAGGTCGCCTCCATGATCGAAGGCGTGCTACGCCATTGCACCGACATGGAAATCCAGCGCCAGTACGTCGATAGCCACGGCCAGAGCGCAGTCGGCTTTGCGTTCTGCCGACTCCTTGGATTTGAGCTTGCCCCGCGGCTGAAAGCAGTGGCACGCCAGAAACTGGCCCTTCCCCAAGCCGGCATGCGCACGCGGCTTTCCAATTTACTGCCGATCCTCTCCAGCCCGATCGACTGGGACGAGATCGAGCAACAATATGACGAAATGGTCAAATATGCCGCTGCCATGCAATCGCGCACCGCCGATCCGGAAGCGATCCTGCTCCGGTTTGCCAGAGCCGAAGTGATGCACCCGACCTACAAGGCGCTGAGTGAACTCGGCCGCGCGGTCAAAACAATCTTCCTATGCCGGTATTTGCGTCAGGAGGCATTCCGCCGCGAGATCCACGAAGGGCTGAATGTGGTTGAGAACTGGAACGGCGCTAATGGTTTCGTGTTCTTCGGCAAGGGCGGCGAGATCGCCACCAACCGCATCCATGAGCAGGAAATCTCCGTTCTGGCGCTACACCTCCTGCAAGCGTCGCTGGTGTATGTGAACACCCGCATGCTTCAGACCGTACTGGTTGAGCCGAAGTGGGCGGGGCGGATGACGCCGGAAGATTATCGTGGTCTCACGCCGTTGATCTACAGTCATGTGAACCCTTATGGCCGCTTCGACCTCGACCTGAACGACCGGATTGATTTTGGACGGCTTGCAGCGTGAGGCGGCTGATCGGCCTATAACATTTGGGTACACCCCAGAGTGATAGGGCCGAGTGACACCATTCGTCTGTCACAAAAGGGTGGGTTTGCGCTCAATGTGACGATACACTGCAAGAGCCACCCTAATGTGACGGATTTTGCACTTGGCTCGTATCGGATATGCCCGCGTCAGCACCACGGACCAGGATCTGGATATCCAGATTGGCCGCCTCAAGAATGCAGGTTGCGAAATTATCCGTTCCGAGACCGGATCGGGGGCCTCGCGGAGCGGGCGCACGGAACTGGAAACGATCATGCAGTTTATGCACACCGGCGACGAGCTGGTCGTGCTGCGGCTCGACCGGCTCGGCCGCTCCACGCGCGATGTCCTGAACCTGGTGCATGAGCTTGATGAAAAGGGAGCTTCGCTGCGCATCCTTGAGCCAGAGGTGACGACGGCGGGCGACATGGGGCGAATGGTCATCACCATACTCGGCATGGTCGCCGATATGGAGCTGAAGTTCATCAAGGATCGTCAGCGCGCCGGGATCGAAGCGGCGCGCGCCGAAGGCGTTTACAAAGGCCGGAAGAAGAACGTCGATGACGATGAAATCCGCCGTCGCCTTGCCGCCGGCGCCAGCAAGGCCCGCGTTGCCCGCGACCTGAAGGTCTCACGAATGACCGTCTATCGGGCGCTCGACATTATTCCGTCACAGACCAAACTGCCGGAAAAGCCGCCCACTGCCAGCATCGCCCTGCATCTGATTATCGAGAACTTCAACAAGCGTGGAAGAGGTAGAAAACCCGCTCGGGAGCGGATTGAGGCGATGCTGGAACGCGACTACGCCATGGTAAAAAACGGCAATTGTGATTACAAACTGACCGTCGCCTATGACCCCGATCCGGATGGCATTTCCCTTGATGAGGAAATCCAAAGCCTCCTCTCCGAGATGTTCAACATCGCAGAGAGCTACAATTGCTCCATGGAAGCCGATATCTACGAGGTCGGTGGTCAGCAACGGTCCTGGTAGAATCAATCAAGCGTTCAGTGTTCGTTCTTCAACCTGGCCAAAATCGCAGCTTCGGGCCGACTGGGCCTATCAGGCCGCTTCGTCGCCTCACAGCATCCGCGCGCTCAAGTCCGACATCGAAGCATTCGACAGCTGGTGTCGGCGCACCAACCGGATCGCGCTGCCGGCGACGGCTGAGACCGTGGCCGATTATCTGGATGCGCGGGCGGGGAAGGGGAGCCGTCCAGCGTCGCTATCCCGGTACAAGGCGTCGATCGCCAAGATTCATCAACTGCTCGACCGCCAGGATCCGACGCCGGCGCCGCTGGTCAAGTTGCGGCTGCAGGCCGTGCGCCGTGAGAAGGGGACGGCGCAGAAGCAGGCGCGGCCGCTGCGGTTCAAGGGCCCGGTGCGCGACGTCGAGCGTGACAAGGCGCGTGGGCTCAACATCCGCGCGCTGCTAGAGAGCTGCGGAGACGATCTGCCGGGCCTTCGCGATCGTGCATTGCTGTCGGCGGCCTATGATACCGGCCTGCGAGCCTCCGAACTCGTGGCGGTGGCCGTCGAGCATATCGAGGAGGCGATCGACCCCGAGTCACGCCTGCTGCAGATCCTGCGCAGTAAGGGCGATCAGGACGGGGAGGGGGCGACCGCCTATCTTAGCCCCCGCACCGTCGCGGCGATCATGGCCTGGACCGAGGCTGCCGAGCTATCGGCCGGGCCGCTGTTCCGGCGGGTGCAGGTGCGGCGCTACAAGGCGCGCGCCGCCGTGCGCGGTCGGGCGATCGACAGCATTTCAGGTCGTGAGGCTTGGGACCTGCGCAAGACACTCTCGAAGCCTGCCGTGAAGGCGCGCGTCGAATATGACATCGGCAGCCTGGCGCTCCACCCGGGCTCGATCGGGCCGATTTTCCGGTCGATCATCAAGCGGGCGTTCGACCTCGGCGCGCTGCCCGATCTGACAGCCGAGGATTTGGCCAGATTGCTAAAAGGGATCAGCGCGCACTCGACACGGATCGGGCTGAACCAGGATTTGTTCGCGAGTGGCGAGGATCTCGCGGGTATCATGGATGCTTTGCGGTGGAAGTCGCCACGAATGCCACTGAGCTACAACCGTAATTTGGCCGCCGAAGCGGGCGCCGTCGGCCGCCTGATGGACAGGTTGAAATGACCGCGCCCGGTATCGACAGCTGCTCCCTAGCCCCTTTGTATTTCGAGGCCTTCTTTGGTGCCAGCACGGGGCGGTGCAACGGCTTTCTTAGATTGTGCCCAAGGTGTTGTCTAATCGCGAACCGCTGAGCAAGCACCTTTTCGCAACATCACTGGGCTGCCGTGGCGGGATGACAGGCAGCTGCAGTCATAAAGATCGACAGGCTCGGTACCCTGGCGCCTTTAAGGTGGGCGCTGCCAGGAGCATGGTTGTCTGCGCGGTCGACATGTTCCGCCGCATGATGGGTTTCGCAAGAGAGGCCTTCCAGTGTGGTGCGCGCATTTTGCCGACAGTAATTGCAACTGGAACGTTGTTGGACGGAATGGCCTGACCAACGTCCCGACGAGACGACCGGGCGCCGGATACCGGCGTGATCGGCTATGGTTTTTCCTTCTAGCTTCCTCGTGCACTGGTTTAAGGCTTTGCGTTTGCTGACCTGTCGAACAGCTCGCCAGTCTTCAGCATCTGATGCATTATGACTGCCAGCTTGCACGCGTCGCTCTGGTGCCCCGCAAACGAGCTGCTTCCCGAGCTCTGCGGTCTGGCTGCGCATGCTGCGCCATGCTTCGAGGATGGGCAAGATGATCCGCTCCAATGCAGCATTGGTGCTCAAAAGGCTCCGGACGTGCCCTTCAAAGACTCGTCCGGAACCCTTGGGAATGATCAAACCGAATCAGCAACGGAAGTCGATAATGCATTGCAGCGTCACTTTTGGCGATTATCTGATCCGTCGATCCTCCGTCCCGTTAGCAGGCCTTTGGCGCCCTTGCCTTCGAACTTGAACTCGAAGTCTCTCCAGGTTTTCCTCCAGCGTCGCGCCACGTATCTTTCTCCTGGTCTTGCTGCATCATCGAGCATGATAAGGCCTCCCGGTGCGATACGTTCGAAAAGGCGTTCCGCCATTCCTCGGGTAAAGGGATGTATTGACCAAGGCGGTCCATCTATGACAAGCAGATCAATTGTCTTTGGAAGGTGATGCAAGACATACCATAATCCAGGCCAGGCCTTGTCCCGAAAGTTCAGCGGAGCATGGCTGAAACTTGCCGACAGGTGGTGCTCAGCGAGCCAAATGCCCATCTGCTCAACGAACGGTTCATACTGATCGTAGCTGTATAAATGCCCGCCACCGTGAAGCGACAATGCTTTGGCGATAACCAGCGAAGTTACTCCGGAACCTAATTCCACAACATTTTTCGGTTGTCGGACTTCAATCTCATCAACAATCCTGTGAAGAAGGTAAGTGTCTGCTTTCCAGCTGCCAAGATGAGGCAAGGCGTCCTGTTCAAGGTTTATACGCTCAAGAACAGCATTTTTTTCAGCTTTGTTTCCCCCATAAAGGCTTTTCAACAGCCAAGGCCATTGGATGAGCGCAAAGAATAGCTGGAACAGGGTTTCGCCCTTTGTGCGCGCGGTGCCTGTTTCCTGCGGCATCTTTTTGGCCAGCATGCCGGTCAGATTTTTGGTCGTCAACTTTCGTCACCTTCGTTATGGATAGCAGTCCAGTGAGCGAGGCAGCAGCCAGTTACCGAGTGTCATCTTAGGCAAACCCACCAATGTATGGCGCTCTGCACAGCAAGTCGTCCGACCCTCGATGATCTGGAGCAAAATCTCTTCTCCCATGCTCGTCCCTCTAGGAGGTCGACTGGCGCCCTAAAAAGCCGAGAATTGCGGCAGAAAAGGCGTCGTTTGCATCGCCTGCGACCATATGCGTGGCATCGATTATGTCGGTATATTCAGCATGCGGCGCCAATTCGCGTAGATGTTCGACAGCGCCTTTCGAGACAAGATCACTAGATCCGCCCCTGATCAGATGAAGCGGTAGCGTCAAATTAGCGGCAGCCTTGTATAATATATTGACTTGCTGCTCCTGATGCGCGGTATCGCTGCAATGTGCAGCCACCATATTGCTAATAAATGCTGGATCCCAGTGCCAGTAATAGCGGCCATCCTCTTTATGCCGGAGATAGTGCCGCAGGCCATCACCCGCTCTGCGCTTGCGACGATGAGGCATGTAGCGCGCAATGACTTGTGCAGCTTCTTCCGGAGACGAAAAGCCAGTCTCGACATGTTCTTGCATGAAGCTGACCACCCGCATCACGCCGCCCGGATCGATACGCGGGGCTATATCTACAAGAGTGAGCGACGCGAAGCTGCCTGGGGCGAGGTCTCCTTCGGCTATCATTCCGGCAAGGCCGCCAAGGGAGGCGCCTACCAGAGCCGGTTTGCGATCCATTCTTGATGCTACCGCGACGAGATCGGCCGCAAAGTCGCGCACGTCATAGGCACCTGCGCTCGACCAGTCGCTGTCGCCATGCCCACGCATGTCGATAGCGATAGCGCGAAACCCCGCCTCGACCAGATCTTGCATTACCCGCTTCCAGGCGCGGCGAGTCTGACCCGCCCCGTGGGCAAGCAAGACGGGCATCGCCCCGCACTCGCCCTTCACTTCAACAGCCAGGCTGATACCAGCGGCTCCATCGATTGTGCGATTCTTCCCGGTCATCCACCAGTCTCGGTCTTGCAGGCCCGATTGAAGATAAACCCCTTAGTCCATTTTTGGCGTTGCCTTTGCGCCACTTCAGGACGTTGCATCCACACACGCGCGAAGAATTGAGAGGGTCGTTCTATCGTCCTGACTTCGTGCTTCACAGAAGCTGATTGCGCGCCTGTGCATGAAGACGAGGGTTGGTCCGTTCCTGAGCGGTCGATCGCGATCATCTATTTCCGTTCCTCAGTCGTGGGCCGGTAGTCAGGTAGTTTGGGAGATCCCAAGCCTTCCCGGTCAATCTTCTTGGCCGCATCGCCCACGCGTCGAACTGGTTCGCGAACGGAGCGGGCGGTTTCGGCGATTTGTTGCGCATCCCCTTCCAATTGCCTGATCCGGGGCCGTGCGTGTGCAATGGATAGGCCCAGAGACCGGGCCTTGCCTTCGGCATCATGCAAGGGCCGGCCGAGGCTGTCGCGAAGACCGCCCCGCGATGCCTCGAGCCTCAGGCGAAGCCTCTCCGCGTCGTCTCCCGCCCGAGCCATCACATTCCCTAGAGAATGGATCCTGTCTTCCTGCAGGACCTCCGCCGCGATTTGACTGGCATCGCTTTTCCAGTCCCGCGAGCGCAGCGCGAGTTGGCCAAGACGTTCCTCGATTGATCGCTGACCGGCAGGGTCCAGCTTCTTTGAGATGCTCTCGGCACCTGACGATATCTTGGCGATCATCTCGCCTGGATTGAGATCACCGCTCAGGAGACCGCCGGTCTTCACTGGCACAAGCGGGAATGGCTGTCCCGCTTGAACTGTAAGTGCCGGTTCACGCTTGTTGCTTCCCGCCAGGCTTATTTCTGCCGATCCATCGAAGAATGATTTATCGATCGACGCTGTCACGCCGCGATGGAGTAAGATGTCCTTGGTAAGGACGAACCGGACCATCACCGTACCCGGATTTGAAGGTTGGAGCCGGACCTGGGTTACTTTCCCGACGGGAACACCAAGAAGGTTGACGCCCGATCCGATTTGAACGCCGTCGACCGATTGTTTAAACTGCACCTCATACGTGGCCCCGTCAGCCTCACGCGACTGGATGAGCCACAGGGTGAACCCAATGACGGCGGCTATGAGCAGGCCGACAACAAGGCTCACCTTCAACCAGTTCGAACGCGTTTCCATGCGACCTAGAAATCCTGGAGCCGGCAGCGCGACAAATAAGCTTTGACTTTTCGCGAGATTTGGAACGTGATCATCGCCGCTTCACTCGTTCGCCAATTGCCAGGGCAATGGAAAGCACCGCCAGCAGCCCGGCGATCATCGGTTCCGAGGCGAAAAGGATTGCAGCACATATTCCCAATGCTGCGGGGTAGAGCTGGGGAGTGGCTCTGCTGTTGCGCTCATCGCCGCGCAATCGTTCAAGATCCCTGGGTGCGATACTGACGGTGATAGACCCGGTACGCGCAACTCTCTCGATCTGTCCCACCAGGCTCGGCGTTGACAAGGCGGCTCTTCCAAGCGCTGCAAATAGCTTGCCCGCTTCGCCACGCAATCGCGCAGGACTCGTTCGCTCGCGCATCAGTTCCTTTGCCAGCGGAGCCAGTTCTCGAGTGATGTCAAATGTCGGATCGATGCGCCGGACAAATCCCTCTGCTGTGAGCAGCGTCCGGAGCACCAGTGCCAGATCGGGCGGGAGCGCGAGATGAAAGTCGCGCAGTATCGCAAAGACCATCTTGAAAATGTCGGTAAGGTCAATTTGCTCCAGCAGAACATTGCTGAAACGGTTGATCAGTTCGTCCAGGGCCTCTTCCAGCCTGACACGGTCAACATCAGGGTCGCCCGCCCAAAGCAGCAGAATATCGACGACCCCGCTTGTGTCCGCCGCCGCGATCGCCAGGCCAAGCCGTACCAATTCCTCCCGGCGTCTCGGCAGAAGCGTCCCCACCGCTCCGAAGTCGATAAGCGCCAGCGTTCCGTCCTCCAGGAAAAAGACGTTGCCGGGGTGGGGATCGGCGTGGAAATGACCATTGATGACGATCATGTGGAGGATCGCCTGCGCATAGGTGCTGGCGAGGCTCGTGAGATCAAGGTCGCCCTGCCGTGCCGCCTCCAGATCGCTTGCCGCGAGGCCTCGAAACCGCTCCTGTATGTTGACACGCCTGCCGGACAACTCCCAGTCGAAGCGAGCCGTTCGCACGCCGAAAGCTTTGAGATACTCTCCGATCGTATCGCTGGCGCGAGCTTCCGCGCCGAGGTCCATTTCCCGATCGATACTTTCAGCGAAGTGGCGCAGCAGTTCGTCCGGCTTGAGTCGCGCGATCTCGGGGATGCGGCGCTCTGCGATCCGGGCGACGCGGCGCAGCAGCCGAAGGTCGGCGTCGACAATCCGCTCGATCCCGGGACGACGGACCTTGACGATAACGTCCCGGCCGTCGAGCAGCGTTGCTGCATGGACCTGAGCGATCGAGCCGGCCGCAATCGCTTCGTCTTCAAACGAGGCGAAATAGCTTTCCACAGTTCCGCCGATCGCCTCTTCGATAAGTGGTCGCACGGTGGCGAACGGCAGCGGCGGAACCCGGTCCTGAAGTTTCGAAAGCGCATCGATCCAATCGGGCTCCAACAGATCACTTCGCATTGCAAGAATCTGCCCGAACTTGACCGCCGCAGGACCGATATCTTGCAGCAGCGCAACGACTGCTTCTGGTCGAGCGCTATCAAATGGTTCCTCACCACCCAGTCTGAGACCTAGCCGGGAGGCCATTCCCTTGAGGCCATGTCGCCCGAACAGAAGCAGGATTTGTGCGAACCGCTCCCGCTCCTTCAATGCGACCGCTTCAGGCCCGTCCATCAAATGAGGATCAGCCATCGTTATGTGCCTTGAGCGTGGGGACCCGACCTTGGCGGAAGCCAGCTTGCGTTTCGAGTTGATCCACGACCTTGTCGAGGTGAAGGATCGCCCTATCCAATGCTTCCAGTTCTTCCGCGGTCAAGCTGCCGAAGGTCTTTGCCACAATGCCATCGTAGAGTGGCAGGGCCTGCTCCAGCATCGCCCTGCCTGCGTCCGTGATTTCCACGAGCTTTACACGGCGGTCCTCTTCAACGGGCGAGCGTGTGACCAGACCATTCTGCTCCAACCAGTCAATCGCCTGGGTTACCGTGCGCGGGGCCTGATCGAAGAAGCTTGCAATATCGGTTGAGCGGCTGGGTTGCTCGGCGAGATATACTAGCAGCTTAAGACGGGCCATCGATGCACCTTGGGACGCAAGGTGCGCGTCGATCAGCCGCCGCATTCTGTACCAGGTCCAGCCAAAGGCCGTCGCGAGCGCGCGCAAATGAACTTCCTGAGGTTCCATATGTTATGTCCTTGCTCAATCTTTGATGGCATGGCAAGAGGAGAGGATAAAGTTATGACTGCGACGAAGCTGACCGCTCTTGGCCTTTGGCGCGCCATTGCTCGATCGTCATCGTGAGACCCCAATGCTTGACCATGGCGTAGTTCAAGATATGCGCTGCGTGGCGTTGATGCCAGCAGCAGCCGAAATCGTCCGCTGTTCAATTCCCATGCTGCCAGTGCGATGATCGCGGCAGATTGGCATATTGACGAGGGTGGCGGCCAGACTCTGCATGTGAGCGGTGACTGGACTTCGCTTGCTTTGGGCGATGCGGAAGGGCGCCTGGATGCCCAGGCGGCCAGGAGTCTAGACGTGCAGCGTCTCGATCTTTCTGCTCTAGGGCGGATCGACACTGCTGGTGCCCTCCTACTTTTGCGGTCCATGGCTCCAGGCGCCGAAATTGACTTTGGCGAAAGAGAGGATTTGCAAAGGCTGATAGACCTTGTTCGACCTGCCCTTGAACAAGAGTCGTCCGGTAAGGCTGGCGTCACTGGTGTTCTAGGATTTTTCGAGCGCTTCGGCCGTCAGGTAATCGGGACCGCCGGTGACGCCTACCAGATGCTGGTGTTCACTGGACAGCTTATTATCGCGCTCGGCCGTACGCTTGGCAATCCTCGCCGATTGCGCATGACGCCGCTTGTCGCTTTCATGCAGGACGCGGGCATTAATGGGCTTCCGATAGTTTTTATCATGACCTTCTTCATCGGCGCGGTCATTGCGCTTGTTGGCACCAACCTTTTGACAACGCTTGGCGTTGAGGTGTTCACGATCCAGTTGGTGGGCGTGGCCATCCTGCGCGAGTTCGGCGTAGTGATCACCGCCATCCTTCTGTCTGGACGTTCCGCATCTTCCTTTGCCGCTCAGATCGGTTCGATGCGGATGAACCAGGAAACCGATGCGATGCAGGTTATGGGTGTGGACCGTTTCGATGCGCTGGTAATCCCGCGCATATTAGCCGCGCTTCTCATGATGCCTCTCATGACCTTCTGCGCGGATATCGGCGGTCTTGCTGGCGGACTGTTGGTCAGTTGGGTGACGATTGATATCAGCCCGGTCTTTTTCATCCAGCGTACGCTCGAAACGGTAGACATTAAGCATTTCTGGATAGGCATGTGCAAAGCGCCGTTTCTGGCTCTGATCATCGCTGCTGCGGGCTGTCGGCATGGCCTTATGGTCGGCGGCGATGTCCAAAGCCTTGGTCAAAATGTGACATCCGCGGTCGTCCAGTCAATCTTCATGGTCATTATGTTCGATGCGATTTTCGCGGTGATCTTCATGGCGCTCGATCTGTGAGCGCGCCTCTGGAAACCGATGCCGAAGACGTGCCCATTCGCGTCAAAGGCCTGCGCACGGCTTTTGGCGACAAGGTCATCCATGAGGATCTCGGCCTTGAGGTCAAGCGCGGTGAGATATTGGGTGTGGTTGGCGGATCGGGTTCCGGTAAGTCGGTGCTGCTCAACACTATCCTGGGCCTCAAGCAGCCCGATGGCGGATCCGTCGAGATATTCGGGCAGGACATCCGCGATCCGCAAGCGCACAGTGAAGTCGAGCGTCGGATTGGGGTGATGTTCCAGCAAGGCGCATTATTCTCCTTTCTCACCGTACAGGAAAATGTCGAGGCGCCACTTCTAGAACATACGAAACTCACACATGAGTATGTGCACGATCTTGCAAGGCTGAAGATCAAGCTTGCTGGTTTGCCGGAAGATGCAGGCTGCTTGAAGCCTGCCGAGCTATCTGGCGGAATGCGCAAGCGCGCGGGGGTAGCCCGCGCAATCGCGCTGGATCCGGATATCCTCTTTCTCGACGAGCCGACTGCCGGCCTCGATCCAATTGCTGCAGCCGAATTCGATGATCTTATCAGAACATTGCGGGATGCTCTTGGCTTCACCGTGTTCATAATCACCCACGACCTCGATACTCTGTACGCGATTTGCGACCGCGTTGCGGTTGTCGCTGACAAGAAAATCGCCGCTGTTGCAACGATCAAAGAACTTGAACGGTCAGATCACCCGTGGATCCGGAGCTATCTTCTGGGACCGCGAGGCCGTGCCGCCAAAAAAGAGAAAGAAAGCTGATGGAACGCCATGCCAACTATGCTCTGGTAGGCGCCGCCTCCATCGCGTTGCTTATCGCCACGCTTGTTTTTGTTGTCTGGCTCGGCGGTTCGGCCAAAGGAAGTGATTCTTACCAGATCGTGTTTCATGGGCCGGTCAGAGGCTTAAGCGTTGGAGGCGAAGTGCAGTTCAACGGCATCAAGGTCGGGGAAATCGGCGGAATCCGCCTCGACCAACGCGACCCCAACCGTGTTATCACGGATATCGAACTGACGCGCGGGACACCGGTCCGCGAAGATTCGGTCGCATCCTCTGAAAGTCAGGGCATCTCAGGGGTCAGCATCGTTCAAATCAGCGCTGGCACGCCGAGCAAGCCCCTTCTCAAGACCAATGATCACGGTAAGCGACCTGTCATCCCCAGCAAGCCCAACGCTATGTCTTCGTTGCTGCAAGGCGGCGGACAGGTGGTGGCAAGCGCGACCGAGGCACTGAGCCGTGTGAACAAGGTCCTGTCTGACCGTAATATCGCCAACATCGGCGGCGCCATTCGCGATGTCCGAATGACTACGGCGGAACTGGCGGCCAATCGGACCATGTTCGCCCATGCCGGTTCTGCGCTCGCCAAACTGGATCGGGCGGCTGACGATATTCAGGGCGCGGCCTCGTCCGTTCGGCAGATTGCCGATGGCGATGGCAAGCGCGCCTTCGCCGACATCTCCCAAGCGGCAAACGAGCTCAAATCGGCAGTTCATGAGGCTCGCGGCGTGATCGCCAAACTCGACACGCAAAGCGCCGATATCGGCACGACCACGATCCCTAATATCAATGCGACTATGCTGACATTGCAAGAAACAGCTGAATCGCTGGACGGGCTAATTCGCGGGATCCGACAAAGTCCCCGCGAAGCTCTGGCCAAAAGCCGGGGTACTGAACTGGAGTTGCCTAAGTGACATTATCAACCAGGAATCGGACTTTTGCACTTCTGTCGAGCGCCTTGCTGCTGGCTAGCTGTGGAAACCTGCTAGGCGGCGGCGAGCGCGCTGACCTTTTCAGGTTTGGCGTGGTTGACCCCACGCCCGTCACCGGGATGCAGGGTGCGCTCCCGACTCGCTCTGTATCTCTGCTTCGCCCCCGGTTCTCGCAGGAGGTGGAGGGCGATCGCATGCTCACCACGCGGGGGGAGCGTGCGCTCTACCTCAAGGGGGTTCGTTGGGTGGCGCCGGTCCCCGATCTTTTCACCCAGGCGCTGATGCGTCAATATGCGGCGCGGGCACCTGACGTGCGCCTGACGGGCGTGAGAAACGCCACCGGGGCATCGCATGCGCTGCAGATTGATATCGAGCGATTCGAAGCAAGGTATGCCCTAGATGGGGGTGAAAAAGCACCGCCCACTGTCATTATCGAAGGCGATGCAACCCTGTTTGATCTTTCTGATCGTCGTCCCGTCGAGGCCAAGCGCTTCTTGGTGCAGGAGCCAGCTTCCGCAAATACCACAAGTGGGATAGTCGCCGCTTTCGATCGTGCAGTAGCTCGCTCAACCACAGAATTGACGGATTGGTCCGCGGATACAGCGCGGAAGCATTCCACAGAGCGCGCGCTAGATACATCCAAGGATCGGATGGATCGCAAGCAGGAGATAAATTGATCATGAGCCTGTCGCCGATCTCAGCAACTTTCGGGCGTAATTGCATGTACAAAATCGCCATGCGCCGGATACCTTCGTAGGTATCTACGAGTTTTGTTTTTATTTGAAGGACCGACCCGATCGGAGCCAAATTAAGTAAGATAGTGAATATCGGGTTCCAGGTCTTAATAAGCGATAGCATATCGACCATGTGATAAGTCAAATCTTGCAATTCCTAATATTTCTATCCGATTAGCCAATGGAATCTGCTGCCGATTCAATTGCTATTGATTTGACAATTCAATTTATGCAATGCGGGTGATGGTGGAACGATTATCCAACAGCATCGTTACGACGTGGTCACGTTTAACGTGATGCGGCCACTTGACCGCTCGCAATCTATTCTACGGAGAAGGTACTATGCTGAAAGTCATTATGGCCGCGGGCGCGCTAGCGCTTTCAGGTTCAGGGGCTCTTGCCCAAGCTGTTTCGCCAACGAACACAGGTTCAATGTCGAGCATGGATACCGGCACGACACCGATAGCTGGACAGAATGAGCCAGCGTTTGTGATGGCTGCATCGGATGCGAACCTCTATCAAATAAAAGCGGCGCAGCTCGCCGTGACCAAGGCCCAGCGTGACGATGTGAAGGCTTATGCCAAACGTGTTCAGACAGAAGCGCAAATCGCCCAGAAAGCTCTCATGGCGGCGCTGCGCAACGATCAGCGGACGATAAAAGCGCCATCGTCATCGCTTTCCTCCGACAGAGCCGCACTCGTGAAGCTGCTCCAGAAGACGCCGCGCGGCAGCTTCGATAATCTTTATCTATCCCAGTCCGCCCAGGTACTGCAGGCGGCATGGGCCATCAACAAGGGCTATGCGCAAGACGGCACCGACCCAGCCTTGAAGCAAGTCGCGGGCACCGCCGTTCCCACACTTGAGCAAGAACTCACCAACGGGAAGGCACTTCTTCCTTCAGCATTGACCGGCGGTCAATGATCATAGTGGCGCCCGTTCTTCACGGGCGCCACTCAATGTGATCGTCATGCCCTTGTGGGCATCTGCTGTTATTTCAAGCGCGGCAACAGTGAACCCCACAGCGGTCGTGTTTATGCTTTCAACCTTGTCTTCAGGATATTTGGCGGATGATGATACTTATTTTTGCCATGGCGGCTCTTGGACAAAGCCCCGAGCAACCCGCCAGAAAAGATGAGACAGTTGACCGCGGTCGGGAAATCGTCACTCAGCCGGCGAAAGATATTGGCGCGGCCAAAACTGAAATTCCAGTTATTCTGGAAAGAGCGCAAGAAAATCCATATGGCCTCTCCGGTTTGAAATCCTGTGCGCAGATCAAGGCCGCAACCACGGAGCTCGATAGCGTCCTCGGACCTGATTTTGCCGTCGGCAACAACAAAAAAGAGAACAGGCCTGGTCGGCTAGCCGAGGCTGGAGGAAAAACTATTGTTAACACAATCATACCGTTTCGGGGCTTAGTTCGGGAGATTTCGGGCGCAGCTCCGGCCGAAAGACGCCTGGCGTCAGCAATCGACGCCGGCTTCGCGCGCCGCGGCTTTCTTCGTGGAACAGCGCTCGCACGGCGCTGTCCGGGTAGTAAAAATTAACGACGAAAGCTGACGCTATTGAATTCAATGCCGCTGTGTGAGGCTGCGCATTATCTCGTGAGCTTGGCATTGCAGGGCAATAACTCCGGCGAGACTAACAAGAAAGTACTAGCGGTCGAGACCGCCCATAATATCGCTGTCGGACAAGGTGACGGCACCCATCCAATCAAAGTGGCACGGCAATTTTCGGATGGCGCTGCTCATATCACGATAGCCCATCGTTGCGCGGATTGAACCTGGACATCGGATCTCGGCTCAGTTTTTATCGACCGTCCTGTAGGCACCAGTAATCTTCTCGCCGAAATGGTGGGCATCATGCGCGTTCAGCTTCTGTATTTGTGCCCCAGCTTAACAAATCGTTCCTCGGTATATTCTGATTCTGACGTGAAGTTGGGGGGAGCTACAGCCTGATAGGGCGGCTGATGGTTAGTACCGGTCCAGCGGCGTCGGGCAAGAGCGAATGATAGGGGCGTAAACGCTGAGGTTCCATATAATATGCAATTGCCGAGCGCCCTTTAATGCTGCAAGAGCAGAACCGCACCGCGCATCATGGGGAATTGTAATTTATATGGCGGACAAGTCGGCCACTGCTTCGGCGGATCCTGAGGGCCTCGGCGAATCGGCAGCGTCCCCGCTTAAATCGCCACGCGTTCGCCTGGCGATGCTCATTAGCGCGATCTTGCTGCTCATTGGTGGCCTTGTCTGGTACTTGGATCATCAGAACCGGGGCCGATACATGCAGGTGACCGACAACGCCTATGTTGCGGCGGATTCCGTCATCACAGCGCCCAAGATCGCCGGATATGTTGAACGGGTGTTCGTTATCGAGAATCAGACGGTTCGGCAGGGGCAGTCTCTAGCTGAACTCGATCCCCGCGAATATCGGGCGCAGACTGAACAGATTACCAGCCAGATCGAAACGGCAACGGCTGCGGGGGATACGACGCGCTCTCAGATTTCCGAACAACAGGCAACCATAGCGCAAGCGCAAGCCCAGCTCGACGCGGCGCGCGCCGAGGCTGCTTTCGCCGCACAGCAGGTTACGCGATATCAGCCGCTTGCCGCATCCGGCGCCGAGCCAGGGGAGCGTTTCGCGCAGCTTCAGACGCAGGCACGGCAAGCTCGCGAGCGAACCAATGCTGCGCATGCCGCGCTGATTGCCGCGCAACGGCGTGTCGGTACACTGAGCGCGCAGGTACGTCAGGCCCAGTCGCAAGCAGAGGCCGCGCGTGCCCAACTCAAGGTGGCGCGCGTCAACGTCGAATCGACAGTGCTTAAGGCTGCCATCAATGGCCGTGTGGGCGACCTGGCTGTCCGTGTCGGGCAATTCGTGCAGCCCGGTACGCGCCTGATGACACTGGTTCCTGTCGATCGATTGTTCATAGAGGCGAATTTCAAAGAGACTCAACTGGGGCTTATGCGCGTCGGCCAGCCTGTTGGCATCGAAATCGATGCGCTCCCTGGCGTCGAACTGACCGGGCGTATTGCCAGTGTCGCTCCTGGCACGGGCGCCCAGTTCTCGGTGCTCCCCCCCCAGAATGCGACCGGAAACTTCACAAAGATCGTACAGCGCGTGCCTGTACGCATTGCAATCGATGCTCCTCTCGAAGTGCGCAGGCTCCTTGTGCCGGGAATGTCGGTTGGAGTAACGGTCGATACGCGTTCAGCCAGAGGAGAGATGGATCGACTCCGTCAGGCCGTAAGCCGGAAGCGTTGACAGTGGTCACGGTCACAGCATCTCCAGACGCAGCTCGTTCCGCGCGTGCGGACTTGACCGCTTGGATCGCTGTGGCTGCCGGCTCGCTCGGCGCACTGCTGGCGACCCTCGACATCTCGATCGTCAACTCGGCACTGCCAACGATCCAAGGCGAAATCGGAGCAACCGGCACTGAGGGAACGTGGATCGCCACCGCCTTTCTCGTTGCCGAGATCGTCGTCATTCCGCTGAGCGCTTGGCTGGAGCGGCTTTTGGGACTGAGAACCCTCCTTCTCATTTCCGTGACTGCCTTTACCGGGTTCTCCATCCTATGCGGCATCGCCACCGACCTTATGACGATGATCATCGGACGAACCGGGCAGGGCCTTATGGGAGGGCTGCTGATACCGACCGCCATGACGATTGTCGCAAAGCGACTCCCGCCACCCCAGCAGCCTATCGGGATGGCCCTTTTCGGAATGACAGTAATCTTGGGGCCCGTTCTTGGCCCCTTGCTCGGTGGCTGGCTGACGGAAAATTTGAGCTGGCATTATGCCTTCTTCGTCAATGTGCCGGTCTGCGGGATACTCCTCTTGCTCCTGTTGCTCGGCCTGCCGCACGAACGTACGAATTGGGTCTATCTTCGCGAGGCCGACTGGTTGGGTATTATAGGCCTGATCCTTGGCCTTGGAGGACTGACGATCGTGCTCGAGGAGGGGCACCGTGAAGACTGGTTCGAATCGACGCTTATCATCCGGCTGACGTTTATAACAGTAGCAGGGTTTGTGATGTTGGGGATCGGACAGATCCGGGCAACAAAGCCCGTCCTTAAGTTGCGAATCGTCATGAGCAGACAGTTCGGCAGCGTCGTTATAATGGCGCTAGCGCTGGGCATGGTGATGTACGGATCGACCTTCGTCATCCCGCAGTTCCTGTCGCTTATCGCCGACTATAATGCCCTCGAGACCGGACAGGTCATTTTTCTCATGGGCGTTCCTGCCTTCTTTGTGATGCCATTCGTACCGTTTCTGATGCGGTTTGTCGACATCAGGCTGGCCGTTGGTGCTGGCCTCGCGCTTATGGCTGCTAGCTGCTTTGTGAACACCAGTCTCACAGTGGAATCCGCAGGCGAAGCCTTTACTACCGGTCAGCTGCTGCGCGGGGTGGGGATGATCTTTGTCATGCTCTTTCTGAACCAAGCCGCCATTACCTCAGTCAGCAAGGAGGATGCTGGAGATGCCTCGGGCATCTTCAATGCTGCGCGAAACCTCGGTGGCTCATTCGCTCTGGCGGCCCTGACGTCGTTCCAGGACCAGCGCATGTCACTCCACAGCCGACGGATGGAGGAAACGCTGTGGGCAAACGATCCAAGCGTGCAGGAGTATATCGCGGGGATGTCTCATACTCTGGGAAATATGGACGCCGGCCTTCAGTCGCTCGCTGGCACTATTCAGCAGCAGGCGTTCGTCATGACCTATAACGACATATTTTTGACGATGGCGGTAGCGACTTTTGTGACGCTCCCGTTCGTGTTTTTCCTTCGCCCGCTCCCCAAGGGGATGTCGCTGACGATGCATTGAGGTGGTAATGGCAAAGTTAAGTGGTCTCATCCTTCCGCTGCTCCTTGGTGGATGTGTGGTCGGCCCGGACTATTCCGGACCACCAGAGCTCGGCCAAGCCGCGCCGCGGCCAACATTCGTTCGTCAACCAGCAGATGCATCGACCAGCGAGCCTGAACTCGCCGAATGGTGGGCGACGCTGCAAGATCCGGTTCTCGATGAGCTCGAGCGGCGCACTCTTGTCGCGAATCCCTCGATTGATGTTGCGCAGGCCCGACTTCGCCAAGCCCGTGCGTCTGTACGCCAGGAGCGAGCAAACCGCCTGCCGACGGCTGGTGCTCAGGGCACGGCCATATTTGCCGATCTTCCCGGGATCGATCTCCAGACCAGTCAAGGAAGTACTACACCCACACCTGTTCCGGCGCCTTCATCCGCCCAGGATGCGGACACGTCTCTGCGTTTCTACAACCTTGGTCTGAACGCAAACTGGGAAATAGATCTCGCGGGCGGGCAGGTGCGAAAAATCGAAGCGGCAAACGCGCTGGCGGCGGCAGCGGCGTATAATGTTGCAGACGCAAAGGTCCAGCTCAGCGCTGAAGTCGCGCAGACCTATACCAATCTTCGTGACCGGCAGCAGCGCGCCGCCGCTTTTCGCGAAGGTCTCGACATTCAGCGGCAGCAGCTCGCCCTAGCCCGGCAGCGTTTCGGGCAAGGCACAATCCCGGCCTTTACTGTCGGCCAAGCGAACCGCGCGGTTCAGGCCACGATCAGCGATCTCGCCGCAGCCGATGCTGAGATCGTAATATATATGAATGCGCTAGCGGTTCTCGCCGGTGAAGCGCCGGGATCTCTCGATCCGCTATTGACGCCACGGCGCGATATCCCGATGCCCCCTGCGCGGGTGTCGATCGGAGACCCTTCGGCGCTCCTGCGTCGCCGTCCCGACATCCGCGCTGCGGAGCGCAGTCTCGCTGCCACAACTTCCCGGATAGGAGTCGCGGAAGCAGCTCGTTTTCCGAAAATCAGCTTCATGGGGATTCTCGGGATTGGCGGCACGTCGATCGGAGACCTGGTAGATCTGGGCAATATTTCCAACATCGCCGTCCCTCAGCTGCAATGGGGCTTGCTCGATTTTGGACGAACGTCAGCGGCGATATCACAGGCACGCTCTGGTCGCGATGAAGCCGAGGCACAATATCGGCAGGTAGTGCTCGGCGCGCTTGAGGATGCGGAGACGTCGCTTGCGCGCTTTGCACAGCAAAGGCGAAACGTCGCCGCTTTTGCCGAAATCAAGCGGTCAGCAGATGAAGCGGCAACGCTGATGCGGCAGCGCTATGCGCGGCAGGTCATTTCGAGAGGCGACGCTCTTGAGGCTGACCGCCAGCAGCGGCTTGCAGAGGCAAACCTGCACAGTGCGGTTGCGGCCCTCACCGCCAGCTATGTTGCCATACAGAAGTCGCTTGGACTGGGATGGACAGAAGCTGGGAGTCAAGCCTCAGCCCTTATGAGCAAATAATGATGGTATCTGTCCGGACTTGCCAATACAAGAATCGGCGGCCCTGCCCACCGCCAATGATGACTTTTGGCACAGGGCAACCCGCCTGTTCGGCATCCATCCTGCGGCCCTTGCGATTATACAGAGTTTCGCGGGGTAACGCGCCCCGGGGCGATTGCGATGTGTTTGACGGGGGTGTAAACGCTCGCGCTAAATGGCGGCGTTCTGATCGCGCTATTTGTCAGTTGCCGGGTCCGATGACGAGGCAATCGCGCGCGGCCTGAACGATGTCAGCGGTGACCTCCTCGACGCGGTTGAGGGTCATGATCCGCCGCATCTGCGCGAACAGGCGCTCCATGAGCCGGAAGTTGCCGCGCGTGATGCGGATCACGGCTGCCTGCGCTTCGATCGCGTCGAGTTGGGCCGGGTCGAAGCTGATCCCGAAATCGCCGGCGTGGGTCGCGAGCAGCAGCCGCATTTCGGTCTCGGTAAGCGGTTTGAACTCGTGGACGAAGCCGATCCGCGAGTAGAGCTGGGCATAGCGGGCGAGGCGCTTCTCCAAGCCCGGCATACCCATCAGGATCAGCCCGAAGCCGTGGCGATCGGCCATGTCGCGGAGATGTTCGAGCGACTTTATGGTCAGGCGGTCGGCCTCGTCGACGATGACGAGGGGGCAGGCGATGCGGGCGGCGTCATGGGTGATTTCGTCCTGCGAGCCGCCCGCGACCGTCAGCCGGGCATAGCCCAGCTTAATGAGGTTGAGGCCCAACACCGCGTCGATCGTCTTGGGCGTGTTGCTGACCGACACGGTGTAGAAGACGGCGCGGCAGCGAGCGACCTTTTCGCCAAGGAGCGCGGCAATGGGACGGAGCGCGGCATATTCCCCCAGGTCGGGGAAGCTGGAAAACTCGCGCGCCGATCGCGTCTTTCCGACGCCCGGCCGGCCATGACACACGCCGATATAGCGGTAGTGCGCGCAGGCTTCGGCAAACTCGACGAACCGGGCATGTTCGCGGGTCGCCAGGAACGGCTGCTCGACCAGGAACTCAATCGTCAGCGGCGTAGAGCCGGAGCCCTCGGTAGGTGGTGGGCCGGGAAGCCGTATCCTCTTGGTCGCCATCGAAGGTCTCCGTGGGGGCAGGCACCTGCTTGTCGCGCTCCTTCGCGCCGCGCCGGGCGCGCTGGATCGCGCGCAACGACGGGTGCCCAGCGTGCTCGGAGCTGAGCGCACGGCAGACGAACCGGCCCTGGTGGTAGACGTGGATCTCGGTCAGGTCGCGGGGGTCATAGACCGCCTCGACCTGCTCGCCGACGAAGGCCGCGAGCGTGGGTTCGACATAGCGCCTGCCCATCAGACGGATGCCGTCGCGCAGCACTTTACGGGGCTTGGGCACGTGCACGAGCAGCATGTCGAGCTGTTCAAGGCTGTCGGGCATTGCGGGCAGGAACCCGCCCTTCTGCCAGCGCGTGATCGGCGGTTCGCCGGTGCTGCCATGCGGGCGACGATGATAGACGCCGCACACGAACGCCTCGAAGCGGGCGCGCAGCTCGTCGAGCGTGAGCACTGGCGCCGACAGCGGCTTGCCCGCGATCAGGTGGCCGGGCAGGTCGGGCAGGAACATGTCGTTGATGGTGCGGAACAGCCGCTCGATCTTGCCGCGCCCGCGAGGACGCCCCGGCAGCGAATGGATGAGGCGGATTTTGAGGGCGATGCACGCCTGCTCGATATGCTCGGAGATGAAATCCGAGCCGTTGTCGACGTAAAGCTGTTCGGGAATGCCGCTGACGATCCATTCGGGATTGGGCTTGCGCCAGATCGCCTGCCGCAAGGCGAGCGCCGTGTTGAGGGCACTGGGGGCATCGAGGCTGAGGAAGTAACCGGCGATGGCTCGGCTGTGATCGTCAACGATGACGGTCAGCCAAGGACGCACCGGGGTTCCGGCATCATCGAGCACGAGAATGTCGAGAACGGTATGATCGGCCTGCCACATCTCGTTCGAGGTCGCGGCTTCGCGCCGATGCACTAGCTCGTGCTGGTCGCGGTAGACGGCCGGATCGGAGGCTGCGGCGATCTGGCTTGCCGGTATCGCCCTGACGACACGCGCGACGGCCGCATAGCTGGGGGTTCGGTGTCCATGCGCGATGGCGAGTTCCTGCACCTTTCGGTGAATGGCGGCGACCGGGGGTCGCGGGCGCTTGGTGGCGAGAGTGCGGGTCAGTTCGACCAGATGTTCCGGCAGGTGCAGCCTGCCCCGATCGTTGCGCGGCAGACGCGCGAGACCGGCAAGTCCTTCGGCACGGTAGCGCCCGAGCCAGCGCTGCAACGTCCGCTCGCTCAGCGTGCCGGTGCGGGCGAGGTCCGCGAGCGGGATGCCATCGGCGAGGTGCGGTTCAAGGACGCGGTAGCGCTCGATCGCCAGCGGCGGGACAAGCGCCGGATGCGTCACCGCCGACGGTCCGTGTCGCAGGTAAGGAAAACGGAGATTTGCCTGCCCATCGCCATGCGAGTCCGCTCGCGTTGCCAAACCGGCCTGTTCGACGTAAATCTACCCGGTAAAGAAAACTAGGGCAACATAGACCTGCCGATGACGACTTTCTTCCCAAACCGCGCCCGATCGGGGCGCCACCGGCCCTACGCATGAAAATCGGTTACGCCCGCGTATCGACCGCCGAGCAGAACCTGGACCTCCAGCGTGATGCGCTGAAGGCTGCCGGCTGCGAGAAGGTCATCACCGACAAGGCCTCCGGGGCGACTGCCGCTCGCCCTGGATTGGAAAAGGTGAAGGAGCTGCTTCGCGCCGGCGACACACTGGTGGTCTGGCGCCTCGACAGGCTCGGCCGCTCGCTCCGTGATCTGATCGGATGGATGACCTACCTCGACGAGGAAAAGGTCGGGCTGCTGAGCCTGCACGAGGCGATCGACACGACCACCACGTCGGGCAAGCTTACCTTCCACCTGTTCGGGGCATTGGCGGAGTTCGAGCGCAACCTGATCCGCGAGCGGACCCAGGCCGGTCTCACCGCAGCCCGCGCTCGCGGCAAGAAGGGTGGCCGGCCGGCCGCACTCGGCAAGGACAAGCGCGACCTGCCCGTCAGGCTCTACCACGAGAACACGATGCCGATCGCCAAGATTTGCTCGATGCTCGGCATCTCCAAGCCAAAACTCTACGCCTATGTGCGATCGGCCGAGACCAAGCCGGTAGCCGCGTAGCGACGCTCGCCGACAAATAGCGCGATCAGAATGCCGCCACTTAGCGCGAGCGTTTACACCGTTCGCGGTCCCGATCGGCCCAGCGTCCCCCGGAACCGTTCGTTATCGGGAAGGCATCTAAGCGGTCTGCACCATCCTTCATCTAAAGTTCTCCAAGCGCTTCTGAGGATTTTCGGGCGCACCAAAAGCACTTGCTCCTCCAGTGGCTGGAGCATGTAACCGCAATTTGCTCTCCTGCGGACGGGGGGCTGGAGGTGGCTTTTTGACGGCCCGTGTTGAAGCAATCGGTATGTCTCGACGCTCATTAGTGGCGCGGCTGGTGGCCTGTGGAACCGGCTTGGTGCTCGGTTCTCCAACGCTCGCGCGACAGACTTCCCGGTCTGCGGGCTCGTGGAACTTCGGTGCGGCTCACCTCGAATGGGAGCCGCTGGAAGTCGGCACGGGTGATACCCTCCTTGTTTCGGCACAAGTGCGCGGAGTGCCGGTGCGGGCGGTGCTCGACAGTGGCAGCGGCGCGTCGATCATGAGCACGGCGCTCGCGGCGAAGCTCGGCTTGAACGATGGTGAGCGGCGCATGATTAGCGGGCTGAGCGCCAAGGCCCCGGTGCTGCTGGTCCGCGACATCGACGTACAGCTCGCCCGCGAAACCCGTCGCTTACCCTTTGCCGTCGTTGGTGATCTGAGTTCAGTGTCGGCGGCCTTCGGACGACCGATCGATATCCTCCTCGGTGCCGATATGTTCACGGGTAGCTGCATCGCGCTCGATTTCGCGAAAAGGCGTATGGCGGTCGTCAAGTCAGGCACGTTTCTCGCCGGTCCCGACTGGCGCGCTGTCGCGCTCGGGCGCGGTGCCAAGCAGGAGCTGTTCATTCGAGCTTCCGTCTCGGGTTTGCCTCCCGTGCCCTTGATGATCGATCTTGGCAGCTCGGCCGCGCTGATGCTCTCGTCGGCCTATGCCCGCGATCAAGGGCTGTTGAACGGGAAGCTCGTCTCGACCGCGGCGATCGGCGGCGTCGATGGTGTGCGTATCAACGATGCTTTCACGATCCAGAACATCAACATCGAAGGGCTTGGCGTCTCGAACGTCCCCACACTCGGGATGAGAGCTTGGCTCTCCACCAGCACGGTTGGCAATGTCGGCCTACCGCTGATCGCTCAATTCGACGTGGTGTTCGACGTGACCGCCGGATTCGTGTGGCTCCGGCCACTCGGTCCTCGTCGTCGCCTGCCGATGCTGAAGGACCGTAGCGGCCTTGGCCTCGCAGCCTCACCAACGGCGCTCACCGTTGTTCATGTGGCGGCGAACAGTCCCGCGGAAAAGGCTGGCTGGGCGGTCGGCGACCGGATCGTGGCGGTGAACGGCCATTCGATCGATGCGAACTATACGCGTGGGGAGCTCTGGCAAGTGCGCTCCCGGCCTGCTGGCACCCTCGTAAAGCTGACGATGGCCTCGGGTGATGTGCGCGAGCTCAGGCTGGCCGATTATTATTGATCGGCTTGAGGGTGGCCTTTGCCGATCGCCTTCATGATCCGACAATCGGCCATGCGCGCCTTGGTGCAGCTCTGGCTGAGCATTGCCAACTCATCCCGCAACACCGCGAGTTGCGCCAGTCTCTCCTCCACATCCTTGAGGTGCTGAGCAGCGATAGCTGAGGCGGCACCACAATCCTGGTCCGGGTTCTGCGCCAGCCCCATCAACGAACGGATCTCGTCGACGGAGAAGCCAAGCCGGCGACCGTTGCGGATGAAGTGCAAACGCTCAATGTCACTGGCATCGTAGGTTCTGCGACCCGACGCCGTGCGAGGGGCGGATCGGAGCAACCCGATCGACTCATAAAAGCGGATCGTCGTCACCTTCGTCGAGGTCTCGCTGGCGAGCTGCCCAATCATCACCGGCTTCATCATGCCATCCTTGCTTATGCGAACGTGTCGCACATTTCGCTTGCTTCTACAGCGACTGGAGGTGGTAAGGAAGGCCGCATGAATGCTTCTACCGAAAGCTGCGGGTGCCACGGGGAGCCCGCGCGCGCGCAAACCGATCCGGCCTATCGCCGTGCGCTGCTGACCGTCGTGGTGCTCAACCTCGGCTTCGGAGTCGCCGAGCTGTTCGGCGGGTTCATCGCCGATAGCCAAGCGCTGAAAGCGGATTCCCTCGATTTTCTCGGGGACGGGTCGATCAGCCTTATCGGTCTTCTCGCGCTTGCCTGGTCCGCACGGGCGAGGGCAAAGGTCGCGCTGACGCAGGGGTTGTTTCTCGGTGCGCTTGGCGTGGGCGTAATCGGTTTCGCGATTTGGCGCGCCCTGAACGCAACCGCGCCCGATGCCGAACTGATGGGCACAATCGGCGTTGTCGCGCTCGCGATCAATGTCGTGTCCGCCTTGGTGCTTGCGCGTTTCCGGGAAGGGGACGCCAATGTTCGCGCGATCTGGCTGTTCAGCCGCAACGACGCGCTCGCCAACGTGGCGGTGATCGCCGCGGCCGGTCTGGTGGCGTGGACAGGAAGCGCCTGGCCGGACCTCGCCGTCGCCGGCCTCATCGCCCTCCTGTTCCTCCACTCCGCTTATGAAATCGTCACTGGCGCTCGGCGCGAATTGGGAGAGCGGTAGTGCGTCTGCTCGCGTTGATCCGGGCAATGCTCTCGTTGCGGCTGCTCTCCGCGCTCGCGGCGCTGCTGATCCCTGCTGCGGCAATCGCCGAACCCGGCGACGTGCAAACCGCATGGCGGCTGCTCGACTATATGGCCGTCGATTATGGCGGCGCGGTCGCCAACGGTCGGATCAAGAGCACGTCGGAATATGCCGAGATGACGGAGTTCGCCGCGTCGGTCTCGACACGGCTTCGGGGCCTGCCGGCGAAGCCGGAGCGTCAAGCCCTCATCCAGCGGGCTGCCAACCTCCAGGCGGTGATCGCGGAAAAGGGACCGACTGAACAGGTGGCAACATTGGCGCACGGGCTCGCGGCCGATCTGTTGCGCGCCTACCCGGTGCCGCTCGCGCCCGATAAGGCTCCGAACCTCGTCTCCAGCGATGCACTGTTCCGACAATCCTGCGCGTCCTGCCACGGGATGACGGGCAACGGCCGTGGCCCTGACGCCGCCAAGCTCGCTACGCCCCCGATTGCTTTCACCGATGCCGAGCGCGCGCGCCAGCGCAGCGTGTTCGCGCTCTATCAGGTGGTGACGCAAGGCATCGACGGGACCGCGATGCAGAGCTTCGCCGATCTGCCCAACGATCAGCGCTGGGCGTTAGCATTCCGAGCCGGGAGCTTCGCCTTCACGGATGCGCAGGCGCGCGAAGGCGAGCGGCTTTGGAAATCCGACCCGACCCTTCGCCGGCGCATTCCGGACCTGAAAACCCTGGTCGCGCTCACCCCGGCCGCGCTCGGCGCGGCGATCGGCGACGCCAAGGCTGACCCAGTGCTCGCGTTCCTGCGTCGTCATCCCGAACAGGTGATACAACAGGCTCCCGGCTCGCTCGCGGTCGCCCGCGCCAAACTCGCCGAAAGCGTGGCGGCTGCGCGGCGCGGCGATGCGCGCATGGCGAAAGAGCTGGCGCTGTCGGCCTATCTCGATGGGTTCGAGCCGATCGAGCCAACACTCACCGCGCGCGACGCGACGCTGATGGGTCGAATCGAGGGCGCGATGGGGGAGTTCCGCGCCTCGATCGACCGGGGCGCGTCGCCCGATGATCTCGCGGAGAAGGTCGCAGTACTGGGCGGCCTTTTCGACGATGCGGAAGCGGCGCTCGCGCCTGATGCCGCCACCGAAGCGTCCACGTTCCTGGGCGCGTTCACGATCCTGCTGCGTGAAGGGCTCGAAGCCCTGCTCATCGTTGTCGCCATGATCGCGTTCCTGCGTAAAGCCGAGCGCGGCGAGGCGCTGCGGTACGTGCATGGCGGCTGGGTCAGCGCGATCATCGCGGGCGGGATCACCTGGGCGGTCGCCACCTATGCGATCGGGATCAGCGGTGCGAGCCGGGAGCTGACGGAAGGGTTTGGCTCGCTGTTCGCCGCGGTCGTGCTGCTCTCGGTCGGGATTTGGATGCACGGCAAGGCGCAGGCCGATCAGTGGCAGCGCTATATTCGCGAGAAGATGTCGCGGGCGCTCTCGGGCGGGTCGGGCTGGTTCCTGTTCGGGCTGGCGTTCGTCGTAGTTTATCGCGAGGTCTTCGAGACGATCCTGTTCTATGCCGCGCTTTCGGCGCAAGGTGACAACGGGATGCTTCTCGCGGGGGCCGGGTCGGCGATTGGACTGCTCAGCCTGATCGCTTGGGCCATGCTTCGCTACAGTCGCAAGCTGCCGATCGCGCAGTTCTTCCGCTATAGCTCCTGGCTCATGGCGGTCCTGACCGTCGTGCTGGCGGGTAAAGGCGTCGCCGCGCTCCAGGAAGCCGGCCTTATCAACATCGCACCGCTCGCGGACGTGCCACGGCTGTCGATGCTCGGCGTGTTTCCCACTTGGCAATCGGTGCTGGCGCAACTCCTGATGGCGGTCGCCATTGCGGTCGGGTTCGCCTGGAACGGGCGCGACCGATCCCGCTCGGGTTCCGGCTCAGTGACCCTTGGTTCGAATTAGTGCAATGACATGAAAACCCTTCCGTGATAGAGGCAAGCTAGTGCGAGCCTTTTTGCCTTTCCTGACATGCCTGATGCTGGTCCTGACCAGCTTCTCCGGCATGGCCCATGCCGCCGATCTGGCGGGGGGAAGCATCGCGGGCGTTGAGTTCACGGTCCATACCGCCGGTGACATCGATCAGGTGCCATCGGACTCGGACAAGAATGTCCCGCATCATCACAATTATTGTCACGGACACGACGTCGGCGCGCCTGCGCGCACGACGATGGAATATACCCCCGTCCTCACAGTGCCCAAGCCGACAATCTCCGCCTCTGCGTCGCTCGACGGCCGCACCGGCATGGTCCATTTGAGGCCCCCCCAAGCCTGACGTCCGATTTGGGCGTGCGTTGGCGCGCCCCTGTCGATCATCGTCAGGAGTCCTATTTTCATGAATCGTATCCTCGCGGCCATGCTGGCCGCAGCGTCTTGCGCCACGATGGCGCAGGCGCAGGTCGGACCGTCCGCGCCTGTTGCGCAGGATGCGCCGGTCTACACGCTTGACCAAGCGGTCAGTGCAGCGGGCGGTTCGGCCCCTGCTGCGGAAGCGGCGACAGCTGGAATCGACGCGGCCCGTGCAGGTCGCACAGTCGCCGGCTTGCGGCCCAATCCGGTGGTTCAAGGCCAAGTCGAGAATGTCATCGGCTCCGGGCCGTATCGGGGGGTCCGCAGCGCGGAAACCACGGTCGGCTTTGCGATCCCGATCGAGCTAGGCGGCAAGCGCGGCGCCCGCGTCGCGGTCGCCAATGCGCAATTGTCCCGGGCCGAGATCCAGGCCGCGATCATCGCGGCGGATGTCCGGCTTCAGGTAACGCAGCTCTATGTCGAAGCGGTCGCGGCCGATCGCCGGGTAATGACAGCCCGCGATCAGGCCCGGATCGCCAGCGATGCGCTGCGGGCCGCGAGCGTTCGCGTGCAGGCAGGGCGGGCATCGCCACTCGAGCAACAGCGCGCGGATGTCGCGCGTATCAATGCCGACGCCAATGTGGAGCGGCAGCTTCGCTTGGCCGAGGCGGCCCGCGCCAATCTGGCGCGTCGGATCGGACGGCCGATCGACGGCCTGCTCGATGACACGCTGCTCGATCGCCTTCCCGATGTGAACGTCTATGGGCCGTTGGCACCGGTCAACACGACCGGCACACTCGCGCTGGCGGCAGCCAACGCGGATTTCTCCATTGCCGAAGCCGGCGTGCGGCTCGCGCGCGCCAATCGCGTGCCTGACCTGAACGTCGGGCCGTCGATCCGCCGCCTGGAAGCGACCAACGACATGGCGGCGGTGTTCAGCGTGTCGATCCCGATCCCGGTGTTCAACAATGGTCGCGCCGCGATTGCGCAGGCGACCGCGCAGCGGACCCAGGCGGATGCGCAGCGCCGCGTGACCGCGCTCGACATCGAACAGGCGATCACGGACGCGCAGGCGCAGGCGGCCAATGCCGCAACGACGGCTCGTGCGGCGTCGGGGCCGGCGCTGGCGGCTGCACAGGAGGCCGCCCGCATCGCGCGGATCGGCTATCGCGAGGGCAAGTTCGGCCAGCTCGAATTGCTCGATGCTGAACGCACGCTCGCCGAAACGCGGGTCGCCGCGATCGACGCGCTTGCCAATTACCAGAATGCCCGCGCGCAAGTGGAGCGACTGACCGCTCGTGCGCCCAATGGGGGGAATCAGTGATGAAGAGCTTTTATCTCGCGGGCGCGGCGTCGCTCGCCCTGCTCTTGGCTGCCTGCGGCGGCAAGGATGGCGGAAACGAGGCAACTGCCGAAGGCGCAGCTGCCAATGAGACGGCAGCGGGCACGGAAAAGGGCGGTGCTGAAGGCGGTCATGCCGGTGAAGGCGTCGTCACATTGGGTGCCGACCAGATCGCCACAGCGGGCGTCCAGGTCGGACGGCCGATCATCGGCGGGGCCGGGACGATCGAGCTGCCCGCGATCATCGAGGGCGACCCACAGGGAACGCAGGTCGTCTCGGCCGCAATTGCGGGACGCGTGGTCGCGCTCACCCGTAACCTCGGCCAATCGGTCGGACGCGGCCAGACCATTGCGGTCATCGAAAGCCGCGAGGCGGCGCAGATCAAGGGCGAGGTCGAGGCGGCGCGGGCGCGGCTTCAGCTCGCTAATTCGAACCTCGCGCGCGAACAGCGGCTGTTCGCGCAGAGAGTCTCCCCTGAACAGGATCTGATCGCCGCCCGCACAGCGGCGACGGAGGCGCGGATCGCCCTGACGCAGGCGCAGAGCATGGTTTCGGCGGCGGGTGTCGGCGGCGGCGGGCTCAACCGGCTCGGCATTGCCGCGCCGATCTCGGGCCAGATCATTGCGCGCCCCGTGACGCTGGGACAAACGGTCGCGGCGGATGCCGAACTCTATCGCATCGCCAACCTGAGCCAGGTGTCGATCGCGCTTAATCTCAAGCCCGAGGATGCGGGCCGGGTGCGTCCCGGCAATACGGTGCTGGTGAAGGCGGCAGGCCGTCAGGCGACCGCCCGCGTGACCTTCGTGTCGCCGGCGCTTGATCCGCAGACGCGGCTCGTGCCTGCGCTCGCCACCCTCGACAATCGCGGTGGCGAATGGCGGGTCGGCGAGCCTGTGACGGCAGCCGTGCAGCTCACGGGCAGCGGCGGGAGCGGGGCGGTCCGCGTGCCGACGACGGCGGTCCAGAGTTTCGAGGGCAAGTCGGTCGTGTTCGTGCGCACGCCCACCGGCTTCAAGGCGACCCCGGTCCAGCTCGGCGATGCGTCGGGCGACACGGTGATCGTCCGGTCGGGCCTGACCGGCAACGAACAGATCGCCACCACCGGAAGTTTCACGCTCAAGGCCGAGATCGGCAAGGGCGAAGCGAGCCACGAGGATTAAGCCATGATCGCCCGTATCGTAACCTGGGCGGTCGAGAAGCGCTGGCTAGTCCTGCTCCTCACCGTCATCGTCGCCGCCATCGGCGCCTTTTCCCTCTACCGGCTACCGATCGACGCGGTGCCGGACATCACCAACAATCAGGTCCAGATCAACGTCCGCGCGCCTGCCCTCTCGCCCGAGCTGGTCGAGAAGCAGGTGTCGTTTCCAATCGAAACCGCGCTCGCCGGCACCCCCGGCCTGGAATATACGCGCTCGTTGAGCCGCAACGGCTTCGCGCAGATCACGGCGGTCTTTTCGGACGCGACGGACATCTATTTCGCCCGCCAGCAGGTGGGCGAGCGTCTGCGGGGCGTGCAAGAGAATCTGCCCGACGGCGTGAACCCTGAAATGGGTCCGATCGCGACAGGCCTGGGCGAGGTGTACATGTACACCGTTCGTCTCGATCATCGCGAGGACGACAAGCACAAGCCCGGTGAACCGGGCCAACAGCCCGATGGCAGCTACATCACGCCAGAGGGCGAGCGACTGACGACCGAAGAGGACAAGGCGACCTACCTGCGCACCGCGCAGGACTGGATCGTGACGCCGCTTCTGAAGACCACACCGGGCCTCGCCGGTGTCGACTCGATTGGCGGTTACGCCAAGCAGTTCCTCGTCGTGCCCGACGTGCAGAAGCTGGCCTCGCTCGGCATCACGCTGACGGACCTGGGAAATGCGCTGGAGCGCAATAACACCAGCGTCGGCGGTGGCTTCGTCAATCGCAATGGCGAAGGTCTGGCTGTTCGCTCGGATGCGCTCGTTCGCAATGCCAGCGAGTTGGCCAGGACCGTGATCGCGACACGTAACGGCGTGCCGATCACGGTCGAACAAGTTGCGACTGTGAAGACGGGTCAGGCGATCCGCATGGGTTCGGCATCGGAGAACGGTACCGAAGTCGTCGTCGGCACGGCGATCATGCGGATCGGCGAGAACAGCCGCATCGTGTCGACCGCGGTCGCTGAGAAACTGAAGACGATCAACGCTTCGCTGCCTCCTGACGTCGTAATTCAGCCGGTGCTGAACCGCACCGAGCTGGTCAATTCGACGATCAAGACGGTCGCGAAAAACCTGTCCGAAGGCGCGGTGCTGGTCATCGTCGTGCTCTTCCTGCTGCTCGGCAACTTCCGTGCGGCCCTGATCGCGGCGTTGGTCATCCCGATCACCATGATGCTGACAGGCTTTGGTATGCTGCGCGCTGGGGTCTCGGCCAATCTGATGAGCCTTGGGGCTTTGGACTTCGGTCTGATCGTCGACGGCGCCGTCATCATTGTCGAAAACGCGCTGCGCCGGCTTGCCGAGCAACAGCATCATGAAGGCCGATTGCTCAGCGTCAAGGAACGGCTCGCGACCGTGGCAGCCGCTGCGCGTGAGATGATCCGTCCCTCTGTGTACGGGCAGGCAATCATCATCCTCGTCTACGTACCGCTGCTCACGCTGACCGGCGTGGAGGGTAAAACGTTCGGACCGATGGCGCTGACCGTCATCATCGCGCTCGCCTTCGCCTTCATCCTCTCTCTCACCTTCGTGCCGGCGATGATTGCGATCTGGCTGTCGAAGAAGGTCGAGGAGAAGGACGGCCGCATCATCACGTGGCTGAAGAAGCGCTACGAACCCGGTCTCGACCGGGCCATGAAGCGCCCGACGCTGACGATCGGTGCGGGTGTGGGAAGCCTTGTGGTGGCGGCGCTTGCTTTCACTACGCTCGGCTCGGTGTTCCTGCCGCAGCTCGACGAAGGCGATTTGCTGATCCAGTCGCTCCGCATTCCGGCAACGTCGGTCCAGCAGAGCCAGGCGATGCAGGTGCCGATCGAGCGGATGATGTCGAAGCAGCCGGAGGTGCAATTCGTCTATTCCAAGACGGGCACCGCCGAGCTGGCGGCCGACCCGATGCCGCCGAACGCGACCGACATGTTCGTCATCCTGAAGCCGCGCAAGGATTGGCCGGATCCTGAGCTTCCCAAGGAGGAGCTGGTCAGCCGGATCGAGGGTAATCTCGCGAAGATTCCGGGAAATGCCTACGAGATCACCCAGCCCATCCAGATGCGCTTCAACGAGCTGATCGCCGGCGTGCGCGGCGACATCGCGGTGAAGGTGTTCGGGGACGACTTCAACCAGATGAACCGGACGGCCGAGCAAATCGCGGCGGTGCTGCGCAGAACGCAAGGCGCAGCGGACGTGAAGGTGGAGCAGACGACCGGTCTTCCCATGCTCGACATTCGCGTCAACCGCGACGCGATGGCGCGGTTGGGCGTTACGGCTCAGGATGTGCAGGACACCGTGACTGCGACGATCGGCGGGCGAACATCGGGCCAGATCTTCGAGGGCGACCGTCGCTTCCCCGTGGTGATCCGCCTGTCGGAGGCGCAGCGTGCCGACATCGGCCTGCTCCAACAGGTGCAGGTGCCGGTGGCAGGCGGCGGCTATGTACCGCTGTCCAGCGTCGCCGAGATCAAGGTGGTCGATGGTCCGAACCAGATCAGCCGCGAGAACGGCAAGCGGCGCGTGGTGGTGCAAGCCAACGTGCGTGGCCGCGACGTCGGATCCGTCGTGGCGGATGCGCAGGCGGCGATCGGCAGCCAACTCCGGCTGCCTGCCGGCACCTATCTCGAATGGGGCGGCCAGTTCGAGAACCTCCAATCGGCAAGCGAACGGCTGAAGCTGGTCATTCCGGCTTGCTTCATCTTGATCCTGCTGCTCCTCTACGGGGCGTTGGGATCGGTCCGCGACGCCGCGATCGTGTTCACCGGCGTGCCTTTCGCGCTGGTGGGCGGCGTCCTGTTGCTGTTCCTGCGGGGCATGGACTTCTCGATCTCGGCGGCAGTGGGCTTCATCGCCCTCTCGGGCATCGCGGTCCTCAACGGCCTCGTCATGGTCAGCTCGATCCAAGATCTGATCCGATCAGGGATGAGCCGCGAGGAAGCCGCGCATGTTGGCGCGATGCAGCGTCTGCGACCCGTCATCATGACCGCGCTAGTCGCCAGCCTCGGCTTCGTGCCGATGGCGCTGGGCGAAGGCGCCGGCGCAGAGGTTCAAAAGCCTTTGGCGACGGTCGTCATCGGCGGTCTGATCTCGGCGACGCTTCTTACGCTGTTCGTGCTGCCGACACTCTATGCCCGGTTCGGGCAGAAAGTGATCGAGAAACCCGAGCACTACAATGAGGAGCATGAAGGGGACGACCACGGTCAGACCTTCGTGAACAACTTGGCCTGATGGATGGGCGGGGCGATCCGCGATCGCCCCGCCCATCTCTGGGAGATGGGGATATGCCTCGCACCATAACCAGCTCGATGCTTCACGGCGGGCCACTGCGCATCTGGTCGGCACTCACCGATCCGGATCATCGCCGGGCGTGGAGTCCGCTCGTATTTCTCGATGATCCGTCCCGGCTCGGCGACACAGAATGCACCTTTGCGATCCAGGGCATCACCCGGCCAATTCGGACGCCAGCACGGATTGATCGATTCGATAAACCGCACGCCTTCGCTTGGTCCTGCGGCATCCCCTATCTGTTCACGCTCGAAGAGCGGTACGAGCTGGCGGGGGACGATGGCGGCACCAGGCTAACGCATAGCTGCACGCTGCGCGGGGCGCTCTCCCTGCCGTTCGCGGCGATGATGTTGCGCCGCCTGCGATCCCTGATGGTCGAATCTGACGATCGCCTCGCAACCTATCTCCGCTGGCGGGTAGGTCAGCCTGCCCGGGCTATCAATCGTCAGCGCGTCCCCTTCCGCTACAGGAGGAAGGCGCGATGATGATGCACTGTAAGCGGGTGCTGCCCGCCGTCATCCTCGTTGTCGGGCTCGCGGCGTGCTCGGAAAGAAAGCCGCCAGCCCCGCCAACGGAGCAGCAGATCCATTCGTCCGACAGCGCCGTGACGACCGGGGAAATGGGGCGGCATAGATATCGCTGTTCCGACGGGGAACCGCTGTTCGTCGATTACAAGGACAACGGCCTGCAGATCGATTTGCGGCGCTCCAACGGGGGACCGCCGATGATGCTGACCGCGCCAGCGCAGGGCCTGCAATATGTCGGCGAAACAGCCACCGCGACCTTCAAGGGGTCGCAGCTCTCCATCGTGGAAGGCGATGGCCGTACCCGGATCTGCGAGCAGGAAGGCACGCGATGAACTGCCCTGCCTTCGAACGCCACAGGGCGCTTCGTCGGAAGAGACCGATGTCTGACACGTCGATTTCAAATGTGACAACCTTGTGCGGCCTGAATCGGGCCGGTCTGGCGATCGCGCGCCTCGGCGTCGTTCTCGTCTCCGGGGCGGTTATAGGGGCGTGTAATCCAGCGCCGACCCAGCCTACCGAGCCGGCGCATGAAAAGCATCTGACGTCGAAACTAATCGCGCAGCGCATCATGTACTGCGACGACGGCACACGCGCCGATGTCGACTTCATCGATGAAGGCTTGAAAATGGCCGTCACCTGGCTGCCGAAGGGCAGGACCGAGATCCTGCGCGCGCAGCGAACCGGTGACGAGTTTCGCGGCGACCATTCGCGGGCTGTCGTGGCGGGCGGATCGATCGCGTTCACGCGACGCGGGAAGATCCGCGTCTGCCACCGAACCCCGGAGGAGTCCTAGGAAATGCAGGCACTGCTCTATACGCTTGCGCCTGTGCTGGCGGTCGTGCTCGGCGCGATTGTCGCGAGCCGCACCAAGTTGAAACCTGGCCTCGTGGCGGGCCTACAGCATCTCGCTGCCGGCGTCGTGTTCGCGGCGGCAGCGACCGAAATCCTGCCGCAGGTCAAGCATGAGGCATCGCCCAGCGCGACGTTGATCGGCGGGGCGGCGGGCGTCGCGACCATGCTGGGGCTCAAGGCTCTTGAGGCCCGCTTCAAGGGGCCGATGGCGCTACTCGCCGCGATCGGCATCGACATTCTGGTGGACGGCCTGGTGCTCGGCCTCGCTTTCGTGGCGGGCGAGAAGGCAGGTCTCCTGCTGACGATCGCGCTCACTCTGGAAGTGTTATTTCTGGGACTGACGCTGACCGACGAGCTGGCGGAAACCTATCGCTCGCGCTTGCGCATCATCGTGATCGTCTCGGCATTGGCCCTGCTGCTGCCGATCGGCGCGCTCGCTGCCGTGCCGGTCGCCGCGCTGTCGCCGGTGATGATCGCCGGCTTCCTCAGCTTCGGGCTGATGGCGCTGCTCTACCTCGTCACGGAGGAGTTGCTGGTCGAGGCGCACGAGAAACCCGACACCCCGCTCATCAGCTCGATGTTTTTCGTCGGCTTCCTGGCCCTGCTGACACTTGAGGAGATGATGGGATGATCCCGGGCAACGACAACAATGGCGGGCAGGAGCGCCGCACACTGTGGATCGTCCTGCTGCTGAACGCGGCGATCGCTGCGGGCTTCTTCGTTTCCGGCTTCTTCGCGGACTCGAGCGCGCTGATCGCCAACGGCGTCGACAACCTGTCCGATACGGCTGTGTATGCGCTGAGCCTTGTGGCGCTCACCCGGGGCCAGACATGGAAGACACGCGCCGCGGTCGCTTCGGGCGTCATGCTGCTGATCTTCGCGGGCGGCATCTTGATCGATGTCGGACGGCGCTACGTGCAGGGCAGCGAGCCCATCGGACCTACCATGATGGTCATGTCCGCGATCGCCGGCGTCGTGAATTACCTCTGCCTGCGGCTGCTCCAGCGCCTCAAGGATCCGGACGTCAATCTCCGGGCCGCAACCACCTTCAGCTTCAACGACTTCATTTCCAACGGCGGCATCCTGATCGCCGGCGTGCTGGTGCTGTGGTTGGGTACCAATTGGCCGGACCTGCTGGTCGGCTTCGCCACCGCCATCATCGCCATCAAGGGCGGTGTCGAAATCCTGCGCGACGCGCGCGCCGAAACCAAGAAAAGCGAAAGGAGGTCGTCATGAACGACAAGCTCGAACTCGACATTCCAGTGTTGTTGCCGGACCTTCCTGACGCGGCCGATGCCTGCCTGGACCGTCTCGTATCAACCCTGTCAAAGCGCGAAGGTGTCGAGCGGGCGCATGTGATCTGTCTCGACGGCAACACGCCAGCGGCGCTGTGCATCCATTTCGATGCCGCCAAGCTGCCGCTGCCACGGTTGCGCGAAATGGTGCGCGCCGCAGGTGCCGAAATCACCGAGCGCTACGGCCATGCGATCTGGCAGGTGACGGGGATCAACCACGAACGTCGGGCGCGCACGGTCAGCGATGCGCTGTGCGCCTTGCCCGGCGTGGTCCAGGCAAGCGCCAGCACCAGCGGGTCTGTCCGGGTCGAATATGATCGCCGCGAAACCACCGAAGAGGAGGTGCGCGCTGCGCTTCGCAAGCTGAAGGTGAGGGTGGGCAAGCGGGTCGCTGCCGATGAACATGCCGGCCACGACCACGGCCCCGGGGGCCACGGCGCGGGCGAAGAGAAGCACGGCCCCGGCGATGGCCACGACCATAGCCACGCCGAATTTCTCGGCCCCAATACCGAGCTGATCTTCGCGCTCGCCTGTGGCGCGCTGCTGGGGATCGGCTACGCGATCGAGAGGCTGGTCGCTGGCGCGCCCGAATGGCTGCCGACCGCCTGCTATATCGCAGCCTATTTCTTCGGCGGATTCTTCACGCTGCGCGAGGCGATCGACAACCTCCGGATGAAGAAGTTCGAGATCGACACGCTGATGTTGGTCGCTGCGGCCGGCGCCGCTGCGCTGGGCGCATGGGCCGAAGGTGCGCTGCTGCTGTTCCTGTTCAGCCTCGGCCATGCGCTTGAGCATTATGCAATGGGCCGCGCCAAGAAGGCGATCGAGGCGCTGGCGAAGCTCGCGCCCGAAACCGCGACCGTGCGACGCGGCGGGCAGACCAGCGAAATCCCGGTCGAGCAGATGGTCGTCGGGGACATTGCCATCGTCCGCCCGAACGAGCGCCTGCCTGCCGACGGCTTCGTCATCAAGGGCACCAGCGCGATCAACCAGGCCCCGGTCACGGGTGAAAGCATCCCGGTCGACAAGGTGCCGGTCGCAGATGCCGCAGCGGCACGCGCCAAGCCCGATGCAGTCGACGCGGAAAGCCGGGTTTTTGCTGGTACGATCAACGGCGGCGGCGCGATCGAGATCGAGGTGACACGCCGTTCCAATGAAAGCGCGCTTGCCAAGGTCGTGAAGATGGTGAGCGAAGCGGAGACGCAGAAGTCGCCGACGCAGCGCTTCACCGACCGGTTCGAACGGATCTTCGTGCCCGCCGTCCTGGTCCTGTCAGTGCTCCTGCTGTTCGCATGGGTGGTCGTCGACGAGCCGTTCCGCGACAGCTTCTATCGCGCGATGGCGGTGCTGGTGGCGGCAAGCCCGTGCGCGCTCGCGATCGCAACGCCGAGCGCGGTCCTGTCGGGCGTTGCCCGTGCAGCGCGGGGCGGCGTGCTCGTGAAGGGCGGTGCACCGCTCGAAAACCTCGGGTCGCTCAAAGCGATCGCTTTCGACAAGACGGGCACGCTGACCGAAGGTCGTCCGCGCATCACTGATGTCGTGCCCGTCGATGGCGCCGATGAAGGCGAGTTGCTGGCGCTGGCTGTCGCCGTCGAAGCGTTGAGCGACCATCCCCTGGCCCAAGCGATCGTCAAGGACGGCCGCGAACGTCTGAACGATCGTGCCGTGCCGACTGCCGGCGACCTCAAGAGCCTGACCGGTCGGGGCGTCACCGCGAGCGTGGATGGCGAGACGGTGTGGATCGGCAAGGCCGAGATGTTCGGAAGTGAGGGCATTCCGGCGCTGGGGCAGGGCGCGCAGGACGCAATCGCGAAGCTGCGCGAGAACGGCCGCACGACAATGGTGGTCCGCAAGGGGGACCGCGACCTGGGCGCGATCGGCCTGATGGACACGCCTCGCGAAGCTGCCAAGACCGCGTTGCGTCGGCTGCACGAGATGGGCGTGTCGCGGATGATAATGATCTCCGGCGATCACCAGAAAGTCGCCGAAGCGATCGCCGACGAAGTCGGGATCGACGAAGCGTGGGGCGACCTCATGCCCGAAGACAAGGTTGCCGCGATCAAGAAGCTCGCCGGCGAAGACAAGGTCGCGATGGTGGGCGACGGCGTGAACGATGCGCCGGCGATGGCAAGCGCCACGGTCGGCATCGCGATGGGCGCGGCGGGGTCGGACGTTGCGCTGGAGACAGCCGACGTGGCGCTGATGGCCGACGATCTGGCGCACCTGCCATTCGCAGTCGGTCTTAGCCGCCATACCCGTGGAATCATCCGGCAGAACGTCTTCGTCAGCCTGGGTGTCGTCGCCTTCCTGGTGCCTGCTACCATCCTCGGCCTCGGCATTGGGCCAGCGGTGGCGGTTCATGAGGGATCGACGCTGCTCGTCGTCATCAATGCGCTCAGGCTGCTCGCCTACCGCGATCCGGCAGGGAAGGCGGCATGAAGTGGCTGATCGCCTTCGACCTCGACGGCACGCTTGCCGAGAGCAAGCAGCCGTTATCGGAGGATATGGCCGCAATCCTCGCCCGATTGCTCGCCATCACGGATGTGGCGGTGATCTCGGGCGGGGACTGGCCGCAGTTCGAAAAGCAGATCGCCTCGCGCCTTCCTGCCGGCGTCGCGCTCGACCGTCTCTGGTTGATGCCGACCACAGGCACGAAACTCTATCGGTTCATCAATGGCGCTTGGCGCGCGGTCTATGCCGAACTGTTCGACGACGCGGAGAAGGCGAAGATCCGCACGGCCTTCGATCAGGCGCTGACCGATGCCGGTCTCGCCGACGAACGTATCTGGGGCGAACGGATCGAGGACCGGGGCAGCCAGATCACCTTTTCGGGCCTGGGGCAGGCAGCGCCGCTGAAGGAAAAGGAAGCGTGGGATCCTGACCGAAAGAAGAGGACCGCGTTGCAGGCCACGTTGCGCGCGAAGCTGCCGGAGCTCTCGATCAATCTCGGTGGCACGACATCGATCGACGTGACCAGAGCAGGGATCGACAAGGGCTATGGCCTGAAGCGCCTGAGTGCCGAGAGCGGTGTCCCGCTCGACGGGATGCTGTTCATTGGGGATGCGATATTCCCCGGTGGGAATGACTATCCCGCTGCTGAAATCGGCCTCGACACAGTGAGGGTGCGCGACGTCGCGGAAACCACCGCCGTCGTGACCGCCATCATCGCGTGTCTGCACCGATAGGATCAAGATACATGGTCGGCTCCATCGCGGAATGCCGCATTGTCAAAGCTCTGGCTTCTGTCGCTTAGGGCAGCGCTTCCTAAAACGAAAAGAAGGCAATGTGCGCGTCTCCGCGAACAAAGCCTCCAGCGATCAATCTAAGAGATGCCGCCGCGCTTCTCAATCGTAGGGGGCGTTTGCGGGAGGGGGCGGAATCCTACGCTAAGGATTTGGGCCAGCGATATTCCCCGGTTAGATTGATGTGTTCCTATCCCAACGGCGAGACGTGGGCGAGTAGATCAGGCGCGATATGGGTACCGCTGGCGGCCCGGGTATTGACGACCTCGCCGAGCTTCATGGTGTTCCAGAATATGATGATGGCGGCGAGCAGGTTCATTCCGGCGATGCGATAGTGCTGGCCTTCGCCGGATCGATCCCGGATTTCACCTCGGCGGTGGAAGCTGATGGCGCGCTTTAGGGCGTGGTGGGCCTCACCCTTGTTGAGGCCGATCTGAGCCTGGCGCTGGAGGCCGGCATCAAGAATCCAGTCGATCATGAACAGGGTTCGCTCGATGCGGCCCACCTCTCGCAATGCGAGGGCCAGCTCATTCTGGCGCGGGTAAGAGGCGAGCTTGCGAAGAATCTGGCTGGGGGCGACGATCCCCGCTGCGATCGTCGCCATGATGCGCAGGATGTCGGGCCAGTTGCGCTCGATGAGCGGTTCATTGATCTTACCTCCGACCAGCGCTCGCACATTGGCCGGCGTCGCGTTGGGCGTGAAGGCATAGAGTCTTTTCTGAGGGAGATCGCGGATACGGGGGGCGAACCTGTAGCCGAGCAAGGCGCAGGCGGCGAACACATGATCGGTGAAGCCGCCCGTGTCGGCAAAATGCTGGCGAACGCGGCGGCCCGCGTCATTCATGAGCAGCCCGTCCAGGATATAGGGAGCCTCGCTGACCGTTGCCGGGATCACCTGGGTTGCGAACGGCGCATATTGATCGGACACATGGCTGTATCCCTTGAGGCCCGGGACGTTGCCATATTTCGCGTTGATCAGATTCATCGCCTCGCCCTGCTCGGTAGCAAGGAAGAACTGCCCGTCGCTGGATGCCGATTGCCCTTGTCCCCAGAAGGCGGCCATGGGCAGGGCGGCGTGGGCCTCCACGATCATGGCGAGCGCCCGATCATAGGCGCTGCCTTCGACATGCCAGCGCGCGATCCGCAGCAATTCCCAGAAGCTGTGCGTGTTGGTCGCCGCCGCCATCTTGCGCAAACCGAGATTGACGCCTTCCGCCAGCAACACGTTCATCAGGCCGATCCGGTCGCTGCAGGGCGCGCCGGTGCGCAGATGCGTGAACGCCTCGGAAAATCCGGTTCGCTCATCGACTTCCAGCAACAGATCGGTGATCCTCGCGGGCGGGAGCTGTTGATAGAGATCGAGCACGAGATCCTCGGCCCCTTCGGGCGTGTCGGCCCTCAGCTTGTCGATGTGCAGCTTGCCGTTCTCGATGATGCCGCCTGGGATCGTGCCGGTTCGCGCCGCGCGGCCAAACTCCTTCAGCCGTGTATCCAGTCGAGCCCTGCGCTCGGCCAGCCATTCGCCGGGTCGCAGCGGCACGGCGAGCCGCGCGGTCTGCTCTATCGCCTGTGGCGGGACCAGAAGCTGCTTGAGGTCGCCATAGCGGCGCGATCCCGCCAACCATATGTCACCGGACCGGAAGGCGTCGCGGATGTGGAACAGCACCGCGATTTCCCAAAGCCGGTGGTCGCCGCTGGGCTCAGCGCAAAGATGACGATGCCATTTCGAGTTGGGACGTAGAAAATCCACCGGCGGATCGACCTTGATCCCGTTACGCAGCATCGCAACGGCCGCCAGAAGAGGCGTGGCGATCGGCGCCGCCTGCATGTCGAGCAGGCGCAGCATCCTGGGCGCGTAGAGGCGGAAACGGTGATAGCCGTCCAGCACACGGCTGAGCGGGTCGGCCGCGAGCACGTTGGTCAGCGCGGAGGCCGTGGC